>CBFHHM010000008.1:0-31920 GCA_965655705.1 Candidatus Pelagisphaera sp.
ACTTTCAGAGTATAGGTCCGTCCGGCCCGTTGAAAACGATTTCAAGATAGCCTTCTTCCGCCTTGGTCGAAGAGGAACTGAAATTCGAGCGAGGATCGGTTGGATCGGTGTCGACAATAGACTCCTCGAAATCAGTATTCGAGACCCCATCGTAGTTGCCTAAGCCTCCTTCGGATGATGTCAGACCCTGGAAATACTCGAGCTCCCAGAAGTCCTGAAGCTCGTCTTCATCGGGTTGATGGGAAATTCAATGGTTCCGATTTGATACGGAGGGGAGGCTAAAGGTTGGTTTTGATCGGATCCACGATCCCACGAGCGTTTCGAGCGAGGATCAAACAATCAACAATAGCGAAGAGATAGCATTGCTGTAGCTGTCAGGAGCTAGCCTCGCTACGCATTCGTGAAAAATACTCGGAATCTCATTGCGCTAAAGCGGCGCTTCATGGGTACATTAACTGTTTTGAGATCCCATTTCTGGTCTACTTTGTGCACCATCCGGACTTTCTAGAAAATGCTGGGCTTCTTAACTAGAAAATGAAAGTCCGAGCGTTCCGTACGATCTATAAGCTCTTAATCAGTCATGAATCTAACACCCCGATTAACTACTAACACGGCCGTGAGCATCATTCAGGCTATATTATTCGCCAGTTTAACCGCCCATTCAAGCGAGGGACAAAATACGCTAAGAATTACACACGCTCAACTAGCGGACCAAATGAAAGGGGGGCTAGTCGGTCAACTTTTTGGCAATCTCAATGGGCTCGTGCATGAGATGGCGTATATTCATGAACCGGGTTCGGTCGAAAGCTACACACCGGACCTTTCTGACGGTGCGTGGACCAACGATGATACCGATATCGAATGGATCTACGTCTATGCGATGCAGGAATCCGATAACTTGTTCCTGCCCCCCGAACACATTATGAAGCTTTGGAAAGAGCGCATCGTGGACCGCTCATTCTTTGCTACCGGCTATTCCAAACGGCTCATGGAAATCGGTATCAAGCCGCCGCTTACAGGAAACCGGGTACTAAATCCTTTTGCCGACTTTAACATTGCGGGTCACTTCCTGTCCGAGAGCTTCGGTATGATCGCTCCTGGACTTCCAAAAACCGCCGGGCGTATCGGGTTACATTATACAACCGTGTGTATCGATGGTGAACCTGCTCAGATGACCCAGTTCTTCACTGCCATATACGCCATGGCGTTTTTTGAGACAGACGTAGATTATTTGCTGGATCTGGGCCTCGAATCGATTGACCCGACGTCGAGCTTTTACGAGGTCATTCAAACGACACGGAAGATGGTGGCAGAGAATCCAACCGATTGGCGACAAATGCGTCGCCTATTGAAGGAACGCTACTCGAAGCACAATGGGGAACTTCGTGATCGCAATGGCTACGAGCTAAACGGAGCAGCGACCGTGGCCGCTCTGCTCTACGGCAAAGGGGACCTTGCTGAATCCCTTCGCTTGGCATTTAATTTTGGATGGGACGCCGACAACTCAGCTGCTTCTGTAGGGACAATCTTGGGCACAATGAAAGGCTACCAGTGGATGGAGGATCAAGGGTGGAAAGTGAAAGACGTCTACTATAATATCACCCGGCTCAACATGCCTTTGAACGAGACTCTTACTGGCTTTGCCGATCGTCTGACTCAGCTCGCCGTGAAGACGCTCGTGGAGGAAGGAGAGGCCGTTGTCGAAACGGGTTCTCAAGGCCCTACTTATATTTTCGAGGGCCAGTCTCCTGAAAACAGTCTTCCCCTATACCCAATCGAAAAACAAAGGGAATGGATGCAACTACCACTGACGTTTGAAATTGATCGACTCTTGACAAGTCCCGGAAGCAAGGAGGATAGGGCCAGGTCGGTCTACCTGGCGCTTGCTGCCGGATCAGCCAAGGACTTCCGGGAAAAGTATCCAGATGCTTGGGATGCCGCGGTTCTAGCGTTCGAAGAATTTCCGCGTATCGGCTCCATCATACTTGCTGCAGAAAGTCGCGGAATCGCCGCCGCTACTGCGCTGCGAAAAAGCGCAAACGAAATGGGCATCGAGTTTGTTTCATTGCCCCGCCTTCAAGGACCTGCTCGTTGGCGACCAGAATAGGCTGCTCGTTCCGCTAAACTAAAATTCAAATTTGTTATGCGACTGAGGCATGTATTGATTGTCCTGAGCGGGTTGACGTTCCTGAAGCTGTGCGCGGAGGATAAGCCCAACATCGTAGTTATCATGGCCGATGACATTGGATTTGAGTGTCTTAGCGCCTATGGTAGTGAATTCTATCAAACACCCCACCTGGATGCGCTCGCATCTGAAGGGGCGCTTTTCACCCAGGCCTATTCACAGCCCATCTGCACGCCATCGCGTGTGAAAATCATGAGCGGGAAATACAATTTCCGAAATCATGATGGATTTGCCACTTACCCCTTTGAAGACACCACCTTTGCCCAAGTGGCGAAGCAGAACGGATATGCCACCGCGGTCGCAGGCAAGTGGCAGCTCTCGGCGGGAGACCTGACAGGGCCGGAACGAGCCGGATTCGACGAGTACTGCGCGTGGCACTTTTCGGAACACTTGCTTCGAGGAGCCGATGGTAGAGTCCCCGAACCTCTGCCAGAGCCCTTCACGAGAAAAGGCTCCCGCTACAAGTCGCCCAAGCTGTTCGAAAACGGTAATCTATTAACAGATACGAAAGGAAAATATGGGCCTGATATAGCAACCGATTTTTTATGCGATTTCATTGAACGAAAGAAAGATGAGCCCTTTCTTGTCTACTACGCGATGATGTTGGTCCACGCCCCCTTCGATCCCACCCCCAACAGTCCAGACTGGGAAAAGAAAGCTTCCAATCGAAGCAACGGCGATCGCTACAGAGACATGGTCCACTACATGGATAAGATGGTCGGGAAAATCACGGCCAAGCTCGAAAAAGTAAACCTCCGCGAAGACACCCTGATCCTCTTTACCGGAGACAATGGAACGCCGGGCCAGATAACATCTCCTTTTCCAGGTCGTGGAGAGATTCGCGGTGGCAAAGGTAAGATGATCGATGACGGAAACCGCGCACCCTTAATTGCTAATTGGCCGGGAACGATACAGCCTCGCACGCTTATCCCTTCGCTGGTCGGATTTGCAGATTTCCTTCCTACCATCGCCGAACTAACCGGCTCAAAGGTAACGCATGCGACCGATGGAAACAGCTTTCTTCCCTTGCTGAAAGGGGATGCCAGCAACGGGCGTTCCTGGCTATTCCAATCCTATTCCGTTCATGGAGCCTCCGACGCCCCGTTTCGCTGCTTTGCCCGGGACGCCGAATGGAAGCTCTACGCCGATGGCTCGCTCTACAATGTACCGAACGACTGGTTAGAGCAACACCCGGTCACAGGACCCGAAGGCGAGCAGGCCCGCAAGAAACTACAGAAAGCTCTGGATCAGGTTCTCAACGATGTCCCAAAAAAGCTGATAGATTGGGGAACCTCGGACTGAGGCGGCCCATTTGGAGAGCCTAGGCCCTCGCGTCGATTCCCATCAACGGGACTGCAACTTCAATCATTCTTCCTGTTTTTATGGCAGGCGCTATCGTTGCAAATGTTGCAAATATTTATTCCCGGTAAGCTTTTTGGCTGGCGACATCTTCGCCACTCCAGACGCGTTGCTGAAACCATTTTGCTTTTGGAGCCGTCCAGAAGGGATGATCGGTCGGCATGCCGAGGTGGGCGAGTCCCAGGGCGCAATTATAAAGCGCGCCAGTATTGATGTAGCGATCGCGAGCTGAAGGTTGATGGCCTACATAGCCAGGTTGGAGCCAGCCGTCCTCGTCGAACGTACCGGGGGCTTCGATCATACGTCGAATTACCTGGGTCATAGCCGCGCGGGTGGATCCTGGGTTGAGTGCCTCAGGCCAACCGACTCGTGCACCGATATAACCAAGGTGTTGCAGCGTAGCGAAGCGGTAGGTGGACGATCGACCAATGACTGGAAAAGTCCCTTCTGGTGAGATCATGTGTTCGAGGACTTCAGCGTAGCGGAAGGCGCGAGCTTTGACTTTCTCAAAGTGGTCACCGAGCGGATGCCCTTGGTCTCTGCAAATGCGAAGGACTTCGAGCATGAGAGGCTGAGCGACATAGCTGTTGTAGTTATCCCAATTAAAGGTGGTTCCGTTGGTGTAATAACCATCCCCAATGTACCAGCCCATATAACTTTCGACAGCTCTTTCGATGGGTTCCATTCGATGCTCGCCATTAAGTTCCCAGAGGGCTGCTTCGATAATGGCCGAGAACCAAAGCCAGGTGCCTGGAAACGGCTCAAACGGGCGATGGGATTTAAGAGCGTTGACCACATTTTCTTTTTGAGAATCGGTCAATGGCTCCCACAATTGCTGGCGGGCTACGACCATTGGGTAGGCCAGATTATGGGCATGGACGATACGGTCGCGGGCAGCTTCGCCAAACATGAAATCGCCCGCATCGGGATCGGTGGAATGAATAATGCCGATGCGAGCGAGTTCAATGTAGCGAGCTCGCAATTGGCCTTCCTCCGACTCGTCGGCGCCTAAGGCTAACCACGGTCCTATGCCGGACAGAACGCGCACAAAGGCCTGCAGCGGCGAAGATTGATAGTTGTTTTGCTCAATTTCCCAGTCGCGCTTTGGCACTGATTGGCCCAGTTCGTTTTTACTAAGCGGAACCAGGACTGGGTCGGCGAGCTGTCGGAGGATCTGAATGGTGTAGAGGCGGTCCCCATCTCCCGTATCTTCGCTATCGGCGCCGGACACCGAGGCCTTAATCAAAGGAATCATGGCGACAAGTAGGCAGCTTAATGAATTCAAAATGAATGGCCGCAGTGGAGTCTGTTTCGAAAAATGGGTTCTAGACATGACTGCAAAATCTACCGCAGCTGAGCCTTCTGCTTCAAGTCCAATAGGATCGTTGGAAATCTGAACGGCCATGCTGCAGCCGTGTCTTTTTATCTGGATAAGGGGGCTCGAGTTCTCGAAACTGATGAATAGATGATTCGCGTCTCAATCTATTCTATAATTACCCTCATTCTGATCCAGGTTTCGGTTTGGGCCCGACCCAACGTTGTATTCGTGATGACGGACGATCAGGGATACGGCGAAATGTCGGTACACGGAAATCCAATTTTGAATACGCCTTACATGGATCGTCTTCACGGGCAAAGCATTCGTCTGTCGGATTACCATGCTGCTCCTATGTGCACGCCCAGCCGAGGTCAGTTGCTTACTGGTTTGGATGCTGCCAGGAACGGTTCCATCAACGTCAGTTCCGGACGGACTTTGCTTAGAGCCGAGCTACCCACAATGGCTAACTTCTTTCAAGATGCCGGTTACAAGACCGGTATATTCGGGAAATGGCATTTGGGAGATAATTTCCCCTACCGGCCGGAGGACCGTGGTTTTGATGAAACCCTTTGGTTTCCCTCCTCTCACATCAATTCAGCGGCGGATTGGTGGGACAATGACTACTTTGACGATACCTTCATGGTGAATGGAGAGCGGAAGCAGGTACCTGGGTATTGTACGGATGCCTTTTTTCGGGAAGCGATAAGCTGGATCAAACGGCAGGCGGATTCGGGTAATCCCTTTTTCGCCTACATTCCCACCAATGCGCCGCACAGCCCATTCTGGGCGCCGGAAAAGGAGTTGAAGGAAGCGCAAGATGCGATGAAAGGCCACGAGCTCCCCAACTTTCTAGGGGCAAGGCGCGACGATTTGGCGGGGTATTTCGCCATGATCCTGAATATTGACCATAATCTCGGTCGCTTAATGAGTTTTCTCGAGGATGAGGGACTGGCGGAAAATACCATTCTCATCTTTCAGACGGATAACGGCACCACATTTGGCGACCGGTATTATCCGGCCGGCATGCGAGGCAGGAAAGCGCAGCTCTGGGAAGGCGGTCACCGGGTACCCTTTTTCTTGCGATGGCCAGGAGGCAACTTGGTTGAGCCGCGGGAAATCGGAGGGCTGACCACGGTCCAGGATATTTTGCCCACTTTGCTCGATCTTTGTGAAATTCAAGCCAAACAAATTCCCGATTTTGATGGCGTGAATTTGGCGCCTGTGTTTCGCGGGCAGCAAAGTGCCCCCCCTGAAGACCGCATGCTTGTGATTAACTACAGTCGTCTGCCTTTCGGCTTCGAGTACCCTTCTCCTGACGCTCCGTCCAATTTGTATCGCGAGGGAGGCCTCGTGCTTTGGAAACGTTGGCGCATGTTGCAGGACCGCGAGCTATACAACCTGGATAAGGATCCTCTGCAGCAGGACAATGTGATCGATCAGTACCCTGAGGTGGCTCTCAGAATGCGAGCGCACCTGGATGCTTGGTGGGGTGACGTGAATGATTTGGCCAACGAACCCCAGGCCGTTATCATCGGAAACGACCGGGAAAATCCCATGATGCTTTCGGCTTGCGATTGGCTGGATGTGTTTGTGGATCAGCAGGTGCAGGTGCGTCGTGGTGTAGGGAAAAACAGCTATTGGATGCTGGAGGTCGCCGAAGCAGGAGAGTATGAGTTTGAGCTGCGACGATGGCCTAGAGAAGTGGATGCCCCATTTACGGCAGGACTTCCAGCCATGCCGGGAAATAAGGCGCTCTGGGGCGTTCCCGGGTTCGCTATGCCCGTCGGAGAAGTACGGATACAACTGGGAAGAGAAGAGCAAAGGAAGTCCGTGAATCCCGATGATACGCATGCGACCTTCACTTTTCAGCTTGAGAAAGAACCCATACGCCTGCATACGTGGCTGGAAAGAGCCTACCGAGATCCTCTATCGGGATCTTTCTTTGTCTACATTACTCGGAAATAGCCGTTGATAGGAAATTCAATTGTTCCGATTTGATTCGGAGGGGTAGTTTAAGGGTTGGTTTTGCACCATCACGTTGGAAAATCCGTGGATTGGTTGGACCACAAGGGCTAATTGGGGCCCTTGATCGAGTTAATTGGCTGGCAACGCATTTCTAGAGGTGTTCTCGAGGAATTCGCGTTGGTTGAAACGGACTATCCGATTGGGTTGATAGGAAACTCAATTGTGTTGAAACAATGATCAGCAAATGCGCTTCTTCCTTGGGTTGGACTGGCAGAAAGTCCTGCTTCTGTAAATGCACAGCCACGTTCTGGACTATCTTTTCGAAGATAAAAGAATCCATAGTCGAGTCGCCTCGAACTCCAGGATGATAGTTTCCTTTGAGGAAATGGTAGGTCTGGATTCCGTCGCCCTCCTCCAGGGCTCTCTCGTTTAAATACTCCTCGTTGGCTTGCATTTGATTCGCGCTGAAGGCCAGAGGAATCGTGGAGCAAACGACGACGGTCTGCAGCAAACGTTTTAGATTCGAAAGGATCGCGCTCATACAAGTCTAATTTGAATGGGTGACCCTCCCAGATTGCAAAAATTCGGGGAGTAGGTCAACTGGCAGTACACGTCGTGAGCGGAAAATTGGTTTTTTGTTCCAATAGGGTGACACTCAAACGGCGAAAATGTCGCAGGTATGATTAAACAACCTTAACCTTAGTACAAAACATGAAACGCATATACACGCATACAATCGCCTTGCTCCTTGGGGCATGGCTCCTGCCAATGACTATCGCAGGCGACGTCGCCCCAATTAATTCAAACGATAAGATTAGGTTGCCGGGTTTGACGGTGAGAGGTATCGAATCTCTGCCCGTGCCAATCAAGCAATCGGTCCCCAGGATAGGCAAGAAACTAGTCGGAACGAACTTAGTGATGAAGTTCACGGTGGATAAAAAAGGTAGAACCGGAAGCGTTCGCTCTGCTAGGCCTTTAGCCGGCATATACGAGACGCACGTTCGGGATTTCGCGGTTCTCATGACCATAACCCTGAATAATTGGAAGTTCAAACCAGCTTTGAATACGGAGGGAAATCCGGTTACGGCCAAGATGATTCTGCCTATAAAGGTTGTTCAGAGAGATGGGTTTCCTGTCGCCTTAGGAGCCCTACGCTTAGACACGGGCGAATCTTAGAAAAATTTCCGAAGATGGGCTGTTGATCAGTCTTATACAAAATTAAACGCCCATTTTATAGGAACGAAAAGTTGTAGTGGCTTCCATCATTGGTTTGTCGTCCCGCCTCCCTAGTGGAAGCGGGACTTTCCTGTTTATACACTTTGATGGTGTTCTCTACAACAACGTCGGATGCAATAGTTTTCAAATCGAGTCAAATAGGGGATAGAAACTTACAGTTTTCTTGAGATTATCTACTTAGTCAAATCAGTGTTTAACAGATATATCCGACTAGAGGATGTAAACACTCATTATTTGCTTGTAAATATTTAGTAAGTTATTTCGCTTAGTTTACTGCTGATCCAATGCTGCAAGAATCCCCCTCAGTCTTCGGTACCCCCGAGGAAGACTTGTATGGGCTTGTTTACGACGAGCTTCACAAGATCGCCGCCTCTAGAATGTCTCGAGAAACGGCCTTCAACACCTTGCAGGCGACCGCGCTTGTGCATGAGGCGTGGTTGCGGTTAGGAGGCGACAATCAGCCACAGTGGAAAAGCAGAGCGTATTTTTTCGCTTCCGCTGCAGAGGCGATGCGAAGGATCCTAATAGATCGCGCCAGGCGGAGAAACCGGACTCGCCACGGCGGCGCATCAAAGCGAATGGCGATTGAGGATTTCGACACCGTGTTGAAGAATTTGGATGGCAATGAGCAATTGCTTTTGGTTGACGACGCTCTGGAAGCCTTAGCCAAAGTCGACCCACGCAAAGCAGAGCTGGTTAAGCTACGGTATTTTGTAGGGCTCTCGTTCGATGAAGCGGCGCGAACCCTTGGGGTTTCGGAATCAACTGCTAAACGCTGGTGGGCTTATGCTCGCTCTTGGTTGTATCGACAGATGGCTTCGCCATAGTCGTCGAATGAACTTCGAGCATTGGTTCGCGGCATAGTGTCATCTGTGTGAGCGAGTTTAATCAACGAGAAGAAGCCTTCTTTCAGAAGTGCTTGGAGATGCCTCCTGACGAAAGGGAACGATTCATCGTAGAATCCTGTGCGGACGATATCGAACTACGCGATGGCATGTTACGGTTACTAGAGGCTCATCGGCACGCAGGAGGTTTTTTAGATGAGCTCCCTCAAGAGGGTTATTCCAATCTAGCGGCGCAACTAAAAGAAGAGGCGCCCGCAGAGGAGCAACCGGGCGATCGTTTTGGGAGATACCAATTATTGGAACTGATCGGTCAGGGGTCTTGGGGAGCGGTTTGGTTGGCTAAGCAAACGGAAGATATAGAACGCCGTGTCGCTTTGAAAATCCTAAAGGTTGGCTTGGATGCAGATGAGTTTCTGCAACGATTCGAGGCGGAAAGGCAAGTGCTGGCGATTATGGATCACCCGAATATCGCCCACGTTTTAGATGCAGGCACTACGGTCTATGGGCGACCCTATCTCGTAATGGAGCTTATAAATAGTACTCCATTGCTCGAATATGCGGATCGTGAAAATCTTAGTTTGGAAAATCGAATACGACTGTTCGAAGGCATTTGCCATGGAGCGCATCACGCGCACCAAAAAGGCGTTATTCACCGCGACCTCAAGCCTAGCAATGTGTTGGTCGCGGTCTATGACAATGTTCCTGTATCCAAAATTATAGACTTCGGAGTGGCTAAGACGGCTCTTCCTGGGAATTCGGGACGAGATATTCGAGAGGGTACTCGAGGTTTTTTCGGTACGCCCGTTTACAGTAGCCCGGAACAACTGGACGAGAATCGTTTCGACGTCGATAACAGGAGCGACATCTATAGTTTAGGAGCATTGCTATACGAGTTGTTGTGCGGGTGCCCCCCGTTTGACCCTGAACCGCTTTTCGGTCTCGAATTGGACGAAATCAGGAGAATCGTTTCAAGAACGGTTCCAGTGCCGCCAAGTGATCGCTACGACTCGCTTGCAAAATTTAAAAGAGATTTAATAGCTGAAGCGAGAGGCAGTGAATCCAAACAGATCCGAAAGAAACTAGTCGGTGATTTGGATTTTATCGTGATGAAATGCCTATCCAAGAAACCAAGTCATCGCTATGCGACCGCAAGTGATTTGGCGATAGATCTGGATACGTCTTTGAAGAACGAACCGGTTGCATCGACGCCTAAAGGAGCGATTTATCGCTTAATGAAATACTTCAAACGCAATCGTCCAATCTATGCGCTTTGGGTGGAGATGCCAGCGATTCTATTGGTTGCCTGTTCCGCGTTTTTCTTTGCGAAATCCGCTTCGGTTTTGGAACCGAAGGAAGGGCTCTCCCGAGACCCAGCGAATTTGGTTTTGGCGAACTATGCGATTGCGGTATTGCCCTTTAATAATCTTAGCCAGCATAACGAATATAACTCCTTTCCCACCAATGTTCAAAACGATATTGCGTTCATTTTATCTGAGCTGGAAGCCCCGCTGGTGATGAGCCGAGTGGAGACCTTGCGCTATCGAGATACGAATAAATCGAATATGCAAATCGGATCAGAATTGGGCGTTCGTTATTTGGTCGATGGCGGAGTCGAGCGAAATGGGTCCGAGATTCGTATCAACTTGAAGTTGATCGATAGCCAGACCAATACAACGGTGTGGTCGAAATCCTTTAACGGTGACTTCGACGAACTCTACGATTTTGAGATCGAAGCAATCCAAGGGATAGCGGCGAAACTAAATACCGTTATTCCGTCTGATGCGCTCGCGGAAATGGGCAATCTCGGAACGTCAGATCCGTCGGCCTACGAGGCCTATATGGAGGCTCGAAACGTTTCGGGTTTGGAAAAAATAAAATGGCTCGAAAACGCAGTATCCATTGATCCTGACTTCACCGAGGCCTGGGTGGGCTTAGCTTGGGGCTATATCGTTCAATGGCGCATTCAAACGAATCGGACGGATGCGGATTTAAAGAAGCGGGCCGACAAGGCTCTGGTCAATTTGAAACGACTTGACCCAGGGCGAGCACTGGAAATGAAAGCGGCTTTTGTCTTCAATGAGTTCGCCGACATTGAAGCCGCAATTGGTTATCACCTGGAAGCGATGTCCCTTGGACTTGGAGGTGGCGGTCGGGATTTGGCGTGGTTCTACATGCAGATTGGCAGGATGACGGAGGCGCGTCACTATCTCGAAGATTCCTTTAAGGACGATCCCAATAGTTCCGAGGCGATGGCCATGTTACACAGTGCTTTGGTCTATGACAGGCAATGGGATGAGGCGCGAGGTACCACTCGAGATTACTTGGGTCGAGAAGGCGATACGGCATCGAATCGCTATCGGTTGATGGAAGAACTCGCTCAAATTGACTACCTGCAAAACGGCTCGAGGGAGAGTTTTGAACTGGAAGTGAATCAATTGGCCGGGTTCAGCGAGAGCGATAGGGGAAGGCTTTGGAGCGCTCTGATATCCAGAGATCTAAATAAAGCTAAAACGTATATCGAGGAATGGGTTGCAAAGGACCCCATAAGTCTGGTTTTCGCATCGAATCGTTTTAGCTGGAGTCTCTCTTTCGAGAACCCGATTTTATTGGTGGCTCTAGTCAAACTCGAACTCGGAGATGATGTCGCGGCGCGGGAGAGCGCTCGCTTAGCCCAGGAACAAATTAAGGCGCTGATTGAATCAAGTTCTATCGTGGACCCGGATCATCACGCTTCTTTGGCGATTTGCGAGGCGTTGCTTGGCGACCGGGGCATGATGGAGCAATGGATTGAAATCACTCGAGAATCGACTCGATCCGTCAATTGGCATTATCGCCGACAGGTTCAGTGCGAAATGAAATTCGCTATCGCATGCCTAGTGTTGGGAGACGAAGATGCGGCCTTGCAGATTCTTGAATCGGCATCCTTCATGCGGAGCCCGATTTTCGTCACTCGTGAGCTCGACCTATGGTTTGTATTCGATCGATTGAAGGGTAGGCCGCGATACGATCGGTTTATTGCCGAATAAAGGAGTTGAAGTTGCTCGATACGCCCTAATGGCCGATCGCGATCAGCGAATGTTGCGTTCGAAAGCAGTGCGTTCTTTGGACGAGATAGGTGAAATAGAGATAGCTGTCCTATACAAGAAACTCTATATTTTTTCAGGTTGAGTTGAATCAGGTGACTGCTGAACGTAATAGCTGAAAAAGTGAGGGTTTGTTGATAAAGCATTTCGACTCTTTATTTTGCTTAAATCGATGCCTATTACTGCGTTTGTATTTTCCATTTCGAGAAGGTTAGTGAGTTCGTTATAAAAAGAAATACTTTCTCTTTGAGCCATTCGCCTCCTTATCTTAACTCATTCTCGTTCTCCAGCTCCTTCTCGCAACTGTCTATAATTAGGTCATGACGCTATAAACGCCTAAAAAGATAAGGAGAACGAGTCAGAGAAGGAGAAAGAGAATTCGACGCTCCTTCAATTGTACCCCTATTAGGATAGGCATTAGGTTTTAGGTTGCGCCTTGGAAAGGCTCGCTCGTATGCTTTTAATTAACTATGAATCGTGGAACGAGTGTAAAACGTTGGATAATAAATGCTTTTATCGTCTGTATTCTAAATTTGTTCTTCATTGATGCGATTCCCGCTGTTCATCTATTGCATGAACGTGCGCAAGCGCGCATCGATCCCTTTTTGGACAAAACGGGGCTTTGGCAATCTCGTTGGAATCTATTTGCGCCAGAGCCGGATACGGTTAATACTTATTTGGGAGCAGAGATTACATATGCCGATGGTTCGTTTTCCCGCTGGCGTTCTCCCAATTGGCGTCAGTTAACCCCAGGGGAGCGTTTTCGTAGATTTAGAGAAATGGAGTATTATGATTCTGTTCGAATGGACAGTAATAGAAGTGCTTGGCCAGGTCTCGCTCAATCCATTCTAAAAAAGGCTTCTTCAGATAATTCTAACAAGCGGCCGGTGAAGATAGTTTTGACGCGTTATTGGTGGGATATACCGGACATGAAAGAAGAATTTGTAGCGCAGGCTGATATTAATAAAAACATGCGTTCGTTCGAATTTTATACCAAGGAGTTTATTGAGGACGAATACTGAGATGGACTTTTTGGATTTAAGAATAGTGAGAACGACTTGGAATGCATTCTTTTTCAGTGAAGAGAATGTATGGATTGGTGGTGCTTTGCGAGTGGGGCTAGCTTTCTTATTTTTGGTCAACACGGTCGTTTTGTTTTTAGATGCAGAAATGTGGTTCACACAAGTTGGACTTTTGCCCTATGAAGCTTCTCGTGGTGTCGTCGACCCAGATACCTGGAGTGCTTTTGGTCTATTTGAAAATTCGATTGTAAATGTCCGTATCTACTTAAGCGTTTTGATGGCGAGCATGTTTTTTATGCTCGTAGGGTTATATGGCCGGATTCAAGCAGCGATCATTTTCGTTCTAATGACTTCGCTTCAGCACCGAAACGTTTTGATCGTGGATGGAGAGGACAACTTGATGCGATTGTTGTGCTTCCTATTTATCTTTTTACCGTTGGACAATCGCTTTTCCATTCGATCTTGGTGGCGAAAAAAACGGCAACACGCGGCTGATTTTCCGCAAACATTCACTGCCTGGCCTTTGCGCTTAGTGCAGCTTCAAATGACTTTGCTGTATGTATCGACCGCCTGGTTGAAATTGGATGGCGAGGCTTGGTTGGAAGGCAGTGCTCTTTACTATACGACTCGTTTAGACGATCTGTTTGGAAACTTTCCTGTGCCAGGCTTTGTCTTGGAGTCGATGTTTGTTTTACAGTGGTCGACTTGGCTCGTTTTGGCGATCGAAGTCTTTTTACCTGTGGGGTTATGGATTCGGCAAACACGTCGCTTTTCGTTGGTTTTGGCATTCCTTTTTCATTTGAGCATCGAGTATTCGATGAACCTGTTTTTATTTCATTGGGTTATGATGGTGGGGTTGATGGCTTTTGTTCGGACGGACGATTTGAAGGCTTGGGGCTGGAAAAAAGATTGAAGTCGAGTCGCTTTCACGAAATAAAGCGAATCTCTAGGTCGTATCTTCAACATAATAGCCAGCCAAAACATATCTTTACGTTATGGTGAGAAACTTCTTTTAAATGAGGTTAGTGCCACAAATGGCGCACGCGATCGCAATGGATTGGTCGGACCGGATGGAGCAGGGAAATCGACCTTACTAAAAATTCTAAATGGCAGTGGCGAATTAGATGCGGAGCTGGTTGTTGCCCATCGTGCCACGATTGGTTATTTACCTCAGTATGGAATTGTTCTTCGCGGAAAGACGTTGTTTGGTGAAGTGGAATTCGCTTTTGAAGATAGGCTCGAACTTAAATCTCGAAGCGAGCAAACTGCGAAAGAAATTGCAGCTCTTGATTGTTAGTCGGATGAATACTTAGAAGTTTTGGATTTGATCGGTGGGTGGGAGCATCAATTGGAAGAAGTCGAAGCTCACAAACTCCAGGCCAACATTGAGAAAATTCTGCTCGGGTTGGGCTTTAGCATGGAAGGCATGCAGAGAGATTGCTCGGAATTTAGTGGGACTGGCAGATGCGAATTGCTTTAGCTTAACTCCTGTTGAAGCAAACTTCGTTACTGTTGTTGGACGAGCCGACCAATCACTTGAACTTGGACTCATTGCGTTGGATTGTTGATAGGAAGTTCAATTGTTCCGATTTGATTCGGAAGGGGAGGGTCAGAAGTTGGCTTTGCGTTATCAAGTTATAAACTCCGCCGATTATAGGGACCGCAATGCTTTATCGGTACTGTTGGTCGATTTTCTATGGCTGGCAGCCGTTGATTTCGCGAGAATGACCTGTTGTATTTGCCTAACTTTGTTGTTCATCCGTATTTGAGTTCGCCTAACATCAACGAGTTTAGACTCAGTTGCCTCACCGTTTCTGCTTAAACAACCAATCCCAGATATCATCCGTCTTGTCGGTGCGATTGCTGGCGTGATGGGTGATCCACCCTTTGTCTAGGTCATCGCCCTCGTATGCGAAACCAAAATCGACCGCATTGTGTCTTACTCCGTCAAGCTCGGTGAATTTCATGTTGCCGTTGATTGTGGAGAGCTCATCGAAAATTTCCTTTGTAAATTCGAAGGGCACGGTGGGGTCGGCGTTTCCGTGAAACGCCCAGATCGGCACGTTTTTAAAACTGGATACACTTTTCCAGGGTAGCAATCCTCCAGCGCTGGGAATTGCGGCCGCGAAGCGATCCGGATCCGCCCAAAGCGCGTTCCAGGAGCCAAAGCCGCCCATTGAATGGCCGAGGACGTAGACACGGTCTTCATCGACGCGGTAGTCACGGGCAATTTGGTCGAGAAGCACGAATGCGAGCGTCATGCTCCCCGTGGATACGTAGTTAGGAGGGTAGCGCCCTTCCTTAAAGCGTGGGTGCCAGTAATTCGGCAGTCCTTCGGTTTCCTGTACCGAGACTTTTGGGTACTGTTCGTTGAAAATGCTCCAGGAGTCCCAGGACTGCGGGGCGACCATGATGCACGGGTATTTCCGGCGCCAGCTTTCGGTCGTGAAAATTTTCGACCAGGGACGCAGCTGACTCACGTTGTCGTCGCCGATGCCGGCCCGGCCATGCAGGTTCAGGATGACGGGATAGGTCTTTTCTGGGTCGTAATTGGCCGGCAGCAAGAGCCGATAGGGCATCCCGTGGAATTGATGCGACTCGAACATCGCGAGTCGCTCCTGGGGGAATTTCGTCCCTTTGTTGCGAGCGTTGTTCTGGGCGAACGACAGAGATGTTGAGGCGAGAAGAATAGCTAGCGAGAAAAGTAGCGTTTTCATGGCAATAGGGATTAATGAAGAAAGAGTTGAACAAGAGTAATAAAAAAGCCCTACACCTGATTAGAGTGTAGGGCTTGAGAGTGGTATTGCTTTGGTTGTTGGTCGAGCCACGCTAAATCACTGGTAGCTTTCGCAGACTGCCTTTCGCTTCGCTGCGCTCAGCGTCGGGTGTCGTCGTGAACTCTTCGGTACCGGTGGCCCTTCGGTGTACTAATCATTGACATGATTCGCACACCTCCGGTTCTTCCGGGGTTTGCTTTTGGGCTACGATGCCCCGGAGTTCCTTCTTGGCTCCGATGGTGGCTTTTTCGATGTTCGAGGCGCCGAGGGTGCGGAGGTAGTAGGTGGTCTTGAGGCCGTGTCTCCACGCAGCGCGGTACATGTGCGACAGAGTCTTCATGTCCGGCGTGGCGAGGAAGAGATTCACCGACTGGCTTTGGTCGATCCACTTCTGGCGTCGTGCGGCCGCCAATACAAGCCAGCTGTAGTCGACGGCGAAGGCGGTCTTGTACTTGAGCTTGAGGTCTTCGGGGATCTCCTCGATCTCGTCTAGCTCGCCGTCGAAGTACTTCAAGTTGTTGAGCATGTCCTCGCCCCAGAGGCCGCGGGCCTTGAGGTCGCGTACCAGGTGATGGTTGAGGATAGTGAACTCGCCGGAGAGGTTGCTCTTAACGAAGAGGTTCTTGTAGGACGGCTCGATACAAGGGGAAGTGCCGGTGATGTTGGAGATGGTCGCCGTCGGAGCGATGGCCATGACGTTCGAATTGCGCATGCCGTGCTTGGCGATCTTTTTGCGAACGGGCGTCCAGTCCAGCTTGCCGCCGCGGGGCACATCCACTGGGGTGCCGCGTTCTTGCTCGAGCAGGTCGAGGGTGTCTTGCGGCAGAAGTCCGCGATCCCACTTGGAGCCTTCGTAGCTCATGTAGGCGCCGCGCTCGGCTGCCAGATCGCTGGAAGCTTCGATAGCGTAGTAGGCGATCGCTTCCATGGCCTCGTCGTTGAACTCGACGGCTTCCTGGGAGGCGAATGCGGTGTCCCGTATGTATAGCGAGTTCTGCAGACCCATGACGCCGAGTCCGATCGGACGGTGCGCTTGATTGGAGCGCTTGGCCGCTTCGGTCGGATAGTAGTTGATGTCGATGACGTTATCGAGCGCTCGGATCGCGGTCTGGACCGTTTCGCGGAGCTTCTTGTGGTCGATGTTGCCATCCTTGTCGAGATGCTGGTCGAGCACGACGGAGCCGAGGTTGCAGACAGCCGTTTCGTCGTTGCTGGTATTGAGCGTGATCTCGGTGCAGAGATTGGAACTGTGCACGACGCCTACGTGGTCCTGCGGGGAGCGCACGTTGCAAGGATCCTTGAAGGTGATCCAGGGGTGGCCGGTCTCGAAGATCATACGGAGCATTTGCTTCCACACTTCGATGGCGGGAACGGTTTTGGACCACATCTCGCCGGCTTCGGCCTTGGCTTCGTAGGCGGTGTATTTCGCTTCGAAATCGGAGCCGTAGCTGTCGTGCAGATCAGGCGCTTCGCTGGAGCGAAAGAAGCTCCATTGGCCGCGCTCTTCCATGCGCTTCATGAACAGGTCGGGTACCCAGTTGGCCGTGTTCATGTCGTGACAGCGGCGACGGTCGTCACCGGTGTTCTTGCGCAGTTCGAGGAAGTCGTAGAGGTCGTTGTGCCACGTTTCCAAATACGCGCAGCCGGAGCCGCGACGCTTGCCGCCTTGATTGACAGCGATGAGCAAGTCGTTGTGCAGCTTGAGGAAAGGTACGATGCCTTGGCTCTCGCCATTGGTGCCATTGATGTAGCTGCCGGTGCCGCGAACCGCAGTCCAGCTGCCGCCTAGGCCGCCCGCCCACTTCGATAGGTAGGCGTTTTCGGCGATGCCGCGCTGCATGATGCCTTCGATGCTGTCATCCACGTAGTAGAGATAGCAGGACGAGAGCTGGGAGTGGCAGGTGCCGGAATTGAATAGGGTGGGCGTGGACGAGCAGAAGCGGCGGCTCTTGTAGAGTTTGTAGAGCGCCTTGACTCGCATCTCTCTCTCTTCCTCGGCGACGAAGAGCCCCATGGAGACGCGCATCCAGAAGAACTGGGGCGTTTCGATGCGGCGCTGGTTGGCCAGGCCTTGGGTCTTGTCGATGATGAGGTAGCGATCGTAGAGGGTCTGCACGCCGAGGTAGTCGAGCTCGAGGTCCGCGGAGGGGTCGAGACTGCGGGCGAGGGCGTTGACGTCGTACTCCTTGAGCTTCTCGTTGAGGCGGCCGATTTTGATGCCGTGCTTGATGTACTCGCGGAACTTCTTCTGGTGGAAACGCTTTAGCTCGCGTACGCCGTCTTTGACGATGTCCCAGCCGAGTACTTCCTCGTATATGTAGGAAAGCTGGATGCGGGCGGCGAACTTGGCGAAGTCGGCATCGCGCTCGATGAGCGTGCGCGCATTCATGGTAACGGTCTTTTGGAGACCGTCTTCGCTGATTTCGTCGAAGATAGAGCGCCGCAGCTCGGATTCGATTTCTTCCTGACCGAGATTCAGATCGAGACCGATGGAGGCGAATTCGATGCGCTTCTTCAGATCGACGCCGTCCCAGAAGAAGGTCGTGCCATCGTCGGTCTTGACGACGACCATGGAATTTTGCTCGGGCGTATCGACCCCTTGTTGCGCTTCCGCCTCCCGCAACTTGCGACGCTCGGCCCGATAGAGCACGTAGTGAGCGGCGACCTTGAAGTGTCCTTGGCGCATGAGCGCTTCCTGGACGAGGTCCTGGACCTCCTCCATTTGCACAAAGGCTTGGCCGGAGGTTTCAAGGCTTTCGGTGATGCTGCGAGCGACGGCGACCGCCGGCTCCGAATTCATTTCCAAGGAGAGAAAGGCCTTGCGGACGGCGATCTCGATCTTTTGCTCCTTCCACGGTACGACTTGGCCATTGCGGCGGATGAGCCGGAGGGTCTTTAGGCCTTGCTGCTGGTCGGCCGCGAGCTTGCGCTGGCGATTCATGAGCATCGACTTTGCTACCTCGTAGGCGTCGTTCTCGACCAAGGTGTTCTCGATGACTTCGTAGACTTCGTTGAGGTTGAAGCGCGTTTCCCGCGTGGAGACCGACTTGTCCTCTAGCTTTTCGCAGACTTGCTTGGCGACTTCCTGAACCCAGCCGAGATTCTTTTCGGTGAAAATGTTCTTCTCGTTTTTGGACAGCAGCACGTTTGCCAACGCATTGCCAATAGTGTCCATGATCTCGCTCTGGTCGAAGGTGGTTTCGCCTTCGTGCGATACGACGTGAATCTTCGACTGCTCGGCGCCGGCTTCCGTCTGGGCGCCCTGACGCCAATCGTAATCCAATTTCTTTTCGCGGGAGATGGATACGAGACGCTTCAGGGCGAGATCTTCTTCGAGGCTTGGATTTATCATAAGTTTTAGACGTGTTTGGGGTGAAGGTTTAAGCGAAATGCCTAGTGGATTGGGGGATTAAACGAAAAAGAGCGAAGGCGACGCAGAAGAGATTGGAGGCTCCCCTAGTCGGTCTTAGCTCCTGAATGTATGGTTTGTTAGAGGTCGTCGTCGCTTTCGATTTCGAGGGACGACGCTTTCTGGTACTCGGTGACACGACCTTCGAAGAAGTTTTGCTCCTTCTTGATGTCCATCATCTCCGCGAGCCAGGGGAGGGGGTTTTGGATTCCGCCTACAAGCGGTTCGAGTCCGACG
The DNA here is from genome assembly GCA_965655705.1 of Candidatus Pelagisphaera sp. Lineage (GTDB taxonomy): Bacteria > Verrucomicrobiota > Verrucomicrobiia > Opitutales > Opitutaceae > Pelagisphaera. The sequence goes on from CBFHHM010000008.1 coordinate 19,437, forward strand.
CCTTCGAGACGGCGGTCCGCGATGTAGTCGATGTATAGCAGAAAGTCTTCCTTGCGCAGGCCAATGGAGTCCATGGGCAGGCAATCGCTGATGAAGTCCTTTTCGAGGGCGATGGCCTCGGCCATGGTGTCGCGCAGTTCTTGCTTGAATTCGGCGGTCCAGATTTCCGGATTCTCCTCGGCCAGTTCCATGAGCAGGTTGCGGAGTAGCTCGATGTGATTGGACTCGTCGCGCAGGGTGTAGCGGAACATCTCGCCGATGCCCCGGAATTTGTTCTGGCGGTAGAGGGAGAGGATCATGCCGAACATGCCGTAGAACTGGGTGCCTTCCATGCACTGTCCGAAAACGAAGAGGTTCTTGGCGAACATCTGCTTGTTCTTCGGATCGGTCATGTCCATGTCGCGCCGCAAGCCATGCGAGGTGCGGGTGACGAACTCGTTCTTTTTGACGATGGTCTCGATGTCCTCGAACATGGCCTCGCACTCGTGCGGGTTGATGCCGAGCGAGCTGATCATGTAGAGCAGCGAGTCCGCGTGGATGTTTTCCTCGTGGCTGTGGCGGCCGAGTACGAGCTTGAGCTCGGGAGCGGTCACTACCTCGCGAACGACGTGTATGACATTATCCCCTACGATGCCTTCGGCGGCCGAAAAGTAGCCCACGCCCATCATGATGATCCAGCGCTCGATGTCGGAAACGACGGTGTCGTCCTTCCACTGCTCGATGTCGCGGTTCATGATGATGTCCTCCGGCTCCCAGTGGTTGGCCTTCATCGTCTTGTACAAGTCGTAGGCCCACGAGTACTTGAGCGGAAGCAAGTTGAAGCACATGGATTTGCGGCCGTTGATGACACGCTTTTCCGCGAATGCTTTTTCCGCTTTTTCCTGGTCCAAAACGAAGGTTTTGTTGCCGACTGTGTACGCTTTATCCATGTGGACGAAAAGAAGTGATAATGGGTGAATGAGACTGTGGGAAATCCTTGGAAGGGAGCAAAAACAACACGTACGCCAATAGCTGGCGAATTTAAGTTATTTTAAGTTATCCACTTCTTGCTAACCACTACATGGTGTGGCTCTCGGAATTAAGACCACAAGATATTGTGACGATATCAGGGACGTCAACGCGTTTGTGTGTAATTAAATTTCGAAAATTCGCCCGCCCGGGCGCTTCGAATGAGCTAAGGGACTCATCTACAACAGCTTGCCTCGAAAAGCGCGATTGCCGAAAAAAACCGCTAGTTTCGAGGCGCGATATCGTCGTTGGGATCGGATTGGTCGCCGGCCCCTGTTTCGGGGCTGGCAGGGGCCGTTTTCGGTGCCTCGACCGCGTCGAAAAGACTGAGCTGAGGTTCGGCGATCGTGCCCCTTATTCTCAGCTCGAATATGCCAGTGAATATATCCAGGACTCGTCCGGGTATTTGAATAAGCGGCATAGAGCGAAAGGGGAAAAGCTTCGCCTTGAAATCGAGATCGCCTTCCTCGATGTCGTAGTTCCCATCGCTCTGAATCTGAGCGACGGGGCCGACGAGCTTCAATTCGGGAAAGCGAATGTAGCGTTTGTCTACGTCGAAGTCTCCGTGGGAATCTTCGAACTTCAAGGTGGCGATGGGTAGATTGGCTCGTTCTAGGATGCGGGAAATTCCGCCGAGTAGGGGAATGTCGTGCAAATCGGCCCCAGAAATCCGATAAGAGCCCTTGCCGAGGAAGGACTGGGAGTCGCCGACGATTCCGGTCCCTTTGAACGAGGTCTCCAAGGAGCCGCCGTAGCTCTCCAGTTCTTCGCTGGTGAATTCCGATGCGGAACTCGAGTCGTCGTTTTCGCGAAAATAGATCGCAGCGGCATTGAGCGTACTGCCGAAGCGCGCGTTAGAGAGAGTGAGTTCGAGATTGATCTCCTCGTCGACGATCTCCGCGTTCGCTTCCACCTTGCCTCCGGCGAGATCGGCGGAGATCTCCGGTAGGCTGGCCCAGCCATTGCCCAATTGGACCGACGCGTGGACGCTATCGAGGGGGAAGTGATAGTAGCTGAACCACTCGTCGGTATCGATCTGCAGGTCGATCGAGTATTCGTAGAGATCGTTCACCCGAACGCTCGAGGACTTCGCCTTTACCCGAGGGGGCGTCTCGTAGCCGTAGGGTTCGAGGATATCGACGACGTCCTGGCGCACTTCGCTGATGAGATCCGGGCCGATGCTCAGCTCGATGTTGGTTTCGGCGTCGATCCACAGACCGGTCATCTTGAACTTGCCGTCCCGCGGGTCCGGAGCGATCGCGAATTGGGCTTCGCCTCTGGCATCGCCTTCCTCGCGCGAGAGGACGATGTCGTAGAGATCGAAATAGCGCTGAAGGATGAACATACGCAGCTCGATCTGCCGCATGGGGTGACCGCGGACCATAAGATCGTCGCCGATTCCGTAGCCGGTGATGCGCAGCGTGTCGGGACGCTTGATGATCTGGCTGGAATCCATTATGCAGTAGAAGCCGTTTTCTGGAAAGATAAAGTTGTCCCAGAATTCCGTCCACCAGTCGTCGGGGATCCAGCTGTCGATGAGGCGTGGATTGAACATGCCGTCGATGAGAATACGGCGTTGCAGCGTGTCCAAATCGAGTCCGAGGGACATCCACCCCTCCTGGGATTCGCTTCGCAGCCAAAGATTGGATACCTCGAGGGAGCGGCCTTTTAGATGCGCCTGGGCGATGGCTCGATCGAATACGGCTCCGCGAGAGACGATTCGGCCAACATCGAGGAAAGCGCTGGCCTGGGTTGGCATCGCGGCGCCGTCGAAGATCGCGTGGGCCTCCACATAAGGCGCATCTATAATAGAAGCGTAGCTGGCGATCGGCCACTCTTCGAGCTTGGCCTGAGCCTGGGGAGCGAAGCGCGCGACATACGGCATCGCTTGCTCGGAAGCGAATTCGACGAGCTCTTTAGTGGGAACCCCTGCGATCGCAACCGAACCGGTCAGGGTCTGCGGGTTCCCTAGGGCTTGCATGCTCAAGGAGGCGTTCTTCAAGGCGAGGGTCAGGGAAGATTGCCAGTTCCCGTTTTCCATTGGCGCGGCTTCGAGAGATAGGTGGGTGACCAGTTCTTCTTCTTGGCCGATGGAGTCAACGCTCAGAAGAGCCGTTGTGGGGAGCCAGTCTTTCGGATTCATCGACGTCTCCCATGCGCTCTCGATGCGAAGGCGTTCGGCGACGATCGATTCAGGGCCTTCGGCGCGATCGATGGTGACGACGGCTCGGGCGTATTGATCGTGCCAGGCATCCAGTTCGATGCGAATACCGTCGGCCGCGAACCGATCCTTCCAGGTAGCGCGATCCAATCCGATTTGGGCATGCAAAGACTTCTTCTCGCCCCGAGGCGCTTCGATTTGAATTCTCGCTTCGGCGCCCTCGATGGCCTCGAGCTGCGTCTTCGCTTGTTGGATCGCCTTGTGGAAGCCGATGAGTTGCTGAATCAAGGTTTGCGGCGTTTCTTGGGGCGGCCTTTCTTCCAGGGGCAGGTCTTTGAAATCGATAATGCCTGTAACCACTCCGCGGATATCGGCGAATCGGAATTTAGCTCTGCCAATGCGCCATCCGTTGAGCTGGTTTTCCGCTCGGAGGTCGATCGAGCGGATCACCGGTTCGGAAAGTCCAGAAGGAGAGAGCAAGGCTGGGGTGAAGAGAGAGCCATCGAATATGTCCAGCTCGCTGAATCGCAATTTTCCGAAGAGCAGCAGAGCGGGGTTTAGTTTGAGCGAAATGTGATCGGCTCGGGCGATCACGGATTGGAGCTCTTCGGAATGAATGACCGGATCTTCGATAGAAATACGCCCGCTTGGCTGGATACGTATCGCGGACATCGACAAGCTCGCTCCCTGAGCCTGCAGTTTGCGTTCGAGGGCTCGGAGCAGAAAATCCGGCATCTCGCTCTCGTCGAGAAAGACGATGAGCGCGAATGCGGCCACGAGCAGGGCGAGTAGCGCAACCGTTGCGGTGTAGGCGAAATCGAGCGCTGCCTTGCAGATGAGGCAAGTCCCCTGCCAGGCTAGCCTTCGCTTCGATTTGCCCTTGTTTTCCAATGTACCCCTCCTCGACGATTACGGGTTTTGCTCTTGGATGGGCGGGGGAGTCGGCTCGGGCGGGGGGCTGTCCGGGTCGAAAGGCTGTCGCGAAAGCTCGCGCTGGACGCGGCCGAAGACCAGGTCGCTGAAGACGTCGATGAAGCTCTGCCTCATCTCGAAAACCGAGTCTTTTTGAATGGAGCCTCCAATTAATAAGGGGCCACCGGTGAGTTCGGTGAGGAAAAAGTCGTATTCGCTCTGTTGCTGACCCTCGGCGGTTTCCCAAGCGAATCCGATCTTGATGGAATAGGCCCAACTTTGACGCGCTCTGGCAACCCGGACGCTGGCCGAGTAGGCGTCGCGCAAGTAGGCTTTAACCTCCAGACCTTCCAATTCCTTGGCGAATGCTTCGGGAACGCCTGGATTTTGCTCGCTCGTTTGAAAAATAGGCTGCCCATCCGCAAGTCGGCGAATCTCGAGGGAGGTCAGGCGGGCTTCTCCAGGAATATCGAACAAGCTGCGATTTCGGTATTCGAATGCTTGGTTGGGAACAAGAGCTAAGGTGTCGTTGGAAACGAGATACACGAAATCCTTTTCTCTCAGTTTAATATAGCGGAGGGCTCGTTCGCCGATCTTGCGATCGCCAATCAGCAGGGTTTCCACGCGAGGCGGTTCAAGGCTGTCATTGCGATCGCGCAGGCGAGAGGAGGTGATGCTGATAGCGAATTCGGGGACTTCGAGTCCGTAGCTTTCCAAGTCGGCTGCGGTTGGGGCGTCGTGTACGAAGCCGCTGCTGTCTTCCGACGCCATGGCCCGAATCTGGCTGAGCCAGGAAAGGGCTTCCGCGACGGCTTCGCTCGAGCCTCCCTCGCGTTGGATTCCTTGTTCCTGATCGGGGGTGAGGATATCCCACTCGTCGGTTTCCTCGAGTTTTTGCAGGTCGAACGAATCGCCATCCCGCCTTTCGAAGGAGATCGAGGTCGCGTATTCCGTATCGATTTCGAGGATGCGGCGTTCGCGCAAGCGGGTTTGGGCGTTTTCCAAGTCTTCGACGTAGTCGATCTCAAGCTCGAACACGGTATCGCGACTTTCGAGCTTCGCGAAGCGCAGGGTTTCGTCATCCGGATTCACTGGGTCGCCGACTTCGAGGGCCTCCCGAGTTTGATCCGATTCGACGGCGATTCTCAGAAAAGGATTTTCCAGGCCGAAAGTCGAGAGCTCGATGGGTGTCGGTTGGATGATGCTTTGGCTCTTCAATTCGAGCAGTCGCCCCAGCAAGGTGTTGACTTCGATTGCATCCGCCCGGGCCCGAATGGGCGTTTCCATAAACCACTGGCTATCGTTCTTCGTGACGCGGGTTCGCAGGTTGCTCGCTTCCCTTAGCTGGATATTCCAGGATTCGATTTCGAAGATATTGGAGTTGAATATTCGCGGACTGCGGAGTGCCTCCAAATCGATGGAAAGGCTGTCGAGCAGGCTGCGATCGACGACGTGGATATGAGCCTTGTCATGGGAGAGCAGATAAAGGTGGTCGCCCACATCGGTAGCGTTTCCAATGCCTACCTGGTAGACCTGTTCGCCTTTGCCCAGCTCGAGATTGAGCTCGGGCGGTTCGAGACCGAATTCCGCAAGCGACGTTCCCGCTTGTCCCAGCGACCCCGCATCGAAAGTGACCTTCGTCTCCAGGAATTGGAGCTGATTGAGAATGCGCTCGATGGCAAAGTCGTTGGCGGGCCATCGGTAGGGCTTGGAAAGGGTCCAGCCGTCTTCTTCGAGCTCGAGGGAAAGGGTTCTCTCGCCGCTCGCGTCGGAAATGCGGAGGAAGTCGATATCAACGGAAAGCGAAGCGAGCGCATTGCGTTCCAAGTCGTCGCTTTCGTATTCGCGCCCCCATGGATCTACATAGAAAATATAGGTTAGGAGGCCAAGTAGAATGACGAGTAGGGTGAGTGTTATTTTCAGTCGCATGGCGCTTCCTTACTGTCTTCGAACGAGATAGACGGCGAGTCCTAGAAAGCCCACGACCATGGGCGGACCGAGCCAAATGAGATATCGGGAGAGGAGCAGCTCTTCGAGACTGAGGTCGAGTTTGACCTTGCGAATCGGGCGTGGAGGGATCTTGAGCTGAGCCACCCTGTCGATCGCGTAATTGATGGCATTGAGGATGAAGAAAAGGTTCCCCGAGGCTTGTATCCGATTATTCGTTATGAAGTTGGAAGTGCCGAGGACGACGAGACGGCCGCCGGGAATGCTGATTCCGAGGGAGGAGTCGACTTTCCGTTCCGAGATCGCGCCCATGCGGATGGGCCCATTGAGGTCGATTTGCGGGTCGTAGGTGGGGGTCGCGTTCGAATTGTAGTTTTTTTCGCCCCAACTCTGTGGAGAGGCGGCCATGAGCTCGGTCACTACGAGGGAGTCGTCGATCGGGCGACCGGGGTCTTCTCTGACGACTCGAGCTCTATCCGTGAGGAGTGGCATGCCCAGTTCGTGAAGCTCGTCGGTGATGGCGTGCTTGGCGAAGTGTCGAATCATGAGGTCGCCTCCATTGACAACTGAATTGCGGTCGGTCTCCACCACTAGGGCATCGTCGGTGAGGATGCCCCATTCGAATAGCAGATCGTCGAGGCCGTGCTGGTGTCCCGGTTCGAGCAGAAGAATGAATCGGCCCGAGGCGCGGCGTAGGTAGGTTTTCAGTACCTCTTGCTCTTGCGGGAGGAAGCGCGTCTTGGGAGCGGCGGCGATGACGAGGCTAGCATCCTCGGGGATGGCTCCACTCGAGGCGAGATTCACCGTTTTGACGGCAATATTGCGACTCTTCAGTTCGTCCTGAAGGCGTGAGATTCCCAGCGCGGATGTGAAGTTGGCTGTGTCCAGTTCGCCATGGCCGATCGTGAAGTATATTGCCGGTACGGCGTTTTGGGAAACTTCGAGGATGGATCGGGTGAAGACGGTTTCGCCCAGGAATTCCTCCAACTCGTTGTTGGCGATTCGATAGAGCTCGTTAATAGGGACGATGCGTTTGGCATTTCCCGATAGGAAGATAACGGAGTCCTCCTCTGCGATGCCGAGTTCCTTCGCTTTACTGGCCTGCTTGTAGACATCGAGATATTCGACCTCTACTCGATTGAGACCCTGGTCGCGCGTTTCGTATTCGTATTCGCCGAGCAGGGATTTGACGTCGTAGAAGATGTCGCGAATTCCCAAATCCGTATCCTGATCCGATAGTGTAACGACGACCTTTATCGGGCGTTCGAGCTGATCGAGGTAGGCGACGGTCTGGGCGGAGAGGGTGAATTCCCTTCCAATCGTGGTATCGATTCGCTTGAAATTGCGCATGGCGATCGCGTTGATCGCGGCCAGAATCAGGAAAACCAATACGAACTGGGCAACCGCGTGGAGCCGGTCGACAATTCGATTGGATTGGTAGGATTCGATCATGCTCACGCGCCTCCCTCCCGGTACTCGAGGATGAGAATGCTGAGGAAAAGGAAGGCCAAAGCGCAGCTCACGTAAAGTACGATGGCTCGCGTATCGATTACTCCCGAGGAGAAGTCGCGCATGTGCTGCAAGACGTCCGTGTGCTGGGCAAGCTGATCGACCCAGGCGGGTTGTTCGATCCACAGCAAGGCCAGTTCGTCGAGGTAGCTGCCGACGACAATGAAGCCGAAGACGAGCGAAAAGCTGACGATGCCGGCAATGAGCTGACTTTGCGTTAGGGCGCTGGAAAAGACGCCCAGGCTAAGGAATAGCGCGCCGCTCAAGGCGATGTACGCATAGCCGCCAATGATGGGGTAGGGGTCGAAGATCGAGTCTTCTTGAACGAATGAATAGAAAAGGAAGTGAAAGCTGGCGGTGAAAACCCAGAGCATCGCATAGTAGATATAGCTGGCGGCGAACTTCGATAGAATCACTTCCGTAGCGGTCACGGGGACCGTCATGAGCGTCTCGATGGTGCCGGACGCCCGCTCTTCCGCGATGCTTTTCATGGTGAGCAAGGGCACCATAAAGAAGACCGGTACGAAGAAGAGTCTGAAAAAGGTCAGCGATGGGCTTTCCTCCTTTGGGTCGTTGGCGTAGTCGACGAGAATGAGCTGGAAGAGAAAGCCCATTATGAGAAGAAAGAGAAACGCGGCGATGTAGGTGCTGGGGCTGATCAGAAGCTTCCAGAGCTCGGCGCGCAGTAGGGTGAGGAAGTGTCTCATTCGCGTTCCCTATTTCGCCACGCCGGCGGGCGAGTCCTCGGTTTCGGCAGGCGTTTCGCTTGGAGAATCGTTTGCCAGATCGGAGTCGAGCGTTTCCCAACTGCGGCGCGTCGCGGCGAGAAATACGTCCTCGAGGGGCGCTTGGCGCAAGCGAAGCGAGCGGGTTCGCAAGTCCGGCTGTTTCGAGAGGCATTGGAAGAGGGCCTCGCCGCATTCGCGTATTCCCGGAATGCGGATAGTCACCTTGGAGAAGCCGCTGGCGTCCGCTTCCGTGTACTGTTCGATTTCCACATCGGAGACCACGCGCGAAATGGCCTCCCGCAAGTTGGCGAGAGAGCCGCATATTTCGAGCTCGTAGATGGTCGAATCGATGAAAGTTTCGCGGAGTTGCTGGGGAGTCCCTTGCCCGACGATCTTGCCTCCATTGATGATGATGACGCGGTCGCAGGTCATTTCGATTTCCGGCAGTATATGGCTGGAAATGATGACGGTCATCTTGCCGCGCAGACTGGCGATCAAATCTCTGATCATAATCACTTGGTGGGGATCGAGCCCGATGGTCGGCTCGTCCATGATGATGACTTCCGGGTGGGCGAGGATGGCGTCGGCGATTCCCACGCGTTGGCGAAACCCTTTGGAGAGCTTGCCGATAATTCGGTTTTGAGCGCGCGTCAGATCGCAGCGTTCCATAACTTCATCCACGCGTTTGCCCCGATGGCGGAAGGGCAGTTCTTTGATGCGGGCTCGCAGCTTCAGGTATTCGCGTACCCGCAACTCATTGGGCAGGGGGTTGTTTTCGGGCATGTAGCCGATGCGCCGCTTGATTTCGTGCGGATTGCTGGCGACTGGAATGCCGCAGATGCGAGCGATTCCGGAAGTGGCTCGAGTGTAGCCTGTCAGCGTTCGCATGGTCGTGCTTTTGCCCGCCCCATTGGGTCCTAGAAAACCGACGATTTGGCCTTTGGCTACTTGAAAGGAAATGCCATTCACGGCATCCAGCTTTCCGAAGCGCTTGTGAAGCTTTTCGACTTCTATGGCAAATTCCTGGGTTTCCACGTTACAGGGTTACAATTGATGCGATCTTGAGACCGGAGAAAACAAAGACACGCTTTTCGGAGGTCGCAATCCCAATATCGTATTCGGTTGCGCCTTACCGAGCGCTTTTACCAGTCGTCGAATGGTGTGACAGTCGCAGCCGAGGGAAGGTGCCATTATTTTTCCAGCGTGACTTCCCCCGCCCGGACCTGAATACGCGAACCGTCGTCGCGCTCGACAATGAGGGCCCCGTGGGGATCGATGCCTCGAGCGACGCCTTGTACGCGGGCGGATCCTTGAAAGAGGCTGACCTGCCTACCTTCGAGAGCATCGTAGGAGGACCAGCGTTCCCGAAGGCGATTTCGGTAGGTGTCGTTCACGAATTGCTCGTAGGCGAGTATCACTCTTCCGGAAAGGGCAGCGGCAAAATGATTGGCGTCCTGCTTCCGACCGGTTTCCTGGCGAACGGAGGTGGCAATGGCTTTCAGCTCCTCCGGCCAATCGTTTCCATCGCCGTTGATGTTGAGTCCAATGCCGAGCACCAGATCCCGCGTCTGGTCGGCATCCATTCGCGCCTCGGTCAAAATGCCCGCCACTTTTCGCCCCCCGATATGGATGTCATTGGGCCACTTGATATTGCTCTGGACCCGAAAAAAGGCGTTTACGCACTCGCAGATGTTGATGCCCATCCAAAGGGTGAAGGTAGAAAGGCGGGCGGGCGATACGTCGGGCCGAAACGCGTAGCTCGCATAGAGGTTTCCGTTGTCGGGACTGTGCCATTGGCGTCCGAGGCGCCCGCGCCCTTTCGATTGTCGGCGAGCGAGAACGAGAAAAGGGGCTTCTTCGCCATTGGCTAGCATGCGCTCGGCTTCGCTATTGGTGCTGTCGGTCTCGTCGAGCAAGACGAGCTTGAGCTGCGATGCTGCCCGCGGCATGGATGCGAGGAGGAGGGACTCGCTTAACGCGGCAGGCCGTTTAATCAAGCGATAGCCTTTGCTGCGGATCGCTTCGAAGTCGAAGCCTTGGGTCCGGAGCTTCTCCATGTGGGACCAAATCGCAACGCGGGAAATTCCAAGCGTCTCCGCCAGGCGGGAGCCGGAAACGTAGTCGTCTTGAGCGGACAGGAGTTCCTTGAGTATGAGGACGTCTTTGATGGTAAGGCTGAGGGTGGAAGGCTTAAGGCTGAATAGGGAAGGTAAATGAAGGTAGTGTAGAAAGCTAGTCTTGCTCTTCCCAGTCCAGGCCAATGTCGACCCAGGAGCTTTTGTGGACGAGGGCTCCTGTGGATACGAAATCGCAACCGAGTTCTCGGATGAGTGGAAGAGTATCCAGCGTAACGTTACCGCTGATCTCGGTCGCTGCTCGGCTACCGATAATCGTCACCGCTTTCTCGATCGCATCAACGGGAAAATTGTCGAGAAGGATGATGTCCACCCCGGCGTTGAGGGCCGCATCGATTTGCCCGATGCGATCGACTTCCATCTCTATTTTCAAATGGGGCGCTCTTTGACGGGAAGTTTCGACAGCGGCCCGCGTCGATTCCGCGAGGTCGTTCCCGAAGGTTGCGAGGTGATTGTCTTTGAGCATGACGCGATCGAAGAGCCCCATCCGGTGATTCCATCCGCCGCCGCAGGCGACCGCATACTTTTCGAGATAGCGATAGCCAGGCGTCGTCTTGCGCGTATCGAGCAGGCGCGTGTTCGATCCTTCGAGCGCTTTGGCGTAGGAACGCGTGGTCGTAGCGATCCCGCTTAGACGCTGGAGGAAATTGAGAAGGACTCGCTCTGCGGAAAGAGCGGGCTTGGCCAGGCCGCTGAGAACGCCAATGGCCTCGCCTTGTTCGAGCGAATCGCCATCCTGAGCGCGCGGTTCGAAGGTCAGAGACGAGCCATAGGCTGCGAGGATATGGGGGACGAGAGGCAGTCCGCTCAGCGTCAAAGTCTCGCGAGCGCGCGCGGTGGCAACGAGTCGTTGGCCTTCAGGGAGCAGCGCGCTGGTGGCGTCGCCTGTTTGGATTGGCTTGATGCGCAGACCCGAGCCCTCGTTGTCTTCGGCGACGGCGAGGCGGATCAAGGTTTCGATCGGTCCCATATCCAGGTCGGCCCAACGTATTTGCTGGCAACAAGCGTCGGCTGTCTCTTGCTTTGAGCTAAGCATGCGAGGACACTCTCTGACTCGAACGCTCTAATATAAAGTATAAAATAATTTCGAGATGACTCTAGACGAATTCAAGAATAGCGTACGCGATGACGCCCAGCCGAATTCCGAGCTAAGCGACCCGCTAAAAGCGCTTTGGCATGAGGCTAAAGGCGACTGGGAACGGGCTCATGAATTGAGCCAGTCGGCCGGTAATGCGGAGGGCGATTGGGTGCATGCCTACTTGCATCGCGTCGAAGGCGATATTGGCAATGCGTCCTATTGGTACAATCGGGCGGGTCGACCCCGCTTCGAAGGATCGTTCGAGTCCGAGAGGAATTCGATTGTCGCGATCCTGCTGGATTCCTGAAGCGACCGGGATCGCCCTCAAACGGGGAGCTCCTCGTTGAAGCTCTTCAGACGCGAATCTACGATCGCTTCGATTCGGTGCTCGTCGGCCCGTGCGATGGGAGCGCGTTCGACAATCGATTCGTAGCCCCCTTGGCGACCCTTTGCGGGAATGCGCAGCGGACCTCGGTCGCTGACCGTTTTGCTCGGCTTCGCCCCCCTCAGGCTCAGCTTGCGCCGGCGCGAGCGACCGTCTTCGAGTGGGCTGGGCCATTTCCGAGTCGCTGATAACTCGGCTTCGGCAGTCTCGCGATCGCGTCGGGCTTGGATTTGCTGTAGTTGCTGATGTAAGTTCATTGTTCTCCAATAAAACTGACCGTAGCTTACGCTATTCGTTTCTGGCGGGAAAGCTCTATTGCTCTCAGGAAGCTATGAACGCTGTCTCGGATACGGTCTTAGGCATTTCTACTTAAAAATAAATTAAGTATTTGGAGTTTAATGAGTTATGAGATCTATTCCCAAAATGCCCATTGCGGAAAGCGCTCAGCGAGGCGCCGGGCTCAGTCAGTTGCGCCTAAAATAGGTCGAGCTGGGAATCGTCTCTCTCGACGCGGATTTTCTTGCGGGGCTTGGCTTGGGGAGAAGGCGCGCTGACCGTTACGATGGCGTCGTCGGACTCCAGCTTTTGCAAAATCTCCTTCGCTCGGGCAATGACGGGCCC
>CBFHHM010000008.1:32018-192428 GCA_965655705.1 Candidatus Pelagisphaera sp.
CTGGAAGTCCGGCAAGCCGGGCGACTTGGATACCGTAGCTGCGATCGGCAGCGCCCTTGACTACCTGCCGAACGAAAACGATGTCGTCGTTCCATTCCTTGACCGCGACAGAGAAATTTTCCAGCCGCGGGAGATGGGTTTCCAGTTGGGTCAATTCCTGGTAATGAGTGGCGAAGAGGGTTTTGGGGCCTTGATCGGACGCGCGATGCAGATGTTCGACGACGGACCAGGCGATGCTCAGGCCATCGTAGGTACTGGTGCCGCGACCGATTTCATCGAGAATGATCAGGCTTTGCGGGGTGGCGTTATTGAGGATGTTCGCCGTTTCGTTCATCTCCACCATGAAGGTGGAATTGCCTCGGGCGAGGTCGTCGCTGGCCCCTACTCGCGAGAAAATGCGATCGACTAGGCCAATGCGAGCCGACGAGGCGGGGGTCCAGCAGCCTACCTGGGCCAGCAAGGCAATGAGAGCCACTTGACGGATGTAGGTGCTCTTGCCCGCCATGTTGGGTCCAGTAATCAAATGTATTTGGCTTTCGGATGCGCTCAGATTGGAGTCGTTGGGCACGAATGCATGGCTGCCGGCTAGTCCGGACGAATCGTTTTTGAGCATTTGCTCGACGACCGGGTGACGTCCTTGCTCGATTTCCAGAATATCGGAGCGCTCGAGAGTTGGCTTGCAGTAGCTCCACAGTCGGGCGAGTTCGGCCCAACCGCAGAAGACATCGAGTTCAGCGAGGGCCGACGCGGTTTGCGAGAGGGCTGTCGATTCTTCCAAGGTCGCTTCGACCAGTCCTGCGAATAGTTCCTGTTCGCGTCGCTTGCTGTTTTCCTCGGCGTGAAAAATCTCCTTTTCCTTTTGCTTGAGGCTCTCGGTCACGAAGCGCTCCCCGTTGACCATGGTTTGCTTTCGTATGTAATCGTCGGGTACGAGTCCGAGATTGGACTTGGATACTTCGATGAAGTAGCCGAACGCGTTGTTGAACTTGATCTTGAGATTCTTGATGCCCGACCGTTCGCGTTCGGCAGCCTCCAGATTGGCGAGCCACAGTTTGTTGTCCGTGGTCAAGGAGAGCATTTCGTCGAGCGCTCCGTCGTAGCCCTGGGCGATATAGCCGCCGTCATTCAAGTTGTTGGGCAATTCGTCTTTGAGGGCTCGATTGAGCAGTTCGGAAAGAGCGGGAAGCGCGTGCAAGCGCTGGGCAACGGGGTCGAGGGCGGTTCCGGCGAAAGGGTTGAGCGTCTCTAGAATGGCCGGAAGCTGGTTGAGGGAGTCGCGAATGCCGCCCAGCTCGCGGGGATTGCGGAGTCGATTCTGCATGCGACCGAGGATTCGTTTGATGTCGCGAACGGATTTGAGCAGGTCTTGGACTTCGCTGACTGCGAGCGGCGCGCAGACGAATTGGGACACGCTATCTTGGCGACGCTGCAGCTCCGATAAGTCCCGTCCCGGAGCGATCAGCCACTGTTCCAGCTGGCGGGCCCCGGCCGCGGTAGTCGTTTTGTTAATCGCTTGCAGTAGGCTTCCATCGCGCGTACCGCGAGTGGATTTGAATATTTCCAGGTTGCGTAGCGTGGCAGGATCGACGAGGAGTACATCGTCGCAGCTGTATTCGCGAATTGAAGACAGGTTCTCTGGCTTGGCGCAGAGATTGACGGTCGCGTAGTTCAAGAGAGCGCCGGCGCAGCCGAGGGCGGGATGCCTTTTGTCGATTCCGAACCCTTCCAAATTGATAACGCCCAGGGTTTCCATGACCGCTTGGGCTCCGGCGTCATTGTCGAATTGGAAACCGGGGAGCTCCGTGACGGAACGAGCGAGAAGGAAGTGGATGAGCTCGTCGTGAGAGGAACCGTCATGGGCGAGGGCCCGCCAGCGATTTTCCTCGCCTTCGATAACGAGCATCTCCGCGGGATCGATCGCAGTTAGGGCCGGCATGAGGTCGTCGACTGTCTGGCCGCTGGCGATTTGAAACTCTCCAGTGGATAGATCGAGCCAGGCGAGGCTCGCTCCTTCCTTGTCGCACTCGAAAGCGGCCAAGTAGTGGTTGCGACTCGATTCCAATTGATTGTCTTCGATCGTCGTGCCGGGCGTTAGAATACGGGTTAGCGAACGCTTTACGAGCTTGCCCGGTTGGGGCGTTTCGACTTGATCGCAGATAGCGACTTTCTTCCCTGCCTGCAGGGCTTTGCCGATGTACTGCTCGGCGGCGTGGTAGGGAATGCCTGCCATGAAGTAGTCGCTGCGTTTGGTGAGCGTGATTCCGAGCAACTGGGATCCGATTTCCGCGTCCTCGTGAAACATCTCGTAGAAGTCCCCCAGACGGAAGAGCAGCAGCGTGTCGGCAGGGAGGTTGCGCTTCACCTCGAAGTACTGCTGCATCATGGGGGTAATCTTCTTCTTTGCCATAGTCGAAAGTCAGCCCAAGCAAGCTGTCGCGGATTGGGGTCGCAAGAAAAAAGGGGGAAGGAAAGAGAATTGACTAGAACCTGCGGCTGAGGATGACTCCGACTTGGCTTATGGAGCTGTTCTATCGCGAATATGGAGAGACGAATTTTCCGCCCTTGATCGTGTTTCACGGATTGATGGGCTCGTCGCGCAATTGGCAGGCGGCAGGAGCGGATCTGGGCCGCCATTTCAAGGTGTATTGCCTTGACCTGCGGAATCACGGCCAATCGCCTCATGCGTCCCCGCATTCCTACGAAGCGATGAGAGAGGACGTGTTCGCTTGGATGGATGGAATGGGATTGTCGAGAGCCCATCTGCTAGGCCACTCGATGGGGGGAAAGCTTGCGATGTCGATCGCTTGCGGCCATCCGGAGCGGGTTCGTTCCTTGACGGTGGTGGATATCGTGCCGAAGGCGTATCCGAGTTCTCACGACTCGGAGTACGTAGCCATGCGATCGATCGACCTGGAGGCTTTGCCGTCGCGCACGGCGGCGGATCGCTATTTGGTCGAAGCGGTCCCGGACTGGGGGAAGCGCCAGTTCATGCTAACGAATTTGGCGCGAAGGAGCGATGGGGTCGGCTTTCGCTGGATCATCGATATCGAAGCCTTGGAGTCGAATCGAAAGGAGATCGAGTCGTCGCCCATCGGGGCGGCCGATCGCTACGAGGGGCCGGCTCTCTTTTTGATGGGGGGGCGTTCCGAATACTTCGATTCGGCCGACACGCCGCTTATCGAACAAAGCTTCCCGAAGGCGGAAATTCATATCCTCGAGCAGAGCGGTCACAATCCTCACTTCGAGTTTCGCGAGGAGTTCGTTTCTCGCGTTGCCAATTTCGCTAAGCGATGGGAAGTTTGAACCCGCATGGACTGGATCGTAATCGCTAAGGCCTTATTCTTCGCGGCAATTTTGCTGGACGGCGTATACCTGGGTGTCCTTGTCCACGAGTTAGGTCATGCCTCGGTGGCGTTGCTGGCAACCAAGCAACGGGTAGCCGCTCAAGTGGGAACGAGCCACCGGTATGTATCGTGGGAGTTAGGTCGATTGCGCCTTAAGCTTGGCATTGCTGGATTTAGATACGGGGCGACGCGCTACGATCGGGATGGCGAATCGCTTCGCGTTCAGCGCTGGGTTATTCTCGGAGGTCCCTTGGCATCGCTCCTGGTTACGGTGAGTCTTGGCCTGAGCCTGCAACGCTTTGAAGTCTGGTCTTGGCTTTGGCTGGCCCTGTTCGCCCTATTCATCGCGAACTTCCGAATATTGATCGTTTCGCTGTGGCCGATCGAATATCCTGCCCCCGATGGGAGTGGAGAAAAGTGGCTTAGCGACGGACTCGATTTTTGGCGATTGGGGAAAGAGCGAAAGTAGATCGGACTTGGATCGAATTGCGGGTGCCTCTCCCGTTTCGATCGATAGGGGAGGCGAAGGGGTTTGCGGTTAAAATTACAAGGTTGTAATTTTAACGGGCGGCAATGGGATTCGATGGGTTGGCCTTAGGGATTAGTATTCGACGAGAGTTGAGAGGGGGACTTGGAAGAGTTGGCGGGCTTCGTTGGCGATGAGCAGGGTATTGTCGTCTTGCCAGCAAATGGCTTCGCATTGTCCGGCTTGGATGGTACGGACGCGAGCGTGGCCGTCGAAGTAGCGCCCGCTGTCATTGGGCTTTTGAAAGACCCAGACGCTTCGGGTGGTGAGGATGGCGAGCTGGCTGCCGTCGGGCGAAGCATCCGCGGCGGTGACCCGCGGGCCGATGTCGAATGCGTCGAGGAGGAACGGGCGGTTGACTGCGTCGGCCTCCAAGGTGTCGAAGCGGTAAAGGCTTGTCGCGGTGTCGCCGAGACTTTTGGTCAGCAGAAACAGGGTATCGTTTGCCCAGAAGAGCGCTTCGCAATCGTAGAGTCGCTTGGCGGGAGGGAAGGCGGATTGTTCGGGGTAGACGAAGTAGAAGGACTCGGCGCTCAGTTGGCGATTGTTCGATGAAGGCGATGGTTCGATGATTTTGTGGATGACGAGGTCGCGCCGGGTATTGTCGAAGTTTCCGGTGTCGGCCAGATAGAGATTGCCGCGATTGTCGGTGGCGATGTCCTCCCAATCGATGTTCGGGAGTCGGGTGTCGATCGAGGCGACTAAGTTGCCCTTGGCGGTAATAGCGTAGATTGCGGCGCTGCCGCCGGAGTCGTTATGGGTCCAATAGAGGTCGTCGAACTGTCGACTTTTCGCAATTCCGCTGCACTCGCTTATTTCGAGCGCTTTAATTTGAGCAACTGGAACGAGCGGAGCGGCCTGAGCGACGATTGCGAGGGGAATCATGGCACTCAAAAACGATGCAAAGGGTCGAAATCGCCTCATTTCAGTCATTGGCATGCGAATTGCGGTAATGGTTTCATATTGCAACTCAAACTCAATAACGTACTGAACGAATTTCACATGAGCGGATTGCAAACGCAGAATAGTCATTTTACGGTGCTAGTGGTCGACGACGACGACGAAATCCGCTATTCGCTAGGGCGCGTTTTGGGCAGTCAAGGCTACCGTATCGACACGGCCGCGAGTGGGGAAGAGGGAATAGAAAAGGTTAAGAACGGCCCGCCGCCGGACTTGATCTTCATGGATATTCGCATGGGTGGAATCACGGGACTGGAGACTTTGCAGCATATGCGATCGCTGGACCCGAACTTGCAGATCATTCTCATGACTGCCTTTGGAACGGCCCAGACGGCGATCGAGGCGATGAAGTTCGGAGCCTACGATTACGTGATGAAGCCCTTCGATCCGGAAAAGGTGCTCGGTTTGGCATCGAGCGCGATCAGCGCATCGCGGGATTTGAAAGCGGCGTCCAAGCCAAGCAAGAAGGTCGTCAACGACAATGATTACAAGGAAGGCATCGTTGGCAATTCGGCGGCGATGCAGGAGGTTTTCAAGATTATCGGCCAGGTTGCCGCGAGCGATGCGACGGTATTGGTCACGGGCGAGAGCGGTACGGGCAAGGAGCTGATCGCGAATTGCATCTATCAGCACAGCCTCCGATCGGGTGGCCCGTACACGGCGGTGAATTGCGCGGCGATTCCGGAGAATCTGATCGAAAGCGAGTTATTCGGTCACGAAAAGGGGAGCTTCACGGGCGCGACTTCGCAGCGAATCGGCAAGTTCGAGCAATGCGACCGGGGAACGATCTTTCTCGATGAGATCGGCGACATGGCCTTGGCAACGCAGACCAAGATTCTGCGCGTCCTGCAGGATGGAGAGATTCAGCGAGTCGGCGGTTCGGAGACCATCAAGGTGGACGTGCGCGTCATCGCCGCCACGAACAAGGATCTCGAGACGATGGTTAAGGAGAGGGAATTTAGAGAGGACCTTTACTATCGGTTGAATGTATTTCGCATTCGGGTGCCCTCGCTCGCAGATCGTTCGGAGGACGTTCCCGAGATTGTGGACTACATGCTCCACAAGCTTGTGGAGCAGCGCAAGGCGAAGGCGACGCGCCTATCGGACGAAGCGATGGCGATTTTGTCGGCGTACGCCTGGCCGGGGAACGTTCGCGAGTTGGGCAATGTGGTGTATCACAGCGCCGTGGTGGCTCAAGGCGAAGTGATCCTTACGAAGGATTTGCCGGACACGATTCTGACAAGCGACGGCGATCGATCGCCTGTTCTCGCCGCGCCGCCGGCGACTCCCATGCCAAGCGCCGATGAAGAGTCGGAGCGTCCGGTAGACTCGACTCCTTCGCCGGGTATTCCAGCGATCGCTGACACCCCGCCCGTTCGCTCCTTGCCAGAGGCGTTCGACTTTCTCTACGAGGAGGTTAAAACTCAGGAAGGGAAGCGTATCCTCTCTTTTATAGAAAAGCAGATGATCCAGCGGGCCATAGCGGATACGGGAGGCAATCAAGCCCGCGCTGCGGAAATTCTGGGGATCACGCGCAATACGCTGAAAAAGCGGCTCGACGAATACGCGGGCCGCTAGGCGATCGCGGAAAGGCTTGCATTGGCGGCGCCTTTGCTTTGGCAGATAGGCTTATGAAGATCGCACTGATGTTTTCAGGGCAGGGCGCCCACAAGGTCGGCATGGGCAAGGACCTGTATGAGAAGAGTCGGATGGCTCGAGAGCTCTACGATCGCGCGGACGCGATCCTGGGATGGAAGCTTTCCGAATACAGTTTCGAAGGCCCTGAGGAAACCTTGACGGAGACCCGCGTATGCCAACCAGCGTTGTTCGTTCATGGATACGCGGTGTTCAAGCTGATGCAGGAGAAGGGGGCCTTGAAGGACGCTTCGATCGCGATGGGCTTGAGCTTGGGCGAGGTTACGGCGTTGGCGGCGGCTGAGGTTTACAATTTCGAATCGGGGCTCAAGATTGTGGCGGAGCGGGGCCGACTCATGCAGGAAGCGTGCGAAGCGAGCGACGGCTCCATGGCTGCCATCATTGGCGTGGATCGTGAAACGGTTGCCGCTTTTTGCGACGAGCATGATGTCGAAATGGCAAATTTGAACTGCCCGGGACAGATCGTGATTTCGGGCGAGTCGGCCAAGATAGCGAACGCAGTGGAGGTAGGAAAGCAACGCGGTTTCAGAAGGGTGATGCCCTTGAATGTTGCCGGAGCCTATCACAGTCGCTTGATGCGTCCGGCCTACGATCCCTTCGAATCCTTTCTCGCGGAGGTGCCCTTGTCGGCGCCGAAATACAAAGTATTCTCTACGGTCACGGGTTCGGCGATTTCGGATCCGGAGGAAATTCGCAGAGCGATTTTGGCGGCCTTGGTGTCCCCTGTCTATTGGGAGGATTGTATGGTTGCGGCTGCGGCGGACGGAGCGGACATGTTTTACGAGCTGGGAGTCAACGGGGTTCTCAAAGGACAGCTTCGGCGCACCGACAAGGATCTGGCCAGCGAGAGTTTCGAGACGTGCTCGGATATCGAAGGCTAACGCCGAGGGAACCTTGAGAAAGGGTGGCGGTTTGACGAACGACGAAAAGACGCGCCAATGGCTGTCTCGCTTCGAAAAGGGGGTTGAGATTGGAGCGTTTCTAACGCCGCTACCGAATATTCGACCGACGTATGTCGATAGTTTCGAATCCTTCGGGGGACATCCCTGCAAGTACGATATTCTATGCGAAGCGACGGAGCTTCCGTTCGAAGATGGCGAACTTGAATACGTCGCATCGTCCCATGTCTTCGAACACATCGCCAATCCGATTCAAGCGTTGGTGGAATGGACGCGGGTGACCTCCGACAACGGAATCCTCTACTTGGTCATTCCCGATCGGCGATTCACCTGGGAGCGGAATCGAGCTCCCGTCGATGCGGCGCATCTGTTGGAGGATTACCGAAAGGGCATTACGCAGTGCGATGGAACGCATATAGACGAGTTCATCGACGGCCTCGTTTGGGAAGAATTCTCTCCGAGCGATCCTAGCGAAGAGGCGCGGGAAGCGTATCGCCAATCGCTTCGGCACGCGGTGAATCACGATTTGATTATCAATATTCACTACCATGCCTTCGAGCCGGAAGGCTTCGATGCGATCGTCGATGCGGCGAATACGGTACTGCCGGCGGGCATGGCCTTGGAGCGGGTGGATGGAGCGGAGCGCTTCCCGTCGAATGAGCCAAACGGCTTTCTCGCCGTTCTACGCGTGGGCCGAGGGCGGCTCGATTGAACTCGATTCCGAGGGATCGCTAGTCGGCTTTGGCGAGTCGCGCGACGGAGCCGCTGCGGATGGAGGAGAGGGCGCTCCAATCGCCATCGATGCGGCCCAGATCGTTGACCGGACTCGCGAAACGGGGTTCGTCGCCGTGACTGGCGGGGGTGGGTCCCCATATGATGCAGAACGCATTGCCGGGAGGCCAATAGGCAATTGATCCCGGGGGAAGTTCGTCGCTGGCGCCCGGTTCGAGCGCGGCTTCGATTGGAACCGAAAAGTAGATTTCGTCTCCCCAAATATTTGCAGCGCCGTCCAAGGGGAGGGCGTCGAGCAGTTTTCGAGCGGTAGGAGAATCGGAAAGCGATGCGTGGAGGCGATGGGGACCGGACTCGATCGTCATTGAGGGCATCTGTTTAGGGCGAGGCGCGTTTTATACGATTTTGTTGACTTCCCGGCTTGAAAGGGAGGAGTGGAGTACGCACTTTCATCCGCTTCTATGCAAACGGACCATAAGCGCAACTTCAGCATCATTGCCCATGTCGACCATGGCAAGACGACGTTGTCCGATCGTTTGCTCGAGCATACGGCGACAGTGACGCAACGCGTGCTGACGGAACAGCACCTGGATTCCATGGATTTGGAACGCGAGCGGGGCATCACGATCAAGAGCCATCCGGTCACCATGAACTACCAGGCCGAAAATGGAGAGCTCTATCAGCTGAACCTGATGGATACTCCCGGCCACGTAGATTTTTCCTATGAAGTGTCGCGCAGCTTGGCCGCTTGCGAGGGGGCCTTGCTCCTGATCGATGCGGCTCAAGGCGTAGAGGCCCAAACGGTGGCCAATGCCAATCTGGCGGTAGAGCAGAACCTGGCGATCATACCAGTGATCAACAAAATCGACCTGCCCAGCGCCAATCTCGATTTGTGTCTCAGGCAATTGGAAGACCTCTTGGCGATTCCGGCGGAGGAAGCGATCTTGGCTAGCGCCAAAAACGGAATCGGAATCAAGGAGATCCTGGAAGCGATTACCGAGCGCGTACCCCCGCCGCGTTGGGCCGATTATCCGCAAACCCGCATTGGTATCTTCGATTCCGTTTACGATGCCTACCGGGGAGCGATCATCTACGCGCGAGCATTTTCAGGCGAGCTCAAGGCGGGCGATCAGATTGTCATGATGAGCGACCATACGCGGGCGGAGGTCAAGGAAGTCGGGGTATTCACTCCAGCTATGCAGAAGGCTCCCTCACTAATGGCGGGCGACACGGGTTACGTGGTGTGTAATATAAAGAATGTAGCCGACATCAAGATCGGCGATACGATCACCCACTATCACCAGCAAGCCGAGGAGATGCTTCCGGGCTATCAGGAGGTGAGGCCTTTGGTCTTCTCGGGTATCTACCCGGTGGAGACATCCGATTTCGAGAAGCTCAAGGCAAGCATGGGCAAGCTTCAGCTCAACGATGCGGCCTTCAGCTTCCAAGCCGAAAGCTCGACGGCCTTGGGATTCGGGTTTCGGTGCGGTTTCTTGGGCTTGCTCCATATGGAGATTATCCAAGAGCGGATCCGCCGCGAGTACGATGTGGAGATTATTTCCACGTATCCAAGCGTTATCTACAAAGTAGAGAAAGCGAGCGGAGAGACGATCGAAGTGGACAATCCGATCAACTTGCCGGATCCATCGTCGATCGAGCGCATACTCGAACCCACCATCAAGGCGACCATTCACGTGCCGAACGACTCTATCGGCGACATCCTTTCGCTCGTCATGGATAAGCGTGGCATTTGCGAGCACACCGAAACGATCGACGACACGCGCTTGATGCTATCCTGCAACTTGCCGTTGAACGAGATTCTCGTGGATTTCAACGATCGCTTGAAGAGCATCACTCGGGGGTACGGGTCCATGGACTACGAGTTGGGAGAGTATCGAGAATCGAAGCTGGTGCGGATGGATATACTGGTCAATAGCGACCCCGTGGATGCGTTTTCATCGATCGTCCACGTGGACAAGGCCCGGGAAAAGGGAAAGGTTCTGTGCGATAAGCTAGCCGATATCATTCCCTCGCACCTCTTCAAGATCGCCGTACAGGCCGCGATCGGCGGCAATGTGATCGCCCGGGCCAACGTGCGGGCGATGCGCAAGGATGTGACCGCGAAATGCTATGGCGGGGATATTACCCGAAAGCGCAAGCTGCTCGAGAAGCAGAAGGAAGGGAAGCGGAAGATGAAGAACATCGGTAACGTCTCTATTCCGCCGGATGCGTTTATTAAAGTGTTGAAGAACGACTAGCCTGAGCCCTCCCTTACCGCTCTCCCGCTTGATCTCGAACGACCCACGGAACCCGTCGCTAGCTCCGAGGGGACGGAGAGCGCTTGAGATTAGAAGAAAGAGAGAGATTGAGAGCCAGAGGAGGTATGGGGCAGACGATGATTCGATGGGGATCCATATTCTTGGGAGATTGTCATTGCCTGTAGTCGAATCGGGCTCTTTAAGCTAGGCCTGCAAATCGCATTTTTCCCGGCCTCTTTACCTTCCCTTATGTTTGGCTTTCTCCAATCCGAAAACTCGAAGCTCCGCAGCGCCGCCAAGAACTGGCTTTATCTAGGAGCGAAGGTCTACAACTACCGTCGGGATGAACTAAGCGACAAGGAAATCGCCGAGCTTGACGTTCGGATGGGCGACTTGCGAGCCCAGCTGAAGGCCAAGCCAGCCGATGCGGGCAAGTTGTCTCATGCGATCGAGGCGGTAGAGGGGCATATGCGGAAGATCGGGGGAGCGTTTTATCCGCAGTCGAGCATGAGCGAGAATATCGATTTCGCGCTTTATTTTCTGATCCTCTATCTCGGATTCACCGCGTTTTTCATAAAGCCCTTCAAAATCCCCACCAATTCGATGTGGCCGACCTACAATGGCATGACGAGCGAGGTGTGGACGGAGGACAATCCAGCCCCGGGAGCGATCAGCCGGGCTTTCCGAACCGTTGCGTTTGGAGCGATGCGGCAAACGGTCGAAGCGCCGGCCGATGGGGAACTGCTGATACCCGTTCAGCGCGGATTCCGTAGCGATGGAAAGGTGGGCTATCAGTTGCCGACAGCGGTCGTTTCCAAGCGCCACCATTTGATCGTTCCGGGAAAAGGGATTGGTTACGTTTTCGAAGTAGGCGGCGAGCAGGTTTTGGTAAAGGTGCCCCAGGACTTCGATTTGGAGTCGGTCATGCCCATGCTGGATCAGGAGAGGGACAGCATCTTGGGCAAGGCTTGGTTCCCAGGCGAAGCCTCCTTCGACGCGGCCATGGACCGGCGCTGGCGCGAAAAGAAAATCGCCCGCAGCGGCCGCTTGATCATGCCCGACGGGCGCGCCGCGAATGTGCAGTGGATCCGCACGGGGCTTCAGTTCAAGAAGGGCGAGACCCTGCTTTCCTTCGACTTGCACACGGGCGATCAACTCTTCGTCGATCGAATGAGCTACCACTTCGTGGCACCCGAGGTGGGAGATGGCTTCGTCTTCCGCACGGGGGGAATTCGACGTTTGGCAGCAAGCGGCGACAAATACTACATCAAGCGTCTGGCCGGAACGCCCGGGGACCGCATGAGAATCGAGAACGATGCCTTGCTCATCGACGGCGAGCCGGCCGCTGGATCGATCGCCTTCGACAAGAAGCGTCATCGGGAACCGCCTTACGATTCCTATTCGGACACGGTAGGCAGCAGTGTGATCCTGAGGCCAGGCGAGGAAATCCAGGTACCCGAGGACTCTTATGTCGCTCTTGGGGACAACAGCAACAACAGCTATGATAGTAGAGGGTGGGGCTATGTGCCGGAACCCTATGTGGTCGGCCGCCCGATTATGATCTTCTACCCGTTCACCCAACGGTTCGGCTTAGCTAAGTAGAGGGCGCAAACGGATGAGAAGACAGCTTCGTTCAAAGCCTGATCTAGCCGTGTTTTGCCTTGACATAAACCGCGGGTCTCAAGGTATTGACGAGCTTCCGCGGCTCGAGTCCGACCGGTCTCAATTGCGAGGTCGCGTCATTCGAGCCGGGAACGAACAACGCGCGTCAAGGACTGAAGGCTTTCTATTCCAAGGTATAAAGATCCTTAATAAATTCCCACTCAAGCAACTGATTACTATACAGGTGAGCTGTTCTTACCAATATGTAGACCATGAAATCGTTCCGTTTTCTCGCGGAGTTCGTCTCCTTAAAGGCATTTTATGCCGTAACAACGCTCACGGCAGCGGCGCTGATCGGATCTGTCGCCCGCGCGGACACGCGAGGGGAGCAGCTTTACCGAAACTGCGTAATTTGTCACGGACCTGATGGGCAGGGTATCCCATTGCAATTGGCGCCCGCTTTGAGTGGACTTTCGGAAAAGTATTTGGTCGATCAGCTCAAGAAGTACAAGAGTGGCATGCGCGGTGCCCATCCGGAGGATAAGGCGGGATTGAGAATGTTACCGATGTCCCAAACCCTGCTTACGGAAGAAGACATGCAAGCCGTATCCAGGCATATTATTTCTCTGGGATCGAAAAAGGTGCCGACGACGTTAGAAGGAGGCGATCCAGTCAAGGGTCAGGCCCTTTACGCGACCTGTTTGGCTTGTCACGGTCCTGACGGCAAAGGCATTGAAGCGACGGGAGCCCCGAATTTGACCAATCAGCACGACTGGTACCTCCTAACTCAGATGAAGCATTTCAAGACGAAGATTCGTGGCTATGATGCTTCTGACATCGGGGGCATGCAGATGTATCCGATGATGCAGCTACTGGCTGACGAGCAAGCTATGAAAGACGTCTTGGCTTACATCCAGACTTTGTCGAATTAAGACGCCCTCCCTTTTCCTCCTCAAATCAACTACTCGACTTTATGAGCGACAACGAAATCGATTCGGAATCGGAAGCCTATGCGTTTTCCGTCACACGCAAGATGTTCTATTACACGGTAGGCGGAACGGTTGCCTTTTCGGGGATCATCATCATGCTTTGGTATGTCTTTTAAAGCGCTCCCTCACTCATCCTTTCCATTGCTTTCCTATTTCTTAATTATCCATGTTTGATTTTCTCGACAGATTCATGCCCGGCCTACTGGAGATGTTGCTCCCGCGGGCGTCCGAGTACGCCATCGAGATCGACGTTCTCTTCGATGTCATTACCATCCTCGTCGGATTTTGGTTCGTGTTGGTTCTCGGGTATTTCTTTTACCTGATATTCCGCTACCGCCACCGCCCGGGTCAAAAAGCCCAGTACGTTACGGGCGAGACCCACAAGCAAAAGCAGGCGATCGAGGTTCCTCATTTGCTCATCCTAGCGTGCGACATTCTCATCATCGTTCCGACCTTCGTGGTTTGGTATAACGTCAAGATCGATATTCCGCCTCCGGATGAGGAAGTACGGATCGTTTCCCAACAGTGGGCCTGGACGTTTTACCATGCGGGCGCGGACGGAGTTCTGGGCACTGACGACGATGTGGCGTCGATCAACGAGCTTCGTCTCAAGAAAGACGTGCAGTACACTTACCACCTCGAGTCGAAAGACGTCATGCACAGCTTTTCGATCCCGGTATTTCGCTTGAAGCAAGATGCGATCCCCGGACGGGTAATTAGCGGTCACTTCAAACCGATCATGACGGGCGAATGGGACGTGCAGTGCGCGGAAATGTGCGGCGTGGCTCATGGGATCATGGGCGCTCGCGTATTTATCGAATCCGAGGAGGCTCATAACGAATGGCTGGCCTCGAAGATGCCGGAGCAAGCGGGCGATGGGCTCGTAGCTGCGAACGAAGAAACTATTCCCGAAATCAAGGAGGACCGCAATAATGGCTGAAGTGGCTCACGCAGACGTGGCTCATGGCGATCACCATGACCCCCACGAACAATCGTTCTGGAGCAAGTACGTCTTCTCCACGGATCACAAGATTATCGGCTTCCAGTACATGTTTACTGGCATGGCCATGGCCCTTATCGGCGGCTACTTCGCGTACGTATTCCGTATGCAGCTCGCGTTTCCGGGCTCGTCGATTCCCTTTTGGGGGACGCTCTCGCCGGCAGCCTACAATTCCTTGGTTACCAATCACGGTACCATCATGATCTTTTGGGTGGCGATGCCTGTACTCATCGCAGCCATGGGCAACTTTCTCATCCCGTTGATGATCGGTTGCGACGATATGGTTTTTCCGAGGATTAATCGGTTGTCTTACCAAATATTTCTTTTAAGCGCCGTTGTTTTAATAGCCTCTTTTTTCGTTCCAGGCGGTGGATTTGGAGGAGCGTGGACGTCGTATGCCCCTCTTTCCGCGAAGGCTGAATATAACAGTACGCCGTTCGGAGCCCCTTTGTGGCTGATCGCAGTGACGCTTGAGATAGTCGCTTTCCTATTAGGAGGTATCAATTTCATCACAACTGCCATGAACGCTCGTGCCAAAGGCA
This sequence comes from Candidatus Pelagisphaera sp., assembly GCA_965655705.1. Taxonomy (GTDB): domain Bacteria; phylum Verrucomicrobiota; class Verrucomicrobiia; order Opitutales; family Opitutaceae; genus Pelagisphaera. The sequence goes on from CBFHHM010000008.1 coordinate 46,527, forward strand.
TGAGGTTGTACGACATTCCAATGCTAGTGTGGATGATCGTCATCGCCAGTATTCTATTCATGTGTTCAGTTGGGCCTTTGGTGGCGGGTGCTGTAATGCTGCTCTTCGACCAGACCATAGGAACGGCCTTTTTCGACGCAGCTGCCGGGGGTGACCCAGTCTTGTGGCAGCATTTATTTTGGTTTTTCGGTCATCCGGAGGTGTACGTCGTTCTCCTGCCGGCGATGGGCATAACCGCCGAAATCACTTGTACCTTCGCCCGGAAGAAGCTCTTCGGCTACAAGCTGGTACTCTACAGTTCGATTGGCTTAGGCATTTTGAGTTTCTTCGTTTGGGCTCACCATCAGTTCATCTCTGGAGTGGACCCGAGAGCGACCTATTTGTTTACCACCACGACGCTCCTGATATCGATTCCGGTGGCGATCATGCTCTTCGCTTTCATCGCGACGCTGTACGGCGGGTCGATTCGCTTTACCACGCCAATGCTCTTCGCTTTGGCGTTTACCGGTGAATTTCTGCTGGGCGGGGTAACCGGTATCTGGCTTGGATCGAGCGGTACGGATATTTATCTGCACGACACTTATTTCGTGTTGGCGCACTTTCACTACACCTTCGTGCCCATCGCTATCCTCGCTCCCTTCGCGGCGATCTATTATTGGTTCCCGAAGATGTTCGGACGCCTGATGAACGAGACGTGGGGCAGGATCCATTTCTGGGGTACGATCATACCGTTCAATTGTATTTTCATCCCACTTTTCATCCTTGGAGCTGGGGGACAGCATCGTCGTATCTATAATTTCCAGAACTATCCGGATCTGGCTGGGGTAGATATGCAAGACATGCGTGTCTTTGCGACGCTGTCGCTGATCGTGATGCTCATCTTCCAAGTCGTCTTCATCGCAAATTTTATCGTCAGTCTTAAGCGCGGCAAGAAGGTCGGAAACAATCCTTGGAAGGCTAACACGTTGGAATGGGTGGCGCCGTCGCCTCCGCCTCATGGCAATTTCGGGGAAACAATGCCGGAAGTCTATCGCGGCCCCTATGAGTATTCGGTCGAAGGCCGCGAAGAGGACTACTGGCCTCAGAACGAGAAACCCGCAGAAAGCTAAATAGCGAACGCACTCACTTTTATGGCTCACGAAATTATCGCGACAGGGCGCAGCCGCACCGGAATTCCCACTGGCCGTTTGGCGGTCTGGTGGGTGATCGGATCGGAAATTCTGATTTTCGGCGGATTGATCGCTACCTACCTTTTAAACCGTTTCAATCACGGTCCCTCTTGGTCCGTCGAAGCGGGTCACACCGCAACTTGGATCGGCGGTATCAATACCTTCTGGCTGCTGACCTCCAGCTACTTTGTCGTTCTCGCTCACGCGGCATCGGAGCGGCGAGACGCGAAAACCACGCGTAAGTTCATCTGGTTGACCATCCTCTTGGGCGGCTTCTTCATGGGCTTCAAAACCTACGAGTACGCTACGGAGATTTCGCACGGGTACACGATATTCACGAGTAACTTCTGGAGTTTCTACTACACGGCGACGGGACTGCATGGATTTCACGTTCTTTGCGGTATGGTAATCATGGCGATCATCGCCGAGAATGATATTAAGAAGGAACGCAACTGGCACCGTGTGGAGAACATAGGCTTGTATTGGCACTTTGTAGACATCGTGTGGATCTTCCTCTTCCCGCTGATGTACATCGCGAAGTAAGCGTTAACATAGGAGAATTCGAAAATGGCAGGACGCAATCATCCCAGCTACGGCAAGATCTACGTTATTTTGCTCATCCTCTTTGTCGTGAGCGTCGCCGGCCCCGAGGTCGCCGAGATTCTTGGCTTGGAAGGACTCACTCGCAACCTTCTCGTGTTATCGACTGCGTTCGGTATCGCGGTTTGGAAGGCTTACTTAGTATGCGCTCATTTCATGCACTTGAAGGTCGAAAAGATCTATGCGCCATACATTCTGCTGGGTTGTCTTTCTCTGCTTTTCGTATTCTTCTTCGGCACGGCTACGGACGCGATGTTCGCGAACGGTCACAACTGGGTGAAGCCTTACTCGGAGGAGGAGGCCCGAGTTGCGGCGGAAGAATTCGGCAAGCATGGGTATGACGATCATGGCCACGACGAAGAAGGGGATCATGGCGACCACGAAAAGGACGCTCATTAGAATTCAATAAATTCGGGCCGTCGGAAATCCGCGGCTTAGTGGAAGGGAAAAGAATGATGAAGTCGATCGATACGAGTTATGCGCAGGCTAGAGTTCCAGGCGACCGTGGGCCCGCTATTGCGAACAGCGCTTTAGGAATGTTGGCGTTTATTGTGACTGAATTGATGTTCTTCGCTTCGCTCATTAGCGCCTTTCTAATTATCAGCGCGCCGGCGCAAGCGGCCGGTACCTGGCCGCCGGAAGGCCAGCCTCGTTTGCCGGTGTTCCTGACGGCCATCAACTCTCTGTTTTTGTTCGCGAGCGGCTATTCGCTTCATCGGGCGTTTGGCTCCTTCGACGATTCCGCGCAGGGCGACCAGGTAAAGAAGTTCGTTAAAGCGAGCTTTTGGCTGGGTTGTTTGTTCGTGGCGATCCAAGGCTTCGAGTGGATTCGCTTAATCAGCTACGGGCTCACTATGACTTCGAGCCAGTATGGCTCCTTTTTCTATTTGATTATTGGGACGCACGCCCTGCATGCGATCGCCGCTTTGATCGGACTTCGCCGCGCTCAAGGGAAACTGTTGCGTGGCGTGCTGCGACGCTCGACGTTGCAGGCAGTGCTTTTCTTCTGGTATTTCGTGGTCGGAATCTGGCCAGCGCTTTACATCCTCGTTTATCTCAGCTAGGAATTTCGGGTATGAGGGTGCTAAAAGGACTTTTCGCTGCGAGCCTGGCCTATATGGCCATGCAGTCGTGCTTCGCATGCGCGGTATGCAATGTGACGAGTGAAGAGGCGCGTTGGGCTTATTACGCGACCACGGCTCTTCTGACGCTCATGCCTTTGGCTATGATTGGCGGAGTGGTCTATTACATTGCGAAGAAAAGCCGGTAGGCTTCCTCAATCGCCGCTCGTTCTCCCGTCGGTCCGTGGACGGTTCGATTCGTGAAATCGGGCTTGCTCGGGGCGGGTTTTATACGCGTAACTGTCTTCCCTTTTTATGAGCGACCTTGTCGATTCCTCCCAAGAAACCGCAGTCCGCGATCGCGATGCGAACGCGGCTCAATCGAGAGAACAGGCCTTGCCCCGTCTGGATGAACGGTCGATGCGCTTTCGGAAAGTGGCGCCTTCGCTGTCTGCTCGCTCTAAAGCAGCGTTTTGTTCGGAAGAAACGCCCTGCTAGGATCATGCCCTTCGTCGCTCCTGAGCTAAGCTTCGACAGACGCCTTCAAGAGGCGGGGATTTCTCTCGAGCGAACCCTTCCGCGGTCGCTCCAACTAAACCTCGGAAAGCGATGCAATCTGACCTGCGCGCATTGCCACGTAAATGCGGGGCCCAACCGAAAGGAAGCGATGACTTCCGAAACGATCGAGCGCGTTTTGGAATGGGGCCAATCGCATCCCTCGATCGAGGTTTTCGATTTCACGGGTGGGGCTCCGGAGATGTACAACCGCTTTCGGTTTGCCATATCGACTCTTCGAGCGGCGCGGCCCGATGCGACGATCATCGATCGCTGCAATTTGACGATTCTCCTAGAGCCAGGCTACGAGGATCTAGGCGCGTTCCTAGCGGAGCAGCGCGCCCAGATCGTTGCCTCGATGCCGTGCTATCAGCCTGACAACGTGAACGCCCAACGAGGCGAAGGGGTCTTCGATGCGTCAATCGAAGCGCTCGTCGGACTGAATCGCTTGGGCTATGGTCGGGACCCGGACTTGGTATTGCACCTTGTCTACAACCCGGTGGGGCCCAGTTTGCCGCCTGACCAGAGCGAGTTGGAGGCGGATTACAAGCGAGCCCTGAAAGAGGGCTTTGGGATCGAGTTCGACTCCCTCTTCACGATTGCCAACATGCCCATCGCTCGGTTTCTGGGGCAGTTGCGGCGCGACGGGATGGAAGAGCAGTACCGGCAGTTGTTGGTTGAGAGTTTCAATCCGGCACCGGTGCCTGGGCTCATGTGCCGGGATACCATCAGCGTCGATTGGCAAGGCCGCGTATTCGACTGCGATTTCAACCAGATGCTGGAGCTGCCGATGGGAGGTCGGGGAACGCGTTTTCTCTGGGAAATCGACTCCTCCCTTCTTGATCGATTGCCTATAGCGACGGGATCGCATTGCTTCGGCTGCGCTGCGGGGGCGGGATCCAGTTGCAGTGGGGCCCTCGACGCCCGTTAAATTACGGGAGAAAATTCGGTCGTGGCAATCAGGCGGACATTTTACGAGTTCTTTGAAGTGACAGGGTGTCCAGAACGCTTTGCCGGCAAGTAACTTGTTGTGTTCGAGAGACCAGGCGGGCTATGCTCGCGACCGTCTCGAAAACGCAACTGGGAATCCGAAACGGCGCGCCGGTATTCGCGGATTCCTTCTCACTCGGAATTTCTTTAAACAATGGCTAGGAACGAACGACATTTGGAACGAACGGACGATATCGATCGGGGATCGATTGGGGCCGCCGGATTTCAGGTGAATCAGTGGATGCGAATCGGCACTGTTCTTCTAGCGACGCTTGCGATTGCCGGTTGCTCGGAGATGGACAAGAAGTCGCTCAAGGAGAATGAGGCGAAGGGCGCGAAAGCGGCCATGAAAGGCAATAAGGGAGAGGGCAAATCCGCGAACGCTCCCAAGGAAAGCCCCAAACGGACGCGTCCTGCGGTACCTGTGAAGGTCGCGATCGTGGACGAGGGCGATATCACGTCGTCCTTGGTATTCGATTCCGTGCTCGAAACCGAGAGTTCGGTCGAGATTTTCGCGGAGTCTTCCGGGGTAATTCTGGAAGTGCTCGCTGAAGAGGGCGATCGCGTCTCGAAGGGTCAAGTCTTGGCCCGTTTGGAAAGCGATACGCAGCAAGTGGACGCCGACGAAGCGAAGGCTCGCTACGAGCACGAAAAATTGAATTTCGAGCGGCGGATCGACCTTTTCGAGCGTCAGCTCATCAATCAGCAGGATTTCGAAACGGCCAAGTTCACTCTCGAGCAAATGAGACTGCGTTTCGAGCGGGCGAGTATCCAGTTGGAAAACACGATTGTCAGAGCAACCGTCGATGGCGTGATCACCGAACGAATCGCTCAGGTGGGGCGTCGGGTTACCGCGAATCGCCAACTCTTCACCATGATGAACTTGGACGAGCTGCATGCGAACGTGAACGTTTCCGGCCAGCATCTCCTGAGCGTCAAGCAGGGCCTGAAGGCGGTGATCGATTCCGATCTCATTGAAGGGGTGCAATACGAGGCCTTCGTAAAACTGGTCAGTCCGGTAGTGGATCCCGGCAGCGGCACGTTCAAGGCGAAAGTCGCCGTGCTGAAGGACAATGGCATGCCCATTTATCCGGGTATGTTCGTCAACGTGAGGATCATCGTCGACAACCGCAAGGATTCGATTTTGATCCCGAAGGACGCGGTCGTTCACGAGGGCGATTTGAAATACATCTATACGGTTAAGGGAGGAAAAGCCCGCAAGCAGTTGCTGCAGGAAGGGTACTCCAATGTTGAATTCGTCCAAGCCACTTCTGGGGTTAGCCAGGGCGATGCGGTAATCGTTATGGGGCACAACGCTCTGAAGGATGGCGCCAACGTCAAGATCGTGACGGATGCGGTGGCTGCGGAAAACGCAGATCCCAGCCGGGTTTCCTCTGCGGAGGGGTGACCTGGTTTCGCGGAATCCGAGAGCGTTAACCTAGCGTGAACAAACAATCCCATTTTGCCGTTGCGACGCGTCGGCCGGTAGCGGTTTTGATGATCGTTTTGGCCGTGTGCGTTTTTGGATACGTTTCCTACCGTCAGCTCGCGGTGACGCTCATGCCGGATATTTCCTATCCGACGTTGACGGTTCGAACGGAGTATCCGGGGACGGCCCCGCAAGAGGTCGAGACGCAAATCTCGCAGCGCTTGGAAGAGCAACTAGGCATCGTTCAAAAACTCAAGAAAATCACTTCGATCTCCCGAGCCGACCAGTCCGATATTCTACTCGAATTCGCCTGGGGAGCGGATATGAACGAGGCGACGCAAGCGATTCGCGAGAAGCTGGATCGAGTCCGTCTGCCGCGCGAAGCCAAGCGGCCCTTGATTCTGCGCTACGACCCTACCTTGGATCCGATCATGCGAATCGGTCTGACGGGAGCCTATCCTCTGGACGAACTGAGGTTGTTTGCGGAGGAGACAATTCAACGTGAATTGGAAGGCGAGGAAGGCCTGGCTGCCGTCAAGGTGGTGGGCGGACTGGAAGAGGAGTATCAGGTGCGAATTTTCGAGGATAAGCTGGTTTCCATGAACTTGGATATTCAGCAAATCAATACGCGATTGGCCCAGAATAATGTAAATCTGCCGGGCGGACGGCTATACGAGGGCCGCTTTCGCTATTCGATCCGGACTTTGAACGAGTTCAAGTCTATCGAGGAAATCGGAGCCATAGTGGTGGCCCGGAAGGGCGGAGTGAACGTGTATTTGAGCGACATCGCCGAGATAGAAAAGAGTCACAAGGAAATCGAAATCGAGACCTTAGTCAACGGGCGGGAAAGCGTCGAAATCGAGATATACAAGGAAGCGGATGCCAACATAGTCGAAGTGGCTCAGCGTGTCCGGGAAAAAGTGATGGGGCTTCCGGAGCAACGGGCTTACGTAGCGGCTAAGCGCGACCAGGGAGAAGGGTTCGACGAACGCCCGAACCCGCAAATGGGACGTGGACTCAGTTCGGCGGAGTTGCTGGAGCTGCGACGCAAACTAGCCACGGAGGCGCAGAAAGAGCGCGAGATGACGGACTACGTGGAGTTCATGCTGCCGGAAGGGTGTACGCTCGAACTGCTCACGGACCAGTCGACCTTTATCAAGCAGTCGATTGAGGATGTTAAGAGCAATGCGATCGTAGGCGGCGGTATCGCGGTGTTCGTGATATTCCTGTTTTTGCGAAACGTAGGCCATACGGCAATTATCGGAATCACGATTCCCGTATCCATCATCGTTACCTTTGCCCCTATGCAGCTGGCGGGGGTGTCGTTGAACATCATTTCCCTCGGCGGATTGGCCTTGGGCGTAGGAATGCTGGTGGACAACTCGATCGTCGTTTTGGAAAGCATCTTCCGCTGTCGAGAAGAGGGCGATGGCTATGTGGAATCGACTGTGCGAGGGGTATCGGAAGTGGGCGGAGCGGTGGTGGCCTCTACCTTGACTACGATCGCGGTCTTTTTCCCTATCGTATTCGTGGAGGGAGTCGCAGGACAGATTTTCGGCGACATGTCTCTCACGGTTGTCTTCTCGCTGCTCGCGTCGCTAGCGGTGGCATTGTATTTTATTCCCATGTTGGCATCGCGTCGCTTCGCTAGCGATCAAGAGGGAGGGGAAAAAGAGAGAACTCCTTGGTGGAGCTGGAACTTCCTCGCGGATTCCTGGCGCAAATTCGCGTCTTCCCTCGCTGCCTACGTCGGTTGGATCAAGCAAGGTGGGATCGTCGCGAAGATTTTCGGAGCGCTGCTTATGCCGGTAGTGTTTTCCGTGCTAGCGGTTTCGCTTCCGTTTCGAATCGTCATGTGCGTCATAGGAAAGGTTTTTTCCTTCGCGTTCCGAATTCTGCTGCTGGGACTAGGCGTGTTCGCTTGGGTCGGCAAGTGGATTCTGAAGGCGATTCAACCTGCTCTGAATTTATTCGATTTCGCCTTTTCCCTCGTGATCAAGTTCTACAAGGGCCTGTTGAATTGGGCCTTGGATAATAAGATTTTCATTGTGGGCGGGATGTTCTCGGCCTTCGCCTTGATTATCGTATTCGTTTTTCCGAGACTTGGTAGCGAGTTGATCCCGAAGGTGCATCAAGGCGAATTCAACGTCGAACTGAAGCTGCCAGTGGGAACCCCGATCGAGGAGACGGGAGGCATTGCCCGCGAGATAGAGGAGGTCGCCTTGGATATTCCAGGGGTGATTCGGACTGCGGTGACCGTAGGCACGGACGGGGATGCATCCAGTGGATCGGACGAAGGCGAAAATACATCGAAGATTACGGTTGTACTGGATGAGGGGTCGACGACGGAGTCGGAGCAGTTCGTACTCAATGAATTGAGAGGCTATGCGTCGGACATACCCGATTTAGAAGTCGAGATAACGTATCCAGAACTCATTACCGTTAAGGCGCCCATCGAAGTGGAGCTCTACGGTCACGATTTGCAGCAGATGAAAACGGTCAGCGCCTCGGTGTTGAATGCGGTTCAATCGATACCGGGTATCGTCGATGTGAGATCGAGCATTTTGAAAGGCAATCCGGAAGTGCAAATCGTTTACGATCGCCAGCGCTTGGCTCAGTTGGATTTGCAGTTGAAGACGGTTGCGGAATTGGTTCGCAATAAAATCCAGGGACAGATCCCTACCGAGTTTCAGCAGCGGGATCGTCAAATAGATATTCTAGTGCGGCTGGATGAACAAGACCGATTGGGCATAGAGGATTTGCGCGAGATCGTGGTGAATCCGCGCGGAGACGTATCGATTCCGCTATCCTCCATCGCCGAGTTGAACGTGCGCGAGGGGCCGAACGAGATTCGACACCTGGATCGCCAGCGTGGAGCCGTGGTCACCGCTAACGTGGATGGAATCGATCTTTCGGAGGCGATTTTGAGAATCGAGGAAGCGTTGGTCGAGATGGGTTTTCCTGCTGGGTTCGACTATAATGTGGCCGGTCAGGCAGCGGAAATGGAACGTTCGATGGACAGCTTGCTCTTCGCTCTCGGCCTGGCCTTGTTTCTCGTCTACATTGTAATGGCGAGCCAGTTCGAGTCGCTGATTCATCCCTTCATCATTCTCTTTTCGGTTCCGCTCGCTATCATCGGGGTGTTACTGGCCCTCTATGCGGGAGGCTGGTCCTTGAACATTCTCGTATTCATCGGGCTAATCATGCTGGCCGGAATCGTGGTCAACAATGCGATCGTACTTGTCGATTACATCAACAACTTGCGGAGGCAGGGAATGGAGCGAGTCGATGCGGTAAAGGCGGCCTGTCTCGCCCGTTTGCGTCCCATTCTCATGACTACGATGACGACGGTCTTGGGCCTAATTCCCATGGCCATCGGCGTCGGCGAAGGAGCGGAGATTCGCGTTCCCTTGGCCATTACGGTAATCTCGGGCCTTACCTCTTCGACTTTTCTGACGCTGGTCGTGATTCCCTCGCTTTACCTTCTGATGGATTTCGGCAAGATCGAGGCGAATGAAGGAGTGGGCGTTCCAGAAGCGCTCCCCGCAAAAGCGTAAGCGACGCGATGTCCGAGCCCAAATACAGCTTGCTTCCCACAATCTCGGTTAACCGACCGGTTACCGTGTTGATGGGGCTGTTGATGATCCTTGTTTTGGGGGTGATTTCCTATCAACGAATTCCGATCGAGCTGATGCCGAGCGGAATGGAGGAGAAAAGACTGATGGTGCGGGCCTACTATCAGAACTCCACTCCTCTCGACGTGCTTGATAAAATCGTCGAACCGATGGAGGACGCGCTCGGCACCGTTGGCGGTGTGGAACGGGTGTACACGCGCTCGTACAGTACGCAGGGGCGAGCCTACGTTTACTTCCACAAGGATGTGGACATGGACGAGGCCTATGCGGAAATCAAGGATCGCATGGATCGCGTGCTTCCTGAATTGCCGGAAGAAGTCGAGGAGATCATGGTGTATCGATACGACGAGGATGACGAGGAAGTGCTCTCGGCGGCGATGTCCTTGGGAGATAACATCGAGAATCCAGAGTTTTTCATCGAACGCTATTTACGTCCTGCCTTGCAGCGCATCGATGGAGTGGGCGATGTCGATATTCGAGGCACGCAGGACCGAGTGGTCCGCATATCCTTGGACCAAGAGAAACTGCGGGCCCACAATGTCGATATCAACCGGCTGACCAGCGAGCTGAGAAATTACAATTTGAACCTGAGCGCCGGACGCATAAGCGAAGGCGGGCAGGATTTGATGGTGCGCTCGGTCGGTCGTATCGAAGATTTGAAGGCCCTGGAGACCTTCGTGGTGAACCAGGAGAGCGGGATTCGCTTGAGCGATCTCGGACAGATCTACCTCGGAGTCGAAGAGGATTACGGGACGTGGCGATTGAATGGGAGCACTTCGTATGGAATCGAAATCACGCGGTCGTCGGATGCGAATATCGTCAAGATTTGCGAGGACGTGACCCGCGTGTTCGAACGCTTTTCACGGGCGAAACGATGGGGTGGCATCGATTTCTACATTTTCCAGAATCAAGGGCAGTACATCGTCGAGTCCGTAGACAATCTCAAAATGACGGCGTTGTGGGGCGGAATATTTTCCTTTGTCGTTTTGATTTGCTTCCTGCGTTCCTTGAGTATCGCAGTGACGATTGCGATGGCTATTCCCTTGTCGCTGCTCTGTTCGGTCATCGCGCTCTACTTCATGGGGTGGACCATGAATGTGCTGACGATGATGGGATTGCTGTTGGCGGTGGGCTTGGTGGTAGACAATGCCATTGTGATGGTGGAGAATATCTACTCGAAGCGCGAGGAAGGCATGGCTCCCAAGAAAAGCGCCCTGGTTGGAGCGAGCGAAATCGGTCTAGCCATCACGATGGCGACGCTGACCACGGCGGCCGTTTTCATTCCTCTGCTTCTGATGAGTCCGGGGAGCGAGATGCACTTCTATTTTCACCGAATCGGAATTCCGGTGATGGCGGCATTGGGCTCGTCTTTAGGGATCGCCTTGATCCTGATTCCCTTGGCGAGCAAAACCTTTTCCGCGAAGCGAGTGCGGGACGCCTCGAAAAAGGCGGGGGGGAGAGTAGGGCGGGCCTATCAAGCTGTCTTGAGGAAGGCGATCGACGACCGGTACTTCGCCATGTTAGTTCTCCTGTCGTTGATTGGCGTATCCACAATTCCCATCGCGAATGAATGGATCGACGTACGCGACGGTAGAAGCAAAGGCGGCTATGTCTATTTCAGCTTCGAGCTTCCGGGGGGCGTGACCAAGGACGAAGTGGACGAGTGGGCGACTCAGGTGGAGACCTTTTTGGAGGACAATCGCGATCAATATCGATTCGATTCCTATTCGTCGTACAACAGCCGGAGCAGTCTTTACGTGCGCCTGAATATGAAGATGGAGACGGAAACCTGGTATCAGGTAGCCTATTCCGGAATACAGGACATGATAGGCATAAGTCGCGATGAGCCAATGAGCCGCGGCGATATCATGAAAGATTTCGCGGAACGTTTCGATCTGCCACCTGGGTTGAAGGCGCGATATCGGACGAGCAGCTCGAATGACAATACCCGTTCGTTTTACGTGTATCTGTACGGCGACGACACGGAAACCTTGCTGACCTTAGGGGAGGAGGTGGTTCGGCGATTGCAAAGCATCGAAGAACTGGTGGGACTGGATTTGGATGTCGAAGCCAATGAGCAGGAGCTCGGAATCCATATGGACCGAGAGCAAGCTCAGCAATTGGGAATTAGTACGCGGGACGTCTCATCCGCTATTTCTTCGGCCATGAGAGGGACTAGCGTAGGCCGCTTTTACACGGAAGACGGTCGGGAAATCGACATTGAAGCAGGCTTGGAGGAGAAGGATCGAGAGACTTTGTCAGAGCTCAATAAATTGCGCTTCAAGTCGGATACCGGTAAGGAAGTTCCCTTGGATGCGATTTCCAAGATGAGCTTTCGCGATGCCACGCAAACGATTCGTCGTTACGATCGGAAGACGAATATGCGTATACGAGCGCTCATGGAGACCGAGGACGTTCGCAAGACGAACACGGACGTCGAGAACGTCATGCAAGGCTTCGAGATGCCCCGCGGCTACAAGTGGGATCGAGGCGGTAGCATGAGGAAGCAGCAAGAGGAAAACCGGGAGCTCCAATTCGCGCTTGGTCTGATATTCGTCTTCGTAATCTTCCTGATGGGCGTTCTATTCGAATCGTTTATCATGCCGCTTGCAGTCATTGTAACGGTTCCCATGGCAGGTATCGGCGTCGTTTGGATGCTAGTGGCGACGGATACTCCGTTCGATCGAATGGCGGGTATGGGAGCGATGATTCTAATTGGGGTCGTCGTGAACAATGGAATAGTGCTGGTCGATCTTTCACAGCGTCTCATGGCTCAGGGCTTGTCTCGGAACGAAGCCTTGATGGAGGCTAGCCGCAGGCGATTTCGTCCGATTTGGGTAACTTCTTTGACAACGATGTGCGGCATGATTCCGATCGCGATCGGCGGCTCCAAGATGATGGACATTTCCTACGCCCCTCTGGGGCGTGTGGTGGTGGGCGGCCTGATGGTATCGACCTTCCTCGCCTTGATCGTGGTGCCGATTTTCTACGCCATCCTAGACGATATGCGCAATTGGTTTGCGAATACGGTCAGAGATGTCTGGAGGAGGCCGGTGTCTCGAAAATCGAATACCAAACCGATCTAAGCGACTTATTCAGCAGTCTCTAAGAGGTTCCGCCAAGGTATTTCCCGTCTTCCAAGCGAACAATCCCGAGCGGGTTGCCGTCTTTCAGTTCGTCGGGAAGAACGGATTGCGGAGCGTCTTGGAAGGCCACCAAGCGAGCGAATCGGCTAATCGCATGAGTGCCCACCGATGTGCTCCGACCATCCGAAGTCGCAGGGAAGGGACCGCCGTGCACCATGGAATGGCAGACCTCGACCCCAGTGGGAAATCCATTGTAGACAACTCGGCCGACTTTTCGCTCGAGCGCCGGGAGGAGCGCGGCGAACTCCTCGAGATCGGATTCCGATTCGTGGATCGTGCCGGTTAGCTGGCCTTCCAAGCGGTTGATAGCTCTCAGCAATTCCTCTTCGCTGGCCCATCGAATGAGGGTGGCCCCTGGACCGAATATTTCATGACTCAAGGTCTTGTCTTCTGAAAAAGCAGCGGCATCCGCTTCGAACACAGCGGTGGCGCCCAGGCAAGCGGGAGCGTCTGCGTTGCCTTCGTCGGCAACAAGCGTTTTGACACGGCCATTTCCCGATAGCGTGCGGACTCCCTCATTGTAAGCGTCTCGAATGGTGGGGTTTAGCATAACCTGAGCTGCGGTCTCGCCCATCTTGGACGCGAAGCTAGCGACCAGGGCATCGCCGGCGCTGCCAGAGGGAACGAAGACGACTCCTGGGTTTGTACAGAATTGGCCAACGCCGAGCGTAGCGGATCCATGGAGACCGGAAGCGATGGCGTCGCATCTCGCTTCGACTGCTCGGGGCAGCAAGACCACTGGATTGACGCTTCCCATCTCCGCGTAGACGGGAATAGGTTCCGGACGAGCGCCTGCGAGTTTCATTAGAGCGGTCCCTCCTCCAGTGGAGCCGGTGAATCCGACCGCCTTAATTGCTGGGTGAGTGACGAGGGCGGATCCGACGATGCGCCCGCTGCCGAAAAGGAGGCTGAAAACGCCGTCCGGCATGCCGGTTTGGCGGGCCGCTTCTTGAATGGCTTTGGCGATCAATTCGGCGGTGCCTGGATGGGACGAATGGGCTTTGACGATAACCGGGCATCCTGCGGCGAGGGCGGACGCGGTATCCCCGCCAGCGGTGGAGAAGGCGAGGGGGAAATTGCTGGCCGCAAAGACGACGACAGGCCCCAGCGGCCGCAGCATCGATCGGACGTCGGGCTTAGGCAGAGGCGCTCTTTCGGGTTGGGCGGTATCTATGCGAGCCTGAGACCAGGAGCCCTCTTCGATGAGCGAGGCGAAGAGACGGAGTTGTCCCGTGGTACGTCCCGTCTCTCCTTTGATGCGCATTTCGGGCAAACCGGTTTCCTGGGTGGCTCGAGCGACGAGCTCGTCGCCTATCCCTTCGATTCGATCGGCGATCTCCTTGAGAAAGGCGGCTCGCTCAGCGTTTGTCTTGGCGCTGTAAATTGGAAATGCCTGCGCGGCGAGCGTCGCCGCTTCGTCGACGACTGTCGCGTCTACGTTGTAGAAGGGCGGTTCGATGGCCTGTCCGGTGGAAGGATCGATAGCCTTGCTGGAGTCGCCGCTAGCGGAAGCCGCGCGAAAGCCGATAATTGAAGTGCCGTTTATGTTCATAGGAATAGATGGGAAAGCGTTAGCGGGCGCTCGATGAGCGCAATCGATATGAAGGGAGCGCCAGAGGGAGCAGCATTTTCTACGTATTCGAGAGCGAAGGGCAAGCGCAGTGAATCGTTCCGGTTGAATTAGCGCGCCGGAACGCCCAGGTCTGAATGGGCCACCCCGGTTTTCGAAACGAGGGCGCTGGGGAGTTCGCGTTGGATTAGGTCGAGGACCAACTTGCTGCGCCGCACGCGTTCCCGAGTGAGGTTGAGGGCGACCGTTTCCAGCTGCTTGCCGTAGGGGTAGATGTCCGTCGAGTTCCGGAGCCCTAACTTGACGTAGATAGGGGCGGCGAATCGGATGAAGTCAGGCGTTTCGAAGTGTCTCACATATCCTCCGAGACCATCGGGCGCTTCTATGTAGATATCGAGCGGGGCGTTGATCGCTTGACGAATGGCGCTCAGTTGAGGGGTCGATAGGTCGGTCGAGACATTGATGGTATCGGAGCCGATCCGTTCGAGCAATTGGCAGGAGGCAGGATTGGCCGGAGCGAGAATGGCGGAGGATTTGATGATGAGCTCGCGTGGCAGCTTCCCCTTTTCTCGGAGCCGATGAACGACCTCAATCAAGCCGACATCCGCGAGCAGAAAGGAGCGGATCCCCAGATCGCAGGCCCGGAAAATGTCGTCCAGACTGTAGCGGATTTGCGCGGCCCCGCGTACTTGCCATTGAATAAGCTTTCCTGCCGGGGCGTTCCAGAGCCCACCCGTATCGAAGTTCGCTCGAGGTGTGGTGAAAAGGCAGACCTCGATCTGGCGGTCCGCCCCTATGGCGACGAACTCTTCGATCTGCGCGTCGCTGAGCATCTGAATGCCGCTGCCCTGGCTGATGCGGTGAATGGGGCAAGCGATCTCGTCAGCGACCTCGAGGGCCAATCGGAAAGCCTCAGGTGTTTCCGTGCTGGGAATTTCGATACGATATTGGGCGCCGTCAGCGAATGCCTTGCTCGAATTGGCATTCGAATCGTTTACCGGTAGGCCGAGAGATTGAAGGGCGTCAATGGAAGATTGCATAGCGGTTCTAGTTGGAAGTTGGGAGTGGCCAAGCGCGGTCGGAGACCGACTTCGGATCGATGGCGAACAATTCTTCGAATCGACTGTCGGAAAGCGGAAGCGCCATTCCTATGGCATTGTTCGAAATCATCATATAGCATATGCTCCAATTCGATCCTCGGGTCCTTTTCAAGAATTGTAACGGTGAGGTGCGGTGTCTTTCAGTCGCTGACCAAGGGGTGTCGCTCGGCGAACGCCATTCGCGGGGAGGAACGCTTGAACTCCGATCGGAAGCGTGATTGGATTAATCATAGGATGATTGGATGAATCAAGCTTTTATACCTAAACGTGACTCGCGAGCCTATCCTTCCCGGAGCTTGCATGGATCGATCGTGCACGAGTTGGGCATCCGTATAGCGACGGGATTCTACGAGGCGGGAAGTACTTTGCCGGTAGAAGACGCCTTGCGGGAGGAATTGAATGTAAGCCGTAACGCTTTGCGCGAGGCGGTGAAAGTGCTCTCTGCAAAAGGTCTGCTGCAGGTGAAAACGCGGACGGGGACGCAGGTTCAATCGAAGGAGAAATGGCATCTCACCGATCCAGACGTTTTGGCGTGGGCGATGAGTGGGGACGTCGAAGAAGAGGCCTTGGTTTGGCTGACTGAATTCAGGCGCATTATCGAACCGGCGGCAGCGGAATTCGCGGCGCTTCGGGCGACTCAGTCCGAACGGGCGATTATTCGGACTCGCCTGGAGGAGTTGCAGGAGGCCAACGACCGAATCAATGCGGGAGAGATGACGCTAGAGGCCTATGTCGAGGTCGACATGAACTTTCACGAGGCTATTTTCGCCGCGGCAGGCAATCCGTTTCTACGGAACGTGACGACGAGCATCGGCAGCGCCTTGAATCGAAGTCGCCGCATCACCGACAGTATTCCGGGGGCTCGGGGCCGGTCGTTTCCGGCTCATTTGGCAGTGGGACGGGCCGTAATCGATGGACGTCCCCAGGAAGCGGGCCAGGCCATGCGCGAAGTTTTCGATTTCCTGTCGGACGATTTGAAGCGAGCCTTCGCGGATTGAAGGCTTTCTGGGAAGATCTCGGATCCGATCTTGAACTTTCCCGCGATCCTGCTGGTCTTCTGACCCTTATTTAGTGAATCCGTCGCCGAACGCTCCCCGTAGAGGACTGAGTAACGTTCTGCAAACCGCGAACTAAGATCCCTTCATGAAATCTCCCAAACTGTTGTCCGCGCTCCTCGCGGCGATTCTCGTTTGCGCCTCGCTGTCGGCCCAGACGCTTCAATTGGAAACGACCCAGAGTCTATCGGACTTGGAACTGACCCTGGGGGCCGCCCCCGTGGAGATCGATCTGAGAGACTCTTTCGACATCGATGGAGTAACCGGGCAGATCGTAGAGCTCGCGTTTAACAAAGGCATTATCAATATCGAGATGCTCGCTAATGACGCTCCCTTGAATGTAGCGAATTTCCTCAATTACGTGGATGATGGCGATTACGACAATTCCATCATCCATCGGCTGATACCGGAATTCGTGGCTCAAGGAGGCGGCTTTACCGCGGAACTCCCAACCAGCCCCTTGCCTACGGACGATCCCGTCGTTAACGAATTTTCTCTGTCGAATCAGCGTGGCACCTTATCGATGGCGAAGTTGGCTAACGATCCCGATAGCGCGACCAGCAGCTTTTTCATCAATTTGAACGATAATTCCGAAAATCTCGACGTTCAGAACGAGGGCTTCACCGTATTTTCTAGAGTAATTGGCACGGGTATGGATGTGGCGGACCTGATCGAGGTAGTGCCCACTTGGACGGTTACCTTGGACGCTGGCGGCTTCCCTTTCGAGGACGTGCCGCTGGAAGGGGGAGTGAACGATCCTGTCTCCGTAGATCTTATGATCGTCTTGAACACTGCAAAGCGCGTAGAGAAGTATCCGGCTGAGGGCATCGATTCCATGCTCTCGTTTGCCGTCGAAAAAGGAGCGGGCTTGGAGGCCTCGGTCGAGTTGCAGGGGTCCACCTTAGTCGTGGATCCAGGCGAGTCGACTTCGAGCGCAGGATCCGTTACCGTCACTGCGACTGATAGCAACGGAAACGAGCAATCGCTTTCCTTCAATGTAACGGTTGTCTCCGAAGAGCCCTTTTTTACGACCCGGCCGCTCAGCAGGGCGGTTGTCCTGGGACGTCCTGTGACGCTCTCGGCCAATGCTTTCTCGGAAACGGAAGCGACGTATCAGTGGAAGAAGGATGGCGTGGCGATCACAGGCGCTACGCAGACTACCTATTCGATCGATTCCTTCGAAAGCGGGGATGCCGGTATCTATGCGCTCAGCGCGACGAATACGAATGGGACCTCCGAATCAATGGGTGGCGAACTGACCGCGATCGATATGCCAGCGGAACTCGTGAATCTCTCGACAAGAGGATTCGCAGGGGCGGGAGAGCAGGCGCTGATCGCCGGTTTCTTCGCGGGTGGCAGCGCGGGAAATATGGACTTGCTGATTCGAGGCCTGGGACCTGCCCTGACGGCTCGCGGCGTCACGGGAGCCATGCCGGATCCGCGGCTCAGATTGGTCCCCATTGCGGGAGACGAAGTTTTTAATGACGATTGGGATATTGGAAACGACCTCGGCTTAGTCGACGCGTTTTCTCAGCGATCCGGAGCGGCCGAATTGGAAAATGGGAGCGCCGATGCGTTGATTATTGGATCATATCCGGTTTCTGGTTACACAGCTTTGATTACGCCTAAGGGAGACAGCTCGGAAGGGGTTGTCTTGGCGGAAGTGTTCGATGCGGATGTGGATACGGGCGCTTCGCCCGCCCGCTTGGTCAATATTTCGACGCGCGCTTTCGTGGGCGAGGGGGATCGCGTATTGATCGCCGGCTTCTATGTCGTGGGCGGCGAAAAGGCGACCTTGCTCATAAGAGCGTTGGGACCGGAGTTGGCCAACAGAGGGGTGACGGGCTTTCTGTCGGATCCCCAATTGAGAGTGGTCGATGAACTTGGAAATGACATTGCCGTTTCAGACAATTGGGGGGATTCACCTTTCAAGGACTCCCTGATTAGAGAGACCGAGAATCTATCAGCCACGGTTCCAGCGGAAGGCAGTTTGGACGCTTCGACAATCGTGACCTTGGACCCGGGCGGCTACTCCGTAATCGTTAGCGGAGTGGGAGGCGCCACGGGGGTCGGTCTGGTTGAAATCTTCGAAATGCAATAGGGCCCCGAATTCGAAGCGCGATCTTTTCCGCTGGTGTTGAGTCTAGAATAGACTCAACTGCTCGGAGTCGCCTTCGGATTGCTCGCTGTCGCTGGCGAAGCTGGGCATTTCGGGAAGAAGAGGATTTAGCTTTCGAAGCTGCCGATTCAATCGCCGGGCAAAGTAGGGGGCGAAGGCTTCGTTGGGGCAATGGGCGAATAGGTAAGGCTGTCTCTCCTCGAGTATCCACTTGTTGATGATCGGAGCCCATTCCTTGATCCAATTGTCGTTGGCATCCAAATCGTTGCTGCCCACGAAGCGAAGGAAGGGTCGTTTGCCGATCGCTTTCTGGCGGACAGGAGTTTGCGGCTTGCGCGATTGAGCGGCGCGTTCTTCGTCGTCTTGGGCCTCGGCAGCGAAGAGGGGTCGACTGTCGAAGATCGCTTTATCGATGCCTAAGGTTTCGAGCAGGTCATCGAGGCGTCGCTCGTTGTCGCCTTGATCGTACCAGGAAATGTGACGCGGCTCTAGCGCGTAGGAAAAGTCGCTCGGTAGCGATTTGAGGTAGTTCTCGAGCGTGTCCATGCTGTTCGCATTGAAGGATGGCGGAAGTTGGAGGAAACTCGGACCAAGTCGTTCTCCGTGTTGAAGCGTTTCGAGCGCCTTTAGGAAAGCGGCGGTTTCGTCGGCGGCGTTATAGAGGCGTCGTTCGTGGGTGATCGCTTTCGAAAACTTCGGGCAGAAGCGAAATCCAGGTCCGGACTCGGCCATCCACTTCTCGAGTGTCGCCATAGGGGGAAGGGCGTAGTAGAAGGAATTGCCTTCAACCGTATTGAACCGTTTGGCGTATTCGCTAAGCAGGTTGGAAGGATCGGTTTCGGAAGGGAAAACGCTGCCGATCCAATCGCGACAGGCCCAGACGGGACAGCCAAGGCAATAGAGGTCTGGAATGTTCATTGGCGTGATCGGAAACGCTTTTTAGGTTCCGCGCTCATTAGAGCTGCCCTTGCGAGGGGAGGCGTTCGGCTACTTGCCGTAAACGGCTGCAGGATCGAACATGGGCTCGCCACCGTCGTATGCGAGCTCGCCGCTTTCGGTATCCAGTTTACGGTAGAAGCACGATCGGTATCCATTGTGGCAGGACGCCCCTTTTTCGCCAATGTCGGCTTTGCATAAAATTACGTCTTGGTCGCAATCCGTACGCAATTCCTTGAGCCACTGGACTTGGCCGGACGATTCGCCTTTCACCCAAAGCTTGCCGCGGGAGCGGCTGAAGTAGGTTACCTTGCCTGTTTCTATCGTGTGGTTGAGCGCTTCCTGGTTCATGAATGCGAACATGAGGACTTCGTTGGTATGAACATCGGTTGTGATGCAAGGAATGAGCCCGTTCTGGTCGAACTTGGGCTGCAGCTTAAGTCCTTTTTCGATATCCTCCTTGGAAGAGGAGCGTTCATGTAGACAGCTCTGTGACATAGTGGATCGACTGAAACGAAGGGGCCTCCTTCTGTAAAGAATGGAATTCGGCCACTGCGGCGCCTAGCGAGTGGAAGATCGATTGGGGACTTGCTGCGTCAGTTCGGACAAGCGGGCCCACTTGCGAACAGAGAGGGGCGCTTCGGTTTGCGTGGTGTCGAGCCACGCGGATTGGAAACCCGCGTTTTGGGCTCCCAGGGCGTCGTGATCCAGGCTGTCGCCTACGTGCAGGATTCGTTCGGGCGCAATCTCGAGGGTATCGCTGACGCGCCCGTAGACGTTTGGGTCAGGTTTTTCCAGTCCGAGCTCGCTCGATACGAATACCTTTGCGAAGCGGTGTAGGATACCGTGGTCCGAGAGGACCGAGTAGACCCGTCGATCCCAGTTCGTGAGCAGTACGAAAGGAATATGCGTCTTCTCCAGATGATCGAAGACCGCGAGCGCGTCCGCGTTCAGGCTCCATCTGCTTCCTTTTGCGAACTCGTCCCAGAGCTCTTGGAATAGAGAATCGAAAGAAGGAGGAATTGGCGTCAAGTCGCTGATCGATGCGCGCACGATGCGCTTCCAGTAAGCGTATTCGCGCATCTCTCTGTCCGGGATCGATGGATCCTTGCGTTCGCGAGCGAAGGCCGCCTTGAACGCCCGTTCGAGCGAGGAAGCGTCGAGGAGCAAGCCGCGCTCGGCCATAACCGAAGCGTAGATTTCCCCCACCGAAGGATTGGGGAAGAAGAGGGTTCCAGCGGCGTCGAAGGAGACCGCTTCGACTGGGACGCGGTGGTTCACTGGGATCCCAACTGGCGAAGCAAATCGTAGCTGTATAGGCCGGTATTGTGACCGTCCGAGAAATGAAACCGAAAGGCGTAGTTACCAACGGGAGTCCAAGACTCGATGAGGACGTCGGAATAGTCCTTTCCGGATTCGCCGCCGTATTGCGTTCCAAAAATATCGCGTTCGCCCGAAACGGACGCGCTGGGGGAGTTGGCTCTCAGGACGTCCGATGGGATGTAGCCCTCGGTCCCGTCTTGCCAGATAATGGCGAGTTCCGACCCGATCAGTTGCATAGTATGCGGCGCATTCATGGCGGCACGCTAGAAGCGTTAGCCGTGAAATCAATCCTCCGTCTTGAGATTGGACGCAATTCATAGCCAGGAGAAGTTATTCACGACTCCTGCCGTAGCGATGCGGGGCAGTCCCGGAATCCTGATCGGCACGTTGGGCGCAAGTCGCCCCGTTTGCGAAGTAGCTGCCAATTAAGCGGGCTCGGCTCGGATTTCTGTGGGGCGTGAAGGCGATTCTTGTAAAAACCCCGCTAAATACCGCTGTGTTAACAACTTGTTGATAAAGGAATGGGGGGTTAGTGGCGAAAGATTTTGACAAAGTGGGGGAAAGTGGGGAATTTTGGGGCACTTTTTCACAGGTTATACCGGAAAGCAATAAATGACGTCACATGCCAGAACGATATACGTTGGGAAGCACCAGCGTAATATGGATTCGAAGAATCGCCTAGCGATCCCTTCGAAATGGCGCTTTGACGGGGACACGGAGGACGGTTATCTCGCCTTGCCGGATCCAAGCGGGTGCGTGCTGGTATTGCCTCCGCAGCAAGTCGCCAAGCTCTACGACAAAATCGAAGAGCAGCAGCTGAGCGACGAGGACGCCCAAGAATTGCAGGACAAGCTCTTTTCCCAGGCGACTTTCTTCAGCTGCGACAAGCAGGGGCGCATTAACATGCCGGAGGAATTGCTGGAGCACGCGGGGATTTCGAAGGAAGCGGTACTCGTCGGCCGCATGATCAACTTTCGCATTTGGAGCCCGGAAGGATGGAGCGCGATCGATCCCAAGGCCAACAATGACGATTTGGGCAAGCTGATGAAAAGGGTGAATCTATAGCGATGAGACAAAGCGACGACATTCAGGCAGTTGGACTGCGCTCCGGCTTTTCGAACCTCTTCGGCATGGGGCAGGCTCGTTCGAAGCCGGGGCTAAGTCGTCGTGAGCTATTTGGGATGAGCGGCACGTTTGGCCGTGGACTGATTCGCCACTGCGATACATGGGAATTCGGGGCGGACAATCCTGAAAACGCGACGGCGCGTCGCGATATTCAAGCAGTAGCCGAGCGCCGACGTCGCGAAGCGGAGGAACGCCGCGCAGGCGAGAAGAAGAAGGGCTTCTATGATTTCCTTGTCCGATAGCCTGATCGATTACCCGCCCATGGACGGACATGTTCCAGTGCTTGCCGACGAGACCTTGAGTCTGCTGGATCCCCAGGATGGCGGGTTGTATTTGGATTGCACCTTCGGGGGGGGAGGGCACGCCCGTCTGATTCTGGAGGCTGCGGAAACGACTGTAGTGGCGCTGGACCAGGACCCGCAGGCGGAAGCCAGGGCGGCCGCGCTCAAAGCGGAGTTTGGCGATCGATTTCGTTTTCGCCGCATGAATTTCGAAAACCTAGAGGAATTGGAAGACGGACCCTTCGATGGCATCCTATTCGACTTCGGAGTGTCTTCCTTTCAGCTCGATCAGTTGGATCGCGGTTTTTCCTTCCGAGGAGAGGCGCCTCTAGATATGAGAATGAATCCACAGACTGGTCCGAGCGCGGCGGAATGGCTCGCATCGGCGGATCGCCGGGAGCTTATCCAGGCAATTCGGGTCTACGGAGAAGAAAAAAACTGGCGACGTATCGTCGACGGCATCATCGAAGCGAGAGCGCAATCGCCGCTACTCACCACATCGGTCCTAGCGGACCTAATCCTATCCTGCACTCCGGCGAGGCAGCGTTTCGCTTCTAAAATCCATCCGGCAACGAAGACCTTCCAGGGAATTCGAATTGCGGTAAACAAAGAGCTCGAGGTGATCGAGCGCGGTCTTCCGGCTGCGTTCGAACGACTTAAGCCAAACGGCATACTCTGCGCGATCAGCTTCCATTCATTGGAAGATCGCATTGCGAAGAATCTGTTTCGCCGTTGGGCGGGTCGCCCTGAACCAGGGGACCATCGACCTCAAGATATGCGGGAAATCAAGGCGGATCTTTTGACCCGTCGCCCGGCTATGGCCAGCGATAAGGAGATCGCGGCAAATTCGCGGAGTCGTTCCGCGAAACTCAGAGCGCTAAGGAAGGCAGTAAAATGAACCTAACGCACAAAAGGGAAAGCAGGATAATGAATAGCAATACTACGCTCAAAGAAGCGCTCAATCGTCAATTTGTGGCACTCGCCACCTATATGCCTATCGATAATGGCTTGTTTGAATGCAAGCGAAGCGAGCAAATCGGGTGCAACAAGCCATCGATTTCCTTTAAATCGTTCGAACGCGCGTATCCAGTATTTAGCGATGCGCATTCTACGCCAGTTGATGCGAGATGAATAGAGCCGCAAAAAGTCGAGCTGCGAACCGCATCTTGAATCGAGTTATCGCCTATTCGCTAGTGATGCTAGCGATTGTCGGAGGATTCGGTGTGATTACCGTTTGGATGCGACATCAAGCCACTCAGTCAGCCAATAGTCTGCATAAGATAGAGCAGAAGATTCTGGAGGAGCGTCGAGAACTGGCGCGACTGGAGGTTGAGCTCGCGATCGCTAAGTCGACGGATAAATTGATCGAACTCAATCGCTCGCTCGACCTCAAGCTTCGCGAGCCGGCATACACGCAGATTGTACACGTTACTGAAAACGTGGAAGATCGGCTCTACGACAAAAGCGTCAATAGCGTCTTTACGGCAGCTATTTCGAACTGAAATTAAAGGAACCCCATGGCCAAAGGCTTCGCTCCAAGAATCCGATTCTGGTTGCTCGCTCTGTGTATATTAGGTGGATACGGAGCGATTGGATATCGCCTTGTCGAATTGCATGTCTTGGATGCCCCGCGTTTAGTCGAGGAACTCCAGAGCAGTCGCAATCGCGTTATTCCACTTAATTCGCGCAGAGGGGACATCTTTACGTATGACCTGAACGGGGGGCGCGAGCTGTTCGCAACTAGCCAGACTTTTTTAGAGGTGGGTATCGACCCGGTTTCGGTCAAGCAGGCCGACTTGGCGAAATTGCCGCGACTGGCCCTGTTGCTGAATCAGGATTTGTCTTTGGTCGAGAAGGTATTCGGCGCCCGTAACGGTCGCTTCGTTGGAGACGACTCGACGAGGCTCGATCGCTGGCGACTGTTGCGTAGGCGAATAGACGAGGCCACGTACGAAAAAATTCAAGAATTGGATATTGGCGGCTTGTATGGAACGAGACAGTACGAGCGCGTTTATCCAAAAGACTCTCTTGCCGCTCATTTGGTCGGGTTCGTTCGTAGGGATGGGGAAGCCGCCTTCGGGATCGAACGTGAATTCGACTTTTATTTGAGCGGGCAAAGAGGATGGAGGGAATCGGAAGTAACCGCTGGACGGGAAATGGCGCAGTTTCGCCGCCGTCACGTGCCAGCCAGGGATGGAATGAGTTTGGCGTTGTCGATCGACTCCTACGTGCAACACACGATAGAGGAGGAAATCAAACGCATCGCCGAAAAATACGCGCCGGAATCGGCCTGTATTATCGTGACGGACCCGTACAGCGGCTTTATTCTCGGTCTTGCGAATTATCCTACCTTCAATCCAAACGAGTACTCGAAGTACCAGCCGGAGAGTCACAAGAATCGGGCTTTGACGGATCCGATCGAACCGGGCTCGACGTTTAAGATCGTTGCGGCAAGTGGAGCCCTTGAAGAAGGACTCGTAAATACGAACACTATATTCGATTGTTCGATACCTACTTTGCGGATGCCTGACGGCTATCTGGCAAGGTTGCCGAAAGACTGGAAGCCTTTCGGGGCGCTTACCGTAGAAGGAATTGTAACGCACTCTTCGAATCGGGGAGCTGCCCATATGGGAACCTTGCTCGGATACGATCGATTCTACAACTACGTGAAGCGTTTCGGGTTTGGCGAGCGTTCGGGATTGGATATTGGGATAGAGTCTCGAGGCATATTGCATCCTGTCAGAAACTGGGATGGCTTAACCCTTTCGCGAATGACGATGGGACATGCGATTTCCGCGACTCCGCTCCAGATCCACTATGCGATGTCCGCAGTGGCGAATGGAGGGACGCTCATGCGGGCGCAAATCGTGACTAAAATTTTGGATACCGATAATCGGGAAACGATAACCTTCGGCAAAATGCCGCGTCGTCGGGCGATTTCGGAACACACGGCTCGGACGATGTCGGAGCTTTTGGTTAAGACGGCGTCTCCAGGGGGTACCGCTCACAAGGCCCATATCCCAGGCTACCGGGTGGCGGGCAAGACGGGAACGGCTCAGAAAATCATCGATGGACGCTATTCTTCGAGTCAGCATACCGGTTCGTTTTCGGGATTCTTTCCCGCCGACGATCCTCAGCTGGCGATAACGGTTATCGTGGATGGTTCGACGATCGACATGCCGGTTTCGGGAAGCGGAGCTGCGGTTCCGTCATTCAAGCGAGTTTCCGAGAAACTCATTCCTTACTATGCGATTTCCCCAGTGGAACGAACGGGGGCTTTCGCTGTGAATGCGGGTTCGGTTCGATTTTCCGTTGGCAACTGATGGCGATTGGAGTATGCAATCGTCATTGGGAACGAAATCGAGAGGAACCGTCGGTACACGGAATCCTTCTCAGTCGATTGGCCGTATGAAAGCGGATGGGAAGAAGTTAAGCGCTTTACTGAAAAAGTCGGGAGCGAAAATTAAGCGGGGAGGGCCGGATCCCTTGGTCACCCGTTTGGTTATCGATAGTCGTCGAGTGACGCCTGGCAGTTTGTTTTTCGCTTTGCCTGGAATGAAGCACGATGGGAGCGCGTTCGTCGATGAGGCTCTCGCTCGCGGGGCGGTGGGAGTCGTTTCGAATGCCAAGCGGCGCTTTGGCAATTCCAAAGCGGTTTTCGTAGAAGTCGACGATCCGCGCATTACGTTGGCGAAGGTGTCGAGGCGATTCTTCGGAAAGCCCGACAAGGCATTAAGCCTCGTTGGCATTACGGGGACGAACGGTAAGACGACGGTCAGTTATCTTGCGAAGCGTTTTCTTTCGGTCGATGGGAACAAGGCGGGTTGTTTGGGTACCATCGGATATGATTTGGTCGAACGCGCCTTGCCATCGTTTCGGACGACGCCGGAGGCCCATGATTTATGCGAGCTTCTGGCTCAAATGAAAGGCTTTGGGTGCGAGCGAGCGGTCATGGAGGTCAGTTCTCATGGAATCGATCAAATGCGCGTGGCCGAGTTGCGATTCGATGTGGGGGTTTTCTTGAACCTCACTCGGGATCACTTGGATTACCATGGAGATATGGAGGCCTATTTCGGCGTTAAGAGGAGCTTTATCATTGGAGAGATAAGCCCGAGGCCAAAGCGATTGGCGATCAATGTGGACGATCCCTATGGCCGTCGTTTGCGCAAGGAGCTGGACGACGAAGGCGTTATCGCCTTCGGTACCTCGGAAGATGCGGACATGCGAGCGGTCGAGATCGAGCTATCTCCCGTTGAAACGAGTTTCGTTTTGAAGTATCAGGGGGTGGATCGCGTCGCCCGTTCGCCATTGATTGGAGCCTACAATGTGAGCAATGCGCTGGCCGCGTTTGCGGTGGCCGCCTCCTTGGGTATCGAACTTGACGACTGTATCTATGCATTGGGGACATTCGGGGGAATCCCTGGACGTATGGAGCGCATTCAGAAAGGCCAGCTATTCGAGGTGGTCGTGGACTACGCCCACACAGGCAACGCCCTGGAGAACGCCTTGAAAATGCTCCGTGAGATTACGCCTCGCAGGTTGGTCGTTGTATTCGGTTGCGGAGGCGATCGCGATCGAGGCAAGCGAAGCGAGATGACGCGAGTCGCTCAGGAGGGCGCGGATCGTTGCTGGGCGACTACCGATAATCCTCGATCAGAGGCGCAAGAGCGGATTTTCGACGATATGCGCGAAGGAATCGTAGACCCAGCCCGCATAGAATTCATTATGGATCGGCGAAGGGCGATCGAGTTGGCCCTTAAAGATGCGAAGGCAGGCGATTGCGTATTAATCGCCGGGAAAGGGCATGAGCCCTTTCAGGAATTCGGCGATACGGTCGTGCCTTTCGACGATCGGAAAGTAGCGAGCGAATTGTTGGAATCGATGCGGTTGGGAGGAAGGATTTAGAGATGGGGACCTTCGAACCTGAGTTTCTCGCTGGGGCATGCGGAGGGCGATGGGTGGTTGGGGAACCGACCAATGGCGTTTCCGGATTTTCATATGACACGCGCAGTCTTTCTCCGGGCGATATGTTCATCGCAATTGAGACGCCGATTCGCGATGGGCACGACTTTCTTGCGGATGCCAAGGCGAAAGGAGCAGTAGCCGCTTTGGTCGAGAAACCGCAGGAATCAATCGATCTCCCGCAGTTGCAGGTTGCGAGTAGCTTGGAGGCGTTTCGGGACATCGCTCGAGCCTTTAGGCGAACGTGGACTTTTCCCGTGATAGCGGTTACGGGCAGTTGCGGCAAGACATCGGTAAAGGACCTTTTAACGCAATTGCTGGGGGGGGCGAACTGCGTTCATGCGACGCAGGGAAACCTCAACAATTCGATTGGAGTACCTGCGACCATGCTTGGAGCCGATGGGGAAGGATGCCGATTCGCGGTGATCGAGGCCGGCATAAGCGAACTCGGCGAAATGGCGACGCTCGCTAAGGCTATCGAGCCGGATATTGCGGTCTTTACTGCGATCGGGCCAGCGCACATAGACGGTCTGGAAAATATTGATACAATTGCTCGAGAGAAAGCGCTTTTAGCCTCGGGCGAGATGACGAAAGATGCCTATCTCGGAAGTACTTGGGCTCCGTACTCGGAGAAGGTATTGGGGGGCGGGGGATGCCTTTTAGTAGAGGACGATTCTATGCCTTTGCCTTGGAGCTATCGATCGCTTCAGGAAGATGGAGGTTCCCGGATTGAGATTCGTGGAGCGGAGGGCATCGAAGCGTATCGGATTCCCGCGGTAGGTCGCGGCAATATTTCCAATGCCGCCTTGGCTATCGCAGTGGCGAGAAGCTGTGGTATTTCCGTCCATGAGATCTCCCATCAGTTGCGAAACTGGAAGCCGAGCGGAATGCGGGGCGAATGGCGCTCGGCGGGACAGGCCAATGTTTTCGTGGATTGCTATAATGCGAATCCGCTTTCGATGAGCGACGCCTTGGACGTCTTTCGATCCACTTCTACGAGTCCTCGGTTCTACGTCGTTGGCAGCATGGGAGAGCTGGGGGATCAGGCTGAATCCTTGCACGAGAAGATCGGCGGGGAAATCATCTTGGCCGCCGGCGATCGAGTAGGACTAGTGGGGGATTGGGCAAGGAGCTACTACGAGGGAATGAGGGACGCGGGTCAGAATATGGACCAAGTTGCAATCTTCGAGACAGTGGATGGACTGGAGACGGAACTGAAGGCTTTTAAGGGCGACGTTTTCTTAAAGGGAAGTCGACGCTATCGGCTCGAAACGGCACTCGATTATCTCAGTGCATCAACCCAGGAGCAGGAAGCCGCATGCTAAGTTACCTTGCTCAATACGAAGAGGTTTTCGGTCCCTTGCGTTTACTTCGCTTTTTAACGCTGCGCATGTTGATGGCGGCGGGAACTGCTTTGCTCATTGGCTATTTGATGGGGCCCTGGCTTATCGCTCTGTTGCGTCGATTGAGCTTTCAGCAGAGTTTTCGCGACGCCGCTGAAGTGGGAAAGCTGGCGGAGTTGCATTCGGGCAAGAAGAACACCCCTACAATGGGCGGCTTGCTGATTTTCGCTTCCGTATCGATAAGCGCCTTGTTGTGGGCCCAGTTCAACGTTTGGACTATGACCGCGTTATTCGTCTACACCAGCCTGACGGCTCTCGGGTTTCTCGACGATTTTTTAAAGGTATCCAAGGGGAACAGCAAAGGCGTGCCGTCGCGTGGAAAGCTGATTTGGCAAAGTCTCACTACTGTAGCGACCTTAGCGATACTGCTCAACCACCCAGACAGCGCGACCAAGGTTCAGGAGCTTTGGTTGCCCTTTATCAAGAGCGCGGTGATGGAGCAGATGCCTTTGTGGTTGCTGTGTGGCTTTCTCTTTCTCGTTTTAGTAGGTTCGAGCAATGCGATTAATGTGACGGATGGCGTCGACGGACTGGCGATTGGCTGCACGATTACCGTGGCGATGGTCTACGCGATCATGGCCTACGCCGCAGGCAATGCCATTATTTCGGATTATCTGCTCATTTCTTTCGTGCCGGGCGTGGGGGAGCTGGCAATATACTGCGCTGCGATGATTGGGGGTGGCTTGGCGTTCCTATGGTTCAATGCCCATCCGGCGGAAGTATTCATGGGCGACACCGGTTCATTGGCCTTGGGGGGGCTGGTCGGCACGATTGCGTTCATGACCCATCAACCCGTTACGCTGGTAATCGTGGGAGGTATTTTCGTGATGGAAACCGTTTCGGTTATCCTTCAGGTAGCCTCGTACAAAAGCACAGGTAAGCGCATTTTTAGAATGGCTCCGATCCATCACCATTTCGAATTGAAAGGTTGGCCTGAAACGAAAGTCGTTATCCGATTTTGGATACTTTCGCTGCTATTCGCAATCGCTGGGCTCGCGACATTGAAAATCAGATGATGGCGGTCGAACAGCGTATACCCGAATGGCTGGAAACGGGCTTGCAGTGCCCGGTGGCAATCTTGGGTTGGGGACGGAGCGGGAAAGCGGCGGCCCGTCTGATCGAAAGGCTCGGTGGATCCATTGTCGTATATGACGAAGGGATCGACGGCCCTATTCGGAATGGCTTCGGGGAAGCGTCAGCGGGGACTCATTCGATTGCGATATGCAGCCCGGGATTCGGAAGCGAGCACCCTTGGGTCGTTGCGGCGCGGAAATCCGGATGCCGAACGATCGCGGAATTCGACCTGGGGGCCGCTCTGTGGAAGGGGCCGATTATCGCAATCACGGGAACGAATGGAAAGACCACGCTTGCTTCCTTTCTGCACGAGGCGTTCCAGAAGCGCGGCATCGACAACCATGTCATGGGTAATATTGGCGAACCTATGTGCGAGATTCTATTGGGCGACTGCAACCCGGAAACGTTAGCCATATGTGAAATCAGTTCGTTTCAAGCCGAGCAGATCGAATTTTTGAGAGCAGACCATATCCTGTGGACGAATTTCGATGAGGACCACCTCGATCGGCATGGATCGATGTCTTCGTACTTCAGGAGTAAATACAGATTGATCGAGAGTATGAGGGGCGATACGGTTTTCGTTGGTCCTAGCGTTTTCGAATTCGGTCAGAGTATCGGCATCGATTTACCGCCCGCGAGCATTGTGGAAGAAGACGCGGATCCGGTGCCTCTGGGCCTAGTCGGTTCAGTCTTTGAAACGCAGCCCGAAATGCGTAGCTATCTGATGGCGCGATCGCTCTGGCAGTCCCTGCAATTGGAGGAAGCGCTTTTGGCTCGATCAGCTCGAGCGTTTGGAAAAAGCCCTCATCGCGTCGAGTTTCTTGGAGAAGCGAGAGGGATGCGGTTTTGGAACGATTCGAAAGCGACGAATTTCCATGCGGTTTACGGAGCGTTGGATCGATTCGAACACCCTGTTTATTGGATCGGCGGGGGAAAGGACAAGGGAGGGAATATTGGGAATTTCGCGAAGCGCATTGCCCCGAAAATCAGAAGCGCGGCGACCCTGGGGGAAACGGGAGAACGGTTGCGCGACGAATTGAGATCTAATGGAGTTTCGGCCGAACGATTCGACTCGATCGAAGACGCTGTAACGCGTTTGTCTAACCAGGCGAGCGATGGAGATAATGTCGTACTTAGTCCTGGCTTCGCGAGCTTCGATATGTTTGAAAGCTATTCGGATAGAGGAGAAGTTTTTAGAAAGGCCATTGACTGTTTACGATCGGAAAGGAGCACGAACGATGACTGACTTTTTTGGAAGAGAGCGGAATATGAATTTGATTCGAATTGGGATAATCGCAGGCGCCCATATCTTTGTGTTGGGTATCGTTTACTTGGTAAGCGGAATCGGAGGAAGCGAAGCGAGCGACGAACGCATTGCGACTGCAGGGGCGAACGGCTTGGTGACTTGGTCCAATAAGGACCCAGGCGCCCAATCCACGACGGTTTCGCCAAGCGGAGGCATCGATTCGCGAGCAGCGGATTTGGATGGCTTCAACGCGGGGGATGCTATTCTCGAAGCAAGGACCGGCGCTCCGCAGATATCGAGTCGCAAACGCTTCGCGCCTACGCGGCCTGGAGGCTCTCCCGGGGTCGCCCCGCCTGCCAATCCTAGCGTCGACAGCGCTTTCAACGATGGACCTGTTTTTTCCAGCGAACAAGGGGGCGCTTATCAGCAGCCTAGCAGCATTGTCGCTTCGCAATCATCGTCACAGGTAATTCGATACACGGTGAAGGGTGGCGATAGCTTGTGGGGAATTGCGACTCGCTTTAAGGTGAAAATTGACGAGCTCTATGCGGTCAATCCGGGCTTGAATGTGAATATTCAACCGGGACAGACCTTGAATGTGCCGCGCCAAACATCGACCGCTCCGATGGCCAGTCCCCCTGCCTCCAGTATTCCTAAAATAGAGGGGTCGACCTATACGGTCAAAAGCGGCGATTCTCTTTCCCGTATCGCCGCTAGGCAGAGCGTTACGTTGAGCGCCTTGCGGGCGGCTAATAACTTGTCGGGAGATTTGATTCGAGTGGGGCAGGAACTGATTATACCAAGTGGGGGCGGTGGCGTTTCGGGCGCTCAGACGAACGTAGGGCGGCGCAAGCAAGGTCTCCAGGTGGTGGTCGCTCAAGGCGACACGATTTCGTCGATAGCGATACGCTACAATGTTTCCGCGGCGGATTTGATCGTCTACAACGATATCGAGAATCCTCGTTTGATTAATCCGGGGCAAACGTTGCTCATTCCGTCGAGTGGGGGAAACGTTTCCCAGCCAGTTAGTTCGCAGGCGAACAGTCAACCGGTTCCAAGAAGCGCCCGCCAGGCTATCGAGCGGCCGGCGGCTCAATCGCTGCCAACGCTGCCGCAGCGCGACGAACCGTTGCTTTTAGTCGACGAGGATGATACGCTGACCGATGAGAGTTTGATCGAGCAACCGGTTATCCCCATAGAGGAATAGATTCATTCGTATCCAGTTTCTCGTTGCTTATGGCAAATCGAAAGCGGAAAGACAGTCATACGGGGCACTTGGGAATTATCAACCCTGCGGTCGCGATTGTGGTCTGCGTATTCGCTCTGGCTATGCTTGGCGTCTCGATTCTTTTCAGCGCAAGTTTACCGGTCGATGCGGATGACCCGTACCGCATTATCGAGAAGCAAGCCATGTGGATGGGGATTACCTTCGTTGCGGGATTGCTGGCTCTGAAAGTCGACTTGGAGTGGTTTCGCAAAAGCATTTGGGTCGTCTACGGGATATGCGTGCTGGGTCTGGTTTTGGTTCTCATTCCCGGAATCGGGTCCGTGGTCAATGGGAGCCGAAGCTGGTTTCGATTCGGTCCATTCGGATTGCAGATCGCAGAATTCGCCAAGTTGGGCTTAGTCTTCTTCCTGGCCCATTACTTTAGCTTGATTCGAAAGGAGTCGAATACCTTTTGGAAGGGCTTCGTCATTCCTTGTTCGGGTATTGGATTGGTGGTGGGGCTTATCATGCTTCAAACCGACCTCGGAACGGCCTTGATTATTTCGATGGTCAGCTTTTGCCTGCTATTTCTGGCCGGGACCAATTTCTTCTACCTCGTAGGCTCGGCAATTGGAGGAATTGGCGCCGCGGCGCTCCTGATTTCTCGCGATGCGGAACGGCTAAGTCGACTGACCGCGTTCATGGATATGGAAGGAAACAAGTCAGGGGATGCCTATCAAGTTTGGCAGGCGATACTCGCATTCGCTGCGGGCGGCGTCGAGGGCGTTGGAGCGGGCAATGGACGGCAGCAGCTTCGTTCTTTGCCTGAAGCGCACACCGATTTCATTTTTGCGATCGTAGGCGAGGAGTTGGGGTTAATCGCGACGATGGCAGTTGTACTCGTGTTCGCGGCGCTTTTTATTGCAGGACTTTTTCATCTGCGCAAAGCGCCGAATACCTATCAGTTTCTACTGGCTTCGGGATGTTTGTTAACGATCAGCGTACAAGCGTTGGTAAATCTGGGAGTTGTGACCGGATCGTTGCCGACCACTGGATTGCCCCTTCCGTTCATAAGCTACGGCGGGTCGAATTTTCTCGTTATGGGACTGTGCGTCGCCTTGATTCTCAACACGAGCCTCGCTTGGCGAGAGCCTGTTCTGAACGATTCCAAGCGACGATTGAAGGAAATTTGAATGAGACGAGCTCTGATCGCATGCGGAGGAACGGGGGGACATTTGGCGCCCGGTATCGCCCTCGCCGAGGAGCTTGAGTCAAGGGGGTGGCAATGCGAGCTGCTAATCAGCCAGAAGCAGGTGGATGCATTGCTGATTAAGAGATATTCGCGATTCGAATACGCATCGATACCTGGAAGCGGCTTTAATCGTTCGCCACTTGGCTTCGCGCGTTTTCTTCGCGATCTAGTCGGGGGGATCCGCCAATGTTCTCGGATCATTAGGCTGAGGCGCCCCGATGTCGTAATTAGTTTCGGCGGATTTTTGTCCGCATCGGCTTTAATTGCAGGAAAGCGGCATCGCCTGCCCGTCGCCTTGCACGAGGCTAACCGTATCCCGGGAAAGGTGACCCGCTTGGCCAGTCGCTTCGCCGATCGCGTTTATCTTCCCGAAGGCGTTGCAATCCGGGCTGCGATTTCAAAGTCGAAGTCGGTGGGTATGCCCTTGCGGAGCGAAATCGTTCGGATGCCGCGCGCCGATGCCAAGGACGAGCTTGGGTTGGACTCCAAGCGGCCGCTTCTTGTGGTCATTGGAGGCAGCCAAGGCGCTCGGTCATTGAATCTTTGGTTCGAACGAGAGCGCGAGGGCCTAGCGCGTCGTTCGATTCAGACGATTTGCGTCTCGGGCGATCGAAGCGCTGATGAGCGAAGATGGACCTACGTTTCTAGTGAAGGGGTATCCATCGAAGCGCGAGCGATCGGTTTTTGCGATCGAATGGCTCTCTTGCTGTCGGCAGCGAATCTGACTGTCTCAAGATCGGGCGCGGGTAGTATCGCCGAAATTCTTCGTTGCCGCGTTCCATCCATCCTGGTCCCGTATCCCTACGCGGCTGACAATCATCAGTGGTACAATGCGAAGCAGCTTTCCGATCGGGGAGCGGCTCGATTATGGATGGGCGAGGAGATTGATTCGCTGACCGATATCGTTCTGGAAATGATAGGGGATGAACGGCGTTTGCAAACGATCGAAAATCATATGGGAGAATTGGATACTGTAGATGCGAGAGTGGCGCTAGCGGATGACTTGGAACGTTTTCTCTATCCTGCCCTGGCTGCGAGCGGAAAGGAGATCGCTCAGGCGTGACGGAACTATCCATGAATGAGTTGCCCAAGCGAGTTCACTTGCTGGGCGTTTCCGGAGCGGGCATGCTTCCGCTTGCTATTTGCCTTTCTCAAGCGGGTTTCGAGACCAGCGGGGAAGACGATGCGATGAGCGAGCAGGCTCGATATTGGCTAGAAAAATCGGACGTCGCCTTGCGAGCGCTCGAACGCGCGGAGGGACATCATTGGATTGTCCATTCCTCTGCGATCTCCGAAGATCATCCCGTTATCAGGGAGGCTCGGCAACGCGATTTCGTGGTTTTGAGACGAGGCGAATGCCTCGCTCTTCTCGCAAGGGAGAAGCGCTTGCTGGCAATTGGGGGGTCGCATGGGAAAACCACTGCCTGCGGTATGGCCATCGATATTTTTCGTCAGAGCGGGGAAGAGCCTTGCTTTGCGATGGGGGGACTTTTTGGAGATAATAGCCCTCCGGGCGCCTGGAATGAATCCGATTGGTTGATTGCCGAAGTCGATGAGAGCGATGGTACGATCGAGGAATTCGATCCGGAGATCGCGATTATCGTGAATGCCGATTGGGATCACCACAGTCGTTACTCGAGCGAAGGCGCTTATTTCGAGACATTCAAACGATTGGCGAATCGCACTCGGTCGCGAACGATCGCCCACCGTAGTTTGGAAGGCATCCTTTCCGGTTCGTCAGACTCGATCGTGTATCCAAGCGCGGAGGAGGTCGAGGCGATCGATTCGAATGCTTCTGGGGATTTCAATCGGGAGAATGCTGCCTTGGCTTTGCGAGCGATTTTGGAAACGAGCAGGCGTCTGGACCCGGCTACCTATTTCGAGTTCTCGCGAATCGAGCGGCGACAAGGTATTTCATTTAGATCGCCTACGACGATCGTAGTGGAAGATTACGCCCATCACCCGAGAGAGATCGAAGCTTTGGCCGGGTTGCTAAAGACCGTTGAAGCGAAGCGATCGATCGCAGTCTTTCAGCCGCACCGCTATTCCCGCACACGTTATTTGAAGGACGAGCTGGCCGAGGCGCTGGCTCGCTTCGATTCGGTATATTTACTGGATGTTTATGCGGCGTCGGAAAGCCCTTTGGAAGGGGGAAGCGGGAAGGATTTGCATGAGGCGTGCCAGAGCCGGGTTGAGCGGTGCCTCTTTTTCGAAACGAACGAATCCTTGCTGCGAACGCTAGGCAACGAAGTCGATGGGGTGGGCCATTGCCTCATCGCCTTTATCGGCGCGGGCGTGACGAACGAGTTGTCGGCGATTTACGCGGATCATCTCGCGTCGCAAGACCCGAGGTGGGGACGGTTCGATCGCGAGGTGGGCCGCCATTCCAGCTTGCGTTCGAAAATTCGGGCCAATGAGCCTTTGGCGAACAAGACCACTTTGCGTGTGGGCGGTACGGCTGAACGGTATTTGGAACCGAGTAGCGTGAGCGAGCTGCAGGCAGCCTTGCTCGTCTGCAAGGAAGAGGGAATCGCGGTGTATCCACTTGGGAGAGGATCGAACCTGATTGTACCCGATTCGGGGGTACAAGGATTGGTAGTGCGATTATCCCAATCCTATTGGCGTCGCATTAAACGCATGGGCGACGACCGATTGAGAGTCGGAGCGGGACTCCGGATAAAGGAACTGTGTGGTCAGGCGTGTCGCGAAGGCTTGGAAGGTTTCGAGTTTCTGGAGGGAATACCGGGAAGCGTCGGGGGCGCCTTAAGAATGAATGCAGGCGCCATGGGCGGTTGGATGTTCGACGTGGTGGAGAGCGTGCGATTTCTAACGATGGACGGCGTCGTCATTGAAGCGAAGCCGGACGAGTTGGAGGTTGGGTACAGACACTGTCGCGAGCTGGAATCGGCGATCGCTTTGGACGCGGTTCTAAAGCCTACCTCGATTGGGGCGAGCGAGGCGGCGCTTCGGAAGGCTATCGATGTCTATCAATCGAAGCGTAAGGAAAGCCAGCCTAGGGAGCCGAGCGCCGGTTGCATTTTCAAGAATCCGGAAGACGACTCGGCGGGACGATTGGTTGAGGAATTAGGCTTGAAAGGAACGGCGATTGGCGGCGCGGAGATAAGCGAAACGCACGGGAATTTCATTGTGAATCGCGGGGGAGCGACAAGCTCGGATGTAATAGAGTTGGTAAGGCTGGCTAGACGGGAGGCGAAACGACGCCGTTCTATCGATTTGGAGCCGGAAGCCTTGCTCTATGGAAGCAGTTGGAAGGAGGTTCTCTCATGAAGGAATCGCCTCGAATCGCGGTTGTATGCGGCGGTGTCTCCCAAGAGCGTTCCGTTTCGATCGGCTCGGGCAAGGCCTCGGCCCGCGGGCTCGCTCAACACTTCAAAGTCGATTTCGTGGAATTGTCGGAGGAGGCTTTGCCGCCTATTCTCGCTCCCGAACGGCACGTGGTATTTTCGACATTGCATGGGTCCTTCGGAGAAGATGGAGGGTTCCAGGAGATGCTCGACGAAGCTGGATTCGAATACGCGGGGTGCGATCGAGCGAGCAGCGCCTTGACCTTCGATAAGGCGAGGACCAAGGATGCGCTTGCGGCGGCGGGCGTTCCCGTTGCCGCGCAAATTGAATTCGATCGCAGCGCCGTTCCCGATCCGCAGTCTGTACTCGACCGATTGGGCCCAGCGGTCGCGCTCAAGCCGATTTGCCAGGGGAGCAGCATCGGGCTGAGTTTCGCGACGAATCTTCGAGAATTGGAGGAGGCGCTTTCCGATTTGCCCTTCGAGAGGTGGATGATCGAGCCGCTGATCGTTGGAAAGGAAGTGTCCGTAGGCGTGCTGGAAGGCGAGCCTCTTGAAATTGTTGAAATTCGACCCAAGTCGGGGAAATTCGACTACGAAAGCAAGTATACGAGCGGGCTGACGGATTACATTGTTCCGGCCCCTCTTTCGAAGGATCTTGAAAAAAAGGTAAAGAGTATCGCTGCCGACGCTTTTTTAGCGTGTGGATGCCGCGACTACGGTAGAGTGGATTTCATGATAGATGAGGAAGACAACCCATTCGTGTTGGAGTTGAATACGCTTCCCGGCATGAAGGATACGAGTCTTTTGCCCATGTCGGCGGGAGCATGCGGCATAAATTTCGAGAGCTTGTTGAAAAAGCTGGTAGCTCCAGCGATTATGCGTTTTCAAAATAGGTATTCAATCTGTTGATATGGCCACTAAGAAAGCAGCTAAAACCGCCCGTAAATCGAAAAGCTGGAAAGATATCGACCAAGACGTAAGGGCAAAGAGCATTAGTTCGACCGCATTGAAGCGCCTGATGCTAGCGCGGTGTCGAAACGCAGTTTTAGTCCTGGTGGCGATTGCGGCGATCGCAGGAGCGGCCAAGCTTCTTATGATGAGGGGAGACTTTACGGAAGCGCTTACCGAAGCGGGCCGAGCGTTGCCCCTCAAGGCGATTGAGACGACGAGCGATGCCTTGGACCGAGAATGGATTTTGGATTACTTGGATCTGAATAGGGAAGAGTTGAATCTTCTCAGTTTCGATCTAGCCGACATGAAATCGCGCTTGGAGGCCTATCCGCAGATTCGCCGCGCCGAGCTAGCGCGCCAATTGCCCGATACGCTATATATTTCGATTGAAGAGCGAGAGCCCATTGCCAAAGCGCTGGCGGCGGATGTCGAACGAGGCCGCATAACGCTTTTGGTGGACCGGTATGGAGTGGTCTGGGAAGGCCTTGGCTACGATCGCAAACGCATTCAATCCCTCCCTTTTTTGGACGGAATTCGACTCAAGAGAGTAGACGGTCAGTTCGAGCGGATTAAAGGCATGGAGGTCGTCGATGGACTCTTGAGCGAGGCTCGGGAGCTGGCCCCGCATTTGTACAGCTCTTGGAAAGTGGTCTCGTTGGAGTCGTGGCCGAATCTCATCGTAAAGAGCGAGTTCGCCCGGGAGGCGGTATTCGAATCCAATTCCAAGGGATACCGTCGGCAATTGGCGGAACTCGATTATATCATCGATCATCATAGAAGCCGCTCAGTGAGCCAGGTCGCTCGAGTCGATTTGACGATGAATGCTCAGGTTCCGGTGACTCAGGCGACCGCGTTCAGATGACGGTTTGCGATTGGACTACGTGTTTCCGTTAGCATTTTAGAAGGAAAAGCAAGGTGTACAGATCCAAGGTAATCGCTGGAATAGAAATCGGAACGAGCAAGGTGGCGGTCTTGCTAGGAGAAATCGTCGAAGGGAAGAGTCTTAATATTATCGGCCTTGGGCAGAGTTCTTCAAAAGGCGTGCTCAAGGGGGATATCGTCGATTTTCACGCGGCAAGCGATTGCGCTCACGCGGCTATTCTTGCTGCGGAAGAGCAGGCGGGTGTAAAGATAGACGGTGTCTATTTGGCGGTTAGCGGAAGCGATGTGGAAGGTTTTGCGAGCGAGGCTTCGGTAAACGTCACTTCGGCAGATCGACGCGTTTCGAGCGAGGACATTGAGCAAGTCTCAAACCTGGCCAAGGGACGGGATCTACCTGAAGAGCGCGCGGTTATTCACCACTTGCGTCGTCCCTACCGGCTCGATGGGCGCACCGTTGAGAATCCTCTGAATTTGGAAGGGGATCGACTGGAAGCGAGTTATTGGACGGCTCACGGGAATGCTCGCAAGATTGGGGACGCGATTCATATTATCAATGGGTTTAACTTGCACGTCGACGATGTGATCCTTTCGGCCCTGGCGGCGGGTTCGGTTGTGGCGACGGAAGAAGAAAAGCAAAGCGGCTGTCTGGTTATCGATATTGGGCGAGGCGCTACCGACTACGCTGCGTATCAAGGTGGGAAGTGCGTCGTTGCCGGCAGTTTCCCGCTGGGCGGCGACCATATTTCGAACGATTTGAGTATTGGCCTGAGGATGCGACTCAAGCAGGCGGAGAGTCTCAAACGGCGCTACGGATCGGCTATTGTCGAGCACCGCGACAAGAGCGAAAAAGTTTGGCTCAACAACGATTTCGAAATTGGCGATAGGCCAATCCCGCTTTGGAGTATCGAGAAGACGATCGAGCTGCGGATGACCGAGATCTTCGAAGTCGTATCCAAGAAGCTTGGAGCCTATGGCAGGTCGGATCGATTGGGAGGTGGAGTGATCCTTTGCGGTGGCGGATCCAATCTGAGGAATATCGAGTCCTGTTGCGAAAACGTATTCGGGGCTCAAGCCCGACTTGGGGACAATGGAACGATGGCGACTGGAGATCTTCGCGAGTCGCAATACAGCGTGGCCTTGGGGTTGCTGCGATATGGACTTCAATACCAGAGTTCTCGCGAGGAATCGGAGTCCCAAGAGGCAGGATTTATCGGCCGCTTGAAAGGACTGTTTCGCTAGTCGAATAGAGGGCGATCATGAACGAGGACACGGACATGGAAGAGATTCGAATGAAAGTGATTGGCGTGGGCGGAGCGGGAACCAACATGGTGGATCGGCTCATGCTTTCAAATCCGGAAGGCTTGAATCTAACGGCCCTGAATACCGATCAGCAAGCTCTGGCCAGTTCGCCTATTCTGGAAAAGCACTGTATTGGAAAGACGATTACTCGTAGCCTTGGCGCTAGCGGCGATCCAGCGGTCGGACGAGAAGCGGCGCTGGCGGATAAGGATTTGCTGAAAAGTCTGGTCGACGGGGTCGACTTGCTTTTCATAACGGCGGGACTAGGAGGGGGCACGGGTACAGGCGTGGCTCCCGTCTTGGCTGATTTGGCCGCTCAGAAAGGAGCGACCGTTATCGTATTCGTAACGATGCCCTTCACGATCGAACGGGCCGCGAGAGCGGATGTCGCGAAGAACGGTTTGGAAAAGCTACGCGAAGTTTCAAACGCGGTTATTCCTTTGCCCAACGATTTGCTGATTCAGGAGTCGGAACCGGATGCGTCCTTGCTCGATGCCTTCTCGAAGGCGGACGAATGGATTGAAAAGGCGATCAAGTCCATTTGGACGATGATGAACCGGACCGGTCTCATTAATCTGGACTTTTCGCAGTTGCAGCAAGTGTTTGCCAAACGGGCTGGAAAGACCTTGTTTGGGCTGGGCGAGGGATCAGGCGAAGGGGCTCCGGACGAGGCGATAGAGAAACTGAAGCTGTGTCCGTTGCTGCATACGCCTGAATTCTCTAAAAAGGCCGATCAGCTCCTCGTCAACCTCGTGGGTGGGGCAAGTCTGGGAATGAGCGAGACCCAGCGTATCATGGACAGCATTACGGATGCCTTCGGGAAGGATGCAAATGTAGTAATGGGCGCGGTGATAGACGAATCGATGGGGGATCGCGTGGAAATTTGCGTAATTGGAACGAGCGATATTAGCGACATTTCCATCTTTCGAGGCCGGAAGCGAACCAAGCGGATTCCTACGACGGAAGAATTTGCAGAGCCGGAGAAGAAAGAGGTGGCGGAGCCTGGTCGCAAATCGAAGAAGGCGCGTTCGAAGAGCGCAAAGGCCGAGCAACACGAATTTTCCTTCAGCGAGGGCGAGCCGAGAGGGGAATTCGAAAATACGGTTGGCATCATTTTCGAGGGTCAGGATTTGGATACTCCGACTTACCTGAGAAAAGGCGTTCGCATACCGATCTAGAGCTCGCCAGCTCTTTAGGCGTAACAGGAGTCATTGGAGATCAATTAATTGCGATGGGCGCATGCGGCCCTGGGCGACAATCGTTTCACTGCGATATGGGCCCTTCATCGGGCAAACCGTTCTTTGGTTCGGGCTTCCCATGGAAATTCCAATTCGAACTAAAAAAAGATTGGGTTTGGCAGGGTTTTCGCCCAATACGGAGGAAGCTGATGACTCGACTATGATCTCCTTGATTCGCGATAATTGCGATTTCCTTCAGCAAGGAATCGACCTATTGGAACGGCATGGCCCGGAATCCTACG
The DNA here is from genome assembly GCA_965655705.1 of Candidatus Pelagisphaera sp. GTDB lineage: Bacteria > Verrucomicrobiota > Verrucomicrobiia > Opitutales > Opitutaceae > Pelagisphaera. The sequence goes on from CBFHHM010000008.1 coordinate 87,685, forward strand.
TCTATGCCGATCTCCAATGCTTTGGGTCGAGCATCGGTTCGCACATGCGCCATGTGTTGGACCACTACAATTCGCTAGTGGACGGGATAGCATCGGGAATCGTCGATTACGATGATCGGGAACGTCGAACCGCAGTGGAAACGAAGTTGGCGGAAGGGCTCGCTCTGGCCCGCGAGACGATCGATCGCTTGGGTTGTCTAGATGCGAATTTGGAGCGTAAGGTAGAAGTCATCGTTTCAGCGAATACCCGCGGTCGCGAGGCGGCTTCGCATTCGACGGTAGGTCGAGAACTGCAATTTCTCGCCTCCCATACGGTGCATCATTACGCGTTGATAGCGATTGCGAGCCGGATGCAAGGTATTCATCCGGAAGATACTTTTGGAATTGCTCCTTCGACCTTGAAGTATTTGCAGATAGCGGACTGCTAATGTGCACCGTTAGCTGGAGCGTCCGCGAGCAAGGGTATCGATTGTTTTTCAATCGCGACGAGCGAAAAACCAGACCGCGAGCGGAACGGCCGAAGGTATTGGTTCGCAATGGGTGCCGCTTGATAGCTCCGATCGATCCCGAGGGCGGCGGCAGTTGGATCGCTGTGAGCGAGAGGGGTGGAACTGCCTTTCTACTGAACAACTACGGAGCGACAGGATCGAGCTCTCGAGAAGCGACTTATCGCACCCGAGGCGAGATTCCATTGAGGCTCGCATGTAGCGCCAATGGAGAGGAGCGCATGTCCTTGATTCGCGAATGCAGCAGCGCGGAATACCGCCCGTTTTTCATTGGCTACCTAAGCAAGGGGGAGTCGGCGATGTTTTTTTCCTGGGATGGTCGAAGCCTGGAAAGCATCGATTTGGATATGCCGTTTTATACTACTTCGTCATTCAAATCGCGAGAAATCGAGCCCTATCGCTCCAAACGATATCGGGATTACGCATTCAGCGAAGGGTCGAAATGGGCCTGGGAAAGCGGAATCGACTATCACTGCGATATCGCGCACGAGGATCCCGCCTTCAATCCGGCAATGTCGCGTTCGGATGCGGAGACTCATTGCATTTCGATCGTAACGGTTACGGATGGCGGTATCCGGTTCGAATACAGGGAACGCGTTGGCGGTCGTTTTTCCGATGCGATCGAAACGGGATTCGAATCGACGGGCGACTAGCAGCTGATGAAACGGACTTTGCTTCTGATCTATGGAGGGTTGTTGATTGTCTCGGCAAGTTGGAAGGAGTGGAATCCGCGTTTGCCCCCCGCTCTAGAGGGTCAGGCTAGCGTCGCAGTGACGATTGCATCGGACGAAGAAGCGATCGATATACGGTATTGGGATACGAAAAGGGAAGGGCTGGACGAGCGACCGGCGCTCGTTCTCCTGCATGGGAGTCCCATGGCCTCGGAATATTTCGATCCGCTTTTAGAGAGCTTGGGAGAGGACTTTCGGTTGATCGTCCCAGATCTCCCGGGGTTCGGCCGGTCTCGAAAACGTATCGACGACTATTCTATCGACTCGCACGCTCGGTATTTGCGTTCCTTCCTGGACGCCGCGCAGGTAGAAGAGTATCACTTGCTTGGCTACAGCATGGGAGGGGGCGTTGCGTTGGCGTATACGCGGTTCGAAGCGGTGGACCCACGTTCTTTGACGCTTGTTTCATCGATTGGCCTGCAGGAATTCGAGCTGCTTGGCGACTACACTCTCAATCATGCGCTGCACGCGGCTCAGCTATTCGTCTTCTGGTCCTTGGAGTGGCTAACGCCGCACTTCGGATTATTGGATGGGGCAATACTGAACTACCGCTATGCTCGGAACTTCTACGATACGGATCAGCGTCCGTTGAGGGACGCCTTGCTCGATTGGGGCGAGCCTGCCCTGATCGTCCACGGCGAACGCGATGGATTGGTTCCCTTTCAAGCAGCCCAAGCTCATCTCAAGGCGATGCCGCATGCCCAGTTCAAGGCCTACAAAGAAGCGGGGCATTTGCTTTCCTATCGGGAATCCGATCGGGTTGCGGAAGATATCAAACGATTCGTCTGGAGCGTGGAGACTGGAGAGGCGGCGCGGAGAAGTCCGATGCAAGAGGTGGCCCCGGAAGCCTTGCCGCGAATGCAGCGAAGTCACATGTTTATGGGAGCGCTCTTAGGCGTGGCCACGTTCGTAAGCGAGGACTTGGCCTGTATTGGGGGTGGTCTCTTGGCGACTAAAGGAGCGACTCCGCTGTGGGTAGCCGTGACTGGATGCCTCTTGGGGATTTTTATCGGCGATTTCGCGATTTATCTTATGGGTCGTTTCCTGGGGAGGTCCGTGTTGGGGCTTCCTGTATTGAATCGAATTCTGTCGCCTGCTCGAGTGGATCGCTGCGCTCGATGGCTGGATGAGAAGGGACTCGTCTGGATTGTATCTACGCGTTTCATACCAGGTACGCGGGCTCCGACTTACTTCGTTGCCGGCATGGTCAAGGCGGGACCGATGCGATTCGCCATGGCGTTGCTCGCTGGAGCGATTCTATGGACTCCTTTGCTTGTGGGGCTTTCCTATTGGTTGGGAGGCGCGTTTCTGAGCTTTTTCGAGGAAAGGGAGGGTTGGGCGTTGCTGGGATTGCTAGTGGTCTCGCTGGGATTGCTGACGCTCGCCCGGTTGTCGGTCGGCCTATTGAGCTGGCAGGGTAGAAGGCTCTTGTATTCCCGTTTCAAACGGTTGGCGAGATGGGAGTATTGGCCGATGTGGGTCTTTTATCCGCCCATTCTAATGTACGTATTTTGGCAAATGGTGAAACGGCGTTCAGCGACCTCGTTGACATGCGTCAATCCATGTATGCCAGCGAGCGGCTTGGTTTATGAATCGAAAAGCGAGATCCTGGCCCATTTAGAGCGTTTCGAAGCGCCAATCGGCCGATTCGCATTGATCCCTTTGCGATGGGAAAGGGAGCGAAAGGGCGCGGCGCTGGGCTCATTCATGAAGCGAAACAATTTGAAGTTCCCGGTCGTTCTCAAGCCGGATGCGGGACAGAGAGGGCAGGGAGTTGACATTGTCCATTCGGAGCAGGAGGCCATGGCGTTTTTCGATTCGCAGCTGGAATCGACGGTTGCCCAAGAATATCTCCCCGGTAACGAGTACGGCATTTTCTACTACCGACTTCCAGGCCATGGAAAAGGCGAGATCCTTTCCGTTACGGACAAGAGACTTATCGAGGTCGTCGGAGATGGAGCGTCGCGTTTGGAACGCTTGATTCTCGCTGATGAGCGAGCGGTCGGAATGGCTCGTTTCTTTCTGGAAGCCCACCGGGATTCGTTGGATAGGATTCTGGGGGATGGCGAACGCTATCGGCTTACCCAGCTGGGTACTCATTGCCGTGGGGCGCTCTTTCTGGATGGGGGTCACTTGCGGACACCAGAGTTGGAAGCCGCTGTGGACGAGATGAGTCGAGACGTGGAGGGATTCTATTTCGGACGCTACGATATTCGGGCGCCTAGCGAAGCGGATCTGAAGGCGGGTCGCAATCTAAGGATTATCGAACTCAATGGATTGACCTCCGAGTCAACTCACATGTATGACCCGAAACATAGTCTTTTCTACGCTTACAAGGCCTTGTTTCGGCAATTCGAAATCGCCTTTGAAATAGCCGACATAAATCGCGCCGCAGGGATAGAGGCCGACCGTTTCAGGTCATTGCTTCGACTGGCGCATTGCTATTGGAAAGGAATGCCGTCTGGACGAGATGGAAGCGAATCGCCAGCGCAGCGTTAGATACTGGAGTCTTCGGCAATGGGGGCTCGTTCCGCGGTACTGCCTTTGATGCCTCGCTTTATGAATTGAACGACTTCATCGTCTTCCTTCAGGCGAATGCTTTGATTGCTGCCCGTATCTTCGCCGACGTAGTCCGCAACCGAGGCGGCCATAATAGGCAAGTATTCGCGCAGGTCGTCGTTTTCGTCGTAGTTGCGTACGCGTACGCTCCAGATTTCCTGAGCGGGAATGTCGCTTGAGATGGAATCGAGCATATTCTCCTTAGCGGTCAATTCCATGTACTTTTCGTTCACGACCACAGAAACAAGACGTTCCTCGTAGCCTACCAATTCGCGGCTTCTACGTCCGGGAACCCTCACGGTGTAAGTAATGATTCGACCCGTTTTCGGGTCTCGCTGCTGGACCGTTTGGATCCGGTCCGGCTCTTGGATAGTTGCGAATACCGGTTCTTCGACTACTTTGAATTCCCGTCGAGGCGGTTCCATGCCGTAGTCGACCTCGATTACCATGTCGGCCTCGGTGACCTCGATCGCCTCGTACATGCCCTTGCTTGACAGGGCCGTTTTGATATACTCGACGGTTTCCTTGTAGCGGAGATCGTTGACGTCCTGCTCGGGATCGCGTGGCACGATCACGTAGGTTTCCGCATCCTCAATCGTTGGGTTCTTGATCGCGTCGACCTGCATTTCGTAGGTCGTATTGCATCCCGCTAGGAGAAATCCTAGCAATGCTCCAACGATCAAAGCAGGATGTTTTTGGCGGGAGGTCATGAGTAAGTTTTGAACAAAAGAGATTTCGGTCAGGGAGCGGTGCCGTCACTGGCGTCGATATTGCCTTCCGAACCTTCGAGTTCGGCGAGCTCCTTTTCCAGTCGTTCGATTTCAGCGAGGGCGTCCTTTTCACGCTCCTCGGCTTCATCCAAGGCCTTTTTCCGATCTATCGCCGCTTGTCGCTTGGCTTGAAGGACTTTGAGCCGCGCTTCGGCGGTCTCCGCCCGCCCGGACATCTCGTCCAATTCCTCGTTTGAAATGCGAAACCCCTCGGCTATGTCCAATTCCTCCTGCAGGTCCGCCTTCTCCTTGTCGATCGCTCGCTTTTGCATGGCGATGGCTTGATTGTAGGCCCGTTGCTGAGCGAGCGTATCCTGACGTTTCCGCTCCTTGCCTTCCTGGATGGCGCCAATGGTAGCGCCGACAATCGCTCCCGCTGCCCCTGCGGCGGCAATGCCACCCGCATCTTGGCCCGTTACGGCTCCGCCTATGGCGCCCACGGCAGCGCCCGCCCCGGCTCCTTTAACCGTTTTGGAAGCGGCTGGCCCCGCGCATCCCCAATGAAAGGCGAGCAAGGCAAGGCCGACTAGCGTGGCAGCTGTCTTTCCGAGTATTTTCGACCGATTCATACTATTCCTGTAAATTCACTACGCAATCGCTGCTTGGATTGGATTCGTTGTTATGCGAGAAATGTAGAGGTTTACCTGACATTTGTAAATCCGCTTTGTTGCTGTAATTTTTAACTGAATCCGCAACCATTCTATCGTCGTAGAGATTAACGTAACGAATGCTGGAATTAATGCGAGCTTCCGCTTAGTTTTCGGAGCGATTTGCAATCCATTCAAGGGCATTGAATAAATTATGAAAAACAAAGGGTTTTATTCCCGCGACTTCATGGTCCAGTTCCTGGGCCTCTTCGTTTCCATTATCGTCGTCACTGCCGTCTACAAAGGCTATATTTGGCCCACGGCCGACGAGGTGAAGATCACCAACGAAATACGAGCCAGCCAAAACCCGGATGGAAGCCACGTTCCGGAGAAGTCGATCGCCTTGCTTCTAGAAAATGCAGAGCAAATGGCCTGTCTCATTCTTATGATGTGGGCGACGATCATAATCGTGTTCAAATTTCTCAAGCTGAGTGGGGAGCAGGCGATGGCGGACCACGCCTTTCTCAAGACGGCTCGCGGCGAACGAATCATTCCGGAAGACGCGTTAGCCCACTACAAAGAGGTGGAGAGTCAATTGAGACGCGCCCCGCGGTTGCGCGGGAAGATTCTCCCAGACGTTATTCTGGCGGCCCTTCATCGATTCGATGCGACGCGTTCGATCCAGGATGCGGCCCACGCGGTAAGCGAGCGAACGGAAATGGCCTATGAACAGCTCGAGTCGGACCTGTCTCTGGTCCGCTACATCGCTTGGGCGATTCCGTCCGTAGGATTTATCGGCACCGTGCGCGGCATTAGCGAGGCCCTCGGGCAAGCGGATATGGCGATTCAAGGCGACATCAGTGGGGTTACTTCCAGCCTAGGCTTGGCCTTTAATTCGACCTTCATCGCCTTGCTGCTTAGCATCGGGCTCATGTTGCTGGTGCATCTCTTGCAGTCGCGTCAGGAATCGCTGGTGATCGAGCTTGAGGATCTAGCGACCAAGAAGGTGATCGGCTTAATGAAAACGCCGACCAATGAAGAATCCAGTATCAGCTTTAGCTAGAAACGTTCGTCTATGTCTACTTTGGGAATTGAATTGAGCGATGTGGGCGTCAACGCGGTCTTGATCGACTCGAGCGGCTCCTCGCAAATCGTTTCGTTGAGCGGGGATGAGGAAGCGATGCCCGCTTGCGCCTACGCTCGGGCGGGCGAACTGTGGTTTGGGCCGGAAGCTCAGGAAATGGCTTTCGTATACCCACGTCGCACCTGCTCGGAGTTTATTGACGATCTGTCATTCCAGTCCACCAATTTGGATGGCCACTACCGGAAGATAATGTATTCGCAATTGGCGTACAGGTTTTTCCAAGAGCTGCTCTCGAAGGTGGAGGAGGAAGCGGGGGCTGTGAGGCAGTGCGTCATTGCGGTTCCGGGCCATTACCTCGAGAGGAACGAGCGTTCGGAAGAGCGACTGGGATTGCTGCTGGGTATTCTCGGCGACCTGGGGGTTCCCGTAGCCGGTATCGTCGACATGGCAGCGGCGGCTCTTTACAGCGAAGGGCTTTGGAATGTGCCGGAGGGAGAACGCGTGTTCCATGTCGATTTGCTCGCCCATGCGACTCATATTTCGGTGTTCCACAAACGGGGAGGGTTGGAACGCGTCAATTTCACTCGGCTGCCGCAGCACGGATTCAGTAAAATGCTGGAGCGGTTTACGGCGTCGATGTCGAATCGCTTCCTGGCCGAAACGTCTTTCGACATCACTGAAGATCGGCAAATCGAGCGGGCCTTCCATGCTCAGACGCGTGAGATGCTCTTCAACCTCGGCAAGGTCAACGAAGCGAACTTGGAAGTTTCGACGCGCGAGAAGTCGCGGCAGATGATGATTTCCAAGGAAATGGCCACGCTAGAGTTGGAGCCGCAAGTAAAGCTGGTGACCCAGATGATTCTCAGAGCGGTGAACGACTTCGCCAATAGCAGCGACGAGATTCAAATCGCCCTTTCAAGTCGCGCCGCTATGATTCAGGGACTGAAGGAATCGATCGTATCCCAGGGAATGGGGGAGGTCATGGAATTGCCTCCGGAGAGCGGCGCATTTGGAGTTGCCAATTACGGCAAGGACTGGGAGGTCGTAGATGACATGGGAGAGGCTCGGGTCGAGGTAGGCATTGCTACGGCGGGAATGCTTCAAGCGCCTGAGAAGCCCTCGGCAGTGGCCTCGCTGCGTTTGATTCGAGAAGGTCGATCGCTCAATCCGACGCACATCGTATGCGATGGCTTGGCCTATCGGCTTTCGGGCGATTCCTTTTTGGTAGGAATCGGCGAAAGCGATCGATTCGATTTGGTCGCGGATAGAGAGAGTTCCGGGGAGCCCGTAGGTCTATTTCGATTGAATTTGAGCGAAGATCGGTGGAATATCGAAGCGATGGAAGGAGCGAAGTTGGGGGAAATCGGAGAGACGGGTTTGAAAGCGGGCGATGCGGTGGAGCTTCGCTTGGTCTCGACCCGCAAGCGACTCGCGCTCGTCCACTGCATCGAATAGGAGAGCCAAGGCATGAAACGGAAAAAGCGGGATACGGAAATTTTCAGTCTGTCCTTTTTGGACTGCATTTGCTGCGGCTTTGGAGCCGTGCTGCTTTTGTTCGTGCTCACGGTGGGCAAGAAGTCGGATACGCTGATCGATATCAAAGCGAAGATCGAGCAGGTCATTGGCCAGATGGAGAACGACCTTTCGGATAAGGACAAGGAGCTGAAAAGCCTACAGCGCTCCTTGACGACCTTGAGAAATACCAACCGCACCTCGGAGGAAGAAATCGTAGTCAAAAAGAAGATGCAGACCGAGCTCGAAGACGAGTTCGCCCTTTTGCTGGCTCAACTTTCCTCGATGGAGGAGGACTTGGGTAAGCTGTTGGACGACAAGGAAAACATGCCTATGCAAGAGGAGGAGCCGCCTATTCCGATCGTTAATCCAGTGCGGCGGCAGTACCTGACAGGGTTCGATATCCAGGGAGATAATGTGCTTTTCCTGATCGAGGCTTCGGGCGGTATGATGGATGACACAACCGAGAAAGCGTCGGCTCGCCTGAGCGATTCCGACGAGGATAAGCGCAATGCGCCGAAATGGCTTCAAGTGAAGAAAGGCATGCGCTGGCTGATCGCCAACTTGAAGCCGACTTCGCGGTACAAAATAATGCTTTTCAACGAAGAGATTACGACGATCGATACACGCTACGGAACGGATTGGATCGATCCGTCCGATCGAGACACCACCAAGGATATCCTCGACCAGTTGGATGATGTGGTGCCGGAGAAAGGGGCCAACCTGGAGAAGGCCTTCTCCATGGCGAGCGATCTGCCGGTGGAACCGGACCGCATTGTATTGATTGTAGACGGCTTGCCGACTTTGGCCGATAGCTACTCCACGGGAAGCAACGTCACGGACGACCACGACCGCATCAACATGTTTCGCGTGGCCAAGAAAGCGCTGATCGTGCAGGCGCCGGTCAATATTCTGCTTTATCCAATGAAGATGGACCCGGGCGCTGCCGTTCACTACTGGCGCTTGGCGGACGATCAGGGTGGGGCGATGGTTTGTCCTTCCAGATCCTGGCCGAACACATGAGACGCAAGCGTTCCACTCAAGTTTTCAGCTTGTCCTTTCTGGACGTGATTTGCTGCGGATTCGGAGCGATCATTCTGCTCTTCGTCATCACCATGGGCAAGAAGACCAAGGAGATCACGAATTTGCGGATAGCCTTGGAGCGTATCATCCAACAGCGCATGCTGCAGCTCAACGAATATGAAATTCGTACGGAAGAGTTGGCCCTGCTTATTCAGCTCGAAAGGGACAAGGATAACGAAAAGAAGATCGTGGAGGAGGATTTGGACGCGGTTATCGCGAAGCTCAAAGAGCAGATAAACGATAAGGAGTTCAGCAAAGACAAGTTCGTCACCGATATCGAACAGCTGGAAAAGGAGTTGGCGGTGATGCAAACCGATCCTGAGATCGAACAAAAGGTTCTCGAGGTAACCCCGGTCGGGGTGCCGGTCGAGAGCAATCACATCGCATTCGTAATCGATACGTCAGGCAGTATGCGCGATCCCAATACGCGTTTGGTTTGGGGATACGTAATACAGAAGTTCGAGGAAACCTTGGATTCCTATCCGGAGGTCAAGGGCATTCAATTGCTCGATGCCAACGGGCGTTTCATTATCGGAAGAGGCATGGGCAGTCGGTGGATGCCGGACAATCGCGAGACCCGCGAGTACATGGTGCGAACCTTGCGACTGTATCCCTACGATAGCGAAAGCAATCCTGTACCGGGCATCGCCCAGGCGATCCGGCGCTTGGCGGACCCCGGCGACGAGGAAATGGAAATGGGAATCTACGTATTCGGCGATGAGTTTACCGGTCGATCCGAGCCCGTTTTGAATACACTCGATAAACTCAATCAAGACAATGAGGGCGAGCGCATGGCCCGCATCAATGCGATCGGCTTTCCGAATCTGATTCGCAATACGCTTTCCTTGAGCCAGTCTGGCTTGAAGTTCGCCAATCTGATGCGCGAGCTGACCTACGAACACGATGGAGCCTTCGTCGCCTTGGAGCGCGAATCGCTGCGCGCTCGGTCCCGCGAAATCGAACAACGCTATCCCGCGCCTATTCCCCGGAGAGACCCTCTGGAGCCCTCGATTATCTACGGTCCTCGAGGGGGCGGCATATACGGGCCCTAAGCTCGGGAACTATTGCAGGGCTGCGTTAGCGAAACTCGACAACGCAGCGCTGGATCCGCTTTGCGAGGAGGGCTGGGGCGTCAATGCGGTTCTGCAGGAAGGCCCTGCCGTGTCCCAACCATACGGAGGTTCTCGATAGGGCAGACGATTCCTTCGGGTTTTTGGAACGATCGCTATCGTTCGGTGAAGGCGTTCATCTTCGCTCGCATCAGAGGTTTCAATACATAGTCGAAGACGCTCTTCTTGCCAGTCTTGATGTCGACTTGAGCGACCATTCCGGGAAGGATCTCGAGTTCTTGTTCACTGGTGCGCAAGGAGCGTTCGCCGGTGCGAACCAAGATGCGATAGTGGCTTTCGCCTTGGTCGTTCATGAACGTGTCGGCGCTGATGCGCTCTACTTCGCCCGATAGCCCTCCATAGACGGAGTAGTCGTAGGCGGTCAACTTGACGGTTGCGTCTTGGCCGATTTTGACGAAGGCGATATCCTCCGGGGCGATGTCCGCCTCGACGAGAAGACTGTCGCCGGTGGGCACGATCTCGAAAAGAGGCGCTCCCGGCTGAAGGATGCCGCCGATCGTTTTGACGTGCAGCTTGTTCACGATTCCCGAAACGGGAGCTTTGATATCGGTCCGGGCGATCTTGTCTTCGTAGGCGAGCAGCGCTTGTTCCACTTGCTTTAGGCTCGTGCTGTATTCGTTTCGTTGCGATACGACTTCGCTCAAATATTCAGAGGACTCCCGTTCCATTTGACCTTCCAAATCGTTGACCATGGCCTCTAGGCGGAGAAGCTCTACGCGGGACACCACGCCGGATTCGGCGAGGGGGCGCGACATTTCCAACTCTTGCGTTTTCAGTTCAAGGCTTTTCCCAAGGTGACGTTGACTTGTCTCGATCTGTTCGCGGCGGGTGTGGAAGAGCAAGGATTCCGCCTCGATTAGATCGGGTCGTTGTTCAGCCAGGACAGCGGGAAAGACAATTTCCGAAGAAGCGCTCAACTCCGCTTCCAAACGAGAGATCTTTGCCATGAGGTCATTGCGCTCGGCCAGGTTTTCTCGATAGCTGGCTCGGAAAGTCGTGTCGTCGATTTTAGCCAGTCGGCGTCCCTGCTCTACTCGTTGTCCTTCGCGCACATCGATTCCGGATACGATGCCTCCTTCAAGGCTCTGGACGATTTGCAGACTGCCGGAAGGAATGATCTTGCCTTGCCCGCGGGTCAGTTCGCTGACCTGCGATTGGTAGGCCCAAAGCAAGCAGGCGACAACCAAGCCCATGATGCTTAGTAGAAGGATGTTCGCGTAGGGCATCTTCTCCTCGAGAAAGGCGACCTTGCAGTCCGCCACGAAGTCGAGGTCTTCGATTGCGATCGCTTCCCTTTGCGGCCCGGAGACATTTCGTTTGTCTGGCGATTCTTGGCTCATCAGTTTCTTCCCGTTCCTCCGGATAGTTGGCGCATGACGTCAGTCTTCGGCCCGTCGGCAGCGATTTTGCCTTGGTCCACCACGATTATTCGATCCGCAAGCTTCAGCATCGAAGGTTTGTGGGTAGAAAGGACCAAGGTACGATTACCTTCCTTCGAGTACCGCTCCATATTGGTGATGAAATCGCGTTCCGCATTGGCGTCCATGGCGCTGGTCGGTTCGTCCATGACGAGCAAGCTCGGCTTAATCAATAGGGCTCGAGCGATGTTAACGGCCTGTCGCTGGCCGCCAGAGAGCATCTCGCCCCGTTCCCCCACCTGCAAGTCGTAGCCCAAGGGGTGCTTGGAAACGAAGCGCTCGACGCCGGACAGGTTGGATGCCTCGATAAGCGCGGATTCTTCCATCCAAGGGGCTCCAATCAGGATGTTGGATTTCAAGGAGCCTTGAAAGAGGAGATTGTCCTGGCCGATGTATCCGATTTTACGGCGCAAGTCGGCCGGATCCATCTGCCGGATGTCGGTATCGTTGACCGTGATCATGCCGCCGGTCGACGGATAGAATCCGAGGATGAGTCGGAGGAGGGTGCTCTTGCCGGATCCGACGCGACCCAGTATGGCCACTCGTTCTCCGGGTTTGATGGAAAAGGAGGCGTTGATGATGGCGGGGGCGCTTTCCGGCGAGTAGGAAAAGGTGACATCGTTGAAGGCGATGCGCGGTTCGAAATCGGGCTTGTGTATGTAGTCCTGCCCCTCTTCGCGCTCCTGGGGAAGCTTGATCAAATCGTTGAGTCCGCTCAGCGATACCAGCGATCCTTGCAGACGGGACAGAAGCGCGGCGACTTGGCCAATTGGAGCCATAGCCCGACCCGTTAGTATGGTGCAGCCAATAAGGGCGCCCATGCTCATTTCTCCTTGCTGTATCCGAAATACGGAAACGACGATAATGATGACGGACACTATTTGCGTCGTAAATACGGTGAAATTCGAGGCCAGCGAGGAATAGCGTCGCGAGGTAACTTCGCTCTTAGCCATCTTGCCCAGAGAATCTTCCATTCTCTTTTGGAAGCTGCCGGATGCGGAGAGGCCGCGGATCGCCTCGAATCCGTTGATGGCTTCCACGAGTATGGCATGCTTCTGGGCGGATGCCCCATGGGCCTTTTCAGCGGCTCGTTTGAGCGGAACATGCATGAGCGCTCCGAGCGTGAGGATCATTGCGATGGCGGCGCAGGGAATGAAAGCAACCCAGCCCGCGATATAGCCCATGAAAACGATGAACAGGCAAACGAAGGGAAGATCGATGAGGGTGGTCAGGGACGCCGAGGTAAAGAACTCTCTCAGGCTTTCGTAGCCCTTGACTTGGTTGGCGAAGCTGCCTGACGAGCTGGGCTTGGCCTGCATCTTGATGCCCATGATGCGTTGGAAGATGAAGCTGGACATGAGCACGTCCGCATTCTTGCCCGCCTTGTCTATGAGCAGACCGCGAAGGGACTTGAGAAGGAAATCGAACACGTAGACGATACAGACTCCGCTGGCCAGGACCCACAGGGTGTCGATAGCGTTGTTGGGGATGACTCTATCGTAGACGTTCATCACGAAGAGCGAACCCGCGATGGCAAACAAGTTGATGAAGACCGCGGCCAGCATGACGTTGGCGTAGATCTTCTTGTACTTCCAAAGCGTACCCCAAAACCAGTTTTTCGCATTGATGCTTTGCGAGCTCGATTCGGAGCGCGTATCGAAGTCGAACTCCGGCTTGACGAAGATCGCCATACCCGTGTAGTCGGCTTCGATATCGGAGGTTGGAATTGTGGTCTCCCCGCTGCCGGACTCAGGGACGATAACGCGACATTGGTCGCCCTCGACGCGTTCGACGAGGATGAGGGCTCGATTGTCTTCGAGTAAAAGAACGGCGGGCAGCGTGAGGTTGGATATCTTGGCGAGCGGGCGTTTGACGATACGGGAGGAGAATCCTGCGTTGGCCGCCGATCGAAGAAACAATTTGGGAGTGAGGCGATTGTCGACCAAGGGCATCCCCGCTACGAGCGCTTCCTTGGAAATCGAGCGGTGATGGATTTTGCCCAGCGTGAAGAGGCATTCGAGCAGGGCATCGTCCACGCGATCAATCGACTCCTCGGGGGCCGATTCGGCGCGGTTTTCTGCGAGAACGTCGCCGAGGCGATTTTCGGCAGGCGCCTTGCCTTGACTCGATTGGGTGGGATTCATCAGAGATTGCTGGTTAGATCGATGAGCGACTCGTGCAGTTCTTCCATCTCCCGCAGCTTGCGCTCCATGGCTTTCTGCTCGGTGATGTCCTCGACGATGCCTTCGAGGTAGACGGGCTTCTCTGGGTCTTCCTTAATGGCCCATACGTTGATCTTCGCTTCCATGATGGAGCCGTCGGCTCTGTGGAACTGGGCTTCGCAATGTTCCGTATCATTGGCGAAGTCCGCGAGGCGAGCCGAGTGCGCTTTGTGAGTGGATTCGTCCAGGATCTCGGGACGAAGTATCTCGATGCCTTTCATAAAGGCCTGGGCCGTATCGTAGCCGAAGGCGCTGGCCAGTCTTTGGTTGGCATCGAGCAAGGCTCCGTTTTCAGCGCAACGGAAAATGCCCACATGAGCATGCTCGAAGAACCCGCGATACTGGGCCTCGCTCTCGCGCAGGCGCTGTTCGAGGCGTCGAGTCTCGCGACGGTTGGCCGCGTCCTTGAGATGGCTTTTGATGGCGGGCACCAAGCGGGCGGTATTGCCCTTCATGATGTAGTCGTTGGCCCCCATTTTCATGAGGTCGACGGCGGTTTCTTCGCCGATCTTTCCGGATACTAGAACAAATGGAATATCCAGTTCGTAGCGTTGAAAGACTTTCAGGGCCCGCATCCCATCGAAGTCGGGCATTTGATAGTCCGAGATAACGATGTCCCACTTATGCTCCTCGAGCGCCTTGACCATTTCCTCTTCCGTTTCGACGCGATCGTGCACCACGATGAAGCCGTTCTTCTTGAGGAGATTGGCGGTGAATTTCGCTTCGATCTTGGAGTCCTCGACGATGAGGACGCGAAGATCAGTGGCTTCTGCGAGAGGATTGGAGTTGTCGGATGATTCCATAGTCGTGTCGGTTGGCGAAAGTTGGTTTGACGTATTTTAGCGAAGCGTTTCGAGCAGGGTGCCGGCGTGGAACAGAATGCGGTAGGCCGCTTGCAGACGGTTGTATCGCTCCTCTGCTACGGACGACTTGGCGGAGAATAGCTCGTTCTCAACGTCGAGCACGTTGATAAGGGCCCGCTGTCCGAGTTCGAATTGCTTTTGATAGGCGGAGACGACGGATCCCATCGCATTGCGATACTTCTCGAGCTGGTAGAGCCGTTCCTCGGCGATGACCATGTCGTTCCAGGAATTGGTGAAGGAGGCTCCTAACTCGACTTCGGTCGTGTGGAGTTCTCCGACCGCCTTGTCGATGGCCGATCGCGAACGCTCAAGTTCGGCCCGTCGCCGACCGCCGCCGAATAGATCATAGGAGAAAACGATGAGGCCGGACGCATCGTTTTGGCGATCCGCGTATCGGGCGCTGTCGACGCCGCTACCTTGAACGAGAAGATCGAGTTGCGGATAGAACGCGCTTCTGGCGCCGCGATACCGCGATTCGAAGGCGGAAAGGTTTGTCCGGGCGGAGCGGATACGAGGGTTGCGCCCAAGATCGATCTCCTCGATCGAGGGAGGCAGCGCCCATTCGGGAAACTCAGGCTCTTCCAGAGCGGTGGGCTCTAGCCCGGTCAACTTGCGATAGGCAGTGATGGCGAAGGCCAATTGGCGTCGTCGGGCTTCCAAGGTGGCCTCAGACATGGATAGACGGGCATCGACCAACTCGACATCCGCCTTTGGGCCGGCGCCGGCCGAAAATTTGCGTGTAGTCTTGTCGAGCGCGGTTCTATGGATACGGGCGCTTTCCTCCGCGTAGTCGAGCAGCGTTTGATACTTGAGAATGTCGACGTAGGATTGGGAGAGTTCGAGGGCGAGACTCTGCTGAGCGGCGTCGAGCTCGATTTCGCTGAGTTGGCTCAGGGCGCGGGCTTCGCCGACGCGGCTCGCGCTGGCTCCACCGTCGAAAAGAAGTTGGCTGGCATCGAGCGAGAAGCCACCCATTTTGGCGAGAGAGTATTGCGATGAAGCGGAGCGGAATCTTTCCTCGCCTCCTCGAAGGCTTAGCCCCAATCGAGGGCGACGATAGCTTTTGGCGACATCGACTTCGTTTGCCCGCATGCGAACGTCGGCTTGACCTGACTTAAGCCTGGGAAATTGCTGTAGCATCGACTCGAGGGACGTGGCGAGCGATTGCCCGTAACCCAGGTCTTGGGGAACGAAATAGATGCAAAGCGATAGGCACACGCGACAAGCCAGAGCGGCAGCGTGTGGGAATCGGCTCGAAATGTGGGAGTTTGCGTTCAGTTTGCCTATGGGTTTAAGCGATCATCCTAGTATCGCTAAATAGGCTTTGAACTTGAGCCGGCAGGGCTCCGATTTGGAGGAATACCCCCGGTTTGCACGTATGAATGCTTAGATTTGAGGCAGTCGCGGCCTTTTGCAGACCTAGGAGGGGCGTTCTTCTGACTGAATTACGGCTTCGATAACGGGATCGAACACCTTCGCCGAAGTCGCCACGATCCCTTTGTTGCGCTTGAGGGTCCTCCCCAGGGAGAAGTCGAGGGCGTTTCCGAATGTGTCGGCGATTCTTCCCCCGGCCTCGGTAAGCACAATGCATCCTGCGGCGTGGTCCCATATTTTCTCTTCATAACCGGGGCGGGTGGGCAGTCGGAGGTAGATGGAGGCTTGTCCACGCGATACCGCGGCATACTTGCATTGGCTATCCATCCGAAACGGTTCCGATTGGGATTCCAGCGCTTGTACAATCGCAGCGGAACGTCCATGAGCGGTGTGACCGGACTCGACCGATTCGCAGAAAACGGCCTTTCGAGGATCGTCGATAGCGTCGCATTGGATTGCGACCGCGCTCGATGGATCGCTTAAAGGGGCCTGGAAGGCTCCCTGTCCTTTGACTGCGTATAGCAAGCATCCCGTTGGTCCTTCGGGCTTCTGGGGATCGATTGGAAGATTTGGGCATCCTAAGACGCCCAGAACGACTTCGCCATCGACAATTAGGGCTAGGGCCACCGCGTACTGCTGGCCTCGGAGAAACCCCTTGGTTCCGTCGATTGGATCCAAGGTCCAAAATCGCCCGCTCGGACCGCCCTCGTGGCCACCGCGATCGATCGCCTCGAGAATCGCCGCGTCGTCCATGGAATCGTCGATCATCCTCACGTACTCGACGATTTTCGTAAACAACTCGCCATTCTCCGGCAGGCGCAGGTCGTTTGCGTCTTCCTCCCCAACGGCGGGATCTTCGGGAAAGGCGTCCCATAGGGTTTTGAGAACCAGGGCTTGAGCGCCGTAGTCGGCGACGGTAACGGGCGACTTGTCGGCCTTGTCCATTCGCTCGCTGGAGGTGAGTCCTGCCTGGGCGGCAGAGCAGAGGGAGCTGGCCCGGGCAACGGCATTCAAAGCGATGTCGAGTTCGGATTCGTAAGGCATGGGCTTATTTGATGAATGATTTCCGGGAGAATGCAATAGGATCGGCCGGGAAAGATTAACCTTAACAAATCGGTCGCCTCTTGCTAGCGCTGGGTTCGTGTTTAAGACCATCGCTCCCTGCCTCTTTTCCTTCGACATCGAGTGGATTCCCGATCCGCTGTCCGCCGAGATTTTGCATGGCGCGAGTACGGAAGGACCCCAAGGGGCCGAAGACGCTATGAAACGGTTGTGGGCCGAAGCGGGGGCGACCGAAGAAATGCCTCAGCCGTACTTGAAAACGGTGCTTTGCCGCATCGTATCCATAGCGGGCGTTTTTCGAGAGGTATCTGGCGGGGAGCCTCAGTTGAAGCTCGTATCGCTGCCGACGGACCCGGATGACTCGGAGAAGGCGAAGGAGAAATCGATCCTGCAAGTAATGCTCAAGGCGATCGGTTCGCGAAAGCCTCAGCTCGTTGGATACAATTCGCATAACGCCGATGTGCCGATCATCATTCAACGTTCCATTGTCAACGGGCTCTTTGGCGAAGGCATGGGCGAACGCCCGGATAAGCCCTGGGAAGGCGTGGACTATTTCGCTCAAAGCGGCGACTACAATGTGGATCTCGCTCCGATACTGGGACGCTATGCGCAAACGCCCAAACTGAATGAAATCGCGACTCTCTGTGGCATTCCTGGAAAAGTGGATACGGATGGGGGGAGCGTTTCGGGGCTGTGGTTGCAAGGCGATCTCAAGGGTATTGTCGACTATAACGAATTCGATGCGATTACGACGCATTTGCTTTGGGCTCGAGTGGCTCATTTCGGCGGTTTGCTCGGCGACGAGGCGTATGAGCGGGAGCAGCGTTTGGTGCGCGAGCTGCTCGACCAGGAAATCGCTGCGGGCAAGACGCATTTCGAGCGTTACTTGGAGGAGTGGGACCGTCTTCAGGGTCTGATTGCCAAGCGCTAGCCAAGGAAATGGAGGACCAACTATCCATCGTTATCCCGATGAAAGTGTGGACGCCCGGCCTGCATGGGTTTCGGGCCAAGCGTTTGTTGACCTCGAGAGCGATGATTCCTCCGCATATCGAACTTTGCTCCGTGGTGCGTTACGGTAGAGGGCAGCTCGAGGAACGGATGGGCTTAAGCAATCGTTTGGCGGCGTTGCGGCGCTCCTATGCGACCTTTAGTTACCGGCTTGCCTCCCTTGAGTGGCAGGAAAGGGAACGGGCTCTATGTCTTTATCCAGAGCCGTTGGAGCCCTTCCAGGCTTTGCGAGAGGCGTTGATGAATATCCTCTCCATCGACGAGGATCCGCGGAGTCCGCACCGCATGCGCTTGATCCTAGCCCAGAGCAGCGATCAGAGCGAATATGCGTTGCGGGAGGAATTCGAGTTGATGACGGGGGAGTTGGTGCCTCTCCAATGCAGGGCGACCGAGCTCGAAGTATACGCGAAGCGTTCGGGCGACTGGCTTTTGCGAGAGAGCCACTCGCTAAAGGAATCCGAACGCAATTGAGAAGAACGAGGTTCGCGGCACTTTCAAGAGGCCACTACCTCCCTGAGCGGTCGATCCGCTATACCCTGGCGGCTCGCTTGCGCAGGGTCGCATTCAAGATGCGTTTGCGCAGGCGGAGGTGAGTGGGCGTGGCTTCTACGAATTCGTCGTTGGCGATGTATTCGATAGAGCGCTCCAGGGAAAAGTGAACCGGTGGCGAGAGCTGGATGCCTTTGCCATCGCCTTGGCTGCGAAAATTCGTGAGCTGCTTGGCTTTGGTCGGATTGACGGGGATGTCATTGGAACGTGGGTTCTCTCCGACAATCATACCCTCGTAGACTTCGGTTCCAGCGCCGACGAATAGCTTGCCGCGATCTTCGAGAGCGGCGAGCGAGTAGGCGGTGGTTTTGCCGTTGTCCATGGAGACGAGCGTGCCGGTGAGGCGAGTGGTGATGTCTCCCGCCAAGGGACGGTACTCCTTGAAAAGGTGGGACATGATGCCGTGACCGCTGGTGGCATTGACGAGGTCGATTTCCAAGCCGATAATCCCGCGTGTGGGAATCTCCGCTTCGAGGAAAATCGTTCCATTACGCGTTTCCATGTTGGTCATCTGGCCGCGGCGATTGGAAAGATTCTCCATGATGCCGCCCATGCAGTCTTCCGGAAGCTCGATCCACAAGGTCTCGAAGGGCTCCATGGTCTGACCGTCGATCTCTTGGGTGATGACCGTTGGGCGGGAAACCAATACTTCGAAGCCTTCCCGGCGCATTGTCTCGACGAGTACGGAAATTTGCATGGCCCCGCGCGCGGAAACGTTGAATACGCCGCTCTTGTCGGAGTCTTCGGCCTGGATGGAGACATTGGTCTTCATCTCGCGAAAGAGGCGTTCTCGGATTTGGCGGGAGGTTACGAGTTTGCCATCGCGCCCGGCCAATGGGCCGTCATTGACTGCGAATTGCATTTGGATTGTCGGAGGATCGATTTCGATGAAAGGCAAGGGCGACTGCTCTTGAGTGAAGCAGAGGGTCTCGCCGATGTTCACTTCTTCGAAGCCGGCGATGCCGACAATGTTGCCTGCCTCGCCACTAATGGACTCTGCAGAATTGAGTCCTGAATATTCGAATACCTTAGTGATCTTGGCGCGTTCGCGTTCGCCATCCTTCATCACGCGGAAAATTCGTTCGCCGGTGGCCACTTTGCCGGAAAGCACCTTGCCGATGGCTACGCGACCCACGTAGTTGTCCCAGTCGATATTGGATACGAGCATGCGGAATTCGCCTTCGGTATCCGCTTCGGGCGCGGGAATGTTCTCCAGCACGGTCTCGAAGAGCGGCGCCATGTCCTTGGCCTCGTCATCGAGTTCCTTGACCATGTAGCCGTTCTTGGCCGAGCCATAGAGAAAGGGCGCGTTGAATTGATCCTCGTCGGCGTCGAGTTCGAGAAAGAGCTCCAAGACCAGATCGTGCACGCGTTCGGGGTCGGCGAATTCGCGGTCGACCTTGTTGACGACGACAATGGGCTTCAGTCCATGAGCCAGGGCCTTGCGTAAAACGAAACGCGTTTGGGCCTGGGGACCGTCCTTGGCGTCGACCAACAGAAGGACGCCGTCGACCATCTTCATGACGCGTTCCACCTCGCCGCCGAAGTCGGCGTGACCGGGAGTATCGACGATATTGATAGTCTTGCCTTGCCAGTGAACGGACGTGTTCTTGGCCTTGATGGTGATGCCTTTTTCGCGTTCGAGATCCATGGAATCCATGGCCCGTTCTTCCGCTTGCTGGTTTTCGCGGTAGATGCCGCCTTCTTTCATCAGGCAGTCGACGAGCGTCGTTTTGCCGTGGTCGACGTGCGCGATGATGGCGATGTTACGGATGTCTTCGTTGCGTTTCATGGATGTCCCTCGGTTCGAGAAAAGCGATGGGAATGGCGCTTCGGGGTCCCTTTGGCAAGCGGATTGGCCCCTCGCGCTTATTATTATAGAAAGCTTAACACCTTCGCGGCTTGCCCTAGGCCTCGTTGGGGTTCTTCTTGGGCGACGCAATGCCATTGCCGATCAAGGACATAGAGATTGAATTCCTGACCGCTTTTCGGGACCAGTCGCGGATTATCCTCGAGGCCCCGACTGGGTCTGGAAAGTCGACGCAGGTGCCGCAAATGCTGCTCAAGGCGGGATTTCTCGATGACGGAGAGGCGATCGTCCTGCAACCGCGACGCATCGCCGCGCGGATGCTGGCCCGACGCGTGGCCCAGGAACTGGGGGAGAGAATGGGGGATCGGATCGGCTATCAGGTGAGGAACGAGAGCTGTCTATCGAGAGACACGCAGGTTCGTTTCGTCACGGAAGGCATCCTGCTGCGACGTTTTATCAACGACCCCGAATTAAAGGGCGTGTCCTGTATCGTTTTCGACGAGTTTCACGAACGCAGCTTGCATGGAGACCTGACGTTGGCGCGCGCTTTGATGCTGCAAGCGACGGCTCGCCCGGATCTGAAGATCGTCGCGATGTCGGCGACCTTGGATGCGAAGTCCCTGGAGAACTATCTCGCTCCGTGCGCGACGATTCGTTCGGAAGGAAAGATTTTTCCAGTGGGGATCGAACACGTCGAGGATCGCTTGGCGAATCGAGGTCTCCCGATTTGGGACTTGGCGGCCCAATCCGTCGCTCGAGCGGCTAAGGAGGAAGCGAATGGCCATATCTTGGTCTTCATGCCGGGAGCCTACGAGATCGGTCGGACTATTCGAGCGTTGGGCCAACGGCTTTCGTCCCACGATTTCAGGTTGTTGCCGCTGCACAGCGAATTGAGCGCCCGCGATCAAGACGAGGCGATGGATCCGTGCGCGCGTCGCAAAGTGATCGTTTCGACGAACGTGGCGGAAACGTCGCTGACGATCGAGGATGTGCGGGTGGTGGTAGACAGCGGTCAGGCTCGCATCGCCCGCTACGATCCCGCTCGAGGGCTCAACACGCTGTGGATCGAGAAGATTAGTCACGCGTCGGCCAAGCAACGAATGGGTAGAGCGGGACGCACCGGTCCCGGCAAATGCATTCGCTTGTGGACGGAGCGGGATCATGTTGAACGGGCCGAGTTCGACGAGCCCGAGGCGTTGCGGATGGACTTGTCGGAGTCGATCTTAGCGCTCCTGGCCTCCGGTGTAGAAGACATGGAAGGCTTTCCCTGGTTCGAGCGACCCAGCTCGGAACGCCTGGAGGAAGCCTTCGCTTTGCTTCGAATGCTGGGGGCTGTGGACGAGTCCGGACGTTTGAGCAGGGATGGACGACGCATGAGCGAGTTTCCGCTCCATCCGCGCTACGGGGCCATGATGCTCGCAGCGGATCGCTTTGGCTGCGTGCAGGAAATCGCTTTGGCGGCCGCAGTCGCCCAGACGCGCGGAATCCTTATTCGCAAGGTCGACAAGTCTGTCGAAACGCGTAGGGATTCCCTGCTCGGGGACTGCGCCAATAGCGACTTGATCGCCCAAATGCGGGCTTGGATCGCGGCGAATGCGAATCATTTCGAGATCGGATTCTGCAAGGAGTTGGGCATTCATGCTCAAAGCGCCAAGCAAGCGAGTCGATTTTCCAAACAGATTTTCGGATACGCGAAGTATGCCGACCTCAGTTTAATCCAGGAGGTTCCGGCAACGGAGGAATCGATCGTTCAGTGCTTGCTGGCTGGCTTCCCCGATCGGGTCTGTCGACGATTGGATCGAGGCACCTTGCGCTGCGAAATGGTGGGGGGATTGCGGGCCTCTCTAGCGCGCGAGAGTTTGGCTAGAGATGCTCAGTTGCTCGTGGCCTGCGAGATTAGCGAAATCGGGAAGCAAGCGGGGGATGTATCCACGGTGTTGAGTCTGTGTTCGGAAGTGGACCAGTCGTGGTTGGAGCAGCGCTTTCCCAGCGATTTCGAATCGGGCGTGGAAACGGTTTTCGACGAGCGGCAAAAGCGAGTGATCGAACGCTCCTATGTGCGCTATCGCGACTTGGCGGTGCAATTGAAGGAGAATCTGGATGTGGATCTGGACAAAGCCGCGGAGGCTTTAGCGAGTTTGATTGCCGAGGGCAAGGCGAAGCTGGATAAGTGGGATAAGGCAGTGGAGGAGTATCTCTCAAGAGTGGCGTTCGTGTCGCATCATTTTCCTGAATACGAGATCGAATCCCTCGATGACGATTCGAAGGCCTTGCTGGTCGAGCAATGCTGCCACGGAGCCAAGAGCTTGCGCGATTTGAAACGGCAGGAAGTATTGCCGCAGGTGAAAGCCTGGTTTGGAGTTGAGGTAGTCCAGTTGGTGGAAAATGAAGCGCCGGAGCGGTTGACGCTCTCGAACGGTCGTCCCGCCCGAGCGCGTTACGAAGCGGGAGGACGAGCGATTCTATCGGCGAAGATTCAAGACCTATACGATCTCGAGAAAAGTCCGCGATTGTGTCAGGTCCGTTGTCAGCCGACCATTGAGCTCTTAGGGCCCAACATGCGTCCGATTCAGTTGACCGAAGACCTGGAGGCTTTTTGGACGACTTCCTATCCGGCGATCAAGAAAGAGCTTAAAGGACGTTACCCGAAGCACGAGTGGCGCTAGGGCGAGGTTCTCCGGGCCTAGGGGGAAGGCGCTCGGCGGGGATTTCGCATTCTTCGATTGAGACGAGTTTGGGTATATAAGTCTTTGCGGTAGACAAGCTAAGCAAAACGATGCTTGCTGTTCTCCCGTATGACCCCCGAATCCATTGCTGCGAACTTCGACGTTCCTGGACAGGTAGTGACCGTGTTGAATATCGACACGGGAAACGTGAACGACACCTACCGGGTAATCAAGCGCACGACCTATTCGGAAGTGCAGTTCGTCTTGCAGCGGATAAGCCAGGCGGTCTTCCCCAATCCCGATCTCGTTATGTCGAACATGAAGGCGATCACGGACTATGCTCACGAGCGGTTGGAAGAGAATGCGTCGCAGTCGAGACGCATTTGGCAGCTCCCGCGCGTGATTCAGACTACGGATGGAAAAGACTACTTCCTCGACGAGAACGGTGGTTACTGGCGAGCGCTGTCAATGATCGCATCGGCCACGTCGCACGAAAAGGTGCTCAATCCGGAGCATGCGCATGAAGCGGGTTACGTACTGGGGCATTTCCAGCGGATCATCGCCGATTTTCCATTGGATCGACTCGCCGATACCTTGCCTGGGTTCCACATCACTCCGGAATATTTGAAAGGCTTCGATACGATTCTTCAAACGGATGGCGCTCAGCAAAGATTGGCGGCCTCGTCGGAGGCGAGGCGAATCGAGTCCTTCGTACAAGAGCGCCGCGGGTTCGCTTCCGTTTTGGAAGACGCCGTGGAGCGAGGCGAATTGCAGCGCCGGCCGATCCATGGCGATCCCAAGATTACGAATATCATGATGGATGATATAACGGGAAAGGGTACGGCGATCATCGATTTGGATACGGTCAAGCCAGGACTCGTGCATTACGATTTCGGAGACTGCGTGCGCTCGGTTTGCAATCCGGCGGGAGAAGAGACGAGGGACTTGAAAGAGGTGCTGGTGGATATTGATCTCTTCGAGGCGTTGGTGCGCGGCTACTTGAAGCAAGGGCGCGAATTCCTGACGGACTGGGATCGAAAGTATCTCTATGATTCAGCCCGCCTCATTGCCTTCGAACTCGGCTTGCGATTCTTCGCTGACTATCTTGCGGGCGATGTGTATTTCAAGGTGAACTACGGATCTCAAAATCTCAATCGCGCTCGCGTACAGATGAAGCTTTGCGAGAGCATCGAAATGCGCGAGTCTATGATGAGACGCGTTTTGGAGAGCATATGAGTCTCAATGGGCTAGCGAAGCGAGAAAGGGTCGCCTCTTGAAACACGTGCTTGTCATTTCCTTCCTTTGCTGGCACTAAGCCTGACCCATGAAGCAACGCTCCCTCCTGAGAGAAGTTTCCATTAGCGGTCCTGCCTTGCACACAGGCGACAATTCCAAGCTCACGCTGAAGCCTGCCGCCGCGAATCACGGGGTGACGATCCGTCGGACGGATCTCCATGAAAAGCCGGTTTTCAGTCCTCATGTATCCCAAGTGGGCGATCTCGTGCGCAATACCACGCTCAATGCGGGCCACGTCAAGGCGCACACCGTCGAGCATGTAATGGCGGCCTTGCACGGGATGGGCATCGACAATGTCGAAATCGAAATGGATGCGAGCGAACCGCCTATCATGGATGGTTCGGCTCGGGCCTACGTCAATATGATCCTCGAGGGCGAGCCGGTCGAGCAGGATGCGGATCGCGAGTATTTCGCCTTGGACAAACCGATCTCGGTTTCGAAAGGGAATTCTTCGCTGATCGCGTTGCCCTACGACGGTTTCAAGATTACCTGCACTTCGTCGGACGACCGCGGGATCCATACCCAGCACCTTTCGCTGGAGATCGACCCGGAAGTGTTTTCCACCCAGGTGGCGGCGGCCCGAACCTTTACGGTTTACGAGGATATCGAAGAATTGCTCAAGCTAGGCAAGATCAAGGGTGGCAGCCTCGAGAATGCAATCGTGCTTAAAGACGACAAGATTATGTCCAAGGAACCCCTGCGTTTCGAAGACGAGCTCGTGCGTCACAAGATTCTCGATGTGGTAGGCGACCTCTTCCTGTTGGGAAAGCCGCTCAAGGCTCACATAATCGCAGTGCGACCAGGCCATGCCCTCAATTCCGAGCTGACCAAGAAACTGCACGAGCGGATGGACGAGCTCGAGAAGGGCCATGCCAAGAAGGTCGAGGAAAAGGAGCCGATCATCGTCGAAGCGGAAACGGAGCTCGATATTCGTCGGGTCATCGAAACGCTGCCCCATCGCTACCCCTTCCTCATGATTGACCGAGTGATCGAGTTTCGAGGCGATGATGAATTGTCTGCGATCAAGAATTGCACGATCAACGAGGAGTATTTTCAGGGGCACTACCCGGGACAGCCAATTATGCCAGGGGTATTGCAAATCGAGGCGATGGCCCAGGCGGCGGGGATTCTAATGCTCCGAGTAACGAAGAACGAAGGCATGACGGCGGTCTTCATGAGCATCGACAAAGTGAAGTTCCGCAACAAGGTCATCCCTGGCGATCAGCTTAGAATAGACGTGAAGCTGACCAAAATTATGCGGGGCAAGATCGGCACCGCGGTGGCGACTTGCAAGGTGGGGGACAAGGTCGCCTCGTCTGGAGAGCTTAAATTCATGCTCGTGGATAAAGAGGCCGAGGTATAGGCATTCAAAGCGAAGCGGTTTCGTTATGGCAACGGATATTCATGCGACGGCAGTCGTCGATTCGACAGCGGAGTTGGCCGATGGCGTGTCCATCGGTCCCTATTCGGTAATTGGTCCGGGGGTTCGCATTGGAGCGAATTCTAAAATCTGGCATCACGCTACGGTGTGGGGGAATACGAGAATCGGGGAAGCATGCGAAATCTACCCATATACTAGTATTGGGATGAAGTCGCAGGATCTCAAATACAGCGGAGGTTCGCCAGGCGCGATTATTGGGGATCGAAATACCATTCGCGAATACACGTCCATCAACGCGGCAACCAATGATGGCGAGTATACGGAAATTGGTGACGACAATTACTTTCTGGCCTATTGCCACGTTGGGCATTGCTGCAAGATCGGAAATCACCTCATAGCCAGCAATGGAGCGACCTTTGCGGGTCACGTCATCGTCGAGGACCACGTTGGCATTGGGGGCGGGGGAACGGCCATTCATCAATTCTGCCATATCGGTCGCTACGCTTTCATTGGCGGGTGCGCCAAGGTGGAGCAGGATATTCCGCCGTTTATGCTCGGGGATGGGCATCCTGCCAAAGTGCGCATGTTCAACAAGGTGGGCTTGGAACGCAGTGGCTTCGATTCCGAGCAGTTGCGAGTGATAAAGCGGATTTTCAAAACCTTCTATCGCGAGGGATTGAATCGCCAGCAAGCGGTGGAGTCTCTTTCCAGTAGCGAATGTTCGGATACGGATGAGGCCAAGCGCTTCCTCGCTTTCGTCGAAGCCTCGGAACGTGGCTTGGCGGGAGGAAGCTAGTCGGTCTTCATTCCCGGTTTCCTTATAAGGAAGCCCCTATGACGCCTTCGCGGATTGCTGACGCACGCTGGGCCCGTCCCGCCACTCGGGACTGATGAGGGTTGACCGAGGGATATTGGGCGCCCCGCGTTCGTCGTTGTGGATTTGGCTGATAACTAGGTCGACGGCGGCTTCGCCGGTTAGTTCGTTGCGTTGATTCATGCCGGCGATGTCCGGTTGAGTCGGACGCCATTCCAATTGCATGACTCCGATGTCTTGGGGAATGGAGAAGCCGAGCTCTTCGAGCCAGTGAATCGTTTGATTGTAGAGGGTGAACACGGTATCCGGCTTGAAGCGGGCCATCCAATCCGAAAAGGCGTTCAGGCCGGTCGCGGAATCGCTTGATTTGAGAAAGGGGGGGATGCGATCCCCCTGTTCCAGCTCTTGCTGGCCAATTAGGTAACCTGCGGAAAAGCGCCGCTGGACGAGTCGGTCGATGGCGTCGTCGATCACGAGCCCCGGTCTTCGATAGCCGAGTTCAATTGCCTTTTCGACCGCTTGCAAGGTCAGGGTGTGATGATCGACCGAGCAGTAGGAAAGCGTGGGGCGATCGGTTCTCACGCCGGTGACCACGCACGCAAAGTGATCCCAGGTATTCGCGTAGGGTTCAGGCAGAGCGGCGGTGTCCATGAGCCCCACGAGGATGAGGCCCTTTATATTGCGCGTCTTCAGTATGTTGAGCAGTCGTTTCTGAGTTAGCATCGGGTCGTGCAACCAGAAGGTATCGAAATCGTATCCGAGCTGCGCGGCGCGGCGTTTGCAGCCCTCCAAGTATATGGGAATGGTGGGGTGTCGCTCGAACGCCTTTGGATCGGGATTGGCATTGATAAGGGCGAGCTTGGCCTGAAAGCGAGGAGTCTGGCTCGCCCGCAACTGAGCCATGAGATGCGATACCACGGCATTGGACCGATATCCCATCTCGTCGGCCTTTGCCCGAATGCGCTGCCGGGTTAATTCCGGAATTTGCGGATCGTTGCGCAGGGCCAATGAAATCGTGTTCTTGGAGTAGCCCATGGCATAGGCGATATCCTGTAGGGTCGTGCGTCGCTTCATGGGGGATCGAAGCGAAATCGAGCGGCTCGGCGGCATTACTGTCAAGTAAACAAAGGTTTTTACATTGGAGGTCGGGCGTTCTAAAAGGGCTGTTCAACCTCGGAAACAGAGCGAATGGCATACACGATAGGAATAGATTACGGCACGAATTCGGTAAGGAGTATTGTGGTGCGCTGCGCTGACGGAGCGGAAGCAGGCGCCTCGGTATACAATTACCCTTCCGGCGAATTGGGGATTTTGCTGGATGCGAATGACCACAACTTAGCGCGTCAGCATCCGGGCGATTATGTCGCTGGCGTCGAAGCGACGATAAGGGAAGCGATTGCCCAGGCGCAGGAGGCGGACTTGGATTTCTCGCCTAACAAGGTAATCGGCATCGGGGTGGACTCGACGGGTTCCAGTCCCATTCCTGTCGATGCCGAGAATGCGGCATTGGCATTGCAGGATGGTTTCAAAGGCAACTTGGCGGCGGAGTGCTGGCTTTGGAAGGATCACACCAGCGTCGAGGAAGCGGCTCGTATTACGGAGCTGGGTCGCGAATATCGTCCTCAGTATTTGGCGAAGTGCGGCAATACGTATTCTTCGGAGTGGTTTTGGTCCAAGCTCTGGCATTGCTTGAACACGGCTCCGGAGGTGTTCGAGGCGGCCTACAGTTGGGTAGAGCTTTGCGACTGGATTCCTGCGTTGCTCGCAGGTGTCAAGGACCCGAAAGCGGTTAAGCGTGGAATTTGCGCGGCGGGCCACAAGGCCTTTTACGCGGACGATTGGGGCGGCTTGCCGGACAAGGAATTTCTTTCTATGCTGGATCCCAAGCTGGCGGGTCTGCGCGATCGCTTGTATGAAACGGCGTACGACGCGAGCGAGCCGGCGGGGACCTTGTCCGACGAGTGGGCCCAAAGACTCGGCTTGCCGGCGGGCATCGCCATCGCCATGGGCGAGTTCGACGTTCACTACGGAGCGATCGGGGCGGGCGTAGACGAAGGCACGCTGGTCAAGGTCATCGGCACCTCGACCTGCGATTGCGGCGTGGTTAAGGCGGACAAGGAAGTGGCGGATATCCCCGGAATCTGCGGCATCGTTAAAGGCGCCATTCTTCCCGGCTACTATGGTATCGAGGCCGGTCAATCTGCGGTGGGCGATATCTTCGCCTGGTTTGTCAATCACGTCTGTAAGGGGGATGGCGATACGCATGTCCGGTTGACGGAAGAGGCCAATCGATACGGTCCTGGCGAGATCGGCTTGCTGGCCTTGGATTGGAATAACGGAAACCGCACCATTCTCGTCGATCCGTTGCTGGCCGGCGCTCTGGTCGGTCAGACCTTGCATACGTCCCAAGCGGAGATCTATCGAGCCTTGATCGAGGGGACTGCTTTTGGGGCGCGTATGATTCTCGAGCGAATCGAAGAGTATGGCGTTCCCGTGAAACGCGTGGTTTGCGCGGGGGGCATTGCGGAGAAGAATCCGATGCTCATGCAAATCTATGCGGATATCACGGGTCGAGAAATGCTAATTTCGGGAAGTTCGCAGACCTGCGCCCTAGGTTCCGCGGTATCGGCTGCGGTATTGGCAGGGGCGGCTAAGGGCGGATACGATGACTTCGAAACGGCCCAAGCGGAAATGACGCGCCTGAAGGATGTCAGCTACCTGCCGAATCCGGAGGCTCAAGCGGTCTACAACGAGCTCTTCGCATTGTATCGAACGATGCACGACGCATTTGGAGGCGTGGGCTCGCCTGAACTGGGAGGCGTCATGAAGGAGTTGCTGGCAATCAAGGAACGAGCTCGTTCCTAGCAGCGATCCCTCCAGGGGAACCCTCTCGGCGGGATTAAATCTTTTCCATTCGAAATCGCATTATGAATAGACCCCTCAATCTCGAGCTTTGGTTCGTAACTGGATCGCAGCATCTGTATGGTCCGGAGGCTTTGAAGCAAGTGGCTGCCAACTCGCGCGAAGTAGCGGCCGCTTTGGGCGAATCGAGTGCTGCGCCTGTTGCGGTGACGTTCAAAACGGTGGGCGAAACGCCTGATTCGATTCGAGCGATCTGCGCGGAAGCGAACAATGCTTCGAATTGCATTGGCGTGATCGTTTGGTGCCACACGTTTTCGCCAGCCAAGATGTGGATCGGCGGCTTGAGCATCTTGAATAAGCCCTTGCTCCATCTGCACACGCAGTACTATCGCGACTTGCCCTGGAGCGAGATCGATATGGACTACATGAATCTCCACCAGGCGGCTCATGGCGACCGCGAGTTTGGGTTCATGTGTTCCCGCATGCGATTGGAGCGTAAGGTCGTGGTGGGCCACTGGCAGGATACCGATGTTCAGGAGCGAATCGGGGCATGGGCTCGGGCGGCGATTGGTTGGAGGGCGGCTCAGGGAGCCAAGATTTGCCGTATCGGCGACAATATGCGCGAGGTATCCGTAACCGAGGGGGACAAGGTTGCGGCGGAGGCGCGTTTCGGGTATTCAGTAAACGGATATGGAGTGGGCGAATTGGTGGCATTTACGAACGAGCAAAGCGATGCGGATATCGATGAGCTTTGCGTCGCCTATGCCGACGAATACGAGGTCGTTCCGGAATTGCTTCAAGGGGGCGGTCGGCACGATTCGCTGCGCGAGGGAGCCCGAATCGAATTGGGTCTGCGAGCCTTTCTCGAGGATAAGGGCGCATCCGGATTTACGACGACTTTCGAGGATTTGCATGGGCTCGCCCAGCTACCCGGACTTTCCGTGCAACGCCTTATGCGGGACGGGTATGGGTTTGGGGCAGAGGGGGATTGGAAGACCGCGGCTTTGGTCTACGTGATGAAGGCGATGGGCGATGGCCTGGAAGGAGGCGCATCCTTCATGGAAGACTATACGTATCATTTGAACCCGGACGGCAACTTAGTGCTCGGCTCGCACATGCTGGAAATTTGCCCGACGATTGCCGCGGCCAAACCGCGCTTGGAAATCCATCCACTAGGGATTGGGGGCAAGCAGGATCCGGTGCGCTTGGTCTTCGATACGCCTCCGGGACCGGCGGTTAATGCGACGATTGTCGATCTTGGAAACCGGTTTCGCATGGTCGCGAATGAAGTCGATGTGGTAGCGCCTCTGGAGCCATTGCCAAAGCTGCCAGTGGCCCGGGCGGTTTGGAAGCCCAAGCCGGACTTCAAGACCTCGGCCGCATCCTGGATCTACGCGGGCGGTTCGCACCATCCTGTATTCAGCCAAGCCCTCACGATGGAAACGCTTCGTGACTTCGCTTCCATCGCAGGCATTGAATTTATAGCCATCGATGGTAGCTCGAATGTGGACGCCATTCGCAAGGAGCTGCGTTTCAATGATGTATTCTATCAGGTCAATCGAGGGTTCTCCTTTGCGGGCTGAATAGGCGGGAGAATAAAATTTATGAGCGAATACCAAGCGTTGAAAGAGGAATGCTGCGAAGCCAATAAACAGCTTCCGGCTCTGAACATCGTCGACCTAACGTTCGGCAACGTTTCCGTGGTCGATCGCGATCGCGGCGTTCTGGCGATCAAACCGAGTGGGGTCGACTATGAGGCGCTGACGGTGGAAGATATCGTGGTGCTGCGTCTGGATGGGAAGCCCGACGCGGCGCATCGCTTGGATCTGGAGGCCTTGACGGTCGAGGGGACGTTGCGTTCGTCGTCGGATACGCCAACTCACATGCGCTTGTATCAAGCGTTTGGCGATATCAGGTCGGTGGTGCACACCCATTCGCGCAATGCGACTGCTTACGCCCAAGCGGGAGTGCCGATTCCTTGCCTGGGAACTACCCATGCGGACTATTTCTATGGAGACGTCCCGGTTACTCGCCCGATATCCGCCGAGGAAATCGAGCGACACTATGAATGGGAAACGGCCAATGTTATCATAGAAGCCTTCGAGGATATAGACCCGAACGAAGTGAATGCGGTTCTCTTTCACGGGCACGCGCCCTTTGTTTGGGGACCGAGCGGCAAGAAGGCAGTGGAAAATGCCTTTGCCTTGGAAATCATCGCTGAAATGACAATGAAAGCGCAGGCTTTGAAGCCCAATGCCGCTTCCCTGTCCAAGGCCCAACTGGACAAGCATTACTTGAGAAAGCACGGGGCGAACGCCTACTACGGTCAGAAGTAGGGTCGAAGGCGATTGCGTTTTCCGTTTGGCTTGGACAGCTTCGAGCCGATTCAATGGGAATGCCGTCGGACAGTAAAGTCTCCAGTTGGTTTATGGCGCTGTCCGAGTCCCTGTCGGCGGGGTTCGATGCTCGCGAATCGATAGAACTGGCGCGAGGCCTTCCCAATCGGACGCGGGACGCGTTGCAGGAGCGCATTTCAGCGGGATCGAGTTGGAGCGATTCGTTGAACGAAACCTGCCGATTCTTGGAGAGCGGAGAGCGCTCTATTTTGGCGGCGGCAGAGCAATCGGGAACCTTGCCTGAGGCGTTCAAAGCGCTGGGAGAGTCGCGAAAGGAGTCGGCTCAATTCAAGACTCGAATCAAGCTAGCGGCGATCTATCCTCTGGGTTTGTTGCACTTGGCAGCGTTCGTCTTTCCCACGGACTATCTTTGGGAAGGGGAGATGAAGGCGTACTGGGTAAGCGTGGCGATGATTCTGGTTCCGTTATGGTGCCTCGCTACGGCCTTGGGGCTCGCCTTTCGCATCGCTCCGGGATTCAAGAAGCGCGTGCAGCTCTGTCTGCCATTGATTCGCGGATTCACGGTCAATCTCGATCTGGGGCGTTTCTGCCAAGTGTTCGCCGCCTGCCTGCGATCGGGTATGCCGATAGACGGTTGTTGGGAAGCGGCCTTGGATGCCGCTCATAGCAGACGCCTCCTCACGCTGGGCGAAGCAGCGCTGAGAGCCATTCGAGGCGGGATGCCCGCGAGCGAGGCCATCGCGAATTTCAAGGGATTCCCTCAGGAGCTGCAACAGCTGTACCGGATCGGCGAACGCACTGGCCAATTGGACGAGAATATGGAACGCGGGGCGGAAATCTATCTCAGTCGCGCTCGGGCCCATCTCTCGATCGCGACCTTGGCCTATCCCGCGGCGTTGTTTGTAGTGATCGCCCTATTCGTGGCGATTAAGGTCATTTTATTCTACAAGGGATACTTTGACGGGATCCAAGAGATGATGGAGTGAGCGCCTGAAGTTTCGAGTTCCTTTGCCTAAAGGAGCAGAGGGTCTGCGGAGCGGGCGATCGGCTCGGAGACGAAGGGGGGTCGCTTAGCGACAGGTTTCGCAGACGCCGTAAAGTTCGAGAACGTGCGTCACTTCGGAATAGCCTAAGTTCGAGGCAAGCTTTTCTAGCTTAGCTACTTCGCACGTGTCTAGTTTTTCGGTGCGATGGCATTTGCGGCAGATGATGTGGTGGTAGTGATGCTCCGCTTCGTTGAGCTCGTACAGGGCTTTGCCACTCTCCGTAGGGATGCGGTTTACCAAGCCAGCATGGGCAAAGGCGTCTAGATTTCGATAGACCGTTACCAAATCGAATGCGTCCGTCCCTAGCTGGGCGTGGATTTCCTCGGCCGAATACGGCTTGGGCAGTTCGATTAGGAGCTTGAGAAGGGCCTTTCTCGGTTCGGTTACGCGCAACCGCTCTTTTTTCAGGCTGCCGATAGCTGTGTCCAATTTCCGCTCTGCGGGATTCATCGTCTGAGGATCATAGGGGGAGAAGGTTGTAGCTCAACATTTTTGATAGGCGATTGCGCCGCGGCCTTGAATTCCTCCGTCAATGAGCTTTGCTGCATGATAGGCATATGTTTCAGAGTAACAGTATTTTGCGTTTCGTATACGTGTTCGTCGTCGCGGCATTCGCCATTTTCGCATTCAGCGTGGCGTTTAAGAAATTCTTCCTTCCGCAGACGAGCGCTCGAATCGTTATGCCAGCTCCAGCGGAGACCCCAGATGACCTGCTGGCCTACGAGCGGAATACCATCGGTGTCTTTCAAAGCGCCGCGGCTTCCGTTGTATTCGTCCACAACCTACAGAATCGCCGGACAGGGTTCTTCTCGTTAAATGTAACGGAAGTGCAGGCGGGAACCGGCTCGGGCTTTCTATGGGACCGGCGGGGTCACATCGTGACGAATTTCCATGTTGTTCAGGATGCGTCGCGCGTGGCAGTGACGCTTATCGATGGCAATACCTACAACGCGCGTATGGTGGGGGTGGAACCTCGCAAGGATCTTGCCGTATTGAAGATCGATTTGAGAGAGACCAATGTGATTCCATTCGGCGATAAGGTCGCGAACTCGTCGGAGCTGCTCGTGGGACAGAAGGCGATTGCCATCGGCAACCCCTATGGACTGGACCATACGCTTACGGTGGGAAACGTCTCGGCATTGAGCCGGACGATGGAGTCGATCATGGACGGCATTACCATTCGCGATATGATCCAAACGGATGCGCCGATCAATCCGGGCAATTCGGGTGGGCCGCTCCTGGACAGCAGTGGACGTTTGATCGGGATGAATACCATGATTTTGAGAGGGTCTACGGGCATCGGTTTCGCCGTTCCATCGAATACCATTCAGCGCATTGTAAACCAGATCGTTCGATACGGCGCGCCGGTTCAGTCTGGCATTGGCATTTCCATATTCGAGGATCGAATCGCGAAATCGATAGGCGTGCGGGGTGTGATATTGCGCGAAGTCTATAGCAATTCTCCCGCCGAGAAAGCGGGACTTCGCGGAACGAGTCGGGACCAGCTGGGACGCCTCGTTCTGGGAGACATCATTGTAAGCATCGATTCGGAACCGATTCGAAATTACGACGACATTTACAATGCGTTCGACGAAAAGAAGCCTGGGGAAGTCGTGGAGGTCGTCTATCTTCGCAATGGGGAAGAACGCTCCGCAACAATCGACGTCGTAACGGTGACGGAATAGATTGGAACCGTTCGATATGGGAGTTCGAAAGGCTGCGTTTACACTGAGCATGATCAGCCTATTTTCGGAAGGGCCGAGAGTCGATTGTCGCCAGGATGAAGGCCTTGGATCCTTATAGCGATGCGAGTTAAGGAAACGTGTATCCAACGGTTAAGGCAACTCTCGCAGTCTTGCTATATAGATTTCCCGAAAGAGAAGGAAACGATTTTCTTCGCCTCTTCAGGGCGGAGCGGTACCACATGGATACAGGAAATGCTCACTCGATCCGGGGACTATCGCGTTATGTTCGAGCCGTTTCATTCGATTCTTTCGACTAAAGCGGAATCGGCTCTCAACGGCCCGTCCCCGGATTTGAACTGAGTCCGCATCGAATATGGGAAGAATATTTTCGGTACCGGGTAAACGTCGAAGTCGGACCTCCGATGTGTTTCGTCTACTGGCCAAGCAGTTGACTGGGGAAACCGTGACGCTTCGCTCTCTAATGGAACGTCTGGGCGATCGGACCTTCGGGGCGCTGCTAGTCTTAGTTGCGGCGTTCAATATCATTCCGTTCGTATCGCTGATATCCGGTATGCTGGTAGCGGCGTTGGGATTCCAGATGTTCCTCGGAAAGAAACGCGCGTGGTTGCCAGGAAAGGTTTTGGATTGGCCCCTGCCTGCGGATCGGGTTCGATCGGCGCTCCTATTGTTCGAGCCTCGAATCCGATCCATTGAGCGATGGGTGCGCCCGCGCTGGCATTTCACTGAAGCGCCGGTTGTCGATCGAATGAATGGGTTAGCCATTGCGATTCTCGGCGTCATCGTGGCGCTGCCGATTCCCTTTGCGAATCTTGCTCCGGCATTGGCGATCATTGTCATGGGGCTTGGCCTGCTGGAACGCGATGGTATGATCCAGTTTCTGTCATTGCTGTTTGCCTTGGCCTCGATGGGATTCGTCTATTGGCTGGTTTTCTAGGGAAATTGGCATTGGGCTCGTATGGATAATTTCAGAATGGAGTATCAGGATGGCCCGGTAGGCAGCGTATTCGATTTGCTATGACGATTAAAATTGTATTGATAGTGTTGGTAGTGGTCCTGGCCGTTCTATTGGTCGGATTTCTCCTTGGCCCCCGGGTCCAGATGGAAACTGCGTTGAGAACCGTATCCTTGCCCCGCGACCTCGATGGCTATTTGCGAGATGGGGAAGGGCGATTCGGCGATATCATTCCCGGAACGGAAAAGACGATCGTCTGGGCGACGGAGAACGGACGGAAGACTCCGCTGTCGATTGTGTATCTCCATGGCTTTTCCGCCAGTCGTCAGGAAACCCGTCCGATGGCCGATCGAGTGGCGGAATCGCTGGGAGCGAATCTTTTCTATACCCGCTTCACGGGTCATGGCAGGCCTGGAAACGCTATGGCCTCGGTAACGGTCAACGATTGGATCAACGATGCCCAGGAAGCGCTGGAAATTGGGCGTCGCATTGGAGAGAGAGTGGTGCTGATCGGCGTTTCGACAGGCGGATCGGCGGCGACTTGGCTGGCGGCCCGTAAGGATGCGGACGATATTGCCGCGCTCGTCCTGATGTCGCCGAATTACGGCCCTGCCGATTGGCGCTCGAAGGTCTTGCTATGGCCCTGGGGGGAGGAGATTGCGAAGCTGATGGTAGGCGATGAATACGGTTGGGAACCGCAAAACGAAGACCATGCTCGCTTTTGGACGACTCGTTATCCCACTCGAGCGTTGTTGAGTATGATGGGGGTGGCTCATTTGGGGCGCGCGTCCGAGCTCGAGCGGATGGTAGCGCCGACTTTGATTCTCTATTCTCGGGAAGACCGATTAGTGAGTTGGAAGCAGATCGAACGCGCCTTCGAACGGATGGGAGCGAAGCGGAAGCGCTTGGAACGGATCGAGCAAACGGGCGATGGCTCTTCGCACGTGTTGGCGGGCGATATCTTGTCGCCGGATACAACGGATGAAGTGGTGGATCGTATCGTATCCTTCGTTCGCGGGGAAACGACTGAAGAGTAGGGCCTTCCTTTTTTAGGGCTTTCCAAACCAAGCCAGAGTGATTGTATGGCCCCAGCCCCTTGTTATGAAAATTTTTCTCCCTGTAGCCCTTGCTCTCTCCACTGCTCTTTTCGGAGACGCGTCCGACGCCCGTTTTCAGCTTCCTTCTATCGAGGCGGAAGCGAACTTGCCGGGAGAAGGCGCTTTACGGCGCTACGATGGCTATCTCAAAGGTTGGCCGAATCGTCGATCGGCCTTCGCCGAACGGGCCGAGCAGGATCGGAACGCGGTCGTGTTCCTGGGCGACTCGATTACCCAGGCCTGGGGCTTCGATTTCCGTTCGCTCTTTCCGGATGCGAAACTCGCTAATCGAGGCATAAGCGGCGATACGACGCGCGGCATGCTGATTCGATTGGAAGAGGATGTTCTGGCCCTCGACCCGCAGGCGATTGTCCTGCTCATGGGAACGAATGATATAGGCGAAGGAACGGATCCGGAGGCCATTGGGCGCAATTTCGGACGGATCATCGAGCGCATCAAAGCGCATAGCCCTTCCATTCCCATTGTGGTCTGTCGCGTTTTCCCGAGTTCTCCGGAGAAGAAGCGCCCTTCGGAGACCATACAAGCGTTGAACGAAATCTACGAAGACGTGGTAAGGGGAGATCCACAGATTACGGTTTTGGATACATGGACCCTGTTCGCTAACGAGTCTGGCGACGCCCACCCGCAGTGGTTCCCCGATTTGCTGCATTTAAACGAGGATGGCTATCGTCGCTGGGCGAACGCCTTGAAGCCGATATTCGCCTCGATCGGCGTATCGGAGACGGAGCCTGACGATTTCGCGGTCGAGTCGGGATTCCGAAGCCTTTTCAACGGTACTGATTTAACGGGGTGGGGAGTGAAGGAGACTCAGCCCAAGCGCCCGCCGAGGAAGGGATTCGTCTGGGTCGGGCACGAGAGCGATATAGCCTACGACGGCATGGCGTATAGCCACGATGGACGCTATGCGGCGATCAATGGACGATTGGTCGTGCTGACGCCAAGCGAAGGGCGCCGGATTCAACAGCTTTGGACGACGGAAGAGTTCGGTGGCGATTTCGTTCTAAGGCTCGATTTTCGAGCAACGCCAAATGCGGATAGCGGCGTCTTCCTTCGGGGCAAGCAATTCCAAGTGCGCGACTACGCCTTGGCAGGGCCTTATAAGGATCTCGAGAGCTATCGGCCCCAAGAATGGAACTCAATGGAGTTCTCGGTCAAGGGAACCAAGGCAACCGTCAGCTGCAATGGTCAGGTCATCGTGGACGATTTCGAAATCCCCGAGTCGGGTCCCATCGGTTTGGAAGGCGATCGCGGACAGATCGAATACCGACGGATTCGGATCGGCCTGTAGCGCCCCCCCAGTCCTGCTGGAGGCATGGTAGGAATTATTCGATTCAAACCTTAGGCATCGTCGAACGGACGTCAGAGGCTTGCAGCCCTTTTAACTCGTCGCGCGTAATAGGAATTGGGAAGTAGAGGTTTCGGGTGGGCCGGCCTCTACCGTATCGGAAAATGAAGCATCCTGCATTCCGTCAGATTGAACACCGACCATGGCCGTTGCCGGATCGTCCCTGGACGTTAACGCAGCGCTGGGAAGATCTGCTCTTTGTCCACTGGCCGATAGCGCCGTCAGCGATTCGGGATGCCATCCCTTCTGAGCTGGAGATCGATCTTTTCGATGGGAGCGCTTGGATCGGCTTAGTGCCCTTCGATATGAAAGCCGTGACAAAGCGAGGCTTTCCAGCGCCTTCGGCTTTGTGCGATTTTCCAGAGATCAACGTGCGAACCTACGTAAGCTATGGGGGGAAGGCGGGCGTTTGGTTTTTCAGTTTGGATGTACCGAGCTCCTTGGCCGCATGGGCGGCGAGAACGTTTTTCCACTTGCCCTATTCGAGCGCGACCATGGCGGTTCAACGGGAAAAGGGTGCGATCGACTATCGGCATGCCCGAGGATCTCTGGCTTTCGAGGGCCGATACGGTCCCATTGGCGAGGTCGAGTCCTTTCCGAGCGACTCCTTCGAGGCCTGGTCGACAGAACGTTATTGCCTTTATACGGTGGACCGTAAGGGACGGCTCTTGCGAGGTCAGATTCAGCACCCGAAATGGGCGTTGCAGGCGGCGGAATTGGAAATATCCCGAAATACGCTGACTCAGGCCTTTGACTTGGGCGAGCGCCACCCCAGTCTTCTGTATTCGAAATCCATAGACGTTGTCGTATATCCGTTAGAGCGGGTATAGCTAGAAGATTTCCAGTCTAGCGGATGGCTCCATTGATGATTCGAATGTGATTTTCGCTGTGGATAGCCTTGTATCGGATTTTCTCGCTCCACAATGGTTCGGGCATCTCCGCTTTCCAAGCGTCGAGTTGAGCGGCCATTCGTTCGACGCGTTCGGGTAGGGATTTCGATAGATCATGGCGTTCGCTGGGATCGTCTTCCAAATGGTAGAGGGCGTATCCGTAATCCTCTATCCATATGAGCTTCCACGGGCCGTCACGCATTGCGGAGAACCATAGCTTGTGCCAGAAGAGCGTTTGGTGGGGAACGCCACTGGCCTGTCCCTCGAGGAACGGCATTAGGTTGACGCCGTCCAGGGGGCGTTCGCTTTCAAGGCGTCCACCTGCGGCCGCTACGCAGGTGGGCAGGATATCCAGGGCGCTTACCATGTCTTCGAAAACTGCCGGTTCGGGAAAGCGCTGTTTCCAATGGAGGAAGAAGGGCACTCGAATCCCGCCTTCGAACTTGATGCCTTTGAATCCGGCGAGCGGCAGGTTGACGGAGGCGTTGCCTGATGCGCCGCCGTTGTCGCTGAGGAACCAGATGAGGGTATTGTCGGCCATGCCATTTGTCTCGAGCGTATCCAGAACGTTGCCAATCGCTCGATCCATCGCCCAAATCATCGCGGCATAGGTCCGCCGCTTCTTGTCTTCGATATGATCGAAGCGCTTTAAGTCCTCGGGCTTCGCCTCCATCGGTCCGTGAGGAGCGGTGAAAGAGAGAAAGAGAAAGAACGGATCTTCAGATGGGCTTTCTATGAACTCGATCGCCTTCTCGCCCATGACGTCGGTTAGGTAGCCGTCGAAGGCGACTTGTTGACCATTTTCTTCGATGCCGTGAAAATTGCCGGGCTTATCGCTCTTCTTTGTATCGTAGAAATAGCTGCGACTGCCCTCGCGGAGGCCGTAGAACCAATCGAAGCCGCGAGCGGTCGGGTATTGCGTATCCAAGTTACCCAGGTGCCACTTGCCAACGATGCCGGTTCGGTAGCCGTCCTGCTGAAGCTTCTGTC
The DNA here is from genome assembly GCA_965655705.1 of Candidatus Pelagisphaera sp. GTDB lineage: Bacteria > Verrucomicrobiota > Verrucomicrobiia > Opitutales > Opitutaceae > Pelagisphaera. Next base: position 127,376 of record CBFHHM010000008.1, read on the forward strand.
CGAGCGTCGCCTCGTTCAGGTCCATGCCGAAGGGGATTGGCGGCACGTTCGATTCGTGACCGAACCGCTGTTGGTAGCGTCCGGTCATCAGTCCGGCTCGCGAGGGGCTGCAGACGGATGCGCTGACGTAGCCGTCGGTGAAGCGAATGCCATTCGTGGCGAGACGATCGATGTGGGGCGATTCTATATCCGGCGACCCTTGGTATCCTAGGTCCTGATAGCCGAGATCGTCGGCGAGGATGAGCAGTATGTTCGGCTTGGAGTCGCTCGCCGCTAGAGCGGTCGATGCGCAGGCGCACATGCAGGCGGACAATCCTGGGAGAAAGCAGAGTTTCATTGTAATCGAAGGTCGGTTTAGGGAGGGGAGTCTAGCTGACGAAACGAATTATCGCACGGATTTTTGCTCTATTCGCTTACTCGATCGAGGAAAGAGTCGAGCGCTTCAAGGAAGCGTTGCTTCTGATCGCGATGAACGCTGTGGCGCGCGTCTTTTACGTGTACCAGTTGCCCGTCCTTTAATAAGGATGAGACTTCCTTGTTTTGTTCACGCAGCTTGCCTTGATCGTCCGCTTTCAGAATAAGCGTTGGGCATACTGTTTTCTTGAAAAGCTCGCTCATATCGGGGCGACCTTGGGAGCTTCGATAGGCGGTGTTGGGGTGATATCGTTGTTTGGACAAAGCCCAGAAGTGCAGTTCGATAATGCCCCAATGAGGATTTTTCGCCATTTGGCTATCGATAAGCTCTTGATAGCTAGTATTGTTTCGCTGGAGCGTTTGAGCGGCCCGCCTATCCCTGTCAGCAGCGGAACTTTCGGCGTTTCCGTTGGAGGGTCGACTAACTAACCTAGGATCGACGAGGACGACGGCGCGAGGCGTATCGGGGTAGCGAGCGGCAAACCATGCGGCGGAAGACGCTCCCATCGAGTGGCCGACCACGATGGGCTTGTCCAGCTCGAGGGCTTCGATGAACCCGCGAATATCTTCTACTTGAATGTCGGTAGGATCATTCGGCGAATTCGGATCCGATAAGCCGTGTCCCCGCGCATCAGGGAGAAAAACGTCATAGCGATCTTCCAGTTCTTGGGCGATTGCTGTCCAGCACAACCCATCGTCCGAATAGCCGTGCGTCATGATCAGCGGCGGTTTATCGCCCCCTGTACGCCAGTAGTGAATACGGATTCCATTGGCGACGACATAGGATTCAGTCCAGTGGGATGGTTGCTGAGGCTTGGATTCGGCAAACGATGAAAACACGCAAAGAGAAAGGGCGAGGGCAGTTGGAAAAACACGTGTATTGAGCATGGCAACTAGGGGTTGAAGTGTATACGAGGCGATGGTTGTAGAGCGGCTACTAATGTGTGTCGCTATTTCAATCGAACCCGAGTGTAGGGGCTGGAGATATAGGTCGAGTAGCGTTTCGAATCATAGCGGAGGGTCTTGCGGTGATTGCTAAACAGGTCGACATGGGAAGTGTTCCGGTCCAAGGCGATTGTGACTGTCCATTCGTTTCCCTCGGGATTATATTCCATATCCTTCCATTGATCCTCAGGAAAAAGATCTCGGATATAGGAAACGCTCCCGTCGGGCCCCCGGTCGTACGCCCACCAAATGCGCCCGCTTTCCGGTTTTGAGCCATGCGGGAATTTCACGGAAACGCGTAAGTCGTCGCCATCGTGTTGATACGACAGCTCGGGAGTCGTTTGCAAATCGTCCACTCCATCGAAAAAATGGTTGAGCAAGAATGCGGCCTTATTTTGCTCGTCCTTCTCGGCGCTCGCAGATCGATTTCTGTGTCCGTGCCCCGAATTGACTGCGAGGTAGGTGGGAATCTGGGGATAGTGAGCTCCGCCCCATGCCAAGTCGAAGGCGACGTAGTCGTGAGTCCCTGGATGGAAGAGCAGATCGACATTTCGCTTTTCAAGAGCGTTCAGGTTCCGCGAAACGAAAATGCTATTTGCGAGGCCATTGGCGAGCGCCTGCAAATCGCTCCACGAATGGCCGGCTGCTAGCGCTTGTTCATTGTAAATGGGGCCGAAGGTTCCGCCTAGAAATACGTGGGGCTTGGTGTGTCCCTTCTGGAGATTGTAGTTTCGAAGCGCCTTCCACGCCTCTTCGTCGCAGAGGCGCAGTGGAGATTCCCACAGTGGCGATACGCTGGCATGGAGAGCGGTGATGCGATCGTCGGCGATCAGGGCGACTGAGGGCGAGGCTCCATTTTTGGAACCCCCGGAGACTGCAATTTTGCCCGGCGAGAAATGTCCGATCTCGGATTCCGCTGCAGTTATCGCTCGCATAAGAATTGCGGGCCAGCCCCAGTATTGAATGGAGTAACGAGTATCCAGCGTCTCGATAAAACGCTGCTTCATGGCATCGCCCAGTACGGCCTCGCCATAGGCTTTCGGTTCTTGGACGATGGTTTTCACGAGGCCAATGCCTCCCTCGATTAAGGAAATTTCGATGCCTTTCGGCGTACTCGCTTCCTTGAGTCGATTCAACTGATTGCCCCCGGTCAGGTGAAAGCCTTTGGCCTTGCGATCCACGGGAACGATAAAGCGAACGGGAATTCGGAGATCTTGACCTTCCCACAGCGGGCCCACGCGGATATCGACTAGCTTTTGACGGGTCTCGATCGCTCCGGGTACGATATGCCAATCTTGAAGGGTTACGATATCAAGGGTGCGTGGGTCGCGCATCTCCGACATGTCGAAAAGCGAATCGGCGATTGCCGATTCGAAGGCGACGCATGAAACGATAAGGGCGGAGAGAAGGGTACGCTTGAGCATGATTGTTCCTATGGAGTATTCTAGGTCTCGATGGGCTGTCGATTGCGATAGGCTTCCGCGAGTAGGCTGATTGGATGTCGGACCAGGGTAGGGTCGTCGATTCCGGTTTGAATCTGCAAGTGGCAGCCCGGGTTTGAGGTGGCGACTACCTGGCAGCCGGTTTTTCGGATGTTATCGATTTTCCGATCCTGGAGGAGTTTGGCCTGTTCGGGTTGAGTAATATTATAGATGCCGGCGCTGCCGCAGCACCAATCGGCTTCCGCCAAGGCGATAAGCTCTATGTTCGGAATGAGCGAGAGCAACTGCTCGGGCTGGCGTTTGACTTTCTGTCCGTGGTTGAGGTGGCAGGAGGGATGGTAGGTCACTTGAGTCGCTTCGTCGAGCGGTCCGGGCGGGGTCGGTCCGATTTCCACGAGCCATTCGTGAATGTCCTTGAGCTTAGCGTCCCACTGTCGGGCTTTATCGGCGTATTCGGGATCACCGGATAGGAGTCGCCCGTAGTGTTTCAAATGACTGCCGCAGCCGCCAGCATTGGAGATAATCGCGTCGAGGGAATCTAGATCGAAGTCGTCGATGGCCCGGCGGGCGAGCTCTTGGGCGAGGCCTTCTTCGCCATTGTGGGAGTGAAGGGAGCCGCAGCAGCTTTGATTCCGAGGGGTCACGATTTCGCAGCCATTGGCGAGCAAGACGTCGACGGTGTCCCGATTGATATCGCTGAAGGCCAGGTCCTGCACGCATCCGGTGAGAAATCCGACGCGGTAGCGGGCGGGTTGAGCTCGCGGCGCTTCGGTTGTGTCGATGAGCGCGTCCGAGAAACTCGCTTGAATCTCAGGAGTCATCGGTTCCAACTCGCGAAGGTTGCGAGGGAGCAGGTTGAGGAGACCCGACTTTCGAACCAGGCGCTGCAATCCAGATTGTTGATACAACCGTAAGCTGATTCCGACCAGCTTCAATAGGCGGGGACGCATGAAGAGCGTTTTGACGGTCAACCAGCGCCAGAAGCGCCGTTCGCCACTTTCCAATTCGCCGGTATCTTCGATATCGGCCCGAGCGGCTTCGAACATATGGGCGTAGTCGACGCCTGCGGGGCAGGCGGTGGAGCAAGCCAGACAGCCCAGGCAATAGTACATTTCATCCGAAAAGGTCTCGCTCAAGGGAAGCGCTTCGTCCGCTATGGCCCGCATGAGGGCGATACGGCCTCGCGGACTATTGCGCTCTCGTTGCGTGGTGTCGTAGGTCGGACAGGTCGGCAAGCACATGCCGCAGCTCATGCATTGCTGGAGGACGGAGTAGTCGAGCGATTGGAGACGGAGGGGGGGAGGCTTATTCATGCGCGGTTCCGGACGATTAGGAGGCGCTGCAGGTCCCGGGCTCGGGAGCGCGCGAGGAAGCCAATGCTCCGAGGAAATCGCTTGCCCCCTTTGGAGAATGGACTCGATCAGGCATCGAAGATCTTTCCGGGGTTGAGCAGGTTCTTGGGGTCCAGGGAACGTTTGAGGGTCTTCATTAGTTCGTGGCTATAGTCGTTGAACTGCGACTTGAGGTACTCCTTCTTGGCGAGCCCAATCCCATGTTCCCCCGTTATGGTGCCCTTGAGCTCCAGTGTTTTCTCTATGAGGTCGTCCATGGCCCGGTGCACGCGCTCCATTTCCTCGGGATCGCGTTCGTCGGCGAGGATGGTGGGATGGAGGTTGCCGTCGCCGAAGTGACCGTAGTTGGCGATGTTCACTTGGTGCTTTTTCGCGGTTTCGCGAACGAAGCGGGTCATTTCCACCAGTTTGTCGCGCGGCACGGTGACGTCTTCCAGGATAGTGGTGGGGCGGATACGGGCGACGGCTGAAAATGCCGATCGACGGGCGCTGGCGAGGGCCACGCCTTCCGCTTCCGTGGCGGCGATCCGGACTTCGCGGGCATTCATCTCCTCCGCGATGGCCTTCATGCGCTCCGTTTCGCTGTCTACTTGGGCGGGGAAGCCATCGGTTTCCATAAGGAGCACCGCGCCGCAATCCGTGGGCAGTCCGATCTTGGCGAAGTCCTCGACGCACTGGAGCGTGTATTGGTCGATGAACTCGAGCGTGCAAGGGATGATCTTGGAAGCGATGATTTTGGATACGGTCGCTGCCGCGTCATCCATGGAATCGTAGAGCCCGAGCAAGGTCTTGCGCGCCGCGGGCTTTGGAATGAGTTTAAGCAAGACTTGGGTGATAATGCCGAGGGTCCCCTCGCTGCCGACAAAGAGATCCTTCATCGAATAGCCGGCGACATCCTTAACGCACTTGCTGCCGAGCCACACTGTCTCTCCATTTGCGAGGACGACTTCCAGTCCCATGACATAGTCTCGAGTGACGCCGTATTTGAGCCCTCTCAAGCCTCCGGAATTGTTTGCGACATTGCCGCCAATGGTGGCGACTTTCATAGAGCTGGGATCGGGCGGGTAGAACAGGCCGTCGGCTTCGACGAGTTCGCTAATCTTGCTCGTGACGAGCCCTGGCTCTACGAGCAGGGTTAGGTTTTCGCGATCGTATTCGAGAACCTGAGTCATGCGATTCGTGCAGAGCACGATGCTGTTGTTCGAGGGAACGGATCCGCCGCTTAGTCCCGTGCCGGATCCTCGGGTCGAGACGCAGCAATCATGCGCTGCGGCGAGTTTCAGGATTTCCGATACCTCGCGAGCGGATTTCGGAAAAGCCACGGCGAGGGGCAGGTTTTTCAGCGAAGCGGTCCCATCGAAGGAATAAACGAACAGGTCTTCCTTCTCGGAGAGCGTATTTTCCGAGCCGAGCAATTGCTCGAGGTCGTCTAGAAGGGAGCGGGTATCCATTAGGGGAAACATAGAAAGCGGATATCTCTATCGGAATCAAGATATTGCGGGTAGCAAGCGCAGGTCGCTGCATGCGGTCGCTGGGGCGGATCGTCCTTTGAGAAGTGAGGCTTCCGGTTATAACGATTTTGGCGAGCGCCGTTTTCGCGTTCGTCGATGGGAGGGCAGAGCCCCTGCAGTTCGAAAGCGGGGAGAAGCGGGTTCGATTGATCGAGCTCTATACTTCGCAAGGTTGCAGCAGTTGTCCTCCCGCAGAGCGCTGGCTGAATGGCTTCGAAGCCGACGAAAGGCTCTGGAAGGAATGGGTGCCAGTGGCGTTTCATGTGGACTACTGGGATCGCTTAGGGTGGAAGGACCCCTTCGCTTCCTTCGAGAACACGAGCCGACAGTACCAGCACCATCAGGCGGGCAATCTGGCTTCGGTCTACACGCCCGGATTTGTCGTGAACGGCAAGGAGTGGCGCGGTTGGTTCGAGCGAAAGGAATTGCCGGAGCGCTTGGGCGCGGCGGGCAATCTGAAAGTCTCCCTGGAGGGAGATCGAATCGAAGCGTCGTATTCCGGGCCGGAGAACGCGGCCTTTTTGAATGTCGCTATCCTGGGTATGGATATACGAACGCGCGTCGAACGCGGCGAAAACCGAAATCGCGACTTGAGGCAGTCGTTCGTATCGCTGGCCCACGAGCGTTTCGAATCGAAAAGCGGATCGTGGACGGGTGACGTGCCCTCCTTCGACCCGGACAGCGCTCGTCGGTACGCGATTGCCGCGTGGGTAACGAAGCCGGGCAGTTTAGAGCCGATTCAAGCGACGGGCGCCTGGCTGACGCATTGAAGGCGGGCCAAGCGGAATCTTGGGAAATGAAACGCTTCCCTTGTTCACGAGCGATTCAGCTATGCGTCTAGTCGCCGCGACACCCTGGAATAAAGGGTTCCGCTTGAAGCGAAACGGGGTTTAGGGGCGTCTGCGCAAAGAGGTCTGCAGACGCTAGACCATTTCCAGTCCGCGCATCGTTCCCGTCGAGGTAGCGAAGGCGTCCGTTTCGATGCCCATCTGCTGGAGGATGCTGACGAAGAGATTGGGCAATGGATAGTTTTGATCGCGGTCGAAGGCGATGTGCTGTCCATGCTTGAAGCGACCCCCGGCGAAGACGACAGGCATGTTGTCGGTGGTGTGCTTGCTGGCGTCGCCAAAATTGCTGCCATACATGACCGTCGTGTTGTCGAGCAGGCTCTGACTGCCCTCGGCGGCCCGGTCCAGGTCGCGAACGAACTGTCCGAGCAAGCCCATGTGGGCGCGATCGATGGCGTCGAGCTGAGCGAGCTTCTTCTCGTTTTTACCGTGGTGGGAAAGGTTGTGGTAGCCGTCCTTGATCTCGGCTCCTTCGACTTCGATGGTCGGCGAATTATTGCTGTCGAGCAGTAGCGTGATGCTTCGAGTGGAATCGCTTTCGAAGGCCAATCGAGCCACCTGATACATGAGATTGGTTTTTTCCATGTAGGCTTCTCTTGCGTCGGGATCTTCCGGCATCGGCTCGGTAGTCGTGGGCTTGGGCTTGCGTTCCCATTCCTGAGCTCCGGTCATGCGGCGCTCGACTTCGCGCACGGCCGTGTTGTATTGATCGAGTCGGTCCCGATCGTTCTTGCCGAGACGTCTATTGAGCGATTTCGATTGGTCGGCAATCGAGTCCATGATGCTCTGCCCAAGCTTGAGCTTTCGTATTTGCTTTTCCACTTCATCCGCGGAACCCTGGATGAAAAGCTGCTTGTAGATTTCCGAGGCCTTGTTCTCGCAGGGGATGAGGACGCCCGCATCGGTCCATGAAAGACTGCGACGTCCCTCCTTGGCGTTGACGCCCAGAGTGAGCGAAGGAAAGCGGGTGAGGTGTCCGATCTCGCGAGCGATGTATTGGTCGAGAGAGATGGTGTTGCGAAAGCCGCCTCCTCCTGGATGGGGGGCTGCGGTGAGGAAGGAAACGTCCGACGAGTGGGATCCATCGACGCCCGGATGGGAGACGCCGCTTAGTACGGTGAAGTCGTTTCGAAGATCGGCGATTTCCTGGAGATACGGAGAGAGCGCGTAATTCGAGCCTGCATTCTCGGGAAAGAATCGATCCGGCAAGAGACCTAGGTTATTGCAAATGCCGATCATGCGCCTGGGCGACGCGCCGTTTTCGATGCTGGCGAAGGCTTGGGTGGCCGATCGCGGCATCATCGCTTCGAGAAAGGGAAGCGAAAGGGATACGCCGATGCCTCGCAGCATTTGTCGTCGATTGATGGGGCGATTGAGATTGATAAGGTTCATGGCGGCGGGGGTGGCGATTATTTGATGGCGAAAAGTTCGCTTTGAACGACGGCGGACAAAAGGGAACGTACTCCATATTGGCTATCTTCGCAATGGTCGAGGATCTTTTCGACATGGATGCGATCGGAAAAGCTTACCGGAGCGCCGGTTGCGTAGACGAGAAACTGACGTACCAGGTTGCGGGCGATGGTCCGCTCGTCTTTCACAAGCAGGCCTTTGAGTTCTTCGATATCCGCGAACGGCTCGCCGTTGGGAAGATAGCCGGAACTGTCGACTGGCGCGGCATTTCGGAAAATGAATTCGTGCCCATTTTTTCCATACCCTTGGGCGGGCTCTCCGATTTCGCCGACGGCTCTATAGCGATCGCGCCATCCGCCCGCGATATCGAAACTCTCCAAGGCGAACCCGGTCGGGTCGATTTTCGCGTGGCACGAGTTGCAGGATTGGTCCGCCCGATGGAGGTCGAGTTGCTCGCGGATGGTGGTCGCTCCGCGCGTATCCGGTTCGACCGCTTCGACGCCGGAAGGAGGCGGTTGAATGTGCGCTCCCAAAATACGCTCCATAATCCAGACGCCTCGAAGCACGGGCGATGTGGTGGTGCCGTTGGCGGTGACCCTGAGAACACTGGCTTGGGTCATGAGGCCGCCGCGTGGCGATTGAGGGGGAATGTCGACGCGTCGCAGCTGCACCCCTTCGAATGGTTCGAAGCCGTAGTGAGCGGCGAGGCGTTCATTGACGAAGGTGAAATCGGAATCGACGAGATTGCGGGCCGGCAGATCATTGTCGAGCAGTTCGCGGAAGTAGCGTCTAGTCTCCAGTATGGAGGCTTCGGTCAGCTGGTCGTCCAGGTAGTAGTCGGGATAGAGCTCGGCGTCGGGGGTGTTGGCGTTGACGTCGCGGAGATCGAGCCAGTAGCCGAGGAAGGCGTTGACGAAGCGCTCGGACTTCGGGTCGTTCAGCATGCGCTCGGATTGCTGGCTCAGCTTGGCGGGACTTTTGAGGTTGGAGACTGCGTTCAGGGTATCGTCCGGAGGGCCGTTCCAAAGGAAATAGGAAAGCCGAGAGGCGATTTCGCGATTCTTCAAAGGGCCGGGTCGTGTCCCGAAGTACAGAAAGTCGGATGAGCAGAGGACGGAAGCGCAAGTGGCGATCATGGCGTCGGTGAAGGACTCTCCCAGTTCCGTGGCCCGGCGGTAGATTGCCATGAAGGGAGCGATCTCGGACGGTCCGACCCTCCGCTGGTAGGCGCGCCGCGTGAAGTCGAGCAGGAGACGCTGGGCGTCTTTTTCGGGATGGGAACTGAGGGCTTCCACGTGGCCCGGTTCGCAGGATTCGAAGGCGAGGTCGCCGAATACAGTTTGGTAGCTCTTGGGGGGCCACTCCTCGTGAAGAGGCCCTTCGACTTCCAGCCAATTCATGGCATAGCCGGGAATGCCGTCTTTGACGCTGGCGTTGGGATTGCCCTTCCAACCGGGGCGGGTGCGCACGAGGCGACCGGCATCGGGACGGATATTCTCGCCCTGACGGAGGGTGACCTCGCGTTCGATCACGTGGGGTTGCGGGTAAGCATCGTAGGTAGTCAGCCAGCGGCTGTCCCCGCTGTCGGAGAGCGCGTACAAGGTGATCGGTTCCGATCGCAAACCGGGCATAGCGACGTTGCGATCCGGACGCCACCAAGCTTCGTCGCCTCCGGTAAGACCGTGGTCGTCGCCTCCACGCCTCCCATTGGGACCGGCTCGAAAGGTGTAGCTCTTCAGCCTCAAGCGATAGTTGCCGTCGATGGGCGCATTGATGCGCGTGAAATCGTACTTGGTGGTGGCCGTGTAGGTGCCGGATACGACCCCGAAGGCTTCTCGCTCGCGCCGCTTAGGATCGGCTTCGCCGACTGTGACCGGCTGATTGCCGCGGATAACCTCTACTTCGGGCTGGAAACCGAGCAGGGGAATGCTTGCTCGAGTGGCCGCTTTCTGCCCGCCTCGATAATTCAGGTAGTTGTTAACCACCGGTTCTTCCCGCGCATAGAACTTGCGGATTTCGGTGGGGTGGGCGGCGGTGTTGACGGCGGTCCGCAGCGCGTACTCGGCGACTTCGAGGTACTTGGCCATTTGCACGTGGGAAACGTCCAGGCGCTCGCCGATCTTGTTGTACAGATGGTCGATGCCGTCCTCCGGCAATCGATCCGCCACTTGGAGCCAAGGGGCTTCGAGCAAGGCCTTCAGCGTATTCTCGTATTCGAAGCGATTGAGGCGCCGGACCTTCGAACGCCCATTTTCGGCGATGCGTTTTCGATCGGCTTTGAGCAGCGGCTCGGAGAGCGCCTCGAGAAATCCGTCGAGGGCGGCGGAATCGGGCCGCTTCCGCTTCTCGGGAGGCATTTCGCCCGCCAGAACGCGGTCATAGACATGAACCCAATGAGTGAAGCTCTCTCGGTCCTCCAGATCGAAGGCGAGCGTTTCCAGGTCGAAATCGGCCTTTTTCTCGAAGGAATCGTGGCAGTCCAAGCAGTGATCTTCGATAAAGGCGAACGCGGGTTCAGTAAGCGCGTCTCCCCGCCCGGAAACGTTTATGCACAGACAAAGGATGGCAGAGCAAAATAGTACGGGCATCAACGGTACGCGAGCGGTGTTCATGGGTTCCGAGGTAATTACCCCATTTAGAAGGCAGCTTGGACGAACTAATGGCGATTTACGAGTCAGAGTAATCGGGACGCGTCACGGAGGGCCCTAGGGAGGCAAGGAATTCGCCGCTTTGGCGTTGTCAACTGATCGCCAGGATGAAGAATGGTGCTTACTTCACCGCCTATGAGGCCCCTATACACCCCATTCCTATGCGCGTTGGCGCTCGCTACTTCGCTCGCCGCCAAGCCCAACTTCCTCTTCATCATTGCGGACGACATGACCTACCGCGATATCGGCTGCTACGGCGGACAGGCGCACACGCCGCATATCGATCACTTGGCGACCGAAGGCATGCGTTTCGAGCGCTGCTTTCAGGCGGCTTCCATGTGCTCTCCAACGAGACACAATCTCTATACGGGGCTTTATCCGATCAAGTCGGGCGCCTATCCGAATCACACCTTCGCCAAGGCGGGAACAAAGAGCATCGCCCATTACCTGAAGCCCCTGGGCTACCGAGTCGGTTTGGCGGGCAAGTCCCATGTTTCGCCCAAGTCCGTATTCCCCTTCGAAACGGTGGGGGGCGGCAACAATCCCGATTTGGAGGCGGCCGACCGATGGATAGGGGAAGTCGCCGCCAGCGACGATGCCTTTTGCTTCTTCGCCTGTTCTCGGGAGCCGCATATCCCTTGGGATAAGGGCGATGCTTCCGCGTATCCGCAGGACAAAGTCATCTTGCCTCCCTATATCCCCGATACGCCGGTTGCGCGGGACAGCTTCAGTCGCTACTTGGCCGAGATCACTTACTTCGATAATCAGGTAGGCGACTTAGTCGCCTTGCTGGACAAGCACGGCCTTCGAGAGGACACCATGGTGATGGTCCTTTCGGAGCAGGGCAATGCAATGCCGTTCGCGAAGTGGACCTGCTACGGCAATGGTTTGCAGTCGGCTATGATCGTTCGTTGGCCGGGGCAGGTTGCGGCGGGTTCGACGGCATCGGCCCTGGTCGAGTACAGCGATGTGGTTCCGACCTTTGTCGAAGCGGCCGGCGGGACGCCCGATTCGGTTCTCGATGGAGCGAGTTTCATGGGGGTTCTGAAGGGCCAGACCGATCGGCATAAGGACTACGTATTCGGCCAGACCACTACGCGGGGCATTAATAATGGCGTCGACAACTTTCCCATTCGCACCGTGCGCGGCGAGCGCTATCGCTTGATCTGGAACTTGAATTCGGCTTCGGAATATCGAAACAATGCCATGACGAAGGACTTCTATCTGTCTATGCGGGCGGCCGCCGACTCTGGAGAGGAACCGGCTCGGTCGCTTCTATCCGCCTACGAACGGCGTCCTGAGTGGGAACTCTACGACTGCGTTGCGGATCCGCTCGAGCGGGACAATCTGGCGGCGGATCCGGAACACGCCTCAACTGTCAAACGGCTAAAGGCTCAGCTGGACGCATGGATGGGAGCGCAAGGGGATCGAGGGATCGAAACCGAAATGGAAGCGATCTACCGCGGGGCCAATGCCCAAGGGAAGACCCGAGCGGAAGTGGATGCCGCATGGGCCAAGCAACGGCGGAATTTCCAGTAGTGAAATCGGCCGATCGACGGGCTTGTCGCGATTTTCATATCGTTTGACCGAATCGTCCTTTTGGACTATCTCCAGGTGGGGAACGGGGCCCCTGGAGCGGTCCTCGGGAAGCGATTTGGCCCGTTTCGAAGGGGGCCCTTGTCCAAATGCATTGCGTCGTATGGTATAGTGTTGAACTCCTTCGAGCCCGGCGAGGACCGAAACTCGCTCAACCCTTTCTTTGCTATGATCCCTATCGGAAAATCTTTGGACCGCAGAACCTTTTTAAGAGGCGTTACGGGCGCGACGCTTTCGCTGCCTTTCTTGGATGCGATGGCGGTCGGATCCGCCGTATCGCGAGCAGTCCCGGCGGTTCCGATGCGCATGGTCTGCATCGGAGTTGGGCTCGGTTTCGTGCCGAAGCTTTTCTTTCCTCAGCAGACGGGCCGAAACTACGCTCTGCCAGAACTGTTGCAGCCCCTGGCGCGGCATCGCAATGACTTCACCGTCTTCTCTCAGCTGGACCACGGAACGGAGGCCCAGGGCGGCCATGGAGGGGTTCATGCCTATTTGACGGGGATTTTGTCGAAGCACTCGAAAGGTTTGCCGGAGGCGAATATCTCCGTGGATCAGAAGGCGGCCCAGCATGTGGGCGTTCAAACGCGCTATCCCTCGCTCACGCTGGGGACGAGCAAAGACACGAACAACAATATTTCCTGGTCTAGCGCGGGCGTTGCCTTGCCGCAGGTATCCAGTTTGCGAATGCTGTTTTCCCTGCTGTTCGAGCAGACGGATCCCAGTCGAGTCCAAGCCCTCAAAGGAACTTATACCGATCAAATCAGCGTGCTTGATTTGGTAAAGACCGATGCGGATCGTTTGATGCGTCAAGTCGGGGCTCGCGACAAGGAAAAGCTCGATCGCTATTTTACCTCGGTACGCGAGGTTGAAAAGCGCCTGAGCCAATCGCGTTCTTGGCTGGATCGTCCGAAGCCGGTGGTGGATTACGATCTTCCAGTGGATGCGGATGGCTTCACGTTCGCGGAGCGGACCCCCTTGTATTACGATTTAATGACGCTGGCTTTGGAAACCGATTCGACGCGCATCATCACTTTCAGCTCGAATGATATTGGCTACGACAATGGCGGTCTAGGCGTCACACGCGGTTATCACCAGCTAACGCATCACGGAAAGGTGGACAGCTATATCGAGGAGCTGATGATCATCGAGCGCTTTCACACGACGCAGTTCGCTCGATTTCTCGACAAGCTCAAGGCGGTGCAGGAGCCGAATGGAAAAACGCTTTTCGACAATACGATGTCTTTGATCGGCAGCGGAATGGGAAATGCGAGTTCGCATAGCAACAAGGACCTACCGCTGCTAATAGCGGGGGGAGGATTCCGTCATGGCGAGCACCGTCGATATGCGAAGGACAAGGGGCGCGGCACGGCGACGCCGGCGGCGAACCTATTTGTCTCGATGCTGCAGCGATTCGGCATGGAGCTCGATAGCTTCTCGAGCGCGACGGGGACTTTGACCGGTTTGGAGGTCGCGTGATGCCAGAATTCCTTAACCATTGCAGGGTCTTCGCTTGCGAAGCGCCGCGCCCAAAAGCTCGGGTCGGCCACGTCGGTTCTGGCATCCAGCGATTGCTTCCATTGCTGGTCGTTTCGCTTTTGGCGACAAATGCGTGGTCCAACGAGCTTCCGCCGTTTCCCCAAGAGTTCGTGAACGAGTACTGCGTGGGCTGTCATGGCGAAGAAAAGCAAAAGGGGGATCGTCGCTTGGATGGCATGTCCGCGAATACGTCGGATGAAAACAATCTGCTCATGCTAGAGGAGGCGCTCGATATGCTTAATCTCGGTGACATGCCACCGGATGAAAAGAAGGTGAAACAGCCGAGCGTTGCTGAAAAGCGGCGGATGATCGAATGGCTGACGGAGCAGTTGACCATAGCCGAAGATTCCAGAGCTCCTGTTTCGACGGTGCTGCGACGGTTGAATCGCCACGAGTATTTGAATACGATGCGGGACCTGTTGGGCATTAAGCCCGAAGTGTTCGACGCGGCATTCGATTTTCCGGATGATGCTACGGTACATGGGTTCGATAACAATGGCGAGTCGCTAACCTTATCCGATTTTCAAATGAGGCGCTATCTAGAGGTCGCCGATCGATTTTTAGATAAATCCATTCGATTCGAGTCGCATCAGCCCGCATCGCGTCGGCTGCGATTTACGGCTAACGACTTCGGGGGCGTTTTGCCGGAGGATCGAACTAGGGCTCCGGTGACCTGGCGGATAAACTTCCATGATGAGTATTTGGATATTGGGCACGGCAAGCCGATTGAGCGTCATCCCAATTACCCCCAAAAATTCGCGAAATCAGGAGGCGTTCCCGAGGATGGCCTGTATCGGATCGTCGTGAGAGCTGAAGCGGTTAGTCGGTTGGATCATCCGTACGAGGCTGAGGATTTTAAGACAGACCTGACGGAACCGCTAAAGATGGGAATTGTGATTGCTCCGGAGCTCCGTCTCCTTGGAAAGAATGCTCACGAAGGTCGGCGACCGGTGAAAGTGTTCGATCTGGCGGACGAGGTTCCAACGGACTACGCGGTTACGGTTTGGATGGAAAAAGGAAGCGCTCCCTTCGTGCACTGGGTCAATGGAGTATCAAGCAAAGGCACGATTCGGAAGGTCGCCGATAAGTATCACCCGGAAGTCGTGCGTACTCAGGATTATCTGCTTCAAGAGGGCTTGGCTAAGGCGAAGAATCTAGATTCGAGAACGATTGGCCAAGTATACGATGGGCCTCGATTGCGCGTGCACAGCATGGAGATCATCGGTCCTGTCTACGAGTCGTGGCCGCCAAAGAGTCATCGGATGCTGTTTGGCGATGCGACGAGTCCCCAGCGAATCGATGTTGGGGAAACGCTGGTCAAGTTCGCTTCGAAAGCATTTCGCCGTCCCCAGAGTCTAGAGGAAGTGCGTCATTATGTCGCCTTCATAGAGCAGCAGGAGAAGGCGGGTAAAAGTCGGGAAGAAGCATTGAAGCTCGCGCTCTCGGCTATATTGAGTTCGCCGAAGTTCTTGTATTTGGATGAAGGCGACGAGGGTGAGGCGAAAGAGCTGGATAACTATCAGCTCGCATCGCGACTATCCTATTTCCTTTGGAGTTCCATGCCGGACGAGGAGCTGTTCGCTTTGGCGGAGAGCGAAGCCCTGGCCGATCCGGAGACGATAGAGACTCAAGTCGAGCGCATGTTGGAGGATCCAAAGGCTAAGTCCTTCGTCGAACGTTTTACCGATGGATGGCTTCGCTTGAATACTCTGGGCAGCATGTTGCCGGACGATAAGACCTTCGAGCGATACTATACGGATCGCCTCGAATTGGCTATGAAGGAAGAAACGCGCCGCTTTTTCGCTAACCTACTTGTCGCGAATGAATCGATCTTAGACTTCATCGATAGTGACTATAGTTTCGTTAATGGACCTCTGGCCAAGCATTACGGATTCAAGGGAATCAATGGAGAGGCATTTCGAAAAGTCAGCTTTTCCGAGGAAGCCCATAGAGGAGGGCTTCTGGGGCAAGCGAGCGTTTTGACGGTAACTGCCAACGGAGTGGAAACTTCTCCAGTCGTCAGGGGAGTGTGGATACTCGAGAATATTCTAGGGACGCCTCCTTCGCCACCACCGCCAGACGTGGAGCCCTTGGAGCCGGATACGCGAGGGGCTACTACGATTCGCGAGCAGCTGAAGAAGCATCGCAGCGATCAGGCTTGCGCCGATTGCCATGCGAAGATTGACCCTTTGGGCTTCGCTCTCGAGTTTTACGATCCGATCGGAGGTTACCGCGATCGTTACCCTAGCGTATCGACGGAAAACCAACCCGTACGAGGCAAGCCAGTCGATGGATCGGGAGAATTGCCTTCCGGGGAGTCTTTCCACGACGAGAAGGGACTCAAGCAGGCGCTTATGGGACGCAAGGATCGGTTCGCTTTGGCGCTCGCCGAGAAGCTGCTGACCTACGGGACGGGGCGCGAGATGACTTTTCGCGATCACCCGGAGCTGGAACGAATCTCAATGGAAATTGCGGAATGCGGCTACGGATTGCGCGATTTGGTCAAGGCGGTGGCAAGCAGCGAGGTATTTGCCCGCCGGTAATTGAATCGCTCAGTTTCTCGCGGGCAGAGCGGCGAGTTTTCCTATGGCTTGATCGAAGAGCGCTTACGCGTGGGCGCGTTGATCTTCGTTCTTGTAGGCTCCCTTTTGGGCGTAGAACGCTTTTCCGTTTAGGAGCGTATCCATGAGGTCATTCTTCGCTTCTTTCGACGCGAAGGGTTGATCGTCCACTTGAATGCGAATGGCGTTGGTGTGGGCCATGACATCGATATCGCCTTGAGCGGGGACCTGTTCGCCCCGGGCCCAGGCGGCTATCCATCCGCTTTGACTAACGGGTATTCGCGCTTCGATTACCCACTTGTTGATACCGTCGCGAACGCTTTTGCGAATTTCGACAGGGTAGGGCTTGCCGTCGCGAACCAGGACGAATTCTTCGAGCGTTCTGGGCGATGAAAGCGTCGCCCGCACGCTTACTCGATGTTCGCCCGATTTCAAACGAAGGGTCTCTCCCATCGTTTTACCATCGGCGGTCAACTCGATAGCGGGTCCTCCGGAAATGAATACGCGGCCGTGGGTTAAGGCGTTCTTGAAGCTCTCCATTTCGCGCCGCCCGGAGGTGTGGATGAAAGAGCGGATCGATCCGAGCATTGGCTGCCAAGTTTCTCGGGCGGGCGAATTGGGCAGATCGGTGCCTGCGAGCGGCGGTAGGAAGATCCCTGCGTTCATTAAGCGGTACCAATTCTCGGTGCGGTAGATGAAGCCGTTGCTGATCTCCCAGAAATCGATGCCGCCTAGAATGGCGTCGGCGATGGCGGTTGGGCTCTGTCCCAGGGTACCACCGTGAGCGGCTCCCGCCAGGCCACCTTGCGACTGGGCTGCGGAGAGAACGTCGTATAAGGGAGGATAGTTTTCCACGACCTTCGGCCATCCCATGCCGCCTGTGGAGTAAGGCTCGATGAGTCGAGAAGTACCAGGGAGACGAGCGCCATTGGAGGCATCGAACACGTCGATTTCCAGTCGCGAGCCATCGATTCGAGTAGGCTCATGGAAATCGTGCGTAACTGGCTCGTGTTCGTACGCCTTCCCGCCTCGCCAGCGAGAAGCCAGCAGAGCGCAGGGACGCGCCCGAGGGCGCGAATCGTGAAACTGTTTGGAGCGACTATAGCTTTTTTAGCTGAGCCAGAACGTTGGAGGTGTCTTCGGTGGCTTTCACTGCGTCGTCCTTGTAGACGACTTCGCCATCCTTGTTGATGATAAAGGTCCAACGCATGGTGGTGATGCCGCGATCGAGGGTGTGGGCAACGCCGGCGATTTCGCGCTCGATGGATCCGCCGCCTCGCGTGGCGACGCCGAATTGCTCGGCAATCGCGCCGTTGATGTCGGAAATCAGGGTGAAATTGAGGCCGTTGGCTTCCTTGAAAAGCTTCAGGTTGTTCACCGAGTCGCCGCTTACGCCGACGACCACTGCATCGAGATCGTTGAGTACGGACGATTGATCGCGATAGGCGCAGGCTTGCTTGGTGCAGCCGCCGGTCATCGCCGCGGGATAGAAGTAGACGACGACGTTTTTCTTGCCGATGTGATCCTGGAGGCTCCAGAAATTGCCTTTGTCGTCATTGGCAGCGAAAGAATCGACGGAACTGCCGACATTCAGTCCGGCGTTGGCGACGGCTGAAAAGAAGGTCAGCAGAGCGATTGTGAGGGAGTAGCGAATGGTTTTCATAAATTCGAGTGGTTTAGGTTACTCGGGGTATGACGTACAGGATGGAGGAGTTGTTGCGCGTGGCAACGGGGAAATCAATGCGGCCCGGCCCACTAGGACACGCCTGCTGCGGGCTAGATCCCTCCCATGGCGGGGCCAATACGATCCCAAGGCGCATGAAAAGCTATCCGTTTGGGGCTTTAAGAGGGTGGGTGGCTCGACTGCGGCGGACCGGAGGGCCTAGGTTGACGCGGATTGCGGACAGCGGGAGAGCGTATCCTTCAACGCAATAATCAATTGCTCTTGCGGCAACCATCGCTCACTTTTCTCGCGCATGTATACCGGTCCCATTACCCCTGAGTTGTTGCGTCGTTCGGTTATTGCAGTGCCGCCTTTGGCTCGCGATGCGAATCTGGAAATCGTCGAATCGGAAAACGCGACCCTTATCCGTCACATCGAAGCGGGTGGGGTGTCCAGTCTGCTATACGGAGGCAACGCGAACTTGTTTCACTGTCGCGTGAGCGAATACCAAGGGCTTCTCGAAATTCTGGAGCGTAGCTCGGGAAAGGATACTTGGGTAATCCCTTCGGTAGGACCGGCTTGGGGAATGGCCATGGATCAGGCGTCGCTGATTGCGGAGACGGACTTTCCCTCCGCAATGCTCTTGCCGATGCAGGGCGCTGTGACCAGCGATGGCGTGATCGAGGGAGCGAAGCGCCTTGCCGGCGCTTTGGGCAAGCCAGCGATCCTTTATATTCGGCAAGAAAATTACGTGTATCCTGATGCCCTAGGGCGATTGGTAGACGAGGGAACGGTTGCCTGCGTAAAGTATGCGGTCGCGCGTGGCGATCCTTCGCAGGACGAGTATTTGAGCCGCCTCGTGGGGGCGATCGATCCAAAGCTGGTGGTCAGTGGGATCGGCGAGCAGCCCGCCATCGCTCACATGCGCGAATTTGGCCTGGCGGGCTTCACGGCGGGACTGGTTTGCCTGACGCCGGAACGCACGCAGCGTATGCTGAGGCGAATACAAGACGGCGATTTCGAGTCGGCCGAGGCGATTCGATCGAGTTACGAGGAGCTGGAAGGGCTGAGAAATGCGATCAATCCCATCCGAGCCTTGCACGAAATGGTGACGCTGTCGGGAATCGCGGATATGGGACCGCAGCTGCCTTTGTTGAGTGGGTTGTCAGAAGCGGACTCGATTGCTTTGCGAAATGCGATCGATCGCTTCTCAAGAGGCTGAAGGGGCGCTGAAACGTTTTCGCTTCGGGTCGACCCAAGGGGTGGCGTGGGATAAACAAGATGCGAATATTCGTTAAAATTTAGATTTCGCATAAACCGGCCCCAACAGTATCGGATTCTTGAAAGCGACTTAAGCGCAATAGCTTAGGGAATGGCATCGGTCGGGTTTGATCCGTTGAATCGCTCTTGAATCGGAGCAGCCCCTAAGTGGGCTTGTTTGACTTCCGATATCTAGTCAGTGAAAACGACTCGCACTGGCCCACTCGAATCAGGACGAAAGGCGCTTTCCACGAGCTATCCGTGGTTGGTCTTGTCGGTTTGGTGTGTCGCTGTTTCCCTGCCCATCGCCTACATGATGGCGGGGCATATGGTGTCTCTGCCAATCGCTCGTTCAGCGATTGAATTGCCTGATTCAGCGGTTCGACCGAGCGAATGGCGTATCACCCATGTGCTGAGCGATCAGTGTCTGTGTTCGAGGAACGTAATCGAATATTTGTCGGCTCGGAACCCCAGCGACGGAATTGAAGAATGGGTCGCCCTTTTGGACAGTGGCTCGGAAACCGCCAATGAGCTCAGAGCTCTCGGCTTTCAAGTGATCGAAGCGAATGGAGAAGCTTTTCGGGCTGATTACGGTTCCGAGGGCGTGCCCTATTTTCAAATAAAGGACTCGGAAGGATCCCTCAGGTTTTCAGGAGGCTATGCGCCCTCTGGGTCTATCGGGCAACTTTCCGATCTAGATACCTTGGAACGGATGCGTCGGGGAGCATCGGTCGAGGAGATGCCAGTAATTGGCTGCGCCACGAGCGAGCGACTCAAGTCCGCTCTAGACCCCTTTTCATTTAAATACTAATCCACGGAAAAGCGATGAATAGCGAATCGAACAACTCTACCTACTACAGCAAAGCTAATCGAGCCGCCATTTGGGCGCTGGCAGCTCACATACCGATTCTGGCCGGCACGGCAATGTACTTTGGAACTGGGGTGAGCGTGGCCATTGGATTGGGCTTGGCGATCCTAGCCGGTCCATTCGTTTTGCTGTGGATCAACCCTCATTCTCGAGCCTTGCCGATTGCGATAGGAATCGCCGCGCTCTCCATAAGTGGCTTGCTCATCCACCTCGGAAGAGGCATGATTGAGCTGCATTTCCATGTATTCATAACATTGGCCTGTTTGATCGGGTTGGCGAATTTTTGGGCAGTTTTGGCAGGCGCTGCGACGATTGCCGTGCACCATTTGGGGTTCTATTTCCTTTTGCCTCAAAGCGTATTCAATTACGAAGCGTCCATCGGAATCGTCCTTCTGCACGCGGTATTTGTAGTTGCTGAGACGATACCGTCTTCGGTTATTGCCCATAAGTTCAGGAAATTCATCGAAGCCCAGGAACTCTTCTCTGGAAATCTAAGTCGCATTGCCGGCGAAGTGCGGATGGAAACGGATTCGGTTATGAGCTCGAGCAAGGAGCTGTCTATTGGCAGCGCCTCCCAAGCCGCTTCGGTAGAAGAAACGAGTTCCTCTCTCGAGGAATTGTCGCAAGTGACGGAATCGAGCGTTACGAGAGCGAAAGAAGCCAAGGGAATTGCGGGCAGGGCTAGAGACCTGGCGACGCAGGGCTCTAAGGAAGTGCAAGAGATGAATAAGGCGATGGGCGAGATTCGAAATTCCAGCAACAGTGTGGCTCAAATCCTGAAGTCCATCGATGAGATCGCCTTTCAGACCAATATCCTTGCCTTGAATGCCGCTGTGGAAGCCGCGCGAGCAGGCGAAGCGGGAGCCGGATTTGCGGTTGTTGCCGATGAAGTGAGAAGCCTGGCTCAACGGAGCGCGTTAGCGGCCCATGAGACTGCGGAGAAGATTTCCGATTCGGTTAGTCGGAGCGAGCATGGGGTGGAGATGAGCGAGCGGATCTCCCAGAATCTCAACGAGATATTCGAAATCACGGGGCAAGTGGATGATATTATCGCTCAGATCGTAGACTATTCGAGCGAGCAGAAGGAAGGTATCGATCAGATCAATTCGTCTGTCTTGGAGATAAGCCGCGTGACCCAAGGAAATGCTGCCAGTTCCCAAGGCAATGCCGATCGATCGAATAATCTAAATTCGCTTGCTGCTCAGTTGAATGGCGTCGTGTCGGAGATCGCTCTCATATTGGGAGAGGATCGAGTTTCCGAAGAGAATGCCCAGGAGTTCGAGGAGGAGAGTGGTTTCGATTCCGCCCGCATCCCGACCAGCGAGTCTTCTCAGCGTACTTCCGAAGCGTTTGCTTGGAATTAGCCAAGCCACCCTGTCAGGCGGGCAATAAAAAAGCCGAGGACGCGCGTCCTCGGCCTAGAAAGTTTGTATGCGCTTCGCGCTTACGCTTCAGCGGTCTCGGGCTCCTCGAGAATCTTGAGGCCTTTCGCCTTTAGGTCCGCCACGCTGACCTCGCCGCTGTCGACTTTGGCGATGAGGGCCTTTTGGGTTTCGTAGTCCTTATTGGCCTGTCCGGAGTGGGACTGGAGCATGCGCCATGCCTTGCGGCGCTCTACGTTGAAGAGGACCATTTGGCGCGACATCTTCATGGGGATATGCTTCCCATTGCCGGCATCGAAGACGATATAGGCTCCGAAGTCCGGGACGTAGGCGCGATGGTCTGGATCGTTGTAGCGGCGATAGACGATGTCTTGCTGGGTGACCCGCAGAAGTACGCTTTCCAAGTGCTCCATGTGTTCGATCTCTTCCGTAGTGGCTTTCTTGATATGCTGGCGGAAACGAGCTTCCGTGCATGCCCAGTGAGCGATGGTGAAGGCGTAAGGCTCTTTCGTTTCGCTCATCTTGGCCTGCCACCAGTCGCGATCCGGGTTTTTGTTGCCCTTGAGGCTGAGCGCTTCCGTGTAGGATTCGCCGAGTCGCGGATCGAAGACGAACTCCGGCAAGCAACGGCTTTCGCGAACGCGTTCCGCTTGCTTGGTCGCCATATTGTCCGCCACGCCGTGCTCCGGTTGGCAGGTGGTGTACGATTGGAAGAAAGCGGTACCGCGGTATTCGAGGGCCGCCAGCATGCTGGTGTAGAGCTTCGCTGAATCCGCCATGGAAACCTGCGCGATGTACGGGGAGCCGTGGCCGTTGAGGAAACACTCGGCGATGTTCTTCATCTCGTTAAGCTTTCCTTGGCTCGCGGCGCCGGCTTGATTCATGTCGAAGCCACCGGTCATTGGGCTGTGGTCGGAGTTCTGACCGCCCGTGTTGGAGTAGACCTGGGTGTCGAGCATTAGCATCTTCACATTCGGGCGGTTTTGGAGGATGGCTTTGGATACGTTTTGGAATCCAATGTCGCCCATGCCGCCGTCGCCACCTATGCACCATACCTTCGGCAATTCCTTGATCTCCTGATCGGTCATCAAGGCATCGGTGAAGTGGGTGTAGTTGAAATAGGTCGCTTCATCCAGGGCATCGCTGCCATTGAGGTGATCGATCAAGCGCTCGGGGATAATCGAGCGACGCGCGTTATCCATCATGAAGCTCTCGCCCATCATCCAGGAAATGGTCGCTCCATCTTGGAAGAGAGAGTTGAGCCATGGATACGGGTGAGGGTTGTTCGGGGGCGTGGAGCCGTAAACCGTGTTACAGCCAGTGTGAGCGCCCATGGCCATGACGGACATGCCGTTGGAGAGGCGACCGTCGAGGGCTTGTAGACTCTTGTGATTGAAGGCTTCCTGTTCGAGTACCAAGCAAATCGCTTCGATCGCGTCGGAGTCGGAGATGTCGCCCCGCTCTTCAAGGCGAGCATCGGTGTCCGCGTCGGAGTCTCCTCCCAAGCCCATGACGATGTGTGCGACCATTCGCTTCCAAGTGCCGTAGGTCTTGGGATCCTCGTCGGCCAGCTTTTCGAGCAAGGCGACCCCGTTCCGCTTGAGGTCGGCCATCTTCTCTTCGAGGCGATTGGCCTTCTTGTGGAAGACCGGGCGCATGAAGGCTTCCGTTACGGAGGCGAGGGCGTGGAGAACCGGCTTTTCGCCGCAACCGGCGCAAGCGCCGTCGCCCGAAGTAAGGGCGTCGTAGTTGCGGTTGACCATCAGGTGGTTTCGCCAAGCCGCAGGACGCGATTCTTCCGGTGTATCCGTGTCGTACTTACCGAGATACTTTTGGTCCGTATCGGGAAGCAGGCGCATGAATTCGGTAGCGGATAGGATTTCCGCATTGTAGTCTTCGGTATCCTCGACCATGCGCAAGGCGTCGTGATCGCCGCACTCTTCGACGCAAAGGCCGCAGCCCTTGCAGAGGTCGGATACGAAGATGGAGAAGATGCCGCCGGCTCCCGTTTCCTTGCGTTCCATGGAGAGAAATACCGCGGGGACCTTCAAGTAGGAGAGGGGAAGGATGGCTAGGATGCGATCGAGCTCGTCGGCCGCGTCGGCGGAAACGGAATCGTTTTCCGTGACGATGTCCATGACCAGCTCGCGGACGGTTTCGCCTTCTTTCTTCTTGGCATTGGCCGCCATGGTTTCGCGGATGGCCGCGTCGACGTCGGGGATGGCCGCTGCGATGACCGCGCGTTGGCGTTCGTCAGTGACGTAATTCAGAACGGCGGTCTGCAGAATAGTCTGCAAGTCGTGGGCGGAGTTCGGAAGGGCGGTATCCGGGCAGGAAGTAATACACTCCATGCACTGGGTGCAGTTTTCCGGAAAGTATTTCGGCGTTTCGCGCCGGGCGCCGTACTTGGAGGCGGTAGCTCCGGAGGCGGACGCCATGACGCCTACTGCGGCGAGCGCGCCTGCCGGCTGATTGTAGCCGAGACCCGAACGGTATTCGGAATCGAACTTCTCCATCTTGTACATGGGAAGTCCGTCCGGCTGTTCGTCGTGCGGATCGCAACCGCATTTGCCGCCGCAATCGGTATTGGTGGGCAAGAGCATTTCGCCCCGCATGGCGGAGAAGTCAGGGGCGTCGACTGGACCGTAGGGAACTTCGATCAGGCGAGAGCCGCCTTGAGTCATGACTTCCATGTTGGAGTCGACGACCGCGTCGCCGAACTTGCCGAACTTCTTGTTGTATTGAGCGCGGACGACGCTCTTGAAATGATCTTCGTCGATGTTGAATGTTTCCAGGAACGGGGATACTTTGAAGAAGGCCCCGAGGAAGGAGTTGCCCTGCATGCGGAGCTGCAGATCCGGACGATTGGTCGCGTTTTTGGCGATGTCGAAACCGGGTAGGATGTAAACCTGGATCTTCTTATCCATGATCTCCTGGCGGTACTTCTGCGGGATGCGTTCCCAGGCTTCGGCGGGCGATTCGTTCGATTCCCAGACGAAGGCGCCGCCTTCGACGAGACCGGCGATCGGATTGATGTGAGTGAAGGCCTTGGGATCGCAACAGAGGACGACGTTAACGTGACGCAGGTCGCAATTGACCCGCACGCGTTGCGGCGCGGCAGTCATGAAGTACTCGGTCGGAGCGCCCTTCTTTTCCGAACCGTATTTGGGGTTGGCCGAAACGTGAATGACTTCCTTCGGGTTGCCCTGGTCGTCGACGACGTTGTCCCGTTCCGCGACGAAGTTTCCGAGCTCGCCGATGATTTCCGCGAGGTTCTTGCCGGTAGTGATCATGCCCCAGCCGCCAATGGAGTGGAGGCGTACGGCAATGGCATCCTCAGGGAGCAAGGAAGGCGTTTCTTCAGAGCGGACGCTGTAGGGGTGATTGATGCCCAGAGTGAAATAGCTTTCCCCGTCTTCCTTGCCCTTGCCGTCCTGCCGCTTGATCTTGCCTTGGGTGTACTCGTAGGCGCCGAGGATGTCTTCCGGACGGAAGTCACGGGAGCCCAGGCCATAGATGCCGGAGTAGACGCGGGGCATGTCTTCCGGGGCGATAGCGGGGATGCCCGCGTAGGAATTGCCATTGTGGTTGGCGACGGCCTTGGTGAGAGCGGTACGAATGTCTCGAGCGAGTGGGTTGTCGCCGGCCATGGGTTCGTCCGTACGCTCGATGACGATGATGTTTTTCTTGCCGGCGAGCGCATCGACGACCGCCGCTTCCGGGAAGGGGCGCAGGACATTGATGTGTACGCAGCCCAGTTCTTCGCCACGCGTTTCCTTGATGTGGTCGATAGCTGCTTCGATATTTTCGGCCGAGGAACCGAGGGAGACGAAGACGGTGTCGGCATCATCGGTATTGTACTCGGTGACGAAACTGTAGTGGCGCCCGGTGAGCTGGCCCCATTCCGCGTAGGCATCGGCGAGGAATTCCAAGATAGGCTCGACGAAATTGTCGCGTCGCGCGGCGACGCCGTTCATGTAGTGTTCCTGATTCTGAACGGGTCCTATGAGGGCCGGATTAGTTAAATCGATGGTCTTGGGGATGCGGCGGCGAGTCGGGCCGAAGAGCTCGCGCTGCGACTCGGTCGGGCATTCGATGATGTCTTCCGGGGCGCCGAGGAATTCGCGGAGCAATCCGGATTCATGCTTCAGGAAGGTACGCTCCAAGTGGGAAGTCAGGAAGCCGTCCTGAATGTTCATGCCCGGGGTGAGGGCCTTTTCGGTGACTTTGCGCAGGATCACCGCCTGGTCGGCGGCTTGCTGGGCATCCTTGGCGAAGAGCATGATCCAACCCACGTCGAGGGCCGCGTAGATGTCGTCGTGACCGCAATGAACGTTGAGGGCGTGCTTGGTCAGGGCCCGGGCGGCGACTTCCAGCACCATCGTGCTGAGCTTGCCCGGGGCGTGATAGTATTGCTCAACGCCGTAGACGATTCCCTGCCCGGAGGTGAAATTGACCGTTCGTTTGCCCGTCACGGACTGGGCGATGGCTCCGCCTTGAGCGGCGTGCTCGCCTTCCGCTTCGATAGCGAGCGTAGGGCGTCCGAATACGTTGAGTTGTCCCTCAGCTCGGGCGAACTCGTACATTTCGCCCATTTCAGTGGATGGCGTGATCGGGTAGAAGACACCGGCCTCGGTGATCCTCGCTTCCGTGTAAAGCGAGACAAGCTGGTTGCCGTTGGTGGTAATTCTAACACCGGGGTATTTTGGTTTTGACGCTATCATAGAGGCAATTCGTTGGAAGACCCCCCCCCGCTCGCATACTGGTTTGCGGGACGAGTACTCGTTGGTTTGCGTTGCCGCAGGCATCGAAGCTTTGCGGGCTTAACTAGCGTAATTGAAAGGGTCAATACTGGGAAAACGATCCTAAAAGTACAAATGTTTTCTTTGCTGAATGTGTGCAGTATTAGAAGTTCTAATGACCTAAGGCTGGGAAATTCGAATTTGAATTCCTCGCTTCGGAATCTGCGATAGAGAAGAACGAGCGAAGGGGAGAGGGGGTCTGAGTATCCCGAGCGTCTTGGGCGCGGGGCGTTGGGCATCGAAGCGCAATCCGCTGTGGCGGAGAGATTGAGGGCCTTGCCCTCGAAAAGCTTGCAATGATTCGAGAATGCGTGATGTACGGGGACGATGGCTGGCGACTTCGACTTTGGAGCGATTCTAGATGGCAACTTGGCAATGCTAAACGCTTCCTACGAGCGGTTCGCGGCGTTGGCGGTCGATCAGGATTGGAGCGACGAGGCGCCGCCGGCGCGGATTCGAACGCCGCGCACGATTGCGGAAGCGGTCGAGGTCAGCGCTCCGGGCACCTTTTCCAAGAACCAAATTCGTACGCTTCGCCTGGAACCGACCGATCGGCCAGGTTGGTGGTTCGACCGAATCGACCAGCCGGACTCGCAACCCATCAAGTGCTCGGTGCGCAATGTTTGGACCACGGGAAAGGTAGTGAGCAACATCGTGCTGCGCTCGGGATCGCGTCACAACTACGCCCGTTTAGTCGAACACATCATCGCCCTTAAATTGGGTATGGACGTGGACAATTTGATGATACGCATGAACTCGGGCGATCCGCCCTTGTTCGACGCGGGCAGCGACGGTTTGGTGGGCGCCCTGAAAGGCGCGGGTCGCCGAGAGTGTCCGGGAACCGTGAAGACTTACACGGTTAAGGAAACGGTGACCATCGCCACGTCGCATGGCGGCTTTACGACAATCGAGCCCAACGAGCCGGGGGATACCTCCTTGCATATCGATTGCGGGCGGGATTTTCCCAACGCGATCGGGCAGCAACGGATTCGCTTCGTTCTGAACGATCATTCCTTCGAACACGGGGCGACGGCGCGGACCAATGCGACCTTCCGGCAGAAGCTGTTCATCGAAACGATCGGCAAGCTTTTCGCCGATGTCCGAAATCTTGGATACAATCGCAAGAATATCCTGGTGGCCGCGAATAGCCGGTATGTGAACGAACCGACGCATATGCACGCCGGAAAGTCGCTCGAGGCATCCTGGCATCGGGCGATTCTCGATCTGGTGGCCGCCTTGGCCTTGATCGACGACGGGCGTTTCGCGGGTAGGATCACCGACTACAAGGGCAATCATTTTGCCGATGTCGAATTGGTGAAGTTGCTTTACGCGAACGATCTCTTGGTGGAAGTCTGAAGCGTTGCCTACGAAAAGAGTAGGGGGCCAACTGGTCGAGTCGCCTGTCTATTTGGCCGATGCGGGTGGCCGAGCGGGTCATCCCTACCCGTGTCGGATCGGGTCTAAACCCGAATCTCAAGTTCCGGGTGGAACTGAGATAGGGATTAAGGCGAGATTGAAAGGGTAGGGCTTTCGCTTGCGACCAACCGCGTTGGCATGAGCCGTTGCGCCGTTTCGCAAGCGACCGCCCTACATTGAAGCGGGAAAGGCTATCTCAATCTACCGGCGCGAAAGCAATCCGGTCAGCTTTTGAAAGGTAGACTTCTTCTTGGGGGAGGCGCTGGCGGTTTCGGCCGGCGCATTATCGCCCCGTTGGCGCTTGCCTTGGCGGTTAGGGCGGCGGCGTTTCCGGTTTTTTGGCGGGCGCGATTCATCGCTGGATCCGCTCGGATCGTTCCGCTCGCCTCGGTCGGATCGATTGCCTCCTCGAGACGCATTGCGACCGCGACTGCCTCCCGGACGACTGGATCGGCCTCTTTCCGCTCGATCGGTCCGCGCTCTTTTAGCGACGGCTTTGCGCTCGGAGGGACTGCGTTTCAGCTGCGCCTCGCGCTTGGTCCCGTCCTGGTTCATCGTGTAGATGGGAATCTGGCGTTTGAGCAGTTTTTCGATTTCAGTGAGGTACGCTTCCTCGGCTTCGGCGACGAGCGAGATAGCGGTGCCTTCCTTGCCGGCCCGGCCTGTGCGTCCGATGCGGTGTACGTAGTCCTCCGGAACATTGGGCAGCTCGTAGTTGACGACGTGCGGCAGGTCCGCGATGTCGAGTCCCCGGGCGGCGATGTCGGTGGCGACCAGGGCCTGAATCTTGTTGGCCTTGAATGAGGCCAGAGCCCGTTCGCGGGCCCCTTGACTCTTGTTTCCGTGGATGGCCATCGCATCGATGCCGTCCTTGCCGAGTTGGGTAGCGAGGCGGTTGGCGCCGTGCTTGGTGCGAGTGAAGATCAGAACCTGCGACCAGTTTCCATCGTTAATCATGGCCGAAAGGACGGCTCGCTTTGATTTTTGACCTACGATGTAAGCTTCCTGGTCGACGCGGTCGGCGGTGGCGTTTCGCGGAGCGACCTCCACTTCGACGGGATCGCGAAGAATCGAGTCAGCGAGTTTCTTCACGTCCTTGGAGTAGGTCGCGGAGAAGAAGAGATTTTGACGTTCATCCGGCAGCATCTTGAGGATTTTGCGGATGTCATGGATGAAGCCCATGTCCAGCATGCGGTCGGCTTCGTCCAGCACGAGGAACTCAACTCCGGAGAGATTCGCGTCGCCTCGTTGGCAAAGGTCTAGCAGGCGGCCGGGAGTGGCGACGACGATGTCGAGGCCGCGACGAAACGCGGAGATTTGCTGTTGGAATCCGACGCCGCCGAAGATGACGGCGCTGCGTTGCTTTAGTTGGGAACCGTAGTCGCGAAAGCTCTGGTGGACTTGAGCGGCCAATTCCCGAGTGGGCGTGAGGATGAGCGCCCGGGGGCGCTTGCTCTTGAAATCGGATTCCGTGAGCAATTGCAGCAAGGGCAGAGCGAAGGCGGCGGTTTTGCCGGTTCCGGTTTGGGCGCCGCCGAGTACGTCGCGGCGATCGAGAATAGCGGGAATGGCCCGCTCTTGGATGGGTGAAGGCGTGTCGTAGCCTTTGGCGGCTACCGCTTCTGTGAGTTCGGACCGCAGTCCGAGTTGCGCAAATGGCATAGTATTATCGGTGTGAGCCGCTCGCGTTGAGAGATCAACGTGTCCGATCTGGCGACCTTGGAGGCCTTTCTAGGCCTAGTTATGTTAGCTAACTTTCTGGAGCAGAGTAAGTTCTGCTTTATCCGCTAGCGGACGCCGATCAGAGGGCGCCAAAAGGAAAGGCGGAGCATTAGCGCAATGGCTGGCATCCGCCTAGCAAAAAGAGAGACTCTCAGGGAAATATTGTCTGACAAAGGAGGCGTGAGGCTCGCTTGAATGGGTCAGCGCCTGCTCGGATTCGCGCTTGCGGGATTAGGGTAGGGGCGCGTGTATGTTCGAATGTTCCGTTACCTTTGCCCCTTATTCGCCGTTTGCGGACTAGCCTATGGGGGCGGTTTCGCGCCCGCGACAGGCGACAGGATCGTCTGGGTGGGCGATTCGATTACCCATCAGTGCAAGTACACCCAGTATGTGGAAAACTTTCTGTATACGCGTTACCATGACAAGCGTTTGCGAACCTTCAGTTCGGGGATCAAAGGCGATGATGCCGGGGATGTTCTGGATCGCTTCGACGAGGATGTGGCCTTCTTTAATCCGGATTGGGCGACGATTCTACTGGGTATGAATGACGGGCGTTACGGCGCGTTCGATCGAGACAATTTCGATTTGTACCAACGAGACGTGGGCGAGCTCCTGCATCGGTTAAAGGAGCTGGGGGCGCTGGCAATCGTCCTGTCGCCCTCCATGTTCGATCACGAGCAGTACGACTATCGCAACCGCGAAGACGATTTCCGGTTTAAGCGAATCAATCCGCACTCTGAATACAACGCGAAACTCGCGTTCTTCGGGGGGTGGCTGCGTAGATCAGCGGAACGAAATGGACTGCCGTTTATCGATTTCTGGGGAGCGATGAACGACGCGACGCAGCAGTTTCGGGCGGCGAATGAGCGCTTTACGTTGATGCCGGATTCGATTCACCCGAACCCGAGCGGGATGGCAATCATGGCGGGGAAAATGGCGGCGTACTTTACGGGGGAGAGGGACTATGCGAATCGATTGGATATCGCGATTGACGAATCGGGCAAGGGAAGCGTTCGGGTGGGAGAAGCGAGACTGGAGGCAGTGGATAAGGACACTCTATTGGCCGAGGTGACGCCCCGCCATTTGCCCTGGGTCCTGCCGGCGACCGGCAAGATGGGTCCGGGTCCGTGGTATCATGTGGACGATCCCGCCGTCGGATTCGCTTATGCCTTGGAAGGGCTAGGGCTCAACGACGATCTATTGAGGGTCCGTGGCTTGGAGCCGGGCGTATATCGCGTTCTTATGAATGGCGACTGGGCTCTGGAGGCGGACAGCTCAGAGCTGGCAAATGGAATCGCCTTGGAGCGCCATGCCGCGTCGCCTGCGTATCGGCAGTCGCTGGAGCTCGCCCTCTTGAATGCGGAACGGAATGACCTGGCAATGCGCCCGTACCGTGACGCCCAGCAGCGGATGAAATCGGTTCGCCGGACTCACGGAGACGATTTGGACCGCGTCCGGGAAGAGCGGGCCAAGCTGGAATCGGAGTTGCGTCGGCTCTTCGAGCTGGCCCAGGCGTACGAGGATCGGATTCACGAACTGGCGGCGCCGCGATCGTATCGATTGGAAATCAAGCGAGCGGATTAGGAGTGGCTTGCCGCGGTATCGTTTGAAATTCCCAATCGGTAGTTCGCTCAAGGCTTGCTTTGACAGATGGGAATAGGGCCTCCTATGGTGGCGATTGGTTTTATAAACGCACTTTCAAACGACTTTTTATGAAGAGGGATTTCTTTCGATCGCTGTCGGCGATCATTCTAACCGTTTCCTGTATTGCTACATTCGCTCCGGGCGCTCGGCCTGAAGTGCTGCAAATTTTGGGTGACTTGGATAGGCCGGTGGCTGCGGCCTTTGGACCTGGCGGCGAAACGATTTTTGTCGCGAATCGATCGCGAGGCACGATCGGCGCCTTGCGCGGTATGGGATCGGTTGCCAAGTTCGAGCGCGAGAGCGACGGCTCCTATAAAATGGCGAGCAAGCGCTTCGTGGTTGGACTAACGGCGCCAGCCGCGATCGACTTCGCTCCGATTTCGTTCGGCGAGGACCTTCCGGTAGGAGTCCTATTCCTGGTTTCGGGAACGCCGCTTATCGAAAACGAAGACGAGCGGATGAGCAAGGATGTGACCAAGGATTTCATCGGCATATCCGTGATCGATACGACGACGGGCAAGACGCTGCGAAAGATCAATCTAAGCCCGGCGGCTCCCGCGAAGATGGCGGGCGAGTTTTCCTTGATTTCGCCGAACTGTCTGAGCTTCGACAAGCAAGGCAATCTCTACATCGCCGACACGGGCATTGGCGGAAATATGTTCATGTTCAAGAAGCAGGTTCAGTCGCAACCCGCGTTCTACCGAATCGAGCGCGATGCGCTGACGAAGCTGTTGAATGGAGAATCGGCCGACGACACCCAGGTGATGAAGGTCACCAGTATCCCGAGCGACATGCGCTATAACGAAGCGGAGGACTCGCTTTACTTCGTCGCGAATCACATCGTGGGAGCCACCAAGGGAGCGGTCTTCAAAGCGGGGAGCAGTGGGTTTCGCGGACAATTCTCCGTGCAGACGCTCGTGCGGGAATTGGATCCTCTCAGCAGTTTGGTCCTTTTGCCCAACGGCAAGCAGCTTTTGATTTCCAGTTCTGGAGAATTGCATATCCCGCGCGGCAAGAAGGCGTCCCGCGAGATTCGATTCAAGCCGGAGATGCGTTTTTCAACGCCCGGACGGGTCGACTTGCTGCCTTTGGGCGATGGGACCGCGTTGCTGGCGGTGCCGGAAGAGACGGGCTCGGCTGGCATCGGAAAAGGGCAGCGCGTCAAGATCGTCAAGCTCCCGGCGAAGTTCTAGTCGGATGGCCTCGGAAGCTGACAAGGCGCCCGCATCCGCGATCGCCGTCTATTCGGGCGGGCTCGATTCGACGGTCATGCTCAGTCGGATGCTGGAAAGAGGGATCGATGTAAGAGGCGCCTTGAGTATCGATTACGGGCAAAAGCACCGAAAAGAGTTGGAGGCGGCAACGGATATTTGCGAGTCGCTTGGGGTTCATCACCGCATTGCCGATTTGCGCGGCATGGGAGCGCTGTTCGGAGCGAGTGGATTGACGGACAAGGACACTGCCGTGCCGGAAGGGCATTACGAGGAAGAGTCCATGAAGCAGACGGTAGTGCCCAATCGGAACATGATTCTGATTTCCGTGGCCACGGCTTGGGCGATCGCCAAAGAAGCGGAAGCTGTGGCCTATGCGGCTCACAGCGGCGATCATGCGATTTATCCCGATTGCCGCGAGGAATTCGCGGACGCTCTCGATGCAGTGATTCGGCTGTGCGACTGGAGTTCGGTTCGGCTGTATCGGCCGTTCGTGAATTGGGACAAGCGTCGCATCGCTGCGGAGGGGATGCGTCTCGGGGCTCCCTTGGGTCGGACCTGGTCCTGCTACAAGGGGGGAGAATTGCATTGCGGTCGGTGTGGCACTTGCATCGAACGACGCGAGGCCTTTTATTTGGCGCAAGTAGAAGACCCGACCCAGTATGCCCCGGATGCTCCCAGCGTGGAATTGCTCGTCAGCCAAGAATGGCGTTTGAATGATGCTTAGCGGGAGTTCCTAGCCATTTCGATCCATGTTCACCTGTCAGAAAACGTATTCGGATATCCCTTTCGCTCATCGACAGCATCGTCACCATGGGCACTGCGCCCAGATACACGGTCACAACTGGAGCTTTACTTTTACCTTTGGGTGCGAGGGCTTGGACGAGTGCGGATTCGTAGTCGACTTCGGCAAGCTTAAGCCCTTGCGCGATTGGATCGAAGATAATCTAGATCACGCGTGCGTCTTCAATCGGGACGATCCCCTGTTGGAGGACATCCTCAAGATCAACGAGACCAGCGGATGCTGCATCTACAAGGCCTACGTGGTCGATCAGTGCTCAAGCGAAGGCTTGGCCCAGCATCTTTTCGGTGTCGTTGATCCCATGATACGCGAGATGACGAATGGTCGGGCGTTTCTGAAGTCGGTGGCGGTCACGGAGGATACGCGAAACAGCGCGAGCTATAAGCCCTAATGCGCTATCCAGTTCACGAGACCTTTCACTCCTGGCAAGGCGAGGGCGTTCACCTCGGTCGGTCCACGTTTTTCATTCGGCTGTTCGGCTGCCCTGTCAAATGTCCCTGGTGCGACTCTGCGGGAACTTGGCATCCGGACTATATTCCGGAGACGATCGAAAAGCGCGAGGCGGGTGAACTCGCTGACGCGGCATCGGCAGCAAAACCGGAATTCGCGGTGATCACGGGCGGAGAGCCGACCATACACGAATTGGGGCCTTTGACGCGGGCCTTGGGAGAACGTGGAATTCCTGCTCACCTCGAAACCTCGGGAGCGTTCGAGATTCGAGGCGAATTGGATTGGGTCACGCTGAGTCCAAAGTGGCAACGCTTGCCCTTGGAAGAAAACCTGAGTCGGGCCAACGAGTTGAAGTTGATCGTGGAAGACGCTCGATCCATTGAAAAATGGATACAGGAGTTAGGCAATGCGATTGGCGAGGGGCCGGTTTGGTTGCATCCGGAATGGTCGAAACGCGAGGACCCGGAGGTGTTGGAATCGATAACGGAATGGGTGAAGCAAGCGGGCGCTCCGTTTCGAGCGGGCCTGCAGGCCCACAAATTCTTCAAGGCGGATTTATTGGATCCGAATTCCGCCAAGCCATCGCCTCTGGGTGGGGACGCGGCCCTGGGGTATTAGGGTATGGGTGGTTTTTATTATGGGGTTGGGAGGACTGGCTCAGTCCTCCGAAGCATTGAGTCCGGCGCAGGATCGAGCCGATCCTCCCTTCTATCGACGTGAAGTTCAAGCGCGTCAGCATCGGCAATTATCGGAATATCGAATTGGCTCGGCTCGATCTCGATGCTCCACGGGTGTTCCTTCATGGGAAGAATGGCCAGGGGAAGACCAACTTGCTGGAGGCCTTGGGAATGGCGACTGCCCTGCGGCCCTTTCGTACGCACGAGAATCGAAAGACGATTGGTCCTTTCGGCGAGTTTGCCGAAATCGTATACGAGCTCGATCATGAGGATTTGGGAGAGACCTCCTTGCGAGCCCGTATCAAGCGGTCGGGCAAGGAAGTATGGATTGACGACGAGCCCATGCGGCGACTATCGGATTTCGTGGGGCGGTTTCCCACGGTGATTCTGTCATCCAACGATATGCAATTGGCTCGCGGCTCGCCGGGCAATCGGCGCCGCTACTTGGATGCGTTCATATGCGGGGTCGACCGATCCTACTTTTCCGATCTGCAACGCTTCCAGAAACTGTTGCAGGATCGGAACGCCCTTTTGAAGAAGGAAGCGGAGCCCGGTGTCTTGGCCGCCTTCGAACGACAAATGGACGGGCCCGCTTTTTCGATTTGCGGCAAGCGAGCGTCCATTCTGGAGCGGTTGCTCGCGATTGCGAAGGAGTACCATTCGGAGCTTTCTCTCTCTAAAGAGTCATTGCGAATCGAATACGGTCCCAATGCTCGATTGTCTGATCCCGGCGATTATTTGAAAGTCCTGGAAAAGAATCGGAAGCGCGACGCCTACCTGCAATCGACGAGCAAAGGACCGCATCGCGACGACTACGCTATTTTCGTCAACGACTTATCCGCCGATGATTTCGCTTCGGAAGGCCAGCAGCGGTCGGTTTCCCTCTCGTTGGCCTTGGCTATGATCGAGTACTGGCGACGTCAGTTCGGCTTCTTGCCGGTCGCGCTTGCCGATGATGCCCTCGGCGAGTTGGACACGGATCGGCGGGATCGCTTTTGGTCGGTTTTGGACGAAGATTTGCAGATCGTGGCGACGGGAACGCAACTGCCTACTGAGGGCAGCGGCTCTCCTTGGAAGGCAATCGAAGTGGATGAAGGGCAATTTCGGGAATCGTCGTAAGGCCCAACCTTTGCCCGTAGACAATCGAATGGATGCTGCGGGGGGAATCGATTCGATTGGAATTCGGGTCACTGCAAAGTGAAACAGTTTTGGATCAAACTGATTAGGGGTATTCCCCTTAACTAGGGTTCTGCTGTCGCTCGAATGGGTATATCCCAATCCAAAAACGCTTCAATGGGGGTCGGACCCGTTTTGGACTCGACTGGTGAAAAAGGGGACCTGAGTTTCCCTACGTACGACTTCGCCTTGGCGAGTCGAACGCTAATCGAAAACTCTGCATGACTCGATACGCTCTTTTGACAACGCAAGTTGCGGTCACCGTCTTTCTCGGTTCACTGGCCTTGCTGTGGGCGGTGGAACGGTTGGACGGCGTCTCGGTTCTTTATTGCTCGGTATTGAGCGCCGCAAGCGCCCTAGCAACCTACGGATTTGGCAAGGGCTTTCGCGAGGGGTCGGCAGAGCAGGAAGCGCAATCGGGCCAAGTTTCGGATTCCGAATCGAAGCTAATCGAAAAATT
This sequence comes from Candidatus Pelagisphaera sp., assembly GCA_965655705.1. Taxonomy (GTDB): domain Bacteria; phylum Verrucomicrobiota; class Verrucomicrobiia; order Opitutales; family Opitutaceae; genus Pelagisphaera. The sequence goes on from CBFHHM010000008.1 coordinate 163,172, forward strand.
ATTCGGCGAATTGTCCCGCGTGTCGGGGAACGAGTTTTTCGATGAAGCCCTGGACTATATGCTCGATTCCCTAGACGTCGATTACGGCTTCCTTGGGACGCTAGCGAGCGATGGGGAAACAGTTCACTCCAATCGGGTGAGAGGACGGGAAGGCCTCATGCCGAACTTCAATTACGAATTGGAGAAGGCGCCCTGCCAGGATGTCTTCAAAAAGGACAAGTGTTTGTATTTCTGCGATGTGCAAGAGGCCTTTCCGGAGGATGAAATGCTCGTCGAAATGGATATCAAGGCATATATTGGGACGCCGCTTTTCGCTAGATCGGGCCTGCCTTTGGGCATTCTGGTATTGCTGAGCAAGCGCGAAATTGAAGACGAAGAAAAGGCGCGTCGCTATTTTAGCTTATTTGGAAATCGGGTGGCTCTGGAAATGGAGCGAGAGTCGTTCGAAATCGAGCTAAGAAAAGCGAAGGAAAAAGCGGAGGAAAGCGATCGATTGAAATCGGCCTTTCTCGCGAACCTGTCCCACGAGATACGGACGCCTTTGAATGGGATATTGGGATTCGGGCAGCTTTTGAAAGCGGGCGATGTCGCCGCTGAAGACCAAGCTCACTGTGTAGACATCATTCAATCGAGCGGCGAGCACCTTCTCCGCATCGTTGAGGACTTGATCGATATAGCGAAGATCGAATCGGGTCAGTTGAATTTGGAAGCCAAGCGCTTTGATTTGAACAAAATGTTCCAAAAGCTCGATACGATATTCAGCAAGGAAATCGAACTGCAAAGCAAAAGCGGAGTGAGCCTGAAGTGGAATTGTTCGCTCGAAGGAGAGCATTTCGTAACAGGGGACGCGTTTCGGATACGGCAGGTTTTCCTCAAACTAATCGGCAATGCCTTGAAGTATTCCGATAGCGGACGCATCTCGATCGCTTACGAGACTGTCGGCGCCGGTCGATACGCGTTTTCCGTAAGCGATCAAGGGCGGGGCATCTTGAAGAAGGATCTCGAGCGTGTATTCAAACGATTCGAACAGGTCGAAGGCGGTCCCACCCGCGAATACGAAGGAGTTGGCTTGGGCTTGTCTATTTGCCAAGGTTTGGTCGACTTGATGGATGGCCTGATTACCGTGGAGTCGGAGGAAGGGGTTGGGTCGGTCTTTCGATTTGAAATTGCGTTGCAAGGCGACAAACCGGCGACTCTAGACCCGGGAGCATCGGAAGGCGAATCGACGAACCTGGAATCGAATAAATCGCTAGCGGTCTTGGTGGTGGAAGACAATGACACCAACTACCTGCTGTTGAAAGAGATGCTCAAACCATACTCGTTTGGGCTCACGCGAGCGAAAGACGGGGGAGAGGCAATACGCTTGGTACAGGACGGGGCGATCTTCGACCTGATTCTTATGGACATTCGAATGCCGAATGTGAACGGCTTCGAAGCGACGCGGAAAATAAAGCGCGTCCGTTCGTCGATTCCGGTAATAATGCAAAGCGCGTATGCGAGCGATGCCCATAAGAATGCGGGCTACGAGTCGGGTTGCGATGCATTCATAGAAAAGCCAATCAATCGAGCTAAGTTGGAAGCGCTCATCCAGCAATACGTTTAGAACTCGGCGCCGAGGTGGGAGCGGAGAGGGCTTCCCACGACTGATGGCGGCTGGGTGAACCGTTGCATTCCAGTGAAGACGGAGACGCTTGCGTTCCGGGAGGGCCCAGCCTTACCCTGGACCGGTGAATAATGCGAGGAAATCGGTTAGGGGAATCGGAATGCGACGCCAGCTAGGGCTCGTTTGCTTGGCGTTGGTCGTTACGGCGAGCCTTCAGGCAGCGGACGTTCGATCGCCGAACATCGTTCTCATCACTGTCGATGACATGCTCTACAACACGCCTGTATCCTTTGGCGGATCGGTCGAGGGGTTGACACCGCATATCGATGCCTTGGCGGAGCGGGGAATGCGTTTTACGGAGGCCTACAACGCGAGTTCTCGTTGCGCTCCTTCGAGGGGATCCATGATGACGGGTTTCTATCAGGACGGTTATAGCGTCGAGCGAATCAGTAGCGACACGACCGTAAAGGACTCGATTGACACCTTGCCGGAGCTCTTGGATGAGAAGGGCTACCTATCGGGCTTGTTTGGAAAGGACACGCATTATCGGCCTCTGGATAAATACGATTTCGACACCGTAGCTCCAATGGCGGCGATGGGAGTGGGAAGGAGTCCCGAACTCTACGCGAAAAATGTGGATGCGTTTATAGGCAAGGCGCAGGAAAGCGGGCGCCCGTTCTTCATCTCGGTCAACACGCACGATCCTCATCGCCCCTTCGCGGGATCTCCGGGCGAGCGGGAGGCTCTAATCAAACGTTTCGAGTCCGAGGTTGAAGAGTTCGAAGTCCGCCCCGAACTGGTGATCCCGCCCGCGCAACGCAGCTACAGCGGCAAAAATATCGAGGCGCCCAAATTCGTTCCGGATCACGACCTGGTTCGCGAGGAATTCGGCTACTACTTGAATTCGTCCAAGCGAGCCGATGACTTCGTCGGCGCGATCATCGAGACCTTGGAGAACCGTAAGGCGATGGAGAATACATTGATCATTTTCCTTTCGGACAATGGGATCCACTGGCCGTTTTCCAAAGCGAATGTCTACGTGTCTAGCGTAAAGACGCCGCTGATCGTGTATTGGAAAGGGCGAACGCGGGCTGGCAGTTCGAGCGACGCGCTGATTTCGACGATCGATTTAGCGCCGACCTTCCTCGATGCGACGTCCCTTGAGGCGCCGTACCAACTGCCCGGAAAGTCTTTTTTGCCATTGGTGGATGGAAAGGGCGAAACGAATCCGCGCCAGAGCGTTTTCGCGACCTTGAATAAGAAAGGCAGCGTGGGATTGGAGATGCGATCGATTATCACCAAAGAACACACCTATGTATTCAATTTCTGGGCGGACGGAGCGTATCGCTACTTCGATGGCGCGCGTTGGGGCGGTATGGCTTTCAAAGGCATGGAAGCGGCCGCGAAAGAGGATGATGCCGCGAGAGAACGTCTAGAGTTCTTTCATAATCGGCCGCGTGAAGAGCTTTACGATAATCGAAAAGACGCGGACGCCTTGATCAATTTGCGATCGAATCCGGAACGAAGCGGAGATCTGCGGCGTCTCCGGCAGTTGATGCGCGATACGCTAGCCGAGAACGACGATCCGTTCCAGGAAGCATACGATCGCTACTTGAGATCGGGCCAATAGCCGGGAAATCGGGCAGGGCGGCAGCGTTCCCGCTTCGGTCGATGCCTAACCTCGTTCCAGGCAGAGGAGACGACCGTCTTCGTTGCGCACGTTGATGCGGTTGTTGGCGTAGACGGGGTGCGTCCAGCAGATGCCTTCGAGGAGCTTGCGACGGGAGATTTCCTGGTAATTATCGCTCGATGCGTTTGCGGTGACCAGTTCGCCGGCTTCGGTTTGGATTAGAAGCGTATCGCCGACGGCAATCATTGAAGCGTATCCGAATTCTGGAACCGTCCAGTTGACGTCGCCCGTTTCGAAATCGACCGAGTAGAGCTTGGACTTGACGGTTTTCACGTGTCCGTCGATCCCGTACATTGCCCCGTCGATAACGGGATTCGTCGATGCGTAATTCTGCAAGTCTCGGGCTTCCCACTTCGAGTTAAGGCGTTTGCCGTCGAAGCTGAGCATTTTGGATCCCGTGTTGATCGAAAGAAAGATGTTGTCTCCGTTTCCGGTCACAACGGGAGTCGCGGCGGTGAGATCGTACTTCGCCTTAACCGGCAGACGAGCGAGCTCTTTTCCGTCGTTGGCTTGAAGCACCGAAAATCCTTCCGAATCGAAGGCGGCGATGTAGTCCTTTGCCCCGGAACTGAAAACGATTGGGGTCGAGTAGCCGGGCTTGTTCGCGTCGGACGTCGTCCAAACAGGCTTGCCTGTATCTTTGTTCAAGGCGGTGACTTTGCCGGCGCTGAGCAGGATCCAATCTCGATACTCGTAAGGCGAGCTGGCGAATCCCCAGCGAGGCACGTCCATATCCAGGACATCGGTAAGCTGAGTCGACCAGACTTCCTTGCCAGTCTTGGCGCTCAAACGCTTCGCTAGGCCGTCCTTGCTGAGCGCGTACAAGCTGTCGCCACTGATGGTTATAGAAGCGTTGGGTCCTCCGGCGTGCATCTTGGGTATGAGGTCGCCTTGGTAGGTGCGCTGCCAAACGACTTCTCCCGTGTTCGCGTCGAAGCAGACGATGACCTCGCTGGATTTTCCATCGCGCCCCATTGAGTAGCCGAGCCCATCGGAGATTGTGACCGCGGAATAACCGAGCCCAATCTCGCGTTCCCATGCGATTTTCCAATTCTCGAGGTTGGCGTCGAACGATGCAGTGGGAACGACTCGATTGTTGCCATTCGGTCCGAGCCAGCGCGGCCAGTCGTTTCCAAGAGCGGAAATTCCGGAAGCGGCGATGGCGATAGCGAATAGGGATACTAGGCGGGTTGATTTCATGATGGGATTGGGAAAAGGCGTTTGGACTGAATTATCTTAGATTCAAGTAGCATTGAATTGCGTTTCGGAGGGATGGGAATGCCCAGTCCTCTGGGTCGACCGACTTAGGGTCGACGAAGTGAACGCTTTCTAGTTCCTCTTGGCAGGAGCGAAGCGAATCGAAGTTCTCGACGTTTGCGGTATAGTAATTGTCTACCACTGCGTAGATGACGGATTTGTAGGCGTATTGATTGGGCCAGCCGCCTAGAAAAGACCAGGATTCCAACGTTAGGTTCACTTCCTCTCGCACCTCTCGTTGGAGGGATTCCTCCAAGGTTTCGCCGACATCGGCGAACCCCCCAGGCAAACCGAACTTTCCTTTGCTGGGGTCTTTGGCTCGCTTGACGACTAGAATGCGTCCGTGGGCATCTTCGATCAGAGCGGCGGCCGACGCGGCTGGGCTCATGTAGAATTCGAAGGAGCAAGACGGGCACCGAATCGCGGTTTCCTGAGTGCGCTCGATGGAAGAAGCCCCGCAGTAGGGGCAGAAGTGGAAGTGATCGAGCGCTGGTAGCATGCGTGCCTGAGTCTTGGGGAAGGGAAGCGAGCGGCAAGGGGATTTGCCTGGGAGGCGCGCAAAATCGGCCGTCGAGGAAGCGCTTAGCCAAACGCTGTCCGTCTGAATGCTCGCGAAGCGCGTTTGGTTATCGCCGTTCCGAGTCCTTAGTCCCAGAATAAGCGTCGCGGCGCCCAGTCGTAGGATTCCATGGATCCGCGTTGGGCGATCCCACCGAGTCCTGGCCAGGGAACGTGGAAGCCGAAGCACGGGGTTCGCTGCAGGGCGGCTTGCTTGAAGACGCGTCGGCGCGTTTCGACTGCTTGGCCCATATCGTGGTCCCATCCGATAACCCATTTAGGGTTGCGGAACATGAGAATGTCGCTGTGGGCGATATCCGTAAAGTTGAGCAGCGTTTGGCCCGCCGAGGAAATTCGGTACATGGCATGACCAGGCGTGTGCCCAAAGCCGTCTTCGACAGTTACTAGCCCGCCGAGCATCTCACTGCCTGTGGGTGTGTATTCGATCTGCCCCGCGAGCATTTCGAAACGGTTCCGAGCCACCTTAACCATACGGTCCAAGGCTTTGGCGTCGCGCTTCGTTCGAGAAAAGTCATGCGTTTTCTGCAACCAGAACGAATGCTCTTCCGGCGTGGTGTAGATGGCCGCGTTGGGAAACATGGGCTTTTCGTTAGGGGCGATGAATCCCGCCATATGGTCCCCATGCGTGTGGCTCAAGAAGGCAGCGGTAACGTCGGAGCGTTTGATTCCAATCGTCTCCAAACCTTCGATCAGCCAGCCACGATCCGGGTGGTCGACGATGCCGAATCCCGCGTCGAAGACGATTACCTCCTTGTCCCGACGGAGGACCAGGATGTTGATATACATTTGCAGCGAGCTCGTAGGCTCGAAACGCTGCTCCATGGCCTTCTTCATCTCAGCGCGTTCGGATTCTGGATACATCAGGTTTAGTCCCTGTCGAATATCGAGAAACCCATCGCTGATCGACCAGGCTTCCACGTCGCCGATGTTGAAGGCGTAGATCCAAGGGTTTTGGTTGTTCTTGCCCGATTTGGTCGAACTGGTTGCCCCGAGCAAAGGGCTTGAAACGACGGATCCCGTTCCCAGCGCCGCTCCGGCGGCCCCGAGCGTTTTGAGCATGTTTCGCCGAGAGAGATGGGGATTAGAGCGGTAACGCGAGTTCATAGGGCTGGGTAGGTTCAAGTGTTCTGGGGCCCGCTTCCGAAGGAGCTACTGCGGGCAAATAGAGTCGGATTTAAAGGGGCCCTTGCCTTCGCTGGCAACTCAAAGAGTGGCCCGTTACCGATTACTCGTCGTTTAGATAGATCCGAGCGGCGCCATTTTCGTGGCGCTGCCTAGTGGGCGGAGAGGGCATTGGCAGCGGTCGAATTAATGCGCCATGGACGCTTCGCGCTTCGAGGCTTCTTGTCCATCGCGGGCAATCGATTGCTCAATCGCTTCTTGTATTTCGCGAATTCTAATCGGTTTCATGAGAAAGCGACTGACGCCGATGTCAGCTAGTCGGTCATCCCGTTCTTCCAGGGGTCTGCCGGACCAAAGGATAATCGGTAGATCGTCGCGTAGCGAATGAACGCGTTCGGCTAGATCCAAGCCGGACAACTCCGGCATATTCTCGTCCGTTAGCAGGACGTCCCATTGTTCCGGCGAGGCCTCTAGTTCGGCGAGCGCTTGCAAGGGGTTGGCGAAATAGGACACTTCGAAGCCATGTCTGGAGAGGAGAAGGCTGAAGTTTTCCCCCACGATTTCTTCGTCATCGACTAGACATACCCTAGCTCGTTCGGGCAGGCCGCTATTTTCAGCGATCGCGCCCGCTCCATTGTCGGCTAAATCGCTCGATTCCGCGGCAGGTATCAGAACTTCAAATACCGTAGATCGACCAGGGTCGATGCTGAGCGTCAAGCAGCCCTCCATCTGCTGGATGTTGCGGCGCACGCTTGCGAGTCCCAGGCCGGTTCCGGATAAGCCGCGGCTCGTATAAAACGGTTCTAGAATGTCTGGTACCGTTTCCGGATCTAGGCTGCCTGCCGTGTCCTCTATGCGAATTAATTGGTAGTCTCTGGGCTTTAAAGAGTCGTTAGGGGCTCCGGTACGTACTTCTTCCGTTTCCTTTGCGTTGCCTATCATGAGCCATTGATTTTCCGAGCGATTCAACTGGTCGCGTTGGCGAGGCATTTCCAATGAATCGAAGGCGATCAAGACAGTGCCGGTTCCGACTTCCTGAACTGCTTGGCAAGCGTTTATCAAGAGATTGGTAACGACCTGGTGTAGGTGGTCCGAGTTCGCTGCAACGCGGCAGTTCTCAGGAAGGTTGGGCAACGCCATTTCAACTGATGGCGGCATTCCCGCTCTCACTAAACGATAGGCTTCTTCGATTACTTCGCCGGCGTCGCATTCGCTCTCATCCTTATCGCACCCTCGCGTGTAATTGAGTAAATCGGCAACTACGCCCTTGCCGCGCAGCACGAGGGATTCGATGGTCTCGGCATGCGGCCTAGCCTGCTCGCCGCTCCTTCGAGCAAGCAACTCGGAGGCCGCAAGGATAGCTGCTAGAATATTGTTGAAATTGTGGGCAACGCCTCCTGCGAGAGAGCCAAGAGCGGCCATTTTCTGAGAGCTGATTTGCTGTTCGAGCATCTCGATGCGTTGTTGATCGCGCCGTTGCTGCTCCCGTAGCAACTCTGCGCGGCTGAGCGCGTATCGGATCGACCTCGCAAGCAGTTCGGGAGCTAGGTGGCTCTTCTCGATAAAGTCGGAAGCTCCCAGCTGAAGGGCCTCGGCATCTCTTTCCTCAATTGCGATTCCCGTCAGCACGATGAAGGGGGTGAGCTTGGCGCGCAGATCGGCGCCTTCTATCAGGTCGCGGGCGTTTCGCGGGCCGAGATTGTAGTCGAGGAGCACCAGATCATACTCTCTCGACGCGAGAGTTCGCTGGGCCTCGGCCACTCGCATTTCAATATCCAGTACGAAGTTCGAGAAACTGCTTCGCCGCAAAATTTCCTTAATGATGAGGATGTCTTCCTCGTCGTCTTCCACCAAGAGTATGTTTACGTTTTTCATGTCAGTGAGGTAACTTGACTATACTAAACCAGTATTGGGCTAGCCCTTGCATGGTTTCCGTAAGCTTCTCGAAGGAAACAGGCTTCGATATAAATGAATTCACTCCTAGGTCATAGGTTCTGAGAATGTCTTCTTCCGCATTGGATGTTGTTAGAACGACTACGGGGATCGTCTTTAGCTCCTTATCCTCTTTTATGATTCCGAGCGCTTCGCGCCCGTCCATTCTGGGCATGTTCAGATCCATTAAAATCAATCCCGGTCTAGGCGCGGAATCGGGTTTGGAGTATTTGCCTCTTTGATACAAGTAGTCCAAGAGATCGACGCCATCGTTAACGAAGTTAATCGTGTTGGTCAGTTTCGCGGCAACCAATGCTTCTTTGGCTAACAACTGATCGTCAAGATCGTCGTCCGCCATTAGTATGACTATATCCTTCGATTCATTTTTCATGATCTGTCATTCCCAGTTGAACATCCTGCTTTTCGGGCAGGATAATGACGAAAGCCGAGCCTTCGTTAGGTTTGCTCGTTACGGATATCGAGCCTCCATGGCGTTGAACGATTCGACGCACGATCGATAGGCCGATCCCGCTTCCTGGGTATTCGGATTTTCCAAACAACCTGCGGAAGGGTTCGAAGATCTTATCTGCATTCGCCATATCGAACCCAACGCCGTTGTCCGTTACGGTTATCTCATGGCTGACCCCCCATCCGTAAGTCAATCTATCGACCTTTCGCTCGCTCTTAATTTCGACAATGGGCTTGTTCCCAGGGGCCTGAAACTTGATAGCGTTGAGAATAAGGTTCTGGAAGACTTGCCGCATCTGGCTCGGGTCGGCCCGCAGGATGGGCAATGCCCCGAATGTGATCGCAGCGCCTGTTTCTCGGATTCTAAGCTCCAAGTCTGCGATGACTTCGCTCAATAGCGTGTTCAGATCGGTCTCCTTGAGCTCTTGGCTCCGCGTATGGACGCGAGACAAGTTCAAGAGAGCGTCGATAAGCGTCTCCATGCGTTCGGCGGCGGAAGTAATGCGATCGAGATAGAAGCGAGGTTTTTCTTCGAGACTCTCTCCGAGGCTTTTCTCCAGCAAGTCGCCAAAGGCGATGATCTTTCGCAGAGGTTCCTTTAGATCGTGAGAGGCGATATAGACGAACTGCTGCAGTTCCGCATTATGCGCCGCAAGTTTTTCGCTTAGCTTGGTTTGCTCCGCCTCGGCCGTGCGCAGCTCTGTCATATCGCGAATGATGCCAACGAATCGGGTTTCTCCCTCGAATGTCATCTTGGCGATCGAAAGGTAGATTGGAAAAATAGTTCCGTCGTTGTGCTTTGCTAGCAGTTCGCGTCCAATCCCGATGATCTTGGGTTTGCCTCCGTCCAAATGGTGGTCGACATATCGATGGTGATGATGAGCTTCCGTCTCTGGCATCAGCATTTCGAGACGTTGTCCAATAACCTGCTCGGGTTCGTAGCCGAATATACGACAGGCTGCGGAGTTGAAGCTTTTGATCACCGAGTCGGTACCTGAGGTGATAATAGCGTCGGCAGCATTGTCGAGAAGCAGATCGACATACGCTTCTGCAGCGCGAATACCTTCTAGATACTGTTCCTCGCTTCGCTCCAATGGTTGGCCCCTTGTAGGTAGATTGGCCGACTGCAATCTAGGTAAGCAAGATGTTTGTACCTAGGGTGCATTTCCTGGTGATTTTTAATAGGAAATTAATTTTTTCCGTTCCGATTTGATACGGAGGGGAGTTGAGGGGTGCGGAATCGAAAGCGAAGGCTCCTTCGGGCAGACAAAGGGCATGCCTTGATCTACCAACCCAAATATCAATGGGTAAATAGCGTCGACGACGGGAGCGGCATTAACAAGAAAGCCAAAAGGCAGTCTCTAATCGTCTCTAAACCCTCCTGTATTGGCTTTTTTCAGCCGCAACTCGAATGCGGTAGATGTGTCATTGCTGCGAATGAGGTGTAGTGTACCCTGATGTGCCAGCACGATCTCCTTCGCCAAGCTAAGTCCTAGGCCCATACCATTGGCCTTTCTGGATCGCGTTTTCTGGCCGCGGAAAAAGCGATCGAAAATATGAGTCTGTTCTCTTTGCTCAATTGAAGGACCAGAGTTTTCGATAAAGAAAGCGACCTGATCCTCTTTGGATGCGAGCGTCCATTTAACGAATCCGCCTGATTGATTATGTTTCAAGGAATTGCTGATTAGATTCTGAATTGCCTGTCCGATCATCAGTTCATCGCCGTGGATCCAGAGATCGGGTTCGATTGAACTATCGAGAGTCAGCCCAGCCTCTTCCGTCAGTAAGTCGCTGTCTTGGGCAAACGATTCAATCTGATCGGAGAGATTATAGGCCTTCTCCGTCAGTGGCATGGTGCCAGCGTCGGCTTGGGATAGGAGGAACAAGCTCCGAATGATTTGCTTCAGTCGCTGTACTTCATCTTGCAACTGGTTCAAGGTATGATGCTCTTCGGAATCGGTCTCGCAAAGCTGAAGTCGGCTCGATATCTCGTTTTGAATATTGGCCAGGGGCGTCTTGATTTCGTGGGACGCGTCGGCAGTAAACCGCATGGCTTGCTGAAAACTTTTTTCCAGCCTGTCCATCATCTTGTTAATGATAGCAATCAGGCTGTCGAATTCCGTATCGTATCCGTTCGATGGAGGGATCCGCTGAGAAAGATCCTTGGAGGTGATATGTCGAGTGGTATTGGCTATAACATCGACTGGCTGCAGGGCCTGGTTGGCAATACGATACCCACCAAGCGCGATTCCTAGGATGACCACGAATAGCGCTCCAAAATAGACTGCCCGCAATTGCTGGATGTAGGCAACGTGGTCGTCGTGATTGATGCCTATATAAAGTGTGATTTCCGAGTTGGTGAACGTAACCATGCGCCAGCGACTGGATTGATTCTTTTCAGCAATCCACTAAGAACTATTCAATGGCTATCGCGAAACAGCCGGCAATTGTAACCATGCCGAAGTCCCCCCTATCCGTCGATTTTGGAATTCCTTGCAGGGCGTTTCCCGAGAATCGCTCGGGAATCCTGGTTGGCGCGAATCGAAGCAGGCAAGGTTCTCAATGCCCACAACCATCCGATATAGCTCGAAACGCCCTATGCTCCCCAAAAGAGGCTCTATTACTTTCGGGAGGTTCAGAATGAACCACTCATTCTATGGTTGATAGGAAATGAATGTTTCTCTGCGCTCGATACAATCGTTTCGATTTAATTCGGAGTGGGTTGGTCGCGAATGCCTTACGCCTGGAGGGGATCCGCGTTGGGGAAAGGAAATGGAGGTATCAGCGGACGAGAGGGAGTTGGCGAAGACGGTGAACAGCGTGCGACCGGAACTGGCAGGTCCGCGTTCATCGGTATAGCGAATCTAGGGGCTTGGATTTAATCAAGAGGCGGGGCTTCGCTTTTGCGGCGAAGTTCGAGCTCGGCTCTGATTTCGTGCGCTCTGGTTTCGGTGATTTGGTAGCCGTACAAAATCCACAAGGCGATGGATGAGGTGACCAAAGGTATTCCTACATCGAATACGCGAAGAAGAAAGAGAGTTCGCTCTGTTTGGGCGGTTTCGAGGGCCACGTCGAAACCTGAGAGATTGAGCATAACGCCGGTTAGTAGACCTGCGAGGGCAATGCCGACTTTGACCATCCACCAGTAGATGGCGGCGAAGACCCCTTCGCGCCGTTGATGGGATTCAAGCTCATCGTAGTCGCACACATCGGCCACCATGGAGCCCATTAGCGTGAAGAGCGAACCGGTTCCGAAGGCAACGAATGGGCAAGACAAGAGCAGCCATTGAGGATGCTCAGGGTTATAGCCGAACCACTTCATGACGTATCCAACCAGCGACAACGAGATTGTAATGAGAAAGGTTTGGCGTTTACCTACCTTGGTCGAAATCCATGCGGTGAGCGGGATAACGACGACTGTCGAGAGAGCGGTTAGCGAGCCGAACTGGCCCATTAGTACGCCGGCTTGTGAATCGGACCCGTTGAATACGTAGTAGATCAGTACGTACAAAGAAAAAGACATTCCCAGTTGGAAGCCGTTAAAGACGAGGAAGGTGGCGGCGCAGAGCTTGACGAAGGGGGAGCATTTGAAAGTGGAGACCAGGCCGCTGAAGAAGCCCTTGGCGTGGCCCGTGACGCTCTTTATGCCGAGGGCTTCGCCCCCTTGCAGCTGGTTTTCTTTAGCCGCCACTGCCGCCAGCTTTTCTCTGCAGAAAATCGCTGGAATGATTCCGAGGAGGGCGATGGCGCCGCCCACCCAGAGCGCGAGGACGCGCGCGCCGTGCACCGTGTCGTCGAACAAGCTGCTGGACATCAAGGCATAGAACCAAGGCACGCCGAGCCAGGCGAGTTGACCGGCGGTATTGGCGAAGGCTTGGAGGCGGGTGCGCTCGTGGTAGTCGGGCGTCATTTCGAAGCCGAAGGCCACGAAGGGGGTCGAGTAGACGGTGTAGATGATAAAGTAAATGACGGAGGCTCCGAGAAAGACCCAGAAGTAGAACATTTCGGAGTGCCCGGGGGGCAGCTGCCACATTGCGGCGAATACGAGGCCGGCGAGGATGGCTCCGATCATCATGTAGGGTCTGCGTCGTCCCCAGCGAGAAGTCGTATTGTCCGATATGTAACCCATGATGGGGTCGGAAATCGCATCGAACAGTCTTGGGATGAATCCAATGAATCCGACGAGAATGGGGTCCATCCCCAAGCCAAGGTTCAGAATAACGACCATCGCAGGCAGCGCCGCCGCCTGCAAGTTGTTCATGAGCATGCCGACGGCATAGGCGAATTTTTGGCCGAGACTGATGCGATCGGCGGGTGGGGTATCGTAGTGAGATTGCGAAGACATAGGAATCTTATTTAGATTTTTGCCAGGTTTGGGGCGATCGGTTGCTGTGTGTGAATCAGGAAATGCGTTTAAGGGAGTTTCTGGCGGGGGGAGACGCAGTCCTGAAGGGGGGCGGTCGTATAGGTGTCTCTTTAGCGGGGCCGGGAGAGTGGGTCAAGAGAGGGGTAAAAAGGCTCGAGGGATTTAGAATTTCCGATTGCCGTGCGTGTCCCAAATTCCCCAGTAGGCGCCGACATCTCCTTCCGTATCGATTTTCCATGCTTCGTCAAAGGAGGAGAAGTAGAAGAGTTCGATCTGATCTTGTCGGGCCCATTCTTGAGCAGTTATGAAGTAGCGCATGGCGTTCTCTACAGAGGGCTCTGCGCTGCCGAAGGGTGTTCCTGCCGAAGGCCATCCGGATTCGGTAATGATGACTCTTTTCCCGTTGGCGGCCTTTTGGGCGCGTCGATACATTTCCTTCATGTAAAGGAGTGAATAGTCGATGTGGCAGCCTTCCCAATAGGGATAGCAATTGGCGAGAACGAGGTCGCAGGCGTCGGTGACGGCGGGGCGGTTCTCGAATTCGTAGTAGGCGTCGACGTAGCCGACGGAAGCCTGGGGGAGGGCTGTTTTGACTTGCTGGATGTAGTCGATGAGGTCGGCCTCCGAGAAGTCTTGGCGGTAGAGCACCTCGTTGCCGACGGCGACGATATCGGCCTGCCCTTGCTTGGCGATTTGGATGAGGTTCTCGATCTCCTCACGATTTTTGTCCGGGTCCTTGCCGAGCCAGGCGCCGACGAGGGTTTGGAAGCCCATTTCCTTCGCCACTTGAGGGATGAGCTCGTTGCCTTCGGTGCAAGAGAAGCTGCGAATCCATTGGGTGTAGGGCCGTATGATTTCGAGGCGTTCCCTTATCTGCTCTGGGCCGATGGGTTTGCCGGGCTTTTGCTCGGGGCCGTAGGGGCTGAAGCAGAGGCCATGCATTCCCGATCGGAGAGCGGCGTGGAAATGCGAGCTCAGGTCGGAGGGACTGGGACGTGAGCCGGCGAGGCTCATGAATTGTTCTTGGCGGTAAGACATGGTAATTGGGTGGCTTAGAAATCGGTGAGTTCAGGAGATTTGGGGCTGCGATCGATGTAGTAGAGTCCCCAGTGCTTTTCGGCTCCGAGAGGATTGTCGGGAGCGCCCTTCCAGTCCTCGTCGAAGGCCTCGAACCAGAAAACGGTGATGTTGTTGGCTTTTCCGAAGGACATGAGTTCCTGGAAGTGGCGGGCCATATTGTCGACGCTAGCCTGTTCGGGAAATTCCGATGCGGTGGAGGGCCAGCCCGCCTCTGCGATGACCATCGGGATGTCGGGCAGGACGGCGCGGATTTCCTTCAAATTCTCGATGGAGTAGGGAAGGGTCTGCTCGATGGTTTTGTATTCCCATATGGGATAGGTATGGACGGCGAGGAAATCGATGTGGTCGGCGAGAGCGCGACCGTATTGGGAGAAGACCTTGAAATTGTCGGCGGTGGTGACCGGTTGAGCGATAGCGTCCTTCACTTGCTTGAGATAGGAAATCATCGATTCGAGGGAGACGAGGTGGTCGTTCCAGGTGACGAGGGATTCGTTGCCCACGTTTACGGCGGCGACGATATCGGGGTATTGATTGGCGAGACGGATGCCGCTCTCGACCTCTACCCGGTTGGAAGCGGCTTTTTCAGCCAGGATGTGTTCGGGAACGGGCTCGGTGACCCAGGCGCAGCCCTCGTGGTTGCTCAGTTCGCCATCCAGCCAGATTCCGAGCATGACCTTGATGGGGATCTCGTGCTCCTGGATGATGCGGAGGACGTCGGCGGAATTCTCCTTGCTGTCATAGAGGCGTATCAGGCCGAAGCGCTCTCGGTAGGCGAGGATTTGAAGGTCCTCGAGGATCTCGGCGTCAGAGGGCATGCTGGCCTCTTTATCATCTCGGGCGGGATGCTGTCCGTGGCGAAAGCCTGAATAGGCGATGGCGCGTTGAACGCCCGAGAGAAGGGCGTCGGGAGCTTGGGCGAGGCCATGAGGGTCGCTGGCGGGAGCGGAACCGCCAACGGGCGAGAACGAAAGTAAACCGAGGGTCATAATGGTAGGCAAAAAGTAAGACGGTGTCATTCGGAAAGCAGAGCTTTGTTAAGGTGCAATTTAATGCAACAATAAATAGAGAAAAGGTTTTCCCCCTCTCGAGTTGCGGTAGAGCCATAAGGCCGGATGCGGGCGAGGGGTTTTCGGGTGGTCGCGCTGCATCCGGCGTTTGGGAGAGTTGGGTCGACCAAGTGGGGAGCGGATGCGGAAGAGTGGCCCGCGGCTTCTCGATTCGCTCGGAAACGTAGACAATCCCAGCTACGCGGAGGATTTTGCATTGCCGCGCCTGCTAACTGTTCGACTTAAAATGCGGCCTCTCCCGGGCGATCAATTTGGCGAACTATTCGCTTGAGAAAGGTCGATCGGAAATGCAATTGGCTCGATTTGAGGTATTCTGGTACGCTCGCTAATAATTCGAGGTTTAGCGTTGGAAGCGAACGTATTTGGGTTCGATCCCATTATGGAAAAGCGTTCACGGATCATTGCTCGAATCTTTGGTGGGACAATCATCGTT
This sequence comes from Candidatus Pelagisphaera sp., assembly GCA_965655705.1. Lineage (GTDB taxonomy): Bacteria > Verrucomicrobiota > Verrucomicrobiia > Opitutales > Opitutaceae > Pelagisphaera. The sequence continues at coordinate 178,769 of CBFHHM010000008.1, forward strand.
CGCCTCGAGGTAGAGCGCGTAACAGTATTCCCCCTCGAGCCAGCACGTTTCATCCGCATGGTTGATTTTTCTTCGAATGCGTTCGTCAAGAATATGAGCGCAATGTCCCCCTTGTCGTTCGATCTCTTGGACTAGGCGCGCCTCCAGATTGCGTTCGAGACTGGGGAAACATTTGCCCCACATTTCACTGTCATGAGTTAGGGAGTAGGCAACCGAATCGCTTTGAGCGGTGATCCAGTGTTTTCCCTCGATCCGATCGTGAAGCGGTGGAAACTCGCGGTGCCAATAGATTTTTTTTTCGGGTTCTGGCATTCTCAATTAGAGTAGGGATAGCGACTGCGCATGCAAGCGGTCGTTGAAACAGACTGCTTTGCAGTGGGAATTGTCGATAGGAAATTCAATTAATAAACAATCGTTAGCTTAGTTTTAAGATTGATGTTTTTGAACGAGCCAAAGATGACAGTTGGGATAAATATCAGCTACGCTAAACGTCAAAAAAAGAATGATCTACATCATTAGTGGCACCTCTCGATCAGGCAAGTCGCTACTCGCGCAATCCATTATGCAAGAGGAGCGAATTCCGTATTTATCATTGGACTGGCTGGTAATGGGTTTCACCAATGGGGTACCCGAATATGGCATTCACGATAAACTATGGCCCAATGAAATTGCGGAGAAGCTCTGGCCTTTTTTGAAGGCGATGCTCGACAATATGATTTGGTCAGGAACGGATTATGTGATTGAAGGGGAAGCGGTACTGCCTGAGCTTATATATAACTACCTAAAGGAGAATGCGACCCATATAAAAATCTGCTTCCTGGGCTATGCGTATATCGACGCGAGCGAAAAGCTCACCGAAACGTACGCTCATAGCGATCAAGAAAAAGACTGGCTTATCAATGAGTCGAAACAATATGTTAAAACCCATATTGGTAACATGATAGCTTACAGCCAGCGAATTGAAAAGTCTTGCGCGAAGTATGGGATGCAATATTTTGACGTGTCGATGAATTTTAAGGAGACCTTAGAGTGCGCTAAAAGCTTTATCCTACAAGCTTAAGGGCTTATGTATTCATTCGTTATTGGATAACTTATCCAAAGCCTGATGTATCGCCTCGCAAGATGAAAGGCCTTGTCGCGATTAGTAATGTTGAATATCAACTAGTAATCGAATTTAAGCGCGAAGCGCAATTACCAGCTAGTTTTAAGCAGTTGGTTTATGGGAAATGAATGGCTCTTTTCGTTCGGTGGAATTGCCCTACGTTAGCAGCCTCGCAGGGATTGGCTCGCTGGGCTCGGGACTGCGTCCCCCTGCATTCGCGGGTCCCATCTCCAGTCGCTGTCGCTCCTTTCGTCGAACCCCTTCGAGGTTCTGATCCCTCCTCGTCTTGGCAGCCTCGCAGGGATTCGAACCCCGACTTAAGGAACCAGAATCCTTAGTGCTACCATTACACCACGAGGCTGTCAGTGGGCGGCAACGTAGGACACGATTGGGGAAAATCAATGCAAAAACGTACGGATTGGCGACGTTGGGAGCTCGGTTGCTTTGGACAGGCGTCTGGTTGCCAGCAAAGGACTGGGGCAGCGATAAGGAAGAGGGCTAGAACCGCAAAAGCGCTCTTCGATGGGTTCGAAGCGATTGGGCGAGCGATTGGGAAGCGAAATTGTTAGGCTTGGGTCTCGCTGAATTTCGGAAGGTCCAGTGCCGAAAGACGTCGGGTATTTCAGTTGAGTTGACTGACTACCGAAGCGCGCTCACGGGGCGGCGCCTCGGAAAATGGGTTGGAAGGCGTGGGTAGCTGTCAAGCGAAGCTTGTCGGGCTGTCGGGCGATTGGAAAATCGGTATGGCACGCTCGCGGTGTGATTTAATACCGAATACTGTTTGTCCCAGCTTATGAATGAGCGCGTCGTCTTGAAATCGCGCCTAGGCGAACGCGATGGAAAGACCATTTGCGCGATCGAAGTCAAGGATTCGTGAATTGGAATGCCGCCTGAGATCCTCGCCAAAGTCTTCGATGAAGACGCCAAGGTCTCTCGCCATGGGACCGATGCGGAAGAAGGCACTGGATTTGGAATGCCGCTCGTCAAGCGGTATGTGGAGAAGAACCGGGGAGCGATCGGCATCGAGTCGAGCGAAGAAGGGGTCGATCGAGGAACGACCGTTCGAATTGCATTTCCGGTCGCATGATATGAGGCGTTGCGGCGCCCTTAGGTTCCGTCGCGTTTGAGACGAAAGAAGGTTTGGACGAGCTCTAGACAATCCTCTTGCAGCACTCCCGTCTCGATAACGGTAGTGTGGTTCATTCCTGGATACTCGTTGACGTTGAAGGCGCCTCCTAGGCCGCCCATTTTCGGGTCGGGTACGGCGAATACGACTCGCCCAAGGCGAGACATGATAGTGGCGCCCGAACACATGGGGCAGGGCTCTTTGGTGACGTAGAGCGTCGCCTGGTTCAATCGCCAGTCGTCAATGGCGTTGGCGGCCTGGGTGATGGCGATCATTTCCGCGTGGGCGGTGGGGTCGTTCGAGGACTCGACTTGATTGTGGCCTTTGCCGACTACTTGTCCGTCATGGGCAATTACAGCCCCTATTGGAACCTCGTTGCGTTTCCAGCCTTCGATCGCTTCGTTGTAGGCGAGTACCATGAAGAATGCGTCGTCCCGTATCAACTGGGAGGGATGGCGTTTAGGGAAAGGGCACTCGGGAGCCGATTTTCGAGCGGATTTCATACTTTTTCGCGACCTGGGCGTTTTTTGAATACTCTTGACTATTAGCGGGGATATGAAACACACGTTGCTCTTTCATTTCAAGAGCCAGCTCGATCTGGTTGATTAAACGAATTATATGGCTGACGATGGCATCCAAGTAGAAGGCAAAATAGTGGCAGTTCTCCCTGGGACGATGTTCCGAGTGGAACTCGAAAATGGACACACTGTTTTAGCGCACATTTCTGGCAAGCTTCGGAAGCACTTCATCAAGATCACTACGGGTGACATGGTGAAGATGGAAATGAGCCCCTACGACCTGGACAAGGCGCGCATCACGTATCGCTTGAAGAATAACGCGCGCCCCAGAAATAGTCCTATTCGCTCCTTCGGCCCGCGACGCCGGCGCTAGGGATTTGGGTTTTTGGAATGCAATGAGCCTTGCGGCTCGACTATTGATCCGAGAGGATTCGCCCTCGTGAGCGATCGTTTATTGGAAGGCATTGATGCATTTCTAGCCTTTGCGGCTTTGGAGAAAGGCCTGTCTTCGAATACGATACAGGGCTATCAGCGGGATCTCGAGCAATTCGCCGCTTTTGCCCGGGAATCCAAAAAACGCGTGGAATGGACGCAGGTGGAGGGCTCGGACGCATCGGATTGGATCTATACGCTTAGCGAGGGCGACTATTCCAATGCCAGCCTCTGCCGCAAGTTGAGCTCCTTGAGAATGCTTTGCAGTTTCCTGCTTAAGGAGGAACGAGTCGATCGATCGTTCATGGAATTGGTCGCTGGGCCTAAGTTGCGACGCAAGGCGCCCGATGCGCTGACAATCGGGGAGATGGAGGCCTTGCTCGATACGCCGGATTTGACGACGCCGCTCGGTCTGCGCGATCGCGCTATTTTGGAGCTTCTATATTCATCGGGCTTGCGGGTGAGCGAGTTGTGCGGGGCCTTGCTGCAGCAGATCGATATCGCCAATGGAGCGATCAAGGTTTACGGAAAAGGCTCTAAGGAGCGAGTGGTGCCAATGGGCTTTCAAGCGGTCATCGCCTTGTCGGGATACTTGGAGCAAGGCCGTCCCTATCTCGTGAAGCCCAAGACGGGCAGCGCTTGCTTTCTGAGTAATCGAGGGACGCCGATATCCCGTAAAACCGTCTGGGTATTGGTCAAGCGCTACGCGGAGAAGGCCAAGATCGAAAAGCCGGTCAAGCCGCACGGATTGCGTCACTCCTTCGCCACGCATCTACTGACGGGCGGAGCGGATCTAAGGGTCATTCAGGAGTTGCTCGGGCATGCGGATATTTCCACGACCCAGATATATACGACCGTCGAATCGGAGCGTCTCAAGACGGCTCACGAGGAATATCACCCCAGAAGCAAAGGCGAGGTTTCGATCTAGTGGGGGATCAGCTCGGGCTTTTCTTTCGCGGCGCTTCCGCGACGGCATACCGTTCCTCTCAAAAAAAGAGCCCGCTGCTCGGAGGCAGCGGACTCTTTCGTTATAAGCTCTGAAGAGGGCTAGAAGCTAGGATTCGTGGAATTCGTAGCTCCTGGCTTGGCGAGGTTGTTGCCGCCAACGGCCCATTGTATGTCGTTAATCAATACCTTGTATTCGAAGGTATCCTTAACGCCGGTCATGGCGATGCTCCACAGGTTGGCGCTCTTGCAATCCATGGGAACGCCTTTTTTCCAGGAAAGTCCTGGAGCGTCACCGCGGAGATAGAGCGTGCTGCCGAACCCGACATCGATGTTGGCTGCGACTACGGTTTGCGAAACGGATTTCGCAGTCGCCTTCTTCGCGGGAGCTTTCTTGGCTACGGTCTTCTTGACCGCGGCCTTTTTCGCTACCGCTTTTTTGACAGCCTTCTTGGCAGGCGCTTTCTTGGCGACGGTTTTTTTAACCGCAACCTTCTTCGCTGCTTTTTTGACGACTGCCTTTTTAGCTACTTTTTTGGCCGACTTTTTGGCAACAGCCTTCTTGGCGGCTTTCTTAGTGGCTTTTTTCATGATTTCGTTTTCTATTTTATATCTTATTGGATCTCGCAAAGACTCCCGAGGAAGCCTCAAGACAAGTTCCTGTAAGCGGATCCTATACCACTTTTACTCGAAAGATCAATATTCGCCTTAAGAAAATTTCGTTACGTTCGCGTAACTAAGGGTTTTATTAAGGTATAAGAGGTAAGCCTTAAGGCTGAAGAATACTTAGGGAGCAGAGGAAGGGGAAGGGGTTATGGGGCGAGTTTCTGTCTCAGGGCGGCGATTTCCATTGGGCTGACCTCGTCGCGTACGCCGCCGAAACGGGCCTTCGAGTAGCTTAGGATGAGGGCGATCTCGCTATCGGATAGGAATGAGAAATTCGACATGGGGTTGGTGTATTCCGAATTCTCGATCCAGAGACTGCCTTGTAGTAGCAATCGCGCGACATATTCGTCGGATTGCCCGTCCAAACGCGTGGATTCGAGCAGGGACGGTTGCATATTGGGGACGCCGCTTCCGTCGATCTGGTGGCAGGCCATGCAGTATTGGTTGTAGAGGGTGTGAGCTTTAGGGTCGAGCTCCGCGATGGGAATCGATTTCGAACTGGGGGATTCGGTTTCCTCTATGACTACGGGAGCCCGCTTTTCGAGGGGCTTGCCCTTGCCTCCAGTGTAGATGATTTTCCAAATGCGCCCCACTTGATCTTCGGCGACATAAAGGCTGCCATCGGGTCCGGTGGCCATGCCGGTCGGCCGGTAGGCGGCTTGGTTCGGCGTATTCAAAATTTCCATTCCCTTGAAGTCGTCGGCGAAAATTTCGTAGCCGCCGGATGGTAGGGCGCCGTCGAAGGGAACGAAGGCGACATTGTAGCCTTGCTGCGGCAAGGGGGCTCGGTTCCAGGATCCGTGAAAGGCGACGAAGGCCCCGCCGCGATATTCTTCGGGAAACTGGGTTCCATGGTAGAATTCCAATCCGACGGGCGCCCAATGACCCGGGAAGGAGAGGATGGGGTCGTCGTATTTGCCTGCGGCCGGCCGCTTGCGCTTGTCGCCTCCGTATTCGGGATTGAGCACGCGCGTTCCTTGCTCGTGATCGAAGTAGGTGTAGGGCCAGCCGAAATCGGATCCTTGCTTGATGAGTTGAAATTCCTCGGCGGGCATTTCGGCGCTTTCCTTTTCGGTATAGAGGTTCTCCCAGTGCTGTAGGAGCATATCCCGTCCATTGTTCACGCCATAAAGCTGTTTCTTCTCGGGGTCCCATTGGAAGGCGACATTGTTTCGAATGCCGGTGGCGAAGTGAAAGCCGTCTTCCAGTTGCGATTGGCCCGGGGTATCCGCGTCGAACATCCAAACGCCCGCGTAGCGCTCGAGTTCGTCGCAGGGATTCTTGACCGGGGAACCCTTCACTCGATCTTGCTCTTGGCAAACGTTGCCGGGGGATCCCGCGGAAACGTATAGATTCCCGTTGTGGTCGAAGGTGATATTCTTGCTGCGGTGGTTCTTGGGTGTGGGGAACCCGCTAACGATGGTCTCGTAGGGACCCGTGGGCAGAAGCTGGCCATCCGCTAAGGGGAAGCGTACGATCTGAGTGGTGGAGCCGACGTATAGGTAGCCATTGTAGAGGCGCAGCGACTTGCATTGGCTATCCAGCTCGCCGAAATATTTGACGACGTCCATAACCCCATCCCCGTCGATGTCCCGCATGGCCACCACGTATCCGAGATCGATCGGATTCATCAGGGCAGCGTAGATATCCCCATTGTCGCGAACGGCGATTTGCCGGGCCTCGCCGATATTGTCGGCGACGACGAGGGCCTGAAAGCCTGGGGGTAGAGTAATTCCGCCGTTGTCGGGCGAGACGTATTGCTCCGAGCGAAGGGGAGCGAGAGAGGCAATCGCTAGGAGCGCGAGGAAAACAGAGCGAAGAATCGAGAACATCCCGGCGAGCATAGGAATTAAGCGACTCAATGCAATCTCAGTTGAGAAGGGATTGTTCCTGGTCCTAAAAAAGAGGGGCTAGCTTCGAATAGGCCAGCCAGAGGCCGGCAATCAACATGCCTAGTCCGGAAACCCAGAGGAACAGGTCCCAGATTTTGCTAGGCTTAAGCTCAGGAATGGCATGCTTGTAGCGAAAATAGATCGCCGCGAACGCGAGCATGGGCAGTAGAAAACTCTGCATCATACCGGCGATCAGGACCAGTTGCTTGGGCTTTGGTATCAGCCAGAAGATGACGAAGCTCACAAGGGGAAAGACCAAGCAGAGCATTTTGACCCACTTGCGATTCGACTCTGGCGACGATCGTCTCCATCCGAAGATAACGAGGGCGTCGGCGAAGACGCGGGCTTTGCTGGCATTGACCACGAAAAAGGTGGAGTAGAGGACCACGACGGCCGCCGCGAGGAACAAGCCGACCGCGGTTTCGTTGAATACGGGTTCGAACATTGCGGCGAGGGTGCGGATCATGTCCATGCCCTCCGGGTGCAAATTCGCTTTTCCGAGAACGCTGGCCCCGAGCAAATAGAAAATGACGGTCGAAGAAGTGTAGACGACCATGGAGCACCAGGCGTCCCAACGAAGGACGCGGAGCCAGCCGCGAGCCCGGTCGCTCCATTCTTTAGTATCCTCGCGTGGACCAATAAAGGATGCGTATCCCTTTTCCAAACACCAGTAGGGGTAGAAAACGAGTTCGCCGGCAGCGACGCCGATCAGGCCGAAAGTGGCCAAGGCGGTAATAATCGGATTGAGTCCTTCGGTTTTCGGTGGCAGCTGAAAGCTCAATCCTTGCTTCAAGTCGGCCCAAGTGACCGCCCATATGGGATTCATCTGCAGGAGTATCAGATTGACGAAGGTGACGACTGTGAATCCCGATACGAGGACCGTGACTAGCGTCTCGATCGTCCCGTATCGACCGTAGTAGAGGAAAAGGGAAGTGGCGAGCGAGATGGCGAAGGCCCACACGTAGGGATCGATTCCAGGACTGGAGGGAACGACTGCCGGCTCCTTGGGAGGGGCGTCCATTTCCGTATCGAGCAAGTCGACCTCGGCGAGCTGCTGCTTGATGGCCAGTCCAGTCGCATCGTTGAAGGCGCGGCCTTCTTCGGTGATCGGCGCGGCGATTGACATGGCTTGTCCGACGCCGCCGACGATGCCACCCATCTGGGCCGTGCTGGTGGCGAACATGCACAGCCAGAACCAGGCGATCCAATGGATGCCGTGCGGTTTCCAACCGGGCAAGGTGTCGATTCCCTGCAAGGTCGTCTTCCCGGTGAGGATGACGTAGCGGCCGAGCTCGACCTGTACGAAGACTTTGATGAGGCAGCCGATGATGATTAGCCACATTAGCCAGAAGCCGGACTCGGCTCCCGTAGCAGTGGTGGCAATCAGTTCGCCGGATCCGACGACGGCGCCGGCGACGATGAGGCCGGGGCCGAGGGCCTTGGCGATGCCTTTGGCGCTGGTAGGCGCTGGCCGGATCTTGCTTGAGGAAGTAGATGTATTCAAGGGGAGAGGACTAACGATTGGAGACGATCCACCTTGAGCGGTGGAAGTCGATCAAGATAGTATTCGCGAAGCGCGTTTTCTTGGCGCAGCCGAGTGGGTCGCTTCGCAAATTGATCGTTTCCCTCGGGTGGTATTGCAAGCGGAATTGTTGGGATGCGATTTGGGAAGACAGTCGGATCGCTTGTCCCCAAGCGATCCAGAATTGAGCTGTGGCGTTTGGTTGGGGACAACCAATCCTGTCTGGGCGCCTGCGAGGAGTCTAGAAAAGCCAGGCGTGTGGAAAAATGAGATCGAGGGAGTATTTAAAGACGAAGGCGATGGCGCTGGTCACTCCGAGGGCGACGACGGAGTCCATGGCGAGGGGCTTGGTCTCCAGGAATTCGTCGCTTTTGCCAAAGCGTTCCAATTGGAGCATGGCGACCAGATAGGCGTAAGTGGAAACGAAGTATCCGACATGGGGTATGCAAACGATATAAAGCCCTATACCGACGATAAGAGCGAGCTTTCGAATGGAAAATCGGTCGGTCTTGCTCTTTGGGCTGAGCGATTTGAAACGCGCTTGTACGAGACAAAGTATTGAAAGCGCGACTACGGCGCCTGCTACTAGCATAGGATAGGCGTTGTAGGGGAAGGAAAAGGACTGGCCTTGCGCCCAAAAGACGCAGGCGATCGCTGCCAATGCCGCGAGAAAGGCATCGATCCAGGAAACGCGCAGAAGTCCCGTTGTTCGTGTCATTGGATAGCTTCCTCCGAGGCTTGGCGAGCGAAGGCTTCCGCTTGGCGGGTCTTGCGCTCCACATAGATCGCGGCGCAAAGCGTGAATAGACAGAGACCGAAAAGAAGCAGGGCGATCGGTCGACTGCTCAGAAAACTCAAGAGCGAGGATTCGCTTTGAGCCATTTGCAAGCTTTGGCCTAAGCCCTTCTCGGCTATGGGACCGAGAACCAGACCCAGGGCCATCGGGCCAATGGGTATGGAGAGGCGAAGCATGATGTATCCCAGCAAACCGACTCCGAACATGACCCAGACGCCGTAGATGTCGTAGGAGGCGGCGTAGGCCCCGACGATGCATAAGGCGATGACGCAAGGACCGAGGTAGGCGTTGGGAATGAGCAAGACTCGAGCGGTCAGCTTGATCATGTACAGGCCGATCGCGAGGAGTAGCAGGTTCGCCATGATCAAGGATGCCATGAAGGCGTAGGCGATATCGCCGCTGTTGGTCAGCAATCCCATGCCCGGCTGGATGCCGAAGGACATGAGCGCTCCCATGATGACTGCGGCGTTGACGTTTCCTGGAATCCCCAGCCCCATCATCGGCACCAAGCTGCTGGACACTTGCGCATTGTTTGCCGATTCGGAGGCGAAGATGCCTTCGATCGCTCCCTTGCCGAAATCCTGGGGCGACTGGGAGACGCGTCGCGCTTCGTTGTAAGCGATGATCGAGGCGATGGCTCCTCCGGCCCCGGGGAGAATGCCGACGACGCTGCCGACAATCGAGCTACGCAGAAGGGTCGACCAAGCCCGTCTCAGTTTCCGGGATGCGAATGCGATCGCCCCGGATTCGCTGCGATAGGGAGCGATATGGCTGCCCCTCATTTCCAGAATTCGCAGGGCTTGCGACAAGGAGAACAGTCCGAGCAAGGCGGGAATGATCTCGATGCCCGAAACGAGGGGATAGATGCCGAAGGTGTAGCGAGCGGCTCCTGAAACGGGGTCTTGGCCAACGAGGGCGAGCATAAGCCCCAGGCAGGCGCTGAGCAGACCGCGTAGGGCTTGGCCTTCGGAGATAGCCGCCACGGCGCAGAGTCCCAGGCAAGCGAGGGCGAAGAACTCGGGCGGTCCGAATTTCAGCGAGAGATTCGCGAGCGGTTCGAAGGCGAAGATGAGTACCAAGGTGCCGAAGAGGCCCCCGGCAACAGAAGCGAAGAGGGCGCCGTAGAGGGCTCTGTCGGCGAGTCCTTTGCGAGTCAGGGGAAAGCCATCGAAGGCGGTCGGAAGAGACGAGGGCGTTCCGGGAGTATTGAGCAGAATAGCCGAATTGGCCCCTCCGTAAAGAGCGGCGGTGTAGATGGCTCCCAGCATGCTGAGGCCCACGACGGGTCCGAATCCATAGGCCACGGGAAGCATCAGCGATATGGCCATGACGGAGGATAGACCCGGCAGGGTGCCGACCACGATGCCGCCAGCGATCGCCAGGCTCATCACGAGGATCGTCTGGAAATTGAAGATATCGGCAAAGCCTGCAAAGAGGGCGGTCATTGGGGGTGGAGGGCAACTAGGTCGTACAGGGACGCAAGGCGGCGGCAAACGTAGGTCTGCGGCGCGTCGTCGATGCGGGCGCGTTCGCCGAAGCGATTCGTATGCCGCGCTTCGCAAGCGAAGGCCTTGCAAGGGAAATTCAGCGACTCCCCAACTCTATGCGCTCCGTGGTTGATAATCATTGTTCACAAGTCGTATTTTTCGATCATTGCGCCGGCTTGATCGCTGAAGGCGGCGAGGTCCGCTTCGACTTGGGCGCCGTCTTTCCAGGTCGGAGCATTCCCGATCGATTGCATGGCTTCGACGAAGGTTGGATTCTCGTAGATCGAATGGAATCCGGATTGAAGTCGGGCTAGGCGCTCGGGAGCGATGTCTTTGGGAGCGAGAAATACGCGCCCGTTTCCGGCGTCCATCTCGATTCCCTGCTCGATCATTGTTTTTGTATTCGAAAGTTTGGGATGCCGACTGCTGCCCGAGGTGGCGAGGAATTTAACGCGCTCCATCGAGCCGAGAAAGGGCGCGAGTCCGGAAACGCCTGCATCCACTTGTCCCCCGAGCACGGCAGTAGCCAGCTCGGAGCCGCCTGCGAAGAGAACGACGCTGACATCGACGCATTCCTGGTCGAGCATGGCCAAGGTGGACAAGTGCGTCCCCCCCTTGGGCTGGGCGATACCGAGGCGTAGCTTGCCGGGGGTTCGCCTGGCTTCTTGGAGGAATGATTTCATGTCGTTGAAACGACTATTGGTTTGGGCGGCGAACACGTTTGGGTCGAAAGCGATTTGTCCGATGATGCGGAGATCGTCGAGGCGGTACTGGCCGGCGTCGGTAAGCGGGCCCAGAGCGAGGTCGGGCGTATTGTAAGTGCCAATAGTGTATCCGTCCGCTCGAGACTGGGCGAGAAATCCGACTCCCAAATGACCGCCGCCGCCGGTTTTGTACTGAAAGATGAACTCGCGTCCGAACTCCGCTTCGGTGAAGCGATTGACGGCGCGAGCGATTCGGTCGCTACCGCCTCCTGGCTTGAAGGGAACGATGATGGTGATCGCTTTGCCGGGATAGGTTTCCTGGGGTTCGGCATCCACTCCGAATCGATCGATGACTGCGATTGCGATCGAGCAAATGCCCAAGTAGCCAATGAGACGAATCCGTTTGGCTCGCGTCATTGCTTTTCGGTCACGAACGATGTGGACTCTCCCGGCGCGGGCGAATTGATGAAGGTCCCTTGACTGGTGATCGCCTCGCGCCCTCCGAAGGATTCGATAAGGGCGGCTTGGCTCGCTTTCGCTTTGCGGTCGATGGCTTCGGGATCGAGGCATTGGCGCAGTTCCGCCTCGAGGGCATTCCGAACGCTTTTGAATTCGGGCTCGTTTGCGAGATCGCGGGATTCATCGGGATCGTCGATGACATGGTAGAGCTCGATGCCATGTTCGACGTAGTAGATCAGTTTGAAGGGGCCTTTTCGAATGAGGTACCAGGCATTTTCGCTCGCGACGGCGTGATATTCGCTGATGACGGAGCGATTGGTGGCTTCCGCTTCGAATAGGCGGTTGATGGATTGACCGTCGCTTGGGGAATCGGATGGGTCGCAGTCGCCGCCGACCCATTCGAGAATCGTCGGGTAGAAATCGACTAGGGACACAGGTGTCTCGATGGCTCGACCTGTTGGAATGTCCGGACCGGCCATGACGAGTGGGATCGCAGCGGAATCTTCCAGCATGGTGAATTTGCCGTACAAGCCGCGCTGCCCCAGACTCTCGCCGTGGTCCGATGTATAGACGATGCGCGTATTGTCGGCGAAACCGAATCGGTCGAGCGCGGCGAGCGTTTCGCCCACGCGATCGTCCATCGAGTTGACCGTTCCGTGGTAGGCGGCGGCGATCCGCCGAGTTTCGTCATCGGTAAAGGGCGTATCGATTTCGAGCACGCGCCGCAGTTCGTTTAAGGCAGGGTGATCGGGCCATTCGGCTTTTTTGCCTCGGTAGGGCGGGTCGATGTCTTGGTCGAGGTAATGGTCGAAATACGCGGGCGGTGCGGTGTAGGGTGGATGGGGGCAGGCGAAGGAAACGAAAAGAACCCACGGCTTGTCGTCGTAACGCTGGGACGCGTCTTCCAGCCAGCGGCAAGCGGCGTCGGCGATATTCCGGTCGTACTGGAGGTAAGTGGAATCCCCTGGGCCCGCGTCCGCCATCGATTCGTGATTGCCGGAGCGGACGGGAATGTTCTCGCGAATGCTGGATTGGGGATCGCCCTTGCCGTCGACGACGTTGAGCGCGATGTGGTGGGCGCTGAACCCGTCGGAGTCCTGGGCGTCGCGGTAGTGGAGCTTGCCGATGGACTCGACTCGATGGCCTCGCTCGATGAGCCGGTGACCCCAGCCCTGCACAGCGCCTTCGTAGGGGTGGGCATTGTCCCAATAGCCATTGCGATGGGTGTATTGCCCGGTTGCGAAACACGCTCTCGCGGGTACGCAAATGGGACAGGGCGTGTAGGCGGCATCGAACCGCGCGCCGCGTTTGGCAATGGAGTCGATGTTCGGGGTACGAATAGTCTCGTTACCGTAACAGCCCGTAATGCGACGGGCATGCTGATCCGACATGATGAAGAGGAGATTGGCAGGGGTCATTGAAGCGCTCCTTTGACTATCGATGCGGTTCGGCGGAGCGCAATTATAGAATCCCTAGAACATTTGAATAGGAGACCGTGGGCGGGGATCGCCAGGGTTGCCTGCCGAACGGGGCTGCCATGGCTGGATTGCGATAATGAGCCTTCCTTAGGTGGGTGGGTGTCTCCAGAAAGCTTGTACGGGTTCCTTTGGGGGAACGACTTGAGGCGGGTTTCCTCGATTGCTTGAAATGGGGAGCCATTTCGGGGGGAGTGAGATAAATTATTCTAGGCGAACCCGCGATTAGTCCATAGGGCGGCCCTTGACTCTCGATCTCGACAATCTAGCTTCGGAGGCTGCTTCAAGGATCGCTGCCTATGAATTACAGACCCTCTTTCTTCCTTTCGCGCCGCTTTGCGATGCCCTTGCTAGGCCTTTGGCTCGTCGTTATCTCCGCGTGGGTTTTCGCTAGCCCAATGCCGGTCGATCAGTGGGAGGTGGCCGAGTTAGAGGTCGAGCTACCTTCTAATGGCGACAATCCCTTCGATCGCCTGCCTTTGGCCGACCTAACGGGACCCGATGGATCGTCCTTTACGGTCCCCGGCTACTATGCT
>CBFHHM010000008.1:192525-220735 GCA_965655705.1 Candidatus Pelagisphaera sp.
CGGGGGATGGCGCATACGTGTTTCGGGTCAGTTTGCCATCATCGGGCGATTGGCAAGCGCGGTCGCGGGATACCGGAGAGGAATGGGATCTTCGGGTTTCGGCGAAAGCGGACGCGTTGGGTCCCTTGACCATTCCCGAGGACAAACCGCAGAGCTTTCGCTACGCCAATGGCGAGGATTGCTTCATGTTGGCCTTCGAGGCGGATTGGCTGTTCGCGCTCGATTTGGAAACTGGCCACATGGATCGTACCCGGACCTTGCTGGAGGACATCAAGGCCAATGGTTTCAATCAGATCGTCATGAATGTCTATGCGCACGACGTCAATTGGCCCAGCGACCCCAAGCTGCCGGCCAAGTACGATTTCGCCCGACCGAAGACGTGGCCGTATGGAGGCGATAACGACGCTCCCGATTACAAGCGACTGAACCTAGCGTTTTTCGATCACTTCGACAAGGTCATCGCGATGATGAACGAGCTGGATCTGACCGCTCACATCATGATCTACGTCTGGAATAAGAACGTAAATTGGCCGGAGGCGGACTCGATCGAGGACAATCGTTACTTCGATTACGTGGTCGCTCGCTATCAGGGCTTTCCCAATGTCTTGTGGGATATCTCGAAGGAAGCGACCGGCTATGGGCATAACGACATGGAATATATCGTTCGCAGGACGGAGCGGCTGCGCGAATTGGACGGACATGAACGATTGTTGACGGTGCACGCCTTCAACTACTGCGTGAAGTATCCGGAAACGGTGGATTTCATGTCGACGCAGAATTGGACTACCAGTATTTACGAGCGGATGCTCGACGCGTATCAACGCTTCGAGGACAAGCCGATTTTCAATATCGAGCACGGCGGCTACGAGAAAGGACCGTACCACGTGTTCGATGGGGACTACGACGATGCGGTGGCGTGCGTGGATCGCAACTATCGCTGCGCGTTCGCCGGCGCCTACTCGTGCTACTATTGGCAGGACACTTCCTGGAGCGTAGTTATTTGGGATCAATCGGAGCTGCCGAAGAACGATCGTCCCCGTTACGATCTGTACCGCAATATGGCTAAGCTATTCGGCGATGTGGATTACGGCAAGTATCGGCCCTTCGATCGAAGAACCGAGCGCCGGACTTCGAGCGGATACGTCATGGGCGATGACGCAGGCAACTTTCTGATCTACCTTCCTGAAGAGAATTCCCGCCTATCCACGACATTCGCGGATTACTACGGCAAGCCGATGAAAGTTCGATGGTTCAATACGATTACAGGCGAGTACTCCGATGAAGAGGAAGTGGAGATCGAAAAATGGCTGCGCTTCGAGGCGCCTTGGCAAGGCGTTCCCCGGGTGTTGATCTTATCTCAACCGTAGAGAGGGAATCGCTTGTCCCTCAAGCGACCGTGAATCGCGTTGGGGCGACTGGGCGAGCTACTGAGGTTTTGGCCAGGCTTTGAGCTCGACGCCTTCCCAGGTTTTGATGCCTGGCGTATCGGGCAATTCGCGAAGGGCGATGTCCTTGAACTGAACGACGAAGATGCCGCCTCCGTGAGCTTGGATGCCGATGAGGCCTTCGAGCGGCATGTTGGGATCTTCTTCGGTGAAATCGAAAGTGAGGACGCCATTGATCCAACTGCGAATGCGCGGGCCTTCGCAGAGGATGCGGTATTCGTTCCATTCGTCCCAATCGTGAACCGCCGCCTTGACTGCGTCTGCGTCGACGGGCTCGGAAATCACTTTGCGGCGTCGGGACTCGTCGTAGAGCTTGCCCCACCAGCCAGTGCCGGCGTCAACTTGATAGCCAATCATCTCGTAGTGGTTGGGCAGGCGTTGGCTCCGGACTTGAATGCCGGAGTTCTTGAATCCGTCGCTACCGCCATCGATGAGGCGCACCTTCATCGTCAGCTCGAAATTCGCGTAGCTCTTAGGGAGCGTGGCGAAGGTGTTGTGGGGGACTTTGACGTCCATGGATCCGCCCTCGATGGCTCCGTCATTTACGCGCCACCATTGCGCTTCCGTTTCCTGGATCTCCCAGCCCTCGAGGCTCTTGCCGTCAAAGAGGGAGACCGCGTCGTTGGAGGGACTGCTGCATCCGGCGATCAGAGCGAGGCAAGCGAGGAGAGCAGGGAGATGGAGGGACGGAGAGAAGGAGCGATGGGTGGAGGGTGTCATGGTTGGGATACTGCAAGCGCGCAATCGGAGTGTCCAGCGCTAGTTAATTCTCAGTTTCAAGGACTCTTCAGGAGGAGTCGTCAGGATGCTACGGTTCCGCTACAGGATGAGGGAAGGGCGCTATAGGTTTGCCTGAGCTTCGTTTCTCATCTTGCGTGCGAACCATGAAGCTCGTTTTCAGACCCCTCGTTTCTTCTATCGCGCTGGCAATAGGCATTGCGGCGGTAGCCAAGGCTCCCAATGCGATTGTGTTCATCTCGGACGATGTCAGCTGGAACGACCACGGCTGCTATGGCAATGAGGGCGTTCGTACGCCCCACATCGATGCCTTGGCCGCAGAGGGAATCCGCTTCGACAACGCCTATTTGACGGCGAGCTCCTGCAGTCCGAGTCGAGCGAGTATTATCGTAGGCCGCTATCCGCACAACACGGGCAAAGCGGCCGAGCTGCATCTGCCTATTTCGGATCATCTGCCCTGGTTGTCGGAGGAATTGCGGGAACTAGGCTATTACACGGCGTTGTCGGGCAAATATCACATGAAGCGCGTCAATCCACGAGAGCAGGAGCCGTTCGATCACATCGATAACGGTCGCAGCTCGGTAAAAGGCGCCAGCCGGGGCGGGGAGGCCCATTGGGTCTCGGTCACCCAGAATCGTCCCAAGGACAAGCCCTTCTTTTTTTGGTTCGCGTCTAGCGATGCCCACCGAGCCTGGGACGACCAATGGAAGCCGGAGTACGGTCCCCGAACGCGCCCATCGGATGTGACCGTGCCGCCGTTTTTGGTCGATTCGCCGGATACGCGCCAGGACCTAGCGTTCTACTACGACGAGATCACGCGCTTCGATTTCTACATTGGCCAGGTCGTCGCCGAATTGAAAGCGCAGGGAGAATTGGACAATACGCTGATCTTCGTCCTGGCCGACAATGGGCGTCCTTTTCCGCGGGCGAAAACGCGCTTGCACGATTCGGGCATGAAGACGGCCTTGTTGGCTCATTGGCCCGAGGGGATCGAGTCGACGGGCTCGACCGAGAGCTTGGCGAGCGTGATCGATCTGGCGCCGACCATTATTGAAGCGGCGGGTGGCAACGTGGGGCCGACCTTTCAAGGCGTGAGCCTGTCGCCGCTATTCAAGGACAGAAGCGCTACCGTACGTCGTTACGCCTTCTCCGAACACAATTGGCACGACTACGAAGCTCTGGCCCGCAGTATTCGAGCGGACGGCTTTCTCTACATCGAGAACGATCGAGTGGCGCTCGCTTGGCAAGGACCGGCGGATTCGGTGCGTTCGCCGTCCCATGAAGACTTGGTGGCGCGTCGCGATGCCAATCGACTTACGGCGGCCCAGAAGGATGTCTTTCTGGCCCCGCGGCCCCGAGTGGAGCTTTACGAAGTGGGAAAAGACCCGCACCAACTAACGAATCTGGCAGGAAACCGGGAGTATGCGAAAATGCAGAAGCGTCTGGCCAAACTGCTCGGGCAATGGCGAAAGCAAACAGGCGACAGCGTTCCGGACAACATCTCGGTTGACGAGTTCAGTCGGACAAGTGGGACCCGCGTGGTAGAGAATGAAGCTTTTCGCGGCGAGACTCCGGGAGAGTCGAATAATGCGGATCGGATCAACCGTCCGGGGCCCAGGTGAGGGAGATGCAATGTCCAAGAAGGAACCTGTAGGAATAAATCAAGTGGATACCGCAAATCGATGAATCGCATTTTTTGGAGAGTTTTAAGCTATGCCTTGGGTTCATTGTGTATTGGATCCGCCGCTTTTTCTATGTCGCCGTATGTCGAACGCGGCGGTGAACCACTCTATAAGGAATTGCTGGATACGAATTTTCCGTTCGTCGAAGCGACGGTGGATTTACGTGAATTAGCGCCCAAAGGGACCAATGGCAATTTGATCCCGCGGGCGATCGTGTTGCCTTTGGCAGAGGACGTGTTCGTCTGTTTCGACACGGAGCTGCTGAGGGTGGCGGGTATTTGGAAGGGCGGCTATCTGACGCCACGCGGCCTGGCCATGCTTTCCTACGAAGTTCCTTTGCGCAAAATGGGAGGCGGTCAGAAGGATTTGCCGCGACCGATGGGTGAGGTTCTCTTTGCCACGGGTCGCTATCCAGGCTGGCAGCGTCCCAACGCATATCGCTTCGAGGATACGCGATCGCTTTGGGTGGATGAAAACGAGTTCGGGCGCGGGCCGCTTGACGAATCGGTCGGGCAATGGCTAGGCATGGAGGATTTAGGGGATGGCGCGGAATTGCGTTACACCCTATTCGGAGGCGAAGTGAGGGAGCGTTTTGAAGCGAAGCGCGTGAATGGACGCTTGGTGGTGACGCGCTCGATTCGGTTTCACGGCGTGGATGGCGAGGTCGGGTTAGTGGCCGCGGATCTAGGTGTAGACAATCAGGCGAATACCGCTTGGGAGGAAGGGCTGGAATTGCGAGAGAAACGTTATGCGACCTATGAATTCGAAGGGATTAGCGGATTGGAGTTGAGCTACGATCTCGATTCGCAATTAGTTTCCTGGAAGGAAGGCAACGTGGGCAGCTGGGATGATTGGGCTGCAGAGCCGAAAAATCAGGCCCATTGGCCAGAACCTGCGGTGACGGGATTCGAGCTGGGCGAGCCACAAGGAATATACGCGGTCGACGAGGCAATCATACCGTATCCAAATCCTTGGGAGCGTCGGATTCGACCCGTGGCGATCGACTTCTTCTCGGACGGAGAAGCGGTATTGCTGACTTTCGATGGGGATGTGTACCGGATCAAAGGTCTGGCCAGCGATGATAACACGGTCGAATGGCGCCGGATCGCGGCAGGTTTTAACGAAGGGCAGGCCCTGCGAATTAGAGGCGAGGAAATTTTCGTATTCAGCCGTTTGGGTATGACTCAGCTGGTCGATCGCGACGGCGACGGGGAGACGGACTTCTACAAGATGTTCTGCAATCGCTTCGCTCAAAGCGCTGACACGCGCGACTTTCCGTTGAGCATTGTTCTGCGTCCCGACGACAGTTTTGTGATATCGAAAGGGGGACAGCAAAACACGGCTCGATCGCCGCACAGCGGCCGCGCTTTGTCGGTCTCCGCTGACGGAAAAGAAGTCGATTTCTTCGCTTATGGCCTGCGCAACGGCTATATTTCGGGTCACCCGACCAAGGACTTGATAACGGCTAGCGACCAACAGGGACATTGGGTGCCCTCGACGCCGTTCCACATCGTGCGCCCCGATAGCTTCTTGGGCTTCGAGCCAGGGGCGGCGGAACGGGAGATAGAGACCCAATCGCCCGCATTGTGGATGCCGCATCGGGTGGCCCAATCGGGCATCGAAATGATCTGGGCAAACGACCCGCGAATGGGTCCCTTGGAAGGGTCGATCCTCTACATCGAATACAAAAAGCCGAGCCTCTTTCGGATTTACGAGCCGCTAACGAAGCGAATGATCCAGACGGCGGGCACACAGCTGCCAATAGCGTTCGAAACGCCACTGCTCAAAGGGGCGATGAATCCAGTGGATGGACAGCCATACTTCGTGGGATTTCAAATCTGGGACTCCATCGCAAAGCGACTGGAAGGATTGTGTCGATTACGCGTGCTGGAAGATCGAGATACGTCTCCCGTGGAAGCCGAGGTGACTCGCAATGGAGTGAGACTGAGTTTCGAGCGCGCAGTCGATCCTGAAAAAGCTCTGAATCCTGCAAACTATCAAGCCAGCAGTTGGGAGTACGTCCGCACGCCCGAGTATGGATCGCCTCAATACAAGTCCGATGGCGCTCCGGGGGTCGACGCTTGGCTGGTGCACAGCGTGTTACTGTCGGAGGATCGTCGATCCGTGTTCCTGGCCATCGACGGCGTGCGCGAGACGATGCAGTTGGAGGTGCAGTACAATCTTTTCGGCGATTGGAAGCCCATGTATTTCACGGTGAACGAAATTCGAAACGAACGTCTTTCGAAGCTAGGTTTCGCCGATGTGAACTTCCGGAAGCTGTTTGCTAGCGAGCCGGCGCCGCGCAAGGTCGAAGAAGGCCAGGCAATCGTATCGATCGCTCGTGGTCAGGAGCTTTACAATTTGATGGGCTGCGTGGGTTGTCACTCGATTGATGGCGCCACTGAAGGCCGAAGCGGTCCCACCTGGTTCCAGGCATACAAAAGTCGACGCAAGCTTAAGGGCGGTGGATCGGTTAGGGTAGACGAAGAATACTTGAGGACTTCCATTCTCGATCCGACGGCCGTAGTAACGGAAGGCTATGATGATGCCGAGGCCGGGATGCCGTCCTATGCCGGAATTCTCAAGGACGAGGATGTCGAGTCTTTGGTGATGTTCATACGATCGCTGCGGTGAGGCCAAGGTTCGTTCCGATTTCTCGAGAGCAGGCGATCGAGTGCGTCGACTGCCGATACGAGGCTCCCTATGCTGTGTACAATGTCCTCGCGACGGAACGCGCGATCGAGGTCGAAGGAATGTTAAATCCGGAAAGCAAAACCTTCGCTGTATTGGATGGAGACGAGTTCATCGGGGTACGTTCGTTCGGGGCCGATGGACGAGTCGATGGCGGAGTCTACGACGAATCGCATCAAGATACGGGAGGCGCCTTGCGGCCCGACTTAACTGGAAAAGGACTGGGCGAATCGATATTGAAAGCTGGGTTGCAATTTGGGCGCCAGGATCATGGGTTCACTGGGTATCGAGTGACGGTGGCGGCGTTCAATGCTCGAGCGTTGAAGGTATGCCAAGGAGCTGGGTTCGTCGAAAGGCAGCGCTTTGCAAGGAGCGCTGACGAAATGGGCTTTGTCATCCTGACGTTAGGCGAATCGATAGAACTGGGATCTGCTTCGCAATTGGAATAATGGAACGTCGCTCGCATATCGGTTGGAATCTTCTGCAGTCATGATCTATCGTCACTTTTCTCCTGTACCCAAAGTCTTCTGGTCGCTCGAGACGGGAATGCCGTTCTCGCGTTGTTCGATGTGCGCTTGCGACTTGATGGAGGAGGGAGTGAACTACTTGGTGGAGAAAGCCTACCAGAAGAAGGAGGCGCTCTTCGAATATGCGATGTGCTACGAGTGCTATCTAGGCGTTCAGGAGTCGCTCTCGGAGCAGAGCAAGAAACTCATTGCGAACTACTTCGAGGAGCACGTAGACTTCGATTCTCGTATGTATCGCATGTTGGAGAAGAATGGGAAGCGCACGCGCTCCTGGCTGGCCCAATGCATGGTCAAGGGAACGCCCCGTTGGAAATGCGAGGAGCACCAGATCTATGGCTGGCTCGTCGACAAGGATATTGTCTTTAATGGCATGCCTTACATGCGTTCCGGAGCGGTGATCGACGATCTTCTGAAACTGCTTTCGCCCGAGACGACGGGCGCCTTAGACGATTTATCAGACAAGCTCTTCGTTCTCGATCTGCCGCAAAGCGTGTTGTTGGTGTAGGCTTTCTGTCGCCACGCGTCGACCCTACTTAACGGGAAGAAGGACTTCCATGGGCTTGCCGTGCATCTGGAGCGTGTCACCGCTTTGGCGTATCCAATTGTCGGTGATAGCGCGCAGTTTGCGTAGCGTCTGAACGCGCTCCGGATCTTCCACAAGATTACGCTGCTCGTGCGGGTCGGCTTGGAGGTCGTAGAGCTCTTCAGCGGGACGCTGATGGTAGCTGCGAACCTTCTGAGCGACTTGGGGATCGGTGGCTGATCGTTCAACCCAGGATTGCCAAAGGTTGTGGCTTTGGGCCTTGGGATTGTGATCGGTTTGCACGGTGAAGTTTAGCTCGGGAAAGACGTTGCGAATGTATCGATAGCGTTCGCTGCAAACGGAGCGAAGGGGATAGGTGTGGTGGGCGGCGGAGGAATTCGTGCTGAAGACGTAGTCGCGGTGACGGTCGGTCGCTCCTTTGAAAAGGGCAACGAGCGAGCGCCCGTCGATTTGTCCTTCGCCGTATCCGCTTTCCGGGGGCGTACCGCCCGCTATTTCGATAAACGTCGGGAGCAGGTCGACGAAGGAAATTAATGCTTGGGAGCGTCGCTGGGCTCGCGTGATGCCAGGCCAGGAAACGAGCAAGGGGACCTTGACGCCGGTTTCGTAGTTGTTCCACTTTCCGTAAGGGAGCTGAGCGCCGTGGTCGCTGGTGAACAGGATCAGGGTATCGGGACCCAGGTGGGACTCCACTGCGCTCAAGGTCGCCGCGACTTGCTTGTCCATGCGTTCGACGTCGGTGTAATAGCGGGCGAGCTCGAGACGGGTGGCCGGCGTATCCACGAGTTGGGGCGGGATTTGCAGTCGCTCGGGATCGTAGTGAGCGTAGGGCTTGTCTGGCCAAGGAACGTGCGGGTCTTTGATGCCTACCATGAGCAGCAGAGGCTTTTCGCTTTTCCGTTGGCCGAGGTATTCGTCGACGATGTGAATCTTCTCGAGGGAGATGTCGCGATTGTCGAAATCGAAACCGACGCGTTGGTCCTTGCCGTGGGCGATTTTGCCAATGGCGGCTACCTCGTACCCAAGCGCCTGCATGTAGCTGGGGAGTTGTCGCACCTCGTCCCGTACGTAGGTGTGATTGGGCTCGGCTCCATTGCGATAGGGCATGAGTCCCGAGAGCATGGCCCCGCGAGATGGAGCGCAGCTAGGCGAGGCGACGTAAACGCGGTCGAAGCGGGCCGATTTGGCGGCGAGCTCATCGATGGCGGGCGTGCGAACATCCGGATTGCCCACTAAGGACAGATCAGCCCACCCGAGATCGTCGGCTATCAGAAAGAGGATGTTCGGCTGCACGTTTGCTCGCGATGGGGTCGCTAGCGCTGATAGGAGCGTTAGGAGGCTGAGGAAGGTTTTCATCGGGGGCGCAGCCGAAAAATGGTGAATGTGGAATGCGTAATGGTGAATGGTGACGAAGCAACGCGGAGATGGCGTAGCAATGGTGAAAGGGGGGGGCGCTCGAACTGACTGGGTGGCGCGAGATGTCCCGGCTCGCGTTTGGAGTCAGGCGGGCGCCGGGGACGTCGGGTACCAACAGAGCGTTACTTGCCCTCAGCTATCCACTTGGCGGCGTTGGCGAGGATCTTGCGATAGTCAGGATGATCGTGAGCGCGCTCGTCGTGACCGAGGGTGACGCCGACAATGCGGGCCTTGGGGTGCTCGGTGATCCAAACGACTGGGTGGCGTTCGCCGGACTTGGCGCTGACACTCGATTCGGCGAGAACTTTGATCGGATTGGCGTTTTCGGGGGCGCCATCCCGATTCATCATGTAGAGTTCGTCGACGAGTTCGAAATTCCGAGATACGCCCCGCATGATGGGGTGCTTGCGGTCGACCACTCGTACGCCCATGGGACCGAGTTTGTCGTGGCCGCGCGTGCCGCCGCCGACGATCTGCATATTCAATTCGGGCCAATCCTTGTAGCCGTACCAGGTTCCTGGATGCAGCATGATAACGCCCTTGCCGGAATTGACGCGCTTCATGAGGGCCTTGCGATAGGCGGGGGTGTCGAATCCAGTGCGATTGACGCTAATGATGGCGACGTCGGCCTCGGGCAAGAGCTCGATCGCCTGGGCATTGTCTTCGCAATAGTGTACGGTAAGACCGGCATTTTCGAGCATCTTGGAGTCGGACTTGCCGAAGAACTCGTGGAACTTATGGGAGGAACCGCCGCTGATGATGAGTACGGAGGTCTTGCCTTTTTCCCACTTGACGGGAGTCGCGGGGATCGGAGGGGGCCACTTTGGCTTGTGCTTGATTTGGGGCTTTGGCTTCGGAGCCGTATTCGCTTGCGGCTTTGCTTCGGGGGCCTTGGAGGCGCTGTCGATGTAGGCGATGATGTCGCGTAGGCCTTCGGCTCCCAGGGCCTCGAAGCCTTCCGGCATCAGACTGCGCTTGGTGTTCTGGCGCTTGGCGATGTCCGATTTGGTAATCTCCTTCATGCCGGCCTGAGTGGAGAGTGTGATCAGCGAGTCGTTTTCCGTGGCGATGACGCCTACGAACGTCTCGCCGTTCTTCGTAGTGATATTGTGGGCCCAGAAGCTGTCTTCGACCTCGCGGTTGGGATCGATTATTTGGCCGAGCAGTTGCGCGGCTCCATGAGAGCCCATGCCATCGAGAGCGGGGCCGACCTTAGCTCCGGCTCCTCCGAGCTCGTGGCAAATAACACAGGCGCCGAAGAGCAGCTTGCCATTATCTGCGTTGCCGGGTTGGTCCACATCGGGAAGCAATTTTGCAATCAGTTCGTCTTTCTGAGCGATCTGAGGGGCGATCAAATCGAGGAGTCTCGTTGCGGCTCGCGCAGTGCCGCGATCTGGATGAGTGCGGAGGCGGGCCAAGTTTCCGGGACCGAGATCGACCGGTTTGATGTCGCCGTCGCCCATGCGCTTGATCAGCTCCTGGGCCCAGTTGGGACGCTTGATGATCTGGTCGATCGCTTTGAGCTTCAGCCCTCCTTCTTGGTTCATGAAGAAGTCGATGAGCACACTGCCGATATCCTTGCCGACGACGTCGCCGACGGCACTGAGAACGCCTTCCTTGAGACTGTCGCTCCCGGATCCATCTAGGATGGTTGTGAGAGCGGGTAGGATGGCCTGATTGCTTTTGCGGATACTGACCAAGCTGCGGGCGATGGTCGTCAATTCCCCTTCATCGATGCCCGATTGCTTCAACCGGGCGAGCAGGTTCGCCGTCAATGCGGTGGTCTGTTGGGAGAGATCGCCTTGAGAATCCCACGCGACTGCCATGGGCAGGACGAGAGTATTGACGTTCTCGTCCTTGAGCAGGCTTGCCAAAACGGTTTTGAGAGCCCGATTTAAGGCGGGCGGTTCCTCTACGCTTTCTGCGAGGGCTCTGAGGATGACGCCTTTGGTCGCGGAAGCGTTGTCGCTCGCGGAGCCGCATGCGGCGAGCAGCTGGGCGGCGTTGGCGGCCGCCTTGCTGTCGACGAGGGCGGCGGGCGTGAGGGCCGAGGCGAAGGCGAGCAGCGAATCGCTGGGGGTGGTCTCGAGGGCCGCCTTCAGCACGGTCACCGGATCGCTGGAAGCGGCGGCGACCAAAGCGGAGCGTGTCCAGTCGTCTTCAGCGGCCTTGGCGAGGGCAACGATTTCGGCGGGCTTGGACTGGCTGGCCGTTTCGAAGGCCTTGACCGCGCCGCTGCCAATGAACTCGGCATCCTGGCCGTGGTTCTCTCGGAGGAGGCGCTGGGCGGTGCTCCGGATTTGCTCGTTCGGGCTTTGGGTCGCTTTCTTGAGCGATGCAATATCATTGGGATTCAATGACGCGGGACCGACGTCCTTCGCGTCCTTGTGCTGTACTTTCCAAATACGGCCGTAGTAGTGATCGCGATCGGGGCGAACGGCGGCATTGGCCGGTCCGTGCGTGGGACCCCGCGTGTCGTTGTGGATGATGGCTTGATTGCAGAAGTCGACGATATACATCGCCCCGTCGGGACCGGTCATGACCTCGATCGGACGGAACCAAAGATTCTCGCTGCGGATGAATTCGGTTTGTTCGCGGCCGCGTTCCTTAGTCGCTTTGTAGGAAACGCCGCTCTTGGAGACGTTGAAGTGGCCAATGATATTGAGAGTCGGCTCCGATGTGAAGTAGCTGTGATTCCACTTTTCCGGCCAGGCGCCGCCTTCGTAGATTACGCAACCGGCGCCAGCCGTGTAGCGGCCGACTTGGTCGATCTGAACATAGGCTTGCTGCTCCCAGTGCATGGCAGGGAAGGTGCGTTCGCCTGGCAGGATGCCATTGGTGCCGGTTACTCCCGGGAGCTTGCCCTGGGCGAGAATATGCTCCGGCAGGACGACATGGACGAGTGGATTGCCGGTCGTGGGTTGCGTGTAGAAGACCTCGCCCGCCATGGTTGTGTCCATGCCCCAGGTGTTCCCGTTGCGGGATGCGTACTGCTCGATCTTGCTGCCGTCTGGCTTGAAGCGGACGACGCCATTGTCGATGGCTCCGAAGTCGATTTTGCCATCGCCTGACGTTACGTTGTCGGATCCGGCGTATCCGTGCGTCGCGTACACCCAGCCGTCGGCTCCGTAGTGGAGGTTGTTGATGACCGCGTGGGTGTCGCGAATACCCAGATTCGTGTAGAGCTTGGTTCGTTTGTCCGCTACGTCGTCTCCGTCGGTATCTTCGAGAAACCAGATGTCGGGAGCGCTGGCGGCAATGACGCCATTTTTGTGGAAGACGAAGCTATTGACCAGTTCCAGCTTGTCGGCGAAGACGGTTTTAGCGTCCATGACGCCGTCTCCGTCCGTGTCCTTGAGTATGCTGATGCGGTCGATGGGATCGCGGTCGTAGTTGCCGGGCATCACGGATCCGGAGTCCATCCAAGGAGCCACGTTGACTGCGCGACGGCCGTTGGGGTACTCGGGGGTTTCGGCGACCCAGAGGCGGCCCTGGTGATCCCAATTGATGTTCATGGGATTGTTGATAATCGGCTCGGAGGCGACGAGCGTTACTTCGAATTCCGGATGGACCTCGAGGTAATCGGGCAGCTTGGTCGGATGGGGGACGCCGCCTTCGACGTACCGCAAATTCTCGCCGAGCTCGTCGGCCTGGCAGAGCATATCTACGTCATCGCGTTTAGCGGCCCAAGCGATGCCGCGCAAGATCATGGCCTTGACGCCGGTATGGGAGAAATTCCTGTGCCAGTGGCCGGGTATGTGGACGAAGGCCCGGTAGGGCTCGCCGCCATCCAGCTGGTTCTCGTAGGTCCAGACCTGAGGCTGGATGTCGTAGATGTTGACGCCCTTTTGCTTGGCGACGTATTCCGCGGCGCGTTGCTGAGCGGCTTGATTGCCACGGCCCTTGGTATCGATGGCCTTGGGCGTGTAGGCGGTGGCGAGGACCTTCACCTTGGCCGATACGTCCATGTCGTAGTATATTTCGTCCTCCAGATCGAAGTTGGAGATGTCCTTGGTGATAGGATTCGGAATATTTGTGAAATAGAGGCTCATGGGGGCCTCGAGGAACTTAGTCGTTCCAAAACGCCAAGAACCGCCGATGATGCTCTTATACCAATCGGGGTCTCGGGAAACGGCGCCGGCATGAACGACGACTAAACCACCGCCGCGTTTCAGATAGTCGGTAAGGTTTCGACGCTGTGGGCCCTCGATGTTGCCGGCTTCTTTGGCATTGAGGAGCAGTACGTCGGTCTTAGCGAGTTGAGCCTTGGTCGGAAACTTTAGGGAGCCCTTGACGTCGGCCCCGCGCGATTCCAATAGCTCGGTCCATTCTTCGAGGAATTTCGGATGTTCGTGGGCTCCGGGAGCGTGCGTCTTTTCGCCCGCGCGGATGAATACGCGGATGGGGTCGGCAGCCTGGGCCGCGAGGCACGCGAGCCAAGCGGTGGCTAGCAGGACGAGAAACGATTTCGTTTTCATGAGTATTAGGGGGAAAGAAGTTTAGATTCGGTCTACGGGGATCTGCTTGAATTGGCGAGTCAAAGCGGTCAGGGAATCTTCGACGCCCATCCGCTCGAGACTGGAGGCGCCGACGAAGCCTTGGGCATCGGTCAGCTGATTGATCTTAGTCGCGTCCTCGGGCGTGTTAATGGGGCCGCCGTGCGAGAGCAGGAAGATCTTCGGATTAACGGCTCGAGCGGCTTCGAAGATTTCCTGGCAACGAGCGGCGGCGTCTTCCATCGTGCAGACGGCCCCGGTGACGCCGATCGAACCGCCAACGGTCGTGCCGACGTGGGCGATGACCGCATCCGCTCCCGCCTTGGCCATAGCGGCTGCTTCTTCGGGCTTGGCGACGTAAACGACGCTGAAGAGATCCATCTTGGAGGCGATGGCGACGGCTTCGACTTCCTTTTCGAAAGGCATGCCGGTTTCTTCCAGCACGTTGCGGAAATGCCCGTCGACGATACAGTGCGTCGGGAAATTATTGATACCGGAAAAGCCCATTTCCTTCACCTTGAGCAGCCAGTGCCACATGCGGCGACGGGGGTCGGTGGCATGCACCCCGCAAATGACGGGTATCTCCTTGACGGTGGGAAGCACTTCGTACTCGCCGATTTCCATGGCGACCGCATTGGCGTCCCCGTAGGCCATCATACCGGCTGTGGAGCCGTGCCCCGACATGCGGAAGCGTCCGGAGTTGTAGATAATGAGCAAGTCGGCTCCGCCTTTTTCGATGAATTTGGCGCTGATGCCGGTACCGGCGCCTGCGGCGATGATGGCTTCATTGCGATCGAGAGTCGCTTGCAGTCGAGCGCGTACTTCGTCGCGCGTGTAGGGATTTCCGATTCCGGTCCAGGGATTTGGCATGATGGTGAGTGATGAATGGTGAAAGGTTTGGCCCACAGATTGCTCAGATGGACTCGGATATATGAAATGGCTATCTGCGAAAATCAGTGTAATCTGTGGGAGATAGTTTACTTGGTTTTCGGGCGCTCTTGCTTTTCGCGGAGAGAAGCCCAAGGCTCTTCGGCGGAGACATCGACGATGTTGGGCTCGCCGCCCTTGAGGGGCGAGAGAATGGCGAGAAAAGTGACGTCCTCGTCGAATGGATTGTAGGTCCCATGCACGGCGTCTTGGGGGATAAGGGCCATTTCGCCGGCCTTTAGGATTCTGTATTCATCTTCTACCCACTGTTCGGCTTGGCCGGAAACGACGTAGATGATTTCCTCGCGGGTGGGGTGGGTGTGAAAAGGGTGAGAACCTCCGGCGTCGATGGTGGCGCGGACCATGAGCAGGTCTTCGGCTCCGACGGTTTCGGCGTTGGACAGCCACTCGACAGTAGCCCAAGGATCTTTCTCCTTGGCGACGTCGGCGGCTTGCATGAAGCGGTTCGGTTTTTTTGTCATTTTGGAGCGTTTGGCGGTTTGCTATTAGCGGTTGGGTAATTGCTATTTACCCACAGATTGCACGGATTAGCTCAAATTAGGCTAGTATGCGACGGGCTTTGCCAGCCCTTTAGTTATCTGCGACGATCTGTGTAATCTGTGGGCTACGTCTTATTTATTAATTCCAAGAGCTTTTCGGCGGCGGCTTGGGCGAAGGCGGGTTCGTTGATTTCGAGGTCGTAGTCGATGGTTTCGCCTTGAGCGGTTTCGCGGATGGCGTTAAAGAGGGCATCATCGGCTTCGGCGTCGTGAAAGGGTTTTCCTTCGCCGTTGATTTCGCTGACCGCTTTTAGCGGGTTGAGGATGGCGACGGGAGCAGGGTTGGCATTCGCTTTTTCGGCGATAACGCGTCCGATGGTTGCGCACTCGTCGGGGGTGGTGCGCATGAGGGTGACTTGAGGATTGTGGAGGTAGAAGTTTCGGTTTTCGAATTGGGAGGGGACGGATTCGCGCGAGCCGAAGTTTACCATGTCGACGCAACCGGGAGCGATGACGGCGGGAATCTTAGCGTGACTCATTGCATCCAGTCGCTCCGGTCCGGCGTTGAGGACGCCGCCTACCACTTGGTCAGCCCATTCCGTTGTAGTGAGATCTAGGATACCGGAGACCATGCCGCTTTCGACGAGGCTTTCCATTGCCTTGCCTCCGGAGCCGGTCGCCGCGAAGACGAGAACCTCATAGCCAGCCGCTTCGAGGATCTCCTTCGCTGCGTTGACGCACTTAGTGGTATTGCCGAACATACTGGCCACGATGATGGGCTTGTCGTCGTTGGAGTCGGCTTCGGTCTGGACCATGCCGCAGATGGCTCCAGCCGCTTTGGCGAAGATCGTCTTTGAAATGCGATTGAGTCCATTGACGTCCAGAACGGCTGGAATCATGGCGATGTCCTTCGTGCCAACGTAATGGGCGGTGTTTCCCGACGCCAGGGTTGAGACGATGACCTTGGGGAATCCGAGCGGGAGCGCGCGCATGGCTGCGGAAGCGATCGCCGTGCCGCCACCTCCACCCAGTGAAATGACGCCGTGGATACGTCCCGCCCTTGCGAGCTGCGACAGAATCTTCGGCGCGGCTTCGGACATGGCGCTGACGCATTCGCCACGGTCTTGTCGTTCGAGAAGGGCAGTTAGGTCGACATCGCCGGCGGTCGCTACCTCCTCGCGGGAGACATCGGGCTTAATTCCAGGAGGGCCGCCGGTGCCGACATCTATCAACAAGGTGTCGAATCCGCGCTTTCGTATCAGATCGGCTACGTAGCCATGCTCGGCCGCTTTCGAATCGAGCGTTCCTAGTACGGCGATGGTTGGCATTTGCTAAGGTGGAAGGTTAAGGCTTAGGGATGAAGGGGGTAGATTGAAATTAGAGGGTGGAATGGAGCGGGTCGCAAAGCTATTTCCTCAACAAGAACCTATCGAAAATCAACCTTGAGAGCTCGGGTTGCATGTCCACTGTGCAGGCTTTTTCGGAATTCTATTGAAATCCCTACATTTACTGGCCGAAGAATGGAAACGTTGGAAAGCAAGCTAGACGGCGATGAGGATGTGCAGATCCTAGGCGATTCTCGTTACACGCTCGTTCGTTCGGACGACGTGGACGAGCGAGATTGGATGGCGGGTAGTCCCGTGTGCCGCTTGCTGCAGCAGCATCACATTGCGCACGCGGGCATTTTGCGGGCGCGGTATCCGTTCGAGGTGGTACGAGCGGATCAGTCGGGTTCCTATATGATGGCCTGCTTTGGCGGCGAGGGCCAGGTCTTGGTCGATGGGGTTTGGAAAACGATCCGCCAGGGCGAGGCCTGCCTGCTGCCTCCCTTCGTGCGCAATGCGTTTCGCTGCATTTCGGGTAGCGATTGGAGCTTTTGCTGGGCGCGTTATCTGGAATCGCGGGAGCGCAAGCCCATCGTCTCCCAGAATTCGCCCGTTCTGCGACGTTACGATCCGACTCCCTTGAAGGCAGCGATCGAAGGACTTCATGCGGAAGCGATGGGAACGGCCAATCCGGGCGTCTTGGGGCATTGGGTGGAATTGACCCATCAATACGCATTGCGATTCGCTCAACCGCACGATTCGGACGATCGTCTCTGGCGCTTGTGGAATGCGGTCGAGCCGGAGCTCGAGCGGAAGTGGAGCTTGTGCGAGTTGGCCGGAATCGCTCATGTGAGCGAGGAGCACTTGCGCCGCCTCTGTCGCACCCGTTATGGACGCAGTCCCATGCAGCACTTGACCTTTCTGC
The DNA here is from genome assembly GCA_965655705.1 of Candidatus Pelagisphaera sp. Classification (GTDB taxonomy): domain Bacteria; phylum Verrucomicrobiota; class Verrucomicrobiia; order Opitutales; family Opitutaceae; genus Pelagisphaera. The sequence goes on from CBFHHM010000008.1 coordinate 209,742, forward strand.
GAATTCAGAGAGCCAAAAACTTGCTGAGTACGACTGACGAGAAAATCGAGACGATTGCTCGAATGGTTGGCTACGAGAATCCCTTTACCTTTTCGACGCTCTTCAAAAAATGGGTGGGCTGGAGCCCGTCTCGCTATCGGTAGAGATATCCGACGGGTCGCATTCGGGCTAGAATCGGTCGATCGGGTTTCTGATGGCGAAAAAATACCAATTCTTAGCGAATAGTTACAATCGAATTTGGCGGTAAACAGGAGATAATAGGGTCGGTCGCCAATGGCGCGGCTACTAACCCCTTCTAACGCAATTTAGCCCCCTTTTTTACTGTATGCCCGATAAGATTAATGTCGCTCTGGCAGGACTTGGCTTTGGCGCCGAGTTCATTCCTATTTATCTGAAGCATCCGAATGCGAATATTGCCGCGATCTGCCAGCGAAACGAGGAATCGCTAAATAAGATCGGCGACGAGTATGGCATTGAAAAGCGCTATACCTCGTACGAAGAATTGCTGGCGGACCCGGATGTGGACGCCGTGCATATCAATACGCCGATCGGTAGCCATGCGCCGCAGTCGATCGAGGCCTTGAAGGCAGGTAAGCATGTTGCCTGCACGGTTCCCATGGCGACGACGGTCGATGAGTGCCGCGAGATCTGCGATCTCGTGAAAGCGACGGGGCTGACCTACATGATGATGGAGACGGTGGTCTACAGTCGCGAGTTTCTCTTCGTGAAGGAGCTATTCGACAAGGGCGAACTGGGCCGCGTTCAATACCTGCAGTCAAGCCACCAGCAGGACATGGATGGCTGGCCGAGCTACTGGGATGGTCTGCCGCCCATGCTCTATGCTACGCATTGCGTGGGACCGGTTCTGGCGCTCCAGCGGAATCGGGCGGAAACGCTGTCCTGTTTCGGCTCGGGTCGCATTCAGGAAGAAATGATCGGAATTCACAATTCGCCCTTCGCTATCGAGTCCTGCCAAGTAAGTTTCAAGGATTCCGATGTATCGGCTCGAATCATACGTTCCCTCTACAATACGGCGCGTCAATATCGGGAGAGTTTCGACGTGTATGGCTCGAAGAAGAGCTATGAGTGGCCCTTGATCGAGGACGAGGATCCAGTGATCCATACGATTGGCAAACCAGAGCCGGAAATCCCCGAGCATGTCAAGGTGCCGGACTACGCTCATTTGCTGCCGGAGGAAATACAGCCCTTTACCGGTCGCGGCGTGTACGATTCAGACGACAATCAACACCTGTCGTTCACCCAAGGGGGCGGTCACGGCGGCTCGCATCCGCATTTGGTGCACGAGTTCGTCAGCGCTTTGTTGGAAAAGCGCGCTCCTTATCCCAATGCGGCAGAGTCGGCGAATATTACTTGCGTGGGCATTCTCGCTCACGAGTCGGCGATGGAAGGCGGCGCTTTGAAGCGCATGCCGGACTTCACCTTAGAGTAGCTATGCTCATTTTCATTATTGGGACAACGCTGCTTCCGCCAAGCAACCCCACTTAGCGGGAGCGCGTTGTTCTAAAAAGCAGATACGCCATCACTCCATTCTACCCCTAATTCAGTTGATCAAAATAATACCCTTTTTAGCATTCCTATTTCTGGGAGCGATTTCCGCGTTTGCGGCGGATCGTCCCAATATCCTGTTCTGCATTTCGGATGACCAATCCTATGCCCATACGGGAGCGAATGGGGATCCGGTGATCCAAACGCCCGCCTTTGACCGAGTCGCTCGGGAAGGGTTGCGTTTCACGCGCGCCTTTTGCGATGCGCCGACCTGCGGGCCCTCGCGCAGCGCGATTTTGACGGGACAATCGATTTGGCGACTCGAAGAGGCCGGCAATATACACAGTACCTTGCCCGCCAAGTTCGCTACCTATACGGACGAATTGCGGAAGGCGGGCTACAAGGTGGGAGCGACGGGCAAGGCGTGGGGTCCAGGGCGACTGGAGCCGGGCGGACGAACGGAGAATCCCGCGGGACCCCTTTACGAAGGGAGAACGTTGGAGACGCCTTTCAGAATGATGCGCAATACGGACTATGCCGGCAATTTCGAGGATTTCATGGACGAAGTGGACGAGGATGAGTCTTTTTGCTTCTGGCTGGGGACCAGCGAGCCGCATCGCGCTTACGAGGATGGAGCGGGGGTGAAGACGGGAAAGGATCTCAGCAAGATTGTCGTTCCGGCAGTATTTCCCGACAATGAAATCGTCCGTAGCGATATAGCGGATTACTTAGTGGAGATCGAACACTTCGACCTGATGGTGGGGCGGGCTATAGCGAGTCTGGAAAAACGGGGAATGCTAGATGAGACCCTCATTGTAGTCACCAGCGATCACGGGATGCCATTCCCGCGGGCGAAGGCTAGCCTCTACGATTTGGGTTCTCGAATTCCCTTGGCGATTCGATGGGCGGAAGGGATAGAAAATCCGGGGCGCGTTATCGATTCCTTCGTCAACCTAAGCGACTTGGCTCCCACGTTTCTTGGAGCAGCGGGCTTAGAGTCTCCCCGTATGATGAGCGCTCGGAGCCTGATGGATATATTTGAAGGCAAGAAACCGAAGGGCCGCGATGCCGCCTTTATCGCCATGGAGCGTCACGACGGATGCCGGGCAGGGGGCAAGGGATACCCGTGTCGGGCAATTCGAACCGCTGACTTCATGTACATCTATAATTTCGAGCCGACCCGTTGGCCGTCGGGTTCTCCGGATGCGTCTGTATGCGCTCGAGCAATACCCTATGGGGAGATCGATGGTTCGCCCACTAAGACCTTCATGATGGAGAATCGCCATACGCATGGGATTGCGGACCTGGCTCATCTTTCATTTGGCATGCGCCCGGCCGAGGAATTGTACGATTTGAAGAAGGATCCGGAGCAAATGGTGAACCTAGCGGGGACTAGGGAGTATGAGTCAGCGCGCGAAAAACTTCGCGAGCAGTTGTTTGCTCGATTGAAAGAAACCAAGGATCCGCGCGTCGTTGGCGGAAAGGTGGAGTGGGACTACTATCCGTACTACGGGCGAATTCGGACCGAGGGTTGGACGGTGGATCCGAAGCCGCAGTGAGGGCGACGGTGATTATTAACCAGAGAATTCACAGATGACACAAGAGAGGGTTAGCCACTACCGAGCGCTTAGCGACATGACCACAAGAGCCCAAAAGGCGCGAAAAGGCGCGAAGATAGACCAACGGCTTGATCTTTTTGTGTCTTTTTGCGCCTCTTTGTGGCCATTTAAAATTAATTCTTCGTGGCTGCGCAGAGGATCCAGTCCAGCCTGGGCCAAGGCTACGCTCGGCACCCGATCTTCCCTATCAATAGTTTTGCTGATGGGGCTGCTGATCGCTCCTGCCTATGCTAGGCCCAATATTCTCTTCTGCATCTCCGATGACCAGTCCTGGGCCCATACCGGCGCCAATGGCGATCCCGTCGTCAGTACGCCTGCCTACGATCGTGTCGCGGCGGAAGGACTACGTTTCGTCAATTCGTTTTGCGATGCCCCGACCTGCGGGCCATCGCGCAGCGCGATCTTGACGGGGCAGCCGATTTGGCGACTGGAAGAGGCGGCGAATATCTGGAGTACGCTGCCAGCGAAGTTCGCGACTTATACGGAGGAATTGCAGAAGGTAGGATACAAGGTGGGTACTACGGGAAAGTCTTGGGGACCCGGACGCCTGGAGCCGGGAGGTCGGACAGAGAACCCAGCGGGACCTGCTTATATGGAACGGACGCTGGACCCTCCCTTTCGGGCCATGCGGGACACCGACTACGCTGGGAATTTCGAAGCGTTCATGGCGGAGGTAGGGGAGACCCAGCCGTTCTGTTTCTGGCTGGGAACTAGCGAGCCTCACAGAGCCTACGAGGATGGCGCTGGAATCAAAACGGGTAAGGATCCAGCGAAGGTGAAAGTGCCGCCGATTTTTCCGGACAATGACATCGTTCGCAGCGACATCGCTGACTACCTGGTAGAGGTGGAGCATTTCGATACCATGGTGGGTCGGGCCATCGCGGTTTTGGAGAAACGCGGATTGCTGGACGACACCATTGTCGTGGTGACCAGCGATCATGGGATGCCGTTTCCTCGGGGTAAGGCGACCGTCTACGATGACGGCTCGCGCGTTCCCCTGGCGATACGCTGGCCGGAAGGAATCAAGAAACCCGGTCGCGCCATAAACAGTCCCGTCAATCTAAGCGATTTAGCTCCGACCTTTTTGGAGGCAGCGGGATTGCGCGTTCCCGATATGATGATTGGACGCAGTTTGATGGATCTTTTTGCGGGCGCTCGATCGGCCGATTGGGACGCGGCCTACATCGGTTTCGAGCGACACAGCGGGGCTCGGGCAGGTGGCAAGGGCTATCCCTGTCGGGCCGTTCGGACCGAGGACTATATGTACATTTACAACTTCGAGCCGGATCGATGGCCAGCGGGCTCGCCTGATCCTGCTGTATGCAATCGGTTGATACCCTTTGGCGAGTACGACTCATCGCCCACTAAGACCTTCATGATTGAGCATCAGTATGAACACGGCGTTGCCGAGCTGGCTCATCTCGCATTCGGGAAACGTCCGGCGGAGGAGTTGTACGTGTTGAAGGATGATCCGCATCAGATGAAGAACGTCGCGGGTACGAAAGGGTTCGAGGCAATCCAGACGGAGATGCGGGAACAGCTGTTCGCTCATTTGGAGCGGACGAACGATCCTCGGGTGATTGGGGGTCCTATCGAATGGGACTACTATCCGCATTACGGCAATCGAAAGAACAAGACTTGGAAGGTGGAGGAGAAACCATGATGAAGGCGGAATTTCGGCTATTTTTTAACCACGGATTACACGGATGACACAAGAGAGGGTTAGCCACTACCGAGCGCTTAGCGACATGACCACAAGAGCCCAAAAGGCGCGAAAAGGCTTGAAGATAGACCAAGGGCTTGATTTTTTGAGTCTTTTTGCGCCATTATGCGGCCATCGAAAAACGCTCGTTTGAGGAATAGCGGAGGACCGGACCGGGCCCCCCTGCCTTTGGTTGCGCTAGTAGGTCTGCTTTTCGTCCTCGGAGCGTCGGCTCAGGATCGACCCAACATTGTATTCATCTTTTCGGATGACCACACGTGGCAGACGATTTCCGCTTATGGCCATCCGCTGTCTAAGGTCGTGCCGACTCCGAATATCGATCGGATAGCCCACGAAGGGATTCGCTTTGATCGATGCTTGGTGACGAATTCGATTTGCGCGCCGTCGCGAGCGGTTGTCCTGACTGGGAAGTACTCCCATCTGAATGGGCAGATAAATAATTTCAATACCTTCGATGGAGGACAGGTGACTTTTCCCCAGTTGCTGCAGCAATCCGGCTACCAGACGGCGATCGTGGGCAAGTGGCATTTGAAATCAGTGCCCACGGGTTTCGATTACCACGAGGTGATGCGCGGGCAGGGTCGCTATTACAATCCCGTCCTTTATACGGAGGGAGAGCCCACTGAGTATGAAGGCTACAACACGGACGTCGTGGTGGACCGGTCGCTGAATTGGCTGAAGAATCGGGAATCGGATCAGCCCTTCATGCTGATGTGCCAGTTCAAGGCGACCCATGGCCCGTTTCAACCGGCATTGCGTCACCTTGGCGAATTGGACGATGTCACCGTCCCTGTTCCGGACAACTTTTTCGATGACTACAGGGGACGCAGTAGCGCTCCTGGCAATCACAATACGAGTATCGCAAAGGTAATGCCGCTTAGCAATCTCAGTATGGACTATCGGAACATTCAGGGCGAACAGCTTGCCCAATACCGCAGCCATTTCGATGAAGCCAACGAGGCCTTCGAAAAGGCGAATCCTCAAGGCGAAGAACGGGCCCTTTGGCGCTACCAGCGCTTTATCAAGAATTTCCTCCTGACGAGCAAAGGGATCGATGAGAATGTGGGTCGCGTACTAGACTATCTTGACGAAAGCGGGCTGGCGGAGAACACGATCGTGATCTATGCGGCGGATCAGGGCTTTTTTCTTGGGGAGCATGGTTGGTATGACAAGCGATGGATGTATGAGGAAAGCTTGAAAACGCCGCTCGTGGTTCGGTGGCCGGGTGTCACGCAGGCAGGGCAGGTTAGTTCTGATTTGGTTTCGAACCTGGATTTCGCTCCCATGTTTCTGGAAATGGCGGGAGCGTCGATACCGAGCGAAATCCAAGGGCGTAGCCTGGTTCCTCTTCTCAAGGGGGCCGCGCCTCCTGATTGGCGAAAGAGCTTTTATTACAAGTACTACGGGGAGAGGCGTGGGGGAAGTGTGAGTGAAGGGTACTACAATCATGGCGTCCCGCCGCATGAAGGCGTGGCCGATAATCGGTATAAGTTGATTCACTACAAGCACGACGATGTAGATGAATGGGAGTTTTTCGATCGCGAGCGTGATCCGAGCGAAATGAAAAGCGAATATGGGAATCCTGAATACGCCGCTAAGGTCGCTCAGTTGAAAGGCGAGATCGCGCGGTTGAAAGTGAAATATGGAGTCGAGAATTGAAGTGGGTGGCCAATCGGCGATCGACCCCTGCCAGAATAAGGTTACTATGAGTCGGTTAATACGTCCCATTTTCTATTTTGCAGCGCTGTTTGTCGCTGCTTCGACCTTGGCCGATCGGCCCAATATAATTGTGGTCATGACGGACGACCAAGGCTATCCGGAGTTGTCGGTGAACGGAAATCCGATTCTTCAAACGCCTCATCTCGATCGCCTGCACGGCGAGAGCCTGCGCTTGGAGGACTACCACGTCTCGCCCATGTGCGCCCCCACGCGGGGGCAGTTGATGACGGGTTTGGATGCGGCGCGGAATGGAGCCATCAATGTGAGCAGCGGTCGCGCCTTGTTACGGCCGGAATTGCCGACAATGGCCGATTTTTTCGGCGATGCGGGATACGCGACCGGGCTATTCGGAAAATGGCATTTGGGGGCGAACTATCCGTTTCGTCCGGAGGATCGCGGATTCAGCGAAACGGTTTGGTTTCCGTCCTCGCACATCGGTTCGGTGCCGGACTACTGGGGCAATGATTACTTTGACGATACCTACGTAAACAACGGCGAGCTCAAGCAGTACCAAGGCTACTGTACCGATGTTTTCTTCGAGGAAGGCATGGCCTTCATGAAGAAGTCGGTTCGGGAAGGAAAGCCGTTCTTCGCATTCATCGCTCCTAATACGCCGCATGGACCTTTGGTGGCGAAGGAGGAGGATGAAACGGCGATTGCCGACATCCTCGCTCGCCCCGAATTCGCGGACATGGACGACTCTTTGAAGGCGCGTCTTGCCGACTACTTGGGCATGGTGCGGAACATCGATACCAACATGGGGGCGATGATGAAGTTCCTTTCCGATGAAGGTCTGAGGGACGACACGATCGTGCTTTTTATGACCGACAATGGAAGCACCCACGGTCCCCGCTATTACAATGCGGGAATGCGTGGATCGAAGACGGAGCTTTGGGAGGGAGGGCACCGCGTTCCCTGCTATATCAGCTGGCCCAATGGCGGCTTGCTGGAGCCGCAGGACATTTATGGACTGACCCAGGTCCAGGATGTGCTGCCCACGCTGCTCGATCTGTGCGATATTCCGAATGACGCCAAGTTCGACGGCATGAGCTTGGCTTCGATTTTGAAAGGAAAGGCGGTCGTTCCAGAGGATCGCATGCTGGTTATTAACTACAGCCGCATGCCGGGATGGGTTAACTATCCCACGCCCTATGCCCAGACGCTCATGCAGCGGAATCTAGGCGAGGTGCTTTGGAAGCGCTGGCGACTGCTGGAGGATCGGGAACTCTACGATCTCGAAAGCGATCCCTTGCAGCAAAACAATGTCATCGATGAACACCCGAAGGTCCTGTCCAAGATGCGGGCGAAGCTTGACGAGTGGTGGGCCGATGTAGGGCCGATGGCCAACGAAGTGCAGCGAGTGATCATCGGTAGCGACCACGAGAATCCATCCCGATTGACGGGTTGCGAATGGTTGGACGTCTTTATCGATCAGCAGAGACAAATACGCGTCGGTCAGCAAAAGAGCGGCTATTGGATGCTGGAAGTGGCGCAGGCAGGCGAATACGAATTCGAGTTGCGTCGCTGGCCCAAGGAGATTGATCGGCCGATTACAGCCCCTTCCGAGGGGAACCCTTCGCAGGAATATGCCCGTGTAAAGAGGGACGGAACGGGGGCCTTGGATGTCAGCACAGCTAGCTTCTTTCTTAGCGACTACCACCATTTAGACATCGGAGATAAAATGCCCTATAGCTTTGAGGGCTTAGATAAGCCCATTGGTCCTGATGATACCTCCGTTACCTTTACGGCCCAGCTGGAAAAGGGACCCATTGCCCTCCATACGTGGTTTCGCGGACAAGACACAATATTGAGCGCGTACTATGTGTATGTGACGAGGAAGTAGGGGATGGGAAATTGAAGAGATTTGGCCCACAGATGACACGGATTGCTCAGATGGTAATCCATCCGAAAAGATCTGCGTTAATCTGCGTAATCCGTGGGAAAAGAAATCGTAGTTGAATAATGAAGACATTGAGTTTAACGATAGTTCTCTTAGCTTTCCTTGCCCCATGGGCGATTGGGAAAGAGCGGCCTAATGTACTCTTCATCCCCATCGATGACTTGAACAGTTGGGTGGGCCATTTGGGCGGGCATCCGCAAGCGTTGACGCCCAATATCGACCGGCTAGCCAAGCGAGGCGTTTCCTTTACCAAAGCCTACTGTAACGCGCCGCTCTGCAATCCGTCCCGCGTCAGTTTGTTCACGGGTCTTTTGCCATCGAATACGGGGGTCTACGGAAACGGCGAAATGATGCGGGACAAGGTACCTGATGCTGTTACTCTCATGCAGTACTTGCGCTCGAAAGGAGGCTATTCTGTCCAGGGAGGCGGCAAGACGTTTCATGGCAGCTCAGCTTACGATCCGGATTCTTGGGACTATTACAACCAGCCTGCCCGGAAGCGATTTTCTGGCGAGCGCGATGCCTATTTGCCAGATGAAGCCTGGGCTCCGTGGGGACCGCTCGATGTGGATGAATCGGAGTTGTTCGATGTTAAGAATGTCGATTGGGCCATCTCGGAATTGGGCAAGGCGCACGACAAGCCCTTTTTTATCGCCTGTGGGTTTACCAAGCCGCATATGCCTTGGTACGCTCCTCGAAAGTATTTCGATTTGCATCCGATCGAAGATATCATGCTTCCGGATACGCTTGAGAATGACCGTGACGATCTCCCGTATTGGGGAAAAAAGTTCGCTAGAGAAGTCCATGATGTCTCGGGCGCTCGAAATTTCGCTACACACGGCGAGGATCACGACATGATTCTAACGCACACGCAATGGCCGCGGGCCGTGCAGAGCTATTTGGCTACCATTAGCTATGTCGATGCTCACGTTGGTAGATTGCTGGATGCGTTGGAGCGAAGTCCGCACGCGGACAATACGTTTATAGTGCTGTGGGGCGATCACGGCTGGCATCTAGGAGAGAAACAGCACTGGCGAAAGCACGCTTTGTGGGAAGTGACTACCCGGACTACTTTAGTGGTCGCGGGACCGGAAGGAGTTGTTCGGAATCAGCTATGCGAGCGTCCCGTCAGTTTAGTCGATTTGTATCCCACATTATTAGAGCTTTGCGGATTGCCTCAACGCGAGGGATTGGATGGTCGAAGTATTGTCCCATTGTTGAAGGATCCGGATCGGAGCTGGGAGCGTCCGGTATTGACGACCTTCGGTCACCAAAACCACGCAGTTCGCACGGAGCGTTGGCGCTATATTCGGTACCATGATGGTGGCGAAGAATTGTATGACCACAATGCGGACCCCAACGAGTGGACCAACTTGGCGGGGAACCCGGAGTATAGAGGGACGATCTCTAAATTGGCGAAATCGCTACCGAAGGCGAATGTGAAGTAATGAAAAACCTTTTGGCTCGAAGAGACACCTATTTGCTGCGAAGCAGCAACCAGCGAAGCGTTGTTAGAAATTATTTTAACAACGTTCCTCTGTCCCTTCGTCACTTGTGTTCCCGCTTCGCGGGACCAATCGGTATCCGCTGCGCGGATAATATGTTTTGCGAATAATGAGTATAATGAAATCAATTGGTTCTGTAATTTTGATTTTGTTGATGGTCTGGGCAAGCGCTGCGGAGCGTAAGCCGAATGTGGTTTTCTTTCTGGTCGATGATCTGGGATGGACGGATGTGGGCGCGTACGGTAGCGAATTTTACGATACGCCGCACATCGATCGATTCGCGACCGAAGGGGTGAAATTTACTTCGGCTTACGCCGCGTGTCATGTTTGCTCGCCGACGCGATCCAGTATTCTAACCGGTAAGTATCCGGCACGCAATCGTATGACCGATTGGATCTCTGGGCGGCTCGACTATCCGTTTCAGAAACTATTGAATATACGGACAGGGCAGTCCTTGCCTTACGAAGAAATCACGCTTGCGGAGACCTTAAGGGGGCACGGCTATGCGACCGCGGCGGTAGGCAAATGGCATTTGGGCAGCGCTCCCTCGACGCCCGACAAGCATGGCTTCGATTGGCATATCCCAAGGAATTGGTCCCGCGGGGCGCCCAATCGGACCTTTTACGCGCCTTATAATTTGGAAGGCCTCGAGGAGGCGCCTGAAGGCGAGTACTTGACCGATCGGCTCACCGATGAAGCGATCGGCTTTATCGAGGACAATAAGGATTCTCCCTTCTTTCTCTACATGGCTCATTTCGCGGTGCACGACCCCATTCATGGTCGGCCCGATCTCGTGGAGAAGTACGAGAAGAAGTTGAAGACGATGCCCGAGTGGGATCGGCCGCCTTACGCTCTCGAAGGCAATCCCGATCTAGAGAACCCGCTGAGTCGGGAGGAATTGGATGCTTTGATCGAAAATGAAGAATACGCGGAGTACGGCGTGTTGCCGCAACACACGGTGAAGATCAAGCAACGTCAGGATAACACGCAGTTTGCGGGTATGATCGAGGCAGTGGATCAGA
>CBFHHM010000009.1:0-27764 GCA_965655705.1 Candidatus Pelagisphaera sp.
GCGATGCTGGCTGTCAAGGCAGACGCGATGAGAATGAAAAAGGAGTGTCGCATGGTGGTTGGTTTGAAACGCAAGCTCTAGGCGATTGTGGCTGGGGGCCAATGAAAAAGCGCGCCCCAGTTCGGAACCTGGAAAGCTAGATTGCCCGATAAACCGCTTCTTTTGGACGTTCGGTTAGGGGAATGTCGACGGAGCGAGAATTTATAGACTGGGTTTCAAAGCGAATGGTCTGCCTGAACGGCGCTCCCGAAATGTCGAGAATGCTTTCTACTCGTCGATTTCATGGAAAACATCCACTCTGCGTAGACGGCGTCGACCTAAACGGCGTCATATACGGGAATCCGCTACTATGAACCTCCTGAAGCTGCTTGCTTTCGCTGCCGCCCTCGCGGGCCCCATGCCAATGCCACGAAAAAGATATCCGTCAGAGCAATCGCTTCGGATGAATATCTCGAGCGCCGGGCGGAAGTCGAAGGTGACGAAATAGAGACCTACCAGTTTTTCGAGGGGCGCTACTTTGGGCCGCGAATGGTCAATGCCGGAATGGAAGCGCCCTCATTCAGGGAGATTGTCGTGGACATGGCCGTGCACCTGGCGAAGCAGAACTTTTATCCGCATCCAGAGCCAGGGAAGGGCGATCTCCTGATCGTCGTTCATTACGGTATCACGGATATTGGGCACGCAATTGACGAGAACCTAGGCTACGACACTTTGGAAGACATGGGCGTTACGGATAGCTCGGGCGGCTCATTCGATGCGATCGCCGAGCTTGAATCCGCCATGAGCGCCAATGAGGCCGTGGATCGCTTGAACGATCGGAGCTCGCATTCGGCGGCTCGGCTATTGGGGATGGAGGATGCGTATCGAGGGCACCCCACCATTGTGGATTCGCGAAGAAGGGAACTCAGGGGCATGCTCGAAGAAGAGCGGTACTTCGTTTTCCTCATGGCCTACGACTACCCGAAAATCCTCAAGGAAGGTAAGCAAACGCTTCTTTGGAGCACCCGCTATAGTATTCGCGCTGCGGGGACCCCGTTCGAGGCGGCAATCAAGAATCTGAATCTGGTCGCGGGAGACTACTTCGGTACGAACATGAAGGGGCTCGCCCACAAACGAATTGGCGACACGTCTCGCGTGGAGCTCGGCGATATCGAGGTGGTTGAAAAAGGCGAATCGGAGCCGTGAGAGGAAACGGCCCCAATCGCTAGAAATTGGTTCGTTCTTTTGCGCAGTTCCCGAGAGAGGGATTGGTTAGGCGTTGCCTAAGTCCTTTGGACCCATGCTGCGCATGTCCCATCTCCGCTCGTGCCTCGCTCCGTCGAACCCTCCGTTCGGGTTCTCATCCCTTGGGTCGCTTCCTGACGCGAATTTCACTATCGGGTTGGTTCGATTGAAATTCTGAAGCATGGCGGAGAGAGAGGGATTCGAACCCTCGGTACAGTTTCCCGTACACACGCTTTCCAAGCGCGCGCCTTCGACCACTCAGCCATCTCTCCGGCTTCAAAAAAGAAGGCAGAGACGAATGGGGAATTTTTCCGAGCGGCGCAATCGAAATCTGCGCCATTTTGATTCGGCTTGGAATCCGAGGTCTTGTCGCCCCCTTGGATCGCTGATTGAATTCGAGGACGCGGAAGCGATTTTTGGAAGATTTTCCGTATTGGATTCGAGTCGCTCGATAGTCGAAATCCCCCCCCGTCAAGGGGGATCGATTTTCGGATGCGTTTTCTTCAAAATCCCGCTTGCATGTTATATGGCCCGGCTTACGTTCGGTCGTCTGTAGCATTCCCGCAAATGGTCTCTTCCAATCAAGATTTCGGCTATAACAGCAAGGTTGAAGGTGGCGTCATCGTCTCCAAGGCCGATGCTGTAATCAATTGGATCCGCACCCACTCCCTTTGGCCTATGCCAATGGGCTTGGCGTGCTGCGCAATCGAGCTCATGGCGAGCGGCGCGTCGCGTTTCGACATCTCTCGATTCGGAGCTGAGGTCATGCGCTTTTCGCCGCGCCAATCGGATGTGATGATCGTGGCGGGAACCGTTACCTATAAGATGGCCCCTGCTCTGCGCCGCATCTACGATCAGATGGCGGAACCGAAATGGGTTATCGCGATGGGAGCTTGCGCGTCTTCGGGGGGAATGTACCGATCCTATGCGACGCTGCAAGGGGTGGATAGAATCGTTCCGGTAGATGTATACGTCAGCGGCTGCCCGCCGAGGCCTGAGGCGCTGCTCGATGCTCTCATCAAGCTGCAAGAGAAAGTAGCCAAGGAAACGTCCACCAAGAACCTGTTCAAGGGTTGACTCCCATTTCACGATGATTGCTCAAGATCTCAAAACCGCGCTCCAAGAAGTATGTCCCGACTTGGAAGATCGGGACTCCCTCGATTGGCCCGCTTTCAATTGTCCGATCGCGAAGCTACCCGAGCTCGTTCAATCTCTGCGAGATGAACGCGGCTTCGATTCGCTCGTGGACGCGACTGCCATCGACAATGGAGTCGAGGCGTCTCCTCGCTTTACTGTCGTCTATCACTTGTTCTCGAGCAAGTCGTTCGGATACGTACGTCTGGCTGCGGATTGCGAAAGCGACGAAGAACCGACGGCCCCGACACTCACTGGACTGTTCGAGAGCGCGAACTGGATGGAGCGCGAGACCTTCGATTTGATGGGTATCCGTTACGAAGGGCATCCGGACCTGCGGCGCATTCTCATGTGGGACGACTACCCGTATCACCCGCTTCGCAAGGACTTCCCGCTGGCCGGTTTCGAGAGCGAGCTCTCGGACGAGGAAATTGCCGACAATACTGGGGTGAAAGTGAAACCGGCTCCCATGGCGGGCGGACCTTTTGTCGCCCAGGAGAGCAGCTTCGAGAGCAAGCGCGAGCCGGTCGCGAAAGACGAAAGCTGGAACGAGGCGAACGAGAAACCCGAATAGTTTAACGAAGAATGAAGAAGGATTTGAGACATTCGAATACGATCGAGGGCCCTATTGGGCCGCATCCTTCTGCCTTCCCGATTCTCTTATTTTAAATTAGCTCATGGCTACCGAAACGACCGAGTACACCGTTCCCGATCCTGGCGCCAAAACCGCTGCGGCATCCGAGGAATTCGAAACGGAGCATCTAGAAGTCAGCATGGGCCCGTCGCACCCGTCGACGCACGGCGTGCTTCGCCTGAATCTCGAACTCGATGGCGAGATCGTCAAAATGTGCGATCCAGTTCTTGGATATTTGCACCGAGGCGATGAGAAGATCGCCGAAAATATGACCTACAATCAGTTCGTGCCCTATACGGACCGATTAGACTATTTGGCGCCTCTGGCCAACAACGCCGCTTACGCGATGGCCGTTGAAAAGCTGGCGAATCTGGAAGTGCCCGAACGTTGCCAAGCGATTCGAGTCGTCACGAGCGAATTGGCCCGAATCTCCGCTCATTTGCTCGGCTTGGGGGCCTACACCATGGATGTGGGAGCCTTGACCGTTTTCATGATCACCTTCACCGAGCGGGAAAAGCTGTACAGACTCTTCGAGGAACTGACCGGCGCTCGCTTCACCACGAGCTACTCCCGAATCGGCGGCGTTACGCGCGACATGCCAGACGGTTGGACGGATCGCGTATTGACGTTCTGCGAGGAACTTCTGCCGCTTCTCGATGATGTGGAGGCTCTGCTTACCCGCAACCGCATCTGGTTCGATCGCACGGCGGATATCGGTGTGATCAGCAAGGAAGACGCGATTTCATACGGGCTGACGGGCCCGAATTTGCGCGGTTCCGGCGTTGATGTCGATTTGCGCCGCGACGCTCCCTACAGCGGGTATGAAAACTACGATTTCGAAGTGCCGTTGGGCGAGAATGGAGATTGCTACGATCGATATGCGGTACGGATGGAAGAGATGCGCCAAAGCGTCCGAATCGTGCGTCAAGCGATCGCGAAAATGCCGGGCGGGCCCTTCTATGCGGAGGACGCTAAGAAAATCTACGCGCCGCGTAAGGACAAGATCCTGACGTCGATGGAGGAGTTGATCCAGAATTTCATGATAACGACCGAAGGCCCTGACATGCCCGAGGGAGAAGTCTATTTCGAGGCGGAAAATCCCAAAGGAGCTTTGGGCTTCTATATCGTTTCCAAAGGCGGCGGCGTTCCCTACCGAATGAAGATCCGCGGACCGTCCTTCAATAATTTGAGCATCCTGGAAAAAGTCTGCGTGGGAGGCATGATATCGGACATATCCGCGATTCTCGGCAGCTTCGACTTTGTGATGGGGGAGTGCGATCGGTAGCAGTCGCGCGGCTCCGCAGGATACGCCTCCGCTGATAGAAAACCTTACGTTTAACTGAACTAGATGAACCTAAAGCCAGAAACGCTAGCTGAAATCGATCAAGCGATTCCGAAGTATCCGGAAAAGCGGAGCGCGGTGATGCCTTTGCTGCATGCGATCCAAAAGGATCAAGGCTTGTTGAGCAACGAAGCCGCTGAGTGGGTCGCGGAGAAGCTGGACCTAGCGCCGATCAATGTCCTTTCGGTTATAACCTTCTACCCGTTCTTTAGACAGCATCGGATTGGCAAGCGTCACATTCGCGTGTGCCGGACCTTGTCCTGCGCGATGGCGGGCGGAGCGCAAGTGTGCGACACGATGCTGTCGGAGTTCGATACCAAGTTGAACGAAGTCTCTCCGGATGGGGAAGTGACCGTCGAATTCGCCGAATGCCTGGCGAGTTGCGGCTCGGCTCCGGTTATGCTGGTGGACGACGAATTGTACGAGAATCTCGACGAGGCCAAGACCAAGGAGATTTGCGATCGAATTAGAACGGAGACAGCTGAAGCGTAGTTACGATGGCAATACATCCGAAAGAACAACGTTTGATTCTCAAGCATGCCGACGAGCCGGGCTTTGCCCCGGACATCGACTGCTACATGAAGCATGGCGGCTACGAGATGCTCAAGAAGGCCGTCACCATGGAAAAGCAGGCAATTTGCGATGAAGTTAAGGCATCGCAGCTTCGTGGTCGTGGCGGAGCGGGCTTTCCTGCGGGAGTAAAATGGAGCTTCGTGGATCGCAAGAGCGGCAAGCCAGTCTATATGGTCTGCAACTGCGACGAGTCCGAACCAGGCACTTTCAAGGATCGCCAGATCGTCCACAAAGATCCGCATCAGCTGATCGAGGGCATTATGATTTCATGCTTCGCTACGGACTGCGCGAAGGCGTTTATCTACATCCGCGAGGAGATGCCGAAAGGGGCGGAGATTCTCAATCAAGCGATTGAGGAAGCGAAGGAAAAAGGATTCGTTGGGGACAATGTTCTCGATTCTGGATACAGCTGCGACATCGTTGTGCACCGAGGGGCCGCGGCCTATATTTGCGGCGAGGAAACGGGGCTGATCGAATCGCTCGAAGGCAAACGGGCCAACCCGCGCATTAAGCCTCCATACTTTCCGGCCGCCCTGGGGCTCTATATGTGCCCGACAATCGTTAACAACGTAGAGACGCTCTGCAATGTGAAGCACATCCTGGAGATGGGCGCGGACGAATTCGCGAAGATCGGCCGTCCCAACAATACGGGTACGCGCATATGGTGCGTCTCGGGCGGAGTTAAGCGTCCCGGTTACTACGAGGTGGCTGGCATTACGCTTGGCGAGCTGATCTACGATATTTGCGGAGGGCCCAAGGAGGGCCGAACCATCAAGGCCGTCATCCCTGGAGGGTCTTCCATGAAAATCCTCAAGAATGGGGAACGCTTCAAGGGCAAGAATCGCGACGGTTCGGAGTACGATTGGGGTATCGAGGATATTCCCTTGGATTACGATGGTATCGCCGCTGCGGGTTCGATGTCGGGATCGGGCGGGATGATGGTCCTGGACGACTCGGTCGAGATCCCAGTCGCTTTGGCGAATTTGATGGCGTTCTACTCGCATGAAAGTTGCGGGCAGTGCACGCCTTGTCGCGAAGGCTCGCTCTGGCTCAAGAAGATCACGACGCGCATGGTGCATGGAGAAGCGCGCCCAGAGGATGTCGATTTGATGAAATCGGTCGCCGACCAGATTGAGGGTCGCACGATATGCGCATTCGGTTTTGCGGTCGCATGGCCAGTGCAAAGCTATATCGCCAAGTTCGAGGACGAGTTCCGAGAATTCGCAGAGAGGCATAGCAAGACGGATGTAGACCGAGAGGCAGCCAAGGCGCTGGCCTGCAATCACTAGACTTACGGCGCGACGAACGGAATTTTTATTGGGCTCCAATCAATGGAAGAGAAAGACAATTTGATAACGGTCAATATCGACGGCCGCGACCTGAAGGTGCCGGCTGGTACGAATATGGTCGAAGCGGCGGCGATTCTCGGAAAGGAAATCCCGCACTATTGCTATCACCCGAAGCTTTCGGTTGCGGGAAACTGTCGCATGTGCCTTGTCGAGCTGGGCATGCCTGGTCGGGATCGGGCAACGGGCGAGCCGATGTTGAACGAAGACGGGACGCCCAAGATCATGTGGATGCCGGGTCCGGCCATTGGTTGCGGAACCAAGGCAGCGCCGGGGATGCATATCAAAACCGATTCTCCCAAAGCCCTGGAGTCGCGCGAAGCGGTTACCGAATTTCTCCTCGTCAATCACCCGCTCGATTGTCCGATATGCGATCAAGCGGGCGAATGTACTCTCCAGGAATTCTCTTCCACTCATGGGCGCGGCTACAGCCGCTTTATCGAAGAGAAGAACGTTAAGCCCAAGCGCACCCGCCTCGGTCCCCGGGTAACCCTTGACGACGAACGCTGCGTCTTGTGCTCGCGTTGCGTTCGCTTTTGCGAGGAAGTTGCCGACGATGATGTACTCGGCTTTACGGACCGTGGCAGCTATTCGACTTTGACTTGCTTCCCTGGAAAGGAGCTCGCGAATAATTACTCTTTGAATACAGTGGACATCTGTCCGGTCGGAGCGCTGACCAGTACGGATTTTCGTTTCAAGATGCGTGTATGGTTTCTGAAGGAATCCAATAGCATCGACTTCGAATCCAGTGTGGGGGCCAATACCGTGGTATCCGCTCGCGAGGGCAAGATCTACCGGATCAAGCCGCGTCGCAACGACGAGGTTAACGATACGTGGATGACGGACTCGGGTCGCGAGCTCTACAAGATCGTCGAGTCGGAAGACCGCCTGAACCAATGCGCTATCGATGGAACGCCCGCAAGCGCTCAGGATGCCATCGCCAAAGCGAGCGAACTGTTGAAAAACGCGTCGAGCGGGGTGGCGATTGTGGGTTCCGGACTGTGCAGCGTCGAGGAGCAGCATGCCCTCAAGGCGATTGCCGATTCGGTAGAGGCGAAGGGCGTGCATTTGGTTGCTCGCTACGGTGAGGGCGACGGAATTCTCTTGTCGGCGGACCGCAATCCAAACGTGCGCGGCGCGTTGATGACCGGATTGATCGATGCTCTGCCAGATGAGAAGTTGACGGCTCTCGGCTCTCGGATAGATAGCGGAGAAGTCGACACGGTATTCGCGGTCAAGGAGGATTTGATCGCTGCTGGGTTGACCGAGGATCAATTGAGCAAGGTGAAATTGATTTACCTGGGGGCTCATGGAAATCAGACGACCGCCAAAGCGGCCGCTCTGCTTGCTGGCCTCACTCAATTCGAAAAGTCCGGTATGGTTATCAATCAGGAATTTCGAATACAGAAATTTCACCGTGTCATTCCCGGTCCCGGAGGAGCGATCGAAGATCTCTATGCGCTAGCTTCGATTCAGGCCAATCTCTCGGGCGAGTCGTTTCCATCGACCGTTGGATCGGTTTGGAAGCAGTTAGGGGCGGAAGAGACGCCATTCTCGGGGATTTCCTTTCAAGGCCTTTCCGATAAGGGGCAACTGCTCGATGGAAGCGCGTTCGATAGCCTTCCGTTCAGAGAGGGCAAGTCATTGCATTTCGAACCCAAAGGGGAGGCAGTCGCCGCCGAATAGCACGAGCCATGGATATCAATTTCGTATTCCTCAAATTCGTCTACGCGGCCATTGTGGTGAGCGTTATCATGGGGCTTTGCTCCTACGCGGTGCTTGCCGAGCGCAAAATCTCGAGCTGGATTCAAGGGCGAGTGGGACCCAATCGGACCTCGTTGCCGATTATCGGGTCGATTCCCGTGTTGGGTCCTTTCCTGACCCGACTCGGAGTTTTCCAGCCGCTGCCGGACGGCTTGAAATTCCTCTTTAAGGAGGACGTCGTTCCGGGCCATGTAAACAAGTGGTATTTCATAATGGCTCCAGTTGTCTCGCTGGTGCCAGCCTTGACCACGGTAGTGGTCGTTCCTTTCGGACGCATTATCAATGAGGCGGGCGAGACGATTCCATTGGTTCTGGCCAATGTGAATGTCGGGCTGCTCTTTCTCTTCGCGATCTCTTCGCTCAGCGTATATGGAATCGTTCTCGCAGGCTGGTCTTCCAATTCGAAGTACCCTTTCCTGGGAGGCATCCGCGCCTCCGCCCAAATGATCTCCTATGAATTGGCGATGGGCGTTTCGGTTTTGCCGATCCTGATGTGGGTAAACGCTCCCGGACGCGAAGGCACCTTGAATCTTTTCGACATCGCCCAGGCCCAAAGCGGCTTTTGGTTCGCGATGTGGATGCCGGTCTCGGCCATCATCTTCCTGGTTTGCCTGTTCGCGGAAACCAATCGCCTGCCCTTCGACATGGCGGAATCGGAGACGGAACTCGTGAGCGGTTTCCATACGGAGTACAGCTCATTCAAATTCGGGCTCTTTTTCGTGGGCGAGTACGCCCACATGGTGATTGGTTCCTGTGTCTTTACGCTGCTCTTTCTCGGAGGCTGGCACCCCATACCGTTCCTCACGCTCGATGCGATGGGCCTCGGCGAAGGCCTTCTTGGAGCGGCAATGTCGGTCGGCGTCTTCCTCGGAAAGATGTGCGCTATGATGTTCTTCTTCATGTGGATTCGCTGGACCTTGCCGCGTTTTCGCTACGATCAAGTTATGCGTCTTGGGTGGAAGATCCTTCTTCCCCTCTCGATCGCCAACTTAATCGCTTACGTCTTTATTATCTACTTTCTGGATACTGGCTTATAGGAGCTCGATCGTTCTCGCTAATTTTCAATTCGAATCAAGATGTCCATCGTACTTAAGAGAAAACCGCTCAACTTTTTAGAGAAGCTCTATCTTCCGGAGATCGCGCGAGGACTTTCCACTACCTTCCGAAAGCTTTGGGAAAAGCCGGTGACGCTTGAGTATCCCGAGCAACGGCCGACCATTCCGGAAGGGTACCGAGGCGTGCCGACATTGGTAAGAGATCCGGAAGGGCGCGAGAAATGCGTCTCGTGCCAGCTCTGCGAATTCGTGTGTCCTCCTAAAGCGATTCGTATCCAACCGGGCGAGATTTCCGAAGACAGCGATTATGCCCACGTGGAAAAGGGCCCGCAAGAGTTCGACATCGACATGCTCCGCTGCATATACTGCGGCATGTGCCAGGAGGTGTGTCCTGAAGAAGCAATCTGGTTGCAGAACCAGTATTCCCTATCGGGATACTCGCGAGAGGAAATGGTTAATAACAAGGAGAAGCTTTACGAGCTAGGGGGCACCTTGCCGGACGAGCACTTCAAGTGGAAAAAGAAGAAGGAAGCAGCGGAGAAGGGCGGCGGTCATCATTGATCGTTCGGTTGTCTTTCGCGAACTAAGGACACTCATTTGGAATGACTGACATTTTCTTCTACATTTTTTCAATTCTCGTTTTGGCCTGCGGGTTCGGCGTCGTTTTCAGCCGGAACACGGTCAACGGGGCAATGTTTCTAATCGGCACCTTCCTGAGCATGGCGGCGCTCTTCGTTCTACTCGAAGCCTATTTCCTGGCGGTTATTCAGGTGCTCGTCTACGCGGGCGCCGTGATGGTGCTATTTCTGTTCATCATCATGCTTTTGGACGTCAAGGAGTCCGCGGCCCGCAAGTCGAGTATCTACACGTGGGCGGCGAGCTTGATCGGCTTTGGCATCATGGTCGTGGGCGTTGTCGCGATCAACTCCGCGGATTCGATAAGGATTCAAGCGGATTCCCTGCCCGAAGCCCAAGGGGTTAGCCTAAAGAATTTCGGATACGAGCTCTTCACCACCTATCTGCTTCCCATGCAAGTGACTGGGTTTCTCCTTCTCATTGCTATGGTGGGGGTTATCGCCTTGAGCAAGCGGCTAGACAATCAATAGGCGGCAGTTTCGCCACCTCCTCCCTCTCAATTTCCCTCAAGTTTAAAGAATGATCTCATTGGAACATTACATCGCAGTGAGCAGCCTGCTGTTCTCGATCGGTTTCCTTGGAGTGCTGTTTCGCAAGAACACGCTGGTCATGTACATGTGCCTCGAGCTCATGCTCAATGCGTGCAACTTGGGATTGATCGCCTTTTCCCGCTACCATGGCGGAATGAGCGGCAATCTCTTCGTGTTCTTTATTATAACAGTGGCGGCCGCGGAAGTAGCGGTGGGACTTGCCATTATCGTAGCCCTGTTCCGCAAACGACAAACGGTGGAAGTCGAGGAGCTCAACGCTTTGAAGGACTGAGGAGAGAATAAGGATCATGAACCCAGAGACTTACGCATACGCTCTTCTCGCTTTTCCGCTCTTGTCCGCGGCGGCAATCGCATTTTTCTTCCGACGCGCTGGAACCTTCGCTTCGGGAGTATCGGTAGGGGCTGCCGCCCTGATACTCGCGACGGCCGGGCACATTATATTCAAGGTAGAGAACTTCGAATACAGCGCGAGCTGGATTGAAATGGGCTCCTTGAGCATCGACTTTGGCTTTCTGATCGATGACCTGGCCAAACTGATGCTCTTCGTGGTGGCCTTTGTGGGCTTCCTTGTCCACGTGTTCAGCTTGGGATACATGAAGGACGACCCGAACAAGGCGCGTTTCTTCGGCGGACTCTCCATCTTTATGTTCTCGATGTTGGGACTGGTCATGGCCAGCAGCCTGGTGACGCTTTTCATCTTCTGGGAATTGGTCGGGTTCAGCTCCTATATGCTGATTGGATTCTATCTCGATAAGCCGAGCGCAGCGGCGGCTTCTAAGAAGGCGTTCATTACGAATCGCGTAGGCGACTTTGGAATGCTGATCGGAATCCTCATGGCCTTCGCCATGTTCGGCAGTTTGAATCTGACTGAATTGTCGGATGCCTTCGGGAAGGACGCGTCCTTGCTAGAGACGGCTGGGGTAACGGCCATCGGGTTGCTGCTCTTTTGCGGTACCGTTGGCAAGTCCGGTCAACTGCCGTTGCATGTCTGGCTACCGGACGCGATGGAAGGGCCGACACCGGTTTCAGCTTTGATCCACGCGGCGACCATGGTGGCGGCAGGCGTATTCCTCCTGTGTCGTACCGGCTTTCTCATGACGGTCGATGCTCTGACGGTGATTGCCTGGGTAGGGGTTGCCACGGCGCTATTCGCTGGATTCACGGCGGTTGCCCAGCGCGACATCAAGAAGATCCTCGCTTATTCGACCGTATCCCAATTGGGCTATATGGTCGCCGCTTTTGGGCTGGGCAGCTTGGCGGCGTTCCACGGGAATGGCGGCGATCATGCCCATATGGGCGATGCTGTCGTGACGGGTGGCGTAGCAGCGGCCATGTTTCACTTGACCACGCATGCGTTCTTCAAGGCCTTGCTATTCCTCGGATCCGGTTCGGTGATTCACGCCTGCCACCATGAGCAGGACATCTTCAAGATGGGCGGCTTGAAGTCGAAGATGCCGATTACGTTCATCACGTTTTCGATCGCTGTCTTGGCCTTGACCGGATTTCCACTGCTCGCGGGCTTCTATTCGAAGGACGCAATTCTAGCGGTGGCCCTGGAAGCGAATTCCGCTGCGTTCTATCTCTTGGTATTCGGGGCCTTCCTCACGGCGTTCTACATGACGCGTTTGTGGATCATCGCTTTTCTGGGCGAACCGAAATCAGAAAATGCGGAACACGCTCATGAGAATGGTCCGGTCATGACCATTCCGCTAATCCTACTTGCCGTTTTGTCGGTAGTGGGGGGATACGCTGGTCTTTATCCCGAAGTCGTCGGAGGCGTGATCGATGGCATCCCGCATCCGGACTCGGCGGGTCACACGACTATTTTGATTGCCAGTTTGGTCGCGGTGTTCGCGGGCTATGCGATATCCTACTTCTTTTACGGCGCCGGCGCCAAGGAAGACCGGTTGGAAAAAACGGCCAAGCCCTTGTATACGATATTGGCTGAGAAATTCTATTTCGACCATGCCTACGATTGGTATGTGGCGAAGGTCCAGCAGCGAGTGGCGATGGTTTTGCATTACGCCGAGCAGATCGCCCTGGCCGGTTTGGTCATTCGTGGCATGGCGGGCGTCGCCGGTTTGGTGGGCATTGGCTTAAAGGCGCTGCATGTGGGCAACATCCATGTGTACGTGTACTGGTTTATCGGCGGTTTGGCCCTGCTCTGGGCATTGACGGGAATTTTCTAAGGAGCGGGAGCTACGAATACGCATTTCGGCATGAACGACTTTTCTTCACTAGTTCAACTATCAATCGCTGCGCCCATCATAGCGGCCTTCCTCACTTTGTGGGCGAAGAGCTGGGGACGTCCGGCTGTGCAGATCATCAGCATGACCGGTTTTGTCCTGCCAGCCCTGTTCGCGCTATTTCTTTGGGGGCAATACGAACCGGAGACGCCCGGTGGCTATGCATTCGTCAGCCAGCTCGATACGGGCTTGAGTTTGATCGGCGTGAGTCTGCATCTGGGTCTTAACGGGGTGGGACTCCCGCTTTTCGTGATGGCATCTGTGGTCGGTCTGGCGGCTGGCTTGTACGCAGCGCAGTCCAAGGCGGAGAATCTTTCTCGCTATTTATTCTGCTTGCTGATCATGCAAGGCGGCTTGATGGGCGTTTTCGCTTCGATCGACATCTTCTTCTTCTACTTTTTCCACGAGCTGGCGCTCATCCCGACTTTTGTTATGGTGGGCATTTGGGGCGGTCGCGACCGAAACTACGCGGCCATGAAGATGACGATTTATTTGACCTTGGGAGCCATGCTGTCGCTCGTCGGCTTGATCGCTATCTACGTGAAAAGCGGGGCCGATTCGTTCGACTTGATCACGCTCAAGGCTCATTTGGCGAATGCCCCGTTGGCGGAGTCGGTACAGAATTACGCCTTCGGACTTCTACTGTTCGGATTTGGAATTCTGGTGTCGCTTTGGCCCTTGCATACCTGGGCTCCCCTTGGGTACGGAGCCGCCCCCAGTTCGGCAGCGATGCTTCACGCCGGCGTATTGAAGAAGTTCGGTCTCTACGGATTGATTCAAGTGGCCGTTCCGCTCATTCCCGACGGTATTAAGCTGTGGGAATCATGGATCGTGTGGCTCGCTCTTGGCAATATCCTGATCATTGGATTCGTGGCCATGGCTCAACGGGATTTGAAACAGCTCATCGGCTACAGTTCGGTGATGCATATGGGGTATGCCTTCCTGGGAATCGCTGCGATGAGCGTACTCGGAGTGGGGGGAGTCGTCCTCATGATGGTGGCTCATGGGCTGACGGTGGCCTTGCTCTTCATGCTTTCGACGATGGTGCATCATCGGACGCAAACCTTCGAGATGGATGAGATTGGCGGACTAGCCAAGAAGGCTCCTGTACTCGCGGCATTTTTCGTTTGCGCGATGATGGCGAGCATTGGATTGCCCGGACCGGGCTTAGCGAATTTCTGGGGAGAGTATTTGATTTTCAATGGCGTGTTCGCGTTCAAAAGCTGGCTTGTCTATCCCGTCGTGGCGGGCATTGTGATTTCAGCCGTCTACGGCCTGCGGGCGATTGCGAAGGTCTTCTTCGGAGAAGAGACTCTCGAATTCCAGGAATCGCAGAAGGAAGTCGCTGTAACGGATATGAACTGGGCGGAACGCGTGCCGGCCCTGATTCTCATTGTGACGCTTTTCTTTATCGGCTTCTTCCCGAAAACGGTCACGGAGTCGCTCAACGACGCGCTGGAGCGCGAACCAGTGTACGCTCAAGGAGAAGAGTAGTAATAATTTTAATACGGATAAGCTATGTCCACGGAATACTTTCAGAAAATCGCCGAAACCAATGTTTGGGGAGCCATTGTCCCGGAGCTTTGCTTAGGCATTCTCGCTTTGATCTTGTTGGCGCTCGAGGTGATTCTTCCCAAGGTCGCTCATGGGGCGATTCCTCGCATTGCGATATTCGGACAGCTGGTGTTGCTCGGTTTCATGCTTTTTTGCGGGTGTACCGAGCCGGGATATACGGGCGAGTTTTTCGGTGGCATGCTCTCATTGAACGAGACCGGCGAGTTCTTTCGATTTTTCTTTCTGGGAACCTCGATCTTCGTGAGCTATCTGGGCATGGTCAGTCTCGATCGGAAGACGTTGCCGCAAATCGAGTATTTTCACATTCTGCTCGTGATCACCGCTTCGCTCATGCTGCTAGCCCAAGCGAATCATTTCGTAATGCTGTTCGTGGCCCTGGAAACCGCGACCGTTGGCTTCTACGTCTTAGTGAGCTATTTTCGAGATCAAGCGGTTTCGCTCGAAGCGGGGCTCAAGTACCTTGTGATGGGAGCCTTGAGCTCGTCGATCTTGCTCTTTGGCATTGTCCTTCTCTATGGAGCGGGCAGCAATCCAGCCTTGGCGGGCAGTAGTCAAGACCCGCTGAATTTCGGAAACCTGGCGACCTTTCTGGCGGCGAACCCGGGCGACATGCTCGGTATCCTCGGAATGCTGCTGGTGATTTCGGGAATTGCTTTCAAGATTGGCGCCTTTCCGTTCCAAGTATGGATTCCGGACGTGTATCAGGGCGCTCCTATTCCCACTACGGCTTTGTTGGCGATTGCCTCAAAGGGAGCAGGTTTCGCAATGCTATTGAATGTGGCGAAAGCCTTCGAGCCGTTGAGCGATTGGCTGTATCCCATGTTGTCGGCCGTCGCGGCCTTGACGATTCTCTTCGGCAATTTCGCGGCCCTGACGCAGCGAAATCTCAAGCGTGTGATCGGTCTTTCCGGCGTATCGCATGCGGGCTTTTTACTCGTCGGCATCGTCGCTGCCCAGACGGTCGATTGGGCGGTCAACGCGATTATCTTCTATTTGTTCGCCTATCTTCTAGCGTCCGCAGCCGTATTCGCGGTCCTGGTCCATCTCGGAAAAGAGAACGATTCGGAGCTAACCTTGGACGATTTGGGAGATCTGGCTCAGAAGAACGGTTTTCTAGGATTGGCCCTCGCGGTGGGGGTCGGTTCTCTTGCAGGCATCCCGCCTTTGGCAGGCTTTATCGGCAAGCTGTTGATTTTCGTAGCGGCGTTCCAAGCGGAGCTATATGGATTGCTCGCGGTGGCGGTTGTCGGCGTGGTCGTTTCGATCTACTACTATTTCGGAATCATCAAGGCAGCGTTCTTCGAAGTATGGCGCTTCAATGAGGAGGATGAAACGGATGCGACGCCTGAGCCGGGCAGCTCGCTTGGGTTGCTGGGCAAGCTGACGGTATTGGTGGCAATTGTCGGGACGATCGTTCTGGGCTTTTATCAGAGTCCCTTCGGGAGCTTGCTGGCTGGCTAATCCGATTTCAGTCCCCAACGGATGCTCGAGAAAATGGGATTGTCTCGGAGTGTCTCGGACTCTAGGGTTTCTCTACGCCTGGCGATGCGTAGCTTTCTAACACTGGCGATTTTCCTCTTCGTTCCCTTCTTGCAGGGAGCGAATCTGGCCGTGGATGCTACCAAGAAGAAGACGCCTAAAATAATCCAGCCGTCCATGCAAAAGGCGAAGTTGGCGACCGGTATCCAAAACAAACGCTATCGAACCGAGATGCGTCGGACGGAAGCCCCGATGCGCGGTTCGGATAAGCCGTTTGCGGCAGGCGTTCGTTCTGCGAGCGATTCGCGCGATGCGATAAGCGATAAACGCTCCCCATTGGTCGACGCGAACTCTCGAAAAACACTCGAGATTCGGGATCAAGTGGTAACGGCTTCATCGGAATTCGAAAAGGCCTACCGCAACGCCTTGAAGGCGGAACTTTCCAAACGGGCCGCCGCTCAAGTGGATGTTCGAAGGACCAAGAAGAAAGCGAGTCAGTCGGATATCAACCGGGATGCTAAGGTTCGTCGCGAGTCGACGAAGGCCATTGAAGTGCAGCGAGCCGGCTCCTCCGATCGATAGGCGCGATGCTTACGACTTGGCTCTGACCGTGTCCTTGGCGGCCTCGCGGTCCTCCTCCAGGCGCGCTTTCTCGCTAGCGATCTGCGCGCGAATGGCTTCCGCCTCTTGCATATCTCCCTGCGAAAGGGCTTCTTGCAGTTTTTGAGACAGGAAGATTTCGCGTTCCGCGATCTTGGCTTTGAACTTCTCGTCCACTTCCGCGAGCGCCTTCTTGGTTTCCTCGTCGAGTGGCTTCTCTTCGCCAGAGTCGCCTTCCTTGAGGCGTTCCATCGCTAATTCGTAGGCGGACTTCATAGAATGCTATTGGAACGGAATCCCAGCGTAAGACACAATCGTAAAACCGAGAAGTTCACGCTTCATCGTTTATAGGCTACCTGCAAGAATGCACAAAGCGGGATAGAGAAGCGGCCCTAGCCAAAGCCAAGCGCGAGGGAGTCTCCATCTTCGATCGTAGCCGAAAAGCAGGCCGACCAGGAGCAGCGAAAGCATAAGCAACAGCAATCCAATTGGCGGTCCCTCGAATAGAAGGTAACTGCGAGGTAGCCGATTCAGGGATTCGAGAAAAGCGTGCATGGTAGCGAGGACCACCTGGGCGGCGTTGTTGAAGAGCAGTATCGCCGGACCGATGCCAACGCCGCCGAAAAGGATCGCGAGGAAACCGGCGACAATCGCGAGGAATGCCAATGGAAGCAGGACGATGTTTGCGAGAATGCCTAGAATGGGCAGGGTCTGAAAATAGGCGATGCTCAGGGCGCTGGAGGCGAGGAAAGCGGACAGGCTGATCGCAAAGCTATTGATAACGAATCGCCCCGCTTCGTAGAACTTCGTTTGAGGAAGCGACCACGCCTTGCGAGGGATGGCCCTGAAAGGTTTCCAGCGATCGGTCAGGCGCTCCGCGAGCGGGACTCCGTAGAGCAAGATGGCGGCGACCGTCGCGTAGGACATTTGAAAGCCGGCCAGGAAGAGCTGTCGCGGGTCGACCAGCAGGCAAATCAGGGCAGAGAGAACGAGGGCGTTTAGCGATGCCGCTTGTCGTTTGGAGGCGACGCAAAGGTAGTAGCAAGCGATCATGAGCAAAGCTCGCCATGCAGAGGGCGCCCCGCCCGTTGCCAGTACGAAAATAGCAATAAGCGTTAGGTTGGGAATCGGTATCCATCTTCTGGGGAGCCTTAAAAGGACAAGCGTTGCGTGCCCGCAAGCGGCGATGATGCCTATATGGAGCCCACTGATGGCGAATAGGTGAAGGGCCCCGCTTTTCAGAAAGAGCTCTTTGCGGTCATCTTCCAGTTCGTTCTTCTTGCCGAGCATCATGGCAACGTAGGAACGGGTTGGAGCAGCGTTGGGATCGATGCCTCGCGTCAGGCAGCCATGAGCCCATTTCTGTATGCGATTGAATTGAAGTCGCCAACCGCCGATCGAGTCATCCACGCTCTCGATGACCCCGCGACTTAATTGAAACCCAACCCCGGATGCCTTGAGGTAGCCTGCGAATCCTCCCGAGTCGCTCGCGAGCGCTGCGGTGGGAGCGAGTACCCCTTCGACGCTAACGAGGGAGCCGATTTCGATTTGAGCAGTCGAAATGCGCTCCCGCTTGTACAAAGAGAAGTAGACGCGGACATTGGCGAGATCGGCGAGGTGAGAAGGGGTGGATACGACGGTAGCGAAGCCGCGGGCCCGCTCGGCATTGTCTTCGAAAAGGCGTTCGATGGACAGGCTCAGAGAGACTTCCCGTTCGGGCAGTTGGCTTCTCGGCGAGCGGGTCACGTCTCTAAGGGATGCGTAAGCCAAGCCCGCTGCGAGCATCGAGAGACATAGGAGCGGGCCCCAGCGCCGACTGTTTCGATAGGCCAAAACGGTGGCAATCAGAGCGATGGGGAGCAACAGCCGCTCCACGGGCCATTCGAAAACGCTGCTTGCGGCTATGCCGATGGAAAATGGGATGAGTATCCAGAGTAAAGGTACTCGAGTTGGGAGAGTCTCCGACACTAAGAGTTGGGGTAAGGGATTGACGGAAGGCGACCGTCCAGAGCAATCGGGCTAATCCACGCTCGACGGGGCACGGTCAGCTCGTTGGCGACTGCCAACTGGCTTCTCTGCCCCGCGAATCGGATGAGCTCGATTTTGGTTGGTTCCTATTGAAGCGATTTCTACAGGGATGCTTGCAGGAAATCAATGCTTCCTATAAGCCTCGCGGAGAATGGCGTCACAAGACGAGCTTTTTTCCGGAGAATCGGAAATAGACTTGATCGTGCGGAAGGCGGAAACCCACCGCGCTCCGAACGAGCGCCAGCCCTTGGCTGCTCGCATGCGTCCGCGTTCTCTTGCGGAAGTGGTGGGGCAATCGCACATACTCAGTCCTGGTAAGCTGCTACCCCGATTGGTCGAGTCCAACAATTTCGGCAGCTTGCTATTCTATGGACCTCCCGGTTGCGGCAAGACGAGTATGGCGGAAGCGATTGCCAGCGAGACGGAAAGCCGCTTCGTTAGAGTGAACGCGGTTATGTCGAACGTAGCCGAACTGCGTCAGATTCTGGCGGCGGCTAGACGTATCGAGCAGAAGGATACGGTTTTGTTCATAGACGAAATTCATCGTTTCAACAAGTCGCAGCAGGACCTTCTGTTGCCGGACGTTGAAGCGGGCAACATCCGATTGATAGGAGCGACGACGCATAATCCGGGCTTTTATGTGAATGCTCCTCTGTTAAGTCGCAGTCACTTGTTTCGTTTGGAGCCTCATTCTGTGGATACGATTGCGGCGTCCCTTGAGCGGGCCTTGCGAGACAAGGAGAGAGGGCTGGGTCAGCGCGAACACAGGGCATCGAGCGAAGCTTTGGAAGGCCTCGCCAAGCTATGCGATGGAGATCTGCGACGTGGGTTGAATGCCTTGGAAGTCGTGGCCTTAGGGCTCGAGGAAGGCGCGGAGATCGACAGCGAAGCGATATCGGTATTCGCGAGCGAACGGCAGATTCGTTACGATGCGGACGAAGACGAGCATTACGATACGATATCCGCGTTTATCAAAAGCATGCGGGGGGGCGACCCAGATGCGGCTATGTATTGGTTGGCTAAGATGCTGGCGGGCGGGGAGGATCCGCGTTTTATTGGTCGACGCTTGATCATCTTCGCCTCCGAAGACGTTGGACTGGCAGACGCTCATGCTCTGCCCTTGGCGACCGCGACGCAACAGGCCTGCGAGTTCGTGGGGCTACCGGAGTGCGAGATCAATCTCGCGCACTGCGTCACCTATATGGCGACGGCTCCCAAGAGCAATTCGACCTACGCGGCCTTGGGGAGAGCGAAACAGGAAATCGCTGCGGGTCCGGTACAGGATGTGCCGTTGTGGTTGCGGGATAGCGGAGGCAAGGCCTCCAAGCGGCTAGGCAATGCGCAGGACTACGAGTATAGCCATGCCCGCGAGGAGAATATTTCCGGGCAGGAGTATCTGATGGCTCCATTGTCGCTTTACGAGGCCAAGCGTGTCGGCGCGGAAACGGAGATTGCAAAGCGCCTCGAGCGTTGGAGGGAATTGAAGATTGCCAGAGCGGAATCGAAGCGAAAGATATCCGAGCAATGATCGTCGATCACATAGACAATTGGAAACGCTACGCATTTGGCGAAGCTTGGGAAATGGCTTTCGAGTTTCTGAGTGGACTTTCTGGGGACTCCGAGGAACGTCGCTACGAATTGGATGGCGATGCCGTTTTCGGAATCGTCATGAGTTACCCGACGAAACGAGAAACCGATTCGGATGCGGTACTCGAGGCCCACCGCAAATACGTAGACATCCAAATGGCTTTGGTGGGCAGCGAACGAATTGCCTGCTACCCTACTCATAGCTTGAAGGAAAAGACGGCATACGATGCCGACCGCGATGTTCAGTTCTTTCAATACGAATCGAATTCGCCGATCCAGCTAGGGATGTATCCCGGGAGTTTCGCCTGTCTCCTGCCCCAGGATGCCCACATGCCTCAGCTATTCACGGAAGAGCCGGGTAAGCCCGTTAAGAAAGTAGTCGTCAAGATCGCGGTGGATCGGCTGCGTTTGGGAACTGCCTAGGCGCCGAATCAGTTTACCCCGAATTCGGAGCGACGAAATAGGCGTAGCATCGAGCGCTCGTCGTGCTTGGAGGAAGCGACGAGCTCATAGCTCGAGGGCAAATTCGTTAGTTTTGGAATGCGCAGCCCCAGCTTCGCCAGAATGTACTTGGGTCGATAGAAATCGAAATCGAATCCCTCGAGCGCGTGATTCTCGTAGCCGGGCAGATTTAAAACCAGCAGTTCGAATTCGTGATCGAATTCCGCCCGATTGAGAATGTTGTTCGCGACATCGGTGGTTACATAGGAGACGCGCTCTTGCTTCGGTCGACCGAAGGGCGCCTCGGCGGGTTTTCCAGTGAGGCGTTCCGAGGCTTCCTTGCGGAGCACGTTTTGGATCGACGTCTTGGGGGGAGCTCCTCGAACCTCGATATAGGAGTCTTCCAACCAGTGGTCTACAACCGCAACGTTCAAAACCAGACTCTTCTTTCGCGACTTGCGGCACTTGTGAAAAAGGTGCGGCCAGGGTTCAATGAGAACGCCGCGCCAGCCGAGAGCCCGTTCGAGATAGAGAGTGAAGCTGTTTTTGACTCCGTCGCGGGCTCCAATCTCGACGAATTTTCCTCCGAATTGATTGAAGAACGGCAGGATTTGAGCTCGATGGGACGACGTGCGAAACGCTCCAAGCGAAAAAAGCTTGTGAAAGCCTCCTGTGCGAGGCGACTTGTGATTGGTTGCATTGGTTTCCACGCGATTGGTCGGTCTATAGGGAGAAACGGCGTTTTGGCGTTCTAGTTTAGGGAACTCGTGAGTTAATGCGCCTATAGGGAGATATAGGGCGTAGAACCTAGTTGAGGGAGAAGCAGCGCCCCCGCATTGAGACGTCCGCGGGAAGCAAGGGTCGGAGCGAGGGGATGGCGCTTGCCAGAGAGCGGGTATTTCGCAAATTGGCAGCCTATGAATGCGCCTTTAGTTATGACGGTCATTGGACCGGATCGCCCGGGCCTTGTGGACTCGGTAGCTACTCTCGTAGAGGAACATGGGGGCAACTGGTTGGAATCTAGGATGTGTCACTTGGGCGGGCAGTTCGCTGGGCTGCTGCGCGTAGAAATCGATGAGGTGGCAGGGGAGAGCCTGAGGCGGGCGTTGGCGGAGCTTTCTGGACAGACCTTGGAGATTGTCGCTCATCGGAGTGACGAGTCGAAGGGGCGCGAGTGCTCCGAAATCGTCTCCGTCGAAATCGTTGGGCAGGATCGACCCGGCATCGTAAAGCAAATCGCTAGGGCCCTCGCGGAGGCGGGAGCGAATGTGGAGGAGCTTTCCTCCGAATGCTCGAGCGCCCCTATGTCGGGAGAGCGCCTGTTCGAAGCGAATGCCCGGGTGTGTATCCCGGAATCCTGCGATTCGGAGGAATTGAGGAATCGTCTGGAGTCGATTGCGGAGGATCTGCAAGTCGATGTTTCCTTCGAGTCGCTCGAGGCGTGAGAGATACGCTTCCGAGCCTATGACACGAAATAGGCTTTCCTTTGGGAGCGAAACTTCTAGGGTCGCGATCAGTTCTTAATAACGCATCAGGATTGGTCGCGGATTTCCGCCACCTGCCAACCGAGTTCGATAGGATCTACGGTGGATTCGACGCTAGTCGTCGGATGAGCATTGAATGCGCGTTTCGCGCCTCGATGAAAAAACCTACATTCACGCTTTCAGCCCAAGGCCGGCAAGCGGGACATCGGGGCGACTCCTGGTGCGAAGGAAACATTCACCCTTACGCATCAATGAACGAAATATACGGACTTCCCTTGAGAATTAGCGATGGCAATCCGAATCACCATCTCTGGAACAACAATGGCGTTTGGTGGCTGCACTATACGGTGTATCCGACGGCAGTGACGGCCCAACGCATTCGCAAAAGCTTGCGAACGCGTTCGTTGGACATCGCTCGAGAACGGCGCGATCGAGCGTTTCGCGATCTAAAAGCCTCGCTCCGAACCGGTATAGCCTCTGTTACCTAGCTCCCCCCTAGGTAAAGAGAATGGTAACGAAACGAGCGTCGCAGCCGTTTATAGGAAGGAACATGCAAGCGCTTATGGGACGCAGTCGAATGAATTGGATATGGGTGTCGATCGCCTTGGCGGTTGGTTCCTGGGTGGGTCATGCCGATCCGCCATCGAACATAGAATACACCGATGGGGAAAGGGTCTTCATCAAAAATCCTAAGTGGCATGCAAAGGAAGATGGGGCCTGGCTATTCACCTGTCGCTTGGAAGCCGCGGCCGAAAGACTGGTGAAGCCGATTGCCCATTTGCACTTCTACGTCGCCGAAGGCGAGGGAGAGGAAATCGAGATTCTGTGGGAGCATAAGGCGATCGTACGTCGATCCAAGTTCGACAAGAGCTATGGGAGTCGGAAGGCGAACTTCATTCGTGTGTTTATCGACGATTTGCCGGACGATTTGGAATCGCTGTCTATCGATTTCAAGAACGAGCCCCTCGATAAGTAGATCGACGGACGGAACGCATACGCCCAGCGTATCACGATCGCTTGAGCTCGGTATAAGCTTGCGTGGTAGTTCTGCGACAATCGTAACGGTCAGGAGAATGTTTATTGATTTTGGATTGGGCGCTGTGTAGCGTCTTTCAATGCGCGTATTCGTTCCCTGTGAAGCGTCAACATCTGAAACTCGCGTAGCTCTGATTCCTGAAACCGTCAAAAAGCTGACCTCGATGGGCGTAACCGTTGAGGTCGAGCGTGGCGCTGGGGAAAATAGCTACTTTTTGGATACCGACTACGAAGAGGCGGGAGCGTCGATCGCGACTGACCGATCCGCTGCTATGTCGGAAGCGGATTTGGTAGCCCGCGTACGCAAGCCTGCTCATGAAGATATTGCCGTTCTCAAGAGCGGCGCGATGCATATCAGCTTTTTGGATCCCTTTAATGAAAAGGGGCTAATCGATGCGTTCGCCCATGCGAACGTAACGTCGGTCAGTATGGAGATGATTCCGCGCACGACACTTGCTCAAAAGATGGATGCGTTGAGCTCGCAGGCCAACTTGGCGGGGTACTTTGCCGTGATTAAGGGGGCGGAGCGCCTCAACCGTATTTTGCCGATGATGATGACCCCTGCGGGAACGATTGCCCCATGTCGAGTATTCGTCATCGGAGTAGGCGTGGCCGGCTTGCAAGCTATTGCGACCGCCAAGCGTTTGGGCGCTCGTGTCGAAGCCTTCGATACGCGTCCAGTGGTCGAGGAACAGGTGAAGTCTCTCGGAGCGAAGTTCGTCAAGATCGACCTGGGAGACACTGGCCAAACGGACCAAGGTTATGCGAAGGAGCTGACGTCAGAGCAAATAAAGATGCAGCAGGCGGGCATGGCGAAAATCTGCGCGCAGTCCGATATCGTTATCACAACCGCCAAGCTATTTGGACGTCCCGCTCCGAAAATTGTGACCGAAGAAATGGTTTCGGGTATGAAAAATGGTTCGGTCATCGTCGATCTGGCAGTCGAAGGAGGCGGCAATGTAGTCGGTTCCAAACTAAACGAAGACGTTCGAGTCGAGAATGGACCGGTTATCATCGGTATCGGCGCCTTAGAGGATCGAGTTGCGGTTCACGCTAGCCAAATGTATTCGGCGAATATATACAATTTTATAGAGCATTTCTGGGACGAGGAATCCAAGACGATTGGGCTGAACTTCGAGGACGAAATTCTCAGCGGCAGCGTGATCACTCACGATGGCGCAGTCGTCCACGAACGATTCAAGCCCGCCCAGCAATGATGCTTAGACGACCCTGAACGCTTTCTGCCATGGATCTTGTACTTCTATTCTTCATCTTCGTGCTTGCCGCCTTTTTAGGCTTAGAGCTCATCTCGAAAGTCCCGTCGCAGCTCCATACGCCACTCATGTCCGGTTCGAATGCGATATCCGGGATAACCATCGTAGGCGCCTTGGTTGCTACGGGGGGAAATGAGACGGGCACCCTGGGCATGGTTCTCGGCTTTTTGGCCCTGGTACTGGCGACCGTCAATGTGGTGGGCGGCTATTTGGTCACGGATCGCATGCTGCAAATGTTCAAGAAGAAGGATAAGTAAGCATGGAATCGGACGGTCTCATCAATTTGGTTTATGTAATCGCCGCGACGCTATTCGTCTTCGGCATAAAGATGCTCGGCTCGGCCGACACGGCTCGCCGCGGCAACCTTATCTCGGGTCTCGGCATGCTGGTCGCGATCGCGATTACTTTGTTGGATCGAGGAATACTCGATTTCAAATGGATCCTCATCGGTTTGGCGATTGGCGGTTTGGCAGGGGGAGTCGCGGCTCGTCTCGTCAAAATGACCGCAATGCCGGAGCTGGTCGCCCTTTTTAATGGGTTCGGCGGGTTGGCCAGTCTCTTGGTCGCCTGGGTGGAATTCGAGGAGATTCGCTCGGTGGGCTGGGCGGCGTATAGCGTTGCCATGGGAACGCCGGGTTTTTTCAGCTCGATCGTCATCTATCTGGCGATGCTCATTGGGGGGATCACCTTTACGGGAAGCCTTTACGCCTATGGGAAATTGTCGGGCAAGTTATCTGGCCAGGCGAAAGTATTCGGCGGCCAGAAGGCGGTGAACTTGCTGGCGTTTGTCGCCATACTGGCCCTCGGGGCGCTATTCACTTGGTCGGAAAATTTGAATGTCGCCAATTATCTATTCATCGCAGGCGTTGTCCTCGCTTTGGCGTTCGGGGTGATGGGCGTCATGCCTATCGGCGGCGGCGACATGCCGGTCGTAATTTCGCTATTGAATAGCTTCTCCGGTCTTGCCGCATCTGCCGCGGGATTCGTGATCGGAAACAATGTTTTGATCGTTGCCGGGTGCTTGGTCGGGGCGAGTGGATTGATCCTGACGGCGATTATGTGCAAGGCCATGAATCGGACTTTGGGCAATGTACTTTTCAGCGGATTCGGCGCCACCAGCCAATCGGCGGGCGATGATGACGATCGCGAACCGAAGGCGATCAGTGTGGAGGACGCCTACTACGTCTTGGAAGCCGCAAGCTCCGTTGTCTTCATTCCTGGATATGGAATGGCGGTTGCTCAAGCGCAGCACGTAGTAAAGGAGCTGGGCGAACTACTGGAGGAGAATGGAGCCGAGGTGAATTTCGCCATCCACCCAGTGGCAGGGCGAATGCCGGGGCATATGAATGTGCTTCTGGCCGAAGCGGATGTTCCCTACGAGCAATTGGTGGAGATGGATAACATCAACCCGATTATGTCGACGGTGGATGTAGCCGTTGTCATTGGAGCCAACGATGTCGTGAATCCAGCAGCTGTGGAAGACGAAACCAGCCCGATTTACGGCATGCCGATTATCGAGGCGCGTTTGGCGAAAACGGTCTTCATTCTCAAGCGCGGTCAAGGCAAGGGATTCTCAGGTCTCGTGAACAAGCTTTTTGTCATGGATAATTCTCGCATGATCTATGGCGACGCTAAGTCGACGATTTCCGAGCTTGTGAACGAGTTGAAGGGGTAGGACTCAAAAGTCCATATCGAGCTGAGTCGTGGCATCGGCTGGCGGCGGTTCGATGCAAGCGGGACCTTCGTTCTGGTTGTTGTTTACCGCCGGGTTGACTGCTCGGCTTTGCATGAGCTGGGGATCCAAGGGATCGAAAAACTCGAATCGTCGATCGGATTCGAATCGCTTGGGATCGTCTTCCAGCCATTCGAGGGCGAGCTCGTCCGGTAGGATGACTGGCATCCGATCGTGCGTTTTGGCGGCGAGAGCATTGGCTTGCGTCGTTAGTATCGCATAGCTGTCAGTCGGGACTCCCATGTCGTCGTACCAGGTGTCCCATATCCCGGCCATGAAGAAAACGGACTCGTCTTCCAATTGGAAATAGTAGGGTTGGTTCCCCTTGCGACTTCGTTTCCATTCGTAGTAGCCATCGCTAGGAACCAGACAACGCCGCCGCTGGTAGGCCGCTTTGAATGAGGGCTTATCCGCGATGGTCTCGGATCGAGCGTTGATGAGCAGAGATGGGGTAGAGCCGCTTTTGGACCAGCTAGGAATTAGCCCCCATCGCATCACGGCCGCGTCCAGCTCATCTTGCTCTCGCGCCTTGCGCAGGACCAAATTCCCTTGAGTGGGGGCGATGTTGTAGCGGTTCCAAGGCTCGGAATTCTTCGAGTTGGCCACCAAGGCGTAGCGTATTTCCCGACGGGGATTCTTCCCGATCGATATCGGCTTCTTGACCAATGTGTAACGCCCGCACATCTTCGTTTCAATCTGCGCCGCTTTGTTCGATTTGCAAGACGAGCGTTCGAAAATGCAAGCGGTAGAATCGCGACCGACATCCGTCGGCCCGCATACTAAAGACATGCTCATATTGGTAATTGGACTCGTATTCGCGTTAGCCCTTCTGTTCGTTCCTCGAATTCTAGGACGATCCCAGGCGGCGACCTTGGAGCAGTACGAAATTCTGGAACGTCGTTTTCATCTGAATCGTAGAACATTCTCCAGCGCTTGGGGAGCGGGGATCGGCGAGCGGGCCACCCTCGAAGGCGAGTTTCGAGGGTATTCGCTATCCTTGTACGATCATTCGAATGACAGCGATCCTCTGAAGCGCGTCTGGACTACGCTCGCTTTCGAGGCGCCGTTTGCGGGCGAGCGAGAAATCCGGCTGTGCCCTAGGCCCGCAATCGATGAATCCTGGTTCCCGGAATCGGGGCGCTTGGGAGAAGTCGAAATGGAATTGTCGGGTTGGATCCTTTTAGCGAGCGACGCCTTGGAGGCCCCCCAAACCTTGAACGAAGAAGTAAGAGACCGGCTAGAGGCCTTTCCGCGCGAGGGCGCATTTCGACTCTCCAAAGGATTCTTCGAATATCGTGAAATCGGTCGTATGGAGAATGCGGATATGCGAATACGATTCCAGGAAGCGCTGCTAATTCTCGCGGACTGGTCGGATCGACTGGAGGAGCTGATCCGTCGCTAGCGCTAGGAACGCAAGGCTTCGACCGCGCGCTTCATCCGCTCAAGCCCCTCTTTCAGCGTTGCCTTGGGGCAGCCGAAATTGAGACGAACATGATCTGGGGCATCGAAAAATGCGCCATCCGTTAGGCCAACTCCCTGCTTTTCGAAATAGCCTACGGGATCTTCTAGGTCCAAAGCGCCGACTCCCATCCAGGATAGGTAGGTAGCTTCGTGCTGGTATAGGCGAATCTCCGGCATATGCTCGCCTACGAAGTCGTGTATAAGGTCGCGATTGCTCGCCAGGTATTGAAGGAGTTCGTCGCGCCAGGGTCCCCCGTGACGGTAGGCGCTCTCGCAGGCTACGTAGCCCAGATTGTTTACCTCGGCCATGATGCCACGCGTTGCCGCGACAAACGTCCGTCTTAGGCGATCATTGGGAATGATGGCGAGGGAGCATCCGAGCCCAGCTAAATTGTAGGTCTTACTCGGCGCGATAAGTGTGAGCGAGCGGTTGGCGACTGATTCGTCAATCGTCGCAATGGGCGTATGGCGACGCCCATCGAGCAACAATTCGCAATGGATTTCATCGGAGCAGAGAATGAGTCTTTTGCGTTCGCAGAAATCCGCTACGCGTTCGAGCGTTT
>CBFHHM010000009.1:27773-42941 GCA_965655705.1 Candidatus Pelagisphaera sp.
ACAATTCGCAATGGATTTCATCGGAGCAGAGAATGAGTCTTTTGCGTTCGCAGAAATCCGCTACGCGTTCGAGCGTTTCCTTTTCGAATACGCGGGCGCAGGGATTGTAGGGATTGCAGAAGTAGAACAGGCGCGTTCTCTCGTCGACGGCCGCTTCCATTGCGTCCCAGTCCATGACCCAACGATTGCCTTCCATGGCCATGGGAGCCTTGGTTACAGAGCGGTCTTGGAATTTCGGCCCGAGCAAAAAGGGCGGATAGATGGGCGTGTTGGTCAGGATATTGTCGCCCCGCTCGGCAAAGGCGCGGCTTGTGATATTCAAGCCGACGACCAGGCCCGGCAGCCAAACGAGCCAATCCTCTTCGACCTTCCAGCCGTAGTTCGCCTCCAGCATTTCAACGACTGCCTCGATCGCCCCGCGCTCCGGGCGGGCGTAACCGAATATTCCGTGATCGATGCGATCATGGAGGGCCTGTAACACGGGTTCGGGGGAGCGAAAGTCCATGTCGGCAACCCACATTGGCAAAATGTCTTTACCTTCGTACTTCTGCCATTTCTGGCTGTCCGTGTGGCGACGTTCGTGAATCTGGTCGAAAATCGAGTCCATAGTCCGAGAATTGCGGCAAGAAAGCGGTTCGGAACCCATAGGGCAACTCCATAAACGCGCCCGTCGCCTAATGGGCGATCCCTGGAGAGCGTCCGGGTCGATCGGTCCGGGTTACCTCGAATCCAACGATGTAACCCCCCGCAGGTCTTAAAACGGGCGTTTCGGCCCGAGTGGCGGAAAATAAAAGCGCCATAATGTCTCTATAAGAAAGAGCAAAAATTTACTAAGTATCAGATAAAAAGAGAGATAAGTTAAATTTAAAGCGTGGCATGGATCATGCATTAATAGTGACTGCTTAACTCAAGTTAATCTTTAAGAGGAGGAAATAATAATGAAATACTTAAGCCCATTCAGTTCGCGATACGGACTGACGCCTTTTGCAGGCGGAAATTCGTTGGCAAGCATGGAGAAGGAATTCGAACGCCTATTTGGAAGCCTACCAAGTCTCTTCGACGTTGGCGGCGATTGGGTCGCCGATTCCGATAAGCGTTCTCTCAACCCGCGTTGGTACGAGCATGATGATGCCCTTGTCGTACAGGTGGAACTCCCTGGCGTGGAAGCCAAGGACTTGAATCTGGAGGCTCGGGAGAATGCCCTCAGCTTATCCGCGGAACGCAAGACCCGGTCCAAGGATGAAGGCGCCGAAGGGAGTTACTCGTATCGGCAATCGTTTTCGATTCCTGAGGGAGTGGATGCGGAAAAGGCGTCCGCTTCGTTCAAGGATGGCATCCTGAGCGTGAGCTTCCCTAAGGCGGCGGCTCTCAAGCCGCGTCGGATCGAAGTGAAATAGCCATTATTAACCATTCAACAAAAAGGAGGAAACGAAAGATGACTTTATTAAACGTATTCAAACCATCGGCGGTCAAATCAGCTTCCAGCTGCGCTTCGGCCGTGGATGACCGCGGCCTTGCCCATGTTCGACCACGCTATGAAATCGATGAAAGCGAGGATGCGTTCGTGGTGGATGTCGACTTGCCTGGGGTTTCTAAGGAAGACTTAAGCATAACCCATCACGATGGCTTGCTGGAGGTCGTGGGAAAGCGCGACCGTCACGTCCCGAAGGGATGGACGCCATTGGGTGATTCGGCGGGCGAGGCATTCGCTTACCGTTTGCGCTTGATGATGGGAGATCGAGTCGATGCGAAAGGAATTTCGGCGGACTCGGAGAATGGCGTGCTTCGATTGACTTTGCCTAAGGAGGAGGAACAGAAGCCGCGCCGCATATCGATCAACTAGGATCTTGGCGCGCTTCGATTGGCGTCGGTTCCCGGGGAGGGGAGCCGGCGCTTTTTCGCGTCTAGTGATTGCCTTTGTCGGTTTCGCCGTTGATGGTACCGCCGGTTTGAATCCTATGAAGCGTATATGGTGTTTATTGGTAGCCGCGGTATGGGCGATTGGCGTCGTTTCGGTCGACGCTCAAGAACAAAACGAAGTGAACGATGAGGCGGCGATCGACGCGTTGAGCGACGAGGAATTGAGCGTATTCGCATCGTTTCGAAAGGATGCCCTGTCCGTATTGTCCGAAGCGTTCGAAGTGAATCTCGGCGAGAATACGGGAACGCGCATGCTCTTCTGTTTGGGCATCATCCTGCTGACCTTCGTGGTTCGCAGGATCGTGATATACTTCTTCGAAAACTGGCTGAACCGCATTGCGGCCAAGACGTCATGGGAATTCGATGACAAAATGGTCCCCGCTATGCGGGGTCCGATCAGCTGGCTGGTATTCGTAATCGGGATTTTCCTTGCCTTGTCCATGCTGAGTTTCAGCCCGGAGTTGGATACGGCCATCATTTTGGGCTTCAAGGCGGCGACTATGACGGTCATTTTCTGGGGCATCCTTCGAGCGGTCGATGTGTTCGCCGAAACGATGACTGGCCTTGCGAAAGCCCGGGATCTGGGCGTGCATGGGTTCATCCCACTCATGCAAAAGGCCGCGCGGACCTTTCTTGTAATCGTCGCGGTTATTCTCGTGGTGCAGAATTTGGGCTATTCGGTCAGCTCTCTGCTCGCGGGTCTGGGAATTGGTGGCTTGGCAGTTGCTTTGGCAGCTCAGGAGACATTAGGCAACTTCTTCGGGTCCGTTTCCCTGGTAGCGGACCGACCCTTTAAAGTGGGCGATTGGATACAGGTAGGCAGCAAGATCGATGGGGATGTCGAGGAAATTGGCATGCGTTCGACGAAGGTACGGACTTGGTCGAAATCGCTTATGACGATTCCCAATAAAGTGCTCGCTAACGAGACCATTGAGAACTGGAGCAAGATGCCGAAGCGGCGGGTAAAGCATTACATTGGCGTTACGTACAGTACGCCGGCCGATGACATGGCTAATCTAGTAGAGGACATCAAAGCGCTGCTTCGCGAAGACGAAGGCGTGCAGCAGGACTTCATATTGGTAAACTTTACCGATTTTGGCGAAAGCTCGCTGCAGATTCTCGTGTACTATTTCACGGGTACCACCGCATGGCTGAAGCACATGGACATACGCCAGCGCATCAATATAAAGATTATGAAAGCGGTGGAAGCTCGTGGCGCCTCCATGGCCTTCCCAACGCGTTCGCTGCAATTCGAAGGCGATATAGCGGAGCGGATCGCCAACGGGCTGGATTCGGGACGCTAGAATGTAAAGGCGGCTATTCTATGGCGTGTAGCAAGCGACGTATAGGGGGTTGTTGAGCACGCCTGCTGGAAGTCGCTGCGATTCGAAGTGGTGCCGACTGAGCGCGGATTCCACTTCATCGCGCGCGAAAAGA
The DNA here is from genome assembly GCA_965655705.1 of Candidatus Pelagisphaera sp. Lineage (GTDB taxonomy): Bacteria > Verrucomicrobiota > Verrucomicrobiia > Opitutales > Opitutaceae > Pelagisphaera. Next base: position 31,131 of record CBFHHM010000009.1, read on the forward strand.
CCGAGTCGATGGGTCTCGGTAAATGCCAGGCGTTCGTCGGGCGTCTCGATATCATAGTCGATGGTGATCTCGGATACGGCCCCATCCAATTTGCCAAGGCGCGTCTGCAGCACTCGGACGCCAGTGGCTTCGTCATGGCTTTCGGTAGCGTCGGCAATGCCGTCTTTCCACGCCTCGGGTTCGACCCAGGGCTCCAAGAGGAGCCAACCGCCCGGTTTTAAGTGTCGGGCCATGGAAGCGATCGCTTGGTCGAGTCCGGCTAAGGTTTCGACGTAGCCGATCGAACTGAAGAGGCAACTCACGACGTCGTATGATTTTGGAAGTCGGAAGTCCGTCATGTCGGCGACGGTAAAGTCGCCACTCGGGTTTTTGAGTTGAGCGGCTTCTACGAGCCCTGGTTCGAGATCGATGCCGTCGACCGCATAGCCGTATCGTTCGCTCAAGATGCGAGCGTGTTCGCCTGCGCCGCAAGCGACGTCGAGGATGACGCTCGGTTTCGGGCCGAGTTTCTCCAGCAAATAGGCAACTCGCTCGACCTCGGCATCATAGTCCTTGATCGATCGATAGTGAAAGTCGTACCACTGGGCGAATTTGGCGTACATAGGAGACGTCCATGCAAAGCGATCCGAAGCCCGCGCGCAACCCGGGAGCGTCGTTTTGGGGCTGGCCAATCTTGCGGGTCTTGCCTAGGAACCGAAATGGGAAAATATTTGTCTCCTCGCGAAACTGATTGAAGAACTCGACCGTTCCCCCGATACCCGGACCTTAACTTGCTATGCTCGTAAACACGCCCATCCACTGGACCCGCCGCAGCCTGATTTTAGCCCTCGTCGCTGGTCAGGCTTTTTTGTTCTCGATCGCCTCGGTAGGCGGGGCGACCTATCCCGGTTCGGACTGGGAGGACGACTACGATCCGATCGCCAGCCCGGACGCGATGGTGGGTGGCAAGTTTCGCATGGTCTTGGGCCCCTATCCCAGTAGCTTCAATTACTACACGAATTACACGATCCAGAGCATTGCCGTTTTCAGTTTGCTCTATGATCAGCTGTTCGACGTGCATTCGACGACCTTGGATTGGTCGCCTCGTATCGCTAGCTCGATCGACGTTACGGATGATCAGCTCGGTTTCACTATCAACCTGGACCCGAAAGCGGTTTGGAGCGATGGAAAAGCGATTACGTCTGACGATTTCCTGTTCACCTGGGAAACGATTTTGGATCCGACGAGTCTGGCAGGCGTGCACAAGTATTCGCTGGAAAAATTCGAATCCCCTGAAATCGTCGATAGCAAAACCATCAAATTGCGGGCGCGCGAAGTGGATTGGAGCAATCTCGTCTCATTGGCTTCGTTTATTATCCTTCCGAAGCACCATTTCGAAGGACTCGCTTTCAACGAGCAGGACTTCGAATTTCCTGTCGTTTCCGGGCGCTATGAGATTTCGGAGCTCAAGGAAGGGAGTTACATGCGCCTGGAGAGAAGGAAAGTGTGGTGGCTGGATGATCAGAAGCGCTTTGTTGGAACGGATAATTTTCAGACGATCGAATTCCGATTTTACGCAACCCGAGACTTGATGTGGGAAGCATTCAGAGCGGGAGACGTCGATCTTTTCGCGTCCGCGACCTCTGCAATGTGGAATACGGATGCCAAGGGGGAGGCGTTCGATAATAACTGGATCGGCAAGCAGCGGGTTTACAACAAGTCGCCTATCGGATTTCAGGGGCTTTCGATGAATATGAGGGAGCCGCCTTTCGATGACATTCGAGTTCGCAAGGCCATGGCCCATATGTTGGATCGCCGAACGATCAATGAAACGATGCTCTTTGGCGAGTACTTCATGCAGAATTCAATCTATCACGATCTCTACGGTCCTGAAAACCCGAATACGAATCCTCAATACGAATACGAACCGGAAACGGCCAGAAGATTGCTGAGCGAAGCCGGTTGGAAAGCGAATCCCGATACGGGGATATTGGAAAAGGATGGCAAGCCTTTCGAATTCACGTTCCTAGCGTGGACCCCTTCGTTCAATAAATACCTAGTGATTTACCAAGAGGCGCTGAAGGATGTGGGAATCGAGATGAAAATTCAGGAAAAGGACTGGGCCGCCTGGACGAAGGATATGGACGAGTTCAATTTCGAGATGACTTTGTCGGCTTGGGGGGCGCCTATCTTCAGGTCTCCGGAAGGAATGTGGAATTCCAAGGAAGCCGATCGGAAAGCGAGCAACAATATTTATGGGTTCAAGAATGCTGGGGTAGATGCTTTGATCGACAAGCAGCGAGGCGAATTCGATATCAATAAGCGCTCGGAGATTCTGCGAGAAATCGATAAGCTCATCCAATCGGAGATGCCGGTCGTAATGATCTGGATGGTCGATTTCATGCGTGCGATGTATTGGAATCGCTTTGGCATGCCGGAAAGCGTGTATGATAAGTTTAACGACGAGGAATCGGCCCTTCACTACTGGTGGGCGGATCCCGATATTCAAGCGGACTTCGATTTGGCCAAGGAGAATGGGGAAGCCTTGCCGCCCTTACCGGAAAGAGTCGTTTACGACGAGATCTTCGGCGACCAATAGATTCCCGATTCGCTTTCGCCCATGTCAGGCCGGACTGCTTATTTCATTCGTCGCATTTTGCTGATCTTTCCGACTTTTATCGGAATCACTTTGGCGTCTTTTTTGCTTTGCCAATTCGTTCCCGGGGGACCCGTGGAGCAGGCGATGCTCAAGATGCGGGGCAGCGCCGATGGAGGCGATGGCGCTTTGGGATCGCAGGAAATCTCAGAAACCCAACGGCAGGCGCTCAAAGAGCACTTCGGTTTCGATAAGCCGATCGCTCAGCGCTATTGGGATTGGCTGGTCGTCAACAAGATGGGCATGACGGTCAAATCCTATGTGTACAGCCACAAGACGGTGGGCAGTCTGGTGGTGGAACGGTTCCCCATTTCGCTGACCTTTGGAATCACAAGTTTCATCCTGACCTATCTGATTTGCGTGCCCTTGGGCATCGCGAAAGCCCTGCGCAATGGAGGGGTGTTCGATTTTCTTTCGAGCGTTTTGGTTTTCGTGGGGTACGCGCTGCCATCCTTCGCGTTTGGCATGCTGCTCAAAATGTTCTTTTCCGGCACGGTAGACGGGTTTTGGGATATCTTTCCCATTGGAGGGTTTCGGTCCGATGGATGGGAGGAGTTCAGCTTCGTCGAGAAGGTTAAGGACCAATTCATGCACATGTTCCTGCCGGTGCTTTGCTACATCATCGGCAATTTCGCTTTATTGACAATGTTGATGAAGAACTCGCTGATGGAGCAAATAAGTCAGGACTATGTTCGTACGGTCATCGCTCGCGGCGGCTCCATGAAGTTGGCGGTTTGGCGACATGCGTTGCGCAACGCATTGATTCCAATAGCGACCGGATTCGGAGGGATCCTGTCGATTCTGTTTGCCGGCTCCGTGCTAATTGAACGCGTATTCAACATTCCAGGGATCGGGATGCTAAGCCTGGAAGCGATCGTAAGCCGCGATTACATGGTCTTCATGGGCGTGCTGGCGTTGACTTCGATCGTGGCCTTGCTCGGGCGCGTGCTTTCCGATTTCTGCTACGTATTGATCGATCCCAGAATCTCCTTTTCAAGCGAATAGCCGGAGTATGTGGAAACCTAAACTCAATCCAATTACTGAAAGACGTATCCGGCGATTTCGATCGATACGACGATCGTATTGGTCGTTGTGGGGATTGATCGCGCTGTACGCTATCAGCCTGATTTCGGAGCTGGTTTGCAACGACCGTCCGCTATACGTTAATTACGAGGGCGATAGCTATTTTCCCGTATTCGCATTTTACCCGGACGATGTATTCACAGGTAGCGGACAGAATACGCGGCCTGACTACAAGACGATAAATGCCTCCTCGCGTTTTTCCGAGAACGAGGATAACTATATGATCTTCGCGCCCATTCCATACGGGCCCTACGAGACGGTTTCCGCAAAAGCGATACCGCTTGAAAAGACGGTTGTGGTGGAGTCGAAACGCAAGCAATTGGTGGGTTCGATAAGCGTGGACGATTCTTGGGCGATCAGTCGTTCGACTGCGGCCTATGGATTTCTCGAGCTTGAGAACGACCGGGAAGCGAAAGGCGAGAACCTTCTCGATTCACTGTCCGTTTCGGAAGAATTCCGAGAGGCGGTATCGCAGCGATTCGAGAATTCGCGCGAGCTGGATTCCCTTGAAGAGATATTGGTCAGCGCAGCGGGATTGAGCGTCAAAGCAAGCCTATCGGCGTTTCGCCCACGCGCCCGGCCCCCGACCTCCGTTCGCGTTACCTTGCGCGAGGAAATCGAGGAAAATGCTACCGTAAAATGGATTTTCGAAGAGAATGCCCAGCGCCCCGCTGAAGGCGATGGCTTGTGGCGGACTATGAGGGAAGACGAACGAGCGGATTTACTGGGGGCGGTTAGGGCTCGTCGAGAAGGGGAAACAAATAGTCACTCGTTTTCTGCGGGTGGGCTAGCGTACTCCGCTGCCTTGGATATGGAAACGGTGCGTTTCCCCTTTCGACCGGTGGGAGAGCATTATTTCGGATTGGATAGTAGCGGCCGCGATGTGCTGGCCCGCATTCTCTATGGTATGCGAATCGCCCTGAATTTCGGGTTGGCCCTTGTGATTGGAACGATGGGGGTAGGCGTAGCCATTGGAGGACTACAGGGCTACAAAGGCGGATGGGTAGACTTGGGCGGTCAGCGTTTAATCGAGATCTGGGAGTCGCTGCCGTTTCTTTACATCATGATCTTCATGGGCTCGGTCTTCGGTCGCGGCTTCCTGATTTTGCTAGTCGTTTATGGTATCTTCAATTGGATTCCCATGTCCTATTACATCCGCGGAGAGTTCCTGAAATTGCGAAAGCAGCCTTTTGTGGAAGCGGCTCATTGCCTGGGACTGCCGAGCTGGAAGATCATGTCGCGGCATATCCTGCCGAATTCCATCGTGCCGATCGTCACTCTTTTCCCTTTTCTCTTGGTAGGGGCCATCTTCGCTCTATCGGCGCTCGATTATCTCGGGTTTGGCTTGCCCCCCCCAACCCCTAGTTGGGGCGAATTGCTGGCCCAGGCCCAAGAATCGAGGTCCTCCTGGTGGCTGGTGAGCTATCCCACGATGTTTCTTGTGATTGTCATCCTTCTAGGCGTTTTCATTGGCGAAGGCATTCGAGCCGCGTTCGACCCGCGGGTGAACAGTCGATTCGAGTCATGAGCGAAGCATCGAAAACGTTATTGGATGTACGCGGTCTGTCGGTGGAATTCAAGACGGAGGACGCGACCGTGCGAGCAGTCGATCGCTTGTCCTTCGATCTGAAAGAAGGGGAGATCCTTGGTATCGTAGGCGAGTCCGGTAGTGGAAAGTCTGTGACCGGAATGAGTCTGATTCGGCTCATCCCGGAGCCGATCGGGCGAATCGTCGGCGGGGAAGCTCTCTTTCGAGGCGAGGACTTGATGACGATGCCTATCGAACAGTTGAAGCGGATTCGCGGATCCGAGATTGGCATCATATTTCAGGAGCCGATGACCGCCCTTTCGCCGTTGGTGACTGTTGGCAAGCAAATCGTGGAGACGCTTCGCTTGCACGACCCGGCTATGACGAAGGAAGCGGCCTGGGAGAAAGGAATCGAATGGCTTGAGAAGGTGGGCATTCCTAATCCTTCCGAGCGTATGAATGCGTTTCCGTTCGAATTTTCAGGAGGCATGCGCCAGCGGGTAATGATTGCCCTCGTCCTGATGCTGGATCCGTCGATGATCATTGCAGACGAGCCGACTACTGCCTTGGATGTAACGACACAGCGGCAGATCTTCGAGCTCATTTTACAGGTCAAGAAGAAGGACAGCTCCATTATCTTTATCACTCACGACATGGGTGTAATTTGGCAGCTTTGCGATCGAGTTATGGTCATGGAGAAAGCCAAAAAGGTAGAGGAAGGGGCATTGAGATCCCTCTTCGAGTCGCCTCGCGAAGCGTATACTAAAACGCTGCTTGCTGCCGTGCCTCGGCTGACGGACGCGCCAAAGACCGATTTGCGCGACCAAGGAGAACCGATCATCGAAGTGAGAAATCTTCGGACGTGGTTCCCTATCAAGAAGGGGGTCTTTTCGCGGACAGTGGGTCACGTCAAAGCGGTAGACGACGTCAGCCTAGATGTTCGCAAGGGCGAAACCCTGTCCGTCGTGGGCGAGTCCGGTAGTGGCAAGAGTACGCTCGGGCGGACCATACTCGGACTGGAAAAAGCGACTGAGGGTCGGATTTCCTACCGAGGAAACTCGCTGATCGGATTGAGTCGCCAGGAATTCCTGCCTTTTCGCAAGAATCTGCAGATCGTATTTCAGGATCCCTTCAGCTCCCTCAATCCCCGTATGACGGTTTTGGATATCCTTACGGAGGGATTGGAGGAGCATGGTATGCTGGAAGGGCGGGAGAAAAAGGACTTCGCCGCGCAATTGCTGGAAGAAGTGCAGTTGAATGCCGATCAGGTCTTTCGCTATCCTCATGAATTCAGTGGCGGGCAGCGGCAGCGAATCTGCATCGCTCGCGCTTTGTCGCTCAAGCCGGAGTTCATCATTTGCGACGAGGCGGTCAGCGCTCTCGATGTTACGATCCAGGCCCAAGTGATCGATCTTTTGATGGAGCTGCAGTTGAAGCACGACCTGGCGTATCTGTTCATTTCGCATGATCTCAGCGTAGTGAAGAAGATTTCCGACCGGACGGTGGTCATGCAATCCGGGAGGATCGTCGAACGAGGGATTACGGCGGACGTCATTGGAAATCCGCAGAGCGAATACACGCGTTCGCTCTTGGAAGCGGTTCCAACGCCTGGCGACGAATCCTGCCGCCTTTCGATTTAGGCGTAGCCTAAAGATGTACGAGCTTCCCGAATACGACTGGCTATATCTAGAGCGCTCGGCGGAGGCAGTCGTTACGAGGTGCTTGGGAGAGCTGCCCGAGCTTTTAAGAGAAGCGGCTTCCCGGGTGCCAGTCATCTACCGGAAATGGCACCCTGACGTCGAGCAAGGCAATTGGGATGCGGTAGAGCTGCTGGGCGAGTATTTTTCCTACGAGGAAGACCGAGTGAGCGAGCAGAATGGGCCCGTCGCCCTATACTTGGGAGCGATCCAGCTCTTCTGCGATGAGGAAGGCGTACCTTACGAAGACGAAGTCCGCATCACCTTCCTCCATGAACTCGGTCACCACTTCGGCTGGGATGAAGATGACCTCCATGACCGAGGCCTGGGTTGACCGTTAAAATTGCAACCTTGTAAATTTAACGGCTAAGCTGTGCAATGCGAGACATGAAGTTGCGCGCGAATTCCCGCTATATCCTCGAACTGCTGGCAGCGCTGGGGTCCGAAGCGGTCCAAGGATTCCTAAGATTTCCTCGCTTCTATAAAACCGTTGGCTGCAGTTCCGAAGACCTTTTTTGGCGGCGCTCGAAGGCGCTTTCCGAAAGGGGACTGCTAACGACGAGCGGCGAACGAGCGACGGGTAATTGGGTCGCGACGCTGACATCCAAAGCGTCCGAGACCCTTTCGGATGGAATCGAGCCGGAGACGGAATGGAATACTCCCTGGGACAAGCATTGGCGGTTGTTCGCGTTCGACCTGCCACAGAATAGCGGGGCGCAGAGACAAGCCCTTCGGCTTTGGCTGAAGCAAAGACGATTTGGCAAGTTGCAGGGCAGTCTCTGGATTACGCCGAAGCGATTGGATGATTGGGCAGGAGATCTCGATCGTCGGAAGATCGACCCCAACGCAGTCGCGCTTATGAACGGAACGTTCGAAGGAAAAGGGAGCCCGCAGTCGTACGCTCGCAGCTCCTGGAACTTCGCATTGATCAACGAACGCTACCAAGCCTATCTGGACTTTCTGGAGGCTCGCGATCCGCAAACGGTCGACGATGGTCAGTTCTCGGATTGGTTCCAAAGCGAAATCGCGCTTTGGCGCAAAGCATTCGACTTGGATCCCTTTCTACCCAGGGAGCTTTGGCCGAAACCCTATTTGGGGCCTCAAGCCTACGATGCCCGCGCAAAGGCGTTTGCAGACTGGAAGAGTCGCCTCTTAGGCTAGGAGGGATGGCCATTAACAATACAAGGTTGTAATTTTAACGGCAGGTAAGGCGTTGCGGCCATGGGTCGGCAGCAGATGTCTTAGGTTCGGAAGAGAATCGACTCTCGTTGGAAAAGGGCGGCGGCGATGCGCATGACGATGAAGGCGTAGAGGAGGGAGCTGCCTAGCGAGAGCGAAAAGTAGAGCGGATCGAAGAGCTCCCCCATGATCTGCTTCATGGTTAGCGAGATGTTGAGAATGGGAATGAACGCAGTGTAGAGCTGGGTTTCGGCTCCAAAAACGGTGGAGAGAATGGCGGGCAGCAATGTGATCGATATAAATGGCAGGATGTAGGCTTGGGCTTCCTTCTGATTACGGGCGAAGCTTGAAATGACGAGCAGCAGCGACGAGGTCATTAGGGCGAGAGGAATGACGATCAGGAGCAGTCCGAATATCGAAGTGACCTCAATGGAAATTTGGTTGCCGAGCTGTTCCTTGAGGAAATCGAGCCCCAGCATCAGAGGGCCGACTATACCGGTAATGGCGCAGAGCGCGGCGATGAGGCTGATGACGAATACGGTCATCAGTTTGCCTTGAACGATTTGGACTCGGGATGCAGGGGAAACGAGAAGCGTTTCCATCGTACTTCGTTCCTTTTCGCCGGCGCAAAGATCGAAGGCGGTCTGGATGCCTCCGAAGGCCGCGCTAATGACGATCAGATAAGGAAGAAACAGTCCCAGAACGAAAGAGCCTGTAGATTCGCTCGATGCGATGTTGGTCGCTTTCACCTTGGTGGGAGTCGCGAAGGAAGGGGGGAGATTTTTGTCGGCGATACGTTGCTCGATAATTTCGCGATCGAATTCCCGAAGCAGGCGATTGAGTCGACCATTGGCCACTTGGGAATTTTCGTTGGCGAAATTGAAAACGATTTCCACCTCGGCCGAACCATCGCTTCGAAAGGCTTCCGGCGCATCATCGGCCAGGACCAGGGCCGCTCGAATCCTTCGCTCTTGGATGGCTTCCAGCGCCGCTTCACGACTTTCGATGGATTTGATTCGGATGGTTTCATCCTGTGAAAGCCTCTCGACCAACTCAGGGAAAGCGACAGGCTCGACAACGCCGATCGCGAGTGTCGCCGACTGCTTTTCTATTTCCTTTTTACCGGCGAAAAAGAAGACGGCCGCCAGGATTAGCGGCGTTACGAGCAAGGGTGAAACGACGACCCCGAGAATAACGCGTTTATCGCGCATGGTTTCGCGCAATTCCTTGCGAAATACGACTCCCGACAGGGAAGGCTTACTCATGATTCGCCTCCACGTCCGCCACGACCTTTAAGAATGCGCTTTCCATTGCGCTCGCGCCGGTCTGCTTCAGCAACGACTCAACGGAGCCCTCAGCGGCCGCGATGCCTTTGTGAATTACGGCCACGCGATCGCAGAGTCGTTCGACTTCGCTCATGATATGAGTGGAAAAGACAACCGTTAGTCCCTCGGTCCGGCACGCTTCGATGAAGCTCATTATCGTTTGCGAGGTCATTACGTCCAAGCCGCTGGTTGGTTCGTCGAACACCATGACAGGCGGTTCGTGCACGATGGAGCGCGCGATGGATACGCGCTGCTTCTGTCCCGTAGAAAGCTTGTCGCAGCGCCCGTGCTGAAATTCTCCGATTTCGAGCCGTTCGACGAGCGTATCGACGCGCGATTTCAGGTCGGATCCGACCAGACCGTTCAGCTGGCCGAAGTACTCGATCATTTCCCGAGCGGTGAGGCGGCCATAGAGAGCGGTGCTGCCTGAGAGGAAGCCAATGGCCCGGCGGGCGTCTTCCGGATTCTTTTGTACGTCGAAACCGGCTATGGATGCGGTGCCCTCGGTGGGTTCCAAAAGCGTTGCCAGCATGCGCAAAGTGGTTGTCTTCCCCGCTCCGTTGGCTCCTAGAAGGCCGAATATCTTGCCGGGTTCGCAGCGTAGGCTCAAGCGATTGACGGCTCGTACCAGGCCCCGTTTTCGGTCGCGAAAGGTTTTGGTTAGATTGTCTGCGATTATCACGGTTGTCAGGGACTTGGTACGACTGAGAAAGGTCCGAATTGAGGAAATATCGAGCAAAAAGGAGGAAACGCTGAGCATTGCTACCGAGGAAGTTGCGGCAGATTCGGCAGCTTTCGCTCAAAGGGGAATAGGGAGTATTAGCGCTGTTTGGGAAAAAAGTGAGTTCAATTACCTAAAGCGTGCGCGAATGGCGCCGATTGTATGAAATGCAGGATATTGTTCCTATTATTTAGATGGATTGTTTAAGGCGGAGCTTCGGGGATGGAGCTCCGCTTTATTCGTTTTCGGGAGATCCCGTTTAAGCGATTTCGACCGAAGAGTTCATTTGCAAAGCTGGAAAAGGCGGCGCAGCTTGTGGCCTTATGAGTCAGATCGACCAGGACATAATCTTCGATTCGGTGGAGGATGCCATCGCGGAAGTTATTGCGGGGCGTCCCGTGATTGTAACCGATGACGAAGATCGGGAGAATGAAGGCGATTTGATCGTAGCGGCGGCGAAGGCGACGCCGGAATCGGTCAATATGATGATTCAACACGCTCGCGGCTTGATCTGCGCTCCGTGTACCGCTCATCACCTGCAACGCTTAGGAATCAGTCAGATGGTCGATGAAAATCGCGAAAGCCATAAGACGGACTTCACGATTTCCGTGGATGCTGCGGAAGGGATTACCACGGGAATCAGCGCCTACGATCGATTTCGGACCATTCAACTTCTGGGCAATCCCGACACCCGCCCGGATGAACTCGTTCAACCTGGCCACATTTTCCCGCTGAAGGCAAAGGACGGAGGGGTGCTCGAGAGGGCGGGACATACCGAGGCGGCTGTGGATTTGGCGTCGCTGGCGGGACTGTTTCCTTGTGGCGTGATTTGCGAAATTCTCAACGACGACGGTACGATGGCCCGGGTGCCGGAGCTATACGAATTTAAGCGAAAATTCGATCTGAGGATGATCTCGATTGCCGCCCTGATCGAATACCGGAGCAAGCGCGACAAGCTCGTGGAACTGGTTCGCGAGCTCCCCTTCGAGAGCGAGTTCGGCTCCTTTTCCTTGAAAGTCTTTCGCAGCAAGCTGGATAAAGTAGAGCACTATGCCTTAGTCGCGGGCGAACTCGACGAGTCGCCTGCCTTGGTGCGCATGCACGCGGAAAATCTGTTTGCGGACCTCTTTCGCAAGAACGGGCGACAAAGCAGCGATACCCTCCATGCGGCGATGAAGAAGATCGCTGAAGCGGGAACGGGAGCGGTGGTTTTCATCAGCCGTTCGGACCGTGGGTTCTCCCAGCTGGATGAAGTTAAGACAGCCACTGCCTCTTCCGAGCTACGCGACTATGGCATTGGCGCTCAGATCCTAGTGGCGCTCGGCTTGAAGAACATCCGGCTTCTTTCCAACACGAGTCGCAATGTCGTTGGCCTTGATGGCTACGGCTTGGAAATCGTAGAGCAGGTGGCGCTTTAGCAGTTTCGGAACCTGACTGAAACCCTTTTCGGTTAATCATGGTCTTCATCGGCTGCCACTAAATCCATCAACGTTGATGAATTTTGTGGCAGAGGTTTTGCGGGATCTGGGGAATTACGCCTTTACATGCTCGACTAACGGGCGCATTCCCGTGTCTCCTTTCACCTTGTTCTTCCTATGAGCCAATTGTCGCCCAAGCCTATCGAGATCGACGGATCGGATTAC
>CBFHHM010000009.1:43041-47543 GCA_965655705.1 Candidatus Pelagisphaera sp.
CGATCGCCATTGTGGCGGCACGATACAACGAGGTTTACGTGGGCGGCTTGATCCGAGGCGTTGTCGCCGAACTGGAAAAGGCGGGAGTCCAGAACACTTTGATCGAACGAGTTCCAGGATCCAATGAATTGCCTGTGGCAAGCAAGCTAATCGCGAGCGCCGGGCGCTACGATGCGATTGTCGCTCTTGGAGCGATTATCGCGGGTGGGACCAAGCACTACGAATTGGTGGCGGATGCGTCGAACATCGGTCTGCAGCAGGTGGCCTTGGATACGGGTATTCCGATCGTCAATGGCGTTATTGTTGGCGATGACGAGGAACAAGTGAGGGAGCGCTGCGTAGGCGCGATTCCGAAAGGAACGGAGTTTGGGCAATGCGCCTTGGAAATGGCGCGGATGCGTCGCGAATATCAATAGAAACGATGGCGGAAGGTAGAAAACCTCAACGGAGAATGTGTCGCATCGCTGCGATGCAATACCTTTACGCTTGGTCGATTAATCCGCCGAGCGATTTGGATAGCTCGCTGGGTATCTTCTACGATGACCAGGAGGAAGAACGGGACTATTACTCGTTTGCGGACGAATTGATCTTCGGAGTGATCGAGAATCTGGAAGCGATCGATGGGAATATAAAGGACCTCGCGAGCAATTGGGACTTCGGGCGTATTGCCAAAATCGACTTATCCATTTTGCGCATGGCGATTTTCGAATTGCTGTATCGAAAGGACATTCCTCCCGTAGTAACGATCAACGAGGCGATCGATCTCAGCAAATCCTATTCTGCAGAGGAATCGAGACGCTTTGTTAACGGAATTCTCGATCGCTTGCGCGGGCAGTTGAATCGACCGTCGCGCAGCGCCAGTTGGGACTGAGTTGACTCGGTAAACGAAGTGCACGAATGCTTGTATCGAAATATTTGGTATAGGGACTGAAAATCCATGCTTTCGCTATTCAAGAAATTCAAAGAGGGCTTTTCCAAATCGGCCAAGAGCATCGCTGACAAGACCGGCGGCATCTTTCGCAGAGCCAAGCTGGATGCGTCATCGATCGAGGAACTCGAAGAGGCGCTCTATGCCGCCGATTTCGGTTACGAAACGACCGAAGAGATCATCGAGGAAACCCAGGCGGCCTACAAGAAGGACAAGAACTTGCGGGGCAAGGATGTCGCGGCGATTGGCTCGGCGGTTCTGAAGCGGGTCCTCGAAGGGTCGGAAGGCGTTATCGATTTTAAGGAAGATCGCCCGACAGTCCTATGCTTGGTCGGCGTCAATGGCTCGGGAAAAACAACCACTACGGCCAAGCTAGGCAGTCAGTGCCAAGGCGATGGACGACAGGTTCTGGTTGCGGCCTGCGATACTTTCCGGGCTGCCGCGATCGAGCAGTTGCGCGAATGGAGCGAACGTCTCGGACTGGAAATCGTCGCGGGCGAAAGGGGAGCGGACGCGGCAGCGGTCGCCTTCGACGCTTGGCAAGCAGCCAAGAGTCGCGGCAAGGATACTTTGATCGTGGATACGGCTGGCCGTCTCCATACGAAGAGCAATTTGATGGACGAGCTCGCCAAAATTCGTCGAGTGATGCAGAAGCATGACGAAACGGCGCCGCATTACAGTTTGCTGGTTGTCGATGGGAGCTTGGGTTCGAATTCGATCGAACAGGCTCGTGTCTTCAATGAAAAATTCGGCCTGGATGGTTTAATCGTAACCAAGCTGGACGGTACGAGTCGCGGGGGCTCCTTGGTTGGAATTTACCGCGAGTTGAAACTCCCAATCTACTTCTTGGGCTTCGGCGAAAAGGCCGAGGACCTGCAAGCGTATAGCGTCGACAACTACGTCGAAGCCGTATTCGGGGCGGAAGGAGACGGGGAAGAGACCGAATGAGGGCGGCGTGACGCCGCTCTTGCGGCCCTATTGCTTTCGTCGAAATGGAATCGTCGGCGAACAGACTAAAACGCCCCGCTTCCCAGGGAAGCGAGGCGTTAATTCGAATTTTGGATTAGTCCCAATTCAGCACGAGGCGAATATAGTAGGTCGTATCCAATTCGTCCTTGCCGCTCAGGTCGGCGTCGGCGTCGTAGTCGTTGGAGAAGCCGACGCGCACGCTGTACCTTTCCGCTTTCAGAGGCAGATCGAAGGCGGTGTCTTGGAAAAGGCGGAAGCTGCCGAACTCTTCGACGGTCGGAGTGAACTTGATTCGGTTTACCAGTTTGCCCCACTTCAAGGTTTCCTTGTGTTCGAGACCGAAGTCGAGACTGGCAGCGCTTAATTCCTCGCGACCGAGAACGCTGTAGTTCTCGAAGCGATAGCCGATACCGCCGCGGACGTTGATGAAGCGCGTTTCCGTGTTGGCGATGTTATATCCGAAACCCGCCGCCGTCGAGACGAAGAGATCGGTGTCCTTGATGACGTCCCGTCCTAACTCGCTGCTGATGTACCAGTTCCAATCGTCATTGATTTGGTTGGAGTAGTCGACCCCTGCTCGGGCGTCATCGGCGCTCTTGGAGCCATCGGTTTCCTCGAAGTTAGCCCGCGAAAAGAACTCGAGTTTGTCGTCCGGACCTTGGAGCGTGGCCCGGAAGCTCATACCGAGTCCCGTGCTGTCCGAGTTACCGCTCTTGCCGGTCATATCGAATGCCGCCTGGTAGCCCCATTTACGCTTTAGCTTTTCCATTTCCGCATCGCGGCGAACTTCGGTGGGGCTTTTGACGCCGGGCTGCCAGCTCTCCGTGAGCTTGTCGATGGACGTCTTCATTTCGCCGTCCTGCGTGTCCACGGTGAGCGAGCGGCCTCCGTCGCCCGTCAAGGTGCCTACGTAGGAGGCGCCGCTTTCTAGGGAGACGAAAATGGGCTCGTCGGTTGCGATCGACTCTACTTGGGCTTGATCGATTGCGATTTCGCCAGCGAAGTCGGTGGCGACTGTGATCTTGCCGCTGTCGATCCCCTGGATCTTGCCATTAATTGTCGATCCGCTCTTCGTGACGATGACGTCCGCGAATGCAGCAGAGGCGCCCAGGATGAATGCCACGGTGATTGCGATGAGTGTTTTCATGACAGAAGACAGTTTCCAGAAGCGATTTTCCCGCCCTGGAGTATGATCGTTTTGCTATATCCTTCGCAGAAAGTCGATTCAAAGCTGCTCTGCGGCGACGAATCGAGGGGTGAGTAATGGCGCTAATCCGATCCATGGCAAGCGTGATTGGCGGCAATGGATCAAGAATCGGATTGGGGCCATACGGTAAGGTACGGGCAGAGCATATGGGCAAAGTTCTCCAGCGCGCTTTGGGGAATCGGTTTGCCATGGCAGTTTCGAGCGTGTTTGAGTCGTTTCCTTGGATATGAACGCGAATGATAATCGCATATGGGAAACCCTCCGCGCGGAAGCGGAGAATGCGGCAAGCGCCGAACGCTTGTTGGTGGCCTATCTGCAGGAAACGATCTTAGGACAAAAATCTCTCGAGGCGGCTCTGAGCTACACGCTCGCGTCGAAGTTGAGAGATGAAATTCTCCCTAGCATAACGTTGCGGGACTTGTTTCTGGAGATTCTAGAGTGCGAAGATGGCCTTCGGGAGAGCATTCGTATCGACCTGCAGGCGGTGAAAGAGCGCGATCCCGCTGCGGGTGGCTACCTTTCGCCATTCCTATTTTTCAAGGGGTTTCATGCCCTCTCCGCATATCGCTTTGCTCACCACTTGTGGTATGTAGAGCGCAAGACGCTGGCCCTTTACCTGCAAAGCTTGATTTCCAAGGTATTTGGGGTGGACATACATCCGGCGGCTACGGTTGGAAACGGCATTCTAATTGACCATGCGACGGCCGTTGTAATCGGCGAGACGGCTGTGGTCGGGAACGATGTTTCCCTGCTGCACGGCGTTACGTTAGGCGGCACGGGCAAGGAGCGAGGCGATCGCCACCCGAAGGTGGGCGATGGCGTTCTCATTGCTGCGGGCGCGAAGGTACTCGGCAATATCAGAATCGGCGAGGGCGCCAAGGTGGGCGCTGGGAGCGTAGTCCTCAAGGACGTAAAACCGCATTGCACGGTGGTAGGGGTTCCTGCGAAAAATATCGGTACGTGCAAGGAAAGCGCCCCGGCCCTGGGCATGAATCAGCAGATCGAAAACGGCGATCTGGGCAGCTTCGATCCAGGGATTTAGGGTCTCGCGAAGCAGGTTCGCGGCTTGCGACTGGGAATTCTATTCTCGGATGGAGAGCGGCGCGCCTCGTTTTTGCTTTATTCGGGCGAGGCTCGTTCTAGGGTCGTCGCCATGCCCAATACATTCGGCAAGCTATTTTCTATTTCAACCTGGGGCGAGAGCCATGGAGGTGGGGTGGGCGTGGTCATAGACGGCTGCCCTCCGAATCTGCCGCTGACCGCCGAGGAGATTCAGGTCGAATTAGACCGTCGCCGTCCAGGTCAGAGCGATATCGTGACGCCGCGCAAGGAAGCGGATCAGGTGCAGATTCTTTCGGGCCTCTACGAAGGCAAGACGACCGGCACTCCCATTTCGAT
>CBFHHM010000009.1:47642-79813 GCA_965655705.1 Candidatus Pelagisphaera sp.
GCTGGTCTTCAATAAGGACCATCGGCCGTCAGCCTATAGCGAGATGAAGGAGAAATTCCGTCCTTCGCACGCCGACTACACTTATCAAGCCAAGTACGGTCACCGCAATCCAGAGGGCGGGGGACGTTCGTCCGCTCGCGAAACGATTGGCCGCGTGGCCGCGGGGGCAATCGCCAAGAAGGTTCTGGAATTGGCGGGCCAGGTCGAAACGATTGCGTACGTGAAGCGCATTCATGATATCGAAATGCCGGACGATGCGGCGATTGACATGGAATCGATCGAAGCGAATGCCGTGCGCTGCCCACATGCGGAAACGGCGGAGAAAATGATCGAGCGCATTCGCGAAGTTCGGAGTCAAGGCGATTCCGTGGGAGGTGTCATAGAATGTCGGATACGGAATTTGCCAGTGGGTCTGGGCGAACCGGTCTTCGATCGATTCGAGGCGGATCTGGCCAAGGCCATGCTTTCCTTGCCGGCCACCAAAGGCTTCGAAGTGGGAAGCGGTTTCTCCGGAACTTCGATGACCGGGTCGCAGCACAATGATCCTTTCGAGAATCGCGATGGCGAAGTGCGCACGACAACTAACCGCTCGGGCGGCGTACAAGGGGGAATAACCAATGGAGAAGAAGTCTGCTTTCGAGTGGCCTTCAAGCCAACTGCGACGTTGCTGCAGTCCCAGAAAACGGTCGATGTCGAAGGCCAGGAAACGGAACTAAAGGCCCGTGGGCGGCATGATCCCTGCGTCCTGCCGCGGGCGGTTCCGATTGTGGAAGCGATGGCGAATCTGGTGGCATTGGACCACTGGATGCGTCAACACGCCCAAAACCGCCTTTTCTCGTTCTAGACGATGTTGGAGCGGCTTGCCTATTTGATTTTGGGGTCCCGCGGGGCCGGACGAGGCGCGGTGGTTACTGATTTGGTTGACTTCGGCCTCGATGCGGAGACGAGCGCTCAAGTATTCGTATCGGAAGGCGATGCCTCTGCCTGGTCGGAAGCCTTGCCGTTGCGCCATGACAATGCCGAAGCGAAGGTATACGATTGGCGAGGGCTCGATGACGGAATGGCGCTCGACGCGACGGGCGAAGTCGTCCTCGTGGTGGCCGATGGGCGGTCGGATCCGGCCGATAGCGTAGAGGCGTTCTTCAATTGGCTCCGCTCTTCCGAATACGCTCTAGGGCGTGTCGTGACGGTTGTCGATTGCTCCCTAGTCCAAGCGACTCCTCCATTGCTTCAGTGGTATGACTGCTGTATCCATTTTACGGATGTAGTGTTGCTGGGAAATCGGACGGATGTGTCCAATAAATGGGTCGACGAATTCAAGGACCGCTACATCAAGGAGTGTTATCCCTGCCATTTCGTTCTTATTAAAAAGGGTAAGGTTTCGAACCCGAAATTCGTCTTGGAACCGGAGGCGCGGCGTATTTCGAAGCTGTTCGACGAAAACGATCTCCTGGATCTGAATTTGGATGACGACGTTGAATTCGGAGGCGATGAACCGGAGCCAGAGGATGATGAAGACGAGGAGGAATTCGAGGGGGGAGATCCGGATAAGGATCCTTTCCTGACTCGCCTTGCGAGTGGTCAGCGGGGAAAGACCATTCCGAATATCGCCAAGTGGGTCGACTAGCAGGTATCTATATCGTAAATGCGAACTTAAAGGTCTCTTCGGAGGGATGCCTCCTCTTGTCGCACGGAATGCGGGCGAAGATTCCGACCGGTCAGCGCTGATCGCCAAGGGCGGCAAATTCTTCGCCGTGCCGAGCGAGGGTATTGCCCCCACTGCGCGGGGATCCAGGGCCCCTGCGTTTCCCCGAGCTAGGCTTCGATAATTCGCCTCCGAGCAGGCTCCTACAAAGCTTGCAGGAATTCGCTTGGGTCGAAGGTTCGCGGAAGGGTTTTAAGCTTCTCGCCCTCGCCGTCCAAGGTGAGCAGGTTGGGAAACCCACGAAGTCCATGTCGACGCATGAACGCTTGGCCTTCGTCGCTCTCGTATTCGATGCGGGCGAAAATGTAGTCCGTCTCGATCTTCGCTTTGACGCTTTCGTGGGCCAGCACCGTTTCGTCTAGGCGACGGCAGGAGGGGCACCAAATTGCGGACAAATCGGCGAGCACGGGTTTGCCGGTCTCCTTGGATTTCGCGAGGGCTTGTTCCAGCGAATGCACTTCCAGGCCAGTAGCCTCAAGCGCTTGGCGCCCGAGATGGCTTTGGTATTCGGTGTGAGCGAAATAGGCGGCGATGGCGAGAACCCCTAGGATGGCGAACGATCGGAGGAATGGCTTGAATTTGGAAGACATGATTGAACTAACGATAATACGTTTGGGGCGAAGCGTTGCCTGCGAGCTATGCAGGATCGTTGTCCTGTTCGGACGATTCCCACTCGTTGCAGCATGACCCGTAGACGGAATAGCAGTCGTCGCACAGGTTCGGATAGTCCGGCTTGCTATCGATTGGCGAGCCGCAGCGTTCGCATTGGCTTTTTGGTCTGTTCCCCTTCATTGAGCGCAACTGGGCTAGGGGCAGTTTCGTTGCACTGCAACTCCCGTATTGAAAGCGCCGCGAATTCGCGCAGCGTGAGTGCAGTCTTCTTTTTCATGTCCCTACTCGCATTAAGCAACTTGGTAAAACACTACCCTTCGGAGGAAGGCGGACCGACGGAAATCGTTCGCATTTCGAAGTTCGAACTCCAGGCGGGCGAACAAGTATTGCTGCAAGGAGAAAGCGGGTCGGGCAAATCTACCTTGTTGAATCTGATCGCGGGTATCGTAAAAGCCGATGGGGGTACGATCGAACTGAGCGGAAGGGATATGGCTATGTTGTCGGAATCCGCTCGCGACGCCCATCGGGCCAAAACCCTTGGCTATGTATTCCAGAATTTCAACTTGCTCGATGCCTACTCCTGCGTGGAGAACGTGGAGCTTGGGATGGCCTTCGGAGGCAAGTCCGATTCCGACTTCGCCCGCAACTTGCTCGAACGGGTGGGCTTGAGTCAACGGATTGGCTATCGACCCGATCAGCTGTCGCAGGGTCAGAAGCAGCGGGTAGCGATCGCCCGGGCCTTGGCGAACCGCCCGAAGCTCGTATTAGCGGACGAACCGACCGGCAATCTCGATCCAAGCAATGCGCGTGTAGCGATGGATTTGATACAGTCGCTCTGCCGGGAAAACGAGGCAGCCCTGCTCCTGGTTAGCCACGACCCGACTTTGAAGGATCGCTTCGAGCGCTCTCTGGATTTGGAGGAGCTCAATGAGGCGAAATCGAAAGGAGCGGCCCTATGAATCCGGTTTCAATTGCGATTCGAGGCATTCGAGAACGTCGCGTATCGAGCGCGATCACCATTGCCGCGGTGGCTCTTGCCTGCAGTCTGCTGATGCTTGTTTGGGCGTTCAAAAAAGAAGCGGAACAAAGCTTTGCTGGGGCCAGCGGCGGATTCGATGGCGTTCTGGGCCCGCGCGGGTCCAAGCTGCAAATCGTATTGAACGCCTTGTATCACCTGGACGAATCGCCGGGACTGATGCGTTGGGCCGATTACGAACAGGCTAAGAAGTTTCCCGCGGTCGAAGCGGCATATCCGATTGCGGTCGGGGACAATTATCGTGGCTATCGCTTGGTGGGTACGATTTCCGAGTATCTTGCCAATCACGAATACAGGGAGGGCCAGTCCTTCGAACTGCAAGGCGAGGGTTCATTGTTCGAGGAGAAGTCGCTCACGGCAGTGGTAGGAAGCTTCGCGGCGCAGCGACTGGGCATGAAGGTGGGCGACACCTTCCATCCGTATCACGGATTGGTATACAATGAAGCGGCGGCCCACGAGGAGCTCTACACGGTGGCAGGTATCCTGGAGCCGACCGGTACTCCGGCGGACAAGGTCATTTGGATTCCGATTTCAGGGATCCAGACCATGAGCGGCCACAATCCCGCCGCGGCGACCGATGTGAGCGCGGTTCTCATCAAGCTGAAGAAGGGTGCCAACATGGCCGGCTTCCAGCTCGACATGCTTTACAACAAGCGGGGCGATCGGCTGACGCTCGCTTGGCCGGCCAGTCGAACGATTATACAGTTCTTCGACAAAATCAGTTGGTTCGACAAGATCTTGCAAGCGGTGGCGATTCTGGTGGCGATCATCTCGGGCGGATCCATCCTAGCGATACTCTACAACGCGATGAACGAGCGAAAGCGCGATATCGCGGTCATGCGGGCCTTGGGCGCTCGCAAGCGGACCGTTTTCGCTATTTCTCTATTGGAGGCGGTGGGCATGACCGCAGCGGGCGTGTTGTTTGGCTTTCTCCTTTACTTCGCTTTGGGCTCGGGCATCGCGGGCATCGTTCAGCGCGAAACAGGGGTTGCCTTGAGTCCTTTCAGCGACAATTCGGCCATGCTTTGGGCCCCGCTGGGCATGCTGGGGATAGGATTGCTTTCGGGAATACTGCCTGCGATAAAGGCTTACCGAACCGATGTGTCACGGAATTTGATATGAACTCGATAGGAAAATTAGGACTGATTTCGGGAATGCTGCTGGCGGCGGCTTTTTTCGCAGGGTGTTCCGGCGATAGTCCGAGCGGAGGCGCTGGGCAGGGGCACTCCCACGCGGCGCCGCATGGCGGGGCGTTAGTGATGCTCGGGAACCACCTGGCCCAATTGGAATTGGTTGCCGAGGAGAATGGCAACTGGGCCCTCTACACCATGGACGGGGGAGCGGAGCGCTTCATTCGCGTGGCACAGCCGGGAATCGCCATGAAACTGGATGGCCGATTGGCCGTTTTCAAGGCGATGGCGAGCGAAGCGACTGGAGAGACGGTAGGCGACACTGCCAAGTTTGGCGGCCGGGCGGATTGGGTGGATCCCGGCGGCCATTTCGAGGTCGTAATCGATGAAATTGTCATCCGCGGGCAATCGTTTTCCGATGTGAGCTTCCATTATCCGGAAGGGAAGCATTGAGTTTCGAGCTTGTTCGAACTACATTGGGCCGCGTTAAAAGGAATCATTCGCTATGAGACATCTTCAAACTTACCGAATTGCAGCAGGAATAATAGCTGCGCTTTCATTGCTCGCCGTAATCAGGGCCGAGGAGATGACGATTCAATTGGCGGACCTGAGCGCGTTCGACTATCAGCCGGAAGTTCCGGAATCGAGCGATCGCGTCGTCAAGGCGGATAAGGATTACCTGACTTCCTTCCTTCCCGAGTCGATTCTGAATCTAGACAGGAAGAGCATATCCATCACGGGCTACATGATGCCGATCAAGTCGGATGGCCAGGTGGTGCAGGAGTTCCTGCTCGTGCCAAACACGATGGCCTGTTGCTACGGAGTGATGCCGTCCTACAACGAATTCATCTATGTGCAGATGTCCGGTCCCGGGGCCTTGGCCGTGGATAACGTGCCGATTACCCTCTACGGAAAGTTCTCGATCGAAGAAACATGGGAAAACGGCTTTTTCAGCCATCTCTACCATATTCGCGGGCAGAAGGTGGAGATCGGCAAGTTCTGATTTAGGCCAAGGGCCGATGTCGAAGCCGCGGTGATATTCCCGAAGCCCTTGGGTCGAATGGTGGCGTCAAACGGCTCCTGTGGGTTAAGTTGTGTCCATGAAGCTGGCCATTAGAGTAAGAACGTGTACAGTCCTGATCGATTCGCTTTCTTCTATGAACCCTATCCTCAATCGACGTCGTTTTCTCAAGGCGGTCGGCATGACGCTGGCGCTGCCGGTATTGGAGTCGTTCCCCGCAATTTCGGCTCCTCGGTTGGCGGGCGGAAGCGCCAAGGCCAAGCGCTTGGTTTGCATGGGGGCCAATCTCGGATTGCATGGACCCTCCTTATTTCCCGAGGAAACGGGAGCCGATTGGAAGGTGACGCCACTTACCCAGCCCCTAGCCCAGCACCGAGATTCGTTTTCGCTATTCTCGGGCTTGGATCACCGGGCGAACAACGGGCACAAGGAGTGGGACAATTATCTCTGCGGCCGCAAAGTCGGCGATGTCAGCTTGGACCAAATTGCCGCGGAAGCGATCGGCAAGGATACCCGTTACGGTTCCCTGCAACTCAGCGCGGGCAAGGGCAGCTTCCGCCAGAAAATGGTCTATAACCAGGCCGGAGTGCCGCTGCCCATGATCGAGCGGCCGAGCGTGGTGTATCAATCGCTCTTCGGCATGCCGGACGACCTGGAGCGGACCGAGTATTTGATCAAGAGCGGGCGCAGTTCCTTGGACAAGGTGACTGAGGAAGCCAAGACCCTGAATGGATTGGTTAGCGCTGCGGATCGCGAAAAGCTGGACGAGTATTTCGGTTCGGTACGCGATCTCGAGGAACGAATGCAGCGCCAGCTCAAAGGGCTGCGCGAACCCCGTCCCCAGGTCGATTACAAGCTGCCCGCATTCGATCCCATCGCGCCGACGCTGATGCTTGAGAATCAGGCCCTGATGTACGATTTGATGGCCTTGGCGTTGGAAACGGACTCGACGCGCGTCATAACGATGTTCCTTCCCGGTTTAGGGGAAGTATTCACCATTAATGGCGAGACCCTGTCGGCTGGCTATCATGCCTTGTCGCACCACGGCAACAACACGGGATTGATCGAAGATTTGCTCAAAGTCGAGACGCAGCACATGCGTTTACTGGCGGGATTCCTGGAACAGTTGAAGCGAAAGCGGGATACGGAAGATCGTCCCTTGCTCGACTCGACGATTGTCATGTGGGGAGCGGGAATGGGCGATGCGAGCCGTCACTCCAATACGAATTTACCGATCCTCCTGGCCGGCGGCGGTTTCGAGCATGGCAAGCATCACGCCTTCGATCGCAATGCAGCCGACGCCCCCTTGCTCGGCGACTTGTACATAACGATGTTGCAGCAGCTGGGTCTCGAGCAGGATCGCTTTTCCAATGCGAGCCGCAACCTGAATCAATACCTGGCGTAATCGATATGATTTCCAAGCGAGGGCCGCTTGTCCCCAAGCAGTCGAAACGGATACGGAAGCGGCTGCTTGGGGACAAGCAGCTCTGCAGCTTGAAACGTTTCTCTTGGATTGTTTTGGTATCCGTTCTCGCTGGGACGACGTGGGGAAATGGGGCCGAACCTATTCCTGAGCCGTCCTACGCCTTCCTCGAAACTTATTGTCTCGATTGCCACGACGATTTCGAGCGCAAGGGAGAGATTAGTTTGGAGGCGCCCGATATCGATTGGGATTCGCATGAAGCGCTGGAGCTATGGGAACGTGTTATCAATGCGTTGAATACGGGCGAGATGCCTCCGCAGGAAAAGCGTCAGCCTTCCAGTAGCGAACGGGCGGCGATGTTCGATTGGCTGGACGAGCGCTTGCTCGAGCATTCGCCGATTGGCGGTACGGCCTTGCGGCGACTCAATAAGCGGGAATACCGCAACAGCCTTAACGCGCTATTCGGAATCGACTATAACTTGCCCGACAGTTTCCCCGAGGACAATCAAGCGCATGGCTTCGACAATCAGGGGGCTGCGCTCACTCTTTCGGGACCGCTCCTGGATTCCTATACGCGAGTCGCCACGGACCTTGCGGAAAAGCTTTTTCCGCCGGAGAGAAAGGAGATTGAAGCGACTTCTTTCTCTGTTCCGGGCGACGACTTTACTTATTCCTATTCATCGGGATCGGTAGTCGATGGCGTTATGCGCTCGGTATCGAGTTCGGACGCCATCTCCATGAGCGCAACTTGGCCGAGTCGTCATGAAGCGCCTGTTACGGGTCGCTACCGAATCGCCTTGGAGCTATCGGCATTCAGCCCCCCGGAAGGGGAGAGCGTTTTGTGCCGCGTGTATGCGGTCGACTCGGTCGAGGCCCCCTCCCAAAACTCGACTGAGTTGCGGCAGATTGGGGAGATCGCCATCGATCGCGAATCGCCGATCGCCTATGAATTCGAAGCGATCTTGGAGAAGGGCGAGACCCTTGCCTTGCGCTATGCGAACGCCTCGCTGAAGGAGGACCGGAAGCAGCTTAGCGATCACTTGAGAAAACTGCTCTCGGAAGATCCGAAGCTCGCGGCCGCCTTCAAGGCAGCCGACGGCAAGGTGGAGCGCGGTCGCTTGGGATGGGATCGATTGAAGGCCCTCATGGAATCGGACATGCTGCCGGATCCCCCTGTGGGCGAGACCTTGGATCAGTTGATTTCCGTTATCGTCAAAAACCTGCGTTCGACCACGGAGACGCTTGAATACAAGCACTACGAAGAGGGACCGGCTTTGCAGACGCACGGAGCGAGAATCTATGGGCCGATCGAATTGACCGACAGCGCGGAGGATCGTTATTGGAGGACACGATCCGAGAAGCTGATTGGATCTCGAGCGGGACGGTCCGATCAAGCGATTGTCGCCGCCTTTGTCGACGAACTGCTCCCTCGAGCTTTCCGCCGGTCCGTTCCGAAAAGCGTTAGGTCGGAGTACCAGCAATTGGCCCGCGCGGAAATCGATCGAGAAGGCCGATTGAATGACGGGTTGCACCTCGCCTTGAGGACAGCTCTGACGTCGCCTTATTTCTTGTATCGAGGCTTTCGCGACGGTGATCTGGATGGATACGATTTGGCGGCTCGTCTATCCTATTTCCTTTCAAATCGACCGCCGGATGAGCGGCTGGTTCGGGCCGCCCGCGATGGCTCTCTCTTGAATTCAACGATTCTCAGGGTCCAGTCGAATCGATTGATCGATTCGAGACAGTCCAAGGATTTCATTAGCAGCTTCTTGGACCAATGGCTCGATTTGGCAGCCCTGGAGGATCTCGTTCCGGACAAGACGCTTTTCGAGAATCCGAGAAGGTTTAACTACCGCGATGACGAGAAGGCCGCCTATATCGAGGAGCCGAAACGCTTCTTCGAGGAAATATTGGATACGAACCGGCCTCTCGAGGATTTTATCGATCCCGACTTTACCTATACCATCGATTCTGTGGCCCAGTACGTCTACGAATTGCCGATAGAGGAGGGCGGAAAAAAGGGCGCCCTGCGGCGCCTTGACTTCGAGCGGGGCAGGCGATTCGGCGGCCTACTGGGCATGGCGGGTGTGATGACCGCGACCGCCAATGGAGTCGATACGCAGCCTGTCGTTAGAGGCGTTTGGGCTTTGGAGAACATATTGGGGAGCCCGCCTCCCGAGCCTCCCGATGCGGTACCGGCCTTGACACCCGATACGAGCAAGGCGGAAACGCCTCGCGAAATGCTGGCGGCTCATATGGCCGAAGAAAGCTGCGCGGCCTGCCATAAGAAAATCGATCCGGTTGGATTCGTTCTGGAGTCCTTCGATCCGGTTGGCCGTTGGCGCGAGACGTATCCCCTGCCCAGGGCTAAGGGCGCGAACGGAAAGGGGAACGCGTTGCCGGTCGAGACGGACGGCGTTTTGCCCGACGGAACGGAGCTGCGAGACATACGCGATTTGAAAGCGTATCTCGTCGCGGACATTCGACCTTTCGCGGAATGCCTTTCCGAAAAATTGCTGACCTACGCTACGGGTCGAGCCATGGGTTATAGCGATCGCATGTTGATCGCGACCATTGTCGAGGAGAATGAAGCGAAGGATGGCGGCTTCAGGGATTTGCTTCTGGCCCTTATCGATTCCGAGAGCTTCCGGACGAAGTAGGCCCTCGCGAATTAGGGAAAGTGAAATACAAACGAGGAGTGTAGCGCGGTTGTTTTTATGGGTCGCAACTCTAGCGGTGGCTTTGCCGGTGGCGATGGCTCACTGCTTTAAGTTGATCCAGCCAATGGGGGATTGGGTGGGAATCTGAGCTCGATAGGTTTGGAGCTCTTGTTCCAGCGCTTTGACGAGTTCAGGGTTTTGAGCGTAAACGTTATTCGCTTGGTAGGGGTCGTTCGCTAGATCGTAGAGCTGGGCGATGGGAGCGCCGGGGCGAATCTTCCCCTCTTTTACATCGCTGTTGATTCGGCCGCCGAATTCGAGAGCGGCCGGCCCTGCCAACAAGTGATCGCCTGGTTTCTTCCCTTGGAATCCGCCTGAGCCTTGTTGAGGAATGTAGACCCAATCGCCTTTGCGGTAGGAGAGATGCTTGGGACTGTTGGGCGTAATAACCAAACTTTGGCGGATGGACTTTCCAGGATCGCCCGTCAAGGTCTCGAGCTGGTTGAGGCTGTCGATTTCCGATGTCGAATCGACTGACTTGCCCAGAATCGCGGCGCAGGTGGCGAAGAGATCGATCTGACTCAAAAGATAGTCGGAAGTAGTGTTCGGTGGGATTTTCCCCGGCCAGCGAGCGATGAAAGGCACGCGGTGTCCCCCTTCCCAAGCGCCGAACTTGTAGCCGAGCAGCTTGCCATTGGAACGGTGCCCCATTTGCCAGGCTTCCTGGCCGGTGACGTGCAGCATGCCGCCATTGTCGCTGGTGACGATGACCAGCGTGTTGTCGGCTGAGTCCGTTTGCTCGAGCGCGTCGAGGACCTGCCCGACCATCCAATCGAGCTCGTGTATGAAGTCGCCATAGAGCCCGCAATCGCTAGCCCCTACGAACGGGGGGGCAGGCGTGAAGGGGTGATGGATGTTGGTGGTGGCGAGATAGAGAAAGAAAGGCGTTTCCGCATCCCGATCGTGTATCCACTCGACGGCTCGCTTGGCGAAGGTCGTACCGATTTCTTCGTCGACATATAAACGATGGGCGGCATCGGCTCCTCCGATGTTTTTGTAGCCACCCTTTTCGGGGATTTTTCGGGTGACCGATTCTTTGCCGAATTCGAAGGGGTCGGCGGGATCGAGTCCGATTACGCGATGGTTTTCCACATAGACGAAGGGAGGGCCGCTGTTGACAGCCGGAATTCCAAAGTAGGAATCGAAGCCAAGTTCGAGCGGTCCTGGTTTCAGGTCGCCATTCCAGTTGGGCTCATCGGAGCCGAATCCGAGATGCCACTTCCCTACAATTGCGGTGTCGTATCCAGAGTCTTGAAACAATTTGGGAAGCGTCGGAAGACTCGGATCGATGGTGAGGCCTTGCTTGGGGCTGATAGGTCCCCAAAAATTGTCGCGATGCGGGTAGCGGCCAGTCAGCAAGCCATAGCGTGAAGGCGAGCAGACCGCGGACGCGGAGTGAGCGTCGGTAAAGCGACGCCCCTCGCGAGCGAGTCGATCGATGTGGGGCGTGCGGACGAGTCTAGCGCCGTAGCAGCTGGTGTCGCCGAAGCCAAGATCGTCGGCGTTGATGAGAACGACATTGGGCAGGGCAGCAGAAGCGACGCATGCAAATTGGTAAATATGGAATGCGGAAAGGAGGAGAAAGAGGTGTATGATGAGGTGTCGCATGGTGGGGTGATGGGTAGGGATCCGCGATCATGAAGGATCGCTTGCAAGCAAGCGCTTACGGGTTGAATGGCTGGGGTATTACACGGTCTTTGGTTTTCTCGAAAACAGGTCCCAGATATTGAAACGGTCGACCATAGCGCCGCCGAGGATTACGAGGGCGGTGATAACTTTGCCGAAGGAACTGTCGTAGCCAAGCAGGTTGACCATGTTCTGGAGAACGAGCAGCACAGTGGTGCCGAGAATGATGCCGATTACCGTTCCCTCGCCGCCGCGCAGGCTGCAGCCCCCGAGTACAGCGCCGGCAATGGCGTAGAGCTCGAAGAAGTTACCGTGCATGGAAGGTACGACGTCCTGAGTGTAGGTGGCGAAGTAGAGCGCGGAAACGGCGGCGAGTACCGTGCAGATCACGTAGGCCATGGCCATGCAGCGGATCGTGTTGATACCTGAGTAGCGGGCGGCTTGTTCGTTTCGCCCGAGGGCGAAGAGGTAGCGCCCGAATACGGACAGATGTAGAATATAGTAGACGACAGCCGAAATGATGAGGAAAGCGATGAAGGCGGCGGGTAGTCCGAACAGTTCGCCGGTCATGAGGCGATCCATGAGGTCCGTGCTGTACTGCGCATCGAAGTAGCCAATGGCCGTGTCATGGGTCATGGTTTGGGCCAGACCTCGGTATCCAAGCAGACCGCACAATGTGACGACGAAGGCGGGCAGGCGGATTTTGGCTACAAGCCAACCGTGAAAGACGCCCACGATTGTCGCGAACCCTAGCAGAACGAGAATGGCAGGCAGCCAAGGCAATCCGGGTATCCACGCGTGGCTTCCATTGAGGAGGAAAAAGAAGACGGTTCCGAAGAGAGCCATGAGAGAGCCCACGGAAAGATCGATGCCGCCGGTGATGATGACGAGTCCCATGCCGAGGCTGAAGATGCCGTACATGCCTATTTGGCGAGCTAGGTTTTCCAAGTTTCTCGGAGACAGGAATCGGGAGTCGATCAGGCTTTGCAAGAAGCCGCCGGCGTCGGGATCGCGCGAAAAGAGGATGGTCCAAAACGCGACGATACCTAGGACGACTAGAAGGCAGCATTCCTTTCGGTATTGGTTGAAGAGACGGGACAGGAAAGGGGGCATCGGCTTAGGACGATTGTACGGCTAGATTCATAATGGCGGCTTCCGAAAAGGCGTCGGGTTCGAGGATGCCGGAAAGGTGGCCTTCGCTCATCACAGCGATGCGATCGCTCAAGCCGAGCAGTTCCTCCATGTCGCTGGAAATCATGAGTATGGCGCAGCCTTGCTCGGCCAACTTGGCGATGGCTAGGTAGATCTCGTGTCGAGCTCCCATGTCGATGCCGCGGGTGGGTTCGTCGAAGATCATCACTTTGGGGGCTAGCGTCATCCACTTGGCCAATACAACCTTCTGTTGGTTGCCGCCACTCAAGTTGCCGACTGGGTATTCGGCGCTGGGCGCCTTTACGCCGAACTCGCCGAGCCACTCGTTCGTACGTCGCCTCTCCAATTTGAAATCGATTTTGGGACCCTGGCGGAAGCGTTCCATGGAATTGAGGCTCATGTTCTCGCGAATCGTCATCTCGAGAACCAGTCCACTCGCCTTGCGATCTTCTGGAGCGAGGAATACGCCACCTTGAATCGCCGCTCGCGTATCGCCGAGAGCGAGCGCTGCGCCGTCGATGGAGACCGAACCTGAAGGGGCGGGATCGACGCCGAATAGAGCTTGGGCCAATTCGGATCGTCCCGCGCCGACGAGCCCAGCCATTCCCAGAATCTCGCCCGAGCGGATTTCGAAGCTGGCGGCTCCCTCCGGCCATCGTCGGGTACTTAATTTGTCAACCTTGAGGATGGTCCTGCCGAATTCCGGGCTTCGCTGCGGATAGACTTCGCTTAGTTCGCGACCGATCATCAAGGAGATCATGCGATCGCGGCTGATCGAACCGGATTCGAGCTTGCCTGCATTTTCACCGTCTCTGAGCGCGACGACGCGATCGGCCACCTGTTCCACCTCGGCAAGCCGGTGCGTAATGAAAATGATGGCGATGCCTCGTTCCTTGAGCGTTCGAATCAGCGCTAGTAGCGTATCCGTTTCCTGGAGTGTCAGACTGGAAGTGGGCTCGTCGAGGATGAGTAAACGAGCATCCATGGAAAGCGCTTTGGCGATTTCCACCATTTGCCTTTGACCATTGGTGAGCAAAGAAAGCGCGGTATGCGGCTCGATCGCCAAGCCCAGTTGGTCGAGCAAGGGTTTCGCCATGCGGTAGAGCGCCTGATTGTCGATGCGGCCGAATCGACTCGGTTCACGTCCGAGAAAGAGGTTGCCGGCGATGTCGAGATTGTCGAGCAGGTTGAGTTCTTGGTGGACGAAGGAAATGCCGAGCCGTTCCGCTCCCTTGGCATTATGAATGGCAACTGCCTGACCATCGACCCGAATGGAACCCGAGTCCGGCTGAAGCATCCCGCCCAGCAAATTCATCAAGGTCGACTTGCCGGCTCCGTTCTCTCCTATGAGGGCGACGACTTCACCGCCATGGATGTCGAAGCTAACCTCCTTGAGCGCCTGAACGGGTCCGAAGGACTTGGATACGGATTTGAGCTCTAAGAGGGGCACGCGCTGCGCGAAATGTTGAATGTGGGAAAGTCTAGTTCAAGCTGGCTTTCCAGGCGTCGCACTGAGCCTTGTAGGCGAGTCCTTGGCCTTTACGGAGCACTTGCGTGTCGACGTAGATGATTTTGCTTTCGGGAATACCGGCATCGCTTTCGCTTTTCTTTTCGATGACGAGATCGCGCATTAGCGTCATGGAATCGTAGCCGAACTTGTACGGATTCTGCGCGACGGTACCGTAGATCTCGCCCTTGTCGATCGCCTCAAGCGTTTTGGGGGCTTCGTCGAAGGCCACGATCTTAACTTTGCCGATCAGGTCGGCAGCCCGAACGGCTTCGAGGCAAGCGGGAGCATTGTAGCTCCAGAGGCCTACGAGCGCGGCGACGTCGGGATGGGCGGTCAGGGTGTCTTCGGCGTTGGCCCGGGCTTTGGAGGCATCTGCTCCATCGGTGCGCAGATCGATGACTTCGATTCCGCTGCCGGCGATTGCTTCCTTCAGTCCTTGAAAGCGCTCAATGGCGTTTTGCTGATCCTTGATGCCGACGAAGACCATGATCTTGCCGCCATTGGGGAGGGCTTCCTTGACTAGTTCGCCGCATTGACGGCCCGCAGCGATGTTATCCGTGCCGAGGTAGCAGATGCGATCGCTGTCGGGCGAATCGCTGTCGACGCAGATGACGTGGGCGTCCTTGGCCCAGTCGTTGATCATGCGTTCCTGATTCTTGGGGCTCGTTGGGCTGATGGCGACGCCTTTGGCCCCACTCACTAGGAGGTCGTCGACGATTTGCTTTTGCTTGGTCGTGGTGCCGTCGCCTGCTCGGAACAGCACTTCGATATCGCCGAAGTCACGAGCCGCCTGTTGGGCTCCCGCCTCTGCGTAGGCCCAGAAGTCGGCCGAAACGTTGGTGATGAAGGCCAGCTTTGTCTTTCGAGCGGTACTGGTATCGCTGTCGGTCGAACCGCCACATCCAGCGAGAAATGCGAGGGACGCAGCGAGGAGGATTGGGATTAGTTTAGCCATGGTTGGGAAAGGGGAATGATGCGGTTTCGAGATGATCGCAAGCGACCTCCCTACAGTTGAGGTCTGGAGACGCTTTTCAATTCTAAAGGACTGTTGGGATGGTTCATGGGAACTGCTCTAAGTTCCCGAGAATTATGGGTCTCGATGGCGAGTGGGCGCCAAATCGATGAAGCGCTTGAATTCGGATTGGCTCCGGCTAATTGGAGTCGGCTTGATTGGCGATGTCCGGGCGCTTGGGCGAATCGTCGAAAAAGCGGGCATTTGCGCCTATTCGATCCGTGTCGCCAATATCGTTTCGGGCAAAATCGGCGAGGCGTAGGAGATCGGCCACTACATTCGGATTCTGGGCGGAAACATCTCTGGATTCGGAGATATCCTGTTTCAGATTGTAGAGCAAGGGCGCTGGGATGTCGATGTCGTCTTCGGCCTTGCTGTAGTGCCCCCATTTGGCATCGGCTCGTCTGGGCAGGTGAAGCTTCCAAGGGCCGGAACGCACGGCTTGGAGTTGGGTGCGCTGATAGTAGTAGAACGCTTCGGTCGAGCTGGTTGCGCTCGGCAGGCCATGAATAAGGTCGGAAATGTCGTGTCCGTCGATGACGCGGTCGCGGGGAACCTGTCGTCCGGCAAGCGTCGCGAGGGTGGGGAGCATATCTAGGGTCGAAGCGAGTTCTGCGCAGTTGGAGCCGGCTGGAATCCTACCCGGCGCCCACAGGATGCAAGGCACGCGCAGTCCGCCCTCCCAGGTGGAGGTCTTGGCTCCGCGGAGGGGAAGGGCGGATCCTCCATGGGCTTCCGCATCGGGTCCAATATTCCTGAGATGTCCTTTGCTGCGGCCGAGATACCAGGGACCATTGTCGCTAATGAAGAACACATAGGTCGAATCTTCGAGCCCTTCCGCTTTCAGCGATTCGATGATCCGGCCGACGTTGAAATCGAGCTCTTCGATCACGTCGCCGTAAATCCCGCCATCGGACTTCCCTGCGAATTCCTCGGAGCGTTCGAGGCGAACATGGGGCATAGTATGGGCGAGGTAGACGAAGAAGGGCTGGTCTTTGCTGCGTTGGATAAACGCGATCGCTTCGTCGGTGTAGCGCTGGGTGACGAGACTCATGTCCGCTTCCCTTTCGACGATGGTTTCGTTGCGAACGAGATTCACGAATCGGTCATTGCTGGAAGGGGTCCCGAAGTAGTAGTCGAAGCCTTGGTAATTGGGCATCAACTTTTTGTCGTAGCGCTTCGGGTCCTGAGTATGTCCGGCGAGGTCCCATTTCCCGAATGCCGCCGTGGCATAGCCGGCAGGCTTCAAGACTTCGGCGATCGTAATCTCTTCCGTATGCAGATAGGGGTGAACGTCGACGCGATTGTTCTTGGTGGCCACGCGCAGCGGATAGCTTCCGGTCATCAGGGCTGCTCGGGAAGGGCCGCAGACCGTTTGAGCATAGAAGTCGGAAAACAGCATGCCTTCATCGGCCATCCGATCGAGATGGGGCGTTTCGATGGTATCCGATCCGTAGCTACCGAGATCGTTGTAGCCGAGATCGTCCGCGAAGATGATTATGAAATTGGGGGGAGGCGCCGCGTCACGGGCTTGTTTGGCTAAAGTCCTCGAATCTCCGATTGCCCGTTGGGCTCTCCCGCGAGCCTGGGCGCTCCCAAGCGAAGCACGGGTTTGGGTGGCCTCCTGTAGCAACGCAGCAACTACTTCCGGGTTTCGGTTGGCGACGTTGAGCGTTTCTCCGGCATCCGTCGCGAGGTTGACGAGAAAGGGGTCGCCGAGCTCCATGAATGTTTCTTTGCCAGCCTTTTGCCACCAGGGAATGTCATTCAACCCGCGAGGCAGGTGCATTTTCCAGTCATTATTCCGTATGGCTTGGAGATTGTTGTCGTTGTAGTAATATTCGATTTCACGCGGCGGCGTTGTCGACTCTCCCGTTAGGATCGGCCAGATGTTCTTTCCGTCCAAGACGCGATCGCTGGGTGGTTGGGCTCCCGTTGCGGCGGCAATCGTAGGGAGCACGTCCATCGAGCTAATGGGCGTCTCGCGAACCTGGTTCGCGGGCAGGCGATTGGGCCAATGGAAGATGGCCGGTACGCGGTGGCCGCCCTCGAATGTGTTGTACTTGCTGCCGCGAAACGGTCCCGAGGAATCATGGGTTTCCGCGTATCGAGGGAGCGGCCCGTTGTCGCTGGTGAAAATGACAAGCGTGTTCTCGGCGATATTCAAATCGGTGAGCGTATCCAATATCCTACCGGTACTGGCATCGAGTTCTTCGATGATGTCGCCATAGGGGCCGGCTTTCGACTTTCCAGCGTAAGCGGGATTCGGCTCGAGAGGAACGTGGGGATAGTTGTGGGCGAGATAGAGGAAGAATGGATGGTCCTGGTTGCGCGCAATAAATTCGACGGCCTTGTCCGTGTAGTTGGAGGTCAGCATCGATAGGTCGGTCTCTTCGGCGATGACCTGGCGATCCTTGAAGAAGCGCTTGTCGTGGCTGAAGTTGGTCGGCAATCCGTAGTAGCTGTCGAATCCTTGATTGAGGGGATGGAAGACTTCATCGAACCCGAGGTGCCATTTTCCTATCATGCCCGTGGCATAGCCATGGGATTTCAGCATCTCGGCGATCGTAATTTCACTCGGATGGAGCCCGAGGTGACGATGTTCGGGGCGACGTGGGCTGATGCCGTTGGGGATGCCTGCTCGTTGCGGATAGGAGCCAGTCAACAGCGCTGCTCGGGAAGGCGTGCATATGTTGGCGGCGGTCCGATAGTCGGTTGCGCGTACGCCTTGGGTCGCCATTTTGTCAATGCGCGGGGTATCGATGACGGTAGAACCGTAGCACCCTAAATCACCGTAACCCAAGTCGTCGGTTAGAATGAGGATAACGTTGGGCGGCGACGGCGACTGGTCGTCGCCAAATGTGAAATGGTGAATGTGGAATGTGGAAAGGAGAAGAAGGACGAGGGCGCGTTTTGCGAGCATGGGGATTGGGTGAGGTTTAGCGAAAGATTGGGGCGACTTTCTGGCCGTTAGTGGTGATGACGTGAACCTGGTGTGCCTTGACCTCGGGGTGGAAGAACTCCCAAACGACTTCGTTGTCGGGCGTCATTTCGAAGAGCTTAACTTTATCGGCTTCTCTCTGTCCGTAGCTCGCCACTACAGTGTTGCCATTGGGCAGACGCTGGCCGCCGCAGGGATCGCTGAAGCGACCGTCGACGTGGCTATTGTCGCATACCCAAGCGATGGAGCTGTCAGGGGCGAACTCGACGGTCTTGTTTCCATGGGTCAGATTGACCACGGTGTTGCCGTTGGGGAGGCGAATCGCGGTGAAGGGCCAATTCTCGGCTTCGCGTCCGCCGATGGACGCGAGGTCTGTGTGGATCGTATTGACGATGCTTCCAGTGGGGTCGTATTCCTTCACTTTGAAGGCGAGCAGGTGGGGAACGAGATAATTGCCATTGGACAACTTGCGGGCCATGCGAGTCTGCATGTGATTGTTGTCGGTCTCGGGTTGAAGCGGTACGGAAACCGCAATTTCGCCATTGGGCTCGATCTCCAAAAGACGTGGCAAGGGACCGCGTTCGACGACCAGCGTATTGCCTGAATCGAGACGGTAAACGGTGCCGAGCTCCTTGTTGCGCTTGTCCAAGGAGTAGGACCAAACGATTTCATAACTGTCCTTCAGGTACTCGCGGGCTTCGTTCTTAACGGAGAGTAGGATGTTTCCATTTTCGAGAACCATGCCGTCGCGGGCCCCGCGGGGACCTAGCCAAGCGACCTCGCCTTGTTCGTCGAAGAGCGCTGTCAACCTGCCGCTTACCAGGACGGAGTGCCGGATGCCAGTGTCGCTGACTTGGCGAGCGGGTTCGATTTCGGGCATCGGATTGAAGGCGCTCGAATTCCCTCGAGCCGCTTCGATTGTGTCGAAGGTTTCGTTTAGATTGGGCAAACCGTATATCGTTCGGTTGGAGTTGGTCGATTGCAGCGCGGGCAGGGATCGCGGCCTTACTTTGGTTTGCCCGAGGTAAAGCGAGCCTTGAGCGGGAACGGCGAGCGCCTGGGCTCCCTGGTCGGATATTTGCGTTCCGAAGAGAACGAGGCGATCCAGCTTTTCGAGCTGGTTGAGCGATGGAATGATGTCGTCGCCTAGGCCCGAATGACTGAGGTCGAGAACTTCTAGCGATTTGAAAGAGCGTATCCATTCTATGGAACCGGATTCCGATGGGAGTCGCCTGGCTAGGAGTTCTGTCACGTAGGGAGCGATGAGCCTGAGGTCTTCGATTCCCTCGCGAGACAAGTCGTTGGAGACATCTTGAAGATCGACGAAGAGGGCGGATTCGTTTTCGCCTCGCTTGTGAATGATCGCTCCGTTTTCTCGCAGGCGTTGAACGGCGGTAAAAGCAACGTCGCCGAGCATTTCATCGATGGGCAATCGAGCCAGCTTGTCGGCGGCGCTGGGGGCTCCTTGATAGATCCAGTGAGAGATCTTGAGGATGTCGGCTCCGCTAGGGCGATCCTCGTCCTCGGGCGGCATTGCGTAGTCGTCGCTTGGAGGCAGGAGTAAATACTCCAGTAACGGACTATCCATAGGGTAATGCGCTTCGATGGGCGCTTCACCGCTATCGCCGGACTTGAGCAGATTCTCGTAGGTATCGAGTCGATACCCGCTTTTCTGTTTTTCCGCGCCATGGCACTTGACGCAGTACTGCTCGAGAATGGGAGCGATGTCAGTGGCGTAGTCGAGCTCGGATGGAGCGGATACGAGTGGCGAAAACGGTATCCCGAAAGCGAATAGGTATTTAAAAGTTCGAAGCATGGAAACGGGTGAGGCCCACAGATTACTCGGATAATCGCAGATGGGGCATAGCTTAATAAGAAATTGGAGTGAAGGGATGAATATCAATTATCTGAGTTCATCGGCGTAATCTCTGGGCATCGCTCTATGCCAGAATTTCGGGGATGATTTCGCCGTGGACGTCGGTGAGTCGAATGTCGCGGCCGCTGTAGCGGAACGTGAGGCGGGTGTGGTCGATGCCAAGGAGGTGCAGCATATTCGCGTGGAGGTCGTGAACGGTGAGCTTGTTTTCCACGACGCGGTAGCCGTACTCGTCGGTGGCTCCGTAGATTGTTCCGCCTTTGATCCCGCCGCCGGCCATCCATAGGCTGAAGCCCTGCGGATTGTGATCTCGGCCATTGGTGCCCTGGGCGAAGGGAGTGCGTCCGAATTCGCCACTGAAGACGAGCAAGGTGCTATCCAGCAAGCCGCGGGACTTCAGGTCCTTGATCAGGCCCGCGATCGGCTGGTCGACGGCCATGGCGTTCTTTTGGTGTCCATCGACAAGCTTGCTGTGCTGATCCCAACGGTCGCCGTTGCCCGGATTGATGGTCAGCTCGACGAAGCGAACGCCCCGTTCGACGAGGCGTCGGGCCATCAGGCATTGGGCGCCGTACTGGCGGGTATTCTCATAGGGAGCATCGATTCCGTAGAGCGTTTTCGTCGCATCGCTTTCGCCCGAAATGTCGGTCACTTCCGGCACTTCCATCTGCATGCGATAGGCGAGCTCGTAGTTTTGAATGGCCGACTCGATTGCTTCCGCATGGCTGAGGCGAGCCTCTAGGTCGCCATCCATCTCATGGAGGAACTCGAGTTTCTTGCGCTGGATTGCGCCGCTATCCTCCCTGTGAGTGGTGTTGTTGAGGATGGGGCGCTGCGGCAGGAAAGTAGAACCCTGATGGTTAGCCGGCAGGAATCCGCTTCCGAAGGCTTGCATGCCGCCGGCGGGGACTTGGCCCCCATGAATGACGACGAAACTGGGTAGATTCTGGCTCAAGGTGCCCAATCCATAGGAAACCCATGCTCCCATGCTGGGGCGCCCGGAAAGCACGTGACCGCAGTGCAAGGCGTAGTTCGCATTCGGATGGTTGGGCGAGAAGGCGGTCATGGAGCGGAGGACGCAAAGATCGTCCGCGCAGGAACCGATATGGGGAAATAGATCGCTGATCGGAATACCGCTCTGGCCGTAGTGGTTGAAGTCCCAAGGGCTTTTGAGCAGGTTGCCGTTGTTGTTGAAGACCGTGGCGTCGACTTGAAATTTGGGCGGTTGACCGTGTTCCTTGGCGAGCTGCGGCTTGGGGTCGAAACTGTCGACTTGGGAAACGCCGCCGTCCATGTAGAGAAAAATGACGTTTTTGGCCTTGGGCGCGAAGTGAGGGGTTTTCGGATACAGGGGCATCTCGTCGCCCAAGAGATCGTTCTGGGCAATGCCGGAGAATGCGAGAGCCCCGAAGCCCATGGAGCTTTTTTGCAGAAATTCGCGTCGAGTTATCATTTCAGGGATGTATAGAAATTTGTCTGGGTAGGGAGGACTGGCTCAGCCCTCCAATTTGCGATTGCGGAGGATCGAGCCGATCCTCCCTGCCTTGAATGCTTCAGAATACATAGATGAACTCCTTGCGGTTGAAAATCATGTGGCAGAGATCGCTCCAGGCTTCGTTGGGCGTGTCGTATTCGCTTTCAAGCGATTCGAGGAAGCGCTTGGCCCAGTCTTTTTCGCGTTCGGTGGCGGGACGGCCGAAGGCATCGATATGGATCTGGTCGATCCGCTGGTGGAAGCGGTCCTCTGCGTCCAGAATTCGATTGGCCCAGGCCTTCGCCTGTTGATGGACGAAGGGATCGTTCATCAAAGCGAGCGATTGAGCAGGGACATTGGTGACTTGGCGTTCGCCTGTTGATTCGGTGGCATTGGGTAGGTCGAATGCTCGTAGGAATGAGGGCAGGAAGCTGCGACGCATTTCCAAGTAGATCGAACGTCGCCCATCGCCATCGGCCGGCCCGTTATGAGGCTTCGCTCGACTGTTCGGGTGGTCGGCGACGTAAGCGTCAGCGCTGGGACCAAACATGCGGGTATCGAGCTCTCCGCTACAGGCCAGGATGTGGTCGCGGATCGCTTCCGCTTCCAAGCGCTTGATGGGCATGCGTTGCAGCAATTCGTTCTTTGGATCCTCGCGCTTGGCTACTTCGCTTGGCGTCGACTCCATGCGGTAGGCTCGAGCAAGAACCATCTTGCGAATCATCGATTTGATAGACCAGCCTTGGTCGACGAAGTCGCTCGCCAGGTAGTCGAGCAGCTCGGGATGCGTGGGAGCGAACCCCATTCGACCGAGGTCATTGGTGGTCGATGCGATCCCGGTTCCGTACAAATGCCTCCATAGTCGGTTGACCATGACGCGGGCGGTGAGCGGGTTGCGGGGATCGGCGACGTGGCGGGCCCATCCGAGGCGACCGCTTCCGTTCCCATTGATGGGGGTCCCGCCTAGACCATCGAGGAATCGCCGTTCGACGCCTTGCTTGGCCAAATTCTTGTGACTGCCTCGGATGTAGACGGGTTCGGCTTGCCTCACGCCATCGGTCAAGCTGCGTACGAAACGCGGACGGGGTATGCGGCGGGCGAGTTCCTGATACGCGGCCAGATCCCGACCCAGCGTAGATTCTCGATCGATTTTCGGTTGCAGGATACCAGAGCCAATACTGGCCGCGAGCAAATCGGTTGCTTGATCGTCTCGCTTGCCTTTCCGGGCCTTCTCCAAGGCGTCTCCGATCTCTGTTGCAAAGGCGCTTGGCGATCTGCCGCGCTCGTTCCAAAACGCGGTCCAGTCAGGCGAATCGCCGAAGCGAACGGACAGGTAGGCGTTCTCGTTGAATTTCGGCACGTCGTCCTTGGGTCGAACGGAATGCGTGGCCTGGCCGTTCTGGAAAATCTCGAAATAGGCAGGCTGGCCTTCCCAGAGATAGGTTTCCATGCGATAGGTTTTCCAGGCATCGCTGTTGATGGCCACGTACAGCTTGGCGGTCGTTGGACCACGGCCGGTGAGTTCGTAGTTGCGGATTACGAGCCGGGCGGAAGCGTATTTGCCTTTGGCTTGGAACTCGATTGGCTTACCATCGATAATGAACTCGGGCGAGCGCAGAGCGCCGCTCACTCGGGGAGCGAGATGGCCAGCGGAAATGTCCGAGCCGAGGACGGTTTGAATGGAATTTTGTCCTTGGTTTTCAAGGACGATCGCTCCTGAAGCGGGGTCGCGATTTTCGAAGGCTAGTCCCTGTGGGATCCACGAATCTAGGTCCGAAGCGATTGCGGAGAAGCTTTGACTGTTTAGCTCTTTGGGCGAATCGGGGCGGCTCTTCTCGATTTCGGCATTCAGCCAGGCAGCGATTTCCGGCCAGTCTTGGGAGGCCTCGGGACGGAGATGCAGGTCGAGCCAGCTGTAAAGAACGTTCGAGTCCAAGTCATTTGCTGAAGCGACCTTTTCGCTCTGCTCGCGAAGCGTCGCTTCGAAGCGCTGCGCCCGGTCCGCCACGCTCTTTTTGTTTTTGGGTTTCTCTGCTTCGAGCGATTCGATTTTCAAGGAAAACGTGGCATCGGCGATCGCTTCTTGAGAAGCGGCGAGATAGAGCGGCAGATTCTCAAGCTCCGCTTCGAGGGCGTTGTAGAGCTTCGATTTCAAGGAGCGTTTCTTGGGCGCGAGCTTGGCGAGAGTCTTCTCCTGAATAGAACCTGGAATCGTATTGGAAATGGCCAGACGCGAGCTACGCAGCATTCCGTAGAACGAGTAGTAGTCTTCGGTTGTGACAGCGTCGAATTTGTGATCGTGGCAGCGAGCACAGGCGACCGTCGTGCCCAGGAAGGCCTTAGTCGTCACATCGATCATGCCATCGAAGATGCGCGCTTCGTCTTCGTGGATATCGGGCGGGCCGTGTTGTCCGTCGGTTAAGTAAATGTAGCCGGGGCCGGCGATGGATTCGTTGTGTCCGGAATCTGGATCGAGGCGCGGCTTTTCCAGGAGGTCGCCCGCGAGCGCCTCGACGATGAATTGGTCGTAGGGCAGGTCCGAATTGAAGGCCCTAATGAGGTAGTCGCGGTAGCGGTATGCGTAGGGCATCGTGTAGTCCTGTTCGAAGGACTTGGATTCGGCATAGCGAACGAGGTCCATCCAGTGGCGGGCCCATTTCTCTCCGAAGCGCGGCGATCCTAACAGTCGATCGACCTGCTTTTCGAAGGCCCTGGGAGAGTCGTCCTTGAAGAAGGCCTGCAATTCGGCTCGCGTGGGAGCGAGGCCGGTGAGATCGAAACTCAACCGACGCAGCAAAGTGGCTTTGTCTGCATCGGGGGCTGGCTCCCAGCCTTTGGCTTCCAATTTCTCCAGGAGGAAAGCGTCGTATTCGTTAGCGGGCCAATCGGTCTGAGTCACCTGTGGAATAATCGGGCGTTCAACTGGTTCCAAGGACCACCAATTCTTACGCTGCTCGAGATCGAAATCCGAATCGGCGTCGGCATGGGCTTCCGGTTCGTCGAGGCGCGGATCGGGCGCTCCGCGGTCAATCCAAGCGATCAGCGTCTCGATTTCGTTCGGATCGAGCTTGGACTTGGGCGGCATGGCTTCGAAGTCGGGGTGACGCTGGATCATTTGAACCAGGCGACTGCTGAGGGCATCGCCCGGTTCGATCGAGGGCCCGCTTTCGCCCCCGCGCAGCATGCCCGGTTGCGAATCGATACGAAATCCGCCCCGAATCTTGTCGCCCTCGGCCGAATGGCATTTGTAGCAGTTGTCCACGAGTATTGGGCGCACATTGGACTCGAAAAATGCCATATCTGCCGGAGGCAGGGTTCGAGCGCTCGCGTTCGAAAGACCAATTGAGGCGGCTAAGATACAGATGCTGAGAAAGTTGCGTTCCATGAGGGGCGATCTCTTTGGAGTATGCGTCGAGACGAGTCTACTGTATACCGAAAAACTCGGTTTTCGTATACTGATATATGGACAAAAAACGGTACTATTTTCGCTGTATCGTTACTCGAATGGGCTCGATTTTCGGGCGAAATGCATCAGTTTAAGCGAGAATGCAGCAACGAATTTGAAAGGGAGGAAGGGCCGAACCGGTCTTCCCTGCTCAGACGCGATAGTGAATTGTGGATGATGAAGTCGGATATTAAGCGGAATAGTTCCGAAGGGCTGCGGGAGATTGTAACGGCCTGCGAAGCCCAGCTCTTCTCTTTCAAGGCGGATACGGACATGTGGACGACCTGGCACTATCATCCCGAGATCGATATCCTGCTTACGCTGAAAAACACTGGCTATCACATAACGGGCGACTTCATCGGTGACATCAAACCGGGTACTTTGATTCTTAATGGTTCGAATGTGCCCCATGCCTTCCACCCCAACGAGCCCAGCGAGGGAGATCCTTCCCAGCCTGCCATGCTAGTGCTGCAGTTTTCCGAGGAGTCGCTGGGCAGCGATTTTTTGGGAAAATTGGAAATGTCGCGGATAAAGAGCTTTTTGGAAACGACGGGCAGCTCCTATGAATTCCACGGTCGGACGCGCGATCGAGTGGATGCGATGATGCGAGAGATGATACATCAGAACGATGCGCAGCGATTTGCCCAGTTTATCCTAATCCTGGATACACTATCAAATTCTCCGGAAAGCGATCGGAAAGCTCTCGTCAGTCGTGTCTACTCGCCTTCTTTGAACGAAGAGAATGTGGGGCGAATCGATCGGGTCAAAAATTGGATCGTAGACAACTTGGACCAATCGATTACCTTGGAAGCGGTGGCGCGTCAGGCTCGTATGACGCCCAAATCGTTCACGCGATTTTTCAAGAAGAACACGGGGAAAACGCTTATTCAGTACGTGAATGAATTGCGAGTGGGGCTGGCCCGCCAGTCTTTGTTGCAAAGCGATGCCAGCGTATCCGAAATTTGCTACGCGTCTGGATTCAACAACCTGTCGAACTTCAATCGCCGCTTCCGCGAAGCCCGAGAAATGTCGCCCCGCGAATTTCGGGGAAGGTACCGCAAGGTGGAGACGTGAGCGTGTGAAAGTCGATTGAGCTAGATCCGGCGAAGCGTTGCCTGAATGCTGCGACGGAAATTAATTCTAGGCTCTATTGGCGCGTGTATATCGCTTTGATGGAATGGTAGGCGGGTCTTGGATTGCGGTCGATGTCTACGATTCCCCACCATTCTTCGTTAAACTCTAGATCCGGGTAGGGGCCGCCCCCTGGAGCGATGCCGCCGATATCGTGCTCGGTTGGCAGTCCCGTAGAATCCTTCCACCATTCGTCGCTAAGCTCGAATAGGGCGCCGCCGAGCGTGACGCCTCCTCCAGTGGAAGCGTATTGAGAAATGATTTGCTCGGTCAGTTTCGCAACCGCGTAGGCCTGGTCCTTTTCGGCGTACCGGCCATCGCCGTTTCTATTATCGATAGCATCGGCTCCATACTCGCCGATGTACATGGGCTTATCGCTGGTTTCTTTCCATTGCTCGAACGCATAGCCGAAGTCATCGGATTGGTAGACGTTCAGTCCCCACAGATCCACATCCAAGCGTTGTTCGACTTCTTTAGTTGGGACTTCGCCGTAATTGATTGCTATAGGGATCTTTTCATCGATGGACCGCGCGAGGCTGATAACTTCTTGGATACGACTCAAGGATTGCTCGAAATTCCATTCCGGATTATATAGATTATTGTAGTTCCATTCGTTTCCAATTTCCCAAAACAAGGTTGTCGGGTTGTCTTTCAAAGCGAGTACCGAGGCCCTTACTTGTTCATCGGAAATGGCATAGTAGTTGAATATCGGTACGATGACCTTGAGTCCATAGCTCTCGATGAGATCTAGAGTCTTCGGATCGGTTATGGCTCTATACGGTCTAAGCGTGTTGAATCCGGCGTCTGCGATTAGCTTCAAATCTCGCTCTATGAAGTCTAAATCGTAAGCGGGGCTGTCTATGAGGAACGCCAAGCCCTCTGGGTGGGTTTGTCCCTTGGGGATTGGGTTCCAACAGATGCCCTTGATGTCAAATGCGACGCCGTCGATTGTTAGGTACCCTTGCTGGAGCGAGACGACCTCCGTTTGCCTCGCCTGGTCCAAGGTGTTGGGTTCGCTATCTCTAAGTTGACAGCCAACGAAGAAGAGAAGGGGGGCGATAGAAAGGATAAAAAATCTAGCGGAATTAAAACTCATAGATCCAGGCCCTTCAATTTGCATCTTAATCAGCAAAAAACAAGCTCCCTATATCGGGTGTCCGCCTGATCGGGTTTCCAGCGGCGAGAAAAGAGGCTAGCGAGCCAATGAAGAGAGAATCCCCTCGGTGGAGCCAATGAGCGGAGAGAGGCGAAAACGTTCTCCGCGGAATTAGGATCCATAGTTGGGAAGATCTCGCGCTGCTTGTCTAAGCCCCCGTCTTTTCTACAGGCGCGCGCCCGCATTCTGTGGTCCCGAGCAAGCGGGACGTATCCTTATGCTAAGGACGATTCGCGCTCTAGCCGATATTCTCGGCGACGATGGTCTTCATTTTCTTCAACCCGAGTTTGGCAACTTCAAGGGGATCTTGCTGCCAGTAGTCGCGGTTAAAGAGCTCGAGGGAGAAGACCATGTTAGGATTGATGGCGTGGAGTTGCTTGATGATCGCGCCGAAGTCCGCGATGCCGTCGCCGGGCATGACTCGGTGGCTGTCGCTCATCTCGTTCCGGTCGGGCGTCGCTGGATAGTCGTTCATGTGGAGAACGGGCATGGCCTTGGCGCCTAGGAGCGAAAGCCCTTCGTAGGTTGAACCTCCTTTGTAGATATGATAGATGTCGAGCAGCAGCGAAGCGTCGGGGTGGGAACTCTCGGAGGCGGCGAAGAGGGTCTGGCCGAGACGGTGCAAATTCTGCGAGTGACCCCAGACTTCAAGAAGTGGGGTAACGCCTGCTTGGCGTCCCACTTCGAGCAAGTCGTGGTACCGCTCGGCTACGATTTCAAGATCGATCAATGGACCCTTGTGGGCCCCGAAGGGCGGGGCTGCGATCCGAGTACCTCCGAGGGCAGCGACGAGTTCCATGTCGCTCTTCGCTTCCTCCAAGCCTTTAGCGCGTCCTTCGTCGTCATTGAGAATCCAAGGAGCGAAGCCAATGGCGCTTTCCACTTGTACGCCTTGATCGCCCAGCCGCTTGCGAAGGTCGCTCAACTTGCCGCCTTCGTCCATGTAGGCGCGAATAGTGCGTATCCAAGGTTCAATACCAGAATAGCCTGCTTTGGCAGTCACATCGATCTCGGCTTCAATGCCGATGTTCTTTTCGCGAATGGTGCTGGTGTTAAGGCAATAGCGGAACGAGGACATAGGCTTCGAGCTTGAGGATTGGCTGGCGCAACCGGCGAGGGCGGCAGTAGTAGCGAGGGCTCCAGAGGTAGCAATAAATTGGCGACGAGATGACATCTTCTTAAGGTATAAGGTTGAAGGCTAAAGCATGAAAGTCGGGGAATGAAAGAGAGGTCCTTGGGGGACTGCAATGTTTTTGGGGCGATTCATTTAGGAGCGCCCTTGCAGGCGTTGTCCACTGGGTAGGCGCTCGCTCGCAAGCAAGTCCCTGCGAAGGCGTACTCTCTTAGCCGAAGAAGGATTTGAGGCTTTGCAGGTCGGCGTCGGTGGGCTTGTCTGGAGGGGACGGGTTTTCCGTGTTCTGGGAAGGCGTTTGCGGCGCGGTGGGTTCGGGCTTGGCGCGGGCGTCTTTGAATTTCCGTTCGAGGCGCGTGGCCGACACGGGGAAGGCGGTGCCGAGCGATTGGGCAAAGAGGGACAGCGCGTATTCCTCGATGGAC
Source organism: Candidatus Pelagisphaera sp. (assembly GCA_965655705.1). Taxonomy (GTDB): domain Bacteria; phylum Verrucomicrobiota; class Verrucomicrobiia; order Opitutales; family Opitutaceae; genus Pelagisphaera. The sequence goes on from CBFHHM010000009.1 coordinate 76,170, forward strand.
CAGCGTAGATCGTCGATGGCCTCTGGCTCCGCTTCGAGTATCTTCAGGCGCTGACGGAGTTTCTCGATTTCCGATGCTCGCTTGCGATCCCTCTCAGGATGGCGTTCGCGATCGTTTGCCCGTCGCTGGACGGCCTGTAGGTAGACGGGAAGGCGTTTCAATGCCCAATGGGGAGTCGATTCGATGAAATCCAGCGGAACGATGCGATCTAGTTCGTTCTGCAGGTCCTTCGGCATGGCGGCGACTTTCAAGTCCTGTCGAAGGTCGAAGACGGCCTTGAGTCGGTCGATCAGTTTGTAGGTTAAGCCGCGCGATTCGGCTTTAGCGGCTTCGATGCGCATCGCTATGGCTGCCTGATCGATCGTCTCGATCCCATGCGAGCAGAGAAACCGCTTCATATGTTCAAAGCCCTGGGATTTGAGTGCTTCGAGGGGAGCGAAGGCCACTGCGGTGGGGCCTAGCTTGCTAAAGTCACGCAGGTCCTCTTGGATCCAGGCGAGCTCGCGTCGCAGCTCGTATTCAATTAATTTGGAGATGCCTTTTTTCGTCGCAATGCGAGTCTCTACGGGAGTGCGAAGAAGGGTGAGCGCTACCCGATCGCCGAAGTCTCTCAATGCGGGATACCCGAAAACAGGTACGCCAGAGAGGTCGCCTACCTCGATTCGTTCAGGCTGGGTGTCCAGTTCATCGATACTTGAGATCGTTTTACTCCATCGTGAGAGGGCCCGTTTCCATAGGGCTTCTGTCTGGCTTTGCGAGTCCGGGACGACGCTGCGCTCTCGTTTTTCGAGGGCCGCTTTCACTGTTTCCGCAGACCGTCCTTCGAGGACCGTTTGGCCTTTGGCGTCTTGCACGTCGACTCTCACTTTGAGGTGCTGGGGAATGGCGTCCTCTTTCCAATCGCTGGCGTAGGTCTCGATCAGGTATTCGCGCTTGAGATAGGCGGCGAGCGATTCGCAAAGGGTTTTCTCAGAGGGTGTAAGCTGGGTGGCGATAGAGGCTGCGGTTTCGGTCAGGGGCTGGAGTTGTCTGCGGTGATCCTTGGGCAGGGCCTTTATAAGGTGGAGGACCTTGGCTTCAAGGTGCCCGGGAACGAGCCAATCAAGGAGGGGCGTATCCAACGACTGGGCCTTTGCGTAGGGGACTTTCAAGGTGACGCCGTCGCGATCTTGGCCAGGTTTGTATTGATACTCGATGGGCAGGGCTGAGTTTTCCAGAAGGGCGGTTTCCGGGAACGCATCCAGGTCGATCGGGTTCTCGCTGGGAGGAGTGAGATCCTCCTCGTTCATGACTAACGATTCGCCGCGTGGATCCTTCTGCGTTTTAAGCCAACGGTTGAGGTCGGCAGTGGAGGCTATCCCGTCCAGGCGAGACGCGTAAAAGCGAAAGGCTGCCTCTTCGATTCCGATCCAGCTTTGCATCTTAGCAAGAGTCTGGGCGTTTTGGAGTCGGTTCTTGAGCTTGCGATTGGCGTCGACGAATGGCGGCAGTAGCTCGAATTCCTCGTTGAGCAATCCTTCGCGGATGAAGATTTCCGTGGCCTGCTTCGGATCGACCTTTAGATAGGAGACGCTTTTTCGCTGCAACTCCAATCCGTGGATACGAGTGCTTTCCAGGCAGGTAACCCTTCCTTGTTCCGGATCGAAATTCGGCTGACTATAGGAGCGTTTGAGGATGTGCGAACCCACTTGGACGAGCCAGCCCGGGTCGATAACCGCTACGGTGCGGGCATAGAGTCGATTAGTCTCCACGATCTCGCCGGCGAGGATCCATCCAGGGCTAGGTATCTTCGCTTCGAGTTCCTGCTTTTGGATCTTCGTCTTGGCGTACTGGGCCTTGCGGTTAAAAAGACAGGAGCCAGGGAAAATGAGGGCCTTGCGGTTGCCCGTCGCTCGATAGAGATTGGGCTCTTCCTTGCGGGCGGGGTTTCCGAGGAGGCCAGTGGCGAGACAGCAATGGATGGCTCGATATTCGATACTGCCGTACTGGCGAAGCTCGAAGCGTTCCTCTTCGCTCTTGTAGCGTGGCGGTTCGCGCTTGAGCGTTTGCGAGCGTTCGAATTCGACTAGCGATTGGCTGAGCTGTTTCTTGACGTCGATCCATTCGCGGATGCGCAGGTAGGAGAGAAAGCGCTTCTTGCAGAATTTGCGCAGTTTGCTTTGGGAAAGCCGTTCTAGCTCGTCGTGCAAGCTCTCCCAGATATTTAGCATAGTCAGGAAGTCGGATTCGCGATGGACGAAGCTCTTATGGGCAATACGGGCGGACTCTTCTTTGCCGAGAGGACGTTCGCGCGGGTCCTGTATCGATAGCGCGGATGCGATCACTAGAATTTGCTCGACGACGCCTTCGCGTTCGGCCTGTAGCAACATGCGCCCCGCGGTTGGATCGATAGGCAGCTTGGCCAGCTTGCGTCCGACCGGGGTGAGGCCACGGTTTCCGTCGATGGCCCCGAGCTCATCGAGCAAAGCGCAGCCGGATTTGACAGCGTTGGGCGAGGGCGGGTCTATGAAGGGGAAAGTCTCGATTTTTCCAAGACGGGCGGCCTTCATTCGGAGAATGACCTCCGCCAGATTGGCTCGCTGGATTTCTGGCGTGGAATACTCCATTCGCTTGTCGAAATCGCTTTCCGAATACAGGCGAATGCAAATACCGTCCTGCACGCGTCCGCAACGCCCCTTGCGTTGATTGGCGCTGCTTTGGGAAATCTTCTCGATCGGGAGTCGCTTCGTGCGTCCGCGCGGGTTGTAGCGGCTAATGCGAGCGAGACCGGTATCGATGACGAAGCGGATGCCAGGAATGGTAAGCGAGGTTTCGGCGATGTTCGTTGCGAGGACGATCTTACGTTTGGCGGATGGGGCGAAGATACGTTGCTGATCGGCGTTGGAAAGGCGGCCGAAGCAAGGTAGGATGTCGAATCCCCTTTTGTGGCGCCCTTGCAGGAGGTCCATGCATTCGCGTATGTCCTTTTCAGTGGGCAGAAAGGCTAGGATGTCGCCTTGGCTGTATTCGTCGCGGATGCGATCCACGGACTCGGCAATCCCGTCGATGATGGTAAAATCGCCGCTGTCTTCGAGCAGTTCGTCCAAAGGGGCGTAAACGACGTCGACTGGATAGACGCGTCCCGATACTTCGATGATCGGGGCGTCGTCGAAGGCCTTGGAGAACTTGTCGATGTCGATGGTTGCCGAGGTGATGATGATTTTCAGGTCGGGACGGCGCTTGCGGAGTTGGTTGAGGTGGCCGAGCAGGAAATCGATGTTGAGGCTGCGCTCATGAGCTTCGTCGACGATGACCGTATCGTATTCGTTCATACGGGGATCCGACTGAACCTCCGAGAGGAGCATGCCATCGGTCATGAACTTAATGCGGGTGCGCTTGCTAGTCTGATCGGCGAAGCGAATCTTCGAACCCACCTCTTGCCCGTAGGTGGCATTCAATTCCTCGGCGACGCGTCGAGCGATGGAGAGAGCGGCAACGCGTCGCGGCTGAGTGCACGCGATGCGTCGCTTGCGACCCAGTCCCGCATCGAGACACATCTTGGGAATCTGAGTGGTCTTGCCGGAACCGGTTTCGCCGGAGAGCACGATCACTTGATTGCGTTTGATCGCGTCGACTATGAGATCGCGCTTTCGAGCGATTGGCAG
>CBFHHM010000009.1:79912-129461 GCA_965655705.1 Candidatus Pelagisphaera sp.
ATCTTTGGGATAGTCAATTGGGGCGCTATCCCATGGGTACGGCTTAGGGTTCCGAGATCCTTTTTTAGGGTCGCCTGACATGGGAGAATTCTATTGGGAATCGATGTCCCGAAATGCGGTCAAAGCTTGCTCCCAGTCGCGATCGCTTGGATACGATTCGCTACTCCATATCGTTCGACCTTCATCGTCGATCAAGGCGACAAGGGCGTTCTCCAAAGTCGGCTGTTCTAGGATCGCGCTGCGTTCTTTCATAAGTTCGCTTTTCAACAGTCGCTTCGTGGCCATTCGCTTGGCGGTCTCCGATTGCGGCCAGGCGAGGTCGATTAGCCAGCGTGGCCTTTCATTAAGGCTTTCTAGATAGGAAGCGCAGCGCAGGGCGTCTTTCAGGTCGGAATCGGACCGTGTGGTTAGAATAAAGAATGGCTCGTTGCTGATGGCGATTCGTTTGCCGTTGAGATTTTCGTAGGTGAACTCAGCAGCCCTGGTTGCGGTGGGATGGAAGGAGAGCGCGAGGAGGAGCAGCAGGAAAAGAGGCGCAGGAATTCCGAGCTCGGAGGAACGGAGGGAGGCGCTTCGAGGGAACAATCCGAGCGGGCGATCGATGCGCAATGCGTTCATGAACTCTCCCGACGGTTCACGGTAAATAACTTCAGTTCGAAACCCAAGCTATCCATCTTGGCGGCTATTTGCTCGCGGTCGATACGGTCGCCGTTTACCTGGGCTCGCCCGGATTTCAAATCGACGCTGACGGATTTGGCGAAAGGAAGGCTTAGCAAGCCTTGCAGAGCGCTCGATTGGCAGTGGCTGCAGGTCATGCCTCCGATTTGGAGGGTCGCGGTTTCCGGATTCGAAGCGGTGGGTTCTCTGCGGTCGACGGACATGGTTCGGCTCTCTTGGCGTTGGGACAGATAGGCGTTGGCGAGCAAGGCGAGCAGGGCGATGCCGGAAAGGTGTTTCCAGACTCCGGGCTCCATTTCATGAAGGTGTTGCCCTGCTAGGGATCCGGTATCCAAAAAAAGGTGATAGGCAAGTGCGGCAATCCAAGAGGAGAGTACGAGGCTGAAGACGTAGAGCGTAGTTTCCCGAATGCCCAGCGTTTTGCGCATGGTGGCGATCGTCGCGATGTTGGTAGCGGGTCCGGCGATAAGCAGGACCAGAGCAGCCGATACCGGCAGGCCACTGGCGATGAGGGCCAAGGCGAGGGGAATAGAGCCGGTCGAACAAATGTAGAAGGGAACAGCGATAAGGGTGGTTAGCGCTATGCTTGAATATACCCCGCCCGGCAGATTCGCCAATAAATTGTCCGGTGCCAGGGCGCTAATCAGCCCTGCCAGAAGAAAGCCGATTGTCAGGGAAGCGGCGATATCGGACGGTAGGGTTACCGTACCGTAGCGAATGCTTTCGCTCCAAGTGGGGCGCGTTTCCTCTCTCTGATTTTGGCGGGGAGGGGTTCGATCAGGGTCCGCCGCGCCGAAGCGCTCTATGATGGCGCCTACGGCAAAACCGGATAGAAATGCCACGACCACACGGTAGAGAGCGAAGATCGGTCCGAGCATGCCATAGGTAGCCAGGATGCTGTCGATGCCGGTCTGTGGCGTGGAAGTGAGAAAGGACGAAGCGGCGCCTTTGCTAGCTCCCTTGTCCCGGAGACTGGCGGTGACGGGAATGACTCCGCAGGAACAGAGGGGCATGGGAACGCCGAAAACGGAAGCGAGAGCGATGGAACTAAAGCCTGGCTGGCCCAACTTGGACTGAATCCAATCTTCGCGAATCCAGCGGTGGAGCAAACCGGAAACCACGAATCCGAGCAGCAAATAGGGCCCCATCTCGGCAATGAGCAGCCAGGTCTCGGAAAAGTAGGCTCGGATCGCATCCATTGTGTCCCTGAAATTGCGAAATGCGGCCTCGTTTGTCGAGCGGACAGTCGCAGGGGCGAAGGGTTGGAAAGAATATGGGGCAGTTAACGTTACAAGGTTGTAATTTTAATGGTAAGATGAATTTCGTCGCATCGATTGGGCGTTTTGGTTTTAAGGTGGGGCGTTATGGCGAAGCGATTCGAGAATCTGGATGAGGGACTTGTCGATTTCATTGGCAAGCAGTGTATCTTTTTCGTGGGCACGGCGGGGGCGGATGGCTTCGTGGCTCAGCGCCTCGTCGCCGTTCGAAGAGAAGAGCCCCAATACAAGGGTAGCGATAAACGCGATAGAGGAATTTTTCACGGAAAGGTTGGTCTACTACGAAAGGCGCCTGAGACTTCGGTTCCAGAAGAAAGAGCCTAAGTCGGCAAATGATTTCAGTGGCTCGCCTAGGACTTCGATTGATTCGCGATCTCTTTTGACATGGCAGGATGCATGCTTTGGAACAGAGCGCTTCTCGGATTGACTGGATTCGAATGAGTCCAGTCCCTTTTAACAAACTCCATCCATGAAATCGATCACACTTCTATCTTTGGTAGCGACGATACTACTTCCCAATTCGGGCCTAGCGGTGGCCTTTGGTCCCGATTGGCCTCAGCTCGAAACGGCCTCGACTGGCGACTGGTGGAACACGAAGCACGAAGGTGGCAAGGCCTGGCTGGAAATGATGAAGGTTCCACGCGACGAAGTGGTGGCATTTGCGATCTACACGGTGGATCGTTCGACTCTCAAGATGACGACTCAGCTTTATCCGCTCAAACCCGACGAGGCCCGATTGGCGCGACTCGAGGTGAAGTTGGGCGATACCTGGGAGGAAGTAGCGACGGCTCCGGTCTACGAGCTTGGCTGGTCGGCGCACTTTCGCTTGGAAGGCTGGGACGAGAGCCTGAGCGTCCCTTATCGCGTGCGTCATGGCAAGAAGGCGACTTTCGAGGGGATCATTCGGCGCAATCCGCACGACAAGAATGAAATCGTAATCGGTTCGCTGTCCTGCAACTCGAATCGCGACCGAGGCGATCGCGATGCGATCGTGGCCAATCTGAAGAAACAGGATCCGGACATGCTTTTCTTCGCCGGGGATCAGACTTACGATCACACGGAGCACACGGCGGGCTGGATCCTCTGGGGGACGCAGTTCAAGGAGATCATCAAAGACCGACCGGTAGTGACCATCCCGGACGATCACGATATCGGCCAGGGCAATCTTTGGGGCGAAGGGGGCGTGAAGGCTGAGATCATTGAGGGCAACGATGGCGGTTACTATTATCCGGCCGAATTCGTTCGCATGGTCGAGCGTTGCCAGACTTGGCACCTGCCTGATGCCTTCGATCCGGCGCCGATTGCCCAGGGTATTGGCGTTTATTATACAAGCTACAACGTAGGCGGCGTGGATTTCGCGATCATCGAAGACCGCAAGTTCAAGACTGGCCCCAATGGCGAAATTCCAGACATGGGCCCTCGGCCGGATCACATTAACGAACCCACCTACAAGCGCGAAGCGGTCGATGTGCCGGGCCTCAAGCTCTTGGGCGATCGCCAGCTTTCCTTCTTGTCGAATTGGTCGGAAGATTGGACGGATGCGGATATGAAGTGCGTGCTCTCGCAGACGAATTTCGCGGGAGCGGTGCACTTGCACGGAAGCTTCGAAAATCGCCTGTTGGCCGACTTGGACAGCAATGGCTGGCCGCAAACGGGTCGTCGCAATGCCCTGAAGCAGATGCGCAAAGCGATGGCCTTCCACCTGGCGGGCGACCAGCATCTGTCGGTGGTAACGCATCATGGAATCGACGACTATCGCGATGGCCCGATCAGCTTCGTCAGCCCGGCGATCGTCAACAACTACTACTCCCGCTGGTGGTGGCCGGAAGGCGGCTTGGCGGGCGAGGACCCTATCGAAGGCAGTCCCTTGCCGTGGACGGGCGACTACGAGGACGGCTTGGGCAATAAGATCACCATGATTACTTACGCGAACCCGGATCCCGAGTCGAATCGTCGGGGAGCGCGCGATCAGAACGAAGATTGGGCGGATGGCTATGGGATTGCCCGCTTCGATAAGAAAGCGCAAACTGTTGTATTCGAATGTTGGCCACGTTTTGCGGATTTGAGCAAAGGCGCTGCAGGACAATACCCCGGTTGGCCATTGACTTTCTATATGAGCGAGAACGATGGCAGGGATGCCGTTGCCTATTTGCCTGAGTTGAACTTCAAAGGAATCTCGAACCCTGTTGTGCAAGTGGTAAGCGAGTCGACAGGCGAGACGCTTTACACGACTCGCGTTCAGGGAAGGAGCTATCGTCCGAAAGTGTACGCGAACGGCAAATACACGATACGCGTGGGCGAAGGACGGCCGATCCTCAAGTCCGTCAGCGGCGTGCAATCCCATAGCGAAGGATCGAAGAAGAAATTGACGATTTCTGTTTCGAGATAGGATTTGGAACCACGGATGATCGCGGATTGACACGGATGATTGGGGAGATGGCGGATATATCAGACCGTTGATCTGGGATTTCCGTGTAATTGGTGGTTTTACATGTCCAATCGATTAGAATTTCGTTACGGAAAGATCGTCATGGTCGCTTTGGCGATCTTTCCAGCCCTGGCTATCTATCGGGTAGCCTTAACGACGGAATGGACATTGATTCTTGGATACTTCCTCTTGGTTTCCGCGTTGACCTATGGATTCTATTGGTGGGACAAGCGGCAGGCGAAGACGGGCAAGCGAAGGACTCGCGAGTGGACTCTTCACTTGTTCGAGCTGATCGGTGGCTGGCCCGGGGCCTGGTTGGCTCAGTGGAACCTCAGGCACAAAACGTCGAAGCGAAGCTATCAAATCGTATTTTGGGTCATCGTAGCCATTCATCAAGCGATTGCCTTCGATACGCAGCGGGGCGGCCAGTGGCTGAGCGATTTGTACTTTTGAGATGCTTTTATCCTCGGGCGAAGCCGCTGAGGATTTTATGAAAACGCTAGTCGTTTCCGCGTCGTGGCGACTTTGCCCGAGCTCGATGTTCGATCGTTGCCCTAGCGGGCGCAGCTCATGCAGACGACGGCGTCGGGCATGGCTTCAAGACGCTCGAAACTGATGGGCATCATGCAGTAGGCGCAGGTCCCGTAGGTTCCTTTTTCCATGCGTTCGAGAGCGTTATGCAGGCCTTCCAGCTCCTCGCGTTGTCGGCGTTGCTGGGCGAGTTTCATTTGCTGAGCCTGCATGGACTCGAGACGCGAAAGTCGCCCGATCGCTACATCGGGGGCGACGGGTTTCGATTCCGGGTCGTCTTCGGCGAGGCTCGCTTCGATCTCCGCGATTCGGGCCTTCATCTTCGACCGGATTGGGGCCAACTGCTCCGGGGTCATGGCATCCGATTTAGGCACGTTTGGGCGTTCAGGAAAAGCTCTAAGCGAATTAAGGGCGAGTATTTGAAAAGCGCGCGCGGCAATCGAAAACGTTTGGGCGATTCGTTTCGAATTATAACCCCTCCCAGGCGACTCTACGCTTGGAATCGACGGCATAGCTCGCCTAGGATCGTTCCTATGAAATTGCCCCTTCCCCTGGTTCTCGCGTGGTCGCTGTCGTTGGCTCTATTTGCGGATAAGCCGAATGTCGTTTTCATTTTCATCGACGACCAAGGCTATTATGACCTGGGATGTTATGGGGCGACGGAAATCGAGACGCCGCGTATCGATGGTATGGCCAAACAAGGCGTTCGCTTTACCGACTACTATGCAGCCGCCCCCATTTGCAGTCCCTCTCGAGCCGGGTTGCTGACGGGATGCTATCCTCGTCGCGTAGGAATGGAAACATGGGTGCATCGGGCGGATTCGCGTCGCGGCTTGAATCCGGACGAGCTGACGATCGCCGAACTGTTTAAGGAAAACGGATACGCGACTGCCTGCATCGGAAAGTGGCATTTGGGGTTCGCTACGGAGTTTCATCCTTTGAGCCAAGGCTTCGATTCCTATTTCGGCCTGCTGCACAATTTGGATCCAGTCGAAGTGGTCTATTTCGAAGACGAGGGAGGCGTGCCCTTGATGAGGGACTACGAAGTCGTGAAGCGTCCGGCGGATCCTGCCGAATTGACGCGGATCTACACGGACGAAGCGATCGCCGTCATGGAACGGTCCAAGGACGATCCTTTTTTCATCTATTTGCCGCACACCATGCTTCACAATCCTCTGGGGGTAAGCGAGGAATTCAAGGGAACGTCGCAATTCGGCGAATACGGCGATGCCATTCATGAGTTGGATTACAATGTCGGGCGCATCTTCGACGCGTTGAAGCGACTGGAGATCGAGGATGAAACGATTGTAGTCTACGCGTCAGACAACGGTCGGGGCCCGGGGCGCAACAAGAATCAGCCGATCCAGGGAGGCAAAATTTCTACTTACGAAGGCGGTTTGCGCGTACCGGGTATCGCTTGGGGTCCTGGTCTGGGCATCCGCTCGGGACACGAGTCATCTGCGATCGTTCGGGCGATGGATTGGTATCCCACACTGGCGACTTTCGCGGGCATTAGAGTGCCGGAGGGGCGGGTAATCGATGGGCGCGACATAAGTCCCTTGCTTTTAGGTGAATCGGATAGCGTACCGCCGCCGTCTGCCGAGATGTCACTCAATGCGGATGTCCCCTTGAGGCGGAACATCCATCTGGCGGGCGAGTGGGCTCCATTGATGACTAAGGAAGAATACAATGATGCCTTTTTTTATCATGGTAGCTACGGCGCTTTGGCGGCCGTGCGCTGGGACAGGTGGAAGTGCGTCTTGAACCCGAGAGCCACGCTTTACGATTTGGAAGCCGATCCCGGAGAATCGAATCCCGTGCGCAATCGGGATATCAGTCGCAAGCTTCGCGGGATGGCCGTTACCTTTCAGGAAGAAATGAGTCTGCATGCCCGTCGGCCGGGGATTGCGCGTTGAATCGACTTCGAGCGGTACGCGTTCCTGTCGAGGAAACTAGTAGACGAAAAGAGTGCCGCGCATCACTTTCCAGTGTCCTGGATAGGTACACAGGTAATCCGGTGTAGTAGTCGTAGCTCCCAGTCGAAGTCGGGAAACGATTGGTCACGCAACGGTACCCGTCGATCTCGCCATCTCCGTTGTAGTCTATGAGGCGCGTCAGTTGGTCTCGTCCAATTACGTAAATTTCATCGCCTATGGTCTCCATTCCGAGCGGCTGGTGAAGGCCCGTTGCGATGCGGTTCCAGCGGACGGATTGGAGGTCGTCATCGATGCCGCTAACGCGCCAAATATCCCCATGGAATGCGCAGACAAGGGCCTCGCCATTTGGTAGGAATGCCAGACCGGTGAGGAACATTGGGGAGAGATAGGGATTGCCTAGGGGGACAAGCAGGTCGTCCACTATGTATGCCGAGCGCTCCTGGGAAACCCGCCTGGGCAATGATACAGGGATACTCCAGCGGCGGAATCCGCCTTCGTTGAAGACTGTGAGCGAATCGACTGGATTGTCTCTTATGGTGACGAGGCTCTCTTCGGTTGCCGCGGGTCCGAATGCGCCCGCGTTGGCGCCCAACGCGCGCGCTGAACTCCATCACCGCAAGCCGCGGCAGGACACGCCCGTCACTTCTTTCGATGGAGCATCGGGTAGGCGAGAGCTGGCGATGCGGAAAAGGCGAGTGGGATGGGAAGCTTGCCAATTTAGAGTGGGACCTTAGGGTCGCTCGACATGAAGCTCCTCATACGGTATGCCAGCGTCGCTCTCTTTGGTCTTGTCGGCCTATGTTCCGCGCTCGCGCTCGGCGAGAGTCCGGAGGTAGTCGCCGAGTCGAAGAAGGCCAACGACTTTTTCGAGCGTGTCTACAACGAGAAAGTAGATCGCTATCCGGAGTGGCAAACGTACCTGGGCATCAAAAAAGACTATGGGAATTGGAATGACGACTCGGACGAGTTCGAGCTTCGGGAGTTGGCGATTACCAAGGAGAACATGGAATGGCTGAAGTCGGAAATCGACTACGAATTGCTGGATGAGCAGACGAAGATTAGCTATCGACTTGCCATTCAGAATGCGGAGGATGCGATTGAGAGCTTCAAGTATCGGCTCTACAACTACCCGGTCAACCAGATGTTCGGCCGCCATACGGGCATCCCCTCGTTTTTGATCAACATGCATCTGGTAACGGATGAAACGGACGCCAAAGCCTATATTTCCCGTTTGCAGGGCGTGGATGTCGTGTTTGAAAGCCTGCTCGAAAATCTGAAGTTGCGGGAGGAACTAGGGATCGTGCCGCCAAAGTTCGTCTATCCTCGAGCCATCGAGTCCAGTCGCAATATTATCGCGGGAGCTCCGTTTGAGGATTCGGGGGAGGATTCCGCGTTGTGGGGCGATTTCAGAAAGAAGGTGCAAGCCCTCGACATCGAAGAGCCGCTGAAGGTGAAGTTGCAGAACGAGGCCAGCAAGGCCTTGCTCGAGGTGGTCAAGCCTGCCTACGAGCGATTGATTTCATTCTTGGAAGATCAAGAGGAGCGAGCGACGACGGACGATGGCGTATGGAAGTTCCAGGATGGGGAAGCGTTCTACGACGAATCATTGCGTTTGACTACTACGACCGAGTTATCGGCCGATCAAATTCATGAAATTGGCTTAAGCGAAGTCGCCCGTATCCACGACGAAATGCGGGAGGTGATGAAGCAGGTGAATTTCGAGGGAGACCTGCAGGCCTTTTTCGAATTCATGCGAACGGATCCGCAATTCTATTATCCGAATACGGATGAGGGAAAACAGGCTTATCTCGATCGCGCCGTAGCGGTGATCGACGATATGAAGGACCGATTGGACGCCTTATTCCTGACGAAGCCCAAGGCCGAATTAGTCGTCAAACGTGTGGAGGCATTCCGGGAAAAGTCGGCGGGTACGGCCTTTTATCAACGTCCCGCACTGGATGGGAGTCGGCCGGGCATCTATTACGCGAATCTCTATAATACGGCCAATATGCCGAAGTATAAGCTAGAAGCCCTAGCCTATCACGAAGGCGTTCCGGGGCATCACATGCAATTGGCCTTAGCGCAGCAGCTGGAGGGCATTCCCAAATTCCGCAAGCTTGGGGGCTATACGGCCTATATCGAGGGCTGGGGCCTGTATTGCGAGTTGATTCCGAAGGAAATGGGATTGTACGAGGACCCGTATTCGGACTTTGGACGACTGAGCATGGAGCTATGGAGAGCGTGTCGCTTAGTAGTGGATACCGGCATTCACGCGAAGCGATGGACCCGCGAGCAAGGCATCGCCTACTACAGAGACAATACGCCGGATACCGAGCGCGATTGCGTCCGCATGGTGGAGCGGCATATCGTCATGGCATCGCAGGCTACTGCGTACAAGGTCGGCATGCTCAAAATCTTGGAACTTCGCGAGAAGGCAAAGACCGCGTTGGGAGAGAGATTCGATATACGAGCGTTCCACGATGTAATCTTGCGTGGCGGTCCGCTGCCGCTGACCGTATTGGCCCAGATGGTGGACGAGTATATTGAGGAGGCTAAAAGCTAAACTAAAGGCTAACGCGTAAGGGGATGGGGCATGTCGCAAGCGACAGCCCTGCCCTTCACGGCGAGCGCCAGCTATTCGCCGACGCCTTCGGCTTTGTAGTGCTCGACGAACCAGTCGTTGATTGGGCCGCTGCGGACGGACGGGTGATAGGGAGCTTCCTTGGCGGGCAGTTCTTGGCGGAAACGGGCAACGACCTGGGCGAATTCGGGATTCCCGGCGAGATTGGTCCATTCGTGGGGGTCCGTATCGTGGTCGTAGAGCTCTTCGGAGCCATCGTCGTATCGAATGTATCTATACTGCTCGGATCGAAGCGTGTGATTGCCGCGGGCGTAGGTTGTCAGTATGGAGTGACGCCAGGAAGCGTTTGGGTTTTCGAGAAGAGGGGCTAGGCTTCGACCGGAATTGGCGGATCGCGGGGGCAGCTTGCATAGGTCGATGAGGGTCGGGTAGAGATCGATGAGGCCGACCGGTCGATGGCTGACTTGTCCCTTGCTTTGTCCGGGTAGTGAAACGACCATGGGAACGCGCGTTGATTCTTCCCAAAGCCCCTGTTTGGAGACGCGGCCTTTTTCGCCGATGTGGTAGCCGTGATCGCTGAAGAGAACGATAAGGGTATCGTCCGCATGCGAAGATCGATCCAAGGCATCGAGCACTTTCCCCACTTGGGCATCGACGAAACTAATGCAGGCCAGGTAGGCTTGGACGCATCGTCGCAGCTCCTCGTCGTTGTCGGCCCGCAGCCAATCGAGCGAAGGATAGCGTGGCAGTTCGTGGATGCGTCGTCCGTTTTCGGGCACGTCTTCCAGGTCGTCATTGGGAATCTCTGGGAGAATAACCTCGTCGAGGGGGTAGAGGTCGAACCATTCCTGGGGCGCGTAGAAGGGAACGTGGGGGCGGTGAAAGCCGACCGCCATGAAGAAGGGTTTGTCGTGGGTCTGCCCGAGTCGTTCGACGGCCCAGGCTGCGGTTTGGAAGTCGGGCATTTGTTCGTCGCGATCCGGAAAGACGCCCCAGTCGGTTTGGGTGCCGGTGTAGGGTTGGCTGTAGTCGGGCCGATAGCGAAAGCGCACGTCGTTAGGAGCCTTGGGGCCCTTCGGCTTGGGGCCGGCGCTTCCTTTGGAGCCGTATTGCTGGAAGGTGTCCTCGATCTTGTATCCATGAGTGATCTTGCCCACGCCATAGGTCGCGTAGCCATTTTGGGCGAAGTATTGAGGCAAGAGTCGCTGGTGGAAATTCTGGGCGTCGTCGGCAAGGGTATTGCCGCTGGGTTGATTGTAGAGTCCGGTTTCGTGGGGATAGCGACCGGAGAGCAGAGATCCGCGCGACGGCCCGCAAATGGGGGCTTGGCAGTGGGCATTCGTAAAGAGGGTGCCCCGGGCGGCCAGGCGGTCCATATTGGGAGTCTTCGCTTGCGGATGCTCGTCCAAGCAGCCAATCCAATCGTTCAAGTCGTCGATGGCGATGAAGAGGACGTTTTGCGAGTCGCCTCGAGCGGCGAAATGCGATAGGGCGATCGCTAAAAACGGAATGAGGGAGAGGGAGGGTAAGCGTAAGCGTTTCATTGGGCGGTTTGGGACGAGCGTTCGGATAGGCGCTGGAAAAAGCGCTTCACGTTGGGTTTTTGAGCTCTGATGTGCTGGGATAGGGCTTGGTCGGCCGCCTTCCAATCCTTCTTCAGAAGGGCTCGGAGAATTTTGCGGTGTTCGGCGGCTTTTTCTTCGAGGTCGGCAATCGCTTCCGTCGAGTAGTCGAATAAATAGGTGAAGTAAATGCCGTGCTGGGAAAAGAAGTTTCGTATGTAGCGGTTGCCCGACAGTTCTATCCAGTAGCGATGCAGCTTGTTGTCCAATCGCGGCTTGCCTTTGGAGTCCGGCGAATTCGCGCCGATGAATTCTTCCAGTCGCGCCGGCTCCAGTCGCCCTCTCGCCAGCGATAGGGCCTTCAGTTCCAAGGTCTCGCGAACGTCGGTGTAGTCGAGCAGGTCTTTTTCGCGATAGGGATGTACCTGCCAGCCCCGTCGAGGCACATGTTCGATTAGGCCGGACCCTGCCAGGCGGTTGAAGATCTGTCGGATGACGGTTCGGCCAACCCCATAGCGCCGCGCGGCCGACCCTTCTCTTAGATAGGTAGGCTCGCCTTGTACGCTTTGCTTTATGATGTCTTCCGCAATGATCGAATCCCAGTCCTTAATAGGCAGCGAAATGGTGAATGGCGAATAGAGAAATAGGGCGAGCTTGATGTAGAATTTCATGGGCATGAGCGTAGGGCCGCTGGTCAATAAGCGGCTGAAATACGGCTGCTTGGGAATAAGCAGCGATACATTGCGTTAACGGTCGTGCGGAATGGGGTCGTCTTCGCCAATGGGTTCGCCTTCCCAGACAGGGGTCTTGTCGTAGTAAGTGAGGACACGGGCCCCGCTGCCGGCAACGGGACCGTTGTCGATCTTGGGCAACCACTTGCGCATGCTGCTGACGATGCCTTTCCGCTCGGCGGCGATATTGTTCCATTCGCGCGGGTCGTTGACGATGTCGTAGAGTTCCTCCGCGCCGTCCATGTATCGGATATATCTCCACTTTTCGGATACGATCGAGTAGTTTCCTTGATTGTGAGAGGTTATGGCGGGGCGTTCGCGTGGCGCCTTGGCGCTGCGCAGCTGAGGACCGAGGGAGAGTCCCTCTAGGTGGTTCATGGATGGGAGGTCGCAGAGCTCGACGAGGGTGGGATAGATGTCGAGCAGCTCGGCGGGGCGGTTCGATTTCTGCCCAGCCTTGACGCCGGGACCGGCGAAAATGAGCGGTACCCGGGTGGAGTTTCGCCAGAGGGTGTTCTTGCCGGTGATGTCCTTTTCGCCGAGGTGGTAGCCGTGATCGCTCCACAGGACGACGATGGTATTGTCGGCGTGCCCGGATTTCTCCAGCGCTTCGAGGATGCGGCCGACTTGGTCGTCGACGAAGCTAGTGGAGGCGAGGTAGGAGCGTACGAGATTGATTTGCTGGTCGTTCTCGTCGAGCCAGCGCTTGCGGGGTTCGGGCAGCTTCCAGTGTATCCACCAGGAGGAGCGTGGCGTATCGGCTCGGTCGCCTTTGGGCATTTCCGGCAGGACCGATGCATCGTCTGGATAGAGATCGAACCATTTTTGCGTAGCGTAGCAGGGGACGTGCGGGAGGAAGAAACCGGCGGCGAGGAAGAAGGGCTTGTCCTTGGGCATGTTCTCGAGTTGGCGGACAGCGTGATCGGCCACGTCGTAGTCGCCCTTGGTCGAGTCGTCGTTGTCGTCGGGCCAGACGCCCCAGTCCATGAGCGGGTGATTGCCGAAAGGAGTGGTTGGGATGAGTTTTTCAGGCGGTTTGGAGCCTACGCCGCCTCGTGAACCGTAGTGCTGGAATTCGGGGTTCGGATGGTTCTCGGGCTGGGAGCGAATACTGTGGTAGATCTTGCCGTTATTGTAGGTCTGGTAGCCGTTGTTCTCGAAGTGCTGAGGCAGGGAAACGAGATCGGCCCATTGGGGTACGTCGCGAAACCAGGGGCGTAGGCCGTGAATGCCGGTCGTGCTAGGCCGAAGGCCGACCATTAGACTGGTGCGCGAAGGATTGCAGAGCGGGGCCTGGCAGTGGGCGTTCGTAAACACCGTACCGCGTTCGGCGAGGCGGTCGATATGGGGCGTCTTGACCATGGGATGACCCTCCAGGCAACCGATCCAATCGTTCTGGTCGTCGATCGCTAGAAAGAGGACATTCGGGGAGGTGTCGCCTGCGGCGAAATGCGGAATAAGAAATGCGGCATGAAGAATGAGCGCGAATTTGAGGATCGATTTCATGGGGATGGCGTGTAGCGAGCAAAGGGGTTAAAGCGCGGATGCGCAGCGGATAGCTGATCGCATAGAGGGCGTTGGATCAACAGGAAATCCGTGATCGTGGCAAGGAGGTGCCAGACTTCGCCGAAAGTATACCAACAGGCATGAGGTCGAATTCTCTTTAACGGGTTTAGCCGCATGAGCATGTTGGTCGGTATGCGACCTCTAACTCGTTTTACAATAGCTTGCCTTGGCTTGTTGGGGGCTTCGATGGTTCGGGGCGATACGCAAGTCGGCGCTCCGGTCGAGTGGGTCGTTCTGTCCGAAGGCGATCGCTACGACGAGCTCGTCTACGGACAGCGGTCTCGGGGGCAAACGCTTTCTTTGGGAGCCAACGAGTGCTATTTCTATCCGGTTGGCCCGAGGTTGCAGGGGGGAGGAAAGTCTCCAGACGATCCCGAAGCGGCCCTTTTCAATAAAGGCGAGCGATATGAAGCAATCGGGTCGATACGACAGTCGGGGCAACAGATAAAATGGCCCTTCTTGCCGACAAGCGATGGAGCCTTCGAAGCGAGCGTATTCCTCAGAGTCGATGAGACCGAGGCGGGTTCGGTTTGGATCGTCAGTTGCGGCGATCTCGAAAAACGGGTCGTTGCGGTAGAATCGGATGGTCGCGCTCCGCAACCTTGGTCGCTCGAAGGGAATATCGTCGAGTCGGGTCGCAAGAAATCGGCTATTCAGTTTTTCACCGTTGAATTGGAGCAAACCGGGGCGACCGATCGAGAGGCGGGCGTATTGAAGCGGGTGGAGCTAAACGGATCGGCGATCGATGGCGCCTATGCCGTTCGATCTCGTTGGCGCCCGCAAGCCGTGCACACGCGATTCGGGAGTTCGACGATCGAGAAGTCGGGAATGGGGCTCGCGGCCTGGATCGTGGAGATCCGGCCTCATTTCGACTTTGAGGGAGATCCGTTTCAGTTCTATGCCCCCGTGACTACCGAGTTCGGCTATTACGGATCGACCTTTATGCCAACCGGGGAAGCGACGCCCCAGATCTTCACGGCCAAGCCCATGAACTTTTCGCTTTGGTCGTACAAGCGAGGCGCTGCGGCGCCTCCGGTGGGGCAGCTCAGCCATTTGCTCGCCATTGGCGATCCGAATCGATTATTCGGAGGCTATCATCACGAAGGGACGGGCGTGAAGCCGCGTGGCCTCTTGCCGGAAATCGAAGGGAGACGTCTTGAAAGCTTGGTTTTAGGAATGCGATTCGATGCTCCGAATCGAGATGATGCGTATCCCTATCGTACCTACCACGCGTATTTTCTGGATCCGCGAACTCGGGATTGGAAACTCTACGCGTCGGGGCGTAAGTTCACGGACGATCCGGAGCGATATGGCGGATTACGGGCTCCGGGGTCGTTTGTCGAAGTGCCGGGGCGAGTCGTTTCTCAACGAACCCACCAGTCCTTGCGCAGCGCGAGCTATCGTGGTTGGCTCTTGGATACCGCGGGAAATTGGAGCGAAATCGATTCCCTATCCGGGTCGACTAAGATCGGGGAAATCGCTCCAAAGCGATGGGAAGTCGATGAAGAGGGATGGTTTCGCCTGACTACGGGAGGCATGGTCTACCGGCGATTCAAAACGAGGGAAAATGGGATTTCGCGCAAACCGGGTTTCGCGTTGCCGGATTACATGCGAGCGGAGGCTCTGGAAGGGTTTCTGCGCTATCCGGTTTCAATTTCGACCACGAGCGTGAAGCGCTTGGATGGGCGCCGATTGGCGATTGAATTCGAGCTGAAGGGAAATCGGGCGCCGTCGGAAATCGTGGCTCATTTCGGTCGCGAGGATGGGTTGACGCTGATATTCGAGGATGGCGATCGGCCTTCGAAATGGGAAGGAGCGATGAAGGGAGCGTTTCCGGCGGGGACCCATCGATGGATTGCAACCGCTCCTGAAGGAACGCGTATTCCGGAATCCGGCTTTTGCCGATTGCTGGCGAATACGGAGCAAGGACGCTTCTGGGCCCTGGAAAGCGACGCGTGGTAGGGGGAAGCGCTCGAAGCGATTGATGGCGAGGGAAGCCCTCGCCGTGACGAGCGAATGCGGAATCCTGTTTTCGGGCGCGAAAAAACTGGTTAGGATTCGCCAAACGGGGCAATAGTATAGGAGATGCAACGTCTATCCCTCATTTTCGCGTCACTTTTGAGTTCGATTCCCTTGGTGGCGGTCGATTTCGAAACTCAGATCCTTCCGATCTTCGAAAACCGCTGTGTCGAATGTCACGGTCCGGACGAGGAAAAATCGGGCATGCGGGTGGACAGCCGAGGCGCCTTGCTCGTGGGGGGCGATAGCGGGATTCCTGGGCTCGAGCCAGGCAAGCCCGAGGAGAGCTTTTTGATCGAGGTGCTGCGCGACCCCGATCCCGAGTTTCGAATGCCATACGAGGAAGATCCGTTATCCGAGGAGGAGATCGAGCTCGTCGAGCAATGGATCGCAGAAGGGGCGGTTTGGCCGGGCCAAATGGATGTAGCGATTGAGGAGGAAGTTTCGGATCACTGGTCTTTCCAGCCGATCCAACGGACTCAGCCACGCAGTAAGGCGGACAACCCCGTGGACGCCTTCATCGCGGACGAATTGCAGGAAGCGGGGCTCGAGGCGAATGGCGCCGCCGATGCCCGCACGCTCATCCGCCGCGCCTCGATTGTTTTGACCGGGCTTGCGCCGACTCCGGAGAGGGTCGCGACATTCGAAAAGGCCTATCGGGACGATGCGGACCGGGCCTACGAAGGACTGGTGGATGAATTGATGGAATCGCTTCACTTCGGGGAACGCTGGGCCCAGCATTGGCTCGACGTTATCCGTTGGGCGGAAACGAACGGGTCCGAGGCCAACCTTTATCGCAAGAATGCCTGGCGCTATCGCGATTACGTGATCCGGGCCTTCAATGAGGACAAGCCCTACGACCAATTCGTTCAGGAACAGTTGGCGGGCGATACGATGGAAGCGGGCGATGCGACGGGCTTTCTGGTTGCGGGGCCCCATGTGCCGGCCGCGACGGTAGGGCGCGAGCCATCGGCGATTCGCCAAGCTCGGTCCGATCGAATGGATGAGATCATGCAAACGGTGGGGGCCTCGATGATGGGCGTTACCTTAGGGTGCGCGCGTTGCCACAACCACAAATTCGACCCCATTTCGATTCAGGATTACTACTCTCTGACGGGCATCTTCCAAGATGTCGAATTCGGTGGGCGTCCTCCAGAGCTGCCGGAAACGCATCCGCGTCGCCAACGCGAAAAAGAGATTTGGGGACAGATCGATGCGGAGCGGCGGACGCTCGCGACGACAGGAGCTTGGGAAGAAAATTGGGGAGGCTATCGCGAGATCCACTTCGATCCGATCGAAGCCGATGCGATTCGAGTGACCTTCCTGAGCCCTTCCGTAGGACTGGATGAGCTCGAGATTTTCGGAACGCGGGATCGATCCCAGGATCTGGCGTTGGCCAAGCGCGGCGCCACTGTAGAAAGTCCGGAGGCCCTGCTTTCGGATCCGCGTAACGTAGCGAGCTTCACGATCGACGGGGAATACGGCACGATGCGATGGGCCGCGAGGGCGCCCAAGGACAGCGAGCAGCGCCCTTGGATCATCGTGAATCTGCCGCATTCGGAAGAGATCGATCGATTGCGGATGAGCAGCAATCGAGAGTACTATTTCGAAACAGATTATTTGAGCATTCCCTTCAAAAAACTGTCGTTCTCGAATTATCGGGTAGAGGCGAAGACGACGGACGGCGAGTGGGTCGAAGTCGCGTCGATTCCGAAAATCAATAAAGCGAACGATGCCCAGCCCGAGCGGGCAACGGCGCTGGCGAGAATCGAGGCGGCGGCCAAAACCTTGGAAGGGGAAGGACCCGTTCACAGTTTCGTCGGACGCTTTGTCGATCCGGTGGAAACGCGGGTCTTGCATCGCGGCAGTCCGGAGAATCCGCGCGACGCAGTGGCGCCGGCGGCTCCCGAGATCCTCGCGGGCGATCTCGGATTGAGCGAGGCGGTTCCCGGTCCCGAACGTCGGGCTCGCCTTGCGGAATGGATGGTGAATCCCGAAAATCCCTTGACCGCTCGTGTAATGGCAAACCGGATATGGCACCATGTATTCGGTCAAGGAATCGTTCCGACGACGAGCGATTTCGGCGCGGCAGGAGCGTTGCCCACCCACCCGGAACTACTCGATTGGCTCGCATCGGAGTTTATGGAGCCATCGGTGAGCGGGGGCGACCCTTGGTCGATGAAGGCATTCATTCGAATGCTAGTTACTTCGGATTCCTTTCGTCGTTCAAGCGCTCCGAATATCGCGGGCAATAATAAGGACGCAGGCGCCATGCTGCTATGGCGCTTCCCCCCGCGCCGCGTCGAGGCGGAGGTGATCCGCGACTCGATCCTGCAAGCGTCTGGAGCCCTGAATCCCTCTATCGGAGGGAAGAGCTATCGTATCCACAATGAAAAGAAGACCTATGCCCAGTGGGAAGTATTGGACAACTATGGGTCGCATACCTGGAGGCGGATGATCTACCAGGAACGCATGCGTCGCGTGGACGACAAGATGTTCACTGCATTCGACTTTCCCGATTGCGGGCAGGTTCGGGCCAAGCGACCTGTATCGACAACGCCCTTGCAAGCGCTGAATTTAATGAACAGTTCGTTCGCCCAGGACCAAGCTGAGCTACTGGCGGCCCGAGTTGAAAAGGAAGCGGAATCGGACGAGCTGGATGCCCAGATTCGGCGGAGCTTTCAGATCCTGTTCAATCGCAATCCGGATCGAGAAGAGTTGGCTGCTTGCAAGGGAGTGGCTGAAGAGTCGGGACTCGCTCTCGTGTGTCGTTCGCTCATCAACTCGAATGAATTCGCTTTCCTGCCTTAATTAATTTCCAGCCCAGAAACGATCATGGAAAACCAAGCTGAAAACATCTCTCGCCTCGGGAATGCGCTCTTAAACCGCCGCGACTTTCTGCGTCAAAGCGGTATGACGCTCGGCGGGATAGCGCTCACCCAACTATTGGCTCAGGACGGTCTCCTCGCGGCGGACCAAATCACGGTGAGCGGCAAGTCGCCGATTCGACCGAAAATCGATGCCGACAACCCATACGCCCCGCGCCCGTCCCATTTCCCAGCCCAAGCCAAGCAGGTCCTGGTTATTTATTGTCCAGGCGCGGTGAGCCATGTGGATACCTTTGACTACAAGCCTGCATTGGCAAAGTTCCATGGGCGGAAACCACCGGGCATTCCAGCGGTGACCTTTGAAGGACCGACCGGGAACATTGCCAAGCCCTTCTGGGACTTTCGTCCCCGGGGCAAGAGCGGCAAAATGGTTTCGGACCTTCTGCCGAATCTCGGAGGCCTGGTGGACGAGTTCAGTTTCTTTCACGCCTTGCATACGCAGACCAGCGCTCACCCTCAGGGCGAGAACTTCATGAATACCGGTTTTACGCTGGAGGGATTTCCTTCCTTCGGAGGATGGGTAACCTACGCTCTGGGAACGGAAAACCAGGACCTGCCGGCATTCGTGGCGATCAACGATCCCCGCGGCCTGGCCCGATCGGGCAAGAACAATTTCGGCAATGGATTTCTGCCAGCGGCCTATCAGGGGACGGATTTCAATGCTAAGAACCCTCCGGCCAATCTGGATAGGCCGGATGCCTATTCGGCTGCCGACGATAGGCGAGCGGTGGGACTATTGAATCGCTTGAACGCGAAGCACCTGGAGAAGTTTCCGGGCGACGCCGATTTGGCGGCTCGCATTGCCAGTTACGAGCTGGCGGGCAAAATGCAGGTTTCGGTCCCCGAGGTAATGGACTTGGCGGGCGAACCCGAATCGATCCACAAGGAATACGGAACGGATTCGGGGACGGAATTGAAACGCGAATACGCGAAGAACTGCATGCTGGCCCGTCGATTGATAGAGAAGGGCGTACGCGTTGTGCAATTGTTCAATGGTAGCGACCCCTCTGGCGGCAATGGTATCACCAACTGGGATTCGCACAGCAAAATCAAGGAGACGCACGCTATGCAGGCGGAGATTATGGATCAGCCGACCGCTGCTCTGATCGCCGATATGAAGCGTCGCGGCTTGCTCGATCAGACGCTAATCGTATGGGCGACGGAATTCGGGCGCATGCCTTTCTTGCAGGCCAACGGTACCGGGCGAGACCACAACCCGGATGCGTTCACCTGCTTCTTGGCAGGCGCTGGCGTGAAGAAAGGATTCAGCTATGGCGAGAGCGACGAATGGGGATTCAAGTCCGTGGTCGATGCCACCAGCGTCTACGATTTCAACGCCACGATTCTGCATCTGATGGGCCTCGACCACGAGCGCCTGACCTACTACCACAACGGTCTGGAACGGCGATTGACCAATGTACATGGCCACATGGTCAAGGAAGTGTTGGCGTAGGAAGGCCGTCGGGCCTGAGATTGCCGCGGTAGCAGGTTCCTATTTGAGCGGTTTCAGGTACACGTTGCGAAACCAGATGTTGTGCCCATGATCCTGGAACCCGATGTGGCCGGTCCGAGGAAGATCTTTCAGAGCGGTTTTGAACTTATTCTTCGAGCCGTCCGGGTTCAGGCGAGCGGTAGTCCACTCATCGATATTCGCGTTGACGACCCGCTTCCCGTTTAGGGTCACTTGAATCAAGGGGCCTTGGCAACGCACGCGGATTTGGTTCCAATCGCCAGCGGGTTTGACCGCGTTCTCGCTCGGAATCACGGCATCGTACAAGGCGCCGCAGTCGTGGGAGTCGATCTCCGCTTGTCCGTGCGAATCGTACAATTGGATTTCGAAGCCGCCTTGGACGGGATTGCTGGGATCGGTCCTGATGAATATGCCGCTATTGCAGTTCTTCGAGAGCTTGAATTCGAGATCGAGTACGAAATCGCCATAGGTTTCGTCCGTCCAAATAGCGCCGCCTTTGACGGAACGGCCGAGGGTTCCGTTTTTCGGGTCGGCCTTCCAAACCGGGGTCAGCTCGGCAGGCAAGTAGCTCCACCCGTCGAGACTTTCGCCATCGAAGAGGGATACGAAGCCTTTGGGCGGTTGGTTCTTGGCGGCATGGGTCGAGCAGGCGAGGCCGATTGCGAGGAAAAGCAGTAGATAGCGGTTCATTTTAGAGATAGGGGGGCCAGTTGTTTGAAGTATGCCAGGGATTTACGCTCCGGATCGTTCTATGGGACGTTTTGCGCCGATTTTGTAGCCTGGGCCAAATTGCGTTGCCTGTCGATCCCGGCGGCGTATGAGGGAAGGATGAACCCCATAGCGCGCTCGAGCTTGAATTTGCCTTCCCGGGTCGCGATTGCGATCCTAGCCCTTGTTCCATCGATGAGCTGGGCCCATCCCGATCATACCGAGGACCCCCATCACTGGGAGATCCCTTCGAGGGATCCCGACCGGATCATTCTCACGTGGGCGGATGACCCTGCGACGACTCAAGCGGTGACCTGGAGAACGAGCGACGCAGTCGAGACAGCCTTTGTCGAAATCGCTCCGGGAGACCCTTCGGCGCGTTTCGATTCCGTGGCAAAGCGCTTCCCAGCGAGAACCGAGGCGCTGGCGATTGGGGCGAGCGAAATGAACGTGGATCGATGGGACCATTATCACTCCTACGTCTTTCGCGACCTGGAACCGGGGAGCCTCTACGCATACCGGGTTGGCGATGGGGACGCATACTGGAGCGAATGGATACAATTCAGGACAATGGAGGCCGAAGCGGCTCCGCTTCGTTTTCTCTACTTCGGGGATGCTCAAAATAGCGTTTTGTCGCATTGGTCTCGCCTGATTCGCGCTGCCTACCAAAAGGCGCCGGATGCGGACTTCGCAATCCATGCGGGCGATCTGATCAATCGGGCGCACCGCGATCATGAATGGGCGGAGTGGTTCAAGGCGGGTGGATGGATTCATGCCTCGCTTTCGATTATTCCGGTACCGGGCAATCACGAATATTCGAAAGTGGATGAGGATGCCCAGGAGAAGAAGTTATCTCTCCAGTGGAGGCCTCAGTTTACGCTCCCGGAATCGAACGGTCTGCCGGAGTCGCTGAAGGAAACCGTATACGCTCAGCGAATACAGAATGCTTTGATCGTCGCATTGGATTCGAATACGGAGGTCGAAGCCCAAGCGAGATGGCTGGACGAGACGCTTGCGGCAGATGACAGCGCGTGGACGATCGTTACCTGCCATCATCCGATCTTCTCTTCGGGAAAGGGTCGAGACAACGAAAAGAACCGCAATCTCTGGAAACCGATCATCGATAAGCACTCCGTAGATCTAGTGTTGCAAGGTCATGACCACACCTACGCAAGAGGTCATACTCCGGTTCGAATGAGCGATTCCAGGAGCTCGAAAGTCGAGACGATATATGTCAACTCGGTAAGCGGCCCGAAGATGTACTCGTTTCGCGAGAATGGCTGGGATGTCTTCGAACCCTATGGAGTTCGGCTCGATCGCAAGGCCGAAAACACGCAGTTCTTTCAAGTAATCGACATCGATGGTTCGAAGCTCGTCTATCGGGCCTACATGGCGAATGGAGAGGTCTACGACGAATTCGAGATGACGAAACGCAAGAATGGCTCGAAGCGCATTCGAAATGGAGCGGCGTCTCGCGAGCCCGAACGCAATATGAATTCAGGCGTTCCCTACGAGCGGGGCGATCTTTAGCGGCCCTTGGAGTAGGCGTTTCATGATACGGACGAAGACGCGATTGCAGTATGCGAATGGCTACCTGGATCTTGGAATGGTTTGGGATGCGGAGGCCGAGTTGGATGCGATCGCGGATGAAGATCAATCGAATGGCGAGACCCTATCGCTTCGGGTCCGCTTGTATTCGGAGCGCAAAGACTGGAAACGGATGGAGTCCGTGTCGAAGGAATTGATATCCTTGGATGGCAAGTCGGCTTTCGGATGGGTGAACCTGGCGTACGCATTGCGAGAGATGGAGCGTGTCAAGGAAGCCAAGGAAGTCGCCACGGAGGGCTTGGAGCGACAGCCCAAAGAAGCAGTGCTATGGTTCAACCTAGCCTGCTACTGCTCGCTCTTGGGAGAAGTGGAGGAGGCATCGACCCATCTGGATCGAGCGATAGAGTTGGAGAAGAGTTTCGAGGCGTCCGCGGTCGACGATCCCGATCTGGAAAATCTTTGGGATTGGATTAAGAGCAAGGAGTGAACGCTTGCTTGAAGGGATCAGTTTTTCTGTGAGGAATCCAACCAATGGTCGAGAACGCGATCGATATCGCTTGAGCGGACAGGTTTGGCAAGATAGCCGCGCGTGCCCGAATCGAAGCAGCGCTCTCGGTCGCCTTGCATGGCGTTAGCAGTCAGGGCGATGATGGGCGTTCGAGCGTTGAGGCCATCGGGTTCTTTCAAGATAGACTCCGTGGCTGATAAGCAACCGCACAGAATTGCTGCCGCGCACGCTTGCGCGCAGCGGGCCAGCCCGTTCGATTTTCGCATCCAAAAAATTTCCATGGCTTGTGGGAGCCTTTGTCCGAGAGAAGACACCTGGATTCTTCGGCTGCGAAATCGATATCCGTTCCGCAATCGGAGCGATCTCGGCTAAATATGCGAATATACGTATATCGAATTGCAAGATAGGATTAGGCGTAATGGATTATCGCGGCTTTCGTCTGCCTTACTGCGCGGCAGTCCGCCAGTCCCTAAATGAGCTTGGACTAGATCTTGGCGGGATCGTTTTCCACTCGAATCCGCTCGGGCAACCACTGGAGAAGCAGTCGGTTGAGGTCTTCTAATCTTACAGGCTTCGGGTTGTAGTCGTTCATGCCGGCTCGGAGGCACTTGTCTTTGTCGCCTTTCATAGCGTTGGCGGTCAAGGCGACGATGGGCGTTTTGCGGTTGTGACGATTCGGGCCCGAGCGAATCCGTTTGGTCGCTTCGTAGCCATTCATCACCGGCATCATACAATCCATGAAGATAATGTCGTAGTCGTTTCCCGTTGTCAGGTCGATTGCCTCTTGGCCATCGGTAGCTTCCTCTATCAAGCAGCCCACTTGCTCGAGGACAGCTCTGAGTATGCGGCGGTTGATGGCGCTGTCGTCGACGATCAGGGCGCTGGGCGGCGTCCCGTTGATCGAAAGAGAGGAAATTCCGTCATTCGCATTTCGAGATACAGCGTGACCGCGCTCCGATTGAAACGCGCGGATAATGGCAAGGGGGTGGATTAGCGAATCGGTTGAGAAGTCGACCGCCACGGAGGGGTCTAGGGCGCCTAGGCTTGGTTGCTCGAATGGGGCCATGACTCGGAAGGCCCCATCTCGTTTTCGCGTTTCGATCGATCGCATAACGATCGCGTCGACTAGTCGCCGCTCGATGAGCAGATTCTCGAAGGACGTTTCTCGAGAGATGCTTCGATCCGCGATAAGCGTCGCTAGCATGGCTACGTTGGGTTCGATGACTACTTTGGCGCCGCTCCATTCGAGCCATTTGCCGATGGCTTTCGCTTCCTTTTCATCGCTCAGACAGACGAAGACGCCTTTGCCCGAAAGGGCTTCTTGCATCGTTTCCTTGGGCGAGACCTTCTTGCCGACTTTGAGTCTCACAGTAAATCTGAATTCGGTCCCATGCCCCTCGTCGGAAAATAGCTCGATGCGCCCATCCATAGCATCGACGATCCGTTTGGTGATACTCAAACCGAGTCCGGTCCCGCCATATTTGCGAGAAGTCGAGCTGTCGGCTTGAGTAAAGGCTTCGAATAGCTGGGCCTGCTGATCGGCGGGTATGCCGATGCCGGTATCCTTGACCGAGCAGTTGCATACGATGCTCTCGTTGTCCTCGCGTAACGCATTTATGGATACCGAAATAGACCCTTCTCTGGTGAACTTGATGGCGTTGCCGATTAGATTGGTCACGGCTTGCCGCAAGCGTAGCGAGTCGCCGACGACTTCCTCTTCCATGGTCGGGTTGGCGAGGCAGATCAGTTTGAGGCCCTTTTCCTGAGCCTTGAGCAAGAGCAATTCGGCGGTATCTTCAACGAGTTCTCGGAGATTGAAGGGGGCTGCTTCCAGCTCCATGGCCCCGGCTTCGATTTTGGAAAAGTCCAGAATGTCGTTGATCAGGGTCAACAGGGATTCGGCGCTGCGGTCGACGATTTCCGCGTATTCGGCGAGCTTCGGGCTGAGGCCGGACTGCATCATCAACTGATTCATGGAAACGATGCCATTCATGGGCGTGCGGATCTCATGGCTCATGCAGGCGAGGAAATCCGACTTGGCCTTGTTGGCGGCGATGGCATCGGCGCGGCTTTCGTCTAGTTCCTTGGTACGGGCGGCGACCTTCGCTTCCAAATCTCGATTGCGGCGGAGGACTGTTCGAGTACGAACCCGGATGAAAGCGATTACCATTGCCAGCCCCCCTGCGACAGACAGAGAGAGGAACGAAGCGGATTGCCAGAATGGAGGAGCGACGCTGAGGGCGATTTTCGCTTCGGCACTGTCCGGCGTCCCATCGAATCCAAAGGCTTTGAGCCGGAGGGTGAAGTCGCCCGGCGGAAGGCTGGCTAGATCGACTGTGGAAGCGCTGCTAACTTCGCTCCAATCGCTCGAGAGGCCGTCTATTCGATAGCGATAGACGACATTCGAGTACTTGGAATAGAGTAGAGGGGCGAAGGCGAAGCTCAATTGACGGTCGCCGCGCTTGAAAATGGCCGTTTCCCTTTTCGAGATTGAAATGGTCGAACGCGTCTCTCGGTCGGACGCTCTAGTGAATGAAGCGGAGAGAAAGGTTGGGCTCGGCGTTGCGGACGGAGTTAGATTCTCGTTCGTATCGAATACATTAATACCGTTTCTTCCTCCAATTACCAATAGGTCGTCTCCGAGATCGAAGAACGCATAGGGCGCGAAGGATTGGGCTGCAAAGCCTTGAGCGCTCGTATATCGTCGGGCCTGTCGCTTTTCCGGGTCGAAATGCAGCAGTCCATTAGAGGCGCTTATCCAGAGCGCGCCGTTTTCGTCGAAATCGATTCCATAGATTGAGTTGCCTGCAAGTTCGGGAACATCGTCGAACGTCTCGAACTCCATGGCTTCGGTGTCGAGAAAAGCTAGACCGTTGGTCGTTCCGATCCATGGGCGATGCTTGGAGTCGGTTGCGATGTCGTATATCGAATCATAGCGAAACAGCTCCGGGTAGCGCTCGGATCTCAAATTAAGCGTAATGCGATCTTCGCTTTTACTGTAGTAGTGAAGTCCGCGTTGCTGCGTGCCGATCCACAAATCCCCATTGGGAAGCTCCGCCAAGCAGCGAGATCGTAGTTGGAAATTGGGGTCGTCCTCGTCCGGCGAAATGACATGAAAGAGCCGCTTTTCTATATCGTATCTGACAAGGTCTCTACGCAGCAGCCAGAGCGCTCCACTCTCATCGATCTCGATATGAGTCGGCAGAGTATTTTGAGTGCCCCGGGGAAGGTCCTTACCCAGCTCGCCAACGTTTTCGACTCGATTCAGGCTTGGGTCGAAACGCAGGATGCTCTTGTCGTTGACGAGCATGATCAAGCGACCCTCAAGATCCTCGGCTACGCTGCTTATCGCTGAACGGGCGATCGCTTGGGCATTTTCGGCCGTTTCCAAAGGGTACTGAAAGCGACTGGATTGCGGGTCGAAGAGGCTGATTCGATTGACGGGCCCCAATACCCAAAGTCTGCCATCGCGACTTGGTTCGAGCTGTCTGATATTGGAAAACTGGAGTCGATCGGCTCGTTGGCTGCGAGTATAGAATCGGACGGGCAAAGCTTGGGGATCGGTTTTCAAAACGCCTCCGTTTTGGGTGGAAAAGCAGAGGGTGCCGTCATCGAGTTCCGCGATATCGATTATCTCGTAGTCGATCGGGGAGTCGAATCCATCTACGGTCGATTCGAAGCTGGTGAAGTCGGTCGATCCCGGAGGGGCGACTATGAGACCGCCTTTGGCCGGGGCGGCCCATATGTTGCCATTGCCATCTTCGAAAATATCCAAGTAGAGGCGAAAATTGTAATCCTCGAGGGGGCTTCCTCCTATGCTTAGGTCGATTTTGGTGCCGTCAGGCTGGAAGGCATGAATGGGGCCGCTTTGCTCGCAAAGCCAGAGGCGTTTCTGGCTATCGAGCAGGACGCGTCGCAGATTGAGATCGGTTGCGATAGGGGATTGGTCGGCAGTTAGCTGAAAGCGGGAGAATTCTCCAGATTGAAAATCGTATTGCCAGAGACCCGTTCCGCAGGCGGCGAGCAGGGTCGTTTCATCGATGATCGCGAAATCGCGTACCCATGGAGCGCCGCTGCCGATGTTCTCATGGGATCGCGTCCATTCCTTTGCCCGAGGGTCGAATATGAAAAGACCTCTTTGAGCGCCAATCGCCAGGGTCCCGTCGGGCAAAGACTTCAAGGCAAAGGCTCCTCTGGTAAGCGAGAGGCCATCGGCATCGAAGCCTTCGAAAAGCTCGAAGGCCCGGGTGTCTGGGTTGTATTTGGAGAGGCCGCTCGTTTGGAGAATCCACACATTGCCTGCGGCATCCGACGCGATCCGGTTGGCCTTGCCGCTGGAGAGGCCCTTTGGCGAATCTTCTCTATTCGGAAATCGGGTAACATTCGCCCCGTCGAATCGCTGGGCGGTATTGTGTGTGAGGAGCCAGATGAAACCTTCTTTATCTTGATGGAGCTGGCGAATATGAGGCGAGGGAGACGCCTCCTCGTTCAGCAGGCGCTCGAAATGGACGTAGTCGAACGAAGCGGAGAAGGCGCCCACGGTCGCGCTCATCGCTGCGATAGCGAGACGAACGCATGATAGCGCGCGGTTTCGGCGCATCTGTGGGAGGTCATTCATTCGAATGGGCGGATTGATCGGCTAAATCGGTACTATTGGCATCGGCAGGCGGTGTCTCAATCCAAGTCGTTTCGGCGCAAATTCCTGCTGTGGGGTGATTTTTAACGGGGACTTCGGGCGACTTCCGTCGCTCGGGAGGGGTCGAAGGCGGGATTGGGCTGCGGCATTTGGGCTCTGATATGCTTGCGCCAGCGGTCGAGGCGCAGCTTCAGTTGGTCGCGCGTCTTCAAATTGAAATCCGCCTTATTCTGGGTTTCCCCCAAGTCTTTTTGGAGGTTGTAGAGCTCCAGGCGTCCGTCCTCGTGGAATTCGATGAGGCGCCAGTTGCCAGAGCGCACGGCGCTATAGGGGCCGTCGCCTCCCGCGTGATAGTGCGGATAGTGCCAGAAAAGGGAACGGTTGAGTCGCTGTTTCGGGTTTTTTAATAGCGGGAGCAGGTTCCTTCCGTCCATTTGCTTGAAGAGTGAATTGTCTGGGGAAGCCCCGGATGCCGCCAGAAGGGTCGGCATAAGGTCGATAGTCATGATCGGGGTCTGGGACTCGGATCCAGGCGTGGTTTTTCCGGGCCAGTAGGCGATCGTCGGCACGCGTACCCCGCCTTCGTAGGCGGATCCTTTGCCGCGTCTCAGCGGCAGGTTTTCGGTAAACTCGTCATGCTTGCCATAGCGTTGGGTCAAGCCGCCGTTGTCGGACGTGAAAATCACGAGCGTGTTGTCGCTGATACCCCGGCGCTCGAGGGTGTCGAGGACGCGCCCTACACTCATGTCCAAGCTCTCAACCATGGCGGCGTAAGTCGGGTTCTTGTGGATGGCGTTAGGATCGACTTTCTTTTCGTATGCCGCCACGAGGTCGTCGCGCCCTTGTATCGGCGTGTGGGGTACGTGATAGGCGAAGTAGAGAAAGAAGGGATTGTCGTCGCTCGCTTGGATCTCCTGCACGGCCTTGTCGGTCAAATAGTCGGTGGCGTAGTTGGATTTCAACTCCAGCTCTCTCACCGTCTTGTCGGCGATGTAGTAGCCGCGCGTTCCTGGGGGTTTATCATGGCTGACGTCGAAGCCGTGATGGGTGGGGCCTTGATTGTCGCGATCCGGGAAGTCTAGATGCCACTTGCCAATGTGGATCGTTCGATAGCCGCGTTCTTTGAGGGCTTCGGCCACGGTCGCGCGTTTCGATTCCAGGCCCTTGGTCCAATCGGGAATCGTCATTTTGGCGTAAGGCCGATTTTGTCCCGCGATGAAGTCGGTCAACCTCAGCCGGGCGGGATACATACCGGTCATAATGCTGGCTCGCGTAGGGGAGCAGACGGTACACGCGGAATAGGCGTTCGTGAACTTCAGGCCTTTGGCGGCAAGTCGGTCGAGGTTGGGCGTTTCGTAGAAATCGCTTCCGAAGGATCCGAGCCCGGTCCAGCCTAGATCGTCGGCGAGGAAGAGCGCGATGTTGGGCGCTTCGGGTTCGGCGAGGGCCGATTCGCTATCAAGCCAGGCGGCAGCGACCAAGGGGAGCGCGCGTAACAACAAGGGGATCCGCATAGGTTCCTATGCTAGTGGGCGAATGGTTGGTTCGGCAACCCTATCTTGTCTTTTAGGGGTCAACAAAACGTAAGTTTGGGCCCGTGGGAGCGGCCCGTAGACGCGCGCGCCGCGCGGTGGATGAGTGGTTGCTCTCGGTAATTAGGTAACTTATCCGAGCTGTCGACTGAGCGATCGCGTTCTGCGATACGAACAAAGCTCGGGCGACTATCTGGATATTGGCATCGTCATCGATCGGCCGATCTCTCCTTCGAGTCGCAGAAGACCGAGATTGCTCCTGGCCCAAACGTTGCCGGCTTTATCGACTGGTATTTTGTATCTATTGGCCTTACCTCGGCCAGGTAATTCGACGAAATTGCCGAATCCCATCTTTTTCGGATTCAGAAGCGTCAAACTCGAGGAGGTTGCGATCCAAAGGCGATTCTGGGAATCCAGGGCGTGGAAAAGCCGTAGAAGTCGCGAGCGGCGAGACGTTAGCGTAGGAGCCGGGAAAGCTGACTCGAGCTGTCGGCGAAGCGGTCGAGTTCGAGGCCCATGAGTCTGGCCTGAGTCATCCAGAGATTGGCGAGAGGCGTGCCGTCGCCGCAGTGGAGGTGTTTGCCCGTCTGAATGCGTTTGCTGGATCCGGCAAGCACGATGGGGAGATCGTGGTACTGGTGGGTAGAGCCGTCGCCGAGACCGGATCCGTAAGTGAACAGCGTGTTGTCGAGCAAGCTGCTTCCGTCGGCTTCCCGAACGGCGTCCATTTTCTGGACTAGATAGGCGTATTGCTCCATGTGAAAGCGATCGAGCTGTTCCAGCTGCCCCACATAGGTCTGCTGGTTGTGGGACATCTCGTGATGGCTCATCGGCCGATCGAATAGGCCTTCGTAGGTGAAGGGCGTGTTCCAGCGCTCGGGTCCGACCATTAAGGTGGCGACGCGGGTTAGGCCCGTCTGCAACGCTACCACCATGAGATCGCCCATGAGGCGTATGTATTCGCCTCTGGGGAGGTAGGCGGCGGTGGGGGCGTCCATCTCGACCAAGTCAAGTTCGCCCTTCATTCGGTCGAGCTTGTCCATTTGCTCCTCGATGGTCCGTATGGAGTCGAAGTACTCGTTGAACTTCTGTTGGTCGTTGTATCCAAGTTCTCTGCGCAAGGATCGGGCGTCTTCCAGTACGAGGTCGGTTATGTTGCGGTAGGCCTCGATCTCCTGCGTGCCGAAGAGCCGGTTGTAGGCCTTGCGGGGATCGCGGATAGAAGGCGCTAGGTGGCCGGTACCATACCAGGAGAGGTTGTCGAAATAGATGGACTCCAGATTGTCGCGGTGACTGTTGCAGCTCAGCTCGAGCGTGCGAAACGGCGTGGCGTCTCCCACTTGGTCGGCTATCAGATGATCAAGCGTTCGATCGAGCGGCCAGGCAGAGGATTCGATCGAAAAGGGCGCGGCGCTGCTAAGAAAGCAGGAGGCGCATTGGGCGTGGACATCGGTCCCGTTTTGGAAGGTGCGATCGAGCCCGGTGATGAGGGCAACCTTGTCTTTAATAGGCGCGAGCGGCTCGAGCGTTGGGGTAAGCGAGAGATCGTGATAGCCTGGTTTGATGTCCGCTTCGAAGAGGGAGAACATTCGATTGCCTTGGTTGCCTTTCGGCACAATCGCCTCGGCCTCGCCTGGAAAGAAACTGCGCCGTACGACCCCGATGGGCACGTAAAAGAGAGCGAATCGCTGGGCGGGTCGGAGACTCGACGCGGCGCCCAAGGACAGACTTTCCAGCCAGGGAAGCGACAATATGCCGCCGCCGAGGCCACGAAGGAAAGATCGTCTGTTGAGAGGGGACATTGGGGGGAGCGATTAGGGGGTCGTTTTCGGGGAGGCAGTTGGCAGTAGGCATGAGACAGTATTTAGGAGGAGTGGGCAAGTTTCTCGTTTGGCTCTGAGCGAAATGGGCGCAGATACCAGGCTTTGAAGCGGTTGGCTACGATGCCGCAATCCTCGGCGACGAGTAGCGAACAGGGGATGAGGTAGAGGGTGATTACCGTGGCGAAGATTACGCCGAATCCTAGCGATACAGCCATTGGTATCAGAAACTGGGCTTGCAGCGAGGTTTCCAGCATCAGTGGGAGCAGTCCTACGAACGTCGTGACCGAGGTAAGGATAATGGGACGGAAGCGCTTAGCCCCTGCTTCTAAGGAGGCCTGGCGGAGGCTCATACCCGCCTCCCTTCTTTGGTTTATGAAATCAACCATGACCAGAGAGTCGTTCACGACGACTCCAGCAAGCGCCAGCATCCCGAAGATGGATAGGTAAGAGGGCGTTAGGCCCATGATCATGTGCCCAAGCAAGGCCCCGACGATGCCAAGGGGAAGGGCGATCAAGACAAAGAAGGGCTGGACCATGGATTTGAATGGGATCGCAAGAAGGGCGTAGAGCATGAATAGCAGGGCCAGGGAACCGATGATGGTGCGGCGTCTCGACTCTTCGGCTTCGGCCACATATCCCATCCATTGGAACGACAGGCCTTCCACCTCGTTGCAGAGCTCCTGAATCCGAGGCTCGATTTCTTTCGCGATTCCAACGATGTCCACCGTTTCGTCGATCGGCTGGGCTCCGATGCGAATGATTTCCGCTCGGTCGTTGCGCTCTATGGAGGTTGGCGCTTGCGTGAAGGCGACGTCTGCGACGGTGGTCAGAGGTACGTCGGCTCCCCGGGGAGTACGGATTTTGATTCGTTCGAAAGTATACAAGGATTCGCGCGCGTCTTCGGGCAAACGTACCATGACTCGAACATCGTCGACACCCTGCAATACCCGTTGCGCCTGTTCTCCATAGAATGCTTGTCGGATTTGACGCGCCAGAAGCTGTTGCGTGAGGCCCAACTCAGCGGCTCTGGGCTTGAGGGTGACTTCAAGTTCATCGGCTCGAAAGTTGACGTTGGCCCAAGCGTTGTTAATGCCTTCGTACCCCCAGAGCATCATCCGGATCTCGTCAGCGACAATCGCTTTTTCCTCCGAGCTCGGACCGCGCAGTTCAAGATTCAAATTGTCCTCATTGTACTCGCCCCCTTGCTGGAGCGTGGATTCGGAGTAGACGCGAAATGTTCTGGCCTCGGGTATAGGCCCAATGATTTCAGCCCACCGATTGGCGATCACGCTATTGCGAGGTCCCGGCTCGCTTCTACCTTCCGGGGGAACGACTTCCACTTGAACGAATCCCTGAGATTGGCTGTATCCTTTGCCTGGGTACTTAGCGCCAGATACGATAGAGACATTCCGCACCAGCGGTTCGCCCGTTTCCGGATCGACGAACTCGGTTTTAAGCTGATCGACCGCATCGACGATTCTTCTAATGTAGCGGTCTGTGGTTTCCAAGCGGACATCGCCCGGAAGGGCCAGGATGGCCGTGAGGCGAGTGGTATCGACGCTTGGGAAGGATTGAAAGCCTAGACGGCCACCCATGCAGTAACCGGCCATGAGCAATCCCATGGTGGCGAATAGGCACAATACCGACCAGCGATGGGCGACAGCGAAATTCAACGAGGGTTGATAGACGCGTTTCGCAAATCGCTCCATGCTATTGGCGACCCGCATCTGAAAGCGTCCGAATCGATTCTTAGTTGGGGTTATTCGGATATGCTTCAAGTGGGCTGGCAAAATCAACTTGGACTCGATGAGCGAGAATAGCAGTACCGGGGCAACGACAGGCGGTATCTGCTTTGCGAAATCTCCCCAAACGCCCTCGAAATAGAGCAAGGGCAAAAAGGCGACTGCGGTTGTTATGACGCCGAAGGTCACGGGCACGGCTACTTGTTTCGTCCCGGTTATGGCGGCCTCAGTCGGGTCCATGCCAGTCCTGAGTTGGGAATAGACATTTTCGCCTGTAATAATCGCATCGTCGACAACGACCCCTAGTACCAGAATATAGCCGAAAAGGCTCATGATGTTTGCCGTCACTCCGAAGAAGGGCATGAGCAAGACGCCCCCGGCAAAGGAGATCGGGATACCCAGGACCACCCAGAAGGCGACCTGCGGACGCAGGAAAATGCCCAGTATGATCATGACGAGGATGCTTCCCTGAAAGAGGGAAGTAACGAGCGTATCCAAGCGCCCGCGTATGCTTTGGGACTCGTCTTTCCAAATGTGCAGCTCGACGCCGTTCGGAAATCGATTGTGGGCGCTGGCGACGTATTCCCGTACCTTGTCGGAGATGCCGATGGCGCTCTCCTGTCCAATCCGCATGACTTCCACATAAAGAGCTGGTTTTTCGTTGAACTCGACGTATTTGGTGCCGCCTTCGAAACCATCGATGATCTTGGCTACCTCACCGATGAGGACATCCGCCCCGTCCTTCGAGCGGATGGGAATCTTGGAAAAATCCTCTTCGGTGTATGCTTGGCCGCGAGTCCTGACCGTTAAGCGCCCGCTTTGGCTTTGAATTGTGCCGGCGGGCATATCGATAGAATTCCGGCGAATGGCGTCGGCTATCTGCTGGAAGGTCAGTCCATAGGATCGGAGTTTCCGCTCATCCGCTTCGATCGAAATCTCGCGAGCGCGATCTCCTTGAATGTTGATTCTGCTGATGCCCGGCATCTCCAGAAGATCATCCTGAACTTGGCGAGCGGCTTTCAGGAGGTCGTGGTCGCTCAAATGCCCCGAAACCGCGATCGTGAGCACCTCACGCGAGTTTGCCGACTCCGGTATGAAAATGCGGGGCGGTTCGGTCTCAGCAGGGAAGGTATTAATGGTGTCGACTGCGGCTTTGACGTCGTCCATTAAGCTGCGCAAATCCACGCCGTCCTTGGCTCGCAGGTAAAAGCGGGCTCGCCCGTTACTGCCGTCGGCATTGAGCTGTTCAATTCCTTGGACTCTTTCCAAGGCGGATTCAACCGGGATCAAGATAGCTTTTTCGATATCCTTGGGAGTCGCTCCTCGATACCGCATATCCATCATGACAAGGTCCCAGCTCAGCGCGGGCGTCACTTCCAGCGGGATTTTGAAGAAAGCGGTGTACAAGCCGGCGAGGAGGATGCCAACCATGAGGAAGTTGGCGGCGATTCCATTTTTCGTGAACCAGCTTATCATACCGACTAATTCTGTCTTTCTTTCGGTTTGCTTGAAACGCCCATCGCTTCGAGCCAGGCTGACTTTGTCAGCGCGTCGGGATTGATTTCCGGAAGAATTTCCACTTGGCCTCCTTCTGGGGCATAGCCCAGCTTTGTAGTGGCCATTAGCATACCATCAGGGATATCCGGATCGCGAATGATAACGTGGTTTTCGTCTGCCCAGATCGCCACTATGGTCCGATTATGCAGGGTCATTTTATCGGGATCCACCAAGTAAACTTGATCCAGGCGCTTCACGCCGAGTCTCGGTAGGGGCATCACATTTTCCAGAACCTTTCCGGAGATGGATGCGGTAACCGGTTGTCCAATACGCAAGGGTGGCTTGCCGGAATGCAGTCCGAACGGATCGTCTACCTTGGCGATGGCGAAGAGTTCCAGCGAGCTGGCGTCCAAGGCGCCTTCCGTACGGACGATTTCAGCTTTCCAGAGGGGCCCGTTTTTCGGATTCAGGCTGTCGCTCAATTCGACGGCTACAGGCGGATCGCCCAGGTTTTCGGGTAACGCGAGCAGTGGTAGATCCTTTGCCGAGATAGGAAGGCGAATTTCGGCGTAGTCGGAGGCGAAGAGCGTGCCGAGGGTGGAATTGATGCGGATCGCCTGACCGAGGCCGACCGAGCGCTGGCGGACGCGTCCGTCGAAGGGGGCTCGAATGCGAGCGCGTTCCAGGTCGCGGCGAGCGCGGTCGAGCTGGGCGGTGGCGGATTTGACGTTGGCTTCGGCTTGCTTGAGTTGAGGAATGCGCAGGACGAGCGGGTCGGGCTGTTCGTCTTGGTTGGGGCTCAGGCGTTCCCAGTTTTGGCGGGCCTGGTCGGACTGGGCTTTTTCCAAGGCGTAGGATGCGGTATTCCGGGCGACTTGAGCCTCGGCGTTGGCAACAGTCGCTTCGAAGTCGGCGGTGTCCAACTCCACAAGGACGTCTCCTTTGTTGAAGAAGGCGCCGTCTTCGAAGTTGGGGCTGATGCGAACGATGCGTCCGGCCACTTCGGAATTGAGCGTGATCTGATCGTGCGGGCGGACATTGCCTTGGCTTGTTATGCGGGTAGGGTAGTTTTGGGAGATCAGCTCGACTACTTGGGTTTTAATGGGGCGCGGCTTGCCTCTCGGCTTTTTCGTTTCCTCCGGTTCGATGGATAGTTGGAGGTAGCCGAATAGGCCGACGGCGAGGATGAGAATGGGTGGCAGGATTCGGATGAGAATGGCTGAAACCCCGTTCTTGGAGCGGGCGTTTGCGGGAGCGCCGGATTCAGGCGATCGGATATCTGACGAGGAACTGGAAGAGGCGCTGCTTTCGGTGGGACGCATCGAAGTCGGGAAGATGGGAGAGCCGTTGGGGAAGAGGCGTTAGCGACGGAAGTGCCTCCACGCTCTTGAGATTACGCGAATTTAGTGGGGGTGGACAATTTGAAAGTAGATAAATTCGATGGGAGGGTTTGGGAGACGTGCTCTCCATCCTCGGTTCATCGCAAGCGTTGGGTTAATGTGGCTGGCTCCGTGATCCACCGCCGCTCGAGGGGAGCGACTACGGAGACTTGTTTGCTTGACGGATGATAGCTTCGGCTTCTTTTCGCGTGACGATTCCGTTGCCGTTTCGATCGAGGGCCTCGAAGAATTGGCCGCTGTATTCTTTGCGGGTGAGGCGTTCGTCGCTATTCGCATCGCTGCGGAAAAGGCGTTCAACGCGCTCGTCCACGCTTAGGTCGGCTCCGCCTCGGGTTTGGGGGAGGGAGACTGTTTTGAGCTTACCGCCGACTTCGGCATTGGTTCGGTCCTGTCGAATCCAGCGGGGCACTTCCATTTGGTCGCTCCAAGCCTGGAAGGTGGCCTTCGCTTCTTCCAGTTTTTCCGGATTTCGTTTGGCGAGGTCTCGCTTCTCCCCGATGTCGCGAGAGAGGTCGAATAGCATCTCGGGCTGGCCACGCGTTTTGACGAGTTTCCAGTCGCCGACGCGTGCGGCGTGTTGAGCGCTGGATCTCCAAAATAGGTTCTGGTGCGGCTTGCCGTTTCGTTGGCCATTCAGGTAGGGAATGAGATTTTTGCCGTCGATCGTATCGGTATCGTTGGCTTCGATACCGGCTGCGGCGAGGGCGGTCGCGTGAACATCGAATCCCATTACAGGATGCTTATAGACTTTTCCTGCGGAAATCCTATCAGGCCATTGAATCGCAAAGGGAACCCGTATGCCGCCCTCGAACATATTGCCTTTGTATCCACGGAGCGGATCGTTCTTGGAAGTGGTTTGCGGGGTGGGGCCTCCATTATCGCTGTAGAAGAAAACGAGGGTGTTCTTCTCCTGGTCGAGCTCGCGAACCTTCTCCATGACGCTGCCGATGGCGTCGTCCAAGGCGGAGAGCATGCCCGCGTAGGTCTTGCGCTTCTTGTCTTTTATCTGGGGGAATCGGGCCTCGTATTTCCGAGTTGCCTCGAGCGGCAGATGAACGGCATTGAAGGAGAAGAAGATGAAGAAGGGCTTGCCGCTGTTCCGATTGTCTTCGATGAAGGCGACCGAGTCGCGAGCGAAGGCATCGGTCAGGTATTCCGTCTCGCCGTCGAAGGGCTTGCCGTTGCGAAACATCTGATGATTCTGACGCGGTCCGTTGGGATAGAAGGTGCGAGCGCCGCTGTGAAAGCCGTAGGTGTAGTCGAAGCCGCGCTCGTGGGGACGGAGTCCTTGCTTGAACCCGACATGCCATTTGCCGACCCAGGCGGTTGCGTAGCCTACGGCGTTCAGGCGTTCGGGCAGAATGGGTACGTCGCGTGGAATGCCGAAGTTGGGAGCGGAATACTCCTCAGGCCCGGAATTGTTCTCGAAGCCGAAGCGGTGCTGGTATTTTCCGGCAAGCAAGCCGGCGCGGGAGGGCGAGCATACCGGGTGGTTCGCGTATCCGTCGGTAAAGGTCACGCCCTTGGCAGCGATCGAATCAATATGCGGCGTGGGAATGTCTTCGCATCCATTGAACCCGACATCCGCATAGCCGAGATCGTCGGCGAGGAAGATGATGATATTGGGCTTCGTCGCGGCGTTGGCAGCCAAGGGCGACGCAATGGATAGGAACAACGCTCCGAGAATCAAAGCGACCAATGGGCCGATTCTAATTGAGCGTAGAACGTTGAAGCGCAAGGGGGGCATTAGAGATAGACGCTTCGTCGCTTCGCGTGAAGGGTTCGCTGAGAATGACTTGCGTGAGAAGCGTTTGCATGCGGTAGCCGTCGTCAGCGGTGGCGTTTGCAATGCGATCGAGAGCAGGGGAGTCGGCGGTCGTCGTGGGTCGGCCCAGGGCGAAGGCGAGGACGTGGCCTGCAAAGGCGCGAGTGAAACGGTCGCGTTCGGCGAGGAGAGCGTCCTTGAATTCGACGATGTTTTGGAAGGCGTATTTGCGTAACAGGGACCCGGATGCGTCGACGGGCAGTCCGTTTTCGTAATGCTCGCGCCAAAGTCCAGCGGCATCGTAGTTCTCGAAGGCGAAGCCCAAGGGATCGATACGCGTGTGGCAGCTGGCGCATTCGGGTTTGGCCCGGTGGGCTTCGAAACGTTCCCGCAGGGTTAGATCGTGAATGGCGTCGCCTGCCTCTTCCTCTTCCGGTAGAGGCGGTACGTCCGCGGGAGGCGGTTTCGGCGGATTGTTGAATATGACCGATGCAACCCAGGCGCCTCGTGTGATTGGCTGAGTGCGGGTGGAATTAGAGGTCATCGTCATCACGGCGGCAGTGGTAATGACGCCCCCCTGGCGGCGATCCAAAATGGGGACGCGTTGAAAGGGGAGCTGCACGGAGGGGGTCCTGGGCTTGCCGAAGTCCTCGCGGTACCAGGCTTCGAGCAGGTCGCTCCGATAGCTGTAGTCCGAATCGATCAATTCGAGGATAGGGCGATTTTCGACTAGGATGGTCTCGAAGAGAAGCAGAGGCTCGAGCATCATATGCATGCTGGCCCGGTACTTGGCGAAGTAGAAATTGGAGTAACGGTCGCGATCTGGCACGGAGGTGATGATTCGCTCCAGCTGTAGCCATTGGGAGGGAAAGCTGTCGGCGAAACGCTTCAATCGATCGTCCGCCAGCATGCGTTCGGTTTGAGCGATAAGGGTATCCGGATTCTGGAGTTGGCCGGATGCGGCCAGTTCGATGAGTTCGGAATCCGGAAGACTTCCCCAAAGGAAGAAGGAAAGTCGGGACGCCAAATTGAAGTTGTCGGCGAGCGAACCGGAATCTTCGCTCTGATCGTAAAGGTAGAGGAAGCGCGGCGAAGCGATCGTTGCAGAGGCTACGCTTTTCATCGCGTTCTCGAAGCTGTCTCCGGACTGGATGCGTTCGATAGCATGGCTTGCATAGCGTTGGAGGGTCTTCGTATCTACCGGGCGTCGAAATGCTTTTTCGAGAAAGGGTCTTATGCGGCCTTCGACGATCGAATCTAGTTCCTCGTCTGAATTGGGCGGGGCGAAGAAGCGATCCCAGATGCCGCAGGAGCGCTCGTGAAAGTCCGGACTGTCGACGATGGAGCGGCTGAGCTTGAGAAAGGACTCCATGAGCAAGGGCGACAGGGAAAGGTGGTCGGCCTGTGTATCGAAACCGTGTTCGGCCCGCAGGTCCTGGGGAAAGGGAGCGACGCCGGCGAGTCGCTTTTCGATGAGCTGGGATTTGCCGAGGGGGCGACTGCCGACCTTAAGCGTTTCCGGCATGGAACCGCTAGCGGGCTGAAAGTAGTCGCCGTATTCGCGGGCCATGCGCTCAGGCAGGGTAAAGACTTCCGCTTCGAGCTCGAAAAGGTCTTGAACGGCGTTGTTGTATTGGAAGCGATTCATACGACGAATCGGCGTGTCTGGATAGGATCGACCCGATGCTAGGGTTTCGTCGCGAAGTTCGACCAAGCGTTCGAGTAGGCGAGCGCGCGTTTCCGCGGGCAGCGGGGCTTCTTCCTCAGGGGGCATTTCTTCGAAATCGAGAACGTCGATCATCGCTTGAACCTGGTCGAGGTCGCGGAGCAGATCCGACTCGCTTTGAATTTCGAAGAGATTGAGGTCGCCCTTAATCTTGTCGTTTTCCCCATGGCATGCGACGCAATGCGTCTCGAAGGCGGGACGCAGCAATTCGTCGAAGGACGGGGCGGTCATTCCTTTGAGCAGAACGAACAGCGAAGCGAATGCGAATAGGGAAAAGCGGGGCATAGGGGCGGCGCGATGGAGTTTCGGAATTAGGGCTCGTTTTGGACGCAGGGGCGAGCGGAATCGCGGGGAGATTGGAGCGTGTCCCCACAATTTCGGAAGCGAGCTGAACGTTTCAATCGCTCAGTCCCTTGATGTTGTCCTAGCCGTCGATCAGATCGAATTCCGTCCGGAGGATTTCGACAATCTCCGCTTTTGGATTTTCGGAGAGGACGATTCGTTCGCCGGTGATCGTTTCCGCGATACGCGTATAAGTCTCGGAAACGGACAGGATGATCTCTTCAGGAAGCTCGTTGTTCGCAGCGAGAGCAGTCCGCTCGTCCATGCGATTTTTGTTCAATAGAATGTCCGGCTCGGGGAAGTGGTTGAGCAAGGCTTGGCGGAAGCCTTCCTTGGAATTTTCTACGACTTTGCCATCGCGATAGCTGGGACCGTCCCAAATGCGCGACGAATCCGGGGTGCCGACTTCGTCCATGTAGATAAGCGTCTCGGCGCCATTTTGGTCCGCGACGTAACCGAACTCGAACTTGGTATCGACGAAGACTTGGTCTAATGCGGCAAGGGCGTCGCTTATCAGGCCGAAGCCCTCGGAGAGCAGTCTTTCGTACACATCGACGTCTGCGGCGTTGCGAAACTGGAAGGCGTCGAAGTGGTCGACGATGTTCCGTCGGGCGATGTTGACATCGTCCTGTTCCGGCACGCCGGGCACGCCTGTGACGATGCCTTTAGTCGAGGGCGTGATAAGCAATTCTGGCAGTTTCTGATCTTTCCGCAGGCCCTCGGGGACCGAGATGCCGCAGAATTCGCGTTCGCCTTTCTCGTAGGCCCGCCACAGGGAGCCCGTGATGTACTGTCGAGCAATCGCCTCGATCATGACCGGTCGCGCTTTCTGCACGATCCAGACGAAAGGGTGGGGAATTTCGAGAATGTGGCTATCAGCCAGGCCTTGCTCGCGAAAGCGTTTGAACCAGTGATTGGATATGGCGTTGAGGGCTGCGCCCTTGCCGGGCACCCCCCGCAGGTCGCCTTCGCCTCGCCAGATGCATTCATACGCGGAGATGCGGTCGCTAATGACCATAATCGCCAGGGGGGCATCGGGCGCGACGGGGTAGTTGCGCTCGTCGATCAAGCGAGCGCTGTCCGCTTCCGTAAGCCAGTAGACGGAGCGGACTTTACCGCTGTGTACGGGTTTGCCCGTGCGGATCGGAAGGTCGTCGTTTACGGCGAGTACTTTGTGGGCAATGCTCATGTTCAGAGGTTCGATTAAAGTCGTGTGGCCAGCGTTTCCCTCTGGGCGCGTGGGGAAAACTGAAGAGCCGAATCTGGC
The DNA here is from genome assembly GCA_965655705.1 of Candidatus Pelagisphaera sp. Classification (GTDB taxonomy): domain Bacteria; phylum Verrucomicrobiota; class Verrucomicrobiia; order Opitutales; family Opitutaceae; genus Pelagisphaera. The sequence continues at coordinate 120,076 of CBFHHM010000009.1, forward strand.
TTGGCAATAGAGGATCTCGATTGAACTCGAATTTCCTGGCGGAACATGTTGCCTCTTGCCAATGGACTCCCATTGTTTCGGATTCTCCATGTTATCCGCTATCCCATTTTCAGAACGTTGGGAGGTTCCTTGCGCCCGTGGCGCCGCGGGCCCCTTATTGCTTATGGGATAGCGTTTTTGCAAACGCTACGAACTCCGATATTATGAAAACCGCTATTGCCCTAGCTATTGGCCTATCCCTCGTTTTATCCGCTATCGCCGCCGACAAGCCCAACATAGTAGTCATCCTAACGGATGATCAGGGGTGGGGCGACTTGAGTATCAATGGTAACAAGAATCTCAGTACGCCGCATATCGACTCCCTGGCGGAAGAGGGCATTCGCTTCGATCGCTTCTATGTTTGCGCGGTGTGCTCGCCGACTCGAGCGGAATTCCTGACGGGACGGTACCACGCCCGCAGCGGCGTCTATAGCACTTCGGCGGGAGGAGAGCGCATGGATCTCGACGAAGTGACGATTGCCGATTCCTTCAAGGCGGCGGGCTATGCAACGGGCGCTTTCGGCAAGTGGCACAACGGGATGCAGTATCCCTATCACCCGAATGGGCGCGGCTTCGAAGAGTACTACGGATTCGCTTCGGGTCATTGGGGCGACTACTTTTCGCCCCCGCTCGAGCGCAATGGCAAGATCGTGCAGGGCGAAGGCTTCGTTGTGGACGATTTCACGAACAAGGCCATGGATTTCATTGAAGACAGTCACAAGAAAGGGAAGCCCTTCTTCACCTATCTGCCGTACAATACGCCTCATTCGCCGATGCAGGTGCCGGACGCGTTCTGGGACCGTTTCAAGGACAAGGAAATCGCCATGCGTCATCGCGATCCGAAAAAGGAAAGCATCGGTCATCTTCGGGCGGCTTTGGCGATGTGCGAGAACATCGATTGGAATGTGGGTCGCCTGCTCGGCAAGCTGGACGAACTCGGAATCGCGGAAGACACGATAGTCGTATACTTCCACGACAATGGTCCGAACGGCTGGCGCTGGAATGGCGACATGAAGGGTCGCAAAGGCGCCACGGACGAGGGCGGCGTTCGTACGGCGATGCACATGCGCTGGAAAGGCGCGTTCGAAGAAGGCAAGGTCATCGAGCAAATCGGTTCCGGTCTGGATCTTCATTCGACCTTGGCGGACCTCGCAGGCATCCAAACGGCGAATACGAAGCGCTTGGACGGGCGCAGCTTAAAGCCTTTGCTCCTGGAGGAGAATCCAGAATGGAAGGGAAGAGTCATCGTGAACCAGTGGAAGGACAAGATCAGCGCGCGAAATCAACGCTATCGCTTGGGCGATGACGGCGCCTTGTACGACATTCGGAGAGACCCGGGTCAGCGCCGCGATATATCGGACGACAAGCCGGATGTAAAAAAGCGGCTTCAAGCGGTGATCGATCGATTCAAGAAGAATGCGATGAAAGACTATGGCGTGGATAATCGCCCCTTTGTTATAGCGCATCCAGATTACAAATACACGCAGATACCGGCTCGCGATGGAATTGGGCATGGGGCCATACAACGTTCGAATAAATTCCCGAATTGCTCGTACTTCCTCAATTGGATCGACCCGAGCGACACGATCACATGGGAAGCCCAAGTCGGGGCTAGCGGCAAGTACCAGGTAGAGATCGAGTATGCCTGTCCCGCCGACGATGTGGGATCGACGATCGAATTGAGCTTCAATAATGCGAAGCTGCGGGGAAAGGTCGCGGAAACGCACGATCCACCTGTGCGCGGCGGGGAGAACGACCGGGATCCGCGTATGGAGTCCTACGTGAAGGATTTCAAGACAATGAATCTAGGCGTGATCGATCTGAAGAAGGGCAAGGGCGAGTTGACGCTGAGCGCCCTGGATATGCCCGGTTCGCAGGTGATGGAATTTCGCTTGATCATGCTTACTCGAGTGGATGGATGAGTTTGTCTGCTAACCACGGAATACACTGATTTTCACAGATGGATTTGAAGGCTGCGCCGGACCTCTGCGCTCTCTGGGCAATCCGAGGACAAAAATTTCCAGTTTTCATGGAAGATAGAAATTATGAATGCCAATAGAGTTTTTAAACTGATTCTTACGATCTGTTCCATTTGCGGGTGGGTGTTGCTCGCTGGAGAGCGGCCGCCCAATGTCGTGTTGATCTTTATCGACGATATGGGTTATGCGGATATCGGGCCCTTTGGCGCTCGCGACTATCCGACGCCGAACTTGGATCGCTTGGCGGTCGAGGGACGTCGTTTCAACGATTTTATGGTGAGCGCTCCGGTGTGTTCGGCGTCGCGGGCCGCGTTGATGACGGGGACCTTGCATATCCGGTTGGGGGTTAATGGAGCCTATAGCCCCAAGTCGCCCAATGGATTGCACCCGGATGAAGTTACCATCGCCGAGCTGTGCAAGCAAAAGGACTACGCGACGGCGATCTACGGCAAATGGCATTTGGGGCATCACCCGAAGTTCCTGCCCACCAATCAAGGTTTCGACGAGTATCACGGAATTCCCTACTCCAACGATATGTGGCCTTGGCACCCCCGCTATGAAGGACTGGCCGACGACGACCCGAAGCGTCGCGAGGTCTACCCGGATTTGCCCTTGGTCGAAGACACGATGGTAGTGGATGCGAATGTAACGGGCGAGGATCAGGAAAACCTGACCCACTGGGCGACGGAGCGAGCGGTGAGTTTTATCGAGCGCAATGCCGACAACCCGTTCTTCCTCTATCTACCCTATTCCATGGTACACGTGCCGATTTACGCCAGCGATGCCTTTAAGGGCAAGAGCGGGGCAGGTCTATTTGGCGATGTGGTGATGGAGCTGGACGACTCTATTGGGCAGGTTGTCGACAAGCTCCGCGAAACAGGCAATGGCGAGAACACTCTGGTAATCTTCACCTCGGACAATGGTCCTTGGATCGGCTATGGCGATCACGCGGGTTCTGCGGGCCCCTATCGGGAATCCAAGCAAACTTCCTTCGATGGGGGGGTACGCGTGCCGACCCTGTTCTGGTGGCCGGGTAGGATTCCCGCCAATACGAGTTGCGACGAGTTGGCTTCGACGATCGACGTGCTCCCGACGATCGCCGCTCTGATCGGAGCGGATTTGCCCGCCCACGCGATCGATGGAAAGGATATTCGCCCGTTGATGTTCAGCGAGGAAGGCGCCCGCTCGCCTCACGCTTATTTTCCGCACTACCATCACAGCGAGCTGCAAGGCGTGCGGAGCGCGAATTGGAAGCTCGTCTTTCCTCACAAGTACAACTCTCTCAATGGGCGTCCTGGAGGGACGGGTGGACTGCCGGTAAAGTATGACGCGAACAGGGCCGAGCTGGCCTTGTACGATCGTCGCAGCGATCCGGGCGAAACGACGAACGTGATCGAGCAGTATCCAGAAGTGTACGCCGAACTTTCGAAAGTGGCCGAGATGTACCGCAAGGAGCTGGGGGACAAACTGACCAAGATCGAAGGCAGCGGCGTTCGGCCGGTCGGGGCGCTCGAGCCGGGAGACGAGCGTTTGGAATGGTAATTGTCATCGCTTCGCTAGGCTGTTCCGCGAACTAATAGGTTGGCCCGCTTGGCGGTCCCAGTAAGGTCGTTGGCGGGACTGTCCCAAGCCTATTTCTGGCGGAGCAGAGTATCCTGCGGGCTGGTTTCAGCGGGATGAGACAAAATAATATTCAGGCTAAAGCGCCGAGCTACCAAGAATTTCATCTAATTCATCCGAGAAGATCTGTGGGCGAAAAATTCTTGTTTCAGAAGAGCCGGAACCTATTGGCTCGCCGAGCGAGACACTAGCGACTGGCCAAGGAGCGATGACTGTCTTTTACTGTTCCCACTATCCCATTATGAACCGATCCCTCAAAACAAGCGTACCCCTTCTCTTCGGCTGCCTCGTCGCAATGGCGGCCCAGGCGAAGCCGAATATTGTCTTCATCATGGCGGACGACATGGGCTCGGGCGACATACAGGCCTTGAATCCCGATTCGACGATTCCGACGCCGTACCTCGACCAGTTGGCAGGCGAAGGCATGACCTTCACGGATGCCCATTCGCCGTCGGCGGTTTGCACGCCCACTCGCTATGGGGTGATGACAGGACGTTACTGCTGGCGCAGCTCGCTGACCCGCGGCGTGCTCAACGGATACGGAGAGCCGCTCATCGAGACCGATCGCGAAACGGTGGCGTCGGCCTTGCGGAAGGCAGGGTATACGACAGGAATTGTGGGCAAGTGGCATCTCGGACTGGGCTTCCAGAAAACGAATGGGGAGTGGGATTGGGATAAGCCGCTCACTTATTCGCCGATCGATGTCGGCTTCGATTACTCGCTGGTCATTCCCGCGTCCTTGGATTTTCCGCCTTATATTTACATCGAAGGACATGAAATCACGGGCGCGCCGAACCGGGTTCAAGAGGCTCGGAAGTTTCCCGCCTTCTTGCGCAAGGGGGAATTGGGCTCGGACTTTTCCATCGTCGACTGTCTGGATCGCCTCGGGGACGAGGCGGCGGCCTATGTCGAGCGGCATGCCCAGGGCGATGCGCCGTTCTTTCTCTACTTCCCGCTGACGGCGCCGCACAAGCCCGCTTTGCCGCATCCGCGATTCGTCGGAAAAAGCGGATTGGGGCCCTATGGCGACTTTGTGATGCAGGTGGACGAGACGGTCGGCAAGGTGATCGACGCTATCGACGAGGCGGGCATCGCCGAGAACACGCTCGTCATCTACACCAGCGACAATGGTTCCTACATGTATCGCTATGGAGACCCCGACGATCCGGACCATGTAAGCGATCATTCGATACAAGGCTACTACGAGAGACATCACCGGGCCAATGGAGTCCTGCGCGGCACGAAAGCGGATATTTGGGAGGCGGGACATCGCGTGCCCTTCCTCGTTCGTTGGAAGGGCGCGATTCAGGCGGGCAGCTCGAGCGGGCGGACGATTACCCACACGGATTTTTTCGCTACGGCTCTCTCGGTTGCGGGCGCTCCACTGCCATCTTCCAAAGTGGCGGCCCAGGATAGCTTCGATTTCTCGCCGTTATTTCTAGGCGATTCGAAACGCTTCAAGCGCGCCCCGGTGATCCATCATTCGGGCGGGGCCATGTTCGCGATCCGCGATGGCGATTGGAAACTGGTGATGGGCAACGGATCGGGCGGTCGCGAGAAACCGTCGGGCAAACGATTCCATCGGCCGTATCAGCTGTTCAACCTCGCGGACGACCTAAGCGAGACCACCGACCGGATTCGCGAGTTTCCTGAGATTGCCCAGACCTTGGAACGCCAAGCCCTGGAGATTGTGGCCAGTGGACGCAGTCGATAGGCGTTAAGGAGACGGCTGTTCGGAGATCGGCCGCTCCCGCTTGGAGGTACGGCTATTCGATCGTCAGGGAAGGGATGTCGATGCTCTTGATGTGGTCGCCAGCGTTGCGGGCGATGATGCGAGCATTGCGGATCGATACGGATCCGCCCCCACCGGTCTTGGGCAAGCTGTGGATCTGAAAGCCGATGAAGCCTTTTGCAGTCTTGGCGTCGATCATGTGGAGGGTTGGCTCCCCATTGACCCAGATGCGGAAGTGGTCGCCGATCGCTTCGACGCGATAGTGGTTCCAGTCGGACTGGTTGTACGCCGATTGGGCCTCGGCTTTGCCTTCGAGCGAGTAGAGCCACTTGCGACCAAGCTCCTCGTAGATGCCGCCGGTCCATTGACGCTCCGATTGGTCGATTTCCATTTGGTAGCCATGCACGCGACCGTTCTTGGTATTCGGATCCTGGTTGCCGCGCAGCACGATCCCGGAATTCAGGTCGCCGACGACCTTGACATCGACTTCGAAAATGAAGTCTGAGAAATGCTTCTTCGTGGCAAGAATGGTATGGGGCCCGGTGTCCTGATGGAAGCCGACCATTGCTCCGTCGTCGACCAGTACGGTGGATTCGCCGTCCAGAGTTTCCCAGCCGTTTAGGCTTTTGCCGTTGAAGAGGCTGGTCCACTCAGGCTCTCCGACGGGCACGAGTCGTTGGAGGGTTCCCTTGACGCCTTTGGTCGGAAGGCGGGTATTCAAGGCGACATAGATCGAGCCGTCCGGTCCGGTGGCCACGTCGCGTAGGCGACCCTGCTTCTTTAGAATCGTTTCCACGGATACGACTTTCCGATCGACAATGGTAATGCGCTGGAGCTCTTCGGCAGACATCCCGGTTGCCAGGAGATCGTATTTCCATTCAGGGAAGGCCTCCCCTTCATAGAAATCGATGCCAGCGGTAGCGATGGAGGGAAGCCAGTAGTGAACGGGTTGCTCCATACCATCCATATGGGTGAATTTGGTCCAAGGCGTTCCGTCGTAGTTCATGCCATAAGTAATGACAGGCCAGCCGTAATTGAGGCCCGGCCGGATGAGGTTTAGCTCGTCGCCCCCGCGCGGTCCGTGCTCGGTCTCCCACAAGTCGCCGGTGAGCGGATGCAGGTCGAGTCCCTGCGGGTTGCGGTTGCCGTAGCACCAGATGCTCTGGAAGGCGTTTTTCGTCTTGTAGAAGGGATTGTCCCTGGGAATGCGTCCGTCGTCATAGATGCGGTGGATCTTCCCGTGCGGCACGGTTAGGTCCTGCGCGGGATCGCTTTCCTGGCGTTCGCCGATGCTGAAGAAAAGGTATCCATCCTTGAATACGAAGCGCGATCCGTAGTGTCCGCCCTTGGTGGTATGGAATTTCGGAGGGACGATGAAAATGTCTTCCTGATCGACCCATTGGCCGTTCTTGATCTTGCCTCGCACGACGGCGGTCATGGAAGCTTCCTTGCCGTCGACCTTCGCTCCGGCATCCTGGCTGAAGGACAGGTAGATCCATCCGTTTTTCGCGTAGTCCGGATGGGGGGCGACTTCGAGCAATCCGCCTTGGCCGACGGCCCGAACCGCGGGCGTTCCGGAAATCTCCGTCTTGTTCCCGTCTTTGAGATGCCAGAGCGTGCCGCTGCGCTGGGTAAAGAGAATCGACTCGTCGGGCAGGAAGGCGATCGACCAGACGACGTCGTCGATCTCAGCCACGGTCTCCAAACGGAAATTGTGGTGTTCGGTCGAGAACACGCCGCCGAGCGGTTTTGCTTTTTCGAGTAGGTCGGTGGTTTCCGCCAAGTGCTTCTGCTCCCGCATGAAGATGATGAGCCCGCGAATCTGTTCCTCGGAAAGGACGCCTTTCCAAGGGACCATGCCCATCTCGGGAACGCCTTCGCGAATGATTTTCGCGATGTCCGCGTCCGACCCGCCGTACTTCCAAATATCATCGATGAGGGAGCTGCCTTGTCCCCCTTCCATGTTCTCGCCGTGGCAAGAGGCGCAGTATTGGACGTAGAGTTCCTTGATCGGTCCGGTGCCGATTCGACTTTGCCCTAAGAGGGCGACGCCGCTGGAGAGCAGGCAAAGGAGAGAGAGGGCGGTTAGTTTACGCATTGGAATGGGTGGTCGTGAATTGTGACGAGCGAATTGGTCCGTCAGCTGGGTTGAACTGAAATTCTTTTGGCGGGAGCGCGTGGCGTTTGAAGGTAATTGAAGGCGATACTATCGAATTGGCGGCGCTCCTCAATCCCGAATTGACGTTCGGCGGGTATCGCGCCTTTCGAAGCGACTTATATGGGTCCCGCAGGGTTGCGGCGTTTCGTAACGTAGAATGTATGACTATCGTATTCGTCTCCCGCCCGAGAGTCTTCCGCGACTTCAAGGATTTCGCCACCCGCATCGTCGATCATTCGCTTGAGGCGAGGGATGCGGATGGTGTTCATTTGCATGACGGCATTTCCCTTTCGGCTTTGCCATGCATAGAAGAGGGCGTTCCAGGTTTCGCTGACGTGAATAGCGTGAACGATCCGACGAGGAATCCAACGGAAGAGTCGAAACGCCGCTCGATAGCATAGCTTGGGGAATGGCGGATCGTCCCATCTGAGGGGCTTGTCCTTCCAAAGTTCGAGCTTGGGTTTACGGCGTTTGCGTTTGCGCGTGGGAAGCTGGAAGACGACCAGTCCTCCCGGCTCGGCGATACGGAGAAATTCCTCGAGATAGCCTTTGATGAATTTGCGGGGAATGTGCTGCAACACGATGAGGCTAAGGACGAAATCGAATGCGTCGGTATCGAATTCTTCGAGTCGCTCGCCTTCATTGAGCGTGAAATGGGCATTGCTGGGAGTCCTTGGGTTGGCGGCGGCTCGCTCGATCATTCGGGTGGAAATGTCGACCCCGGTGACGGAATCGAAATGTCGGGCGAGGCCCAAGGAAAGTCGCCCGAGACCGCAGCCGAAGTCGAATGCGGATCCGCGCTTAAACTCTGGGTACACCCGCTCGACCTCTTTCATGAGCGAGTCGATATCGTCCAGGCCAGTTTGATAGAACGCCGCTTCGTCCCAGTCTTCTCCGGTCATGACAGCGGTCATCGCATCGCTTTCCGCGAACCGATTCCAACTGTGGCGTACGTCGCTGAGGGAGTTCATTGCGCTTTGGGTTTAGGAGGAGGGGCTTCAGTGGGATCCCTATGCCTTGGCGGTTGGACTGTTTTTGTCGTTCAGGGAATCGTCTAGCAAGGCTGCCAATTCTACTGGATGGGCTCGCGGTCGGTTTCCGGGTCGCTTGATTCGACGACCGAGGAAAGCGTTAGGCGGAATGACAGCAGGCAGGCGAATCGGGCAGCGGGATATCTCATTGCGCATTGTCTTATAGAAGAGGACGCCTCGGAAGGGCAAGCGCCATTACCCCGTCTCGGCGCTTGCGTGCCCGATGGGGCGTATTCAGGATGGAAACCTTCTTTTTTTGCATGAACACCCTGCGTTTTCTCTCCCTTCCGTTTTCAAAGCAAATAGCTGTCGCGGCCTTGGCGTTTTCCGCCTTCGGCGAGAGCTCGGCCGATGCAGAGGGACCTCTGGTCGCCTATGTCGGAACCTATGCTTCTCCGCTGCAAAACATGCTGCCCACGTAGGTGGACCTGCCGGAAGGCAATGGGCGTGGCATTCACCTATTCGAGGTCGATAGGGAAACCGGAGCATTGGTGGCTCGCGAGGTATATGAGATGGGCAATAGCCCGAGCGCTTTGGCGTTTAATGGCGATCGGACCCGATTGTATTCGGCGAATGAAACGGAGCGGATCGGGGAAAACGAAGCCGGTTCGGTGAGCGCCTTCTCGGTCGACCCGGATGATGGGAGTTTAACCCTGCTTAACTCGGTAAATTCCGGCGGCAAGGGACTGGCTCATCTCAGCGTGCATCCGTCAGGCAAGTATGTATTGGTAGCGAATTATTTTGGCGGTTCGATCGCGGTATTGCCGATCCTGGCCGATGGTCGTTTGGGTGAGGCGACGGATGTGGAAAAGGACTCTGGGCAAGTA
>CBFHHM010000009.1:129470-176236 GCA_965655705.1 Candidatus Pelagisphaera sp.
TCGATCGCGGTATTGCCGATCCTGGCCGATGGTCGTTTGGGTGAGGCGACGGATGTGGAAAAGGACTCTGGGCAAGTGGGACCGACGGTTGCGACGAATGCTCCTCCGGGCAGTTTCGCTTTTAGCGGTCACGACCAAGTTCACGCTCATATGATCGAGTCGGATCCATCGGGGCGATTCGTTTTACATGTCGATTTGGGATTGGACCGAATATTCGTTTGGAAATTCGGTTCCGACGACGGACTTTTGAGTCCCAACGATCCTCATGCAACGATGCTGCCTCCGGGGGATGGTCCGCGACACTTTCACTTTCATCCGAATCGACCGTGGTTGTATTCGCTTCAAGAGGAGGGCTCGACGGTCGTTCTTTTCGACTACGATGGGGAAAGGGGTAGGCTGAGCGAGCGGCAGACGATCTCCAGCCTGCCGCCAGGATACGCGGGGAGCAATTTCTGCTCTGGCATTCGCGTTTCCGAAGATGGACGCTTTATATACGTGGGCAATCGTCTGCACGATAGCATTGGCATTTTCGAAGTGGGCGAAGATGGCGAATTGTCGTGGGTGGCCGACGAGTGGACGCGCGGCAATTATCCGCGTAGCTTCAACTTCGATCCGAGCAATCGATTTCTCTACTCCTGCAATCAGCGGGCTGACAATATCGCGGCATTTCGAGTCGATCGCGACTCGGGCAATTTGTTGTTCACAGGTCACTACACCCCTGTGGGCAACCCGTCGGATATCGTGTTTTTTGATTTGGCGGAGTCGCGCTGAAATAACGCTTTGGTTGACGCGTATCTCGATAGCGAGCGCGGGGCATGAAAACGAAAAGGGCCGAACGCGTTAGCGTCCGACCCTTGAAAAATTCGCTTCGCTAACGTGGCTTAGCTGTTCTTGAGGTCGTTGAAGAGCTCGAGGCCTTCGGCGGGCTTCAATCCGTCGTGCACGACGCCGGCGACGGCTTTGATCATGGCGAGCGGCGCTTCGGACTGGAACACATTCCGTCCCATGTCGACACCGGCTGCCCCGCATTGAATGGCGTTGTAGGCGAGCTCGAGCGCTTCAAGCTCCGGCAGCTTCTTGCCGCCGGCGATGACGACGGGAACAGGCGTGGCGGCGACGACGTTTTCGAAGCCTTCGGTATAGTAGGTCTTGACGATGCTGGCTCCGTTTTCGGCGCAAACGCGGGCGGCCAGGCCGAAGTAGCGGGAGTCGCGGGTCATGTCTTTGCCTACAGCTGTGACGCCCATGACCGGGATACTGTACTTCTGCCCTATATCCACCAAGCGACTGATGTTGGCAATGGTAGAGGCTTCTGTGGCAGCATCGCCGACGGCGATCATCGCTGCCATGGCGGATGCGTTCATGCTGATCGCTTCCGCTTCGTCGATCAGAACGTTGTGGTTCATCTCGGTGAGGATGGTCGTGCCGGTATCCGTGCGCAGACAGACAGGCTTGGTATTGTCAGCAGGAATGCAGGAGCGGATCATGCCGCGGGTGCCCATGAGGCAATCCGCGTGTTCGGCCAGCGGGGCGATGTTGAGGTCGATGCGCTCGAGACCCGAAGTCGGTCCCATGAGGAAGCCGTGGTCGAAGGCCAGCATGACCGTGCGTCCCGACTTGCGATTGAAAATGCGGGACATGCGGTTCTTTATGCCCCAGTCGGAGCTGTTGATTCCTTTGAGGTAAAAGGCGTTGGTATCGGCGGGCGTATTCAGCCCGAAGTTGTCGCCATCTCTAATATCGTCTAGATCTGCCATGTTGATTCTATATTTGAATTTTCGATTTAAAGGGTGAGTGGTTTCCTAAGCGGCGAACGCGCTCATGGTTTGGAACATTATGGATACTGAGATGGAGCCTGGGTCCGGGTGTCCGATTGATTTTTCGCCGAGGGTCTTCGCCCGTCCCATGGTGGCGATCATGGCCTCGGTGGCCTCCATGCCTGCGGTGGCTCCGCTAGCGGCGGCGGCGAGGGCTTCGGAAACCGATTCCGAGCCGCTGCTGGCGACGGCCTCGCGAGCGCCTGCCAGAGCGTCGACCATCGTCTTATCGCCGGGCTTGGCCCCGCCCAGGTTGGTGACGCCGTCATAGGCGGCATCGAGAAAGCTGCCGACACCGGCGGCGTCTAGCGATTCCGCGGTCCCCAAGGCAGCGCCGCCGCTTTGGTAGAGCATGCCCATGACCGCGCCGGAAGCGCCGCCCATGGATGCCATCAGAGCCATCCCGGTAGTGGTGAAGACTTGTCCCGCGGTGGTCGGTTCAAGTCCTTCCAGTTGGGCTTTGGCGGCGGTGAAGCCTCGTTGCATGCCGAGGCCGTGGTCGCCATCGCCGAGTCGACGATCCGCTTCGGAAAGCAGTTCTTCGCTTTGGATGATCTTGTCCGATACGGCGAGCATCATCGTTTTAATGTCGTTAGGGCTAAGGGTCTGAGAGCTCATTTTGGTGGCGTTTGGAGATAACGGATTGGTCGGGTCGCTGACTTTCAAGCGATCGCAGGTGGTTCGCTGCGGTCAGCTTGGGACACGCATCCCAGCCGCTGGAATTTCTATAACTTCGAGTAGCCGAGAGAGGAGCAAGGCGCGTCCCAAAGCGGTTTCAGGGTGTCGTTCATTTTGGTCAGGCTAAGCGAGATGCCGGCCATTTCCTGGCAGGTGACCAATGGACCGAGGATGACGTCGTAGATGGCGATGCCTTTTTCAGAAAGCAGGGCCTTCACCTTCTTCAGTACGATGAGACATTCCATCATGGTGGTAGAGCCAAGGCTATTGATGAGGACCAGCGCTTCGTCGCCTTCGCCGAAGGAAAGATCGTCCGCAAGGACGAGATCGAGCATTTTTTCCGCGAGGGCGTCCGCCGTCGTCATCTTCTCGATACCCACGCCTTGTTCCCCGTGGATGCCCATGCCGATGCCGATGGAATCTTCGTCTAGCTCGAAGGTAGGCTTGCCGGTAGCGGGAATAGCGCCGGGGGCCATGGCAACGCCTACGGAGCGGGTGTTGTCGCGAGCGTTCGTAACCAGCTCTACGAGCTCGTCGAGATTCTGGGCTTTGTCGGCGGCGGCTCCCGCCATCTTGACGATGGGAATGAGGCCGGCGATGCCGCGACGCTTGTCTTTTTCGGTCGGCGGCGCCGAAGCGACATCGTCCCAGATGAGGACCGTTTCAACTTGAATGCCTTCGGCTGCGGCAAGCTGAGCGCCGATTTTGAAATTCATCACGTCGCCCGCGTAGTTGCCGTAGAGAAAGAGAACGCCATTTCCCTTGTTCATCGCGCGGGCGGTGTCGAGAATCACATTGGGAGGGGGCGCCGCGAAAATATCGCCGCAAGCCGCTCCATCGGCCATGCCTTTCCCGACGAGTCCATGGTAGATCGGCTCGTGGCCCGTACCTCCTCCGACGAGAAGAGCGACTTTGTCGTCGGCTATATCGGTCATGGCGATGGCGCCCGGACTTACTTGGACGACGTCGCCATTGTAGTAGTCGACCAATCCGTCAACCAGTTCGCTTGCCGCTTTGAGGGGATCGTTAAGTAGCTTTTTCATTTTGTACTAAGGGGAAAAGGGGAGCCTGCGGATCCGTTGCATTGGCCCGCAAGGCCATCTGAATCCGTAAGCAAATAGGGCTTGGTGGATAACGCAATTATGGGTTCGTCTCTATTAGCGCAATTTGCGGGTTGAAATTCAAATGATTCGATCGTTGCCGCCGTCGACTGGAATCTGCGCTCCGGTGGTCTTGGCGAATGCCTGAGAAGCGAGCGCGACGACAGAGTGACCTACGCTGCGAGAGGTGATTTCGGTCTTCATGAGGTTGCGCTTCTTATATTGTTCAACGGTGAGGCCGTAACGTTCCGCGGAGCGCTCAAGCGCTTCCTGGGTCCATAGCTTGGTATCGAACACGGCGTCGGGATGGATGATATTGACGCGCACGCCCTCGGGAGCGAGCTCGAGCGCGGCGACGCGGCAGAGCTGGGTCAGGCCCGCTTTCGCGCAGGAGTAGCTAGCGGCTCCGGCGCCAGGGGCGTTGACGTTGCGCGAGCCGATAAAAATTATGGACGGGTTGATGCCTTCCTTTACGAAGGGGATGGCATGCTTCATCAGGACTTGGTGGCTGGTCAGGTTGACGGCCATGCTGCGTTCCCAATTGCTTGGTTCCATGTCTTCCAGATAGGCGCCGGCAGTGAAGATCCCAGCATTGGAAACCACGATGTCTAGGCCGCCGTAATCGAGGACGATGCGATTTATGAGCGCTTCGATTTGGGACTCCTGAGTGAGATCGACAGTGACGCCTAACGCGCCGATATGGTCCATGATCGATCCAATTTCCGGATTGATGTCAGCTCCGATTACCGTGGCCCCCGCTTCGGCTAAGGTGGTCGCTGTAGCGAGTCCGATACCTGCGGCCGAGCCGGATACGAGGGCGATTTGGCCTTGCAGGGGTCCGGGCGACTGAGTGCCGAGAGCCGATTGGGCGAACGGATCGTCGACCGCGGGATTCCAGCCTCCGGCGCCGTTGGCCAGCTCCATGGCTTGGCACGTGAGTCGAGTATCTTGGGCAATGCGTTCGGCGGTCGCTTTCGAGGTCCCGAAGGAAAAGACCCCCTGTCCCTCCCAAAGAACGCGTTGGATGTCGGTTTCGTCTGGAAGCGTTTCCTCGTGATCGCCATCGGTCGCGTATACGCTTAGGCTGAGCGTGTCCATGGAAGCCGCCGCCATAGCGGCTGCGGAGGCGTCCCATTTCGCGACAACTGCCTGTCCAGATTTGCTGGATACGGTTTTGCGAAGTCGGGCAAATTCTCGAGGGTCGAGCTCGGCCACGTTCTCATCGGAGGAGGAATCGGCCTTCTTAGCCAGAAAGCCGGAGGCCAGCTCCTGAAGCTCGAGCGCTTGTTCGTACGCAGTCCTGGCATCGTCGCTGAAGCTCAACAGTCCGGTCCCTGGAACGAGCAAGGCGCCCGAGCGTCCAATATTGGACTCGCGGATCAAGCGGGCCTGATCGCGCGCTTGAGCTTGGAAGGGAACGATCGCTACCCGATCGCCGAATACGGTTTGGGCAAGCGATTCCGCTTCCGAGTGGTTGGCCAAGGCGATAAGGGCGGCAGAGCGAACTCCATCGACGAAGCGAGCAGGGATCGCGGCGTGGAGGCGGGCCTCCGGGGGGAGCGCGGCGGTCTCTTCCAGGAGGACGATCGAATCGCCCGCGCTGGCGTAGAGCTGGGTATGGACTTCGTCGCGGAGGGAACGCGCTTCAATCTTGACGGTAGAAAAGGCGGCGATCGCAGGACCGGCGTTCGCGAGAAGGCCAGAAGCGTAGACTCTTGTCTCGCGCGGGTCGTCCCCGAGGCTTCGGGCGTCTTTGCTGTTCCAATGGCTTTGCATATTTTGAACGTTGCCTGTTTCCGAAGGGTTTTTGCGTGATCGCGGCGTTCGCGTCTGATTATGGGGGAAAGGGGTGTTTGCGGGCTAGGAGGATCTTCGCAATGATTAGTACGAAACCGGCATATGGGGGCCAGGGGCGGGGAGAGAGCGGAGACGGGCGAAGAGGGGTCAGGTGTAGCGTTTGCGGTAGGCCGCGGGAGTCGTGTGGAGGACGCGGAGGAAGGATCGGGTGAAGTGGCTCTGGTCGTAGAATCCGCAGTCCATGGCGATTGCGGAGATGGGCTTGTCGCTTTGGCTGAGCGAGGCGCAGGCCTGCTGGATGCGGTAGCGGTTGAGGTATTGGATAGGCGTGAGATGGAAGCTCTTCTTGAAGTGGCGCTCGAAGGCGCTGAGAGAAAGGCCGCATTGCTTGGCCATTTGGGCGAGCTTGATTTCCCGCGGATAGTTCTCTGCGATATAGTCTATGGCGCGGCTGAGGGCGGAGTGGTGCAGGGCGCTGGTATTGCCTTCGAATTTTCGCGTGATTCCAGCCAATCCGCATATTGCGCCGGACTGGGAGTAAAGCGGCACTTTATTTGTAATGTGCCACTGGATGAGGCGTTGAGAGGTCGTGATGAGCTCGACCTTGTTTTTGACGACATAGCCCTCTTCGATGACGCGTCGATCGTCCGCAGCATAGCTTTGTTCGATATCGTCCGCGAAAAAGTCGGAATCAGGCCGCCCTACGATTTCCTCCTTGCTATCGAGTCCCATGAAGTCGGCGAGCTCTTGATTGATATAGACGAAGTGGCGATCCGCGTCCTTCACGAAAAAGAGCAATCCCGGGATACAATCGAAAAGCAATTGGCCCGCATTGGCGATGCGGTTGTCGGAAAGAAAGCGAGATAGCGAGTCGTTTTCCAGTGGCGGTTGATTCATGAAGGCGAGGTCCGAAAACGGAAAGTCGTCTACGAAACCAAGGCGCCCCCGGTACGGCAAGACCAATGATGGTCGCGCCCTAAAGAGACTTGGGGAGCGAATCCTAGGCGCTGCCTAGCGAACGACCCGCCCGGATCCGCCGCTCTTGAGCAAGGCTTCGACTTCGGCGCGGGTCGAGAAATTGAAATCGCCGTAGATCGAGTGGGCGAGACAGGATGCGGCGACGGCGAATGAGATGGCGGTTTGCGACTCTTGCAGGTCCGGCGTGGTCAGAGCGAAGATGAGGCCGGCTCCGAAGGAATCGCCACCGCCTACGCGATCGACGATATTGCGGATCTCGTAGGGTTGGTAATCGTTGCCGGAGTTGGGGGCAAAGTAGGCGAAGTCCGCTCGGGCGTCGAAGAGCATCGCTCCCCAGTTGTTGTGCGACGCGGATATGCTTTCGCGCAGGGTGATGGCAACTTTGGATACGTTTGGAAATTGGGCGACGATTTCGCGAGCGACTGCGGTGTACTTGCTCGCGTCAATGTGGCCGGCGTGGACGTCGGTATTCTCGGCGTTAATGCCGAGTACATCGGAAGCGTCTTCTTCGTTGCCGATGACCAGATCGACGTAGGGAAGAATTCGCTGCATGGTTTCTCCCGCGAGATCGCTTGGCGGGAGGGTGGGGTTCCAGTTCCAGAGCTTCTTGCGGAAATTGAGATCGCAGGAAACGGTCAAGCCGGCGGCTTTCGCTCGCTTGACGGATTCGATGGTCGCTTCCGCCGAGGTTTCCGACAATGCAGGGGTGATTCCGGTGGTGTGAAACCAGTCGGCATCGGCGAAAATGGTTTCCCAATCATAGGCGGAAGGGGGCGTGAGGCTAATGGACGAGTGGTCGCGATCGTAGATGACGCGGCTGGGCCGCTGATTGGCCCCGGCTTCGACGAAGTAGAGCCCCAGGCGTCCTTGGTCCGTCAATACAACATCCGATGTTTCTACTTTGAGCCCTCGCAGCTTTGACAAGCAGGCTTGAGTGATATCGTTGTTGGGGATGGCGGTGACGTAGCGCGCATTGCCTCCCAACATCGCGATGGAGGCGGCTACATTAGCCTCGGCTCCCGCGAACGTGAGATTGAGGTCGCCGGGCAGGCTTTGACGGAAGCGGTTGAATCCGCTCGGGCATAGACGGCCCATGATTTCTCCGAAAGTAACGATGGTTTTCATGAGGATAGGTGAACGATTGGATAAACTGCGAAGTTCGCGTTAAGGGGTTTGTTGGCGAGGCGTGGGGTTCGACGAATCGACCGCGAGCTAGCCTCTGGCGGCGTCGGCGTTTTGTCGGGCTTGTCGGGCGTTGGCTTCGATGATTTCCCAGTCCTGGGCAGCGATCGCATCGCGCTTGGCAATCCAGGAACCACCAATGGCCGCAATGAGTGGCGAGCTCAGGTAGTCGCTCATGTTATGGGCGTTCAAGCCGCCGAGCGGAATGAAATCGATGCCCAAATGCTGATAGGGAGCGGCCATATTCTTTAAATGGGGCAGGCCGCCAGCCGTTTCAGCAGGGAAGTACTTGAGGGTATGGCAGCCCATTTCGAGCCCTTGCTCGATGTCGCTCGGCGTGGCGATGCCGGGGCCAAAGGGCAGCCCCTTGTCCTGGGCGTATTCGACGACGCGCCGATTCAGACCCGGAGCGACTCCAAATGCAGCGTTGGCAGCGACGACTTCGTCGACTTGCTGAGTCGTTAGAATCGTTCCGATCCCCGCTAGCATTTCCGGAACTGCGTCGCGAATTGCTTTCAAGGAGTCGATTGCAGCGTCTGTGCGCAAGGTCAGTTCCATCGCGTCAATGCCGCCTCTCAGGAGAGCCTGGGCGAGCGGGACGGCGTTGGAGGCGTCATCGATAACCAGAACGGCTACGACGCCGGAACGGGTTATTTTCTGGTGGAGAGTTTGGGGAAACATAATATAAATTTGTCAGTTATATTGACATAAGAATCATAATAACTGACAGATTGAGAACACTTCACTTGATGTCAAACGAATCCCGCAATCTCGCTACTTCCCTTTTCAAGGCTTTGGATCTTCTCGGCTTGCTGAGCGCTCGAGGGGTGGATGGGGCGAGCATTGGGGAGCTTGTGGAGGACTTGAGGCTGCCGCGGACGAGCATTCTGAGAATGCTGGATAGCTTGATGCACTACGGGCTGGTGGACCGGAGCGCGGCGCGTCGATATCGGGTGACATCGAAATTTCGAGAGTGGCGTTTGGAGGGGGAGGACGAGCAGGTGGTAGCTCGACATAAGCCCTTGCTGCGGCGCATTGCGGACGAGGTGGGAGAGATGGCGGTATTGGGTCGCTTGCGAGGGCGACGGATTCGACACCTTCATTGGGAGGAGCCCGATTGTCGCATTCGCGTGATGCCTCCGGGCGGACGCAGCTTTCGAATCGACCGAATGGCTATGGGCAAACTTGTCTTGTCTCAGCGTCCGGACCTCATTCCCAAGGACAGTTCGAAGGATACGCTTGCGGCAATCGAATCCGCTGGGCGGCTGGGCTATGCTTGGAACCAGGGCGAATCGGAGGAGGGCATTGTCGCTTGGGGAACGTGGTTGGACGATGCCTCGCCTCTGGGATTGATGCTTGCGATTACCTGGCCGGGGTTCCGATACGAAGACGAGGCTCTCGAAAAGGCGATGTCGATCGTTCGCGACTGGAAGTCGAGCTAGTCGTCTTTAGAGGCAAGGAATAGTTCGGGCCTGAGAGCGTCGAGCCTAGCAATGAGGGCAGCTGGTTTGGGAAGCGTCTGGAGCGCTTTCCGTTCTGGGCTCGATTCGATTGCCTTGGAAAGGCGAGAAAGAAGGCGAAGCGAAACCTCGAATTGGGCGTCGATTCGTTCGTTTGGAGCTGGCTTGAGGGAGGCGCCCGATTCGAGCGCATCGAGCAATCGCGCGATCGATTGACGGGAGGCGTCTAAATCCTGCTTGGACAAGGCCTCGAGCGCCGCCGCTCTCAATTGAACGAGACTGGGTCGAGACGTGGATGGGTCGACGTTGCTTGGGGCCGCCTGGGCCGTTTTAAACGATCGGAGAAATTCGTCGTCGCTCAGTTGGGGCGCTACTTCGAGCCCCGAGCCGCTGGTAAGTTGGGCCAGGCACAGGCTGCAGGCAAAAAGCGCAGAAGAGGTGTGCGGAAGGTTCGCGCGAATCATCAAGCCATCTGTTTCGGATTGGCCTGCAGGGCGATTTAGCGGCCCCATGCGAATTGAAGGAAACTCGTCATTTCCCAGTGATGACTTTGCGAAACGCGTACGTATTTCCTACGGGTCTAGCCTGGTTGCTCTTCGAGAAACGCCCCCTCGCTGGGCCCTAGGACTGTCCCCCGAAGGACTTGCGATAGGCGAGCGGACTAGCGCCTTTGCGCTTCTTGAACTGACGAGCGAAGTAGTTGCTGTCGTTGAAACCTACCTCGAAGGCGATTTGCGATACGGTGAGACGGGATTGCCTCAGGAGGGACATCGCTCGTTGCAGGCGAAGCTGGATGAGGTATTCTATTGGCGATAGTCGAGTCGCTTTCGCGAAGGTGCGGATGAAGTGGCTGCGCGAAAGTCGGGAAATAGCGATGAAGTCCTCGAGCTTCCAGTCGCGAGCGCAGTCCTGCTCCATGCTGCTTATTACTTGGCCGACGCGCAGCAAAGCCGCCGAGTTGGTCGATTCCGATTTCTGATAGGAGCGGGAAAGGAAGACCATGAGGTCGATTAGCTTGCCCAGCAGAGCGGACTCGAAGCCATCGGAGCGACCGTTTACTTCCTCGACCATTTCCATGGCGATCCGTTCGGCCCGAGAGAGGGCCAGCCGCTCCAGATGCAGTCGACTGGTGAAGCGATGCTGTTTTCGAAACACCGGTTCGAGGAGAAACAAGGCGCAATAGCCTGGCATCTTCAGGAGACGGTTTTCCGGAAGCTCGACCTGCTGCGGGTCGTACATGATGTTAACCATCTCCAGACGATCCCGCTTGTAAAAGTAATGATCCTGCTTCCCTTGGAGGAGAAAGACGTCGCCTGCGACGACGGGGAACTCGCTGCCGTTGAGCCAATGCAGAGCGGTTCCCGCGGTTACAATGGCGAGCTCGTTGAAATCGTGGGCGTGCTGTACCTCGGTAAGATCGTGCTCGTGCGAGGGCTCGCTTTCGGAGCTCGTGGAGACCCGTCGCGCCGTGATGGGGAAGGCGGGATCTTCGAAGTAGTTTTCGCCTTTCGCTAGAATTCCAGTCATGGAGGGCCGTTTCGAACGAAGCATCTCGCGAGCGGAATGAAGGGTCAAGCGGGATGAGACGATAATGCTAGTTTTTGGGACGATGATTAAGGATTCGGGGCCCCGAGGTCTGGCATAATGCGAATGTGTCAATGGGTCCAATCGACCTGGCGGCATTCCCCTTTTTTTCTCTGGGTACGCGACCTGCGCACCCTATTCGAAATAACGAGCAAAACGACTGCAATGACGATTATCAAAGGCGACAAAGAGTACTTTCCAGGCGTAGGCGCGATCGCTTACGAAGGACGCGACAGCGACAATCCGCTGGCATTCAAGTGGTACAATCCCGACCAGCGAATTGGAGGCAAATCCATGAAGGAATTGTTCCGTTTCGCTATAGCCTACTGGCATACCTTCTGCGGGACGGGCAATGATCCTTTCGGCCCGGGAACGAAGGAATTTCCCTGGGCGGATGGCGCCGATGCGGTCAGTCGGGCGAAATACAAGATGGATGCCGCGTTCGAGTTCATCACTAAGATCGGCACGGAGTACTATTGCTTTCACGACTTCGATCTCGTTGACGAAGGGGCCAGTTTCGCCGAGTCGGAATCGAACCTCCAAGCGATCGTGGCGTACGCGAAGGAAAAGCAAGCCGCTTCGGGAGTGAAGCTGCTTTGGGGTACGGCGAATCTTTTCAGCAATCCGCGCTACATGAATGGGGCGGCCACGAATCCGGACTTTTCCACAGTCGCGTACGCAGGTGCTCAACTGAAGAATGCCCTGGATGCGACGATCGCTCTGGGTGGGGAAAACTATGTGTTCTGGGGGGGGCGCGAAGGCTACATGTCCCTGCTCAATACGGATACCAAGCGCGAGAAGGAGCACTTCGCGCGTATGCTGCACATGGCTCGCGACTATGCTCGCAAGCAAGGCTTCCAGGGCCAGTTCTTTATCGAGCCCAAGCCCGCTGAACCGTCTAAGCATCAGTATGACTTCGACTGCGAAACCGTTATCGGATTCCTGCGGGAGCACGACCTGCTCGACGACTTCGCTCTGAATGTGGAAGTGAACCACGCGACCTTGGCGGGCCACACCTTCGATCACGAGCTGCAGATGGCGGCCGACGCGGGTTTGCTCGGCAGCATGGATGCGAATCGCGGCGATTACCAAAATGGGTGGGACACCGATCAGTTCCCCATGAACCTGAATGAGCTCACCGAAGCGATGCTGGTGGTTCTGAGGACGGGCGGATTCAAGGGGGGCGGCGTGAATTTCGATGCGAAGACACGTCGCAATTCGACCGATTTGGAAGACATTTTCATCGCCCACATCGCAGGGATGGATGCGTTTGCCCGAGCGGCCTTAACCGCGGAGCGCATCCTCGAGGACAGCGCGCTCCCCGAGATGAAGAAAGAGCGCTACCGCAGTTTCGATTCGGGCGAAGGGGCCCGTTTCGAAAAGGGGGAGCTCAATTTGGAAGAGATCTACGCGATCGGCAGTTCCGGCGGCGAACCCGCCCAGATAAGCGGCAAGCAGGAACGCTACGAGCAGATCGTCAACGACTTCGCTTAGAATTCTCTAGTATTCTAGGTTCCTAGAAGGGGCGGGGTCGCGTTTTGGAACGCGGCTCCGTTTTTTTGTATCTCGGGAGTTTGAGGGTCGGACAGGGTGGGATTCGAAAGAGTAGTCGGAACGGACCCGATGGGGATTGGCTCGGAAGAGGGGCGAGGGCAAATTGCCACTAATATTTTCGTTTAAGATAAAAATTTGGCATAATTTTCTTGAAAAAGAAAATAATGGCGCTACAAATGGGGGCCATGTCAGAGGCGCTATTAGAAGATTCGGCTGGATTGCCGATGTTCGATTTCTCGGTTTTGCGAGAGATTCGGAAGCGTTCTGAGATGACGTTAAGCGCTTTATCGGAAGCGAGTGGCGTGTCGATTGCGGTGATTTCGAAGCTAGAGCGGAACCAGACGCAGGCTGAAGTAGAGACCTTGCATAAGATAGGGCGGGTCTTCGGGATGCGGGCGACGGATTTGCTTACCTTGGCGGAAGCGCCATTGTCGAATCGCAAGGAGTCGGAATTCTACGAGGCGGACGGGTTTCTCTTTCGGGCGGTTCGCTACGCCAATGCGAATTGCATTCTGGGCGAGGCCTTGGCGGGCGCGTCTATTTCGAAGCCGGAGATTCATCACGACGATCATGAAATTTGCTGGGCGCTCAAGGGTAAGCTCAAACTAAACCTGCCCCAGGAAACGCATGCGCTATCCGAGGGGCAAAGCATTCAATTCGATGCGATTCAGGAACATAGCTACGAGGCTATCGAAGACTGCCAGTTTCTCATCGTACACATCCGTAAAGACAAACGTTACTAATTTTTATGCGCATCGACACTGCAATTACACCTGATTCGTTGAGCGGCTCCTTGGAGCGCTTTTGGGAGCTATCCGGTCGCAAGATCGACCTGATCGAAACGGAGTACGACTCTTCGCAAGGCTCGCCCGTATTTACGGTCGACGGAAAGTATTCGACCCGTGGTTGGACGGAATGGACCGAAGGCTTCGTTTACGGCTCGGCATTCTTGCAGTTCGACGCGACAGGGGACGAGCGCTTTTTGGACTTGGGAAAGCGCAAGACCGTCGAGCGCATGGCTACGCACGTAAGCCACGTGGGCGTTCATGATCATGGCTTTAACAACTTGAGCTGTTACGGGAATTGGCTGCGACTGTTGAATGAAGGCAAGATCGAAGGCCCGCAGTCGGAAAAGGATTTTTGCGAGCTGGCTTTGAAGGTTTCGGGCGCGGTGCAAGCGAGCCGCTGGACGACGACGCATGATGGAGGCGGATACATCTACTCGTTCAACGGCCCGCATAGTTTGTTCGTGGATACGATACGAAGCTGCCGGATTGTCATGGTTGCCCATGCCTTGGGCCATGTTCTGATGGGCGAGAACGATTCGCCGATCAGCTTGCTTGGCAGGGCCCTGGACCACATCAAGTCGACCGCGAAGTACAGCGTGTTCTACGGAGAAGGACGCGATAAGTACGACGAGTGGGGACGAACGGCTCACGAGAGCGTGTTCAACACCAACGACGGACGCTTCCGTTGCCCGAACGCCCAGCAGGGCTTCAGCGGCTTTACTACTTGGACGCGTGGTTTGGCTTGGGCGATGGTCGGTTTTGCGGAGGAGTTGGAATTTTTGGAAACCTTGGATGGAGCCGAACTCGATGCATTCGGGGGGGCGGACGAAATCAAGGCGACCTGCCTCAAAGCGGCGCGAGCGACTTGCGATTGGTTTATCGAGAATACGCCAATCGATGGCGTACCCTACTGGGACGGCGGAGCGCCGAACTTGCATCGTCTCGGCGATTGGCGCAGTCGAGAATCGGATCCTTGCAACGATTGGGAGCCCATAGACAGCACGGCGGCCGCGATTGGCGCTCAAGGGCTGATTCGTTTAGGCCAGTACTTGGGAAGGGAGTCCGAGGAGGGAGCCCGTTATTGGCAAGCGGGGCTGACCAGCTTGCGATCGCTTCTGGCGTCGCCCTATCTAAGCGAAGACGACGCGCACCAGGGAATTCTACTGCATTCCATTTACCATGAACCGAATGGCTGGGACAATGTTCCGGAAGGGCAGAAGATCGCCTGCGGCGAATCGAGCCAATGGGGAGACTATCACATCCGCGAGCTGGCATTGACGGTTCAGCGAATCATTCGGGAGGACGCTCCGTATACGTTCTACGGTTGCTTGAAAGGATAGGGTCATGTCGGATCTATCGAAACTTTGCATTCACAGCATCACTACGAAGCCTTGGGGGCTTCGCGAAGCGGCCGCGAAGTACGCGGCTGCTGGAGTGAGCGGCATCTCTGTCTGGCAGGACGCCGCCGCGGCGGCTGGCGACAGCCTCAAGGCGACGGGCGATATGATTCGCGGCGAGGGAGTAGACGTAGTCTGTTACGTTAGGGGCGGGTTCTTCACCGCTCTCGAAGGAGCGAGCAGAACCAAGGCTATCGACGAAAACAAGCGCATTATCGATGAAGCCTCCGAGATGGGGGCTCCTTTAGTGGTGCTCGTTTGCGGCGCAACGCCTGGGCAATCCCTGTTCGAGTCGCGCAAGCAGATCGCCGACGGGATCGCGGCGTCCTTGGATCACGCGGCCTCCGCGGGGGTCAAGCTGGGCATCGAACCCTTGCACCCCATGTACGCGGACAGTCGCAGCGCAGTGAATACAATGACGCAGGCGAATGAGATCTGCGATGCGATCGATCATCCGAATTTGGGAATTACCGTCGACGTCTTCCACACGTGGTGGGACGATCGGCTCGAGGGGGAATTGAAAATCGCCGGAGCCAAGAATCGAATCTTCTCTTTTCACATTTGCGATTGGAAGAATCTGCCGGAAGACATGCTCAATGATCGTGGGTTGATGGGCGAAGGTGTGATCGATGTCGCGGGAATCCGTCGCTGGGTTCACGAAGCAGGATTTTCCGGATACGAGGAAGTAGAAATCTTTTCCAGCAAATACTGGGCAATGGATCAGGACGAATATCTGGCCAATATCAAAGCGGCTTACATCGCTCTCGATTGAGCTCTCCCTAGAACCCCTTAACGAACGAATCAATGAAAACTCATAAACTAGGTGTTATACTAAACGGCGTCACTGGGCGCATGGGAACCAATCAGCATCTGATGCGGTCGATCGTCGAGATCATCAAGCAAGGCGGCGTGTGGGTGAGTCCCGAAGAGACGATCATGCCCGTGCCGATTCTGGTCGGTCGCAATGAGACCAAGCTGCGCAATCTGTCTGCTCGCTCTGGAGTTGAGCGGTGGACGACCGATCTGGACAGCGTCATGTCCGATCCGGAATTCAGTGTCTATTTCGATGCCCAAAGCACTTTGCGCCGGGCGGATGCCGTGAAGGCGGCAGCGACCGCCGGCAAGCACGTTTATTGCGAAAAGCCAACGGCAGTCGATACGAAGACGGCTTTGGATCTCTACCATTTCTGCCAAGAGACAGGCGTCAAGAATGGCGTCGTTCAGGACAAGCTTTGGCTGCCTGGCTTGGTAAAGCTGCAGCGGGCGATCGAAAAAGGCTACTTGGGTCGCATCTTCTCGGTAACGGGAGATTTTGGATACTGGGTTTTCGAAGGGGATACTGTTCCCGCTCAGCGGCCTTCTTGGAACTATCGGAAGGAAGATGGCGGGGGCATGATTATCGACATGCTTTGCCACTGGCGTTACGTGCTGGACAATCTGTTCGGCCCAGTAAAGTCGGTCAATTGCCGTGGGGCGACGCACATCAAGGAGCGTATCGACGAATACGGCAAGCCCTACAATTGCACGGCCGACGACGCGGCCTACGCGATGTTTGAAATAGACGGTCCGGATGGCGAGATCGTAGTCAATTTCAACTCGTCCTGGTGCACGCGCGTTCGACGCGACGACCTATTGACCTTGCACGTCGATGGCGAGCTCGGTTCGGCGGTCGCGGGATTGCGCGAGTGTCGCATTCAGCATTACAGCAACACCCCCAAGCCGACTTGGAATCCCGACATCGACCAGCCGATCGGTTTCTACGACGACTGGTCGAAGGTACCGAATCAGGAAACCTACGACAATGCCTTCAAGGTGCAGTGGGAGATGTTCCTCAAGCATGTGGTTTTGGATACGCCATTCCGGTGGACTCTCAAGGAGGGGGCCAAGGGCGTGCAGCTAGCGGAGCTAGGTATCCAAAGCTGGGAAGAGCGCAAGTGGCTGGACATCCCAGAACTATAATTCGAAGGGAACATAGAGATGGCAACGACAGTTAAGACGGCCTTGGTAACAGGGGGAACCCGCGGAATTGGTCTGGGCATTGCTCGGGCCTTGGCCGCCGAGGGATGGAATCTGGTTCTCAACGGAATGCGTCCGGCGGACACGGTTGTCGACGTATTGGAATCGCTGCGGGCATTGGGCGTATCGGTTGCCTATGCGCCAGGGGACATCGGTTCGGCGGAAGGTCGCGATGCGATTTTATCGGTTGCCCGCGAAGCGGGTGGCGGCGCTCTCAATCTGCTCGTCAACAACGCGGGCGTGGCGCCCAAGAAACGCCTCGATCTCTTGGAAACGACTGAGGAGAATTACGATTTCGTAATCGATACCAACTTGAAAGGCGCCTTCTTCCTCTCGCAAGCGGTCGCCCGGGACATGGCTTCGGCGAAGGCCTCCGATTCGACTTTCTCGGGCTGTCTCGTCAACGTATCCTCGATTTCGGCGACGGTTGTGTCGACGAACCGCGGCGAATACTGCGTGGCCAAGGCGGGGCTCAGCATGGTGACCCAGCTCTTCGCGGCGCGGTTGGGCGAGTTCGATATTCCGGTCTACGAAGTGCGACCGGGCGTTACCAAGACGGATATGACGGCTTCGCCGGAAGTGACCGCCAAGTACGACAAGTTGATTGCGGACGGCCTTTGCGTCACGTCGCGGTGGGGCTTCCCGGAAGATGTCGGCAAGGCGGTCGCGGGTTTGGCCCGAGGCGACTTCCCCTATTCGACTGGCCAAGTGGTCATGGTGGATGGCGGATTGACGATTCCGCGTCTCTAGACGACGCGAAGACCCGCCAGGGCGTTCGCTTCGATCGCCGCCCAGCGGGATGAGCGCGGCGGTTGGTCGGTGGGGTTCGAGCTGCGCGCTCGATCCACATTCCCTCGATCCAGCTCCGGACACTCGCGTGCGCTTAGGAACGCCGTTTGATCGGTTCCGGTCGCGTGCAATTGCATTTGGATCGACAGGCGCCGGACTTGTTCCGGACTAGGTAGCGCTGGACCAAGAAGGCGAGAGCGAGCAGCACGGCTCCGGCGATGACGATTGTTTCGATTAGCGAGTCCATGGATAAAACCAGTTGACTTTAGCTATGTTAAACTGAAACTCGGTCTCAACAAGCATAAAAGGAGACACGCATTGAAAACGCTTAACGATCTAGTCGATGGACAATCTGCCCGCATCGGTTCCTACGAGCCGACTTTGTCGGCGGCTCGTCGATTGATGGAATTGGGTCTTATGCCGGGCGTGACGGTTCGATTCATCAAATCGGCTCCCTTGGGCGATCCTATTGCCTTGGACGTCGAAGGACGCCAGCTGAGTCTTCGCCGCGAAGACGCTGCCCGGATCTTGGTTCAACCGGTTTAAAGCGCTGCGATCGTGGCGGCTTCAGGAATGGCTAATTCGGGCGGTACGCGCTTGCGTCGCGTAGCCCTCATCGGAAATCCGAATACGGGGAAGAGCACTCTGTTCAACTGCCTAACGGGCATGCGGCAGAAAGTCGGCAACTATCCCGGGGTTACGGTTCAAAAGAAAACGGGCATTGCGCTCATCGATTCGGAGCGCGTTGAAATTCACGACTTGCCTGGAACCTATAGCCTGGCTGCCACTTCTCCGGACGAGCGGGTCGTGGTGGATACGTTGCGGGGCGAGGTGGACAACGAGGGGCGCCCCGATTTGGCCTTGTGTATCGTCGATGCGACGAATCTACAGAGAAACCTATTTCTCGCTTATCAGATCGGCCAGCTGGGAGTGCCGATGGTATTGGCCTTGAACTACTGGGATTCGGCGAAGAAACGTCAGATCGAGGTCGATGTGGAAGCCTTGAAGGAACGGCTTGGCATTCCGGTGGTCCCCATCTCGGCCTCCCGAGCGGAAGGGGTGACCGAGTTGAAAGCCGCAGTATCGGAGGCGCTGAATACGAGCCCCTTGCTGCTGACGCCGATTTGGCCGGAAGCGATAACCGAAGCGGTCGAAGCTGCCCGCGAGGCCCTGAATGCATCGGCGAACGAACAATTGGACGATGCCGCGATCATGCGTGGCATTTTCGAAGGAGACGATCAGATTTTCATACATGCTGGGGCGGATGAAGGGAAGGCTCGGCAGGCCCTGGAAAACTCGAAGAAGGCTCTTTTCAAGGGGGGATTGAATCCAGCGAATGCGGAGGCAGTGCTGCTGTATCGGCATATCAAGGAAATCGCTGATCCGTGCGTGAACGCGGCGGAGTCCAAGCCGGCGAGCGGCAGCGAATCCATTGATAGTCTTTTGACCCACAAGTGGTGGGGACTCTTGGCGTTTCTGGCCCTGATGTACTTGGTCTTCCAATCGGTCTACAGTTGGGCGGGGCCTTTCATGGACCTGATCGATGGGGGCAAGGGAGCCGTGCAGAGCTTGGTATCCGGATGGCTGAACCCTTGGCCGATGGTGGAGAGTCTGGCGACGGATGGCATTATCGAAGGCGTGGGAGCGGTTGTGATATTCCTTCCGCAAATCCTGATTCTCTTCTTCTTTATTACACTGCTAGAGGATACTGGATACATGTCGCGGGCGGCCTTCCTGATGGACAAGCTGTTCAGTTGGTGCGGTCTATCCGGCAAGAGTTTCGTTCCGCTGCTTTCCAGCTACGCCTGCGCGATTCCGGGGGTGATGGCCACGCGGACGATTCAGGATCCCAAGGCCCGACTGGTGACGATTCTGGTGGCTCCGTTCATGAGTTGCTCGGCCCGCTTGCCTGTTTATGTTCTCCTTATTGGGGCCTTCATTGAACCTCGTTATGGTTCGGGGGTTGCCGGAGCCGTTCTATTCGCGATGCACTTCGTGGGTTTGATTGTGGCGATGCCGTTCGCGTATCTGATGAATCGCTTCATTCTAAAGACGCCGCCGCAGCCGTTTCTACTCGAATTGCCGCACTATCAGATTCCCAAGGTCCGAGATGTTCTGGTTCGCATGTACAATCAGGGCAAGGAGTTCGTGGTGAATGCAGGCACGGTCATTTTCGCGATTACCATTGTGATATGGGCGCTGCTCTATTTTCCGCGCAACGAGTCCGTAGAAGCGGAAGCGAGGATGGATTATATCCAGGAATTGGCGACGGACGAAGGGTGGGCCATCGAGGAGGCGACGTCCCGACTGGAGGAAAACGAAGAGCTGCGAGCTGGGCTGGAGAATGCGATATCGTCCGCGTACATCGAGCAGAGCTATATGGGGCGGATCGGCAAGGCGGTGCAGCCAGTATTTCAGGCCGCGGGTTTCGACTGGAAAGTCACCGTTGGGGTCATCGCTAGCTTCCCGGCCCGCGAGGTCATCATATCGACCTTGGGCATTATCTACAGCTTGGGGGGGGATGTCGATGAAGAGGCGGGCGACTTGCGCGAGACGATGGCGAGGCAGACGTGGACCAGTGGCGATCAGATCGGTCAACCGATTTTTACGATTCCGGTCGTGATTGCGATCATGGTGTTCTTCGCGCTTTGCCAGCAATGCGGCGCGACTTTGGCGATCATTGCTCAAGAAACCAGCTGGCGTTGGGCGGCATTGTCCTTTGCCTTTATGACCCTTTTGGCCTGGGTCGCTTCCATCCTGATCAATCAGATCGGGAGCGCTTTTTAGCCGCGCTCGGTTAGGCGGGCTTTGGCCGTTGGCGCCGTTCCACGAGTCCTTCGTGGGCTCGCCGCAGGTTATCCTGTAGCATACTCATGTCGATTGGCTTGCAGAGAAAGTCGTCGATACCCGCTTGATAGGCCAAGTCCTGTTCGGCTCGCATCGTTCCGGCTGAAATGCCAACGATCCATGGCTGCTTGGCGGGCGCTACGCTGGATCGAATCTCGCGCGTCGCCTCTAACCCGGTCATTATGGGCATGTGCATGTCCATGAGGATGACGTCGTAGCCCTCGCTTCCAAAGCGTTCGACTCCTTCCCGCCCGTTGCCTGCCGAATCGGGCTCGTAGCCGAAGCGGTCGAGCATAGCGGAAATCGTTTTGAGATTGGCGTAGTTGTCTTCGACAACGAGGATGGAAATAGGATACGGCTGATTAAGCGGCCTGCTTGGCGTGGCGGCGCTATCGGTTTCGAGCGAGTCCTGGGAAACCTCCAGTGGAATCGTAAACCAGAATTTGGACCCTTTGTTCGGTTGGGATTCGACTTGGATACTGCCGCCCATGAGTTCGACCAAATTCTTGCAAATGGCGAGTCCCAACCCGCTGCCGCCAAAGCGGCGCGAGATCGAAGCGTCGACTTGAGAAAAGGGTTTGAAGAGTCGGTTCAAATTGTCTTCTTCGACGCCAATGCCGGTGTCCGTGACACTGATGGTCAGTTCGACCGATTTGTCATCGATGGATTGAGCGCGAGCCAGCACGTCGATCGAGCCCTTGAGCGTGAACTTAAGGGCGTTGTTGACGAGATTGAGCACGATCTGCCGCAAGCGAGAGGCGTCGCCCACCGCGATTTTCGGAACCGAAGGATCTATGACCGAATCGATCGATATGGAACGTTGGACCGCTTTGTTTTTGAGAAGGAAGACGCAGCTGTTAATGCAGTCGCTCGGGGAAAAGGGGATGGACTCGATTTCGATCTTGCCCGCTTCGATTTTGGAGAGATCGAGAATGTCGTTGATGAGCGCCATCAGCGTGCCGCCCGAAGATCGAATAGCGGAGAGCATCTCGCCTTGATCTTCGTTGAGGCTCGTTTCCTCGAGCAGATCGATCATGCCGATCATTCCGTTGAGTGGCGTTCGAATCTCGTGATTCATGTTCGCGAGAAAGGCGCTTTGCATATCGGCGGCTTGACCCTCGGTAGCGATTGAAGCCAGTCGCTTGGAAATCAGGTTGACGCAAACGAATGGTTGATCGGCGAGCTCGAAGGCCGTGGCCTGATAGGTCTGAGTCGCGCCGTCCGCCGAGGTGATAGCGATATACTCGGAAGCGTTTTTTCCCGTTTCGAAGACGCCCTCTACCAGCTCGTCCAACTCGGGCGATTGTTGGGCCGCAGATCGATTGGCGACGAGCTCTGGAACCGAATCGCCATGCCTCTGAGCGAGCATTCGATCGCGATCGAAAACCAGCGTAAGGATAGCTTTGGAGTCTGTGGCCATGTCGATTGAGGGCGAGAATGCCCGTTATCAGGATTTAGGAATCCTGTTCAGGAGAAGGCTGGGAGCGAGTGGTTTCAATGGCCCCCAGCCATTTTAACATTCTTTTCCTAGAACGTTTCAAAGACTCGTTTGAGGGCGCTTCGCTTCCCCCAAAAGGGTGGGCTTGTCAGCGCTTGTCTTTGGCGTAGATCGAGACCTTGGCCTGACGATTGCCGATGATTTCCTTGGCCCGTTTGAGGGCCTTGGCGGTGGAGAGAGTGGGGTTGTTCTCTTCGTCCTCGAACAGATTGACTTGGTTGATCACGTCGACGAGGCCCGAATTCATCAAGATCTTCATCGTGTCAGGGCGAACTTCGCTCACGAGAAGGATGCGCTCGCGCTCGTTCATGTACCGGATTAATTCTTCCAAAGCCATGCAGCTGGTCGCATCCAAGTTGTGGGCATTGCGGAGCTTCATAACCACCACTTTCAGATTTTCCGCGTCGCTGACCCGGCGCATCTGATCCCGAAAGAGTTCGGCCGCTCCAAAGAAGAGCTCGCCCTCGACGTGCACGATCGAGACCTCGAGGTTTTCGCGTTCCTCTTTCTGCTTTCGCTTGCCGAGCTTGCCCTCGTCGTCGAAGGCGTATTCGACGATTTCGGGGTTGGCTACTTTCTTGATGAAAAGGGCGATGGAGCATACGGCCCCGATGTAAATGGCGAAGTCCAGGGCGAAGATCAGGCCGGTAAGGAAGGTGACGTAGAAGGTGATACTGTCCGATCGCGTGGTCCGCGTTACCACGCGAAGCTGGTGTTTGTTGATCAAGGAAACGCCGATGGTTATGACCACGACAGCGAGCGCGGCGCTGGGGATGTAGCCGATGAGAGGACCCAGAAGTACGGCGCCGATCAGAACGACGATTCCGGCGTACAGATTGGAAAGGGGGGTGCGGGCGCCGCTGTTGGTATTGAGTTGCGAACGGGTCAGCGATCCCGATGCGGCCATACCTGAGAAGAGCCCGCAAGCGATGTTGGCCATCCCAACGCTGAGCATTTCCTGGTTTCCGTCCAGGCGAGCGCCTTCGCGGGCGGCGAGGGATTTGCCGATGGAGTTGCCTTCCAGCACGCAGAGAAGAGCGATCGCCATTGCAGTGGGAAGGAGCAGGTTCACCGAATCGAAATCGACCGATGGCAGGGTGACGCTCCAATCGGATAGATTTAGGCTGGGCATGAGCGTGACCTGTAGAGCGGGGTCGATCGATTGGGCTACGAACGCGACAAGCGAGGATAGCACTAGGGTTATGGCGACTGCCGGAAGGGCCTTCGATACGCGTTGAACCGCTAGAAAGATGGCCAAAGTGACGAGGCTTAGGCCGAGAGAAGGCCAATGGGTTTCGCCGAAATGTCGAATGGTGGCGCTGAGGATTTCGAAGAAAGTCGAAGCGCGTTCGCCTGGAGCGAATTCGAAGCCGAGCGTCTTCTTGATTTGATTGGCGATGATCAGGGATGCCGCTGCGGTGATGTATCCGCTGATGACCGTGCGGGAAATATACTGAATGAGGTTGGCGACGCGTAGGTAGGCTCCGGCTACGAGGATTATGCCAACTAGGACAAGGAGTAGGGAAATGTAGCCAACTCCCTCGTGGGCGGCGATGCCGAGAGCGGCGAAGGAGCTCATCACCATCACCGAAGTCGCATTGGTCGGCCCGAGTACAATGAACTTCGAGCCAGCGAAGTACATGCCAACGATAGAGGCGATGGCCGAACCGAAGAGACCGTAGGCGATTGGCAATCCGGCGATAACTGCGTAGGCCATGCCTTGAGGAAAGGCGAGCAAGGCGACGTTTGCCGCGGCTCGGGCATCGCCCGCGAAGGTCTGTCCGTTGTAGTAGGCCGCAGTTTTGCGAAGCGGGAAAAAATCCAGTCGAGTCGCGAAGCGCCGAGCGTTATTTTCGTTTGATGCGGAGGAGGCGTCTGCCATGAGAGGGGAAACAGTCGGCGCGCCTTGGCTATTAATCGAGAAAAATGTGGGCCTTTGGAGCGGTTTGCGAATTAGGGTTCTCTTTCAAAAAAGGCAGCCGGGGATGCATGCGGGTCTTGAGTGGAATCGAAATGTGAGATCCACTTGGGCGGATACACATGAAAGTGGACAGCGAAGATCTCGATGCGAGCGTTTTGCAAAGTGGGGCCCGGGTATACGTTTTCCTGGAAAACAACCAGGTCCTTCTCGCGAGCGGCCGCGGAGGGCAATGGAACACGGGAGCCTTTGGCCTAAGCATTGAGGACGCATTGACGCGTTTTCCCTTAGACGTTCGGGCGATAGAGATTGGTGAATCCAGAGGGGCCCAGTTGGCGTTCGCCGTCCTGGGGCAATACGAAGTTCCCGAGGCTTTGGGAGAGGAATGGAAGCCGTTCCCGATCGCCGCGATCGCCGCTCCCGGCTTCCCGTCTGGAAGGGCCTTGGCCGCCGATCTCAAGGCGATTCGAGCGAATGCCCTCCGCATTCCCTATCTTTATTTCAAGGAAACGGATTACATCTATCGGTTTCGCTCGGACAAGCAGCGTAACAAAGCGATCTACCATGTCGACGACCGTTCTACGGCGTTGTATCGCAGCGCCTTGTGCGATGCGATTAAGGAGGTCAAGCGCGCCAAGGAGCGCACCGCTGCCACGCCGGCGACGCTCGATTTCGGAGCGGTGGAATATTTGCTCCCTAGCCATTTCGGCTTTTGTCTCGGAGTGCAAAACGCGATCGAGCGAGCTTACGAGACTATCGACGCGAATCCGGACAAGCGGGTTTTCATGTTAAGCGAGCTGATTCACAATCCCTTCGTGAATGAGGATTTGAAAGCGCGGGGCCTTCGCTACCTGCAGAGCGACAAGGGCGTTGCGATCGAGGATCCGGATACGGGAGAACGCTACTGGGACAGCCTGAGCTCGCGCGATGTAGTGATAATCCCCGCGTTTGGGGCGAGGGACGAAGACAAAGCGCGATTGATCGAGGGGGGTCTGCCGCTCAATGCCTACGATGCTACCTGCATGCTGGTCGAGAAAGTTTGGAAGGCCGCCAAGCGCTACGGGCAGCGCGGCTATACCATCGTTATACATGGCAAGGCGGAACACGAAGAGACGAAAGCCACGTTTTCCAATAGCGCTAAATTCGGCCCTTCGGTCATCGTTCGCGATATGAAGGAAGCGGCCGCCCTCGCCGACGCGATACGATCGGATACGCCCGAGGAGCGAGCTCGACTCTTCGAGCCCTTTCGCAATCGATGCAGCCCGGGCTTCGATGTCGAGCGCCATTTGGAAAAGCTAGCCCTCGTCAATCAGACGACATTGCTGAGAAATGAAACCCTCAAGATAATCGCTTTTCTGGAAAAGGCTCTGGAGGCCCGCTATGGCGCCGCTCACATCGAGCAGCATATGGCCATGAGCAGCAAGGGCGATACGCTTTGCTACGCGACCCAGGTGAATCAGGATGCGTTGGGGCAGGCGATTCGAGAGAATGTCGATATCGCTATCGTGGTTGGCGGTAAGAACAGTTCGAATACGTTCCAGCTGTTTCGAATTTGCGAGGAAGCGTTTGGCGAGCGAGCGTTCTACATCCAATCGGAAGGCAACATCCTATCCAGAGATGAAATTGAGCACTTCGTATTTCCCTACAATCCCTCCGATCCCAAACAAGGCCGTATGGAACGCCGAAATTTCCTGCTGGAGGTCAACCGTCCCTTGCGGATCCTTATCACTGGGGGCGCTTCCTGTCCCGATGGTTTGCTGCAGCAGATCATCGTCAAGATCAACGGCTACTTCTCGGCCAACCGGATCAGGAGCATCGAGGACGTGGTGTTGGATATCGAAGCGGCTTCCTCGTAGGTGGCGAAGGGTTCGGATCGATTGGGCGCGGATGGCTTAGGCGCGCATTTTCGATTGCCAAGGGCGGCTAGATCGATTTCGAAAACGCATGCCCATATACGAATTCCACTGTCGCGAGAACAATACAGTCTATTCCTTTCTGGCGAAGTCGATGGCGTACCAGGACGCGACGCCACGTTGCCCGGAGAATGCGTCGTTTAAGATGGAGAAGCGCGTGTCCGGCTTCGCATTCATCGGCAAGGCCAAGGACCCGGCGGAGGGAGGAGATCTGGATGATCTGGACGATGCGAAAATGGAAGGAATGATGGCCGAGTTGGAGTGCGATATGGCTGGGTTCGACGAGGACAACCCGGACCCTAAGCAAATGGCTCACCTCATGCGTAAAATGTCGTCGCTGACCGGTGAGAAGCTGCCTGGGGAGATGGAAGAAATGGTGCGGCGTCTCGAATCGGGAGAGGATCCCGAGACCTTGGAGGAAGAGTACGGGGATAGCCTGGACGACATGGGAGAAGGCCTGGATGGCAGCGATGAAGAGGGCGGACGCATGCGCCGTTTGCAGCGACGTCTAATGGGGCCGAAGAAGGATCCGAATCTCTACGACATGGCGGAGTACTGCGAGGCCCCACGCGATTCGGCCTAGCGATTTTGTCTTTACTGATCCCGCAAACCGTTTAAGCGAGGTCTATTATGATACGTTCCGAAAACGCGCAATCCGATGGGATCCTACTGGGCATGTCCTTTGCTTCAGCGGGGACAATATCGCTTTGGCGTTGGGAGTGGAAGGCTCGGCGATGGCGTCGCTGCGTGTAGTGCGAAGACGCCTTTTGTTTATTCAAGCCGAGCCCGATGGAGTATCCATCGGGCTTTTTCGTCTCAACCCAATTCTAGACTATCATGAATGCTTTTACTGAATACAACCGTACATCCTTCTTTGGACGTCCGTTCGATGAACTCCTGGGCTGCTTCGGACTGACGGTCGATTCACTGCGCGGCCAGCGCGTACTGGATTGTCCTGCTGGTCCGTCGTCCTTCGTTTCCGAGGCCAACGATCGGGGTATCGATACCGTAGGCGTCGATCCCCTCTAATACCGAAGTCCCGCTGCTCTCGAACGCCTGGCTCGCTCCGATTTTAGCGATATGTTCGCTCGCGTCCGCTCTAAGCCGGAATTCTTCGTTCCCAAGACCTATCCCAGCATCGATGCGGCGGAGACAGTTCGAGAGGTCGCCCTGGACCGCTTTTTCGATGACTATCGAAAGCGGTATCCGTCGGGAAAATACGTGGCGGCCGAGTTGCCAGAATTGCCGTTCGAAGATGGATCCTTCGACGTGGCGCTTTGCGGACACTTGCTCTTCCTTTACTCGAGTCAATTCGACTACGCCTTCTTCAAGGCGGCGATTCGGGAGTTGTTGCGGGTCGCTCGAAACGAAATCCGAATCCACCCCATCGTGGATAGCTCGGGCCAACCCTATGGGCGACTGGACGACCTTAGAAGCGAGCTGCGCCGCGAAGGTTTCGACTCGGAGATCATCGATGTGCCTCACGAATTCTTCCGAGGGATCAGTAGGACCCTGGCGATCTGCTCGAATTTGGAGTGATGGCTAATCGTCGGCAAGGACTCCTAGGCGCTGGGCGGTTGATGGCCCCCCTTGATCTTCCCGTTGCCCGAAAGCAATACCGCGATTGGGCGCGTTTGCGGGAAGTGAGAGCAGATGATCATGGCGATCACGGTAATCGGTACGCAAAGAAACATGCCGGGAACGCCCCAGAGCGAGCCCCATAATCCGAGTGAAAGCAGAATGACTAGCGGGCTTAGATTGAGCGAATTGCCCATCAAACGCGGTTCCATGACGTTGCCGATCAATATCTGGGTCGCAGTGACGCCTCCGATCACGACGATGATGGGGGTGGGCGCTTCGAATTGAATGAGAGCGAGCAGGGAGGGGAAGACCGTTGCGAGGATGGATCCCACCGTTGGGATGAAATTGAAAAAGAAAATGAGCAACGCCCAGAACGCCGCGAAGTCCAGTCCGGCCCAAAACATTACGCCATAGCTGAGCAGGCCGGTCGTGAGGCTGGAGAGCGTCTTGATACCGATGTACTTGCGGGTATCGCGATCGATTTGCTCGATGATGCCGAACACGTCGGACTCCTGGATGTTTCCATTGGCGATCCCCTTTATTTTGGGTCCGAAGCTGCGCTGCTCGAGGAAGAGAAACATGACGTAGATGCTGATCAAGCCGGCGCTTCCGGCGAGACTGCCTAGAGCTCCCGCTACTTTGCTGATGATACCGCTGAAATCGAGTTGTCCGACGAATTCCTTGAGGGGTGGCGGGTTGTCGAAAGGAAGCCACCCGTAAATTTTGTCGATCATGGGTTCGATACGGGCTTGATACTCGGGAGCGACGCGAACGACGTCGCTGACATTCTTGGTGATGAACGAGAAAAATACGCTTAGAATGCCTACGATGAGCAGTACCGATGCGATATAGCGAAGGGATGCCGGGAGCGATTTGCCGCCGATTTTGAGCTTCATGATGACAAACGACAGCACGTTGATCAGATACCAGATGAAAACCGCTAGGATGAAAGGGATGATCAGTTTCTGTCCAATGTGGAGGATGAAAAAGAGGGTGACGGTAATGCCTAGCCCGAGAAAAGCGCGGAGGAGAGGAGAGGGGGACGTTTCAGGGATCATGGGTGGAATCGGAACTCGAATTCGATAGTGAGGAGAATCGACAAAAGATCGAGATATAATGCGATTTAGGCGTCATCCCTCGTATTAGTAAGCGGCTGCCGATCAGTCTCTTGTAGATATGGACAATTTTTGGAACTCGATACGCGGGCAATAGGTCTCATTCAAACGGAGTAATGATACGTTTTCATTGCAGATAGGGAAAGCGAGGGAAACGAACTTTCTGGAGTGTATATGAGGAACCCAGAAAACTAGAGGAGGGCCCGGGCGGATGGGGATTCGCCCGGGTTTTTTCGTTTTCCAGTCGAAGACCGGTAATGCGGTATCGATGCGCCATTTGCTTGCGGGACTAGACGATTTCGGTTTGGGTGCCAGCTTTTAGAAATCGACATGCCAAACTACTCCGAACTGTTAAAGCCAGAACTCCTTTCGCAACCTGTCTACCAGCCGGGCAAGCCCATCGAGTACGTCGCTCGCGAATTGGGCTTGGACCCTCAGACGATTGTCAAGCTGGCCTCCAATGAAAACCCGCTCGGGGCTTCGCCCAAGGCGGTCGAAGCTGGCAAGGCCGCGCTGCAAAGCGTCAATCTGTATCCAGATGGTGGTTGCTATGATTTGAAACGAGCTTTGGCGAAGTCGCTCGACCTGGATCCGGAACAGTTTATAGTGGGCAATGGTTCGAACGAAGTCCTGGAATTGCTGGGCCATGCCTTTATTGGCAAAGGCGATGAAGTGGTGATGGGCGAGGCGGCTTTTATCGTTTACAAGCTAGTGACCTTGCTGTTTGGCGGCGTTCCGGTGGAGGTGCCGACGCGCGATCGGCGTCACGACTTGAAGGCGATGGTGGATGCGGTTACCGACAAGACCAAGCTCGTTTTTCTGGCAAGCCCGGACAACCCGAGCGGATCTGCGAATACGAAAGAGGAAATAATGACTCTGATCGATTCCCTGCCGGAGAGCGTCGTATTCGTTTTAGATGAGGCGTATTCGGAATATTTGGACGATCCCATCGATATGAAGCCGGTTATGGCAAACGGAAAGAAAGTATTCTGCACGCGTACGTTTTCCAAGATTTACGGATTGGCGGGGCTTCGGGTGGGTTATGGCTATGGCGATGCGGAGCTCGTAGGTCTGCTCAATCGAGCTAGGGAGCCTTTTAATGTAAGCTCGGTGGCTCAGGCGGCGGCAATCGCGGCCCTGGAGGATCGATCGTTCGTGGCGAAATGTCGCGAGGAAAACGCGGGGGAGCGGGCGCGCCTGCAGGAAGAATTCAAGTCGTTAGGACTTGAATACATCGAAAGCGCAGCGAATTTCGTCACTGTGAACGCAGGCGACGGCGTGGCCGCGTTCGAGTCGATGCAAGCGGATGGGGTGGTGGTTCGACCCTTGGCTCCCTACGGGATGCCGGAGTGGATTCGAGTGACCCTCGGAACGCCGGAAGAGAACCGTCGAGCGCTGTCGTCCCTCAATTCGTTCTTGAGTCGTCAAGGCTAACGAGCATCTTAGAAGAGTGATATCCATTACCAGAGCCCTGTGAACCTATCGTCGACGGAGTTGATGTTGGCGGGCGCTGCTGCCCCGGGACTGCTCGGGTTGAATGCCGTATTGGTCGCGACGGAATTCGCTTTGCTGAAATTGCGTTTTACCAGATTCGGTACGGGCAAAATGGCCGCGGCGAAGGAATCGAAGCCAATCGCCGACTTGCTCGAGGATATGAGCGCGAGCATCAAGATTCTGCGTTTGGGAGTGACCCTTTGCATGATCGGGATGGGCTTTTTGCTGACTCCCTTGATATTGGCTGCCTTGGACGCATTGGGATGGCTGGGCGAATATCCGGTTCGCTTGTCGATGACCTTGGGGTTCGTGTTGGCGGTGGGCTTGTATTACATAATCGGCGAATTGATTCCGAGAGCCTTGGCCATGCAGCATCCTTCGCAGACACTCAGGGTGTCGGTCCCTTTCACGCGTGTCTTCCGAACTCTTTCCAAGCCTTTCCTGAAAGCATTGGAAAGCGCAACGAGCGTCTTATTGAGGATCATGCGACTGGATCCGGTTGCGGATCTCAATCTGATCGATGTCGACTCGCAAATCCGCTCCTTGGTCAGCGATGGGGATGAACTTCCCGAGGTGACCCAGAGCATTCTCAATAATGCGATGGACCTGCGCAAGCGGGTGGCGCACGACATCATGATTCCCCGCAATCAACTCAAGTTCTTCGATATGGAGGACTCGATCGAGGAAAACTTGAATGTCGGGCGCGAGACCGGCCACACACGCTTTCCGGTTTGCGAGGGAGACTTGGATCAGTGCACCGGAATCGTGCACATCAAGGACGTTTTTCGGAGCGACAAACGACCGGAAGAACTGGATTTGCACGAGGTCAAGCGACCGATCGCCCGCTTTTCGATGGACGAGCCGCTCGAGGGAGTGCTGCAAGGGTTTCTAAAGCAAAAGCAGCACTTCGCTTTACTGATCGACGAATTCGGGGGGGCCGTGGGGGCCATTACCCTGGAGGACGTGCTAGAGGAGCTGGTAGGCGAGATTCAAGACGAGTTCGACCGAGATAAGGAGATGATCTCTCCTCTGGGAGATGGCGGTTTTCTGGTGGATGGCCTGACGCCCTTGCACGATGTATCGGAAGCCATTGGGGTTGAAATCGAGTCAGGCGAAGTGTCGACCTTCGGCGGGTTTATTACACTCAGACTCGGTAGAATGCCGCTCCTGAACGAGACGTTTCGCCTCGAACGGTTGGAGGTTACAGCTGGAAATCTCGACGATCGACGCGTCATTGCCGCGACGATTCGGATTGTCGGCGAGGAAGCGATCGAAGCCGAGTCGGACGATTGAGGCTGCGCGGGCGGTTTGCGATCCCTACTCCAGAAGGGGGAATCTGCGGCTTCGTGCTTGAGTTCAGGCCCATTTCTATCCAAGATTTGCGTTTGGAATGGGGTTCTGTCCGCATTTCGAATCAAACTTATCGATCAAACGTTTATTCCTCTCTAGATGTCCTTGCTTCGAACCAGGTTCTGCAGCCGGCGCCCGCTCGCGGTCTTTGCGGGTTTGCTGTGCATCGGCTCCGTGGCTTTCGCTGACGAATCCGGGCAGTCGTTGGAGACGGCGAGAGAAGCGGAGGAAACCGAGTATGTGGTTCCGGCGATCGAGTATCAATTCGATCAAGGCCTCCAGCCCGCTGCCCCGCTCGACTACCGCTCGGCTAAGGCGTCCGGTCTTCCCATGGCTCTGCGACATCGGGTGGACGCGATTTGGTCGGGAGCGAGCC
The DNA here is from genome assembly GCA_965655705.1 of Candidatus Pelagisphaera sp. GTDB lineage: Bacteria > Verrucomicrobiota > Verrucomicrobiia > Opitutales > Opitutaceae > Pelagisphaera. The sequence continues at coordinate 160,703 of CBFHHM010000009.1, forward strand.
TATTCAGCGCTTTGGACGAAACCGCTTCGGACTATCCCATGGTCGCGGAAGTGCAGTACCGTCTGCGCCGCTCTCCCTGGTCTGATCCGGAGCGCATGGTTGAAGCCCGTTTGCTGGACGGCACCCGCTTTCGCTCGCTCGTAACGCGCCAGTTCGACTTGGGGAGAACCTATCAGCTTTCAGCGGCGATCCAGCATAGCGAATCGCTGCTTGCGAATGGGACCGTCGATTTGCTCGAGCAAACAGAGATTCCCGTCGAAGCCCGTATGGAAGTAGGAGAGCGCGCTGATTTGCTGGTGGGGCTGGAATTGAATGCCTCCAAGCTTCAATCGGGCAGCGAGATCTCCCAATCGAACGAACAGGCCCTCAAAGTCGGGGTCGCGTCCGAGTTGGCAGAAGGCTTCTATGGACAGCTTACCGCGGGAGGGCGGCGCTCGGAGTTGGATGGCGGTCGCTCGGATTCGGGATTCGAGGCGCAGGGCGCATTGATTTGGCAAGTGGGCGCGGATTCCCAGTATTCGCTTACCTTCGACCGTTCGACTCGGCCCTCGCTGGTGGCGGATGCCTTCGTCGATGCCGACACCTTGGCCTTCGCGGGGGATTTCACGCTCTCCGACATGTGGTCGGCCTACTATGGCGTTTCCAAAAGTTGGGCTGAGCTGGAGAAGCAAGTTTCGAAGGAGATCCTGGGCGGCGAAATCGCGGTTAGCTTCTCGCCGAACGAGACCATTCAATTCTCTGGCGGCTATATCTACCGAAGCGGTAGCTTGAACCTGGTAAACGAGGACGAGGCGGAACGGATTATTCGCCTCTCGGCGTCCGTGAGGTACTAGGCCCTGCTTGAGGTAGAGCTCTATTTAAACGAGGCCCGTCGCAGGCGATCGTTGATTGCCAATCCCAATCCGAGCTCGGGGGCTTCTTCAGCGACGATCTTGGTGTAGCGGGCGCTGTCCAGCTCGCGCAGTTTGGCGTAGAGGTTCGAAGCGATGGCTTCTAGCTCGCCGCGCTCGGAAAGCCAATGAATATTGGGGTTGAGCGTATGAAGAGGTTTGCGGAGCAGGAGAAAGGCGATGTCGCGGTCGGAGTTGGAAAGTTCGTCTTCGCGAACCGGGGTCCTTCGCAAGTCCAGGGGAGTGCGAGGACTGTAGTGCTTGGGAAGGGAGCCGGGCGCGATGGAGACGGCGTTGTGGTCGGGGTTCGGCTCCGGTCGGACGAGGCGGCGCTTGAGAACGTTTTCGATCGGCTCGATGGGTAAGGCTCCATAGCGGAGGATGCGTACGTCCTCAGGGTTTCGCAGGTCCAAGATGGTCGACTCGACTCCGTACTCGCAAGGCCCGCCGTCTAGAATGTATTCGATTCGCTGACCGAGGTTCGCCTGAACGTGTCGCGCCATCGTAGGGCTGATGTAGGCGAAGGGATTGGCCGAAGGAGCGGCCAGGGGAAAGTCGCAGTCTTCTATCAGTTGGCGAAAGACGGGATGGCTTGGGCTGCGAACGCCGACAGAGGGCAATCCGGCGGTGACGATATCCGGGATGCAAGGTCTCTTGGGCAGTACGAAGGTGAGGGGCCCTGGCCAGAAGGCCTCGGCCAGCTTTCTTGCGGATTCGTTCGTTTCGCAGATCGCTTCCAAGGAATCGTAGGAAGCGACATGGCAAATCAGTGGGTCATTGGAGGGGCGTTCCTTGACTTCGAAGATCTTGGAGCAGGCCGCTTGGTCCAGAGCGTTGGCGGCGAGTCCGTAAACGGTTTCGGTGGGGATGGCTACGAGTTGTCCTAAACGCAAAAACTTGCGCAAATCGCGCAAGTTTTCCTCGGTGGGTTTGAATATTTTGGCCACGTGCGTTTATTGGCTAAGCAGGTCAACCCCAACCTGCGATCGTGCGATGGAAGGCGAGGGCCTTACTTCATCATCAGCATGTTGCGAGCGCGCTTGATCGCTTTCTGGATCTTGCGTTGCTGCTTAGCTGAGAGACGGGTCATCTTGCGTGGAATGATCTTGCCGGTCTCGGTCACGTAACGGCTCATTATGTGAGCGTGCGTGAAGTCCAGCTCTTGTGGCGTGAGGCTACGGTTGATCTCTTCAGTACTCATAGGAGGAGGCGAAATTACGGCCGGCAGGGGGCTTGTCAATAGTGGAAAAGCTAAAATGTAGGGAACTCGGACTTTACAGTCGAGGCAAGATTCGCCAGAAATCCAGTCGTGACCGGACCTCTGGGGTTCGGACTCGCTGGGGCCATAGTTCAACGGATAGAACAAGCGTTTCCTAAACGTTAGATCTGAGTTCGATTCTCGGTGGCCCTAGGGAGGGGAATAAGGCTGAAGGAGGAAGGCTAAAGGCTGAAGGGCGATCCGACTATTCTATCTCGATTCCCTTGCATCCCAATAGCGAGATTTCGTTCGTCCCAGTTTTGGGACGCGTAAAGCTGAGACTTTGCGTTCCTTGGTATGGAATCGCCTGCTTTCGAGGGGGGTTGCAACTTCGTTTGGCATGGCATCGGAACTGCTATTGAATTTCGAAACTTAAAACCCTCATATATGGCCATGGATATTAGCCGACTCGATTGTACCCATCGATTGAAGCGTTTCGCTTTCGTTCTTCTTTGCTTTCTCCCCTTTTCGCTATCGGCCGACGATTGGGCCCGTTTCCGAGGACCCAACGGTTCCGGAGTGATGGAATCGGCAACGCCGCCCACGGTCTTAGGCCCCGATGAAAATGTACGTCGGAAGACGCCGGCGCCCGCTGGACTCTCTTCGCCGATCGTTTCGGAAGGACAGGTTTTTCTTACGGGTCAAGTGGATCAGTCGCTGGTGACTGTTGCTTACGATTTGCGCGGCGGCCGCGAGCTCTGGCGCTGCGCTGTAGAGGTCGACGCCCTCGAGAACGTTCACGCTTTCAGTTCTCCCGCATCGTCAACCCCCTGCGCGGACGGCGAGCGCGTGTATTCATACTTCAATTCCTTTGGCATGGTCGCCTACGATTTCGATGGAAAAGAAGTTTGGCGAATACCTTTGGAGGTTCATAAGGTTCAATACGGAGCTGGCTCTTCTCCCGTGATGATTGGGGGCGATTTGATTGTCCAACGGGAAGGCGGGGCTGCCGACTCGCATGTCTTGGCGCTGGATCCCAAGACGGGCGAGACGCGCTGGACAATCTCCCGTCCGCTTTCCCAGGGTAGTCACTCGACTCCCATGTTGTGGGACGAGGAGTTGATTATTCATGGTCGGGGTTCCGTCGCCGCTTACGATCTCGAGACCAAGGAAATTTCCTGGTGGGTCAATGGCTGGAAGTCCGTTGCTATCGCTACCGCGGTGGCGGGCGATGGAATGCTGTATATTGGGTCCACTGGCTATGGAGATCCCTCATCGCCGTTGCCTAAAGAACTCGATTGGACGTATTTGACTGCTACCTACGATAAGGACAAGGATGGCTCTTTGGCATTTGCGGAAGTGCCGGATAACGCCCGTTGGCGGATTCGCCCCGCGGTGCCCGAAGACACACCTGGAAATACGATGAAGATACGGTCTCACCTGAAGTACGGCGACGCGGACAAGAATGAAATCGTCACTGCTGAGGAATGGGCCGCCGATGTTGCAATGTCACATAGCATTGAATTCCGAGATCGCTTTGTGGCGATTCGTCCGGGAGGTCGGGGCAATGTAACGGAGACGCATGTCGCTTGGGAATCGACCAAAGGGCTGAACGAAATGCCATCGCCTATCTATTATCGGGGATACGTCTTTGACGTAGCGGATGGCGGGCGCCTCACCGCTCACGAGACTCAGACCGGAGAGCGCGTGGTCAACAATGAGCCTTTCCGGGCGAGCGGTCAGTACGTCGGTTCGCCTATTGCGGCGAATGGCCATATCTATCTAAGCAGCGAACGCGGCACGGTTTCCGTCGTACGCTACACGGACGAACTCGAAGTGATCGCCAATAACAAGATTGGCGAAAAAGTACGCAGTACGCCGGCCATTGCGGGAGATACTCTGATCGTGCGCACGGAAGACAATCTTTGGGCGTTTGCGGAGTAGGGTAAGTTGAATTCGAACGCGTTATACTGAGTTGGAAGAAAGCTCACTTCGCCCAATCCGGGAAGGCGTCTATGGGCGACTGGATGACCGTGGGAACAAGGAGGTAGGTGGCGATGACGGTGAAGGCCACGGCTACGAGATTGAGTAGCAGGCCGGCTCGGGCCATCTCGGAAATCTTGATCCGTTGACTGCCGAAGACGACCGCGTTGGGCGGCGTGGCCACGGGCATCATGAAGGCCATGGACGATGAGATCGTGGCCGGGATGGCGAGGAGCAGGGGATGGACTTGTATGCTGACCGCCCAGGTAGCGAGGATGGGCAAGAGCATGGAGAGCGTGGCCACGTTGGATGTGAGCTCGGTGAGAAAGGTGACGCTGAGGCAGATGATAAGAATTAAGAAGAGCGTCCGTATTTCGCCAAGGGCTTGAAAGCCTTCGCCGATGTGCTGGGAAAGACCGCTTTCGCCGAAGCCGGTGGCCAACGCGAATCCGCCGCCGAAGAGCAGAACCATACTCCAAGGAACGCGTTTGAAGGCATCGTTCTCTAGGATGCGCGTGCGGTCGCCGCCGGACTTGGCGGGCAGAAGAAAGAGAATGAGGCACATGGCAATGGCCACTGTGCCGTCATCGATACCCTGAAAGCCCTCCCAGAGGCCCGACCAACCGGGCAGCTCGAAGGAGCCGATCTTCAAGTCCTTGCGGAAGGTCCAGAGAAAGACGGTGGAGAGGAAAACGCATAGGACGGACTTCTCCTCTCGGCTGAGCGAGCCCAGCTCTTGTAGTTCCTTTCGAATGACGGAACGATCGAGGGTAATCGATTTGTCGTATTTGCAAATGACCCGCGTGAGGAGAAACCAGGTTACGAAGAGCAAGGTTATCGAATAGGGGATGCCGATGAGAATCCATTGGCCGAAAGCGATGGGCGGGGCTTCGGGGAAGGACTCCTGGAAGATGCGCACGAAGGCGAGGTTGGTGGGCGTGCCGACGAGAGTGGCGACGCCTCCTATGGATGCGCCATAGGCGATTCCCAGCATAAGGATGAGGGCCAGCGAGTGCGTTCGTTTCTCGCCGAAGGCTTCCTCCATCTTGGAGATGATCGCCAAGCCGATGGGCAGCATCATAACCGAAGTGGCGGTATTGGAAATCCACATCGAGAGAAAGGCGGAGGCAGCCATAAACCCGAGTACGAGCAAGTCGGCCCGTTTGCCGATAGCGTTGATAATGGTCAGGGCGATGCGTCGGTGCAGGTTCCAGCGCTCCATTGAGATAGCGATGAGGAAGCCGCCGAGGAAGAGGAAGATGATGGAATTGACGTAGGACTTAGTGATGGTCCCGGCATCGGTGATGCCGGCGAGCGGCAGGGCGATGACGGGTATCAGAGCGGTCGCGGCCAAGGGAATCGCCTCGCTAATCCACAGTATGGCCATGAGAGCGGCGATGGCGGCCATGGCGCCGACTTCGGGTCGTTCCGGAACGGGGTTGTAGAAGAGAATGAGAATCGCGAATACGGATCCCGCGAGGGCGAGTCCGATCGGCTTCCAGGGGAGTTTGGTCATGGGGAGCGAATGATGATTGAGCAGGTTTGAATATCAAGATTAGGACTTATCGTATTCAGAGGGCGAGCCAATTGGGGCAAGCGGGCGCCTTCGAGTTCGCTGCGAACTCAATGGAATGACAAATTCTTGCCATTCCTCCACCTGCCATGGTTGTAGTATTACTTCTCGCTGCCGCCTTCACCACCCGTCAGTTTCGCTATGAACAAACCTATATCGCTCTTTTTAGCAGTCGCTTCCGCGCTGGGGATTGCCAGCCATGAACTCTGGGCCGAAGTCGCGCCAGTGCCAAGCGAGGTCGCTCCGCGGAAAATAGAAAACGCCAAACCGCGCAATGTGGTGTTTATTCTGTCAGACGACCATCGCTACGATGCAATGAGCTTCTTGGATCACCCCTTTGCGGATACGCCGCATATGGATTCGATGGCGGCCAATGGCGTCCATCTGAAAAACGCCTTCGTGACGACCTCTCTATGCTCGCCCAGTCGAGCGTCCATTTTGACGGGACTCTACACCTTCCGTCACCGGGTCATCGACAACCAACGCATGGTTCCGCAGGGCACTCTGTTTTTTCCGCAATACTTGCAGAAGGCTGGTTACAACACTGGGTTCGTGGGGAAGTGGCACATGGGTCACGCCAACGACGATCCGCGTCCGGGTTTCGACTACTGGGTTAGTTTCAAGGGTCAGGGCAAGTACTTCCCGCCGACGCCTGATTACACGATTAACGTCAATGGCGAACGGGTGAAGCAGGATGGCTATATCACGACCTTGCTCACCGACTACGCGATGGAATTCCTGGAAGACCAGAAAGGCAAGGACGCGCCTTTCTTCCTCTACCTGTCGCACAAAGCGGTTCATGATCCCTTCACTCCGGAGTCGAAGTATCAGGGCAAGCTAGCCGATGAACCGATGTTCTATCCGCCGAGCGCGGAACCAGTGATAGGCAACGAGCTCAATCGCCCGCGCTGGTTGCTCGATCAGCGCAATAGTTGGCATGGCATGGATTTTCCACTACACACGGATGACGGATTGGAGGCCTTGTACAAAAATTACTGCGAAGCCTTGTGTAGCGTCGACGACAGCGTGGGGGCGGTCTTGGAGCAATTGAAGAAAATGGGAATCTACGAAGAGACGCTCGTCATCTACATGGGCGACAATGGGTTTCTATTCGGCGAGCACGGACTCTTCGACAAGCGGGTCGCTTACGAGACCTCTAGCCGCGTACCCATGCTCATGCAGTGCCCCGAGTTGTTCGATGGCAGGACGGTGGTCGACGAAGTGGTGGCCAATATCGATATCGCTCCGACGGTTATGGAAGCTATGGGCGTGAGCAAGCCGCCTCATATGGATGGACAGAGTTTCATTCCTTTGGCTCAGGGCAAAGAGATCCCCTGGCGCGACTATTTTCTGTATGTCTACTACTGGGAGCAGAACTATCCCCAGACGCCCACGCACTTCTCGCTTCGAGGCGATCGCTTCAAGTACACGACTTATTACGGGTTGTGGGATACGGACGAGCTTTTCGATATCCAGGCCGATCCGATGGAACAAAACAATCTGATTTTCGATCCGAAATTCGCCAAGCAGAAGGGCGAGATGCAGGATCGGCTGTACGCGATGATGGAGGAATTGGGCGGCATGAGCATCCCTATGAACCCGCCGCGCGGCAATCGGCAGGTGATGCGCCTTCGTCCGAAAGGCGTGGGCGATCGCGGCGGAGAACAGGCGGCCGACTTTCCGGAAGCGATGATCGTGGAAGAGCCTTTGAGGACGCTGTTCAAGTAGGCGGCGAGCGGCTCTTTCCAACCTGCGGGAAAAGTCCCTTGAGTGGGATTGGACGCTTTCCCCTCGATGGAGAGCGCTCTAAGACATGATTTTGCCATCCTGCAGGCAATCCAATGCCGTCGACAATTTGGCCGCCCTTGAGGGGAGTCTATAAGGATTAGTCCCGATCGCAAATACCTCTATTTATCCCGCGCGGCACTCTTGGCGTTTTCGCCGAGAGCGCCCGGAAAAGGGTATGGAACAATCGCTATCCAAGCGCCGTGCTAGAATCGACTAGAGAACGGATTTGAAACTCAGTGGCTCGTCTACTGGGCCTTTTCGAAGCAAACGCGTCCTCGCAAAACGGCAATGGGTTTTCAGTCTTGATAAACTAACATCGCTCGCTCGATCGTGCGATAGTCAGCGGGATCCTATTGTCTTATAGTGGCGATTCGCGTTTTCTCGCTAGGTCGCGCTCGAAATTATGAAATCATCATTACTCACCCTGACGATCCTTGCCTGTCTATTGGGCAGTCTCATCAACCGTTCAGCTCAGGCCGCGGAATTGGATGCCTTCGGCGGATTCAGCGATATCAAAGGCGAGCAGACCGGGTTCTTCCACGCGGAAAAGATTGACGGTCGCTGGTGGCTGGTGACGCCCGAGGGCAATGCCTTCTGGGGAATCGGTATGGCTCACCCGGTTACGGATTTTATGCGGGGAGCGATCACCTTTGCCTATGGGGGCGATCAGGAGGCCTGGCTGCGGGGGACGATACAGCGGATGCGCGACTTGGGCTACAATTGCGTGTGGAGCGGCCCGTATTGTCCTGAGCGAATGCGAGAAGGGTATGTCGACCGAGAACTGGCGGAGCGGGTGTTCGCGGAAAGCGAAATTCCTTACGCCTTTCCTCTTCCGCTTATCAAGCACAACGTAGAATTGAAGCCAGGCGAGCTGCAACCCGATGTATTCAGCGACGAATACAGCCAGTACGTCGATGAACTGGCCGCGAAATATGTGCCGCCGCTAGCGAATAGCCCTTGGATCATGGGTTACTATTACGGTTTCGGCTCCTGGGATCGGGAGATCGGCTGGATCAATACGACGATTAGTCGGATGGGCAGTCCGGGAAGGGAGCGCTTGTTGGGTGTCTTGGAAGAACGCTACAACGGAAAAATAGCGCCGTTTAACAAAATATATGGTACGCGGTTCGGTTCGTTCGAGGAGCTAGAGCAATCCGGTTCGATTGTTTATCCTGAGTGGATACGTATCCTCAAAATGGGTAATGCCCAGATGCCTAAAAAGTCGGGGTCGCAAGAAATGTTCGACGATGCCCAAGTCTTGCTGGGAGAAATTATCGAACAGGTCTACCGCCTCGGGCACGACGCGATTCGGGCGCATGACAAGAATCACATGATTTTTGGAGCCTACGTTAAGGAGGCGACCTTGAATATGGATATGTGGAAGCGAGTGGATCCTTACGTCGATGTCATTGCGCCCCAGCATGTCAGCAAGGTGTTTCCGATTGGGAAAGTGGTGGATGCTCTCGACAAGCCTGCCCTCATTAGCGATCAGCCCTTTGGAAATGTCTATCCCTTGCATCTCGTCCAAAAAGGCGGCACTCCCGGTCCGGTTCCCGAGCATGTGGACCGACTCGTGCTCTATGACATCTTGGCAAATCGGATTTCCCGGGACCCGGATTACATTGGGGTGGATTTTTGCTCCTGCCTGTTCGATCAATCGCATGTACACAAAGCTTACGATCGCGGTCAGCCCGGCTTTTTCTCCATCGATGGCGAACCTCGAGAACACCTTTGCCGTACCGTGCAGAACGTGAACGCCCAAATGCTTCACAACGTACAGAAGGACCATGATCCCAAGACAGTCGAGGCCTTGGACATGAAATTCCACGAAACGCTTCAAAGATACCGTGACGTGGTCAAGGACCGCCAAGCCTTCCTTAAAAGGAATCCATCTATTGAATACCCCTGATCTGGATGTTGGCTTTCAGAAGGCAGAAGGCAGAAGGCAGAAAGTAGAACCAAGTAACTAATGAATCGACGAAAATTTATCGAACGCTCGCTTGTTTTCGGAGCGAGCCTCTCCCTGGGCTCCCGCTTCGCGAGGGCGGCTAAGACGACTCAACTCGAGACCGATGGCTTTTTCACTCTCGGGCAACGGGACGGCCACTGGTGGCTCATCGATCCGAAAGGCCATCCCTTCTTTACCTTGGGCTTGAATCACATCGATCCAGCCAGTCTGCGCTATCCGGAGAACATCCATATCTGGCGCGACCAGTACGAGGGCAGCGCCTTGAAGTGGATACGCGAATCGGTGACGCCCAACTTGAAGGAGTGGGGATTCAATTCCGTGGGGTGGGTCCAGGAGGTGACCGTTCGCAAGTGGCGTCACTCTCGACCGTTCACCGTCGATGAATACAAGGCCTTGGATATGCCGTATTGCCACCTATTGCCTTTCATGGAATCGCATCAGTGGGAGAAGCACACCGTGCACTACGACTTCTTCAGCGACGATTGGGTCGAGCGTTGCGACTACATTGCTCGGGCTCACTGCGCGGAATTGAGCGAAGATCCGAATTTGATCGGCTACTATTATAGCGACTGCCCTACATGGACGCACGATCGCGCGGAAAACAAATGGCGGGGGCCGATATTCGATCCGAAGAAACTGGATTCGAAAGACGGGCGCGACGAGCTGAAGGCCCTGGCCCAGCAGTATTACAAGACCACTCACGATGCCATTCGCCGTCATGATAAAAATCACCTCATCCTAGGCGATCGCTACGAAGCCAATGCCCACATCGCCATGCCGGTCATCGAGGCGGCCAAGCCATTCGTGGACGTCTTGTCGTTCCAGGATTTCCGAGATCCCATCAAACACATGGACGAATGGCATAAGAAAACCGGGATGCCGGTCTTGCTTGCCGACGCGTCAGGAATTCAGCCGGGAGAGGGGATCTATAAGCGAAGCGATGGCAAGTGGTACGCAGAAGTGTTGGATGCCATGTATGAGAATCCTGGATGCATTGGATTTCACCTTTGCGGCGCCTATCAGCAAAACAAGGCGCGAGCCCGTGGGTTGATCGATCTGCAAGAAAAGCCGGACAGCGAAAACGTGGCCCTCATGAAGGCGGCCAATGAGAAAATCCAGCGACTGATGGACCATCGTTTCTAGGCGTATCGTTTGGCATTCGAAAAACAATTGGATTTAAAGCGAAACTATCCATGGTGGCTATCGATGGCCTTGTTGAATCGATCCCGCTTATTGTTCGTTTCCATCGGTCTTCAGTTCTTTTTTTTGCCTCAGATCCGATCCGAGGAGAGTTTGTCCGATCGATTCGTCAAATGGATCAGCCCTGCGATTAGAGCGCTTGATGCGGAGATCGAATCGACGGTTGGGGAAAGCGAAGGACTTCCCGAGCCAGACCGGTTCAACCGCAGCGAAAGCTTGGGCTATCACAGTCGACAACTTAACTCTTCGGAAGATGCGATTTGGATCGAGGTGGATTTGCAGAAAGAGCAGTCGATTGACCAGATTGCCATTCTACCTGTTTCGATTGAGATCCCGATTTTCGAGGGACAGGCGTATGGGTTTCCTCGTCGGTTTACGATTGAGGTGCTGGGAGAGGATCGATCCGAGAGAATTGTCGTGGTGGACAAAAGCGCTGCGGATTTCGAACACACGGATGGCTATCCCTTTCTGGCGAAACTGGCAGAATCGGTTCGAGGGCGTTACGTACGCATGACCTCATTGAAGCACTCCCAAGTTCTAAGTCACTGGGTATGCGCGATCTCGGAAGTCATGGTTTTGCAGGGACCCCTCAATATTGCTGCCGGTTGTCCTGTCGCAGTCGGTCCTCGCCAAGGATTTCAAATAGTCGGTTGGGGGCCTGCGAACCTAACCGATTACCAGAGTCCTTTAGGGCCTCCATCCGTTCCCGGCTTCAGTCCTACGAATGGCTTTCTTTGCAAGCACACTACGAGTTCCGAAACCGACAAGTGGATGCAAGTCGATTTAGGAAGGTCTTATCCGATCGACGCGGTACGCCTACTGCCGTCGCGTCCTACGGATTATGTGGACTTGCCTGGATTGGGATTTCCCGCTCGATTCACGATCGAGACAAGCGCTCGGGCTGATTTCAGAGACAAGAAAACCATTTTCGATAGTGGACCCGAAGAATATCCAAACCCTGGAGACAATCCGTTCGAGATTCGCGCTGATGGGACCGAAGCTCGCTTTGTACGGATCGCCGCGACGGGAGCTCGCTATCAAGGGTCCGATATGTATGCGTTTGCTTTAGGAGAGCTGCAGGTGTATTCCAGGGGAACAAACGTGGCCTTGAACAAAGCGGTTTCCGCCTCCGATGTATTCGATAACCCGAGGTATCCCCGATGGAAGCCCGATGCCCTGGTAGATGGATACAACAGTCAGAATCGTCTTGTCGAACTGCCGGAATGGCTTGAAGGGCTCGAGAAGCGGCGGGCCCTGAGCGAGCGCTTGGTTCAGCTGACTGCCGAGCGAACGCGTAAAAGCGAGTCGATTGTCTTGGCGGCAACGGCGGGGACTTTTGCGATCTCGGGAATATTGGCCGTGGGAGCGATTGGCTTTATCGCTTCGTACCGAAAGGCGAAGATTCGCGAGGCGGAAGAGCTTAGGCGGCAGATCGCTCGAGACTTGCATGACGATGTCGGCGGAGACTTGGGAGGGATTCTGTTGCTTAGCGAGGGAGCGCTGCAGCATTCGGAGGTCTCTAACGAACTACGCGAAGACCTGCAGGATATTCACGATATTGCCGCAGGGTCCAGCGAAGCCATGCGCGACATCGTTTGGTTGATTCGCGAGGAGCGAAGCTTGGAGGATCTGGTATTGCGACTGCGCGAAACGGCTCAGCTGCTGCTGCGCAAGATTTCTTATGATTGGAAGGTCGAGCCGGAAGCGATTCCCTTTGGAATGGCCCCGCTTAAGGTGCGGCGGCAGGTCTTCTTCGCCTTCAAGGAAGCGTTGACCAATGTTCGCAAGCACGCGAATGCCAGTCGCGTCCAAATCGAGATCGAGGTGAGCAGGCAGAGCTTTAGGTTGCGGATCGAGGATGACGGAAGCGGATTCGATCTCAGTAGCCAATCGAAGGGTTATGGTTTGAAAAATCTGAGTCGGCGCTGTGAAGCCTTAAAGGGTCGATGCGATATCGCGTCGACTCCCGGAGAGGGAACCCGCATCGAGATGGCGTTTTCGTTACGACCTTAGATTTTGCAATAGAACAGAATGTCCCCTGCAGCGAATACACGAGTTTGGTTGGTAGAAGATAACGATTCCTATCGGAAAGCGGTGTCTCGTTCCCTGAGCCGGACGAGCGCGATCGACTGCGAGCGACAATGCCGATCGGCGGAGGAAGCGCTCGCTGTCTTGGAAACGGAGAACGCTCCCGATGTTATTTTACTGGATGTGCAATTGCCGGGCAGCGATGGCATATCCGCTTTGCCCTCCATTCGGTCGCTTGCTCCAGATTGCAAACCGATTGTGCTAACCGCATTCGACGACAGCGAGAAGATCTATCGAGCGATTTGCGCTGGCGCTTCCGGATACTTGCTCAAGTCGGCTGGGGCGGACGAGATCGTCGCGGCCATCGAAGAAGTGCTGAGTGGCGGCGCTCCGATGACGCCTTCGCTTGCCGTGCGGGTCTTGCAACAGTTCTCCGAATTGCTTTCGCCCACCAAATCCACAGGGGACTACAAGCTGACCGCGCGCGAGATCGATATCCTGCGATTGCTGGCGGATGGCCTGATCAAGAAGGAAATCGCCGCCGATTTGGATATCAGTCTGCATACGGTGAATACTCATATCCGAAGCATCTACGACAAGCTCCAGGTCAATACGAATACGGCCGCGGTGGCCAAAGCGATTCGAGAGGATATCGTGTAGCGAATCGGGTCGGGCTCTTCCAAGGCGCATCAGCCCTATCAAGGGAAAGAGCGAATTAGGAATGTAGCGCTTGCGACTCGATAGTCGCCGGCAGCGATATTCTCGAACTCGATACGATTTTTGGGCTCATTGATTAATGAATGGGGACGAATTTGTGTAGCGTAGATTATTTATGGACCCTTATTGAATCATAATTGAACAGTCTAAAAGTGGTTCAATATGGATATGGTGGTTGTTTGAACTAGTTCAATAAGGCAGGTTGGTATTCATCTTCCTAAGAAACATGAAATGGACCCAAGCAGATATTCGCAACGAGGACCGGCTACGGCGTCTCAACCTCATCAACTCCGTCACGGGTATCAAACCCGCCAATCTCATCGGTACGATATCCGAAGAAGGCGTCCCGAATCTCGCCATCTTCAGTTCCGTTTTCCACTTGGGTAGCAATCCTGCCCTTATCGGCTTCAATTTACGCCCTCAAGGCGAACTGCGCCGCGGCACCTGGTTGAATTTCCAGCAGACGGGCGTTTGCACAATCAATACGGTGGAGGCCAGCTTCGTCGAAAACGCGCATTATACTTCCGCTAAATTCGATGCCTCCGTTTCCGAGTTCGATGCCGTGGGGCTCACGGAGGAATACCAAACGGGTTGCCCCGCGCCTTTCGTTTTAGAGAGTCGCTTGAAGTACAGTCTCTCGTTCGAGCAAGCCATTCCCATTGAACTCAACGGTACGACTCTCGTAATCGGAAGTATTCAATCGCTTTATATCGACGATCAAGCGGTAAGCCCTGACGGCTACATCGATTTCCAGTCGCTGGAACTGGTAGGAGTGGGCGGGCTCAACTCCTATTACGGCGTAAACAAGATCCAAGAATTTCCCTACGCCCGTCCAAGCTCGCTTCCAAAGTTTTCGAATGCAAACGCTCAAACTGGCATCGGCGCGAAGGGTCGAGCGATAAACCTATAAATGTAGATTAAATATGGATACTCTAAAAATAGTTCTGCAAGTCATCTGCGGCCTTGGCATTCTAAACGTTTGGCTGCTTCGTTTCGCTAAAGACACGCCTTACCGCCCGGAGTCTGCTAGCAACTTGCCAGAAGAGTTCGCCGTTTACGGCTTATCGGAAAAAGCGCTCTACGCTATTGGCGGCGCCAAGATCCTCCTCGCCTGCGCGCTCATCGCAGGAATCTGGATGCCGGAAATCGTAGAGCCTTCCGCCTGGGCCTTGGCAGTTCTTATGGCTGGCGCGATCTTCATGCATGTAAAGGTCCAGGATCCTCCCCGAAAATCGGTTCCCGCAACTGGTGCACTGCTGATGTCCCTCGCCATTAGCGTAGTTTAGCCCAATCTCTCAGACAAGTCGCTTCGGGGCTTTGTCTATTCAAGCGCACAAGTGCTGATGGGAGCATTAGGCGATTGGGGGGGGCGGCTCCTTTGTTTCGATTTGGGTTGAGGGCATCAAACTGCGCTGCGATCGCCAATATGCGCTTCCCCAGCTTAAGGCGAGGAGGCTTAGCCGGCGGCCTTCGAGTATGCCTCGTAAAAAGCATCGTACACAGGCTTTGGCACTTCGGAGCCGTAGCAGCGAGTGTGCACGAATTCGCCATTCTCTTCAAACACGCTTGAGTTGTAGATTATGTACTTCAATCCAGCCTTTGCGTGTACTTTTGCTGGGTAGTTTTTCAGGTCTTCGAAGTTTCCCAGTTTCTCCATCATTTCGTTCAAGCATTCCTTATCAGCCTGGAACTCCGAAACATGATGACCGATGTATTCATTTTCCTCAAACCCCAGCGTTTCAAGTTCGCACTGATTTGCGTAGATTACAATTCCATCGGAGGACACTGCGTGAATTCCTATTGACGAGTTGTTGATGAAATTTTGAGGATTTTCTTTAAACATAACGTAACCCCTTCCTCAATAATCAGCTGTTAAAGCGGTTTAGGTTAGTCGACGATAGGTTCGGCGTGGGACTGGTTCTCGTTCCGCGTTGGGCCGAGCTGGACGTATTGAAGAAATGGTTAAGCTTCCATCGAATGTCAATGATGGAGCGCAAGCGACCCATTCCCGCTTATCAGTCCTGGGGTAATATTGGATTCGATTGATGGGGGGCGGTATGGGTTGCTGTTGATCCGGCTCTCGGAGCGCATTCGAACGGAGGCCGATAGCAGAGAGGACTGTATGTTTGCAATTGAGCGATAGGCGTCATAGTTATTGACCGCCTCGAACAGGGAATAAAAGAATGCA
>CBFHHM010000009.1:176335-185309 GCA_965655705.1 Candidatus Pelagisphaera sp.
TGCTTCCGTAACGCTTCTCGACGCTTTCGTTGGACTGGGTTGATTTTCTATGGCATTTCTGGATAGGCGGATGTCAATGCGCGTTTAAAAATGCGCATCTCGCGTTTGAATAACGACTTCTAAAAATATGAAATTGAAAAATAAGGTGGCCGTAATTACGGGCAGTACGAGTGGCATGGGAAAAGCGATTGCGAGGCGGTTTTGCAGCGAAGGCGCTGCAGTTCTGATTTCAGGGCGCAATTGCGAAAGAGGATTGGAGGTCGTTGAAGAGCTGGAACGCGCGGGGCACCAAGCGGCGTTTGTGGCAGGCGATGTCGGCCTTTTGGAAACGAATCGGATAATCCTGGATACGGCTAAAAAGCGGTTTGGTGGAGTAGACATATTGGTTCCGTGCGCGGGCGCCCTTAACCTGGGAACGATTACCGATATCGCGCCGGAACAATGGAAGCGAGCTATCGATACCAATCTGAACAGTTGCTTTTACCTATTCCATTTAGGCATTCCGGAAATGCGAAAACGGGATAAGGGAACAATCGTAGCGATTGGATCGATTGCCGCTTATCGCGGATTTCCTGGACACGCTGCCTATTGCGCATCGAAAGGCGCCCTCGTTTCGTTGATTCGACAGGTGGCGATCGACTATTCGCCGGAAATCAGAGCGAATATACTGTGTCCTGGACCTGTTGATACGCCATTGTTGCGAGATTCGGCTCACGCCTTTCCGGATCCGGCTAAAGCGATCGCGAACGTTGCGGAGCGCGCGCCGATGAAACGATTGGGCACGGTAGACGATATTGCAAAGGCAGCGTTGTTCTTGGCGAGCGATGATTCCGCGTGGATAGATGGCGCTGCTCTCGATATCGATGGAGGAGTAATGGTTGGTTAGAGTTCGTCTACGGCTCGGAGTGGGGCGGAGAGCGGGGAGACGAAGACGTTTTCGAAGCGCTTTTGCACAAGCCCGGTAGAGGGATCATAAGCAATCCCGAATGATAGCGAAAGGCGGTTGTTTTTCCAATGACATGATGTCGCCAATAGGAACTAAATCCGACTCCCCCCAATTCCCTCCTCGCCCGATCATGCGATGGCATTCTGAGATCGTTTAACCTATAGTGCTATCATGCTCTCTACTTTCCCTAAATGCGTCTATTTTAGGTCGCTCGGTTTGGCTGCGATTCTACTGGGGTTGGGCATTCAGACTGTCGCCTTTTCCGACAATACGCCTCCGCCCGGTTTCCGCAGCCTATTCGACGGAGAGACTTTGGAGGGTTGGACGCCCAGGGCGCGCTTGCCGGTTCCCAAATATCCGGGGGCGCCGTTTAAGGTCGATCCGAATGGCGAGTGGATGCAGAACGCTCGCAAGAACGTTGGAAAATGGACGATTGTCGACGGCGCAATCGTAGGCGAGCAGGATCCTCCGGCCAGCGGCGTCGGGGCATATTTGGTGTCGGACGAGGCTTTTGGGGATTTCGAATTGATGGTGGACACGAAACCGGATTGGAGAACCGATACCGGTTTTCTCATACGGACATTGACTGGAGGCAGTCCTGGATTGCAGATCTTGTGCGATTTTCGTCCCCAAGGCGGAATCGGCGGCTTCTATGGCAACGGATTCGCGGGAATTCATGGTATGTCGTTCGCTATCGATGCGGTTGTCGATAAGGACAGCAAGCCGGTTCGCGTCATTTCCGCCGACCCGGAAAAAGGGCGCGTGGAGCTCAGGGAGCAGACGCGTTCGATTCTAACGTACGCGGTGGATGTAGAGGAATTCCTGAAGGTATGGAAAGTGGGGGAGTTCAATACCTTCAAAGTGCGGTGCGAAGGCCGTATCCCAACCGTAACTACCTGGGTCAATGGCCTGAAAATAGCCGAAATCGACATGGCAGATCTCGAATGGGAAAATTACGACGCTGAAGCAATCGCGGAAATGACGGGGGGCAAGGGCCATATCTCGCTGGAGGTGCACAACAATGGGCGCAACGACCCGCAAGGCCAAGAACGCTGGTGGCCGGGCGCTCAGGTACGGTGGAAGAATATTTATATTAAGGAGCTATAAGTCGACTGGGGCGGACCCATTGCATACTTATCTCACAAGAAACAGATGATGAACGCGAAGTACCTGAATCCTCAATTGCTAACGGTCCTGTTTTTGGCCTTTGGCGCGTTGTTCTCTGGATGTTCGGAAAAGCCCGAAGCGGTTTCCCTGTTCGACGGAAAATCCCTTGAGGGGTGGCATGCCATTCCGCGCCTATACGTTCCCAGTAACGAGGAATTCGATAAGATTCCGTCCGGCGAGTTAAAGGATGCGGTCGTCCAGTTTCACCGCGAGCACCCTGATGCCTATATGCGGTCTAAAGTCGACAACCTCGGCGTGTGGAAAGTCGAGGATGGAGCGATATCGGGTGGACAGGTCCCGGGGACGGTGCTGGGGGCATACTTGATGTCCGATAAGAAGTATGGAGACTTCGACCTGACATTCGAAGCCCACCCGGATTTTCCAACCGATACCGGAATTATGATTCGAGCCCATGAAGTGGGGACCATTGGATTTCAGATCCTGCTCGACTACCGCCCTAACGGAGCGATGGGAGGGGTTTTTGGAAATGGCCTTTGGGCGTTTCGAGCATTTCCTTTTGTGATCAACGGGGACGAACAAGCGAACTTCAAGGTGACCAACCTCCGGGAAGGGTATCTGGACCGGCCGCAATTCAAACCGGAATACGCGGCTCCGATAGAGGACTTTCTTGAGGCATGGAAACGGGATGACTGGAATACCATACGCGTACGTTGTGTTGGCGAGATACCGGTTATTGAAACCTGGATCAATGGGGTTCGTATAACGAAGTTCGATACCGCTAAACTGGGAGACCATATCGATGGATTCGATCCTGAGTTTTTAAGCGAACGACTCGGAAGCGAGGGCCATATAGCTCTTGAAGTCCACGACAGTCCCAACAGTCGGGAGCGCTGGGCCCCCGGAGCCGTCTGCCGGTGGAGGAATATTCGAATCACTGAATTGTAGATGATGTTGGAAATTCTAAAGGTAGGGAGGACCGGCTCGGTCCTCCGAAAGGCGACCGAAGCGGAGGACCGAGCGGGTCCTTCCTTGGGAAGTGGATTTAGAGCAATGGACCTTCGAGTGGTATATAAATTATTTAGATACGTTGCGCTGTCGGCGCTTGCCGCTTCGTTTGTTTTTGCCGAGACGGAGCCCCCCAGCTTCAGTCGCGATATTCGACCGATCCTTTCGGGCAAGTGCTTCAAGTGCCATGGTCCCGATCCGGAAACGCGCGAGGCGGATTTCAGGCTCGATCGTCGTGAGAGCGCGGTGGATGCCGAGGTAATCGTCCCGGGCGATTCGGTGGAAAGCTGGATTATGGACGTCGTAACGTCGGACGATCCGGATCTTCGCATGCCGCCCAAGGGCGATCCGCTGACTGAGAGTGAAGTGGAGAAGATTCGAGCTTGGATTGACGCAGGGGCGGAGTACGAAGCCCATTGGGCGTATCAGGAACCTAACCACGGAGAACTGCCGGCGCTTGATGAATCCAATTGGCCTGCGAGCGAGCTCGATCACTACGTTTTGCGTAAGATGCAAGAAGCGGACCTGAGTCCGGCTCCCAAGGCCCAGCCGGCCGTCTTGCTGCGCCGACTCTATCTCGATTTGATTGGGTTGCCGCCTTCTGTGGAAGAAGTGGAAGCCTTCGAGGCGGATCCATCGGAAGAGAACTTCGAGGCTCATGTCGATCGACTGCTTCAGTCGCCGCGTTTCGGCGAAAAGTGGGCGAGCGGCTGGCTCGATCTTGCCCGGTACGCCGATTCGAATGGCTATCAGCACGACGATCTTCGCACGATGTGGCCTTATCGCGACTGGGTGGTGAACGCGTTCAACGACGACATGCCCTTTGACGAGTTTAGCGTCGAGCAATTGGCGGGCGATCTCCTGCCGAAGCCTACCAGGAGTCAACTGGTGGCTACGGGATTCAATCGCAATGTACCCACGAACTTCTCTGGAGGCACGAAGGTTCCCGAAGTTCGGGCGAACGTGTTGCATGATCGCGTGGCGACTACGGGAGCGGTCTGGTTGGGTCTGACCTTGGAATGCGCCCAGTGTCACGATCACAAATTCGACGAAATTACTCAGAAGGAATATTACCAGCTCTACGCCTACTTCGATAAGGCCATTCCGGAATTCGACCAGCAAGGCGATGGGATGTTTCGTAAGCACTTCATCGGGCGCGATGTGACAGTTTATGCGACCGATGCCGAAAGAAAGGAAGCCAAGGAGTTGGAAGTCGAAATCGAGCGAGAAGAGAAGAGGATTGTTGCTCTAGAGGAGTCGACCGGATCCCGCATCGAAGCGATTGGCGAGGATGTTGTGTTATTGGACTTCGAGAATCCGGATCCTTTTAAGAGTCACAAGGCAACGCGCCCGGCGATGATTTCGTTGATCGAAGACACTCCGGAGGGCGAAGGCAAATACGCCGCTCGTATCGAGGCGAAATCGGTAACGGAGACCAAGAGCTTTTTTGGAACGGGATACTCTATACCGGTCAAAGACCTGTCCGAAACCAGTGAAATATCCTTTTGGATAAAAACCGATATGGAGAGTCAGTTCAATTTGCAGGTTCACAATGAAAAACGAAGAGTAAGCGCTTATGGTTTTTCTACGATTGGTCTAGAGCCTGGCAAGTGGACGAAGGTCGTCGCTCCCTTGGGCG
This sequence comes from Candidatus Pelagisphaera sp., assembly GCA_965655705.1. GTDB lineage: Bacteria > Verrucomicrobiota > Verrucomicrobiia > Opitutales > Opitutaceae > Pelagisphaera. Next base: position 181,054 of record CBFHHM010000009.1, read on the forward strand.
ATTTCAAGAAGCCGCAGTGGTCCAGTGGATCGGTTGACTGGGCGCGTATCCAAAAAGTACAGATAACAGCTCACGGAAGTGGACCCTACGAGGGTAAGTACATCATGCTCGACAACGTGCGCGGCGTTACTTCATCGGAGCTGGCGGTATCGAAAAAGCGCGTTTTCGATTTGCGCTCTCGACTAGCGGAACTGCAAACCAAGACGATGGCGATGCAGGATTCAATGATGCCCTCCCAGACGCGTATTATGTTGCGAGGCGACTACACGGCGCCCGGCGATTCGGTCGAGACGGGAGTGCTCAAGAGTTTGCATCCCTTGGACCCAGAACTGCCGTCCAATCGCCTTGGCTTGGCCCAATGGCTGGTCGATGAAGAGAACCCGCTTACGTCTCGAGTGGTCGTCAATCGCGTGTGGGGCGAGATTTTCGGCCGCGGCATCGTCACTACTCCAGAGGACTTCGGCATGCAGGGCGCCGCGCCGACTCATCCGCAATTGCTCGATTGGCTTGCCCTGCGTTTCATTGAAGACGGTTGGTCATCCAAGCGTCTGATTAAGACGATCGCGATGTCTTCGACTTACCAGCAAAGTTCCGGGGTTCCGCGTTCTAAGATCGAGAAGGACCCGGAGAATGAATGGTATGCCCGAGGTCCCCGGTTCCGTCTGTCGGCCGAATTGATTCGCGACAACCTGTTAGCTATATCCGGTCTCTTGTCCAACAAGATGGGAGGACCGTCCGTGTATCCGCCTCAACCGGAAGGCTTGTGGAAGGATATTTCGACTGCCGATGTCACGCATTACCCGACATCCGAGGGAGAAGATCGCTATCGCCGCGGACTCTACACCTTTTTGCGTCGAGGTAACCTCAACCCGATGTTTCTCAACTTCGATGGCGCCAACCGCTCGACTTGTTCCGTCGATCGGGATCGATCGAATACGCCTGTTCAGGCGCTTAATCTACTCAACGATCCATCTTACGTCGAAGCCGCTCAGGCGCTGGCTGCCTTGATCGAGGAGTTGCCAGGCGAAGTGGAACGGAAGGTGGAGACCGTATTTCGACGGACCGTTGCCCGCCAACCTTCCGAGGCCGAAGTAAGCGCGTTGGTTTCCCTGTATCGAAAACACGGTGACTGGTTCTCGGTAGCTCAGGTTTTGCTCAATCTCGATGAAACGATCACAAAATCATGATGCTGGAAGCTAGATATTCGATTCTTGATGCTCGATATCCGATAAGAGGAAATAGATGCTGGGAGCTAGGTTCGAAAAGCAGAGAATCTGCATCAATCAACAAGAAACCAGTATCGAGAAAATGAGTTATAGGAATCTAGATATCTGGAAGCTTGCCCGCAAAGTGGCTGTGGACATTCACAAAATGTCGCTGTCCGAATTGCTTAATTTCGAGCGTTACGAAGTGGGGATCCAGATTAGGCGTTCTTCAAAGTCGATCGTAGCGAACATTGTAGAGGGGTATGGTCGAAGACGATACAAAGCGGAGTATATTCGATTCCTTGTATTCGCTCTCGCCTCATGCGATGAAACAAGAGAGCATATAGAGCTTCTGCGAGAAACGGGTTCGCTTAGGAAAAGGGATTTGTCCGAAAGTCTGGAATCTAGCGTCGACGAGCTAGGTCGAAAGCTAAACCGATTCATACAATCGGTAGAGTCAAAACACGATCCAAGCCAACGAGTAGCATCATGAGTCAAAAAAACAACAACCAGGAGCAAGTATCCAGTCCCGAGTTCCTAGCATCCAGAATCAAGCAATTGCATCGTCGCGAGTTTCTGAGGCAGGGTACCTTGGGTATTGGATCCCTCGCGCTATCTCATTTGTTAAACAAAGAGATGCGAGCCTCCACTACGAGTAGGCCTTTGCTCCAGCCTCACTTCACGCCTAAAGCGAAGCGTGTTATCTTTTTGCACATGGTGGGCGGTCCTTCTCAGATGGATACGTTCGACCCTAAGCCCGAGCTCGATAAGTGGGATGGCAGATCCTTGCCGGAGGAGCTGACTCGCGGTCAGAAATTCGCTTTCGTCACTCCGGATGCGCGAGCGATCAAATCGCCGTATTCCTTCGCTCCGCAAGGCGATTCGGGTATCGTCATGTCCGAGCTCTTTCCTTACCTGGCTACGGTTGCTGACGAGCTCACTGTCATTCGCAGTATGAAGACGAATGAGATCAATCATGGTTCGGGCGAACTCTTCCTTCATACGGGGCACGGTCGATTTGGTCGACCGACCTTTGGAGCGTGGACTTCCTATGGATTGGGTACGGAAAATTCGGATCTGCCTTCTTATGTCGTGCTCAAGGATCAACCGCCAAACTCCGGACCGGCTGGTTGGGGTTGCGGGTTTCTTCCCTCGAAGCATCAAGGCGTCTTGTTTCGAACGGGCGCCGAGCCTCTTTTCTACCTGGAGAATCCGGAGGGCGTTAGCTACGAGCATCGTGGGGACGTGATCGATACGATCGGCCAACTGAACAATCACGCCTATGATCATTATCAGGATCCAGAAATTCAGACGCGGATCGCCCAATATGAATTGGCTTATCGCATGCAGACGTCCGTACCTGAGCTTGCTGGATTGAAAAGCGAACCGGAACACGTCCTAGATATGTACGGACTCGACCAAAATGGCGAGGGAGGGAAGTTCGCTAAGAATTGCCTGCTTGCCCGTCGTCTTGTCGAAAGAGGAGTGCGCTTCGTTCAAGTCTTCAACAAGGGCTGGGATCATCATGCGAACATCTATGGCGCCTTGCCGCGGCAAGCGAAGGCAGTCGACCAAGCCTGCGCAGGGCTCCTGACGGACCTAAAGCAACGTGGATTGCTCGATGACACGCTCGTTATTTGGGGCGGCGAATTCGGACGTACGCCAATGGTACAGGAGCACAACGCTGGGACGGGAGAGATGACGCCCCCTGGACGAGATCACCACAAGGAGTGTTTCAGCATTTGGATGGCTGGCGGTGGCGTGAAAAAGGGCTTCACCTACGGGGCGACGGACGAATTCGGATTCGGCGTCGTGGAGAATCCAATGCATGTGCACGATTTCCATGCCACCTGTCTCCGCCTTCTGGGGATCGACCACGAGCGTATGACCTATCGCCATCAAGGTCGCGATTTCCGATTGACGGATGTACATGGGCACGTAGCTCACGACATTATCGCGTAGTCTTATTGGAAGGCTACCGCTGTTTGCTCATTCTTTTTGGCGGATGGTATCCGTTCGCAACCGATGGCTCGAACGATACTCGGTTGGAGTCGATCCACTCCTTTTCTTGAAGTGATCGGATAGACTGCTCGCATCCGCAAACCCGCATCGGCTTGCGATTTGGGCGGCGGTCAAGCTGGTCTCTTGCAGGATTTTCATGGCCTTGGAACCCCGAGTCTTTATGAGGAATTCTTGTGGGCTAATGCCAAGCTGCTTCATTGAACCGACGCTGCAAGCTGCGAAGCGATTGTCCGCACGAGTCGGTTACGTTCAACATGGAAATGTCCCGAGGAAATCCCTTATGGATAATTATGACTGCCTCGTAAGCGCTCGCCAAATTACTATCCTATTGAAATTTCGCTTCGTTGTCCACGGGTCAAGCGAGAAAGGCTGATGGTCAACTCGACGATGTATTAGTAATAAAAATAAGGATACGCTTTTCGGGATTGAGGCGAATCGTCTGCGTTTTAAATTCCTTATCGTAAATGAATGTATCACTGAGCCCCTGCTGTGACTTGGCGTAGTTGATTGCAAAGACGGTTGGTCATGTCGCCTACGGCTCGGCGCGTACGGTACAATTGTTTCGACTGTTTGAAGAATGTCTAGGGCCGCCTGCTACACTACCGTCCCGCTGGGATATCGTTTCGATTACTAAATGGGGAGAATCCATCAGAGCTCGCGGATTCGGATATTCCGAACCCAAAATTCCTGGCCGTGATCCTGAATGGCGATCCAGCCCTTTTCTGCGAGCGGCTTGTCTTTCGGGCGGGCGTTCTCGAGGTTCACTTGCTGGACAACTTGATCATTGAGCTTAACCATGAGCCTTGATCCCTTTAGGCGGACGATCATGGTGTTCCACTCTCCGGCAGGATTGACCGCATTCACTTTCGGTCCCGAGGTTTTGATGACTCCGCCTACGTCGTGCGGGCCGAAGTCTTCTTTGCCATAATCGTCTTTTAGTTGTACCTCGAATCCATGCAGGGTGGCATCCGACTGGTCGGCAATGCGGAAATAGAATCCCGAGTTTCCGCCTTCTCCCAGCTTGAAGTC
>CBFHHM010000010.1:0-19097 GCA_965655705.1 Candidatus Pelagisphaera sp.
GGAAACGGATTTCACCGATCTGCATGCCTGGGCGGAAGTCTATCTGCCAGGCGCCGGCTGGGTCGGACTCGACCCTACCTCCGGACTCTTGGCGGGTGAAGGCCATATTCCACTGGCCTGTTCGCCCAATCCTCTTTCCGCGGCCCCCATCACCGGCAGCACGGACGCTCCGGCTAGCGATTTCTCCTTCGATATGTCCGTCGAGCGGCTCAAGGATCCGCCGCGCGCTTCCAGACCTTACGAAGATTCTACTTGGCAGGACATTTCGGATACAGGTTTCCTGGTGGACGAACGACTCGAGCAGCTCGATATTCGATTAACGATGGGCGGCGAGCCAACCTTCGTCTCCTGCGACAACCCGGACGCTCCCGAATGGAACGGGGAAGCGGTGGGAGAGGAGAAGCAACGCTTGTCGGAAACCCTCCTGCGCAAACTCTACGCTCGCTTTGCCCCTGGCGGCCTTCTCCATTACGGCCAAGGCAAGTGGTACCCAGGAGAATCATTGCCGCGCTGGGCCTACACCTGCTATTGGCGGGAGGATGGAGAGCCGCTCTGGAATGAGCCTGACCTCCTCGCTTCTCCCGTTGAATCCGGCGAGCAAACGATCGAAGATGTCGGGCGGTTTTCCGCCTCCCTTTCCAAACGCCTTGGCGTCGAGAGCGAGTATCTGATTTCTACCTACGAAGATGTGGGCTATTATCTATGGAAAGAACGTAAGCTGCCCACCAATGTCGACGCAATCGACAACCGCCTCAAAGACCCCGAGGAACGGGCCCGTCTGGCACGGACCTTCGAGCGAGGGCTCGATCAACCGAAGGGTTGGACACTGCCGATCAAATATCAGTCCCAGCAGGGAAAATGGATCAGCAGCAAGTGGCCTCTACGCAACGGATCCCTCTTTCTCCTGCCGGGCGATTCCCCTATCGGCTTGCGCCTTCCCTTGGAGTCCCTGCCCTACGCGCCTCCCGGAAGCGTCGAACCCACTTACCAAGAGGATCCCATGGGGTTCGAACCCGATCGGCCCCTTCCCTCTCCTGGACGCCAGCAAGCCGCTTCGGAAACGACCGACGACGATGAGTCCAGCGAGGACAACCAGCGCCAAAAGCAGGTCTTGGATCGCAGCGCCGCAGCCGCCAAGGACATCGCTCGAACCGCTCTCTGCTTCGAGCTGCGTGACGGCCATATCATGATTTTCATGCCGCCACTGCCGAAGTTTACGGCCTACCAGGAATTGATAGAGGCAATCGAAGCCACCGCCAGCGAGCTGAAGCTTCCAGTCATCATAGAAGGCGAACGCCCTCCCTTCGATCCGCGCATCAAGCAGTTAAGCGTCACGCCCGATCCCGGCGTCATCGAAGCCAATATCCAGCCAGCCTCGAATTGGGGCGAACTGCAGACCATCATCGAAGGTCTCTACGAAGACGCAACCCAGTCCAGACTCAAGGCGGACAAGCTTCAGCACGATGGACGCCAAACCGGATCCGGAGGCGGATGCCATATCGTTGTCGGCGGTTCCATCCCCTCCCAAAGCCCGTTTCTTCGCAATCCCAAGCTGCTCGGCAGCATGATCGCCTACTGGCAGCGCCACCCTTCCCTATCTTTCCTCTTTTCCGGGATGTTCGTCGGACCGACCAGTCAAAGCCCACGCATCGACGAGGCCCGTCACGACTCGCTCTACGAGATGGAGATCGCGCTGAAAGAGATGAACAAGCTCGAGAAGACGCCTCCCTGGATGGTCGATCGCCTTTTCCGGCACTTGCTGACCGATCTGACAGGCAATACCCACCGAGCCGAGTTCTGTATCGATAAGCTCTACAATCCGGACCGCTCTAGCGGACGCTTGGGCCTGCTAGAACTGCGGGCCTTTGAAATGCCGCCGCACCCGCAAATGTGCCTGGCCCTTCAGCTTCTCGTACGGGCCCTGATCGCCCACCTAGCCAAGAATCCCTTCCAGCCCAGACGTTTGGTCCGCTGGGGAGCCGAACTGCATGATCGCTTCATGCTGCCCCACTACAACTGGGAGAACTTTCTAGATGTCTTGACCGACCTCCGCAACGACGGCCTGCCCATCAAGGAATCCTGGTTCGAACCGCACTTCGCCTTTCGCTTTCCCCTGAATGGAAAATTCGGATACAAGGAAATCGAAGTTGAGCTGCGACAGGCAATCGAGCCGTGGATTACCCTCGGCGAGGAATCGAGCTCCAGCGGAACGGCGCGCTACGTCGACTCCTCCCTCGAACGCCTGCAGATCAAGACCCGCAACTATAGTGACGAGCGCTACGAACTGCGCTGCAACGACATCCCAATTCCGGTCGCGAATACCGGTCGGCACGGCGAATACGTCGGCGGCTTGCGCTATCGCGCCTGGCAGCCGCCATCCTGCATGCACCCTACGATTCCCGTGGATACGCCCCTTCGTATCGACCTGGTAGATACCGGCTCTGGTATTGCGGTAGCGGGTTGCCGTTACTACGTCGGGCATCCCGGCGGACGCAACTACGACGACAGCCCAATCAATTCTCTGGAGGCCGACGGCCGCTGGCGGGCGAAATTCGATCCCCATGGCCAAACTCCAGGAGTGGCGCCAGCCCCTCGCGTGGCTCCCTCTCCCTACGAGTACCCGATGACCCTCGATATGCGCCGCTTAAGATAGTCGCGCCTTGGCGATTCCCAAGTGATGCCAGGCCTAACAACACCGTCAGCCGCAATTGAGCTATTCGATTCAAAAATGGTTCGATATTCCCCGCAAGCTGCGTAGCGTGCAGGAAGGATGAACGGTCTCGATTCAGATAAGTCCCTTCCAGCCAACTGGATGAGCGACTACAAGCCCCCAGAGGGCTTCTATGACGAGTTCATTGGCAAAGAGGGAACCCCCCGTCCGCATTGGCGAAAAATCGCCCGCGGCTTCAGCCGAATCGATCCTCAAACACTCGCTTCCCGCGGGCGCCAGCTGGACCGTCTCATCCAGGACAACGGCATCACCTATAACGTCTACGGGGACGAATCCGACAACTTGCGCCCCTGGACGCTCGACATGATGCCGCTGGCCATGTCGACTCAGGAATTCAAGAAGCTCGAGTCGGCCCTCTCCCAGCGGGCGCACTTGCTGAATCTCGTTTTGCAGGACATCTACGGTCGCCAGACAATGCTGCAGAACAGCAAGATGCATCCCTTTCTAGTCTTCTCCAACCCTGCGTTCCTGAGACCTTGCCACGGATTGCTGCCACCTCAGCATAGCCATCTACACCTGTACGCGGCCGACATTTCACGCTCGCCGGACGGCAATTGGTGGGTCCTCGCGGACAGGGTCGAGGCCGCATCCGGTCTCGGCTACGCCATCGAGAACCGGATGCTTATGTCGCGCATTTTTCCGCGCATCATACGCGAAGCGGAAACCCAATCGCTCCAACCCTTCATCCAAGAGTTCTGCCGTCACATCGAATCCCTGGCCCCGCAGAATACAGACAATCCGAACATTGCCTTGCTGACCGCTGGACCGCGCAACGAAACCTATTTCGAACAGTCCTTCCTCGCCCGTAACCTCGGCTACTCCCTAGTCGAAGGGGCAGACCTAACCGTTCGAGCCAATCGCCTCTACATGAAGACCATTGGCGGCGTGCAGCCAGTGGACGCCCTCCTGAGACGGGTCGATTCGTCCTGGTGCGATCCGCTCGAACTGCGCAACGAATCGCTGCTCGGCATTCCCGGCTTGGTCAACGCCGTCCGCAAAGGCAACGTATCGGTCGCCAACGCCCTGGGTTCCGGCTTCGTCGAAACAACCGCCATGCACGCCTTCCTGCCCTGGTTCTGCCGCAATTTCCTCGGCGAGAATCTGGATATCCCGTCGGTAGCGACCTGGTGGTGCGGCGAACCGAAAGAACTCGATTACGTCATCGAGAACCTAGAGCGCCTCGCCATAAAGCCGACGTTTTGGGGACCGCGCTCCCGCTCCTATTTCGGCCCGCTCCTCAGCGCATCCGAAAAAGACGCCCTCATTCGCAATCTGCGAGCCACTCCGGAGGCCTTCTGCGCCCAGGAGATCGTCTCCAACGGGACCATTCCGATCCATCGCGATGGTACGCTTCAATCGCGACATTTCCAGCTGCGCGTCTTCCTCATACCCGACGGCAATTCCTGGCGAATGATGCCAGGCGGGCTCGCCCGCTACGCTTCCCAGGAAAACGATCTCATCGTATCCATGCAGAGAGGCGGCGAAAGCAAAGACACCTGGGTGCTGCGCGACAACAAGACCCAAAGCGGCAAGTCCATCGCCCCCAATATCGTTTCCAAGGAAATCCTTCGGAGAAACTCGAACGACTTGCCAAGCCGAGTCGCCGAAAATCTCTTTTGGCTCGGACGCTACATCGAACGTACCGAGTCGCAAGCCCGCCTGCTCCGAGCGCTCAACAATCTGTTGGTCGACCAGCTCGAACCCGAGGGGCAAAAAGCCATTTTCCCTTTCCTCAAGCAAATTGTAGAACCAGACTACGACCTGGAAGATCTCACGGATTCCGAAACCAGCGCGGTCGACTTCGGCGCAGCCGAGGAAATCCTCGTTCGCGCGGCCTTCGATCGGACCAGTCCCGAAAGCCTCGTGTCCAACCTCGACCATATCGAACGGACCGCCAGTCGCGTCAAGGAACGTCTGTCCGTCGACATTTGGAAGCGCCTCTTCGGCATGCAGAAACTCGCCGTCCCCCCTTCCGGCGAAGCGCTGCCGGCATTCGACGAGGATCTACCCCTTCTGCTCGACCAAACCTTGGAAGACCTCGCGAGCTTCGTCGGCAACCTGTCCGAGAACATGACCCGCAGCCAAGGCTGGCGCTTCATGCAGATCGGACGACGCTTGGAACGCGGACTGGCCTTTGGCTTTCTCCTCCGCAACTCCTTCGAAGAACGGTCGCAAATGAGCGAAACCTTGCTTTCCAGCCTGCTCGACTGGTCCGACAGCTCCATAACCTACCGACGACGCTACCTCAACGCTCTGCAGGAAGACCGCGTCCTCGACCTGCTTTGCTTCGATGCATCGAACCCCCGTTCGCTCGCCTTCCAAGTGGAAAGCCTGCGCCAGACCCTCGGCGCCCTCCCGCATAGCTCTTCAGCCTCGCGCCACCCAATCGATACTGACGCCCTTCGCCTCTACAGCCGCTTGGGACTCGGCGACCCCGCAGTCTTGCTCAAGCAGTCCGGCAAGCCGATTCGGGCCGAAATAGCCACATTCTTCGAGGCGATCTGCGATGATCTGCAAAGCCTTTCCTCCAAGATCGAGCAAACCTATTTCGCCCATACCGCGCTCGCTCCTGAAAAACAGGCCAAATCGTTTATCGGGTAACCATGGCTCGCTATCGTATCCAACACAAAACGACATACAGCTACCAGTACCCGGTAGCCGCATCGCACCACTCGGCCCGCATGATGCCGCTCGCCAATGAGAGTCAAAGGCGGGAAGGCTTCCGACTGGCCCTGAGCCCCAACAGCGCCGACCTCGAATTGCGACAGGATTACTTCGGCAATGCGCTGCATCTCTTTTCCATACAGGAGACCCACAGCACCCTTGAAGTCGTAGCCGACAGCGAAGTGGACATTATCGCGACTCCCCCTTCGCTGGATGCCATAACCATTCCCTGCTCCGAGCTGCGGGAAACGCTTTCCAAGCTCGAGAACGCTCATCTTATCGACGCCAAGCAATTCCTTTACCCCACCGAAACCACCCCCAGCATAACCGAAGCGCGCGAATTCGGAATGCGCTTCCTTGGAAACGGCCAGCCATTCGGTCAGGCGATCGCCAACATGCTGGACGCGTTCAGCGAGGAATTCGAATTCGATCCCAAAGCCACCGAGGTCAGCACGCCTATTGGCGAAGTCATCGGCAGCAAACGCGGCGTCTGCCAGGACTTCGCCCACGTCATGATCGCGAGCTTGCGGGCCTGCGGCCTAAGCGCCCGCTACGCAAGCGGTTATATCCTCACCCATCGGCCGCAAGGACAGGAACAACTCGCAGGGGCCGATGCCTCCCATGCCTGGGTTTCCGTATTCGCGCCGGATATCGGCTGGATCGACGTAGATCCAACCAACCGCCTCGTCTGTGGCGACGAGCACGCTCGCGTCGCCTACGGCCGCGACTACAATGACGTAAGCATGCTCAAAGGCGCCGTAACCGGAGGCGGCCAACACACCATCGACGTCAAAGTCTCCATGGACCCCGTCTGATACGCATCTGGACTGCGATGGCGCCGGCAGGCCTGCCGGAAAGGACGATCGATTTTCAATGTCGCTTCAATCCACTTTCGCCGGCCAATTCTTCGACTCCGTCCGAGCGCTCGCGAAGTAGCTTTCGAACATCGCCACGATTTCCGGGCGCTGCCCCGCGCGATTTTCCGTTTCCGATTCGTCCTTCGACAAATCGTACAGTTCAAGCGGAGCCCCCGGCTCCAGTCGAACCGCCTTCCACTGCTTCCAGCGGGCCGCTTGCTGAAAGCCGCTCTCGAAAAACTCCCAATACAAGAAGCGATCGTCCGACAATGCTTCGCCCTGCAGCAAAGGAACCACGCTGATCCCATCGACGCCTTCGGGAACGCTCGCTCCCGTCAAATCCGCCAAGGTCGGCAAGACGTCCGCAAAGTACCACGGATAGTCGTTGGTCGTTCCCGCTTGGATTCGACCTGGCCAGCGAACGATCATCGGCGCTCGAATACCCCCCTCGTACATGTCGCGCTTGCGCCCCCGCAGCGCCCCTGAGCTGTCGAATCGCCCTTCCCAACGATTGGCAGCCCCATTGTCCGAGCAGAAGAACACGATCGTCCGCTTGTCGATACCCTTGCGCCTCAATCGCTCGAACAACTGACCGATATCTCGATCCATTCGCGTAATCATCGCCGCGTGCGTCTTTTCATCTTCCGTCCAGGGCTTGTTCGTATAAGGAGCCGTATCCGGAATCTCGTAGCGGCTATGCGGGATGGTGAAAGGCAGATAGAGAAAGAAGGGCTTCGCGCTATTTCGCTCCACGAAATCCAAAGCGAATTGGGCGATCAAATCGTGCGTATACGTGACCTTATTTCCGTCTCTGTTTTCCGGATACTCCACCCGCTCCTTGTTTCGCCAGAGAAAGTCCGGATAATAAGAGTGGGCCCGTCGTTGATTCAAGTACCCGAACCACTCGTCCCAGCCTTGATCGTTGGGCTCTCCAGAAGTGCCCGGCTCCCCCAATCCCCATTTACCCGTCATACCCGTGGTATAGCCAACGGATTTCAGCGTCTCCGCAACCGTCACGTCCGCCGCCTCGAGCGGCACCCGACCGTCATTGCCCGCCAATCCCTTTACTCCGAACTTGCCGAAATTGCCGCGCACCGTGGTATTGCCCGTATGCTGCCCCGTCATCAGAACCGAACGCGACGGCGCGCAAACAGGGGAGCCGGCATAGACCTGAGTGAAGCGCATTCCCTCGACCGCCATGCGGTCGAGATTGGGGGTGAGGATCTCCTTCTGCCCAAAGCTGCCGAGATCGCCATAGCCCAGGTCATCGGCCATGATGAAAATAATATTGGGCGACGAATCGGTCTCCGAAGCCGCCGCCTTGCCTTGCAGGGATAGGGAAACGGCTGCGGTTGCCAAAATCAGCCAAAGTAAACGGGATAAGGGAAGCATAGCGTCGAAGGCTAGACCCCCGCTCCGTCTTTGCAAAGAAAAGTCGACTGGAGCTCAGCCCGCCACATGCCCACGGCGCAAATCAGAAGTCTTGCGCGAGCGTTCGCTCCCTCAAGCTGGCCCTCCAAGAAGGCCTTAGGGAACGCTTGTCCAATAATCCGCGTTTTTCCAGCGATACGCCGACAGGCCGCTCAAGCTGCGGATGAATAGTTGTTCGCCGGATACCGCGAGATGAGCCCAGGTCGGATCGTCGCTAATGCTACGCCAATCCAGAAGTTCGAACGCATCGGGCGAGGCATCGAATAAGTAGAGCATTCCTTGCTCGTCCAAGGCGAGGACCCTATTCTCGTTCGACACCATCGACCAGTATTGCCCGAAAGTCTGTTCGCTGCTCCACATCCGTTTCCCCGTTTCCATTCCAACGCAATGGACCTTGCGATCGCGCCCGAATAGGTAAACGAAATCGCCGATCAACAACGGAGACGACATATACCCTTCGAGGTCCTGGTCTCGCCAGAGCGTGTCGACGAAGAACGCGTCCTCGCTATGGCCCACCCGAAAGCAAAACGCTCCCCCGCCGTAGGTTGCGGTGAAGACAAGATCCTCGTGAATGATAGGGGTCAGTATATTCATGCCGCGAAACGCTTCCACCGGAGTGGACCACAGCGCTTCGCCCGTGAGCGGATCCAAGCCCGCTAACGCGCTGCGCGTCTGAGCGACGATTTGCTTCTTTCCGTGGATCGTAGCGACGATCATGGACGAAAACGCCCCTCCAAACATGCCTCTCCGATCTTCCATCGCCCGCCATTTAGTGAGAGACGAATCCGGCTCCACTCGCGTGACCGCGGCGCCTGCATGCAAATAGAGCGCTCCCTCATCGATTAGAGGAGACGACACGCCTCCGAAGGTTGGCGCTTCGGCCTCTTCTCGACTCTTGAAATCTATCTGCCACATCAACTGCCCGGTTTCGATCTCTAGGCAAGTGAGCGTATCCAACATGCTCAGAACGTACAACCGCTCGCCATCCGTGGCAGGAGTGGACCGAGCCCAACTTCCATTCTTGGCCGCGAAGAAGGGAACTTTCATCGATCCGGGAACCGAATACGTCCAAACCTCTTCGCCCGTTTCGCGATCGAAAGCGCGAATCAGCTCTTCCCGCTTGTCGCGCGTCTCCACCGTAAAGACATGGCGTTCCGACAGTATCGGCCCCGAGTAGCCCTCCCCTAGATCGGCAGTCCAGCGCTCGCTCAAGACGCTACTGTCCAAGGACGCTCCCCAAACCGCTCCATCCACTTGGCCGCTTCGATCGGCTCCGCGCCATTGGAACCAACTTTCGGCCGACTCCTCTTGAGCGCCAAGACCAAGCGACAACACCGCCGCGGCGATCCAGGTTCCAATCGTTCGTCTCGCGACCCGCCTCGAATAGTCCGAACGCGCCCTGGGAATAGGCATACTCATAGACAAGCTACGAACGCGCCCTGGAATTCGCTGCGCGAGGACAGGCGCTCTTCTTGTCCAAAATCGATTCAAACGGTTCCGCCGCGAGGCCCTGCCGCATTTACGTCGTAGAAGCAGCCGGAGACTAGTCTTCGCTCGGCTTGTTTAAGCCCATTGCTCGCTTGAGATTCGCCACGGCAACCATGTGTCGGTAATTCGCTTCCAGTCGATTCGTTCGCGACTCCGTCAGCGATACTCTCGCCTCGAGCACATCCAGCTGATTGATCGAGCCCGCTTCGTAGCGACTGTCGGCCAGGCGCAAGGCTTCCTCCGCCTGCTCGACCGCCTTGCCCGCCGCCCGAACCAATTCTTCCGCTTCTTGAAATTCGGACGTCGCTTGGCGGACTTCCACTTCGATCGCCAAGCGCAAAGAGTCTCGATCGATTCGGGCCTGCTCGAGCTGGGACCGCGCTTGGCGCACTCGGCCATTGCGGCGGGCCCCATCGAAAATGTCCCAGGTGGCGACGACTCCAACGGTCCACCCTTCCGGAGCATCGTCGAATGAGTCCGAAAAAGCGCTCTTACGCTTTCCGTAACTGCCAATCAAATCGAAGCTCGGGCGATAGTCCGAGCGGGCGATTTCGAGGCCTGCGTCCCGCGCTTCCTGGATCACCTGCAGCCGTTGCAATTCCGACCGATTGTCCAAGGCGGCGTCCAAACTCGTATTCAGATCGTATTCGGTCGGTTCGTAGCCCAACTCGCCGAGAAACTCAGGGATCTTTTCCAGATTGGCGGAATCGCGGCGATAATTACTGTATCCTATACTTTGACGCAATTGATCAATGGCAACTCGGAACGCGCTGCGGCGACGAATCAATGCAGGTTGGGCATTCGCGAGCAGTACCTCCGCCCTCAGTACCTCGAAATCCGAGACCGAACCCGCTCGGAGCCGATTTCGCGCGTCTTCCAACGCGTCTTCCAACAAGGCAATGTTCTGTTCCTCGACTTCGATTTGGTCGCGAGCCAGTAGAGTGGAATAGTAACGCGTCGTCACTTCCAGCATCGCGTCCATAATCGTAGCCTCCAGAAACAGGCGGGCCGATTCGCGGGCTAGATCCTGCGCTTTCAAGGCGGCAGCAATGCCGCCACCTTGGTATAACGCTTGACGCAAATTGAGACTGATTCCCCAAGTATTGTCTTGAGCCGCTCCAAAGCCCTCGACCACTTCGCTCAGGCCTTCATCCAAACGTTGGTAATCAGCATCCAATGACACGCTGGGCCGAGTCTGGGCTTTTACCTCCACAATCACGCCCTCCTGCTCTTCGATAAGCTCGATTGCCCTTCGGATCGCGAAATTGTTCTCCAAGGCATAGGCCTTGGCCGTCTCTAAGTCGAAGGTATCCGGCACTTCCGGCGGCAGTTCCGTATTTCGCGTATCGGCTACCGTCATAGCCGTCATCGAAAGCCCAACGAGCAGGGCTTTCGCTCGCGAAGCGCCGGGCTGGAATATCATCCGCAACCAGAACGGCAGAGCGGCGCGCTCTCGGCCTACCTTACTTGAAGTACTCATATCGCCACCTCCGATTCGTCGTTTTGGTGATTCTTCGCTAGCAACATGTAGAGCGAAGGCACGATAAATAGCGTGAACATCGTTCCAATCGCCATGCCGCCTACGAGTACCAGTCCAATCGAATTCCGGGCCGCCGCCCCTGCCCCGCTCACGAATATCAGCATCATGTGACCGAATACAGTGGCCGCCGTCGTCATTAGGATCGGCCTCAAGCGAGTGGCAGCCGACTCCGCGATCGCCCGAAGCTTATTGAGTCCCCGAAGTTGCAATACATTGGCGAACTCCACGATGAGAATGCTGTTCTTCGTCACCAATCCCAGCAGTGTGATCATTCCCACCTGCGAATAGATATTCCAAGAAGTCGTCCAACCCCAAGACCAATGCGGCGTCATCGGATCGCCAGGCGCTCGCATCGCTGTAAAGATTAGAGCCCCAAACATACCCAAGGGCACCGATCCCAGCAGAATGATCAGCGGATCGCGGAAGCTATTGAACTGAGCAGCTAAAACAAGGAAGACCAAGACGAGCGCCAAAAGAAGCATTGGCAAAAATCGACTGCCTTCCTCGCGCAATTGACGGGATTCGCCAGCATAGTCGATCGAGTAGTCCTTCGGCAGCGTTTTCGCCGCTTCGCCTTCCAGGACTTTCAACGCCGTATCCAAAGGAGCCATCGCAATACCTGATATCTTAATCGAATTCAGCTGATTGAAACGATTCAAGCTGCGCGGCGCCACCGAATCTTCAAGGGTCGCGAAACTCGACAATGGCACGAGGTTGCCCTGTGGCCCGCGCACGAACAGATTTACCAAATCTTCCGGGGCCAAACGCTCCGAACGCTTCACCTGCGGGATGACCTTGTAGCTCCGCCCATCGATGGAGAATCGATTGACGTAATTGCCCCCGAGCAGCACCGCCAGGTCGTTTCCAACATCCGACAGGTTCAAGCCCAAGGCAGCGACCTTATCGCGATCGAATACCACTTTGGATTTCGGCTCGTCGATTTTAACATCCAAATTGGGAGGAAAGGCAAACAGCCCGCTCGCCGCGGCATTGTTTGCGATTTGCCGCGCAAAGGATTCGATTTGGTAGACATCGGAGGTCGACGAGACGATGAACTCCACCGGAAAGTTGCTGCCTCCCGGCAACGCAGGCGGGACTACCGGGAAAAGCTGGACCCCCGGGATCGAACCTAGAGCAGGCAAGAGGCTCTGCCGAATATCCAGGATGTGACGCTCTCGCTCGTCCCACGGCACCGTCAACATCCCCCCCATCGCTATACTGGGTTGCGTAATCTGAAACATGAAATCATACTCTGGAGCCGTTTCGAAGGCGTCGTGGATCTGGCTGGCGCTGAAACTAGCCTGCTCGATCGTCGCATTCGAAGGCATGCTGCCAATTCCGAATATGAGCCCCTGATCCTCCACCGGAGCGAGCTCGGTAGACATCGACGAGAGAATATAGAATGGAAAAATAAGCAGCGTCAAAAATCCCCAGAGAAAATAAACGGCCGGGCGCGCTTTGAGCGTGCCTTCGACCATGCCCTTGTACCGATCTCGAAGACGGTCGAAAAAGCGATTGGTAATGCCAGTCAGCCCTTTGTTTACGTTGCGGGCCCGGAGTAGCTTCGACGACATCATCGGCGATAGCGTCAAGGCCACCACGCTGGATACAATCACCGCCCCAGCCAGGGTTACCGTGAACTCGCGAAAGAGCGATCCCGTCAACCCGCCTTGAAACGCGATCGGAGTGTACACGGCAGCAAGGGTGATCGTAGTGGCAATGATGGGACCGACAAGCTCGCGGGCTCCCATCAGCGCCGCATCGAACTTATTGTGACCCTTGCGTAGAAGTCGCTCCACGTTTTCGACAACCACGATGGCGTCGTCTACCACTAGACCTACCGCAAGGACGATGGCTAACAAGGTCAGCAAATTGATGCTGAACCCGAAAAGCTGCATAATGAAGATGGCGCCGATTAGAGAAACCGGTATGGTCACCACAGGCACGAGCACCGAACGGACCGAGCCCAGGAAAAGGAAAATTACGATGACCACAATCAGGAGGGTCTCGGACAAGGTCGTGACCACCTCTTTCAATGCCGTATTGATGTATTCAGTGGCGTCGTACCCGATCGATCCCGTGAACCCTTTCGGAAATCCAGACTGCATCGAATCCAATTTCTCGCGAACCGCCTTGACGACGCTTAGCGAGTTGGCCGACGGCATCACCCAGATCCCCATGAATACCGCTTGCTCTCCGCTCAGACGGACATCCGCATCATAGCTTTCGGCCCCCAGCACGATATCCGCCACATCGCTCAAGCGGACGATCCGATCGCCGTCGGTTCTCAAAACGAGATCCCTAAACTCCTCGGCAGAGGTTAGGTTCGTATTGGCGCTCAAGTTTATCTGCTCGTAGCTGCCCTTGGTCCTGCCGATCGCGGAAAGCGTATTGTTAGCCCCTAAAGCGGCCCTAATCTCCGTCGCGCTCACATTGTACGCCGCAAGCCTATCGGGCTTAAGCCAAACGCGAATCGCCAAATTGCGGGCCCCGAGAATGTCCGCCCGCTGTACCCCCGCCACGGCCGACAAGGCCGGCTGAACGACGCGAGTCAAGTAATCCGTCACCTCATTCCGCTTCAGCTCGGTCGACTGAAAACCCAGGTACATGGAAGCGATTTCGGTATCCGCAGTTTGGATATTTATAATGGGAACTTCCGCTTCCGGCGGCAAATCGCCACGCACCTGATCCACTTTCGAAGAAATCTCTGCCAGGGCCTTCGTTGGATCCGCATTCAGTTCCAATCGAATATTGATCGTCGACATGTTTTGGACGCTCATCGACTCCATATAGTCGATGTTGTCCGCAGCGGCGATGGCTCGCTCTAGAGGCGTTGTCACGAACCCTCGAACCAATTCCGCATCCGCCCCGATATAAGGGGTCATCACCGTAACCAAGGCGTTCTCCGACTGTGGATACTGGCGAACCGTAAATCCTCCCGACCCTTGGATCGCGTTATAGATCGCCTGACCGCCCGCGATAAGGATGACCAGGTTGACGACGATCGCCAGAACGGGTTTGCGAATGAAAATGTCCGTGAAAGCTCTCTTGGAGTCGCTCATAATCGAGATTCGGTTCTCCTAGGAATCCGCGGGTTTCGGGTCGAGCGACACAGGCATCGCCTTGGAGTTGTCCACCACCACGGAACGGCCATTGAAGAGCTTGAAGGCGCCTGAACTTACCACTTCCTCTCCCGCCTCGAGTCTTTCCTGGATCGCGATGAAATCGCCTTTGGTTTTCCCCAAGCTTACGAAACGCTGTTCGACCACCTGGCCCTGTTCGCCTGCCTTGATTACGAAGATCGTGTTTCCGAACGCCTGATAAAAGACCGAGGTGCGGGGCACCGCCACCACTTCCAGCGGCTCGGGCTGTACGATGCGCACGTTCGCAAACATTCCCGGCTTCAAGGCCTTGTCCCCATTCTCGAGGGTCCCGCGAACGCGAAGCATTCGATTGGCCAGTTCTAGCTTGGGATCGAGCGCTTCGACTTCTCCTTCGAATACTCGCCCTGGATAGGCATCGAGCTCTAGACGAAGCGGAAGCCCCGCTCGGACCATTCCCAGCTGCTGCTGCGGAAGAGAGAAATCGACGTAAATCGGATCCATCGATTGGAGCGAAACGACCGGAGCCCCTGGATTCAGGTACTCTCCGATGTCGACCTGCCGGATCCCCAAGGCGCCCGTAAACGGAGCGCGAATGATTCGCTTGTCCAGCGTTGCTTGGATCTGTTCCAACATGGCCTTGGATTCCTTCGCCCTGGCTTGAGCGTTATCCAGTTCCGATCGGGCGATCGAACGACTCGCTCTGAGTTCGCGCGCTCGCTTGAGATTGACCTCCGCCAGCTCATAGGTCGCTTGCGCCGATTCCAACTGGGCGCGCTCTGCAGAGGTATCCAGCTCGAAAAGCAACTCGCCTTTCTCGACCCTCTGACCGGAATCGAAGTGGATGGCAGATACGGTTCCGGACACTTCCGCCGAAACCATCACGCCTTGGGAAGCCATCAGCGTACCGACCGTATCC
Source organism: Candidatus Pelagisphaera sp. (assembly GCA_965655705.1). Taxonomy (GTDB): domain Bacteria; phylum Verrucomicrobiota; class Verrucomicrobiia; order Opitutales; family Opitutaceae; genus Pelagisphaera. The sequence continues at coordinate 14,732 of CBFHHM010000010.1, forward strand.
ACCGTCTGCTCCCATGTCATAGCCTCGGCCGTTCGTGAGGTTACGGTCTCCGGCGGCATCGTAAACGGCGGTGGAGCCGCGAATTGAGGTCCTTTGATGAGGACGATTCCCGCAATGATTACGACGATAACCCCAATGGAAATCAGAAATCCTTTTAACATGACGCGACTGCTAATCTAGACAATATGAGGGAACTCGCCTTTGCCCTGCAAACGCTCGCCTCCCATGGTTTTTGTTGAACGATGCGGGCTGAACGACCGCATCGCCCAGTAGACGAAACGCGCGTCGGTATGAATGCCAATTCAAAAACAAATGCGCATCCAACTTGGATCGCGCTAGGAATCACTGCGTTCGTCGTCCGACTCCCGAACGGTCGTCAGCGAGCTTCCCACTTGAAAATCAGCGTGGTATTGGCAGGCAGGGTAAACTCGGCTGATTGTTCGCAATCATCGAACGCCACCGGCTCCGATTGAATCCCCGAGCCATTGCCCGAGTCCGTCCCGCCATAAAAGCTCGAGTTCGTGTTCAAAATCTCCCGCCAATAGCCCGCTCGGGGCAGTCCGATACGGTAATGGGCGCGCTCGAGAGGAGTGAAGTGAGCCACGACGAAAACGCAATTATGCCCATCGGGGGCCGTTCGCAAGTAGCTGATAACGCTCGAATCCGCATCCCAGCAAGCGACCCATCGAAAGTTGTCGGGCAGAAAATCCGTCTCCGCCAACGCCGGCTCTTCCTTGTAGACGCGATTCAAATCCTTGATCAAGGCCGCAATGCCAGAGTGATCCTGAAACTCGTTCAAGCGCCACTGGAGCTGAGTCGCGTAGTTCCATTCTTCCGACTGGCCGAACTCGCTGCCCATGAACAGGAGCTTCTTGCCCGGATACGCCCACATGTGCCCGTAAAGCGCTCGTAAGGTCTGCGATTTGTCTGCAATCGAATCCGCACCCATCTTCATCAGCATCGAACCTTTGCCGTGCGTCACTTCATCGTGCGAAAAGACCGTCACGAAATTCTCCGCATACTGATAGAGCATCCCAAACGTGAGCTGACCATGGTGATGCTTCCGGTGCACTGATTCCTTTTCGAAGTAGGAGAGATTGTCGTGCATCCACCCCATATTCCATTTCAGGTCGAACCCAAGACCGCCTTCCTCCGGCGATTTCGTCACGCCCGCGAAGGAGGTCGATTCCTCCGCGATCATCAGTACGCCTGGATAGTATTCGTGCACGCGGGAATTGACTTCCTTGAGGAACGCGATCGCTTCCAAATTCTCGTTGCCTCCGTATTGGTTGGGGATCCATTCGCCCTCTTCCCGAGAGTAATCGAGATAGAGCATGGACGCCACTGCATCGACGCGCAGGCCATCGATGTGGAAATATTCCAGCCAGGCTAAGGCATTCGCGACGAGGAAGCACTTCACTTCGTGCCTTCCGTAGTTGAAAATCAACGTCCCCCAATCCTGATGAGCGCCCAAACGCGGATCTTCGTGCTCGTACAAATGCGTCCCATCGAAAGTCGGCAAGGCGAACGTGTCCCGCGGAAAGTGGGCAGGCACCCAGTCGACGATCACTCCTAAGCCGTGGCGATGGAAGTAGTCGACGAAGGCCTTGAAATCGTCGGGCGACCCAAACCGCTGCGTTGGAGCAAAGTATCCTGTTACTTGATACCCCCATGAGCCATCGAATGGATGCTCCGCAACAGGCATTAGCTCGATGTGCGTAAACCCATGCTCAAGCGCGTATTCAGTTAGCTCCTTAGCCAACTCCCCATAGGACAGAGCGCGATTGTCTTCCTCCCAACGCCGTTTCCATGAGCCGAGATGGACCTCATAGACCGACATCGGCTTGTCCAGCGCTTGGCGATTCGCCCGTGAGTCCATCCACTCCCGATCGCCCCATTCGTACTTCGAGTGATCGTAAATGATCGACGCATTGTTGGGAGGCGCTTCGAAGTAGCTGCCGTAGGGATCTGTCTTCAGGAAAATCCCGTCGCCTTCCCCCTTCAGCTCGTACTTGTACATCTCGCCGGCGTGAAGTCCGGGAATGAACAGCTCCCAAACCCCGCTCGCTCCAAGCGAGCGCATCGGGTGATAGCGACCGTCCCAACTATTGAATCCTCCCACGACCGAAACGCGTTGGGCATTGGGGGCCCACACCGCGAAACTCACCCCCGGCACGCCATCCACCACTCTCGGTCGCGAACCGAGCTTTTCGTAGATTCGGTGCTCGTTTCCTTCGTTGAAAAGATAGAGATCCGAATTGCCTATGGTCGGCAAAAAGGAATAGGGATCGTAGAATTGGCGAATCTCCAAGTCGTGGGTCTTCACCCGCAGCCGGTACTTGAACACCTTGCTCCGGTCCGGGATGAAGCCTTCGAAAAAACCGTCTTCCGTAAGCTTCTCCAATGTAAAGCGCGGGCGATCATCGGCCTCTATATCGACCGCTTCGCACCTGATCGCATTGCTGACAAAGGCTCGCACTACCAGGCCAGAAACCCCGTCCTTGACCGTCGGATGCATTCCCAGAGTTCCGTGAGGCTGACTCGCCTTCGAATCCGTAAATAGCTCCAGTTCTTTTTTCGTGATCAGCATAGCGTCAATTAATCCCCACCCAGCCCTATAGAATACAACTCCCAATGCAACTCCTAGGAAGAGCCCGTCGAAAAAAGCCAGTCCCCCATCGAAAAGCAATCGCCCACCCCCCTCGCCACTACTCTACTCTCCTCTAATTGGACTCGATTCAATCGCCCTCTCCCTCATTTTTCATCGCAACCCACCTCTCCACTCGAACAAGGCAATCGGGCGACAATCGTTAAAATTACAACCTTATAAATTTAACGGAACCAGCTCTAAGGATTCACCGCCCAGGAACATCCTTGCCTCCGTTCCTGTCGCTCCCTAGTGCTTGCCCAAACTATGGCCAGAACCCTCCTTAAAACCCTTGCTCGCCTCCTAGCGATCAGCCTGCTCCTAGGCGGCTTTTGCACGCCTGGCATTTCCCAGTCTGAGAGCTTCGAGGCTGTTCTGAGCCCTCCGTTTTCCATCGATCTGAACACTGGAGAGATGATCTCGACGGTCGAGGCCCAGCTGAACTATGGCAACTGGCTTCTTTCGGCTGACGAGATTCGCTACAACCAAAACACGGCCCGGGCCATCGCGACAGGGAATGTCGTCTTCACGCGCGGCGATATCCGATTGGTCGCCGACAAGCTCGACTATCAGATCAAAGCGCAACGGGCCCGCATCGAGAATTTCCGAGTCGGGAACGGACGCTACTTTCTCTCCGGCGCGCTCCTCGAAGGCGACCCGAACGACTTCAAATTCCAAGATATCGATTTCCATCCAGGCGAGCCCGGCACCTACTTATTCAAGGCGCGGGCCGACGAAATCGCTATTGTCGATCAATCGGAAATCCGCGGGCGTCGCCTCTCCTTCAAGTTGGGCCCAATCCCATTCTTCATCATTCCCAACGTATCCCAGCCAATCGATGCGGAGCGCAATCTATTCAAGGCCGACCTGGACTACTCAGGACATATTGGCGGAGCCATAGGGGGCGAAATCCGCGTTCCCATCAATTCGAATTTTCGAGCGGGCGCCAACCTGGCGCTGACTACCAAGCGCGGCATCCTCGCGGGACCCGCCTTCGAATACGGATTCGAAGACGGCGAGAATCGAAGTTCCGGCAGCTTCACTTCCGGTTTTATCGACGACGACGCCAGCGCCATAGAGCCGGACTTGCTCACCGGCAATCCGATCGACGACGAACGATTCTTCGCGGAATGGCAGCACCAGCAATTCTGGGGAAATCGAGGCGCCGTTAACGCCTACGGTCGCTGGTGGTCCGACGTCAACGTGACCCGCGAATTCTACGACGGTAGTTTCGATACGATGCAGGACCCGGACACGTTCGTCGAAGCGAACTATAGCGGGGACGATTGGCAAGCGACGCTCTTCACCCGCATCAGCCCCAATGACTTTCAGTTCTATACCGAGCGCCTCCCGGAACTGCGTTTCGATCTCTTTCCCACCACCATCGCTCCGGGAATCATGCATCAGGGAAGCGTAAGCTTCGCCAAACTGAAGACGGACCTCTCTCAAGCCGCGAACCTTGACAACGAAACCGATCGCATCGACGCGTACTACGGACTCAAGAGCGTCAAAACGCTTGCCCCGGGCATTGTCTTTTCATCGAAGGCAGGCATCAAAGCCATCCACTACGCGGACAATCTTATCGGTTCCGACCCCATGGATCTCGCGGGACTGGATACCTTTTCCTGGGCGCCCTTGACCATCGTCGATGAATTCACTCATCTGACCCCCCGCCCTTCGGTCAAGGAAGGAACCCGCGGCTACGGCGATATCGGCTTC
>CBFHHM010000010.1:19196-33729 GCA_965655705.1 Candidatus Pelagisphaera sp.
AATCTAAAGTTCACGTCGTACGCGCAAACCAATTACAAGAACGAGGTCTGGAATATCGATGGCCTGCGACACGTTTTCGAACCTGTTATCTCGTATCGCTATACGCCCGATCTCGACAGCGCTTGGGCTCACTCGCTGCAAGATACGCCCTCCTTCGCCAATTACATGACACCTCTCGACATCGAAGATCGCAGGGACATCGATACGATTGGCGAACATCACATTTCTCGGCTCGCCTTGCGCAACCGAATCCAAACACGGGACAAGGATTATGGATCGAGAGATCTCGCCCGCATCGATTTCGCGATCGACTATCTGATTGACGACTACGATACGGGAGCGGACTTCTCCGATTTTTACACCGACATCGAAATCACTCCTGCTCCCTGGCTGGAAGCTCGGCTCTTCTCGCGCTACGACTTCGACGTAAGCTCCCTCCAAGAGCTGAATACAAGCTTGGCGATCACGGACCCAGGCTATTGGAAATTCGGGATCGGAAATCATTTCCTCCGTCGCCAGCTCGAACAGTACTTCCTCTTCGGCGAATACAATCTAAACAACGATCTCAAGCTCTACGCAGTCGCGAAATACGACGAGGCATCGAACACTTTCTACGAACAGCGAATCGGCCTAATGCAGCGCGCGCTCGAGAAGTACGGCATCAAATACGAGTTGCGTATCTTCGACGGAAATCGAATCGAAAACGACTTTGGCATCCGGATAGGCATCGACCTATTCGACGAGTAAAGGCCGCCTCTTCATGAGCGGCGCCATAAACAAGGAAATCTCAATCCATCGCCTCATGAACCAGCGGCGCGTCGCCTTCGCGCTGCTCGGACGTATCGGCACCCTGCTCGATCCTGGAATCGCGTTTGGCCAGGCCCTTGGACGACTATTCAAGAGCCAAGGGAAATTCGGCTCGCGCGACCGTCGACTCTACCGAGAATTAGTCTACGCCTATCTACGCTATGAACCCTGGCTGAAGCCCTTGCGCGACAAGGAGTCAGCGTTTATGGATACGCTCATAACGCTTGCCAGCCCTTCGCCCGAGATCATTGGTCTTTACGCGACGCTTCCCTCCTCGATTCCCGGTATCGCAACGGAAACGCAGCGCCATCGACTCATTGGGAAAAGCGAAAACGACCTCCGCGAATTGCTGCCAAGCTGGTTCGAATCCCACCTATCCAAACCGTTGGATTCGAAAAACCTGCAAGCGCTCTTCACTCGCCCCCCGCTTTGGCTCCGTATTCAGAATGGCGATGCGCCTCGTGTGTCTGCCCAACTCAAATCCGAAATTGAGACGGCGAATACCTCGAACGCAGAAGCCGTCTGGGGCATCCCTGACGCCTTAAGGTGCCCGCCGGATTTCCCAATTGTCCGATACGCCGCATACTTTGATGGCGACGTTGAAATCCAGGACATCAGTTCGCAGCTTATTCTGCAGCTGATACTCCCTCGGCCAGAGGGCAATTGGCTAGACGCCTGCGCCGGCGCGGGTGGCAAGTCCTTGCAACTGGCGAAAATGCTCCTTCCCGACGGCGCGGTCTCCGCCTTCGATCCGCGGCGACAGGCATTGGAAGAGCTGCAGACGCGACGCAAACGCGCCCGACTGAACAATATTGCGACCCTGGACAGCCCTCCCACCAACGATCGCTTCGACGGCGTTTTAGTCGACGCGCCCTGTTCGGGATCCGGCACTTGGCGACGCCATCCCTACCTGATGCGACAAACCCGAGAAAAAGACGTGTTCGATAAAGCGAAAACGCAATGCGCGTTACTCGATCGCTATTCGAGACTCGTCGCCCCCGGAGGAACGCTCGCCTACTGTACCTGCTCGCTGAGCCGCTACGAAAACGAAGCGGTCGCCGCTCGCTTTATCGAGGGCAGCGACCAGTTCGAACATCAACCGCTCGCTACCGACTTCGATCTCGAAGAAACAAGTCTCGGGATCTCAATCCTGCCTGCGACCCACGACGGCGACGGACTTTACATCGCCACCTTCCGTCGCAAGTAGGCAAGGCTCAGGCATTGCAACGCCATTTACCTTTCCCGTTAACATTACAAGGTTGTAGATTTAACGGGAGATATATCGTCGATGGACGCCCAACGGAGGGAGTTTTGCTCGGTCGGGGCCGACTTATTCACATTATCGCTTTTGTCGTTGCCAGGGCCGAACGATCGCTCGTGAACTCTTTTCGTGGTCGCTGAAATAGATCCCAGAATCAAGCTATCCGTGTTCGAGGGTCCTCTCGATCTCCTGCTTTTTCTTATCCGCAAGCACGAGATCGACGTCTACGACATTCCTATCGAGCTAGTTCTCGATCAATACCTTGAGGTCCTCAACAACATGCAGGAGGTCAAGCTCGAGATCGCAGGCGACTTTTTCGTTATGGCCGCGACCCTCATGGAGATCAAAAGCCGCCTATTGCTCCCCAAGCAGCAACGCGCCCATTCCGAAGATGACGACGACGAGGATCTCGACCCGCGTTGGGAGCTCGTCCACCAGCTCTTGGAGTACAAGAAATTCAAGGAAGCGGCCGACAGCTTGGACGCGCTCGCCGAGGATCAATCGCTCCGACTGACGCGCGACTACCATTCGGTCAACAAGACCGAGGGACCCATTCGGCCGCTCAAGCCCGAGGACAAGCTATCCGTCTGGAACTCATTCAACATCGTGCTTCGGCGCCTTTCCGAGAAGCTCGTCCTGGGGGAAATCCAGGACGATGCCACCACGGTGGTCGATCAGATGGAGATGCTCATCGAGAAGATAGGCGCGGAGCCGAAATTCGAATTCTCCACCCTCTTTCCCGGCCAGTGCAGCCTCAAGGTACTCGTGGTTACGTTTATCGCTATTCTGGAGCTCACGCGTCTCAAGCGCCTGACGATCCGCCAGAATCGCGCTTTTTCCGATTTCATTATCGAGCGGGTCGAGGACGATCCAGAGCATGACGATCCCGACGCTTCTGGAGAAAAGGAGCTTGAAACCAGTCTGGTTTGAATCAGGTTGGGACCCGTGCAAGATCAAGACCAAAGACGGGCCCATCTGCTCGGAATCGGCCTGGATAACGAGGATGGGCATAAGCGAATCACTCAAGCGGAAGACTTTTCTATCGTGGGCGGATCCGAGGAGACCCATGGGCGCATGACGGAAACCGTCATCAAAACCTTCGAGGATATGAAACGCGAAGGGAAGAGCCTATCCAACGTAGAACCGCAACAGCTATCGGATCTTCTCGACAAGAATCGTCCCGAATAAACGGACTCATCCCGTCGAACCGCATGTCCACTTCCTCACGTAGCGCGGACGAGCGCCCCAAAGGCTCTGAATTCGATTCGGAAGCCAATTCCCTTGTCATCGAATCCGGCGACACGATCGATGACGAGGAGATCGTACTCGCAAGCGGTCGCGACGGCGGTTCATTGACATTGCTTGAAGAATATTCCATCAGAGAACGCAACAGCGGCAAATGGGCCGCGCTCATTTCATTCGTTTGCGCAGTCATTTCGGTCGCATTCGCGTGTATGATCTATACAACGCTATAATATCATGGCTGATATCCTGACACTAAACGAACAGACCTTCAAAGACACGATCGGCGGATCGGGCGTACCCGTACTCGTCGATTTCTGGGCGCCTTGGTGCGGCCCTTGCAAAGCGATCGCTCCGATCCTCGAAGAACTCTCCGGAGAACTCGACGGCAAAGTCCAGATCGCGAAGGTCAACGTAGACGAAAACGGCCCAATCGCCGCCGAATACAATATTCGAGCCATCCCAACATTGCTCCTCTTCAAAGGAGGCCAGCTCGCCGATCAATTCGTTGGCATGGTCGGGAAGGACGACCTGAAAGCGAAGCTCGAAGGGCACGCCTAAGCGCGTCGTACGCTCGAAACCGGATTTCCAAGCCCTCCGCGTTAAGCGGAGGGCTTTTTCGTTTTTCGAGAGCTGAGTCCGAGCGCTATTTCTACTAAACCTACATTCCGAGACAGGAAAGACCGAGCGAGCGCCTCGAAGAAATATCGACAGGAACGCTACGACCACCCAAGTCCAAGCGCTAGCAAAGCGCTGAACAGCAGCAGGAGCTTCGCCGAGCGGCCGAGCAAGTCATTCAGCGCGACGCCTTCGGTCTTTCTCAGTTCCACTATCAACCGCGTCCCAATCGGTATCGATAGAAACGCCAAGCAAGGCCATAGCGTTCTCGTAGTCCCCACGTAAATGCTAAGGCTCAAAAACGCTGCCGCCAACTGCCAGGCATACTGTTTGCGAGCGAAGAGGCGCCCAAAGCGGACGACCAAAGTGCGCTTGCCCGCCGCTTCATCCGTTTCCTTGTCCCGATAATTATTCACCACGAGAATATTGTTGGCCAATAGGCCCAGCGGCAGTCCCAAGAGGAATGCGGAAACGGTCAATTCGCCTGAGATTACATAGACCGTCCCCATAGTCGCCACTAAGCCGAAGAAGACGACGACGAATACATCGCCCAGTCCGTGATAGGCCAGTGGATACGGCCCTCCGGTATAGGCGTAACCAAAGACGATCGCCAAAATACCGACAACGAGCATTTCACTGCCCCGATAGCTAACCATCGTAAGTCCGACGACAAAGGCTAAGAGAAACAGGCCTACTGCGACCTGCCACATGAGCTGTGGAGCGATCCTGCCGCTGGAAACCAAGCGCTCCGGTCCCAGTCGCTCTTCCGTATCCGCGCCTTTGACATAGTCGAAATAGTCGTTGGCTAAATTCGTAGCGATTTGGACGAGCAAAGCGAAGCTCAAGCAAATGAATACAGGCCAGGACTCTATTTCGCCACTGCGCGACGCTTCCGCAGCGCCCACGATGACCGGCGCGATTGCAGCCGGCAAAGTCTTCGGCCGCGCCGCCGCTATCCAATCGACTAGAGATCCTTTGTCGCTATTCGGCATCGCGTTTCGCAGAAGTCATCCTTACCTCGTCCAATACGAAAACCTCGGATAACGGAAGGAAAAACAACACGCAGGGGCTTCGCAAGCGACGCTACTGAATGCGACGGGCTTCCAAGTAATAGCGCTTTTCGTCGGCTTCGCCCATGGAGAAGGTCTTGCGGGGCAAGGCGCCGTCCAAGACAACCGTTTTAAAAAGATCGCTCTTGCCCATGACCGGAAGAAAGAAGCCTATGTTATTCGGCCTGGAACCCAACTCGACGACCACGTCGTCGCCGTGGATATAGTCCACGATCGACGATTTGCCCTCCAAATAGGCGTCGATAAAGGCCTGCAGATTGCCGACCTCCAAATTCCGCTGCGGATTGGCCAGGCGAATGATCCCGTATCCGGAATTCGTTACGAAGGAGATCAGTTGCTCTCCGGATTCGCCGAGCGCAGCGAGACGCGACTGGGTCGCTTCCAGACTCTCGAGCGACTCCAGCGATACCGACGAACCCTCGTCTTCGAAGAAGCGAGCGAGCTCCCGTTTCAGGTCTTCCACATCGATATCGAATACCACGCGGTGAATCGGTTCGAAAGCCAGGCCCTCGTCATGGACGTTCATCAGCTCGACCAAGGCGAAACGGGCGGGATGATCCATAACTTGCGCCGGATCCTCCGCGTTCGCCTTCAGGTCTTCCCAGATATTCTTCGCCGTAGCCAACGAGTGATTGCCATCTCCCATGGCGAAGAGCAGAACGCCTTTGCCGCGAACGCCGTACTTCGCGTCGAACGCCTCTTGCTTGCTCAGATTGGCCAGTCCTTCGAACACGGAGGCGACATCCGCTTCGGAATCCACTCGCCAGCCCTTCAAGTGGCCCCCACCGGCCATCAGCTCGAAGTCGTAAACCGTTTTCAGTTCCTTCTCGAACAGCGGTTCGATCACCGAGCGATCCGGATCGTCGATCAATACCATGATGTGGGGCAGCTCGATCTGGGCGTTCTCTCGAATGCGCACCCGCGGAGGCAAGCGATCTTCGATGGTGCCCTCCGTCGCCCGGATGAGGCTTTGCGAACCGACCTTGTAATCATACCTCTCCAAATCCAAGGCCACGACCAATCCTTTGCGCGAAGAAACGTGACTCGTCTTCCGGTCGAGCAATACAAAGCCCGCGCCTTGATCTTCCAGGATGCCCTCGTCCAGATAGCGGCGCATGGAGGCATTGATACGTTCTATTCGACTGTCGCCATCGCTATCCTCGAGATACACCTCGGGGAATATGGCATTCAAGGTCGAGGGAGCGTCGCCCACCGATTCCTCCACTGACTTCCAGTATTCCGGCTGCGAAGTGTATTGGTCGCACGCCACGACCGCCCACTTGTTCAGATCGACTCCTCCACTAGGGAGAAGGATATTCGGCACTTTGAGCCCGATGTCTTGTTTGTCCATGGTTAGACTAGTTGCGTTGAAAGCGTCGCTCCCATTGGAGCATGAAAAAAGGGCAATCTGAGCGTTTCGTACTCATATTGCCCTTTCGGTAAATAGCGATAAACCGGCTATTCGAGATATCCGGCGTTCCGTTAGCGATCCCGCATTCGCCCTTCGGCGCTTAACTGCGGCGGCGACGGAACTTGTTCTGGAACTTCTCGACGCGACCTGCGGTGTCGACGAAGCGCTTTTCGCCCGTGTACACCGGATGAGAATCCATTGTGATGTCACGGATTACTTTCACGTATTCCACGCCGTCAATGGTTTCCGTCTGCCCCGTCTTGATCGTTGAACGAGTCAGGAATTTCTTGCCGGTCGAAACGTCGATGAACGCGGTCGGGTGGTAATTTGGATGAATGCCTTGTTTCACGGTCGGAAGGAAAAATCGGTTGTTAGCCCTGGCGCGCTTTGAAGCGAGGGTTCGTTTTGCAGATCACGTAAAGACGACCCTTGCGACGAACCACTTGGCAGTCAGGGTGACGCGTCTTTGCGGACTTGAGCGATGAGACAACTTTCATAAGGGGCGATAAAAGATACGTCGCCTGCGCCCCTGTCAATAACCGTTTTCGGGATTATCGAGAAATTCGCAGAGGGAAATTCGGCGATTCGACCCCTCGCAAGGAAGGCAATTTCGCGACGTCGCATCGACCGCGAATGCCCGCGCTTCAACCCGTACTAATTCCATTCCACCACTTCCGGCGCCATGGACATCAACCCCAGCTCCAAATTAATGTTCATAATGACATGGCGCCAAAGAGCATCCCCCTCGAACTCGATCAATGCGCCGCCATCCATCTGGGAAACGACCCAGGCGTTGTCAGACAGCTCGCCTTCGAGCTGATCGCGTTGCCAACCCGCATAGCCTCGGAACGCCCGCAGCTTAAAATCAGGATCCTCCTCTCGCTTTGCTTGGGCCTTTTCCGGATCCAATCCGAAGTGCAATTGAACTTCGTTGAAGATCGGATCGACCTTCCAACCGGCCAGAATCAGCTGATCGGATGCAACCGGCCCTCCCACGTAAAGCGGCACATCCGATAGGCCGTACTTCGAAAAGCTGGAGTCTACTTCCCCTAGATTCATTCCAGCGCTGCGATTGACGACTACTCCTAAAGACCCTTCATCTTCATGAGCCGTCATCAAGACCACGCTGCGAACGAAATTGGGGTCCTTCAAATGCGGATGGGCCAGCATAAGGGATCCGGCAATATCAAATGAATCGTTATCGGGCGGTAGAGACATAATCGCGTCACGAAAATCGAAACCATGAAAGCGGCTGCGCAAATTGGCCGCAATCCCAGATTCGCGTTTATCGATCAATCCCTTGGAAATCGTGGCCCTCCCGCAAGGGCCCTATTTGGTTCGACAGATCTACACGGTCTAAATTGAGTGCTCCCCATGGCAAACCTCGATGCAATCGTCTCCTTTTGCGATGAACGCGCCCGTACCCACGAAGTGGCGGATTTCCGAGAGGCCCTCAACGGGCTTCAATTCGCCAATAATGGCCAGGTTTCCAAAATCGGCGCCGCAGTCGACGCAGGCCTTAGACCCTTCGAACAAGCGATCGAAGCGGGAATCGACTTTCTGATCGTGCACCACGGCATGTTTTGGAATGGCAGTCGGCGTATCGTCGATGGCGAATACGCAAAATATAAGACGCTCATCGACGGCAATCTCGCCGTCTACTCCTGTCACCTTCCGCTCGACGCCCACACCGAAATTGGCAACGCCGCCTGTCTCGCCAAAGCGATTGGCGCCAACCAATGCGGCACCTTCCTTCCTTACGAAGGCACGGATCTCGGCCTCGTTTGCGACTGGACCCAAGATCGGTCCAATCTACGTAAATCGCTCGTCGACGCCTTCGGCCCGCGCGTCGCCGCCATGGAATTCGGATCCGACAGTCCAGACAAGCTCTGCATCGTGACCGGCAGCGGCAATAGCGTCGTCGATCGCGTCAAAGCGACGGGAGCCGATACGCTCGTCACGGGCGAATTGAAACAGCACTTCTACACCATAGCGCAGGAGGAAGGGCTGAACCTCTACGCTTGCGGCCACTATGCGACCGAAACCTTCGGGGTCGACGCCCTGGGCCGCGAAGCAGCGGAACGCTTCGATCTGGGATACGAATTCATCGAAACCGACTGTCCGCTGTAAGCGGCGTCCAGCCATGGCTCGCGCAGTCGCCCCAGCGGGGCATTTCTCATCAATCTTCGCTATTGCAACCCCGCCCCCCCGAATCTAAGTACCTCCCCATGAAACGCATCGCAGTCCTCAACGGCCCCAACCTCGATCGGCTCGGCAAACGAGAGCCCGAAGTCTATGGCGCTCGCACACTCGACGATTTGGCAAACGACTTGCGAGCTCAATTCCCGGATACTCAACTCGAGTTTTTCCAATCCAATCACGAAGGCGCCCTCGTCGATAGGATCTCCGCGCTCGCCGATGGAACCTGCGATGGAATCGTCTTCAATCCAGGCGCCTACTCGCATACGAGCATTGCCCTGCGAGACGCGATCAGCGGCTCGAACATTCCCACCATCGAAGTCCACATCAGCAACATCCACGCCCGCGAACGCTTCCGCCATCACTCTCACACCGGAACCGTTTCCAAAGGCGTGATCGCGGGCCTGGGCTTGGCCGGCTACGGATACGCCGTGCAAAGCTTGCTCGCCGATTAGCGAGACGAGGGAAAGGGATCATCGAGCCGATCCTCCCTGCTGGGATGAGCAAGGCCATGATGACCTCCCGTTCAGACACAGATAAGGGCGGCTGTTTTGCCGCCCTTTGACGCTATCATCCCCTGGATATTCTCTCGAATAGCGCCAGGCATCGCGTCTTTGAATCTGATACCGATAAGCTAGCAAAGAGTCCGATTAGGTCAATCCCAACCGGATCGATTTCGGCGCTTTTTCACAAACCGAATCACGGTTATTAGGGGGTCTGATGGATCGCAAATTCGAAGGCCAAAAAGCCTAATGAAAGCGCTTGAAAAAAGGGAATCTCGGGCAGACGTGGATTCAACTCTTCTCCTAAAACGAGAAAGACCCGGCGGTCCCACATCCGCCGGGCCAAGCAACGACTCAGTTTTGGAACTAAAGCCAAATTGAAAATTCTCGCTGCGCCTGAAATTAGTCTGTTTTCTCGTTGAGACCCTTCGATCTCGACTGTGCCCAAAGTGTATCAAACCAGGCCGATAAAAACAATCCGTGATGCATACTGAAATTCACGCGGATTCCCGCAAATGCGCTGAGCAATCTCCCCATTTCGCCTGGTTTTGGCCAATTTCCGCCGTTTTCGACGCTTAACGCCCTGATTTCTCGAATATTGGATCGACAGCGAAGCCGGATCGCCTACAAACCGTTCTCGTTATGTCAAAAGCAGACAGCGGATACAAAGTAACAGCCAAATCTACAGTGATTGACGTAGTCATCACCGTAATCGCTTGGATACTCTTCACTCTCTGGTTCGCTCCCCACGTTATGAGCTACGAGCCGGCGACCGTCTACTTCTGGGCCGCCTTTACCGCCGTGCCAGCCGCCGGCACGTTTTGGCTTTGCTTGCAGATGTTCAAAGTAACCCTCGCTCACCAAAAGAAGCTCAAGCAAGAGAAGGCCGAAAAGAACTAAGTTCATTCGGATTTTCAAAACCGCAAGGAGGACTGATTCGGTCCTCCTTTTCTATTGGCGAAACGAGGCGGGCGAACCTTGGGTCCCAATAATGCCAAAAGTCGAGCGCCGCGACTATCTTCGTTGGCCCGTTTGGCGGCCACTGACGCCTCCCTCTCCTAAAAACCGAATTCTTCCTGCTGGTCGTCGTCGCCTGCCTCCAAGATCTTGCGCAGGAAGAGACTTCGATGGGCGACGGTCGGGCCGGATTCGACGATCGCCGCGCGATGAGCAGCGGTCGCATAGCCTTTACTCGAAGCGAAGTCGTAGAGCGGATACTCGCAGTCCAGGACCATCATGGTTCGGTCGCGGGCGACCTTGGCGATAATCGACGCCATGGCGATACAGAGCGAACGCGAGTCTCCCTTCACGAATGCCTGATGCGGATAGCCCAGCTGCTTCATCGGTTTGCCATCTACGAAGATTCGCCACTGCGAGAGATTCTCCGGTTCGCTCGCGCTCGCCTCCGATTCCTGAAACAAGGGATCCGGCTCGTGCGGCGAAATCGCGGCCCCTTCCAAGACTTGCTCGACCGCCCGTCGCATGGCCGCTTGCGTGGCGCCCAAGATATTGAGATCCTCGATTTCCTCGACCGAGCCCCAGCCGACTCCAATGAACACTCGCTTCTGCCGCTCTAGCCAACGGAGTTTTTCGTAAAGGGATTCGCGCTCGTTGGGGGAGAGCAGCTTCGAGTCATTGATACGCGATGCGTTTCGCTTGCACCACTCGCTGTCGTAAAACTCGCTTCTCGCTGCCATCGCAGCGGCGACTACCGGCCCCGCCAACGCCCCGCGCCCTGCCTCGTCGACGCCGATCAGACCCTTAAGGCCTTTCATTCGGCTGCGATCGAACGCTCTAAGACGCTTGGACTTCATGCTTCGTTTCGAGCCGCCTCTAGCGCTTCCATTCCTTCTTTTCAGGCGGAGGTTTCAAGGGGAGGCGATCCAGCATGCCGGCATCGGATACCACCTCGTAGGCCGTGCGAAAGTGAAGCTTCACGAATTCGTCAAACGAATCCGGCCCGTATCGTTCCAGGATCGTCGCCGCCTGTTCCTTCACCTGCTTGCTGGCTCCCTTCTTCAAGGTGTCTCCAAACCGTTTGGACAAGGAATCCATATAGCGCACGTATTCCGCGCGCGCCACCACCGAAGCCGCCGCAACCACGGGATCCGCTTCCGCCTTGGTCTCCATACGCAAATCGAAGTTCGAATCCTTAAAGTAGCGCCCTACCAGATCTTGCTTGCTGAATTGATCGAGCATGCCCCAGGGCGCTCGTTTGCGCTTCAAGGCTGCCGCCAGGCTCTTCCCGTGCTGCCAAGCCAATAGCAGATTGAGATTCGCTCGCGGCTTTCCCATCAACTCGTTATATTTGCGCATGCCGCAAAAGCAGGTTTCCACAGCGATTCCCTTGGTCGCTCGAATGATCTTATCCAATTTGAGGATACGACTATCGGTGATTTTCTTCGAATCGCGAATGCCCTCTTTGACCCACTCGTCGATTTGCGGCTTGTCGGCTATGACGCAGGCCGTGACCACCGGGCCGAAGAGATCGCCCTTGCCGCTTTCGTCCATCCCCGCATGCAACTCGAACCATTCCGGATGATACACTTCATCGTATCCAAACCGAGCCTCGCCCAGGACCTCCGGTTCGAGAATATTGATCACGAAGTCCTCCATCTCCCTTCCCTGTACAACGAGCTTGCCGCTCGAGTAGCCCACGACATTGACCTTGTTGCCCTTGAAGGCAAAACGGGCGTAGTCGACTTCGTAAGGCTCCCAGTCCTTCATTTCGCAAATAGCCTCCAACTTGCCCATTTGCTCGTCGGACAGCTTGTTCGTGTAGAGAGTCTTCTTTTTCGGCTCCTCTGAGAGCTCGCTTTGCTTCTTGCGCTTGGCCATGGAAGGAATTGTGACGCGAACGCTACCGAGCGCCTCGTAGATTGGAAACCTAAAAAATGGAGAAGCCGGGAAGTCCATCTCCATTCCTCCTCGGAATTCGATTCCCATTGACCTGACGCTCGATCTCGGGAGCGTTTTCCGTCCCGAGACCCATCTCATGTCTACCGCATCCCTAACCGACGAAGCCCCTGCATTTCGTTCCCAACTAATCGATTGGTACGACGTCCATGGGCGCGACCTACCCTGGCGCTCCAACCCAAGCCTCTACAAGACGGTCGTCTCGGAATTCATGCTCCAACAGACCCAGGTAAAAACCGTGCTGCCCTACTTCGATGCTTGGCTGAAGCGCTATCCTGATTTCTCTACGCTCGCTCAGGCCAGCGAGACCGATACGCTCAAAAGCTGGGAAGGCCTCGGCTATTATTCCCGCGCTCGCAACCTGCGCAAGCTTGCCAAGGAAATCCAGCAAATGGATTCGCCTCCTCGCGAAGCGAAGAATTGGCTCCCCTTTCCGGGAATCGGCCCCTACGCCGCCGCCGCCGTGTGCAGTATCGCATTCGATGATCCGAGCGCTGTCGTCGACGGGAACGTCGTCCGAATCTTGGCCCGGCTTACCGCGGATACGGCGCGCTACAAATCCACCACCGAAGCGGCCAAGCGCTACCAACCGATCGCAACCGCGCTGCTCAATGCCGATCGACCCGGAGACCACAATCAAGCCATGATGGAGCTCGGGGCCACCATCTGCCACAAGCAAAACCCTCAGTGCCTCCTATGCCCCGTCCGCTCCCTCTGCCAAGCTCGCCTGCAGGGCATCGAAAACGAATTGCCCAAATTCGAAAAAACCAAGTTCGAAAAGAAGACAGTGAACCGCGCTTGGATTGCCGCTCCCCAGGGGATCCTGCTCTACAAGATCCCCGCTAGCGCCTCTCGCATGAAGGGGCTTCACGAAATCCCCAGCCTCGATCAGCTCGGGTTGAAGTCTCCCGACGCCACCCAGCCGGTTTTGGAACGAACGCGTTCAATCACGAAATATCGAATTACCGAACGCTTCTATAAAGTAGAAGCCACTGGCCTACCGCAGGCCCTCCCCGAAGACTGCCTCTGGGTGTCGGTCGAAAGGGCGAACGATCTCCCCTTTTCCGGTCCTCATCGCAAATGGCTCGCCGAACTGCTCACGCTTTAGGATTCGTTGGGGGGAGCGTCCGGCCGCCCCGGACACTAACGCCCTCATGGCATAGACAGCCGCCCGTCCCGGACTGCCGCGTTGAAGGATCCCCATCCGACCATTCACCCACAAAAAAACTTCCCCTGAATCAGAGGAAGTTTCGAAAGTATCGAGCAGGTTTTAAACCGTAATCCTTCAGCCTTAGTTATCCCACTTGTGGCGCAGCATGTTGTTGAATGCGGCTACCTTGTTGCGACGACGTTTCGTAGCCGAGGGCTTTTCGAAATAACGATTGCCCCGTACGTCCTTTATGACGCCTTCACGGTCGAGCTTCTTCTTCAACCGACGCAATGCGCGTTCAACAGGCTCGTTCTTGCGGATTTTTACTTCAATTGGCATAGTAAATTCAAGGAAAAAGCAGCACGAAGACGCCTTATCCCCCCTTCGTCAACCCTTTTTCGAGGCCTCATTGGCAAAAAGAGGAACCGTTTTCGAAGACCGCACCAGTATCTCACGCAAAGTCGCCAAGACGGGAAGAGAAAACCGCGAATATTCATTGGCTTGGAAGGCACGGCATTTTGCGGGAAGCCAAAGATCTTGCCTCCATCGCGGCGATTCTTAGGGCGGAACCAAGCTTCTTCTCGTGAGCTAGGTAACGTCGAAGTTCGCCGCCATTCGGCGCAAGCATAATTGTCGGAGATTTGCAGCCGATATCTAATTCTCGATTCACACCGATCCATACTTGGCGCAGGCTCCTTTCAATCCCTAATTCCCCCCATAACCCTTCCATGCAACGCAGAACCTTTTTCAAGTCGGCGGGCCTCTCCCTCGCCCTCCCGCTACTGGAGTCGCTGACGCCCTTGCGGCTCCTCGCCGCCGGCCCCGCCCAAGCGCCCACAAGCAAGTGCTCAGAGCCCTCGGCAAACCGCAGGACCAGAGGGCCTTCGACCAAACCGCCGCCAAATGGGAAGGCAAGTGGACACCAGTCTACGAGCGCAACCAAGCCGCCGCCAAATTCGACCGCCAACGCGAACAAGCCTATAACCTAGCCGACGAACCCTTCGCCGTAGTTGCTGGAAAAGAAAGCGGCGACGTATTCAAACTCTTCACGTCATCCGAACGCGACGCCATCCGCAAACTTGTCCAGAAAGCCTATCCCGCAACTCCCCAGCGAGCCCAAGGCATCGCCAAGATCAAGTCCACGCTCCACGCCAAAATGCTAACGCAATACCGCGCCCACGGCGCCGACCTGCTCAAAGCCCTCGGAGAGGACTGAGCTCAGAACACCGGCAACGAAAGGAACCCCAAAAGAATGGGGGGGCGCAATTTCTAAAGCAATCCGGAGAACAAGGCTTACCTGGGGAAAAATACTCTTTTTCCGTCGTTTATTCCCAGACCTATTCCCGTTCTTTCTGG
>CBFHHM010000010.1:33828-161372 GCA_965655705.1 Candidatus Pelagisphaera sp.
ATTCTCGAACCCCCGCGCGGAGCCCTATGGCACCTCCGGTTTCAGCTCTCTCCCTGAACCATCCAAAGCCGTCGCGTACTGAGCATCCGCATCCTCCAAGGCCTTCGCCATCACCCGCATCATCTTCCGCAGACGCTCCGGCTGACTCTGAGCCAGATTGTCGGATTCATCGAGGTCCTCGACGAGATTGTAGAGCTCGTATCGATCCCTTCCCGTCTCATGATAATGATAGATGGCCTTCCAATCGCCCAGACGGTAGGCGGTAAAATAGCTGCTCCGATGCTTATGGGGGAAATGCATCAAAAACTCCGCCTGCCGCCGCGAAAGCTTCCCCATGAGCATCGCCGAAATATCCGCTCCATCCACTAGAACATCTGGCTTGGCTCCGGCTACGCTCAGGATCGTCGGCATTACATCGTGTACCGTACCCACCTGAGCCGAAAGCGCGTTCGCAGGGATCGCCAAGCGCTTCTGAAAAAGGTTTTCCTCGTCCCTCTTGGCCCAGGACGCGATGAAGGGAACTCGAAGCCCCCCTTCGTATTGGGTTGCTTTCTTCCCCCGCAATGGGGCCGCGCACGCCACCGAATGAGCATCGCCCCAGGGCGCGTCCGTTCCATTGTCCCCTAAAAACAACACCAGCGTATTCTCCGCAACGCCCAATCCTTCCAACTGATCGAGAATATCGCCGAGCGATTTATCCATGCCCTCGATCAACGTAGCGAACGCCTTCCCGTTCGGCTTCAGATCGAGGGCTTCGTAGTTAGCCGCGAATCGATCGTCCGATTGAAAGGGGGTATGCACGGCATAGTGGGACATGTAGGCGAAAAAGGGCTTCCCCTCCTCTACCGACTCGCGAATCGCCGCATTCATTTCCAAGGTCAGGGCTTCGCTCAAATGGATATCCTCGCCATGATACTTCTCCAACCCTGGCACTGCTCGTTTCTCCCGGCCCTTTTTCGCGTAACCGAAATGGTCCGTCCCATAATAGCTGCCCGGCTGCCCGTAGGCGCAACCGGCGATATTCACATCGAATCCGAAATTCCGAGGCAGCTCTCCAAACGATCCCACTGGTCCGAAATGGGCCTTGCCCGCATGAATCGTACGATAGCCTTTCTCCTGCAGGATCGCCGGCAAGGTTTTCACGCCCGGCGCGATACCCTCCCACTGCCATTCCGGAGGGCCGAATTCGCCCGCGTTATTAAAATCGGGACCGATGAATTGAGTCGTTCTATGCCGCGCGGAGGACAGCCCTCGCAAAATAGAGACGCGCGACGGCGAACACACGCTATTCGCATAAAACTGTCGGAATCGAATCCCTTGCTTGGCTAAGCGCTCCATATTGGGAGTGCGGTAGAAATCGTTAAGCGGATGCCGCTCGGGCCTTCCCTTCTCGTCCGCCATAAAAGACACCGAAGTATCCATTACCCCCATATCATCAACCAGGAAGACTAGGATATTCGGGGTATCCGACGCCCGAAGCGTCCCGAGCATCAACAAGAAGAATCCGCAAACTCTTAACATACCCCTACTCTGCGCCCCACCCCTCCAAACGCAAGCCAACCCAACGCCCCCGAGACCCTGCCCACCAAGAGCTCGCAGCAACCTTGCGAATAACGCGCCAACAACTTCCGAATAACTTGGCGCTTCTTTTCTTTGAAACAAATGCTCGTCCCCATTGACTGTCACCCTATGTCCGAGTCCGGTCCTTTCGTTCATCTTCACAACCATACCCACTACTCCTTACTGGACGGCTGCGCCAAACCCGCTCGAGCAGCCGCCCGAGCGAAGGAGCTCGGCATGCCCGCCCTAGCGATGACCGATCATGGAAATCTATTCGGGGCCATCGACTTCTATCGTTCCTGTCGCAAAGCCGGCATCAAACCCCTCATCGGTTGCGAGCTCTACTACGTCAACGACCATAAGCAACACGAACGCCCTCGTCGAGAACGCAAGCGGACCGATGACATTGGCGATATCCCGGATGACTACGTTCCCTCGCCCGAAGATTTCCCGAAATATCAGATCCATCACAAAGGAGTCATCGCCAAGGATTTCGAAGGCTATCGGAATCTATGCAAGCTCGTCTCCGATGCGCACGTGAACGGCGTTTACTACAAGCCGCGCACGGATATGGAAAAGCTTTCCCAATACTCGAAGGGTCTCATCGGATTAAGCGGATGCATCAATGGCGTCGCTGCGCAGTACTTGATTTATGGCGACGAATCAAATGCCCGGCGCGTCACGGCGGACTTCGTGGATATCTTCGGCAGGGAAAACTATTTCATCGAACTCCAGGATCACGGCATGCCGGTACAGCGCCGTATCATTCCCGGACTTATCAAGCTCGCCAAAGAATTCGACCTGAAGATTATCTGCGCCAACGATTCCCATTACGTCTACAAGGAAGACGCGGAACCGCACGATGCGTTGCTTTGTATCCAAACGGGCAAGATCATCTCCGATCCGAATCGCATGAAGTACCCTTCGCAGGAATTCTACATGAAGAGCCGCGAGGAGATGCACGAGATCTTCAAGGAGGTGCCCGAGTCGCTCGACAACACGGTTCGCGTCGCCGAAATGTGCGATCTGGAGATTCCCTTCGACGAGAACCACTACCCGGTTTTCGAAGCGCCCCCGGAGCTGAAAACCTTCAAGCAAGATCCCGACGCCTTCGATCATATTCTCGAAATCTACGAGATCGAGAAAACCAAGGTCAACCAGCAGGACGGGAAGGACGAAGTCTGCAAGCTGACCCCGCAAGAGCGCGAAGAGCACAGAGCGAACGGGCTGCTCTTGCTGGAGCTCTGCAAGCGAGGGCTAAAGGAACGCTACGGCGTCGACTACGACAACCGCAACGCCTACGTCCCCGAAGAAGGCCAACGCGAGGACTTCGCCCAATTCCTCTGCGAACAGCTCGACTACCAAGTCGCGATAATTGCCGGCACCGGCTTCATCGACTACTTCCTCATCGTTTGGGACTTCATCAATTTCGCCCGAAGCAAGGGAATACCCGTCGGCCCGGGACGTGGTTCCGGCGCCGGTTGCATCGTGGCCTACGTGTTGAAGATTACGGATATCGACCCGCTTCGATTCGGGCTGCTCTTCGAACGCATGCTCAATCTCGAACGCGTTTCGCCGCCTGACTTCGACATCGACTTCTGCATGCGTCGACGCGAGGACGTGGTCAACTTCGTGCGCGAAAAATACGGCGAAGATAGCGTAGCGAATATCATCACCTACGGCACCTTCGGAGCCAAGATGGTCATTCGCGACATGGCTCGCGTCAACGACGTGCCCTTCGCCGATGCGGACAAGCTCGCGAAGATGATTCCCGACGAGTTGAACATCTCGCTCGAAGCCTCCGTCGAGAAGTCCCGGGAACTGCGCGAGGAAATTGCCCGAAATCCCATCGCGAAGCGAATCGTCGAACAAGGTCAAGTCATCGAAGGCATGGTTCGGAATACCGGCAAGCACGCCTGCGGCGTTATCATCGGCGATCAGCCCATCCACAATCTGGTACCGGTGACCTTGCAGGAGGGCGATCTCACTACGCAGTACGCCAAGGGACCAGCCGAAGACCTCGGCCTTCTGAAGATGGACTTCCTGGGCCTTAAAACGCTGACCGTTATTTCCGACGCCGAAACGAGCGTTCAACGCCTCGAGGGCATGGCGGACTTCGACATTGAAAAGGTAACGCTCGAGGATTCAAAGACCTTCGAACTGCTCAACCAAGGCAAGACCGTTGGCGTATTTCAACTCGAGTCCGGAGGCATGCAATCGCTCTGCAAGCAGATTGGCTTATCCGTATTCGAGGAAATCATCGCTCTGGTGGCCCTCTACCGTCCCGGGCCCATGCAGTTCATCCCTCAATTCATCAAGGGCAAGAAGGATGCGTCGACGATCGAGATCCCACACCCTCTGCTCAAGGACTTGGTGGGCGAGACCTACGGGGTCATGGTCTACCAGGAGCAGGTCATGGAAGCCGCCCGTATCATCGCTGGCTATACGCTGGGCGGCGCCGACATTCTCCGGCGAGCGATGGGCAAGAAAATCGCTTCGGTCATGGAGGCCCAGAAGGAAGTCTTCGTAGAGGGAGCGGAGAAAACTCACGGAATGAGCCGCAAGATGGCCCTTGGGATCTTCGCTATCCTGGAAAAATTCGCCGCCTACGGATTCAACAAATCCCACTCCGCCGCCTACGCAATGCTGTCCTACCGCACAGCGTATCTAAAGGCCAACTACCCTGTCGAGTTCATGGCCGCCTTGCTCTCCAGCGAGCAGGGCAACGCCGACAAGGTGGCCCACTTCATCGACGAAGCAACCGCCATGGACATTCGCGTCCTGTCGCCGGACATCAATACTTCTCGACAGTCCTTCACCCCAGTCGTTGACGATCCCGAGGATGTCGAAGCCGGTCGCCCCGGATCGATCCGCTTTGGACTGGGCGCCATCAAAGGCGTAGGGGACGCCGCCGCGCTCAAGATCATCGAAGAACGCGAAGCCAATGGTCCATTCACGGATCTTGACGAGTTCCTCGAACGAATGGACTCCAAAGCAGTCAATCGACGCGTCCTCGAATGCCTGGTAAAAACGGGCGCGTTCGACTTCTCCATGGAACCGCGCGGTTCGATCTTCAGCCGTTTGGAAGAGGCGATGAACTACGCCGCTGCCAGACAACGGGACAAGGAAGCCGGGCAAAACTCCTTTTTCGACATGCTCGCGGAACCCGAGCAGGAAAATGGAGGCGCCATTGGAGCCAATCGGGATTTCGATATGAGCAAGCAGTTTCCAAAGAACGAAATGCTCGCTTACGAAAAGGAGCTGCTCGGATTCTACGTTTCCGGGCATCCACTCGACGACTACAAAGGAATCGCCGAAGCGCTGACCAACTTCGACATAGACAAAATGGATCAGCTGGGCGATCGGGTAGAGTTTCAGATCTGCGGGATCGCTTCCGGAGTAACGACGAAACTCTCGCGACGCGACAACCGACCCTGGGCGTTTTTCAACCTTGGTACGCTGCAAGGCAGCATTCAACTGAACTGCTATGCGGACGCCTATGGCGATTACGGACACAATCTCGGCAACGAGAAGCTCGTTCTCCTAAAAGGCAGTGTCTTCAAGAACGAAGAAGGCGTAAGGCTGAGCGTTGCGGAGATCTACCCCCTGGCAAGTAGCGCTCCTGACCAAATTAAGCACATCACTTGGATTCTCGATCCGAGCAAAGACACAGAGTCCTTTTTCTACGAATACAGAGCCGCGCTCGACGCGACCCGCGGATCCACCACAAGCGACATCGCCTTCAAACTCGATCCGGACACCATCGTTTCAGCGCCCGCCGCCTCTTCATTGCGTTGGAAAGTCAATCCAGACGAATGGACGAAACTGCGGACTCAATCCGCGGTCGTGGGCTGCCTCTTGCAAACCCCAATTGTAGAGCTCAAAAAACGAGAGCGCCGTTGGAAGCGCTAGGCCCGACCGCTACTTGTCGTCGCCTTCCACCGCCTTTTTTAAGCCCTTCAGTAGCCCACCCACGCTTTTCTGGGTCGCTTCGCCGACGTTCTTCAACTGATCGCCAACGACCTTGCCTGAGTTGCTCGCGGCCGAAACGACCCCCTGATTGATGGCTTGAAAGACAATCTTGAGCGACTCGCTCATCGACACCCCACCATCCTCGGCGCCAATATCGGTCAACTCGATATTCGGCAATGGGACCATGAGGACTTGCCCGCCCATTAACTTGTTCGAGAGCTTAACTTTCGCTCCTGTGATCTTAAGCAGGTCGATCTGAATGCTCTTCGAAGCGCTCGACGCTTCCGCATCCGCTTCGCCAGGACCCGTAAACGATTCGATGTTTTCCAGGATCTTGCCAATATTGCTCTTTTGGAGACCGAGTCCGGTTTCCAGGATAAACTCCGGCGATTCGATAATGATCTCGTTGATGACAATCTTCTCCGATAGGAGCGACAAGGGCTCGAGTTTCATGCTGAACCCGTCTAGCTTGATCGAGTGAGGCGTGTTGAAGCCCTCTGGATTGCCTACGACCAAACCCGCGATAGAGCCGCTTCCGGAGAAGGCCGACAACTCGACGGCATCGAGCGTGATGGGCGTCTGGGTTACCTCCGGTCCAAAGGTCTCCACACCTGCTTTGATCCCCGATCCGATGGCTTTCGAGAATACGAAGAGCAACACGCCCCCGACCACTACAATCACCCCCAAAATAGCCAATAATTTCTTCATAGTTCGTATTTCCTTGATTATTGCCCAAGCAAAGGCCTGAGGCCACCTTTTTTTCCCTTGTTCCCCTCTATCGTCGCGCTTCATTGAATCGCCGACAGGCGAAAGACGGCGGATTGCCCCTTGCCAGAGAAGTCACCGCTCCGCTATAATTTCGCAAGTCATTGATCTGGAGATCAATCGCACTCCCAATGGAAACCCCGATCATCGTTCTGATTACAGGCTGCAGCTCCGGTATCGGCAGGGAATTGCTGACTCTCTTCAACCGAGATCCCTATCGAATCGTAGCGACCGCGCTCCCCGAGTCGTTGAACGCCTTCGATGGCGATCCCATTGCCGAGAGCGATCGCATCTGGATAAGAGGACTGGATATACTGGATTACGGCAAAGTCACCCGCATCGTTCGCGAGACCGAAGAGCGCTGGGGCCCCATCGACATTCTCATCAACAACGCAGGAATCTCCTATCGATCGGTTGTAGAGGATATGACAATCGAGGACGAGCAACGCCAAATGCAGGTTAACTACCTCGGTCCCATGCACTTGATACGAGAGTGCCTCCCGGCGATGCGCAAGCGGCGCTCCGGGCGCATCGTAAACGTGTCTTCAGTTGGCGGCATGATGGCCATGCCTACCATGGCATCGTATTCCGCATCCAAATTCGCGCTCGAAGGAGCAACCGAATCCCTCTGGTACGAACTCCGCCCCTGGAACATTCACTCCACTCTAGTCCGACCAGGATTCATTAATTCCCTCGCCTTCCGAAAAGTCCTCTACTCCTCCAAGCGAAAAGACGCTGCCCAAGCCTCGCCTTACGAACCGCACTACACGCATATGACTCGATTCGTGGAGAAGCTAATGACGCATTCCCCCTGCACATCCGAAAGCGTCGCCCGATCCATCTTCAAAGTAGCCCGAATGCCGCGCCCGCCCCTTCGCGTTGCCGGAACAACGGATGCGCGCATCTTCTACTTTCTTAGACGTCTCCTACCCAGATCGCTCTACCACTATTTTCTATACCGAACCTTGCCAGGCATTCGCCAATGGGGAAAATGAAACGTATCAATCCCGATCTCTCGGATCTTCTGTTCCGCCTTCTATTCTGCCTCATATTCATCGGTCTGGGTGGCGAGCATCTCTTCAAGGACGAACTCATCCAAAAGCTCATGCCCCAGTGGATGCCCTTCCCCCAGGCCATATCCATCGCTTGCGGACTGATCCTTCTTCTCGGCGGCGGACTCATCGCAGCCGGCTACAAACTGCGTTTCGCCGCCATTTTGTTGGGGACCTTTCTTATCGTAGTAACCGCCTCCGTGCACGGACCCGCCTTGGCAAGCGCTCCCAACTTCATCTCCGAGGACAGCGAATGGCTTTGGCAAATACTCCAACGGAGCAACTACGCGAAGAACCTCTGTCTATTAGGCGTCTGCCTCCTATTGCTTCAATACAAGCCCGGCCGCTGGAGCCTGGAAGCTTGGCTTGAAAGGAAGCATTCCCACCCCGACCCACGTAATGGGCCCTAGACAAGGAGCGATTCCGTTCGGCCTTGGCAGCCTGTATTCACAATTTTAATTTATAAAATTCGTATTAAACCAATGGGCACGCTTCCGGCCCAATGAGTTTTTCGAGGATAGACGCGTTTTTCGCTTTCAATTCGTCGCGAAGCAATCAGTTTCCGTCGCTGTTTCGATAAGTCGTGGAACTTTTGTCGTTTCGACGACACTAAATTCGAGCCCGACTTATCGGGAATCAAACCAACCAAACTACAAACGAAATGAAATCGAAAATCCTGGCGACAATCGCCATGGGTCTAGCCATCGGCTTGCCACAAGCCAAGGCTCAAGACCTAACTATCAATACTAACTTCGCTTATCAGTCCGAGTACGTCTTCCGTGGCGTTCAACTCGCTACTGAGAGCTTCCAGCCCAGTATAGACCTCGGCTATGACGCGTTCTATCTGGGACTCTGGACCAATCAGCCGATCGAAGACGGCTCCGCTAACGAAATCGACTACTACGCAGGGTACAAGTTCAAGGCGAACGACCTGCTGAGCGTGGACTTCGGAGCGACCGTCTTCCACTATCCGGATACAGCCGGGGAAAACGAGACCCTCGAGTCCTTCGTAGGCGCTTCGTTCGATATGATCGCTTTGCCCGCGGTGTACGTCTACTACGACTACGACCTGGAATCCTTCACTTACGAAGCTTCCGCCGGTCACTCATTCCCGGTCGACGAGAAGAACGCCATCGAAGTAGGCCTCTCGGCCGGTTACGTATCCCTGGACGATTCCGTCGCCTCGAATACTCCGAGCGAGTACTACTATTACGGCGCTTCCGCCCGATGGGTACATTCGTTTTCGGATACCGCCAATCTAGCTATCGGTCTCCACAGCGGAGGCAACGACGAGCATATCGGACCTAACGGTCGCGACGACAATCTCTGGGGAAGCTTCAGCTTCTCCGCAGGATTCTAGTTCGGAATAGGACTGATAGGCCTTTGCAAGCTCGCAGCGAATACGCTGCTGGCTTCTTCAGCTAGGGCCTTGAGTTTCTAAGGACGCATTCCGGTAGCGTTTCCACCAGAGCTCCGCCTTCGCATCGTCGTCGAAAAGGACGCCTTCGATTCCCAAGCGCTTTGCCGCTCGAATATTCTCGGGCAAATCGTCGAAGAAAATCGTTTCCGACGCATCGCAGCCTTGCTGCTCCAATACGAATTCGTAAATGCGTTGCTCGGGCTTGCGCATTCCAATTTCATTGGAGAGATAGCGATGATCGAATGAATCCGCCGCTTCCCGGTAGACATCCTGCCAGTAGGCCGCATGAGTCGCATTGGTGTTCGACAGAGCCACCACCTTGACGCCCGCCTCCTTCATCTGGCGAATCGTCTTGAGAGTCGGCTCGATCACCTCCCCGAACATCGCGTTCCAACCTTCGCGCCATTGCTCGAAATCGAGCCTCAACTCGTTGATCATGCAGAAATACTCCGCATAGGAGCGACCCGAAATACTGCCGCGCTCGTAGTCCTCGTACTGATCGTCGACAGGAAAGACGCGCGAAACGGATCCTGGCCGAATACCCGCCATGTCTTCCCAGTCCATGTAACACCGCTCGATGTGCGTACGTATGCAAACTTGACCGAGATCGAATATCGCTAACTTAAGTTCCTTGTTCATAGACGTCTTCGAAAATTCACGCAGGAAAGCCTTCGACTCTCCCATGAACCCTTAATCGTCTTTTTTTGAGCGTTTGCAAATGCTACCGCTAAAAATCGGTGATAACGCTTAGACGCGATTTTCAACCCAACTCAAGAAGCGTCTCATGGCATTTCCCCTGTGACTGATCTTCGCTTTCGCCGAGCCCGGCATTTCCGCCGTCGTGAGCTCGTAGCCCAGAGGCAAAAAAACCGGATCGTAGCCGAATCCGTTCTCGCCGCGCTTCTCCCTCAAAATCGTACCGAGAATCTCCCCCACGAACACCGACTCCCTTCCCTGCGGCTCCACCACCGCCAGATGGCATTGGAAACTGCCTCCTCTCTGACCGTCCGGCACGGATTCCATTTCGCGAATCAGCTTATCGAGATTCTCTTCGTCCGATGCGTTTTCGCCCGCATATCGGGCCGAGCGCACACCGGGCGCTCCATCGAAGGCATCGATGCAAATCCCACTATCATCGGCCAAGGCCACCCCATCTTCCGGAAGCAGGGCCGCTAGAGCCCGCGCCTTCTTCAAGGCATTGCCCGAAAAGGTGTCTTGATCCTCAACGACTTCTGGCATGCCGCCCACCGCTTCCGCCGTTCGCGCCTCGATGTCGAGGCCCGAATCCGCTAGCATGGCGGCAAGCTCCTCGAGCTTGTGCGGATTACTCGTTGCTAAATACAGTCTCATCGACATCCAAGCGCGATGGATAGGAGACGAATCCACGCATCAGCTGATCGTCCCCATAGACTTCGTTGCGAACGCGCTCCAAGCGGATCGCTTGAGACAGTCTCTCGATCCGCATACCCCTATAAACGGGCTTCGCTTTGTCATCTCCCAACAGAATGGGAGCGCGGTAATTGAAATGATAATCGAGCTCTCGAGTGTGCAGCAGCTCGCTCGTCAGCTTGCTCCCGCCCTCGAAATAGATCCCATTGATACCCACATCGTAGCACTTTTTCTTAAACTCAGGGAACGGCACCTTCATATTATCCGCGGGCAGAACCCACACATTGACGCCCTCCGTTTCCAGCCTGCGAATATAGCCCGTGCCAGCGGCATCCGTCGTGACGACAATCGTATTATCTCGAAATTCATCCGTGTAAATCGAAGGCAGATAGCGCTCCATCGCCGTTCGCAGGAGACCATCGATCACGAATCGTACGCCACACCATTCCTCTTCGCCATCCATTCTGCTCGTCAACCGCGGATCGTCTTCGATCAAAGTGCCCGCCCCCACGCCGATCGCGGGAAACAGGCGACGCCAACGCATCACGTTCTGGCGCGCGACTTCCCCAGTAATCCACTTCGACTCTCCCGTTCGACAAGCGATCTTGCCATCCAGTGTGGTCGCGGACTTCGAGGCGATCATAGGCACTTGATTGCGGGCCCAGTGATTGAAAATCAAATTCAGGTCTTCGCAGTCATCGATCAACACTCTTCGCTCGACCTTTATTCCTGCTTCCTTGAGCGCATCCGCTCCCTTGCCTTCGTGTTCCAGAACCGGATCGTTGGCCCCAATCAGCACCTCCTTAACGCCTGAGTCCAAAATCGCCTTCACGCCGGATTCGAGTCGATTCGACGAGGGACTCGGCTCCGAAGTAAGCAGCAAACTCGCCTCCTCGCTCGGCTTTCTTCCCAAGCTTTCGAAGAGTCGCGCTTCCGGACACCGCCGTCCTGCCTGACTCGTATGTTCGCGAGCGATGATTTCCCCATTTTCGACCAAGACGGCGCCGATCATGGGCTGGGGATGCGTGCAACCCCATCCTTTTCGGGCCTCCTCCAAAGCCGCATTCATGAATAGTTCTTTTTCGGATCGAGTCATGGCCATTCGTAACGCGCTCGATTAGAACACGTTTCCGCGATCATACAATCCTCTTCCTTCGCCTATCCCATCGGGATCGAAAGACCGACCCCAAGAACTTCGAAATCGACGATTCTCGAGGTCCTGATCCTATACGCTGACAAAGGGATTCGTCGCCTTTTCCTGCCCCACCGTCGTCTGCGGGCCGTGCCCGGGAAGCACTACCGTGTCTTCGTCGAGCGTATAAATCTGTTCTCTAATCGAGCGCTCGAGGGTCGGGAAGTCGCCCCCCCTCAAATCCGTTCTGCCAATGCTCCCCGCAAAGAGAGCATCCCCTACGAAGGCGATCTTCAAAGCGCGGACGTAGAACAGGACATTGCCCGGACAATGGCCCGGCACGTGACGGACCTCGATCGAATGCCCCAGCAGATCGAACTCTTCACCCTGCTCCACCCAATGATCGATCGGCACGGGATCCAAAACCATATCCTCCGGATGCACGTAAGGGCGCATCACTTCGGGCGTTTCGTAGAAGTGACGATCGTCCTTGTGGCCGTATGTATCGCATCCCTGCGCTTTAACCTCTGCCGCTCCGCCCATATGGTCGTAATGACCATGCGTCAGCAACAACGCTTTCAGCTCGCATCCCAGTTCCTTCAGGACCGGCTCGACTTCCTCCCAAATGAAATGAGGGGCATCTACCAGGATCGATTCCTTGCGCTCGAGATTGGATAGGAGAAAGGCGTTCGTCTGGATGTAGCCTGCAGGAAAGACGCGAAGATCCATCATAGCGCACCCATGAACCGCTCGGATGCTCAATTCAACCGAATTCGATTATTCTCCGGCTTCTCTGCAACCGATTATCCCCTTCTCCACAGTTTGCGCTTTAAATGACTGCGCTTTTCCGCTCAATACCTCCCCCTCATGGAAACGATAAAATTCGCAGTTCTTCCCGGTGACTACATCGGTCCCGAAGTCATGTCCGTCGCTCTCGACGTCCTCAAGGCAGCGACCGAGCCCGCCGGCATCGGGCTCGACTATACTGAAGCCAACGTAGGCGGCGCCGGCATCGACAACGAAGGCAAGGCCCTGCCCGATAGCGCCATCAAGATCTGCGAAGACGCCGACGCCATCCTCTTTGGTTCGATAGGCGGTCCCAAGTGGGAAACCCTTCCCCCTGCCGAGCAACCCGAACGCGCCGCTCTGCTCCCAATCCGCAAACACTTCTCACTGTTCGCCAATCTTCGTCCCGGCCTGCTCTACCAAGAGCTCACCGACGCCTCCCCGCTGAAGACCGAGCGTATCCCCGAAGGCATCGACATCGTCTGCGTGCGCGAACTGACCGGGGGCATCTACTTCGGCCCCAAGCGTACCGAAGAACTGCCCGACGGCGACATTCAAGCCACCGACGAGATGGTCTACAAGAAGTCCGAGATCGAACGCATCCTCGACGTGGCCATTGCCTCCGCCAAATCCCGCTCCGGAAAGATTTGCTCGGTCGATAAGGCCAACGTACTCACCACGTCCGTTCTCTGGCGCCAGACCGCAACCGAATACATCGCGGCAAACGCTCCCGAACTCGAGCTCACTCACATGTACGTGGACAACGCTGCCATGCAAATGGCCCGCGACCCCAATCAATTCGACGTACTGGTAACCGAAAATATGTTCGGCGACATCCTCTCCGACGAGATGGGCATCGTTTGCGGCAGCCTCGGCATGCTCTCTAGCGCCAGCCTCGGCACCGGCAAAAACCAATACGACCTTCCTTTCGGCCTGTACGAGCCATCCGGTGGCACGGCGCCCGATATCGCCGGTCAAGGCATTGCCAACCCCTCCGCCCAAATCTTGAGCGCCGCGCTCATGCTTCGCTATAGCTTTGGCTTGGAAGACATCGCCGTCAAAATCGAGAATGCGGTCAAGCAAGCCGTCATGGATGGAAACCGCACTGGCGACATCGCCTTCGGCCAACCCAGTATCGGCACCAAGGAAATGGCATCGGCCATCATCGAAAGACTGTAGCTTCTTCTCCCACAGATTGCACAGATGAACTCAGATGGAGAATTCCTGCACAAAGATGAGACCTACAGGCTCATCGGCGCTGGATTCGAAGTCTACAATGAGCTCGGTTGCTCCTATCTGGAACCCCTCTACCAGGAGGCCTACGAGAAAGAGCTAGGCCTCCAAGCGATTTCCTACCAGCCTCAAGCTCCACTTCGCGTTCCATACAAAGGCGAACTGCTAAAAAAGGAGTACTACGCCGACCTAATAGCTTTCGACAAAATCATCGTGGAACTAAAAGTCTTAGAAAAGTTAACTAGCCGCGAAGACTCCCAACTCATCAACTACCTAAACGCCGCTAACCTTAAGGTCGGTCTCCTTTTCAACTTCGGGTCGCATCCCAAACTCGAATATAAACGCATAGTTCTCTAATTCAACCTAGAGCCCAATTTCATCTGTGAATATCTGCGCTATCTGTGGGCAATAAAACCCACCTATCCCGACAATGAACTCCGATCAAATTCGCCAGTCCTTTCTCGATTTCTTCGAGTCCAAGCAGCACGCTATCGTGCCGTCCGCATCGCTCATGCCGGACGCGCCCAACTTGCTGTTCACCAATGCGGGCATGAACCAATTCGTGCCCTATTTCCTCGGCGAACGCGAAGCCCCCTACGCGCGAGCGGCCGATACTCAGAAATGCATCCGGGCCGGCGGCAAGCACAACGACCTCGAAGACGTCGGACTCGACACCTACCATCACACCTTCTTCGAGATGCTGGGCAATTGGTCCTTTGGCGACTACTTCAAGCAGGAAGCCATCGAATGGGCCTGGGAATTGATCACCGAAGTGTGGGGCTTCCCCAAAGAACGCCTCTACGCTTCCGTCTACAAGCCAGGCGAAGGCGATCCCGCCGATTTCGACCAGGAAGCCTACGACTTCTGGAAGGCGGTATTCGAAAAAGCCGGACTCGATCCCGAGGTCCACATTGTCTACGGCAACAAGGCCGACAATTTCTGGATGATGGGCGACACGGGGCCCTGCGGTCCCTGCTCCGAACTGCATGTCGACCTCACCCCCGAAGGCGACACCAAAGGCAGTCTCGTCAACGCGGATTCCCCCTATTGCATCGAGATCTGGAATCTCGTTTTCATCCAATTCAACGCCACCCCCGAAGGCGACTTCGTACCGCTCAAAGCCAAGCACGTCGATACCGGCATGGGCTTCGAACGGGTCGCCGGCATCATCGCGACCTCCAAGAACTTTACCGATTTCTCGACTCCACCTTCCAACTACAATTCCGATCTCTTCACCAGTATCTTCGACGAGCTCGGGAAGCAGTCCGGTCACCAGTACGCTGCCACGCTGCCTGAAGACCTAGACAACATCGGCGAGCTCGAGATGAAGGACGTCATCTTCCGCGTCCTCGCCGATCACGCCCGTTGCCTTAGCTGTTCCATCGCCGACGGTATCATCCCAGGCAACGAAGGCCGCAACTACGTACTCCGCCGCATCCTTCGGAGAGCCGTCATGTACGGTCGCAAGATCGGCCTCGAAAACGGCTTCTTCGCCGGCCTCGTCCCCACCGTCGTGGAAAAGCTGGGCGGCGTCTTCCCAGAGCTGGAGACGCAAAAGGAGATCATTCAAAGGATCATCAAGAGCGAAGAAGACACCTTTTCGAAAACACTCGATCGAGGCATTCAGCTTTTCGAAAATACGCTCTCAGCGGACGGAGTGATTTCCGGAGAAGAAGCCTTTCGCCTTTACGATACCTACGGCTTCCCCATCGACCTGACTCAATTGCTCGCCAAGCAAAAAGGCGTGTCCGTCGACACTGCCGGCTTCGAGGCCGAAATGGAAAAGCAACGCGCCCGAGCTCGAGCGTCCCAAAAGAAAACCGACATTCTCGTTTCCGAAGGCGCTTCGGGCGAGGCGACCGCGTTCCTCGGCTTCGACACCTTGGCCGACGAGGCCGAGTTGCTCGACGTCGTAGCCGGCGAAAACGACGAATCCTATCTCGTATTCAACCACTCCCCCTTCTACGCGGAAATGGGCGGTCAAGTCGGCGACACGGGACACATTGAATTCGAGGAGACCCACTTCGAAGTCCTCGACACAGTCAAAGACGGATCCGATCGCTTCCTGCACAAGGTCAAAGGCGACGCGAACGACCTAGTGGGGCAACACGCCAATCTGCTCGTCGACCCCGAGCGTCGCAAAAACATCGAACGTCACCACTCCGCGACCCACGTATTGCACTGGGCCCTACGCGAAGTTCTCGGCACGCACGTACGACAAGCCGGCTCCTACGTAGATCCACAGCGACTGCGATTCGACTTTTCCCACTTCGAAGCGATCAAGCCCGAGCAGCTCGCGCAGATCGAGCAACTCTGCAACGATCGCTTGCTCGAG
The DNA here is from genome assembly GCA_965655705.1 of Candidatus Pelagisphaera sp. Classification (GTDB taxonomy): domain Bacteria; phylum Verrucomicrobiota; class Verrucomicrobiia; order Opitutales; family Opitutaceae; genus Pelagisphaera. The sequence goes on from CBFHHM010000010.1 coordinate 49,473, forward strand.
AACAGTCGATGCCAGTGGTTCGAGACCGACTTCGACAAGAAGCCCGACGATGTCATCGCCTTCTTTGGCGATAAGTATGGCGACCGTGTACGGGTCGTCGATATCGGCGGTTTCTCCAAGGAGCTCTGCGGCGGTACGCACGTTCGGGCCACCGGAGAGATCGGCCTGCTGAAGATCGCATCCGAATCCGCTATCGCTGCCGGTACCCGTCGTATCGAAGCCATCGTAGGCCAGACCGCGTATCATCATCTCAACGACATTGAAGCCACACTTGCTCGTCTCTCTCAAGAGCTCGGCGCTCCGACGGCTGATTTGGTCAAGAAGGTCGATTCTGTTCTCGCTCGAAACGCGGAACTCGAAAAGCAACTCAAGCGATTCCAGCAAAAGGCCTCCGGCAATCTAGCAGACGAATTGGCTAGTAAAGCGACTGAAACGGACGGCCTCAAATGCGTTGCGGCCGTCGTCGAAGCGGACAACCCGAACGCCCTGCGTCAACTAGGGGCCAATTTGCTCGGCAAACTCGGCGAAGGAGTCGTTGTCCTCGGAGCAAACATAAACGGCAAGGTAAGCGTCGTCGCTCTTTGCAGTAAGGACGCCATCTCTGCCGGCCACAAGGCGGGCGATATAATCCGTAATCTGACGAGCCAACTGAATGGAAAAGGCGGGGGCAAACCCGACTTTGCCATGGGCGGCGCCGCCGATGTGGACAAGCTCGAATCGGTTATTGCCGACTTTTCGGTTTAGAAGACGCGCCGTCGACCGTTCAACGCTTTCTTCCCATCCGCTTCCGTACGCTTTTCGCGTAGAGCGTAATCGGAACGATCACTACGATTGCCATCGCCGCCAACACGAAGCCGTAAACATCTCCCGCGATGGAGAGGTCCGTGATTGCGACTGCCGCATCGTTATTCACTTGCTCCGCGGAGGCTACGGGCCCAATGGCCCCTTCCTTCGCGATTGAAAAGCCTTGGCTGAACGCGCTTTCCCATCCCACTGAGGACAGCGAAGCGTACGCTTTGTATCCAATAGCGGATGCGCCAAATGCCAATAGGCCGAAACCGACATTTCCTAAACCTATCACTCCAAAGCCCACTGCTCCCACCGATACCAATCCAACAGAAACAATTCCTATGCTAATAGGCCCGACCGCATAACCTCCCCACGAGAATAATAATCCATGGGCCCTTTCGCCCAGCGCGATCCAACCGAAGGCAGGCGGCGAGCCGCAGAGAATATGAGAGGCCCCCAATAGCCTTGCTCTCCTCGCTCGCCTCTTGCTCACTCCTCGAATGCCACTCGAAATCAACGGCTTCACAATAACCGATGACGCAATCAAGCAAGAGGCCCAACGTCTCGGCCAGGAAGTCCAGCAGCGTTTCCCTTGGTTGGATCCCATCGCCCAAACCCTCCAAGCTGAAGATCTAGCCAAGGATCGCTTCATCGAGCACCGCTTGCTTTGGGAAGATGCTCAGGAAACGATTCGCGATTTAAGCGAGTCGGACATCAACGACGCCTATCGACAGATCCTCAAGCGTCACGGAGGCGAAAAGAAATTCCTCGAGAAGTTCAAGGCCGATGCTCGAGAGCTTGAAAACGTCAAGCGCGAGATCGCCGACGACCTTCGGTTTCAGCGCTACCTGGCCCAACTTCGCGAAGGCGTCTCCGAGCCGACCGACGCGGACGTCGAGGCTCGCTATAAGAAGGGTCTGAGACAATTCAAACACCCCGATCAGTACAAGGCCGCGCATATCGTCATGCATACCAATGACGGCCAGGATCCGGCCGAAGCGAAGGGCCGTATCGAAGCGGCCCAGCAACGCCTTGAGGCCGGCGATGCCTTCGAGGCCATCGCCGACGAAGACTCCGACTGCCCCGGCAAAGGAGGCGATCTCGGCTGGTTCCCCGAAGGCCACATGGTCGAGGAATTCGAGACGATCGTCTTCAAGCTCGAGATCGGCGCCGTCAGCGAGATCTTCGAAACGCCCTTCGGCTTTCACATCGCCCGCCTGGACGACAAGAAGGAGGGCGAAACCGAGCCTTTGGAAAAAGTTGCCCCTTCGATCAAGACAGCTATCGCCAACGAACGACGCGATACCCTTTTCAGAGATCGGATAGAAACGTTGAAGCAAGACGCCGTTATCATTAGAAACGCTTCTTGAGTGTCGAGAGGTCCAGCGAATTGGCCATCCAGATCAAATGGATCAGCGAAAGGGTGACCGCGCCAAACGTTCTAGCTCGGAATCCGCTTGAGCCGGTACGATTCGGCAAGGCAGGCCGTCAGCATATCAAGCTTGAACGGCTTGATAATGTAATCGTCCATACCCGCCTCGATGCACCTCTCTCGGTCGTCTTTCATGGCCCCAGCCGTCACCGCCACGATTCGCGGAAGTCGCTCCCCGCCTCCCAGAGCGTCCAAGATACGGCGCGTCGCTTCCAGGCCGTCTAATTTAGGCATCATGATATCCATAAACACCAGGTCGTAAGCGCCCTCTAAAACCATATCGACTGCTTGCTCGCCATCTACGGCTACATCCACTGAATATCCCATCCGATTCAATACGTGCATAGCCACCTTGCGATTGACCAGATTGTCTTCGGCTAACAGTATATTAAGGGGCATTTTTTGCCCTAATTCAGAATTGATTTCGGAACCGCTCGAATCTCGATTCGCCGATTTCGCCACCGGTCCACCCGCCAAAGACTCGTATAGAGCGTCCCGCAAGCGCGTATTGCCCACGGGCTTAATCAAGTTCCCGGCAAACAATTCCTTCGAGCGCTTCGACAGCGGTATATCCATTGAGCTGAGGAGAACCAAGGGCGTTTCTCGAATACTCCCGTCCGATTTCATTCTACCCGCAAGCTCTACTCCATCCATCGCCGGCATCTGCATATCGAGAACGGCGCAATCGATCCCCTTGTCGCGTTCCAATAGCTCCAACGCCTCGAGTCCGGAGCGAGCTTCCAAAGGCTCCATCCCGAAACTGCCCAGCTGATGGACAAGGATCTCCCGATTCACTGCATTATCGTCCACAACGAGAACTCGTTTATCTTGGAGCAAATCGCGTTTGGATGACTCAATATCGTCTTCCGCCTCGGTCGAACCCGAATCCGCTTGTACCGAAAATTTGAACACAGACCCTTCTCCAGTCGCGCTTTCGGCCGAGATCTCCCCGCCCATTAGATTCGCAAGTCGTTTGCAGATCGCCAAGCCCAATCCCGTACCGCCGTATTTTCTCGTTGTAGATGAATCCGCCTGGCTAAATGAATCGAACAGCGTATCCAATATATCGGGATCGATTCCTATTCCAGTATCCTTTACGGAAAAGTCTAATCGCCAGCGCTCCGAACCATCCGAACCCTCATTCAATTTACTTCCGCATACCTCGACGCTGATTTCTCCAGCATCGGTAAACTTGATCGCGTTGCCTACCAAATTATTGATAATCTGACGGAGTCGGCCGCCATCGGCGACGACTCTCCGAGGGAGACCTTCTTCAATGCGGAGGGTCAGCTCCAAGCGCTTCTCGTGCGCCTGCGATGAGAGAAAATGTAGCGATTCCTCAATGCTCTCTTCCAAATCGAACTCGAACCGATCCAACACGAGCTGTCCCGCTTCGATCTTGGAAAAGTCGAGAATATCGTTGATAATATTGAGCAGTAGATTGCCGCTCGACTTCAACGTCCGAACGAAATCCTCTTGCTCCTTAGTCAATTCAGTATCCAGCAAAAGGTTGGTCATTCCAATCGTCCCGTTCATAGGGGTCCGAATTTCGTGGCTCATATTCGCGAGGAATTCGGATTTCAGGCGAGCGCTCGCGAGCGCTTTTTCCGTGGCGATGCCCAACTCGTCGTTTTTCTGGGCCAGTTCTTTCGCCAAGCGATCGCTTTGATCCTGAGATTTTCGAATGTCGGTCAAGTAACGCTTCAACTGCCTGACCGCTGGATGAAACACGAATACGCCTTCCGCGATTAGAATCACGGCCAAGACCGCCATGTAGAGATTCATTCGAAACTTGAGATGCTCTACCCGATCCCCCGCTTCCCTAGCGTAAGCCCCAACAATGGCATCCATTTCCACGAGATAGGCGCTGGAGCTTTCCTGTATCCGAGTCGCCATGTCATATTGCTCTCGATTTTCGATCGCGTCGATATCGATAGTCAAGACTTGCTCCGCCAGCTCAACCAGCGCGCGATAATCGCTTTCGATATCAACGAAGGCCTGCTCGACCGCAGCGCTATTTTTCGCCACTCGTCCAACTGAATCATCATTGTCTCGCAAGGCTAAGTGAAAGCGTCGAAAGCTCGATAGCGTCTTTCGAAGCTCCTCGAGGTATAGCCGCCTCGATTCGGAGCCATCTTTTAGCAGTGAAGCCATCGCGTGGCTGGCAATTCGTTGGCTGAACATGCGTTGACGGCCCGCTACATTTACCAACTCGCCATCTCCTGATTGCTCGCGAATCGCGGAATGGACGTTTAAATAGCCAATCGCCCCTCGCAGGGCAATCAGGCCTAGAGCACCGACATAGAGAATCGTCATCTTGCTGACCTCTAGCCCATCATTCCCATGCTCATCAGCGTTCATAAAAGAGACAGACTCTCCATTCGCTGGCAGTCTCGAAAAGCCAACTCAGTATCGCTAAGCGAATTCGATATCCTGAAGGAAAATGAGATACTGACCGTTCCCTCCAATCAATGAAATTGCGTAACGCGCTTCGCCTGCCCCGACAATTGAATCTTTTGTTATATTTAGCCATTCAGGAGCGGGAACCCTACCCCCGAGCAGACCTTGCGCAGCGAATCGGCGCTTCGGAATTATCCAGAGATTTCCAATCGCTATGCCTCTGACTGCTAGATCCCGCACGCTTCGGGACTTACGTCGCAATGCCTCTAGAGGCGAATAGCAATCGCGGCATTTCTCGGATTGCTCCAAACGGCTTTATCGAAAAACGAACATTTTCAGTGAATAAGCGCAATGTGGGGCCCGTCTTAAGCGGCGAACGCCACATTAGTTTCGCAAGGAAGGACACTGAAAATGAAAAATCTAATCATATTGACGCTGATCGCATTGCTCGTTGGAGCGACAACCGCGTCGACCGCGAAGGCCGATCGCGAGGGCAGAGCCCTCATAGGAGGACTAATCGGCGGACTGATCATCGGATCGGTTCTCGACGACGACCGGCATCATGGCCATCACCGCAGTTCGAGTCACCGACGCTACGACGACCATTGCGGCTGCAGCGGACACTACGACTACGTGTCCGTCCGCGCCTGGATCAATGGTCGCTGGAGCATCCATTACGACCGCTGCGGCCAGCGCCAGCGCGACTGGCGTCCCGGCCACTATTCCTATGTGAAAAAGCGGGTGTGGGTACCGCATAGCCGCGGATGCCGCCACTACAGCAGTCCCAGGCATGACGACCACTATAGCGACCACGGGAGAGGTCACAGTCGTCGACGCTACTAGAGGCCCTACCCCTAGGGATATGGGGGAAGCGAGCCTCTTGCCGGAATGCAAGAGGCTTGCGTCCCTCCCCAAACCTACCAATTTTCAAGTCTGCACCCATCCTGATGCCTACCAATTCGCCGCCTCTATCGCCTACCGAAGCCCAGTCGCTCATGAGTCGACTGATCGATGGCGAGCTATCGGCTTCCGACGCGGATAGGTTGCATACCTATCTCGAGGCGAATCCGGATTCCGTAGATTGGCTGGAATCGACTCACTTGATCCAAACCAGCGACGACACGGCCGCGGGCGTCACAGTCGATTCGAAGGCCGCTTGGCAAGCCATTCAGGCGGAGCTGCCCCATGAAGCGAACGTCACTCCCACAAACGAATCATCTGGCTCCCTGCTGCGTTTTCCAATCCTGTCGCAAGCCTTGGGCTATGCCGCCGCATTCGCCCTGATCGGTTCGATTGCTTGGACCTCCTTGACGCGTCCCGCCGTCGACCGCTTTTCCGAAAGCTATGCCGCCAGCGAATCCGTCGTTGAATTCGTCGATACCGAAATTCCCGACGCGAGCCCGATCGTCTACACGGACGAAGCGTCTGGTTGGACCGTCGTTTGGGTCGAGCAAATGGAGCCCTTGCCGGACGAAACGGGCTGAGGGAACGAACGGCCGCTCTCGAAGTCCCACCCTACCCCCTATGACCCGCCTCTTCCTATCCCTCTCCCTGCTTCTATCCCTTTCGGCCTTCGCTCATGAAAGCGAACCGAGCCCGAGCCTCTTCTTCGACAAGCCAATCGCCAAGGAGTTTGCGGCCCAATTCGAGATCGAAGAAGATCTCCATCCCGAACAAAGCCCCTTTCGCGTCGTCGACTTCGCTTTCATGAGCAACGAACAAGGCGAGCGCTGGGCTATGGTCAACGTGTTAAATACCGCATCCGCGCCGCGCTCGATCGTGGTCAATCACATCTACGGGCTTTTCGCCGACGGCAGCTATCGCAAACCCAAAACCCTCGCTCAGCGAATCGACGGCGGAACGACGCAAACGGTTTTGATTCCATTCGGAGTATCCAAAACGCCCCTCGTGAAGCTGATCGCCCGCGAGCTCTAGGCTCCGTTTTCGGGGACCGAGCCCAATGCTCCGGCTCCCTACCCGCGCGGGCCCGCCCTACGCGGACGCGTCAGATTCCCGCCGAACACGACCACGCCTTCTCCGAGGGCCTTTTCCAAACGTCGCGCTCCCGCTTCGGTCGCTTGGCTGCCCCACAGGTAAACGCGTTCGAGGCCCTTTAGACTGCCCAACGCCTCCAGTCCATCGTCGGACACCTTCGTGTCGCGCAAATTCAAATACCGGAGATTCTCGAGCTTGGCTAGGCTCGCCATGGCATCGTCCCCAATCGAAGTTCGGCTCAGGTCCAAGCCCTCCAGTCCTGCAAAACCGGCGAGCGATTCCAGATCGCGGGCGGACACCTCCGTCCGGGCGAAGGAGATCTTGACGATGGCATCGCCAAGCGGATCCAATTCGCGAAAGTCGAAATCGCCCGCGGCCCGCTCTCCATAGGTGTAGCTGATTTCGAAACGGCTCGAGTCATGGTTCACTGTATCCACCAGCAACCCGGACGCGCGTAATTCCGCGACCGCATCCAACGCTTCCCCCATAATTTGGTACTTCCGCTGGCTGGCTGGATCCGCTTCGTCGAATTTCGATCCTACCTTCGGCCTAGGGGCATGGACGAAACCGTCGCCAAAGGAAGCCCCTTCTTCGATCCACTTCTTGAGCATCGCCTGCTCCTTGCCGCTTAACCCCTTTCCCTTCTGAGGCATGTAGTCGGGGTCGTCCTTCGGGTAGGTGGTCAGTACATACAGCGAACTCTCGTTGGGGTCGCCCGGGACCAAGACGTCTCCGTACTCCCCGCCGGCCACAATGGCTTGAGGCGAATCCAATCGCAAATCGCCCTTCACTTCCTCGTCGCCGTGACAGCGATAGCACTTCTCTTCCAGCAGTGGTCTGATTTCCCCTTCGTAATCGACCGTCGCTCCGTTCGCGAGGACCGAAGCGGCGCCACATAGAAACACTAAGGCGCGGGCCTTCGCTATCGCGTTCATAGACCGAATGGCGTCTCCGTTCGCTTCAACCGAAGAGGTCCAGCAGAGGACGCCCTTTGTCGGCAACCCGAAACGGTCGACCGCTCGGCGAGTAGACCGTCTTCTCCAATGGCACTCCCAACGCATAGGCGATGGTCGCATTGAAATCGGGTACTTCGACTTTTCGATCCGCCACCCGCTTTCCGATCTCGTCCGATTCGCCGTAAACCTGTCCGCCGCGAATACCGCCCCCGGCCAAGGCGCAGGAAAAAGCGGTAGGCGAGTGATCCCGACCATCGTTGCCATTGATTTCCGGCGTACGTCCAAACTCGGTGGCCAGTACAACCATCGTTTCTTCCAGCATTCCACGACGTTCCAAGTCGGCAAGCAGCGACGCTAAGGCCTGATCCAAAACCTGAGCATTTTCCTGTACGCGTTCGAAATTATTAGTGTGCGTATCCCAACCACCAAGCGTCACTTCCACGAAACGCACATCGTGTTCGACCAAACGCCGCGCTAGCAAGCATCCTTGGCCAAAGGCATTCGTTCCGTAGGATTCGCGAGTGACCGTGGGCTCGTGGTCGAGTTCGAAGGCCGCCAAGTCGCGGCTCTTCATCAGCTTGATCGCATCGTCGTACATGTCCGTGTACGCGCGGGTCTGCTTCTGGTCATAGCGATTGTGAAATTCCGCGTCGAAGGCATTGGTCAACATAATGGAGTCCTTGAACTCCTTTTCCGAGAAGCCCTTGCGAATCGCGCTGTTCTGCAGGCCCGCTTCTGGATTGCCGATTACCAAGGGAGCGAAACGCTGCTCGAAATAGCCGTTGCTACCCCCTGGGTTTTCACTGCCAATGTGCACGACGCCTGGCAGGTTGGGATTCCGTCCGCCATCCATTTTCATGAGCCATGACCCGAGACCAGGGTGCTTGATCGTTCCCCGCTTCGTATAGCTCGAATGCATGAAATAGCGCCCTTCCTCGTGGGCGCCTTGCGTCGAATTCAGCGATCGCACGACCGCAAGCTTGTCCATTTGCTGGGCGATGCGCGGCAAATACTGGCTAACTTGAATACCATCGACATTCGAACCCATCGCATTCACGGGACCTCTTACCTCACGGTTGGCCTTTGGATCGAAGGTATCCAGATGACTCATACCTCCAGCCATGTAGAGATAGATAACGTTTTTGGCAGTAGGAGCTCGCAAGGGAGCCGAACCAGCGAACGCCGTCGAACGAACCGCCAAGGGCATCAGGCCGACCCCCAGAAACGCTTTCGCCGAATACGCAAGAAACTCGCGTCGATCCAGATTGGGAATTTTTCTCAGAATTTCCTTCATCGCACTCTCTCCCCTTACTGGATAAACCTAAATTCCTGGGTATTCATCAGGGCCGCCAGGAGGTTGCGGTATCCCCGATTCCGTTCGTTCTTGCTCCCTTTCTGCATCAAATAGGAACCGGCTAGCTCGCGCTCCCGCGCCGTGGGGCTCCGGGCGAAAAAGGCTTCGAAAATTACATCCATTTTGCGACGCGCCGAAGCGTTCTGCACCGCAAGGTTGAGAGCCGAATTCTGTCGGGTCAGCCAATAGAGGGTTTCCCCGTTAAGCAATCGAAGGGCCTGCGTAATCGACGCATCGTCCGTCGAGCTCTCGATGATCTCTCGATCCGACTGTCCAAATTCCCGGAGAAAGTGACCAGCCGGCGCGGGCGAAACCAATTCAGAGGCCCGCACCATTCCCGGGGACATGCCACGCCAGCGCGGGTCGCGTCGTTTTTCGCTCGCCTCTAAGGCAAGCGCTTCTCCTCCCGAACTCGCCCCCATGCCCATCGTATTGCCGCCCATGGAACGGGCATTCGGATCCGCCATCAAACGCTCGATCGCGGTCGTGTCCTCCCCATTCATTTTGGCGAGAAACATTTCCATAGCCTTGTTCTTCGTGGAGCGAGCCTTCTGGTATTGCTTCCGCAATTCGCGACGCTGCTCCTCCGTCTTGGCTTGAGCCAGTCCCGCTCGATACTGTTTCTCGTAATCGAGGAAACGCGTTTCCACTTCGGATAGCTTTTTCACCATTCCGTAGGCTTGTACGGTATCTAGATTTTCGACACGCTCCACCTGCTTTTTCATCTGGGCTTCGTTTTGACGCGCCCTGAGCATACCCGTCTCGACGCCTATGCGCTCGTCCAAATCGACTACCGCGAGGGTCAGTAGCGAATCCCACATTTGCTCGGCAGTCATCCGGCGCAATATCGGCCCCTGAAAATAGTAGGGTTCATCGGGTTCCGGCGTGAAATCCGAAACTGCGCTCTGGTAGGTCCGCGTGTTGAGCAGGGTCCTCAAGTACTGCTTCAGATCGAAATCGTAAGCGACCATGAGATCGGAAAGGTAGTCCATGAGCTCCGGATTCGACGCCACCGTATCGTCGGTCAAATTATCTACCGGCTCGATCAGACCGATTCCCAGGGTCTTCTTCCAAAGCCGATTGGCGATCACCTTGGAAAAGCGCGGGTTTTCCGGCGAGGTCATCCAATCCGCATAGACCTCCCGTGGATCGTCCTTATTTCCCACCGCCGCTTCGTCGCCGAAGGGCGTCTTCGGCGCCATCTTCTGCTTCGCGCGGCCATTTTCGTACTGGTAGTCGTCCGGCAAGCGCAGTTGACGATCCATATCCTTGGCTTGGGCAGCCATGGGCGACAGGAGATCGCGTACGACGCGACGCTGAGACGGAGGCGGTTGAACGGCCCGACGGGCCTCGCGCGGCTCCATGCCCTCGCGTACCTTGGCCTGAGCCAGGGCGCGCTGCACTTTTTGGAATTCCTGAGACAAGGGGAGCTTGCCGTAGGGCAGCTGAGCCTGCAGCCCGAACGTGTAGGCCGCCATGTGATAGTACTCCTTCTGCGTCCAACGATCGAAGGGATGATCGTGGCACTGGGCGCATTGCATGCGGGTTCCGAGAAAGACCTGGGCGGTATTCGACATATTGTCGAGGGGCATGCCCGCATCGCGCAAGTAGTAGCCAACTGCGGGATCGTCCCAGACGTAGCCTTCGGACGCAATCATCTCCCGCACGAATTCATCGTAAGGCGTATTCGCGGCGAGGCTTTCCTTTATCCAATCCTGATAGGACGCCATGACCAAACGGCGACCCCGCGTCTTCACCCGCAATACGTCCGCCCAATAATTGTAGAAGTGGCTCGCATAGCCGTCGGAATCGAGCAGCTCGTCGATAAGATCCGCGCGGCGGGTCTCCTCGTTCGAGCTCGTAAAACGCTTCAACTCATCGTGAGTCGGAATACGGCCGACGACATCCAAGTACACGCGGCGGACGAAATACTCGTCGGAAACCGCCTCGTTGCGTTCCAGATTTTGGCTTTTCAATCCAGTTTCGATATAGCGATCGATCGTCGCGATCGCTTCCTCGATAAGCGGCGGCGACAACGGTTTTCCCTTGGCTATGGCAGTCGAACTAGCCGATCCAAAGAGGCAGAGTGTGAAGATTATTCGCGAAAGAGAGGTATTCATGATCCGGTAACTCTAAGAAACAGGACTCCATAATAGATAATCGCTATTCGACTATGCTACCATTTAACGGCAAATTGGACCAAATAGTTTCGACAAAAGAGCGCCTAGATCCGCGAATACTCGATAAACTGGAGAAAATTAAGGATTTTCCCTAGAGCGAAAGGCCTTCCCTTCAGGAAATTACCAGTTCTTCCTGCCCTTTGACCAGATCGTCCAGAGCTTTGAGGCGAGTGAGAAAGGGCTCCAATTTGTCGAGCGGCAAGGCGCAAGGACCGTCGCATTTGGCCTGATCCGGATCCGGGTGGGCCTCTAGGAATAAACCGGCAATGCCGACCGCCAATCCAGCCTTCGCCAAATCGAAGACTTGCTGGCGGCGCCCACCGGCGGCTTCGGACTGGCCCCCAGGGATCTGCAGCGAATGGGTCACGTCAAAAATAATTGGATACGACATCTCCTTCATCACTCCAAAACCGAGCATATCGACTACCAAATTATTGTATCCAAAGCTGGAACCGCGTTCGCAGAGGAGGATCCGATTATTGCCCGCTTCCTCGATCTTGCGAGCGATGTGCCCCATCTCGCGCGGCGAGAGGAACTGGGCTTTCTTTACATTGATGATCGCTCCCGTCTTAGCCATCGCTACGACCAAATCGGTTTGTCGGCACAGGAAGGCAGGCAGTTGGATGATGTCGCTCACTTCCGCTACGGGGGCCGCTTGGTACGGCTCGTGAACGTCGGTAATAACCGGAACGTCGAAGCGATCCTTGACCGCAGCCAGAATCTCCAAGCCCCGCTCCATTCCCGGACCGCGATAACTGTTGATCGATGAGCGGTTTGCCTTGTCGAAGGACGCCTTGAATACGTAGGGAATCCCGAGTTTCGAGGTCACGCGCTGCATTTCCGCGGCAATTTCGAACGCGAGCTCCTGCGACTCCAATACGTTCATTCCCCCCATGAGAACGAACGGCTGATCATTGGCGCAGGCGGCTCCAGCTAAAGTTACGGAATGGTTCATGACTTCTTCTTTCAGCGCTGTACCGCGCTCGCAAATAAAAAGCGCTCCGGCCAAATCCCCTTGGACAGAGCTTTTTATTTGCGATCCGCTTCCAATTGCACTGGCTACTCGCTCTAGCGCTATGTCGAAACGAAGATTCTGCTGGATAGATTTGGAAATGACGGGACTCGACCCCCAGGTCGATCGGATCCTGGAAGCGGGCGTTATCGTCACCGACAAGTTTCTCGAACCGGTCTTCGAATGGGAAACCGCCGTGCGCCAACCCGATGACACGCTCGAGGGCATGAACGACTGGTGCAAGCATCACCACGCCGCGAGCGGCTTGTTGGAGCGGGTTCCCGAAGGGATCGAGGAATCGCAGCTCGACGATCGCCTCGCGGAAATCGTCCTTGCCCATTTCAAAAAGAAGAATCCGGTCGTCATCTGCGGCAATTCAATCGCTCAGGACCGGAAATTCATCGACCGCTACCTTCCGAAATTCGCCGCCCGTCTTCACTATCGCATGCTCGATGTTTCCAGCTTCAAGATCGTCTACCGCGAAATGCTCGGGCGCGAATTCAAAAAGCGCAACACGCACCGAGCGCTCGACGATATTCGGGAATCGATCGCCGAGTTGAAGTACTACATGACGGCCATTGACCCGAGCGGCCTCGCCTTGATCGACAACTCCCATAGCCCGGACAGCGAAGCCTGACAACGACCATGGCGCTTCATCCGAATAAAGCGCTGCTCTGCTCAATGGGATTCCTCTGGGCGATCTCGAACGCTCTCGGAGCTCCAGACCACGTCGACTCCATCGCCAAAGAGCGCATTCTCCATCGCATCGGCAAGACCCTCGAATCGAAGGCATTCTCCATCGAATCGAACTTCTCCGCATGGCCCAGCATACTCGAAGCGCATCGCGATGACATTTACGCGGCGTCGACCCTTCGCGAATTCGAGATGGCAGTCGATCGAGCGCTGGGCGAATTCGGCATTTCGCATCTTTACATCAAACCTCCATCGGTCGCCCCGGACGACACGGATCGCCCCATCTACAAGCTAGGGATCAATGGCCCTAATGTGGTGAACGGCATCAGAGTCACGCGGGTCTCCCAAGAGAGCCCCGCGGCGGAAGCGGGCATTCGCAAAGGAGATACCCTTGTCGCTATCAATGGCGTCGCCCCCGCTCGACACCAAGCGCTCAAAGGAAGAAACGGCGAAGCCCTCGCGCTTGAATGGGAACGCGGAGGACAGACCTTCCAAGGCGTCATCGTATGCCGTCCCTATCGCGCCGCCGACCCCCCGTGGATCGAATGGCCCCGGAAGGACGTCGCCGTAATTCACATACAAAGTTTCGCCAAAGGGGAGTTCAAAGCAAACACGGTGCATCGCCTCTTTCGAGAAGCCCGCCACGCCCGAGCCATACTGATCGATTTAAGGGACAACTACGGCGGTCAATTGCGCAACGCCCTCATCCTCGCGAGTAAGGTCATGCCTAGGAACGCGCCGTTTGCCCGACACGTCAAAAGGACGCATTTTCGAAAATCCGGATTCGAAACCTTTCGGGATTTCAACCGGGCCCCCGAATCCAGCCGACGCATCGGCAAACCGCTTAAGCCCGCCTTCGCTCTGCAAAGGTATCAAGGGAAAGTGGCGGTTTTGGTTGATTTCTACAGCGCCAGCGCCGCGGACGCCTTTCCAGCAAGCGTTTCGGAAAACGGGCGTGGAATCGTGGTTGGAACGAAAACGCGCGGGGCTCTGATCGGGGCGCGCGAAATTCGTCTTTCCCACGGCTTTCGTTTCACCTATCCCTTCGTCGAAGTGCTCACTCCCAATGGGGACCGGCTAGAGGGGAAAGGACTCGCTCCCAATCTGAAACTCGATTGGCAGGAAACAATCGAGGACGCGAAGATCTATCGACGGGCAATCGACGCCTTGTTCGGCCACGAATAGCGAGACGCCACAGGGGACGAATCCCTTAGGAAACGTCTCGCTTGGCGTAAAACGCATCGATCTTGCTCGCCACGTCGCGATAGCCAATGTCGCTCGAGTAGATCGACTTGAATACATCGATGGCCTCGCCCTTGCGCTCCAATCGCTCGAGACACTCCGCGAGCAAGTAGAGCACCTCTTTCTTGAAGTCATCCATCGTATTGAGATTTTCGGACGCGTTCTTCAATTGCTCGAATGCCAGGTCGTAAAGATTCTTCGCCATGAAGCACCGCCCGAGCAGAACAAGCGATTTCAATCTCAAGCTGGGACTGCGCTGGGCGAGTTGAAACTGCTGAGTGGCTTGGTCGGTCGACCCCGCTTCCAATAAAAATTCGCCGTACTTGAATCGCCGCGCATAGTCGTTCGGAAACTGCTCCACCAGCTTGCGACTCTCTTCGAGCTTCAAATCGAGCAGCTCGCGCTCGAGCTTAGCCAGCCTCCCATTCGGCTCGTCCGCCTCTCCTACCGATCGCTTCAAGTCGAAGACTTCCCGCTCCACTCGATTCACCATCAACTCGCTGCGTAGTTGAATCATAGACACATCCCCTTCCGCTTGAGGCAAGGTGAATGCCTTGTCCAGCCATGAGAGGGCTTCATCATAGCGTTCGAGCGAAAGAAAGGTTCGAATCAGAAGCTTGTAGTTGTCGATTAACTGGGGATCTTGATGGATCGCGTTCGTCAGGTCTCGAATGCGTTCTTCGCTTCCTCGTTCGTCCATCGCCATGCGATTCGCTCGTTCCAAGGAATCCGATTCTTCCTTGTTCTTAAGCTTGGACCTGAAGTCCTCTTCATTCTCCTCCCACTTTCCCTTGTTAATGGAATGGGCCACCGAAGCCGACTTCACGAGTTCTTGAACATGGCCGCTTCCGGGACGCAATCGGGTTAGCCTTTCCGCAATCGTCAGGGCCTTTTCCGTCGAACCGACCTTGATGAGGGCTTGGCACAGACGTTCCAATTTGACTGCATTATCCGGGTAGCGATCGCAGATACTCTCCAAGCAAAACGCCTCCGTCTTGCTGTAGCCCAGCTTATTCGCGCCACGAGCGATGAGAGAAAGGGCCCGCGCGCTGTACGCATCGCGACACAAAGCGCGTTCGCCAATCGCCATGGATTTTCCCGGATTGCTCGAAAGGCTCAGATAGCCGAGCGGGAGGATCGAATAGACAAGCGAGTTGGCAATTCGGGCGCCCAAACGCTGGCCTCGCGCCGCGAAGACTTGCCTTTGGGCCTTCCGCAAAAGCCTTCTGGCATCGATGCAACCGGGGGCATCGACCAGGATATCCGAGCACAGTTCCACTGCGTATTCCGAATTGCCGCGCGTCATAGCTAAACGCGCGTTTTCGAACTGCTTGCGATCTCGATCGCTCAATTCGTATTCCGAAATTTCAGACATCCCTTACCAACCGCAAATACGAGCGGCATTCGAATAGATCCACTAATTCAAGTCTTCCGCAACGGCTCTCTCGAGCCGAGCAATCGATTCTTCAGTTATCGCATCCGTTTTCGCTTCCACTAACAACCTTATTTTGGGCTCCGTCCCCGAATAGCGAACCAAGAGTCGCCCTTCTTCTCCAAATTCGGCCCGCAAGGCCTCGATAGTCGCTTGCAAGCGTGGACAGTCTTCGATCGGCGGCTTGGCGCTGACTCGAATCGCTCGCGTTTGCTGAGGGAACGGCGCGTAAAAGGCCGCTAACGCGCTCAATGGCGCTCCAGAGTCCACGGCGGCCTGGGCGACGCTTAACGCCGCGACCAATCCATCGCCGGTAAGCGAATGAGCGCCGACAACCACATGGCCGGATTCCTCGCCCCCGAGAGAATACCCTTCCGCAAGCATAAGCCGCGCTACGAACTTATCCCCAATATCCACGCGAACAACCGCAATGCCTTCATGCTTCAAGGCATCATCCAGACCGAGATTGCTCTGAAGCGTCGTCACCAGCGTGTCAGCGCGCAGCGTTCCCGCCGCCTTCGCATGAATCGCAAGCAATCCCAAGGTCGCTTCGCCCGCAAGCGGGTTCCCGTTCTCGTCGAATGCGATCATTCGGTCGCCGTCCCCATCGAAAGCAAAGCCCATGTCGAATCGCTCATTCGCGAACAGCGACTGCATCGCCTGAGGACATTCGCTGCCCACTCCCTCATTGATGTTGGCGCCATTCGGCGAACAGCCGATCCGAACCGTCGTCGCTCCAAAATGCTCGAACAAGTCGCCAGCGATCTGACAGGTGGCTCCATTCGCGCAATCCAAGGCAATTCGTTTTCCCTTCAATAAGTCCGACGGGAACGCTCCTTTCACATAGGAGCCGTAGTCCGAAACGCGTTCGTTGGCGCCATCTCGAATCTCTCTGCTGAAAAGGGTTTCCGGCGGGGCGGTCGCGCTAACCGCATCGTCGAGCGCCTGCTCCATTTCCGCCGACGGTTTGGTGCCGTTAGACTGGAAGAACTTGATCCCGTTGTCCGTGTACGGGTTGTGAGAGGCCGTAATTGCGCAGCCCAGGCTCGCCTCGCCTTGCGACACGATTTTTGCCACTGCTGGCGTAGGAACGACCCCGATAGACTCAATGGTCCCCCCTTCGGAAGCGAATCCGGCGGCAAGGGCTCCCAGCAAAGCCGCACCCGACGCTCTCGTATCGCGGCCAACGATCATCGTCGGGGCAGTCTCCCCATTCGATTTGGCCACAATAGCCGCCGCAACGCCCGCCCTATAAGCGAGCGCGTCATTCAACTTCGATCCGCCGTACTCGCCGCGAATCCCATCCGTACCAAAATGCGTTAATGCCATTATTCTCGGTAGAATGCTTCGGTCTGCTCAATCTTAGCTTTAACCGATCCGCCAAGAAGCAGGTCCCTCGCCTCCTCGATTCCCTCCGAAATACTGGAATGACGCCCCGCAACGTAAAACGCCGCTGCCGCATTGACCACCACTGAATCCTCCAAGGCTTTAGGGGCCTGCCCATCCAGAAGTCGGTTCAGGATCGCAAGATTCTCCGCGACATCCCCCCCCTGCAAATCGCTCAAAGCGCCAGCCTGCGCGCCCATTTCTTCGGGCGACCAGTGGCTGTCGACGGAACGAAGGGATCCGAATCCGCGAGCGATATTGGTTCCTGCTACGCTGAATTCGTCCATCCCGCCCGCGGCGCCCAAATCGCAGTGCGCGATCAAGCCCGCCTTCAGTCCAAGCGATTGTTGGGCCGCTGCCATCAACTCCACCACCGATTCGCTGAAAACGCCCAGTAGCTGATAGGAGGGCTTGGCTGGATTGATGAGTGGGCCGAGCATATTGAAAACCGTTCGTTGACCCTTGGCTGCCAACGCTTGACGCACGGGAACGATTTCCTTGAAGGCAGGGTGAAACGCAGGGGCGAACATAAAGCAAAAGCCCAGCTCCTCCATGGACCTGCGCAGCAAGTCATCGTCTCCCATGATATTCACCCCTACCGCTTCCAGCAGGTTGGAGCTCCCGCACTGGGACGTGATCGATCGATTGCCGTGCTTGAAAACCGGAATGCCGGCGGCCGCGACGACGAAGGTGACCGTCGTGCTGATATTGAAGGTATGTTGCTTGTCTCCACCGGTCCCGCAGACGTCGATCGCATCCTCCTGCCACTTCTGCAGCCCCGGATCGCGGGCCAGTTCTCGATAGCGACGCGCCAAGCCAGCCACCTCGCCAGGCGCCTCCCCTTTTTGGGCCAATCGAGTGAGAAAATCGCCTTTCAAGTCCGGGTCTACTTCGTTCGAAGCCAGCAGATCGGCGACCGCATAGGCCTGTTCTTCCGTTAGGTCCTGTCCCGCAGCGACAGTCGAGAGGAGGTCAGCAAGTTCCATAATTGCTGAGGATTATGATCCCCCCACCCAAAAACAATTCAAATCGCTGGGGGGACCCCCTCTGCGCAAACCCCATTTCGCCCTCGACGAGAATCCACTTTAATTTCAAACATTAACTTGACGGGCTAAGAAGCGAACGGTATCAACCGCTCCTTTTCACCGAATCACGCGCCAACCTTAGCAAGGAACTTTACAAAAATGGCTAATCCAAAACGCAAGCAATCCAAACGTCGCAGCCGACTCCGTCGCGGAGCCAATCGCTTCGAAGAGCCTCAGCTCGCCAAGGATCCCGTCGACGGCACTGCGTTCCGTCCCCACCGCGTCAACCCGAACAACGGGATGTACCGCGGTCGTCAGGTAATCGACGCCACTCTCTAATAGAGGTTCGGCTTCGATCGCGCTTCCTCTTCGCTTCCAAGAACTCCATTATAACATGTTCGATCAGGGTCGCGCCTGCATCGCTGTCGATGCGATGGGCTCGGACAAAGGTCCGGCCGAAATGGTCGCCGCCGTCAAGCTCGCCCTCGAGAGCATTGGAGATCTAGCGCCCGTCATTATCGTGGGCCAAGAAGAATTGCTTGCTCCCCTCGTGGCGGACGCAGGTCTGCAAGACCATCCCAAGCTTCGGCTCAAGCATGCGAGCCAGGTCGTGGAAATGGGCGACAAACCGCTTCAAGCGATGAAGCAGAAGCGGGATTCCAGTATGGCGCGAGCCATCGAGTTGGTCAAAGAGGGCGAAGCCTCCGTCGTGGTCAGCTGCGGCAACACTGGCACCCTCATGGCCAGCGGCACGATCCGTCTCCGCACGATGGATGGCATCGAACGACCCGCCCTCGCATCGGTCATGCCACGGCAAACCGGCCACTTCGTCTTGATCGACGCCGGCGCCAATCCGCTCGCCAAGCCCGAACACCTGGTACACAATGCCGTTCTTGGCAGCGACTACTGCAAGCATGTATTGGGCAATGCCAATCCCCGCGTCGGGCTCATGACTATTGGGACCGAAGAGGGCAAAGGCAATGAGATCACCAACGCCGCCAATGATCTGCTCAAGAAAATCCCGTCCGTTATCAACTACCACGGCCCGATCGAAGGTTTTCAGCTGTTCGAGGATGTTGTGGATGTCGTTGTTTGCGATGGTTTTACAGGAAACGTATTGCTCAAGACCTGCGAGTCCCTCTTCAAATGCCTGTTCAAGGATTTCCTCGCGAGCGAGCTCAAGAGCAATCCCCTGCGACTATTTGGCTATCTCTGCTCCAAAGGGGCCTACGACGCCATCAAGAATCAGCTGAACCCGGATCGCTATGGCGGCGCCCCGCTCCTGGGACTTCGCGGCAATATTCTCAAGGCGCACGGCTCGAGCAATCGCGACGCAGTCATGAATGCCATTCGAATCGCCAATGAAATCATCAGCAAGGACCTGAATTCCCAGATCACGGGCGACATCGAAAAGGCGAACGAAATCATTCTGCCCTCGCCAAACTAGCCCGCATTACGCATTTGCGGGTTGCCACAGGCGTCCGTCTCTACATTCAGTCTCAATCAATGAGTTTTGGACCACGCTCGGTAGTCATCAAAGGAACAGGCTCCTATACGCCTGAGAATATCAAGACCAATGACGACCTGGCGAAAGTAGTGGATACCTCCGACGAGTGGATCTTCACTCGAACCGGCATCCGCGAACGCCGAATTGCGAGCGAGAACGAACACGCTTCCGACCTGGGCGCCAAAGCGGCGGCCAAGGCCCTCGAAGCCGCGGACTTGGAAGCGGACGCGATCGACTTGGTTATCGTGGCTACCATAACGCCAGACATGCCTTTCCCCTCTACCGCTTGCTTGATTCAAACCAAGCTGGGCATCCCCCAAGCGGTTTGCATGGACATCGAGGCAGCCTGCTCCGGTTTTCTCTACATAATGGAAGTCGCTTCTTCCCTCCTGCAAAGCGGGCGCTACCGCAATGCCCTGATCGTCGGTACGGAAAAGCTCTCCAGCATTCTGGACTGGGAAGACCGCACCACTTGCGTCCTTTTCGGCGACGGCGCAGGGGCCGCAGTCCTCAGTCTCTCGGACGCCGTCAATACCGGCGTGATTGACTTTAAACTCGGCGCCGACGGCGCCAAAGGCGAGGTTCTCTACATGCCAGGCGGCGGCTGCGCGCGCCCCGCAACGCCCCAGTCCATCGATTGCCGACTTCACTTCCTAAAAATGCGGGGACGCGAAGTTTTCAAGCTCGCCGTCAAAGTCATGGAACAGGCCGCGCTGGAAATTCTTGAACAAAATGGCCTCGAATCTGACCAACTGGCATGCGTCATACCGCATCAAGCCAATATGAGGATCATCGAATTGCTCTCCTCGAGACTGGAAATCCCTATGGACCGCTTTTTCCTGAATCTAGACAAGTACGGCAACACCTCGGCCGCTTCGATCCCAATCGCTCTCGACGAAGCGACCCGAGCAGGTCGAATCAAATCGGGAGATCTTGTTTTGATGGTCGCCTTCGGCGCCGGATTAACTTGGGGCGCCGCCCTCATTCGCTGCTAGCAGGAGCCGTAAACTAATGCTTGATACCAAATCAGATAGCCTTTTCCTTCCTAGTCCCATGTTTCGTTTACTCACTCCCGCGATAATGCTCGTTCTCCTTTCCCTTGGAGCCAATGCAGCCACTATCACTTGGGACGCTACCAACGGCTACCAGTCCGACGAGGTCGAACTTTCCGGCCTTCTCCCCGAGGAGATCCAAAAGATCTACGATTGGATGAATTCCGGACGCAAAGCCGAAGAGAAAAAGAATTACCGATCGGCCCTGCGGAAATACAAGAAGGTCCACAAAAAGTACCCAAAGAGCCAATACGCTCCAGAGGCCCTCTTTCGGACAAGCCAGATTCGCCTGGCCCAAAACAAGATCGATCACGCATTCGAAGCTTTCGAGCTTATCGCCTACGTCTACCCAAGCTACGGGAGCTTTAACGATACCATTGGCGAGATGTATAAGATCGCCGTGCGAAGACAGGAAAATTTTCGGACGAAAATTTTCGGAGTTTTCCCAGGTTTCCTCAACTACGACCGTGCCGTAAAGTACTTCGAACGCATCGTGGTGATCGCTCCATACAGCGACTACGCGCCTCTCTCGCTCATGAACGTAGCCCAAATTTGGGGGAAGCGGAAGAACGATACGCTCGCGATCTACTCGCTCGACCGTCTCATCACGAACTATCCGCGCAGCTTCCTTACGCCGGACGCCTATATTCAGCTGGCGAAGACGCACTCGGATCTTGTTCGCGGCCCCTTCTACGACCAAAGCAACACCGAGGATGCCATCACCTACTTCGAAGACTTCCTCATTCAGTTCCCTCAAAACAATCGGGTAGGCGAAGCCGAAACGGGTCTCTATGAATCGCAAGACGTAATGGCTTTGAGCAAAGTCAAAATCGGCGATTTCTATTTCCACAAGCGCGCCAATTTCCACGCGGCGAAAGTCCTCTACAACGAAGCCATTACGCTCGCTCCCAAATCCGGCAGCGCCGAATTGGCCCGTCAGAAG
Source organism: Candidatus Pelagisphaera sp. (assembly GCA_965655705.1). GTDB lineage: Bacteria > Verrucomicrobiota > Verrucomicrobiia > Opitutales > Opitutaceae > Pelagisphaera. Next base: position 70,871 of record CBFHHM010000010.1, read on the forward strand.
CTCGACATGATCGAAGCCAAGGAAGAGAAGCTCGGCGGAGAACAAGAAGCCGAAGCCGAACGCAAAGCTCCAACCGTAGAAGAGCTGGAAAAAAAGGCCGAGAAGCGCGCCAAGCGCAAGGTTCTCGGCATTTTCTAGATCCAAAGCGGGCCGCTTAGCGAACTAGACCCCACATGTCGTTTCTACGCTCAATCCTCGGCATCCTTGCTTTGCTCGTCGTCTTTTCCGGATGCGCCACCTACCAGCTAGGCGAACCCGGAGGAACCAATGACGCCTTCCAAAGCGTCTACGTCTCGCCCATCCGAAACGAGTCGACCTTTCCAATGCTGAAGTCGTCGCTGACCGCCTCGATTCGCAAGGCAATCTCAGACACCGGCTTTCTCTCGATCGGTTCGCAGGCAGGCGCGGACGCCGTACTCGAAACCCGCGTCATCTCCGTCCATCGCGACATTGCCGCTGTATCGTCCATCGACGTGGGGCGAGGACGCAAATACGAGCTGGAGTTCCAGACGCTCTGCAGTCTCTACCGCCGCAACGGGCAACAAATGGAACCCGTGTTCGTCGACCGGGAGATCGTCACGAGGCAGGATATCTTCGCCGATAGCGGACAAGTGAATGCCGAACATCAAGCGGGACCGGAAATCGCTCGCAAAATCGGTCAACGCATCGCCGAGTCGCTCGTCGATACTTGGTAAGTCGAAAGGGTTCGATCCCTAGTGGCCGACGACTATCTCAATTTTGAGATCGCCATGGCGGAGAGCGGACTTCTAATAAGCTGCCAATGAAGCCCTCCATTCTAGCGCCCTCGATGTTGGCCGCAGACCACACGTCCCTATCCACGGACGTATTGGCAGCCCAAAAAGCCGGAGCCCGGTGGTTGCACATCGACATTATGGATGGACACTTTGTACCGAACCTGACGTTCGGACCCCAAACCGTGGCGGACCTTAGGCCAAAGACGAAGCTCTTCTTCGACGTCCATCTGATGATCGAGAACCCCCAGGACTTCGTCGACGCCTTCATTGAAGCAGGAGCGAATCAAGTGTCGATTCACGTCGAGCCGGAATACGATATCTCGGGAACGCTTGATCGCATTCGCGGACGCGGAGTCAGGCCAGGCATCGTATTCAATCCCGATACGGATGTATCGGCGGTGATCCCCTTCCTCGAGCAAGTAGATCTCGTATTGGCAATGACAGTACAGCCCGGATTCGGAGGTCAATCCTTCGATTCTACGGTTCTAAAAAAGACAAAAGAACTCGATCGAATTCGCCAAGAACAAGGTCTCGATTATCGGATACAAGTAGATGGAGGCATCAACGAGCAAACCGCTCGCGAATGCAGCGAATCAGGCGTCGACACATTCGTCGCAGGTACCGCCTTCTTCAACGCGAGCAATCCAGACCAATTCCTTCAATCAATCGAATCTCTCAACTAAGATGGACACTCTAAAACCTCGCCCAAGATACAGCGAAGCCGACCTGGAACGGATTTTGGCTACCGAAGAACGCATTCGAACACGCGTCGACCAACTCGCATCGGAAGTCAGCGAATCGTATGGGGGCGAAGAGATTACGGTCGTATGCGTACTGAGCGGGGCTCTGGTATTCACCTCCGATCTCATTCGGAGACTCAAATTGCCTACGCGCCTGGATTGCATTCGAGCGGATAGCTATGGCAATGCCACCCAGTCCTCAGGATCCCCTCGAATTGCCCAATCCCTCAAGCACGACATCGCCGGCAAACGCGTTCTCATCGTAGACGATATTCTGGATACGGGCGCTACTCTCGATAAAATCGTAGACAACCTGAAGCAAGCGAAGCCTGCCAGTATCAAGACCTGCGTTCTGCTCGACAAGAAAGAGCGGCGACAAGTCGATATCGACGCGGATTTCGTGGGGTTCGAGATTCCAGACGCCTTCGTGGTCGGATATGGCTTGGACTTCGCGGAACACTATCGTCACCTCCCTTGCATAGGCGTGTTGAAGCCGGAACTCCAATCGCTATCCGAAACCGACTGATCCATCGCGGACACCGGATTTCACTACGCGTTCTTGATCCTCTACCCTATTCGCGCTTGCCTCATTCTCGATGATACTGGCGGATCAATGGGAGGACTACGAAATCCTCGACTGTGGCGACGGCATGAAGAAAGAGCGCTGGGGCGACTTCATCCTCGTGCGTCCAGACCCTCAGGTAATCTGGCCGCTGGCCGCCTCCGATTGGGGCGATTTCGACGCGTTCTACCATCGCAGCAAAAAGGGCGGAGGGCGTTGGGAGTTTCGCAATCGACTTCCAGAATTCTGGAAAATCAACTACGGAAACGCCGTCTACAAGATTCGTCCTACGGACTTCAAGCATACTGGGCTATTCCCCGAGCAAGCGGCCAATTGGGATTGGTTTAGCGAGCGCATTCGAAAAGCGTCTTCCCAACCCAAATTGCTCAACCTTTTCGGCTACACAGGGGGCGCTAGTATCGCGGCCGCACTGGCAGGCGCGAGCGTATGCCATGTGGACGCCGCCAAAGGCATGGTCGCCTGGTGTCGCGAAAACGCAGCGTTGAGCGGACTGACGAACGCTCCCATGCGCTACATCGTGGACGACTGCGTGAAATTCGTCGAGCGAGAGATTCGCAGAGGAAATCGCTACGATGGCATCATCATGGATCCCCCTTCCTACGGTCGGGGCAAAAACGGCGAAGTATGGCAATTCGAGAAAGATCTATGGGGATTCCTGCAGAAGTGCCGTCAACTGCTCTCTCCATCTCCCCTCTTCTTCCTCGTGAATGCCTACACCTCCGGCATTTCGCCCACCATCGTGGGAAATCTAGTCCGCGAAACGCTCGATGGAATCGGGGGCAAGGTCGTTTCCGGAGAAATCGGCATACCCATCGGGGGCGGGTCGAATGCCCTTCCTTGCGGCCTCTACTCGCGTTGGCAGTCAACATAGCCAAAATTGCCTCGGCGAAGCGGAATTTCTTGAATTCATGCCGAGAAACGCAAATATCTCCGCCTCTCGCTTGATTCGACTTTCAGGTCTCGATAAAGAAACGAACGCTTGGGAACCACCCAATTCGAATGCCACGACTATCGTACCGCCACGATCCCTGGCCATGAACAATACTCATTTCGTAGACAGCAAATTTTTCGATTACTACAACAATATTGATTACTCGACGTACTTGGGAGAGAAGCGACGCTTGCAAGTAGAGCTCCTTAAGCTGCAGCATTGGGTCATCAACAACAACAAGCGCGTCGCTCTCGTTTTCGAGGGCCGCGACGCCGCCGGCAAAGGATCCTCGATCAGGCGATTTACCGAGTACATGATGCCCAAGCACTTCAACGTAGTTGAACTAGGAATACCTACCCCCAAGGAGTCGAGAAGTTGGTTTCGACGTTACGAAAAGCACTTCCCCCAAGAAGGCGAAATCACCTTTTTCGATCGTTCTTGGTACAATCGAGCCTTGATCGAGCCCACCATGGGCTACTGCACTCAATCTCGATACAAGTACTTCATGAGGAAAGTATTGGATTGGGAAGAAAAGCACATTCGCAACGGACTGATAATGGTGAAGCTCTATCTGTCGGTTTCCAAGCATACCCAGCTTTTCCGTTTCAAGGAGCGACAGGTTAACCCCCTCAAGTACTGGAAATACTCCGAAAACGATGAAGTCGCTCGCGAGCACTGGGATGCTTTCACGAAATACAAGGAGCAAATGTTCCGGAAGACTTCCTCGGCCCGCAGTCCCTGGGCCATCATCAACTCGAACAACAAGCTGGATACGCGATTGAAGGCGATGCTTTACACCCTTTCGCGCATACCGTACGCCGATAACTTCCACTTCCAGCCATTGAAGAAGGAGCCCAAGCGACAACGTTACTCGGTCGCTATAGACGGGGTAAAGTTCAATAATCTGAACTATCGGCAATCCATGCTCCTGGAAACGCTGGCAGGGCTGTACAACTCCTAGTCGCTTCCTCTCTGGCCGACGCTTCCGATGCAATCGAGCTCCCGGCCGGTCAAAGCGAATTTCGCATGAAACGTTGGGAGATCGGAATGGCACGCGGCAAGGGAGTCGAACCCCTAACCTCCTGATCCGTAGTCAGGTGCTCTATCCAATTGAGCTAGCCGCGCAGACCATTTTCGACCGCCAAAGGCGATCGGAGGGTCAGGAGAAAAGAAACAAAGAAGGCGCATTTCAAGGCATTTCTTCGAAAAAAGAAAAAAGCCGCTTCCTACTTCGAGAAAGCGGCGTAAATGCATTTTAACCGTGTTCGGCTGGCGATAGAAACGACCCGAAAATGGACCGTCAAGAGCAGGCCGCTACACCTTAGGCAAATTGGCGGGAATATCCACTTGGTGCGTATCCTTGCGCTTGACCCGACGCAAGCGCGAGCGTCTTCGCAGCATGCGGTCCAACTTGTCGACGAGCAGGTCGATGGCCTTGTGGCAATCTTCGTTTCTAACGGAAACATTCATGGACGGTCCGTTGATTTCAATGTGCCCTTTAGCTATGAATTCGTGCTCTGCTCCACTTTTGGTGTGGTCGCATTCCAACTCAACCTTCACTCTGATTATTCGGTCCTCATGACGGAACAGTCGTTCGACCTTGTCAGTGACTGCCTGCTTTAGCGATTGGGTCAGGTCCATATGGATGCCAGTGATAATCAGATCGTGGTTGTTGGCTTGCATATGCATATATCTCCTTTGGTTTTCTGGGTTTCCTTCAAAAAGAACGCCCCGCCCTAGTTTCCAATTTCCAATTGGAGGTTCGGGGGATGGAATGAATGGCTCCTCGCCTTTCGATGACCGTTGGCAGCGTCTTTCAAATAAATGGCTATGGAACGTTCCGCTTGGGCCGAACCTAATCGGGAGCGATCTCCTGCAATGGCATTCCCCCTCTCGGATATCCTCGATTCCGAGTATCGCCACGACCGAATACGGCGGGCTTTCGAAAGTATGGGCATTGCGATCATTCAACGAGTTTGAGGCTAGCGGGAATCCCTGGCTTTGCAACCTTTCAAGGATCTAAACCTCTACTTTTTTATCGGCAATCAGCCCTTCCCCTTGAGGCCGCGCCACGCCATGGAACCGCTTCGCAACGAGATTTGAGTTGCCCTGGACTTCCCCCTCCCCCACCTAGTCCCGCCATGCCGATTACCGATTGGGGATGGGAAATCACAGCCGACGAGCTAAATGCCTGGATCTTGGAAGACGACAACGACGTCACCTTGATCAACAAGCCCGCTCTCGTGGTCTGCCATCCTTCCAAAAAGGGTCCTTGGTCTTCGCTCGCCGGGGCCTGCCGCGAGGGACTCGGTCACGAAAGGTCGCACTTAGTCGCTCGCCTTGATCGCGAAACCAGCGGAATTATTCTCTTCGCCAAGCATCGACTCTCCGCCCGCCATCTCCAAATGGCTCTCGAGCAACGTAAAGTCGCCAAGAAATACGTGGCCATACTTGAGGGAGAAATGGCGGAACCCACCCTTGTCGATGCCGCCTTGGGCAAAGCGATCGATAGCCTCGTCTACAGCAAAGCGGGAGTGCGCGACAGCGGCAGACGTCAGGAAGCCCAAACTCAGTTCAATCCGCTCCACTGCGCTAACGGATACACCCTCGTCGAGGTGACTCCCTTAACTGGCCGAAAACACCAGATCCGCGTCCACGCCGCTCATATCGGTCATGCCATCGCAGGCGACAAGCTCTATGGGCCCGACGAAACGCTCTTCCTCGATTTCATCGAAAACGGCTGGACCGAAGCCCTAGCGTCCCGATTGCCTCTCAATCGACAGGCGTTGCACGCTTATCGCATGACCTTCGACCTGGAGAAAGGCTCTCGAGGCTTCGTCGCCCCCCTGGCAGAGGATATGGTGGGATTCTGCCAAACGCGCCTCGCCCTGCCCCGGCAAGAGCTCCTTAAGCTCCTCGCCCCATTGTAACGCTTGCTCCCGCCTAGTCTTTTCCCCTAGAAGTAAAGAAAGCGCTAATTAGCGCTTTCTTTACGGACGTCTCTTGCGGTATCGTTCGAGTCATGAGGTTCAATGCGCCCAGTATTATTTCCATGATGGTCTTTTCGATCTTCATCTGGATATATGTGCTCAACACCGCTTGGACCATCGGTCGCCAGTTGATAGCCCTGATCTTCTAGTCAGCGGAAAGGCTCTCTACCCGCTCCCCTTTTCGCTTTGCCCCCGACCGTCGACTGGAGTTGACTTCCCGCGTGAGCCAATCTCCCGACCAGAATCCTCTGCGTGTGCCGAATATTCGTCGCTTCATCGCATTTCGAATCCTCTTCAACGCACGCTTCTATTACCCAATCTTCACCATTCTCTTTCTGGACTTCGGGCTTTCGCTGGAACAGTTCGCGATTCTGAATGCCGTCTGGGCCGCCACCATCGTTATCTTGGAGGTTCCCTCTGGAGCCTTGGCCGATACCGTCGGACGTCGCAACTTGGTGATTGCCTCCACGGTCATCATGATCCTGGAGATGCTGCTTCTGATTGTCGCGCCAATCGGGCAAATGCCCATCGTCTTCTACCTCTTCCTTTTCAATCGGATACTGAGCGGAGCTGCCGAAGCCTCCGCAAGCGGAGCCGACGAGGCCCTGGCCTACGACACGCTAAAGGACCTTGGAATGGAGAAAAGCTGGGGACGCGTTCTGGAAACTCAGATGCGTTTTCAATCCATCGCCTTCATCGTCGCGATGTCCCTCGGAGCCTTCCTCTACGACGCGGAGCGCCTCAACCAATTTCTGGGGCTACTTTCTCTCGATTGGGACGTGCCCAAACCGGTAGCCATGCGACTGCCTCTTCTACTAACGCTTTGCCTGGGTATCGGGGCCTTCATTACCGCGCTACGAATGGAGGAACCCGAGTCGGAAAAGGCTGCCCGTCACAAATTGAGGCTGTCAGAGACAAGTCATACCCTGAGCAGGGCATTCGCCAAAACGCTGGCTACTGGTAAATGGATACTGCAAACGCCCGCCGCGCTCGTGATTATTCTGGGTGGCTTTCTCATCGACCACATTGCTCGCATGATCCTCACATTGAACAGCGAATACTATCGCCAAATCGATTTGCCGGCAGCGAGTTTTGGACTCATTAGCGCCGGCTTTGGACTGATGGGAGTCTTTATGCCTAAACTGGGACGGTGGCTGTCCGAGAATCGGCGAAAACCATTCAACTACTTCCTCCTCGGGATCGCCACCTTCTGCGGACTCTACGGCATGTCCTGGTTTATCCCCTACTGGGGCGTCTTGCCGATGATTCTGGTCTACGGCTCGATTTCGCTCGCAGGCTTTCTCGTCAGCAGCTACCTCAACGCCGTTACTTCTTCCGAATCGCGGGCCACCGCTCTGAGCTTCAAAGGGCTTTCCTACAATCTCGCCTACGGAGGAATCGGCATATTGTATTCGCTACTCGTCTACAGCCTCCGAAACGCTCCCGCTTCCGCCGATCTAAGCGATGGCGCCTTGGAGTCCTCGCTTTTCCAGCAGGCCCTTGGTTACTTCCCCGGATACTTCGCGGTCGCCTTTGTCCTCGTCTTGATATACGGAATCGTCAAGCGTCGGGCCTTGGACCTCGGCCCCCTGAACCCATCCTAGTGCAAGCATCGGCTACGACTCGAGACCGTTCGTTTCATTTTCCGCTTCGTATGCCCTTGGAGGCTCGACATTCCGAACCGTCAATCGCCGAGCGGTCGATTCGCTGCGCCCTCGTCAGACAAACTAGCTGATCCCCGTACGAGCGCTCGAAAGCGAAGCCCGTCTGGCAAAGTCTGGCTGCCGCAAAGACGCGCCATGCGCTCGCCTGGGAGGGTCGTGGCATGGGCTATCAAGGAACTGCTGTCCAGGATGCGCGCTCTTCTCAATCAAGGTACGACCCTTTGGGATTCCAAACGTATGGACTGCGGTGACTCGACCGTATACGAAAACCCATCCGAGCCACCCATCCCATCGGCAACGAAAAAACCGGCCCTCGCGAAGAGGACCGGCTTGCAAAGCGTTGTCTAATGGAAGCGTTTGGCTAGAGAGCCGTTTCGCCGCGCTCGTCGGTACGAATGCGGACCGCTTCTTCCAACGGAAGAACGAAAACCTTACCATCGCCGATCTTGCCAGTCTTGGCAGCTTTGACGATCGCTTCGGCAGCTTGGGAAACCGCTTCGTCTTGCACGGCTATTTCGATCTTAACTTTAGGCAAAAAGTCGACCGTGTATTCGCTGCCACGATAGATCTCCGTGTGGCCTTTCTGGCGTCCGAAGCCTTTAACTTCGGTTACCGTCATTCCTTCGATGCCGACTTCGGAAAGGGCCTCTTTGACCTCTTCCAACTTAAACGGCTTGATGATTGCTACGACAAGTTTCATGGAAATTTACTTTGAGGTTGATTGCTGATGTAAGTGAATTGCTTACGTAAATGCAAGTAAATGCGTTACTTAGGCTTTCTACGAGCTCCAATTAGGGATTGGGGCCGAAGCTGTAAGCCTCCTGGCCATGCTCGGCGATGTCGAGCCCTTCGAATTCTTCCTCTTCAGCAACGCGAACTCCCATGATCGCCTTGATCACGAAGAAGACTACGAAGGAGAAGATGAAGGCGAAAGTGTATACGCCGATCACGCCGATGATCTGAGACATCAGGTTAGCGCCGCCGAAAATACCGACTGCAACCGTTCCCCAGATACCGCATACGCCATGTACCGAGATCGCTCCGACAGGATCGTCGATCTTGATCTTGTCGAAAAAGATGATCGAGAAAACCACGAGTGCGCCGCCAATCGCTCCCATAATGATGGAAGAAAAGACCGATACGGAATCCGCGCCAGCCGTGATGCTAACCAGACCGGCAAGCAAACCATTAAGGGCCATGGAAAGATCCGGTTTCTTGAGAACCGACCATGAGACGAGGATCGAAGCGATACCGCCAGCCGCTGCTGCGAGGGCTGTTGTGGTGAAGACGAGACCGAGAGGACCTGGGTTGGCTGAAAGAACCGAACCGCCATTGAATCCGAACCATCCGAAGAAGAGAAGGAATACGCCTACGGTTGCCAAAGGCATGCTGTGGCCAAGGATCGGCTTGATCGAGCCGTCCTTCTGGAACTTGCCCTTGCGGGGGCCGAGAATCATAACTGCTGCGAGGGCTGCGGCGCCACCGAAACCGTGTACCACCGTCGAACCGGCGAAGTCATAGAATGCTGCGTCGCCGCCGCCAAGTGAAGAGAGCCAGCCGCCACCCCAGTGCCAAGAACCGGCAATGGTGTATCCAAATGCCACGAGAATCGTGGAGTAGATCATGAAGGCAGAGAGCTTCACTCGTTCCGCTACTGCTCCCGATACGATCGTCGCTGCTGTCGCTGCGAACATCGCCTGGAAAATGAAGTCGCCATAGCCTGTCATCGCCAAGCTCAAGCCACCGTAGCCCCAAGTGTCGCCGCCATCGGCGTTCAAATCGCCGATCGGGCCGTTAATTCCAAGCCAACCGGGGATCTGCCACGAATCGACAGGATAGTGAGTATTGAAGCCAAGAACCGCATAGGTGATCAAGCCGATGGAAATGATCCACACATTCTTAAAGAGAATGTTCACCGTATTCTTGGACTGGGTCAGACCTGCTTCGAGCGTTGCGAAGCCGAGGTGCATTATGAATACCAACGCAGCGGCGATCACTGTCCATAGCATCGATACCGTGAAGAAATCGAATGCAGGAGCGTATTCAGCGCCCGAAGCTTCAACGAGTTCCAGGTATTCGTCTACCGGACCCGCCTCGTCATCGGCCATCGCTGGCGTTGCTGCGAACAAGGCCGTCGCTACAAGAGCGAAGAGCAGCGGCCCAGTTAGTTTGCTGAGGAGTTTTTTCATGTCGTTCGTTAGGATGTTGTTTTATTTAGGAATTAGACGCTGCGACTGTGACAATGCACATTACTCCTTCCCATCAGCAACTAGCGTGCCACCTCTTCCTGCTCCCATCAAAATCGGTAATCATGCGCGCATAATGCTCAAAAAGTATTACAATTTAGCGTTCTCCAAAGGGCCTTTGCGCTCAATTGTAACCGTTCTTCATCCGAACCCTCAGTCCGTCCGCTTTAATTTGAGCGGACGCTAGCCGCGTTCCAACCCAAACGCGACGAAGCCCTCGATCCAAACGCCCTAAGGCAGTCCGGACACGAGGGCCTCGGCATCAGGCGGTCGATCCGCCTGAATCTAAAATCTAGACCTCCAAATCGACGTCGAGCGTCTCAATATGAAGCTCCTTAAGCTGCTTGTCCGTCACCCGACTCGGGCTTTCCGTCATCAAGCACTGGCCTTTCTGAGTCTTGGGGAAGGCGATCACTTCGCGAATGCTAGTCGCGCCGCACAGGATCATCGCCAATCGATCCAAGCCAAAGGCGATTCCACCGTGAGGAGGAGCGCCGTACTTAAACGCTTCCAGCATATAGCCGAAACGGCTTTCAACCACGTCGGACGGAATTTTGAGGACATCCTCGAATACCTTCTTCTGCAACTCCGCCTGATGGATACGAATGCTACCGCCCCCCAGTTCGACCCCATTCAGCACCAGGTCGTAGTGCTGCCCGCGAACCCGCTTCGGTTCGCTGTCCAGGAAAGGAATATCCTCTTCTACCGGAGAAGTAAACGGATGGTGCGAAGCGACGTACCGACCCTGCTCCTCTTCATAAGTCATGAGCGGAAAATCGACCACCCAGAGGAATTCGAATTGGTCCGCGGGAATCTCAAGCTGACCGCGCTTTTTAAGCAACTCGGCGCACTCGAGGCGAATCCTGCCGAGAATCGCGCAGGCTTGCTCCCAACCGGACGCAGCGAAAAAGACGATGTCTCCTTCTTCCAAGGAAAGCTTCTCCTTGAGAGTGGCCTTTTCCTCTTCCGAGAAGAACTTAACGATCGGCGACTTCCATTCTCCATCCTCTATCTTTATAAAGGCCAATCCCTTCGCTCCGAGCGACTTGGCGACTTCTTCGAGATTCTTCAATTCTCCTTGCGTCACATCCGCCAAGGTAGGGGCCTTGAACGCCTTGACGACTCCACCCTTTTCGACCGTAGCCGAAAACACCTTAAACGACGAGGACGCGAAGGTCTCCGAAAAATCTTCGATCTCGAGTCCGAATCGCGTATCCGGCTTGTCTACCCCATACCGATTCATCGCCTCCTGGAACGGCATACGGCGAAAGGGCGTCTGAAGGTCTACGTCCAGGGTATCCTTCCAGATTCGCTTCATCAAGCCTTCCATCAAGGCGTACATTCCCTCGCGATCGACAAAGGAAATTTCAATGTCGAGCTGGGTGAACTCCATTTGGCGATCCGCCCGCAGGTCTTCGTCGCGATAGCAACGCGCCACTTGATAGTAGCGCTCGACGCCCGCCACCATAAGCATCTGCTTGAATTGCTGAGGCGACTGCGGCAGGGCGTAGAAGTGGCCGGGCTGAATTCGACTCGGCACTAGATATTCGCGCGCCCCTTCAGGCGTGCTCTTGAACAAAGTCGGCGTCTCCACGTCATAGAAGCCCTCTTCGTCCATGAAATTCCGAATCGCCTTGGTCGTTTCGTGACGCATCTTGAGCGTCTGACGCATCTTGCCGCGACGCAGGTCCAGGTAGCGATAGGTAAGCCGAAGGTCCTCATTCACCTTATCGCCTTTTTCGTCGTCGATCGGAAACGGAGGCGTCTCGGAAATATTGTGAACGACCAGATTCGAGCAATCGACCTCGATCCGCCCCGTTGGCAAGGTATCGTTTATGTTCTCCCCATCGCGGGCTTCCACCACCCCTTCGATCTCGATGACCGATTCGTCCTTGAGGCTCTTGACCGCCTCGTTGAACGCATTGTCACCGCTGTGCGGATTGGCTTTGATCTGAGTCAGGCCTTCGCGGTCTCTCAAATCGATAAAGAGAATGCCGCCGTGATCGCGAATGGAGTCGATCCATCCGATCAGCGATACTGTTTTTCCAACATCGCTCTCGCGCAGTTGGCCACAATGGTGCGTTCGTTTCATGTCAGCGCTTATGGTTAATTAGAGGATAAACCACGAAAGGCGCGAACATTGGTCAAATCTGACGAGAGAATGCAACTTCATTCCCGCTCATGCGGTTCCGGGGACGTTAACAAAGCTTAAATTAGATGAAAACCGACCTAAAACGGGTCGAAAACGGGCCAAATTCGCGCGCATTCACCCCTCATTGCCGATTAACTAATAAGGAATTGCCCCCACCATGATTCTCATAATCAGAGACGAATTGGTCAACCCGCCCACCTGGTTCGCGTCCTTTCGCGACCTGACCCTCATTTGCAGCCTGCGCCTCGAGACGGATATCGTCATCGAAACCGAGGAGACGGACCTCTACTACCAGTGGCTAAAGCAGAGAGGCGGCATGGATTTCATCGACGACTTCGTGCCGCCCGGAATCGAAAACGGCCTTAGAATCGATACGGAGCTCAATTTCGATCCTTCCATAGTCATCGATCGCATCACGCCCGAAAACACCCACCGCCTCTACCATCGAATCCAGTCCGCTGCCGCGTAGCCGGAAGACGGCTCCAATCCATCGTTCCAGAAAGCGGACGAAGAAGAGCCAGCCCTCCAGGAATATCCCGCCTATCCATAGGGAAAACGCCCGCGGCGACCGCTTCGACGCCCCTCCAAACAGGGATTTCTTCTCCACTCCCGCTCCGACCTTGACAGAGTCGAACCGATGGGCAATATCCGCCCATTCTTCAAATTAGGGCATGGCTGAGAACTACAAAGATACGCTGAAGCTGCCAAAGACCGCCTTCCCCATGCGGGCCAATCTAGGCAAGCGCGAACCCGCCCGCGTAGAGCATTGGGAAAAGATCGATCTCTACGGCAAGATTCAGTCGAAAAACGCCGAAGGGCCCAGTTTCGTTCTCCATGACGGCCCTCCGTTTACGAACGGCGACCTCCACCTTGGCCACGCTCTCAATAAGACGCTAAAGGAAATCGTGCTTCGCTATAAAGCGTCGCGCGGCTATCGCACCCCTTACGTACCGGGTTGGGATTGTCACGGCCTGCCTATCGAGACGAAGGTATCGAAGGAAATCCAAGCCGAAGGCAAAGAACTCTCCACCGCCAAACTGCGCGATCGTTGCGATGCCTTTTCCGAACACTGGATCGACGTACAGAGGAGCCAATTCAAGCGTCTAGGGATACTCGGCGATTGGAACCGCGAATACAAAACCAAGAATCCTGAATACGAAGCGGAAATCCTCCGCACCCTCGCTTCGTTCGTCGACGAAGGCCTGGTCTATCGCAGCAAAAAACCCGTCTATTGGTCTATTCCCTACGAAACCGCCCTCGCGGAAGCGGAAATCGAATACAAGGACCATTCGAGTCCATCGATCTGGGTCGCCTTTGATATTCCCCAAGCCGCCAAACTTGAAATAGACAAGCCTCTGGCTGCCGTTATCTGGACCACAACGCCCTGGACCATTCCCGCCAACTTGGCAGTCGCAGTACATCCGCGCCTCGAATACGCCTTTGTCGAATCCGGCGACCGGGTCTACATCGTCGCCAAGGAGTTAGCCGAACGATTCGCGGACGATTGCGACATTGAAAATTGGAGCATCGTCAAAACAGCGACTGGCGAGTCGCTCGAAGGAATCGAAACTCGCCATCCGTTCATCGATCGCCCCAGCCCAATCGTACTCGCCGATTACGTGACCACAGAGAGTGGCACCGGCTGCGTGCACACCGCTCCCGGCCATGGTCAGGAAGATTATCTGACCGGACTCAAATATGGCCTGGATGTCTACTGCCCGGTCAACGACCAGGGCGAATACGACGACGATGGCCAAATTCCGGAATTTCTCGTCGGAGCGTCCGTTCTTGAATCCGACGGATGGGTTCCCGCCAATGGCAAGGTTCTCAAAGCCCTCGACGAGGCAGGCGCCCTACTAAAGAAGAAGAAAATTTCCCACAGCTACCCGCATTGCTGGCGCTCCAAGACGCCGGTAATTTTCCGAGCGGTCGACCAGTGGTTCGTCGCGCTCGACAAAGACGGCAAACGCGACAAAGCGCTGGAAGCGATCGGACAGGTAACGTGGATTCCCGATTGGGGCGAAAACCGTATCCGCGGCGCGGTCGAAGCTCGTCCGGATTGGTGCATCAGCCGTCAACGCTCCTGGGGCGTGCCGATTCCCGCCTTCTACGACGAAGACGGTATCGGCTATCTGGATGCGGGCGTCATCCGACAAATTGCGGACAAGGTAGCCGAATCCGGCACCAACCTCTGGTATACGTCAGACTCCGAGTCCTTGCTCGAAGGCGTGGACTTACCGGAGTCCTGGCAAGGCAAGACGCTCAAGCCAGGCGCCGACACGCTCGACGTTTGGATCGATTCCGGCTCCAGTCACTTCGCCGTCCTCAAGGATAACGAGGATCTCAAGTGGCCATGCGACCTCTATCTGGAAGGCAGCGATCAACACCGCGGCTGGTTTCAATCCTCTCTCTGGACGAGCGTCATTCGCGAAGGCGAAGCGCCCTACAAGAGCATCCTCACGCACGGCTTCATCGTAAACCAAGACGGTACCAAACTTTCCAAGAGCGAAGGCGCCATGACCTTGGAACACTACATGGACAAGTTCGGGGCGGACATCGTTCGCTTGTGGATCGCGTCCACCGATTTCCGAAACGACGTCCCCATGGGCGAGGAGATCCTCAAGACGATCGGCGACGCCTACCGTCTGATTCGCAATACCTTGCGCTTCCAGATTTCGAACCTCTTCGACTTCGACCTCGCCCAAAACGGCATGCCCGTCCAAGAGCTGCACGAACTCGATCGCTGGGCTCTGGATAAGACCGCCGCCCTCGTAGAAGCCTGCGAGAAGGCCTACGAAACCTACGAGTTCCACCGCGTCTACCAGCTCTGCAACCAATTTTGCTCGGTCACGCTGTCAGCTCTCTATCACGATATTCTCAAGGATCGCCTCTATACCCTCGCGGAAAACCATCCTCTGCGTCGGTCTTCTCAAACGGCCATTTATCACATATTCCGTTCCCTCGTCCGCGTCCTCGGACCCGTTCTGCCGTTCACATCCGATGAAGCCTGGAGCTACTTCGTAGCCGACTCGGACTTTATCGACGAACCGCTCGCCCTCCAGGAATGGCCCTCGGAGGCTGTCAATTGGCGTGACGAGAACCTCGCCCGGGACTTCTCCGACCTCCTCGCCTTCCGCGATTCGGTAAACGAAAAGCTCGAGACCCTTCGCAAAAATGGTGAAATCGGCCGTTCCCTGGATGCGTACCTTGCCATCGCCGGAAACGAAAAAGACGCGACCTTCCAACTGCTTTCCCGATACGCTGAATTTCTCGAAGAACTCTTTATCGTTTCGCGTGTCGAACTCGCGAAATCGAACGATGAAGCGCTCTCGATCACTGTAAACAAAGCGACAGGCGGTCGCTGTCCCCGCTGCTGGAGATGGTATCCAGATCTCCAGAATGGTACCGACAACGGAGCGCTCTGTCCCCGCTGCGCCGAAGCTATACTCTAACGATCCCTACTTATGCCCGCTAAGAAAACAACCGCGAAAAAGGCACCTGCCAAGAAGGCTGCTGCCAAGAAGACCGCCGCGAAAAAGGCCGCTGTTAAAAAGACAGCTTCCAGAGCAACCAAGAAAGCCAGCCCTAAGAAGAAGCCCGCCGCAGCAGCAGGATTTTCACTCGAAGACGCTCTTTCGGTCGCTAAGAAACGCGTCAAGGCCGACGATACCATCGCCGAGAAAAAGGCCGCCAAGGAAAAAGCTCGCCTCGCGGTGGAAGAAGCGGAACAGAAAGCGGAAAAGCGTGTGCTCGGCGCCGCTTCGCTCTCCGATATCTTGGGATTCGATCCGATGGCCTCCACCACTTCGTCCGTCGAAACACGCACCGTGCCCAAAAAGTTCAAGAAGTTCTACAAGTTGCTTATGGAACTCCGCGACCACGTTAAGACCGGGCTCAGTATGCACACGGAAGAAACGCTCAAGCGATCCAGCAAGGAAGACGCGGGCGACCTCTCCGGATACAGCCAGCATATGGCGGATGCCGGTACCGATACCTTCGATCGCGATTTCGCGCTTAGCATGGTATCCAGCGAACAGGACGCCCTTACCGAGATCGAGGCCGCGATAGAACGCATCTTCGCCGGCACCTATGGCATTTGCGAAATGACCGGCAAGCAAATCCGTGAAGAACGCTTGATGGCCGTTCCCTTTACGCGCTATTCCGTCAAAACGCAAAAGCAGCTCGAGAAGAATAAGACAAGGAGCGTACAACGAGGTGGCGTCTTCGCCGATGCGACTTCCGAAGATGCCATGACCTTTAGCGAAGGCGACTCGGACTCTTAAGCGGAGTCGGTATCCACTATAGAATGCGAAGCCTCGCCGCGTACAAAATCCTGCTCGGCTTGGCGGCCATCGTATTCGCGCTCGATCAAGCGACCAAATATTGGGTCGTCCAAACCTTGCCGCTGGGCGCCTTCTACCCGCCTCACTCGATCGAGGTCATACCCGGCTTTTTCAATCTCGTGCATGTCGGCAATACCGGCGCCGCATGGAGCCTATTCAGCGGACATAGCGAATGGCTGGCCTTAATCGGATTCGTCGCGCTGGCCTTGCTCTGGTTTTTTCGCGAAACGCTCCAACTCTACCGTAAACCCTACCAATGGGCATTCGGTCTCATCGTTGGCGGCATAATCGGCAATGTAATCGATCGCTTGATACACGGTCACGTAATCGACTTTCTCGATTTCTATATCAACGATTCCCACTACCCCAGCTTCAACGTGGCCGATTCCGGCATTACGGTGGGCGTCGCCACCTACATCATCGTCTCGTTCTTCGAGGAAAAAAAGAAGCCGGCCGAAGACTGAAGGCCTCCCTACTCCACATTCGCCACCTGTTCGCGAATGCGTTCCAATTCGTTCTTCATCGCTAGCGTGCGCTTCGATATTTCGATCGAGCACGACTTACTCCCAGTCGTATTGATTTCTCGAGCGATCTCCTGAAGCAGAAACTCCAGTGAACGACCTACTGGCTCATCCTTTTCGAGCAAATCCGCAAACTGATCGAAGTGACTCTCCAAACGGGTGATTTCTTCAGACAAATCGCTTCGATCGGCGAAGAGGGCGATCTCTTTCAACACCCGCTCGTCGTCAACGTTCAAGTCCAAGCCCGCTTGCTCCAACCGGGAGTGTAGGGTTTCCCGATACTTGCCTACCATCTCCGGAGCGATCGCCTTGATGGATTGCAATGCAGCAGCCATCGTCTCGCGCCGATTCTTCAGATCCGCCTTGAGAGCAACGCCCTCTTGTTCGCGCATGGCGATCAAGGCGCTCATCGCTGTATCCACGCATTCCATCAGCAAGGATTCGACCACATCCTCCAGCAAAGACTCCGTTTCCCCTTCCAAGAGATTAGCCAAGGCGATTATCGAGTTCGCATCGATCGAATATTCGCCGCCATTGCGCTCGACTACCGCCTTGATCCGTTTCAAGGCTGACTCGATCTGCGAATCGCTCGGCAACCCGGCCGCTTCGCTACGCTCGTCTCGAATATCGACGGAATACTGGAAGCGTCCTCGTCCGGCGCGGGAGCGCGAGCGCTCTACGACCGTTCGCTCAAGCTGCTGAAACTCTTTCGGAAGCGAACAAACGACCTCTAGATTTTTGCGATTCACAGAGGAAACCTGAAGGGTAACGGAAACGCCTCGCGCGCTTCGCTCGGCACGCCCAAAACCGGTCATGCTTCTCATACGTCCTGTCCCAAGAATTTGGCGATTTGGTTCACGTCCTTATCGCCGCGACCGCTTAAGTTCATGACAATAACCTGGTCCCTACTCATTTCCGGGGCCCGCTTGATCGTATAGGCCAAAGCATGCGTCGACTCCAATGCAGGTATTATGCCTTCCGTGCGGCAAAGCGTCTGAAACGCCTCTAGCACATCGTCATCCGTCGCGTAAGCGTAATCGATACGACCGATGTCGCGATAGTAAGCGTGCTCTGGACCGATCGCCGCATAGTCGAGTCCTGCGGAAATCGAATGGGTCAACTCAATCTGTCCATCGGGGTCTTGAAGGATGTAGGTCTTGCATCCCTGAAGGACACCCAAGCGACCGCCTTCGAAACGCGCCGCATGCTGCCCGAGCTTGATACCATGCCCCCCCGCTTCGACGCCTACCAAGCGAATGTCCGGTTCGTCGAGAAATTCGTAGAACAGTCCGATGGCATTGGAACCGCCACCCACGCAAGCCACCATCTCATCCGGCAGGCGGCCTTCCTTCTCCATGATTTCCACCCGTGTTTCCTGCCCGATGATGCGATGGAAATCGCGAACCATCATGGGATAGGGATGCGCCCCGAGCGCCGAACCAAGGATGTAATGCGTATCGCGGACATGGGTCACCCAGTCGCGCATCGCTTCGTTGACCGCATCCTTTAACGTCTTCTGTCCGCTTTCCACGCCCCGAACCTCGGCCCCGCACAACTCCATCCGAAAGACATTCAACTTCTGGCGCTCCATATCGACCGCTCCCATGTAAACGACGCACTCCAAACCGAATTTCGCGCAAACAGTGGCCGTAGCGACGCCATGCTGGCCCGCTCCCGTCTCGGCAATGATACGCTTCTTGCCCATCCGCTTCGCCAGCAGAGCTTGCCCGATCGCGTTGTTTATTTTGTGCGCGCCCGTATGGAGCAAGTCCTCGCGCTTGAAATAGATTTTCGCGCCGCCGAGCTCTTCGCTGAGCCTCTCCGCATAATAGAGCCCGGTCGGCCTTCCGGCAAACTCCTTGAGCTGGTAAGCGAGCGCCGCTTGGAACTCCGGATCCGCTTTTGCCCGCTCGTACTCGTCTCCCAGGTCCTTAAGCGCGGTCACCAAGGTTTCCGGCACGTAACTGCCCCCGAATTCGCCAAAATGACCCTCGGCATTCGGCAAGGCTTTCTTGTCAATATCCTGCGCTGCGATCTCGCTCATAGAAGCCCGCATCATTCAGAGAGGTCCTAAGAGAGGCAACCGAAAAGACAAGGCCGCTCAAAGCCCCCCAAAGGGCCATTAAATTTACAACCTTGCAATTTTAACGGTCGCTAGATTCGACCATAGCAATCGCTTCACTTTAAAAGACTTAGCAAGAAACCGCTTCCAAGGAGCATCAGTAACTCCGATGAGCTCATGAACTCCGCGCGCCCCTTAGCCTACCCCTCGTCGACACGCCCTTTCAGGTAGTCTATGACGTCCTGAAACTTCGACTTATTCTCGGCGTCCGCTTCGATTAGATTCTCGTGGGCTTCGAGGCAAAGTCGCGCATTCGACAATTCATCGAGGGGAGCCGCCTTGTCCAATCCCTGGTCTGCGCTCTCCACTTTCGGCGCGGAAGCGCCGTCATCCACTGTCGCAATGCGATGCAGCCCTAGGTTTCGCACGAGGTCCCGATTGCGCTCGCTTAGCCTGGAAAGAACCAGCGAGCCTCTCGGCTCCAGCTTTCTCAATTCGAGAGCGCAGCCGGCAAGAACGCCGAGCACCGTACTATCCATTCCTGCGCATTCGGAAAAATCGAAGACGAAGCGGCGTTTTCCCACAGCGTACGAATCCTTGAGAAAATCCTTCAGCGGAAGCACGTTTTGAAACGAGGCGCGACCGACAATCTTCACCGCAACCGGATTCGATTCCGGGTCGACTAGAAATATCGATGATTCGCCTGCCATTGTTCGCGTTTCGCTTAGTTGAAGGATTGCCTCTTCGATTCGCCTAATTCGATGCCTTGATGAGGTCCCTCAATACGTAAGGCAAAATGCCACCGTTTCGAATATACTCCACTTCGATCGCAGTATCCACTCGTACCTTCAATTCGATTTCCTCTTTCTCGCCACTGGCGCGCTCAACCACCGCGGCGAGCATCTGCTGCGGCTTGAGCGAGTTATCGAGTCCGGGTAGCGACACCACTTCGGAGCCGTCCAGTCCGAGCGATTGAGCGCTCACGCCTTCCGGGAATTCCAATGGCAATACGCCCATGCCAATCAAATTGGATCGGTGAATGCGCTCGTAGCTGCGAGCGACAACCGCTTTCACCCCCAAGAGATTGGTCCCCTTGGCCGCCCAATCGCGAGAACTGCCTGTTCCGTACTCGATACCGGTAAAGACAATCAGTGGAACGCCCCGTTCCTTGTAAACCTGAGCCGCATCGTAAATCGAGGCAGGTTCGCCTTCGGGCATGATTTTGGTGAAGCCGCCTTCCTTGCCGTCGGCCATGAGATTCTTGACGCGCACGTTCGCGAAAGTGCCGCGGGTCATGATCAAGTCATTGCCCCGACGCGATCCATAGGAGTTGAAGTCTTTCGGCTCCACTCCCTTCGACTGCAGAAACTGGCCCGCCGGCGTTTCCGGCTTGAACGCGCCCGCAGGCGAAATGTGGTCCGTGGTAACCGAATCGCCCATGATCGCTAAAGGACGCATTCCCTCAATCGGCTTGATCACTCCCACTTCCATGGAGAAGTCATCGAAGAACGGAGGTTCGTGAATATAGGTGGAATTGGGGTTCCACTGATAGATGGCCCCGGTCGACGACTCGATCTGCGTCCACTCCTCGTTGGAGTTCGCCACATCCGAATATTGATTGTCGAACATCTCGGTCTTCAAGCCCGAGCGAATCGCGTTCGCCACTTCCTCGTTGGACGGCCAAAGGTCCTTTAAGAATACATCCTGCCCATCGGAGCCTTGAGCGATCGGTTCGTTGTAAAGGTTTATGTCGACGCGTCCCGCCAAGGCGTACGCTACGACGAGCGGCGGCGACATGAGGAAGTTCGACTTGATGGATCCGTGTACGCGGGCTTCGAAATTTCGATTGCCCGAGAGTACCGACGCGGCCACGAGCTCGCCTTCCTTGATTGCCGACTCGATTTCCGAAGCCAGCGGACCACTGTTGCCGATACAGGTCGTGCAACCATAGGCCACTAGATTGAATCCGATTTGGTCGAGGTAGCCCTGCAAACCCGTCTCGTTCAAATAGTCGGTTACGACGCGCGATCCCGGGCCGAGGCTCGTCTTGACGTAACCCGGAACCGATAGACCGCGCTCGACGGCCTTCTTGGCGACCAAGCCCGCCGCGAGCATAACGCCCGGGTTCGAGGTGTTCGTACAAGAGGTAATCGCCGCGATCAGTACGGACCCGTTGCCGATGGAACCCGAACCGTTGACCGATACCTGAGCATCGCGCTTCTCGCTCGGCATACCGAATCCACCTTCCGCAGCGGGCTTGCTGTAGAGTTCATTGAATTCGCTCTTGAGGCTGGATACGGCGACCCGTTCCTTCGGATTCTTGGGACCCGCAACGCTTGGCTCGATCTCGCTAAGATCGACGGCAATCGTCTTCGTGTATTCGATTTGCCCCGCATCCGGAATCCCAAAAATGCCCTGCGCTTCGCAGTAGCCCTTAATCGTCGCAATCTGCTCCTCGCCGCGACCGGACTCGCGCAAGTAGTCCAAAGACTTTTCGTCGATCGGGAAGAAACCCATAGTCGCTCCGTACTCAGGCGCCATGTTCGCGATCGTAGCGCGGTCGGCCAGAGACAGATTGCGAGCGCCGTCGCCATAGTACTCGACGAACTTGCCCACCACGCCCAACGCGCGGAGGCGCTCGGTGATCGTCAAAGTGAGATCCGTAGCCGTGATGCCTTCCTTGAGCTCGCCCTTGAGCTCGACGCCTACGACTTCGGGAGTAAGGAAATAAACCGGCTGGCCCAGCATCCCGGCTTCCGCCTCGATGCCCCCAACGCCCCACCCGACGATGCCGAGACCGTTGATCATGGTCGTGTGAGAATCGGTTCCGACAAGCGTATCCGGATAGAAGACCGCGCCGTCGCCCGCTTCGCGCTGGTGCACCACCTTGGCCAGATACTCGAGATTGACCTGGTGTACGATGCCGATTCCCGGCGGAACGACTTGGAAGGTATCGAACGCCTGCTGACCCCACTTTAGAAATTCGTAGCGCTCCATATTGCGCTCGAATTCGATGGCCATGTTCTGCTTGAAGGCTTCAGCCGTGCCGGCCTTGTCGACTTGTACCGAGTGATCCACTACGAGATCCACTGGCACCAACGGCTCGATCATCGCCGCATCCTTGCCTAGTTTATCGACCGCCGAGCGCATGGCCGCCAAATCGACCAGCAAGGGAACGCCCGTGAAGTCCTGCAAAACGATGCGCGAAACGACGAACGGGATCTCCGTCTGAGCGGGAGCGCTCGCGTTCCAATTGGCCAACGCCCTCACGTCCTCCTCGGTCACTCGCTGCCCGTCGCAATTGCGTAGAACCGATTCCAATACGATGCGAATCGAAACCGGCAGTTTCGAAATCGGGCCGACGCCGCTTTCTTCCAGCGAAGGCAACGAATAGAAATAAGACGGGCCTTCGGAGCCGGAGTGGAAGGTTTTAAGGGAATTCAGCGGATTGGATAGATCGCTCATGTTGCGCGTGTGGATATCGTTTACGTTATTCGGGTTCGCTTTGCTTCAAGCTGAAAAAAGAGGACGGCCCGTCCCCGGCGCCGTCCTGCGTTCAAATGGAACTGCGATTAGGCAAGGGCTGCTTTGATCGCGTCGAAATTCGGGAGTTGCTTCGGGTCGTCACTGGACTCGCTATAGACCACTTCGCCGTCCTGGTTGATGACGAATGCAGAGCGCTTGGAAACGCCCTTGAAGCCGAGCAGGTCTTCGAACAGCACGTCGTAGGCCGCGCTGACCTCCTTGTTGAAGTCGCTAAGAAGCGGGAACTTGAATCCGCTATTGGCGTTCGCGAAAGCCTCCTGGGCAAAGGGGCTGTCTACGCTGATCCCATATACCTGGGCATTGAGGCCCTCGTAGTCGGAAAGCGAGTCGCGGATCGAGCAAAGTTCGTCCTGGCAGATGCTCGAGAACGCCAATGGGAAGAAAAGCAAGACCGTCGAGGTCTTTCCGTAATTGTCGCTCAAAGTGACGTCTGCCAAGCCTTCGGCGTTCTTCGATTTTAGAGTAAAGTCTGGAGCGTTCGTGCCAGTAGCGATTGCCATAATAACTGATGGGTTAATGCGATGAATATAAAAGTATAGGAAAGGATTGGGATTTCCCCAGGGGACGCAAATCGAAACGGCCGAAACCGTTGCAAAAAACCATATAATCCTTAGTAGATTCTTGCCCTGCTCGCAGCCAGGGCCATTCCGCTGTAAAACCGTCCCGACGATGGCTGGTCCTGCGCCTGAATTCGACGGTAGCGCCTTAGCGTCTCGCGATCGCCCAGACGTTATCGTTCGTCGGCAAGCGATCGTATAAATTCATCTTCCAAAGCTTGAGGCCCGAGGTCTCGATCATCCGAGTCAAGGTATTCGGGGTAAAGTAGTTCACGTGGTCCGGATAGCGAAAGCCGCACCAGCGCTTTTGACGGAACCGTCGATTCCAGCTGCCGAAATTGGGGACCTTGATAATCGCGTACCCCCCCTTGCGCAGCTTTTTCGAAACCGCTCGCAAAACTGCCATGGGTTCGACCTCGTGCTCCAAGTAGGAGCAGAGAATCGCCAGGTCCAGAGAATCGTCCTCCAGCGACTCGAGCCCCTCGATCGCCGCTGCATGAATGCAGCGTCCATTCAATTCGGCCAGGCGCTCGTTTGTCTCCTTGGACAGTTGAGCCGATATTTCCACCCCGACAGGTCTCACGTCTACGCCCCGGCGCTCCTTGAAGTAGCGGCTGATCCTTACCAGCTTCTCGCCCGTTCCGCACCCCACGTCGACCATCGAGATGGCCGACCCGGGCTCTTGTTCGCGCTCGATTCTCAATAGTATTTTGTACGCGACCTTCTCTATCCGCTCGCGCTTCCTCAGCTTGCGCCGCAAGGACTTGTTCGCTCCACTCGCGAAGGCGACCAAAGGCTCCTCTTGACGGCGCCGCTTCGCCTCTTCTTCAAAAGTCTTCTCCCAGGCGAAGTCTTCGACCAAGGCAGAATAGTCCGGTGGGTTCTGCAGGAAGATCATTCCCGTCTCCAAGCATTCGACGACCTTCCACTCCCCTTTCGAATAGGGCGTCTCCTTCACAGGCGTCTCGGTTTCGGTCAGCGGGTTCAGTCGGCTCATAGAGATGAAAACGCCCAGGATAAAGCGCATCGACGCCGCTTTGTCACTCCAGAAGCGCGCGCAGTATGACTTGATTCGAACCCAAGGCGCTATAGCAAGGCCCCAATGGCCGAATTCATTCTCACCCACCCGGGCAGCGCCCACAAAGACGATTTTCTCGCTTGCTGCGTCTTGCTTTCCCGGAACGCCGTCGAAATCCAACGACGCGATCCCGAGGAATCCGATCTCGAAAATCCCGACATCTACGTCGTCGACATCGGTCACCGACACGAACCGGAAAAGGGCAACTTCGATCATCACCAATTCCCTCGCGATGCCAGTCCGACCTGCGCCCTGTCGCTCGCTCTGCAGCATCTCGACCTCTACGAAGACGCTCGCGCCTTCTGCGACTGGCTGGAAACCGCCGAATGGCTCGATTGTCGCGGCGCTAAAGGAACCGCCGCATGGCTCGGCGTCGAACGCAGCGTCGTAAACAAGCTGAGCTCGCCCATCGACATCACGATGCTACGACGCTTCGCCGCCAAAGCTTCCCACAAACCCGGCGAGACGATTTGGGAAATCATGCGCATGATCGGCGAAGACCTCGTCGACTACTTGAGCTCGCTGAGAGAACGCCTCGGCTTCATCGATCGCCATTGCGAGCGATGGACCCTGGAGAAAGACGGTCAATACCTAGATGCCATCTTCCTGCCACGCACCGATCCGCTGCCCGCCGATCCGTCCATGGGACTTCCCCGCTACATCGACGAACAGGGGCTCGCCAGCCAAGTCTTCGCCATGGTCTATCCCGATAGACGAGGCGACGGGTATGGCCTTACTCGATACAACGATCATCCATCCATGGACTTCACCCGAATAGACAACGAGTCCGATGTCCACTTCGCTCACAAATCCGGTTTCGTCGCGAAATCAACCGCCACCGACCCCAAACGCTTGAAAGAGCTGCTGATCGCCAGTTTCAATCCTGACACAGCCTAGTCTGAGGCAATCCGCAGCAGGGAGACTTCCATACCGCCAGGGCTTCTCCGCAACCGATTGCCCATTCCACCGAGGCTCGTTTCCCAGAGGATCGCCACTGTTCGATTGACCCAAGCGGGCGGTTCAGGACAATTCAGCCCCAATGGCTTTCCCAAAACCAACCGTCTACCTGCTTGCCATAGCCGCTGTCCTCTCTCTGTCCGGACAAGTCAATCAACCCGAACTCCTTTTTCACAAAGCCCCCAAGCCGCTCTCCCCGGAGGCCGTCACCGAAGAATGGAGACACTTCCTCGGCCCCACCCGGAATGCGATCTCGCGTGAAACGCATTTGCTGCAACGCTTCGGCGAAGAGGGTCCAAACAAAGTATGGGAGGTCTCCAAAGGCGAAGGATACGCCTCGCCCGCAATTGTCGGCAATCGCGTCATTCTCTTTCATCGCGACGGCGACGAAGAATCCGTGGAATGCCTCGAAGCCGAAACCGGGAAACGAAACTGGCGACATAGCTATGCCACCGCCTACCGCGATCGCTACGGCTTCGGCAACGGACCGCGCTGCCAGCCAATCAGCGATGGGGAATACGTCTTCACGATCGGCGTCGAAGCGAGACTGAGCTGTCTGCGACTCTCGGACGGCCAACTCGTTTGGGAACGCGACCTGCGAACGGACTACGCCTTGACCCTTGATTTCTTCGGATTCGGGGGAACGCCCCTGTTGGAAGGCGACCAACTCATCGTCAACATCGGTTCTCCCCAGGGACCGAGCGTGATCGCGATCGACCCATCGAATGGCCAAACCGTTTGGGAGGCAGAGCACGAATGGGGACCGAGCTATGCCTCGCCCATTCCCGCCGACTCCGCCGCAGGCCGCCGCGTCTTCGTCTTCGCGGGTGGCGAAAGCCGACCGGCAACCGGAGGCTTGCTCGTCATCGACCCGTCAAATGGAAGTATCGAGTGCTCCTTTCCCTGGCGCGGCAATCGCTTCGAATCGGTCAACGCATCATCGCCTGTCGTCGTAGGGAGCCAAGTCTACATATCCGAATGCTACGGGACCGGCGGGGCCTTGATCGAAGTCGCGGCCGACGGATCCTGCTCGAAAGTCTGGAGCAATGAGATTCTCAACACCCATTTCATGACGGCCATCCACAAAGACGGCTATCTGTATGGAATCGATGGGCACGGTCCCCAGAACGCTCCCATCATCTGCATCCGTCTCGATACCGGCGAAGAAGTGTGGCGACACGAGCCGGAGTGGCTGACGTCCGTGAACGGCGACCAGAAATACAACCTCGCCCCTGCCCTCGCGTCCTTATTGCTAGTCGACGGACGCTGTCTCGTACTCGGCCAATACGGTCACCTCGCTTGGATCGACCTCAACCCGGAAGGCTATGAGGAACTCGACCGAACCCACCTATTCCTGGCCCGTCAAACCTGGGCCATGCCCGCGCTCAGCAAAGGCCTGCTATATGTCGCCCAAAACGACGATGGCTTGGATGGAAGCAAAACGCGACTTATCTGCTACGACCTTCGAGCCGAGTGAATTTTCGGCCCGTCACAGCGGATCTATTCGCTCTACAATTGCGACCCTCTCAAGGGCTTGAGCATAAAAGTCGTCCGGCCCGAAACGCCTCCTGGCTTATATTTCGGATCGTTCCGAGCTACATCCCAGTTCGGATTATTCCTGAAAGAATCCCAATCCGCTTGATGCTCTTCTTCGTCCTTGAACCAGACCATATACATCAGGCTGGGTCGGTTTGCGCCAATTAACGTCTTTCCATAAAACACCGCATCCAGGCCGGATTCAGCGAAGATATCCGCTTCCACTTCGTCGAACATGGCGATCTTCGTAGCGCTACCCGTTTCGCTATGCCCCTCGTATTCCCGCATCTCGAAAATGCGATTTTCGCTCGTGTCCGGAACGCTCAAAGTTGGCTTCACCTTCATCGCCCGCAACAAGTGGCTTTCTATGCGTTTGTAGGCGGGCGCATCTTTGGTCGCATCCAAATAGGACGCCGCCGCTTTGCGATAAACTTTGTCTCGCTCCAGTTTGAGGTCGTACGCATTCAATTGGTTCAACGTCTTGTAGGGAATAAGCGCGACGATCTTCTCCTGCGATTCTCCCGACTGCTTTACGCTTTCCTCGAACAAGCCTATTCTGTCGCAGCCCAATCGATTCAATGCGGGTATCGCAGCATCCGCCCAGTAGTCGGCGACACGCGCTCGTTGCTCTGCCGTATCGAAGCTGTAAACTCTAATTTCGTAGAATTCCCGAGCGTTGCCCTTTTGTTGCGCCCCTAAAGGCGATAATATCGAAACGCCGGCGAGGGCGACGAGAGTTAAGATCCGAGATACTGTTTTCATCGTTTTCCAGTTCGTACTGCGTTCATTCAAGCGTAATATGAATATCGCTACCGAGCGACCTTTCCTCCCAGTCCATATTCATTCAGCGCGTTGAAAACATCCCGCTCGTTGAACCGACCCGACACTTCAAAACGGGCCACCTTCTTCTCCGCGGTATTTCCCGTAACGCCTTTGACCAAAACTAAGGCCTCATTGACGGTGCTGACGCATTTCCCGCAACAAAGGTGCAAGCCCTCGATTGTCATGGAATCGACTACTTGGTCTTTCGCGCCGCTGCTGGTCTTAACTTTCACCGACGAATCGCTCGGCGTTCCGTAATAGCCTGCGTCGACCATCGCCCGTACGCTCTTCAAAAGGGCTTTCTTATTGGGAGCCGAAATGGTCACCTCCTCAAGGTCGCGATCCGCATCGCAGCTTGCTCCGCTAACCGTAGCGATCGCTTTTTCGACTCCTTTCTCGCAAGCCCCACAGCACATGTGCACGCCCTCCAGGGTCACGGATGATCCCGCGAAAACGACGGGGGACAGCAGAATAATTGCAGAAAGGATTGCGGTAAATGTCTTAGGCATAGCGGTTTCAAGTTCGATTGCGAATTTCGCGGTTAGCAGCGTATATATCCAGCTCGCCCGAGGATTTGGACACACCCGGAAAACCCCAACGGTTTTAAACGCCCGAGCCTTTGCAGCCCATTACCCGTTGACGCAGCAGGGAAGCATGGCCGCATCTTCCATACCGTGAATGATCTTCTTGTCTGGAGGACAGAAAGTCGCCAAGGCTCCCGCGAGCTCGGCCTTGTCTCCGTTGACGAAATAATAGGGATTCAAGCGTAGACGTCCCGAGGCTTCGTAGGCTTCCCCTTTTTCCGAATACAACGGATGCTTAAGGCGAACGGATTTCCGAAACTCCTGCACGATGTGAAGATGCGTCGACGACATCTCGCACGCTTGCTCCAAACTACGACTCCACTCTTCCTTGGAAACGTCGCTTCCGATGACCACGCTGCGCGACCCCCAGGCCGTTTCGTGAAATCCGGAAATCTTGAGTACGAGAGAGCGCTCTTTCTGACTCGCTTCCGCCAGATCCATCCAGTGATGCAGCGCTTTGCCTTGGGCGAGCGGGCCATCGATTACCGCTCCCGGCGGCAAAGGCGTCGGATCCACGATCCATGTCTTCGGAATCAGTCCATCGAGGATCTTGCGCGAGGCTTTGGGAATGGCTTCCTTCCAGAATTCGGAGAGCAAGTGATGATGGTACAGCCCCATCGCCGCTTTTTCCTCGAAGAACGGCCTCAGAGGCGGATCCAATGCGATCTCTCCGTTCTCCCAAGCCTCCACGATAAACTCCGCAGTCTTGATATTCTTCAGATCGAATAGCTCGAAGAAGCGATAGACCACGTCGATCTTCTCCGGATTGCCCTCAATATCGAAATACAAGGCGCCGCCTAATGGAAAAACTTCGTGGTCGCCCAGGCAATGGACGCGATAGCCATTGAGCTGCAATCGCTCGGCCAGCCACTCCATCTCTGGCTTGTAAGTAGCAGACTCCTCGCTCACCACAATGGCAATGACCGGGTTGTCCTTTTCGGGGGCCAGCGACGCCAAGCGGCGATAGAAGGCGTTTTCCATGGCTCCATCCGCGCCCAGCATCGGATAATCGGATGTCTTAGCGTACAAGCGATTCAAATACGCGGTCAGACCTATGCCGCCTGGAACGGAATCCAATTCCGTAATCGAAAAGCCATCCTGAGTCACCAGCAAGTCCGGTCGAATTACCGGAGGAATGCGTCCCTTGCATCCCTTGCTGCGACTGATCTCAACCAGTTCCGTTGGCTTGCCCCGGTCCATGTAGTCGGCCACCCACGGAGCGTAGAGCTCCTTGTTGCGCAATAGCTTCTTACCATCGGCGCTCCGCGAATACAAAATTTCCAGAGCCTTGTAGAAATCCAGACTCGCTTGCCCGATCTTTTCCAGCGCATCCACGATTTCGCGGCTCAGCTTCCAGGGCTGAGGCGACGTACGCCAGGTCTTACCCTCGAAAAGCTCTTGGCGCTCGAACGCTTCCTTTAAGGCTTCGTATTCCATCGTTATAAGGCTGAAGGGAGAAGGCTTAAGGCTGAAGGAATGTTCGAAAATCCACGCTCCCCCTTAAATATGGGCATCGCTCCAATGTTCATCCTTAAGCCTTCTTCCGCCATGAGCAACG
This sequence comes from Candidatus Pelagisphaera sp., assembly GCA_965655705.1. Taxonomy (GTDB): domain Bacteria; phylum Verrucomicrobiota; class Verrucomicrobiia; order Opitutales; family Opitutaceae; genus Pelagisphaera. The sequence goes on from CBFHHM010000010.1 coordinate 100,496, forward strand.
CGCTAGTCATCCATCTGAATGTCCTTATTGCGGTGGCGGGGCGAACCGGCCCGCAACCAGGCATTGATGAACTTGTCGAGGTCGCCGTCCATGACGGCCTGAATATTGCCGGAATCCACGCCCGTACGCAGGTCCTTCACCATTTGGTAGGGCTGAAAAACGTAGCTTCGTATCTGGCTACCCCAGGCAATCTCGCCTTTCTCGCCATAAACCTTTTCCATCTCCGATCGCTTTTCATCCTCCAGCTTCTCGAAAATCCGAGCCTTGAGCATCTTCATAGCCGTGGCCCGATTCTTATGCTGCGAGCGCTCGGTTTGACACGCCGCTACGATACCGGTGGGAATGTGAGTCAAGCGGACAGCCGAATCGGTCTTGTTGACATGCTGGCCGCCTTTGCCACTGGCCCGATAGGTGTCTTCGCGAAGATCCTTATCCTCGAGCTCGATTTCAACGTCGTCTTCGATTTCGGCAACGACATCCACCGCGCAGAAGGACGTGTGGCGGCGGGCATTGGAGTCGAACGGACTGATCCGCACCAAGCGATGCACGCCACGTTCCGCGTTCGTGTACCCAAAGGCATTCTCGCCCTCTATGCGAATCGTAACCTTGGAAAGACCCGCCTCTTCGCCCGGTAGCATATCGACGATCTCCGTCTTGAAGCCACGCCGCTCGGCCCAACGGCTATACATCCGAAAAAGCATATCCGCCCAATCGCAGGACTCCGTCCCGCCCGCCCCAGCGTTGACGCTCAAGATAGCGTTGCAGTGATCGTGCGGTCCCTTGAGATAGCATTGGATTTCCAAATCGTCGAGCTCGAGCTTCAGCGCCTCGGCTCCTTCATGCAGTTCAACCGCTTCTTCCGAAGATTCGTCTACGCCCTCTTCCTCGAGAAGCTCCTCCATTGCCCTCGCGTCATCAAGCTTGGCCTTGAAGCTCGTCATGCCATTCACGACCTGCTTGAGCTTGTTGGCCTCGCCAATAACTCCCTGGGCCGCCTTCTGGTCATCCCAGAATCCCTCGGCAGCCATCTTCCCCTCGAGCGTCTCTATTTTCACCCGCTTGCGATCGACGTCAAAGATACCTCCACAGGTATCCAGCGCGCTTTTCGATCTCCTCGTGCAAGGCTTTGGTCTCGGGCTTGATCATAGGAGAAGCACATTGCGAAGAAGCCCATCCAAGATCAAGCGCGGAGAATTAAATGTGGAAGGGTAAACGCGAAATGCGGAGCGAGGGAGCTCCCAACCGCAATTTCACATTCATCATTCATCATTCGCTGCTTGGCAGCGCTAGCGCTGCCAAGAAGCGCTCCAGCAAGTCGTGCGACCACCGACTTCGCTGCGCTCCAAGGTCTCCCCCGTTTTCGGGCAAACCCCGCCCGACTTCCAGCGATGTTGGAAAAGCCAGCTCCTCGGAGGATCCGAGTAATCGGTAGCCACGTACTTCATAGCGCCACGACAAACGAACTTAAGCGCGTCGAACAGCGCCCTCGATTCCGTCGCCGACAAAGACTCGGCTCTTCGATGGGGTCGAACGCGCGCCCTCCAGAGAATCTCATCCGCCATCCAATTGCCTATCCCCGGAAAGAGCGCTTGATCCAACAGGAGCGCTTTCAGAATGGCCCGCTTTCTGCGGAATAGGTGATTCTCGAAAAATACGTAGTTAAACGGCCGCGACAATACCTCCGGCGGCAAGCGTCCCCATTCCTCCGGCAAGTCCTCGCTCTCGAAAAGCTCTACCTTCCCAAACTGACGCGGGTCGTTGAAAACCAACCAACCGATACTCGTTTCAAGGGCCAAGTGATCGTGCTTCGCCCGGTCGTCCGCCACATCCCGAATCAACAGCTGCCCCGTCATTCCGAGGTGCAGACCTAGCCAATGTCCCTTGGAGAATCGAAACAGCATGCGCTTACCATGCGTTCGCGAGTCCAGGAATTTTCGCCCCGCTAGCGCCGCTTCCACGTCTCGTCCGCGGGCCTCCCGAAAGCAACGCGTCTTCCCATGCGTTTCCACTCGCTTGATCCGACGCCCCATGCCCGGGTTCCATCGAGAGCAATAGTAGGCGACCTCCGCTAGTTCCGGCATGGCAACGCAATACGCTTCCGCTCCTGTAGCGGTTTCGCTTTCGAAGACCCTACGAATATCCGCTCTACTTTATAATCCACTTGTAGTGGTACTTGCTAATCATTCTCGGTCCGTCATCCGTCACCGCCACCACATCTTCGATACGGCAACCGCCAAGCCCCGGATAGTAGAGTCCCGGCTCGATCGTCACCACCGAATTGCGTTTCAGCTTATAGTTAACCGAGGATACGCGCGGCGCTTCGTGTACGTCCAAGCCTAATCCGTGACCCGTACCGTGGAAGAAACCTACGGCCCCGGTCTCCGTTCGCTTCGTTTCGTAGCCCTTCGACTGGAAAAACTCGACGATCGACGTATGAATGGACTTTCCATTGACGCCCGTCTTCACCTGCTCGACCGCCTGCTTCTGGACTGCCCCAACCGTCGCCACGAGCTTCCGCTGAGCATCCGAGGGCATTCCCTTGAGAAAGGTGCGGGTCATATCGCCATGATAGCCCGTCTTGGATACGCGCGGAAAGACGTCCACGATAATCAACTCGTTGGCTCGAATCGGGCCCGATCCTGCGCAGTGCGGATCGCAGGCCTGATCCCCGGCCGCGGCAATCGTATCCAGCGAGATAGAACCTGCCTCCAAGCAGGCCACCTCGATCGCCTCGCGCAAGCGCTCGGATGTGAGCCGCTTTCCGCCCCAGTACAGATAGCCCGCCTTGACCGTCGAATCCTTGAGGACCTTCTCCGCCGCTCGGATACCCGCCGCGCTGCATCGGTTGCCCTGAACCAAGTAGCCAAGCTCCTCTTCCGACTTCGTCTCGCGCGATGGGAAGACGGATCCTTTCACCGGGACGACCTCTATTCCGAGCCCTTGCAGATCGAACGCGACCGCTGCGGGAAAGTCCCCCGGGACCTTGAATCCATTTATCCCATACTCCTCTGCTATCGTTCCGATCGTTTCGGCAACGCCCACATCCACCTTGCCATACTTCGCCCGGGCCTGTTCGAGCCATTCCTCGAGCGAGAGTATCGTATCGAAGGCCGATTCCTTCAGACCCCGGGCGTACTCCAGCTGACTGAGGACGGCGATACGCTTTCCGCCCTTCTTGATGGCGATAAAGGGGTCCGGCACTCCAAACTTACCGAGGTACAGCTGATCGGACGAACGGCGCGTATCCGCATATATCAAGATCGGCAGCGGCGCTTTGCGCTTCGGAGAAGACTTCGCTTTAGGCATCCCGCCAACCAACAAACCAGGGACGAATTTGTAAAGACGCATCGCATTTCTCTTTCCCCTTAAATTTACAACCTTGTAAAGTTAACGGGGAGATCGTTTCAACCCTAGCAATTTCAATACGCTCGCTGCAAATCCCGTTGCTCTGTTCGGCGCCGGCGGTATATACAGCCTTCCCTATGAGAGTGACTCCCCTTCTTTGCCTGTTCGCTGCCCTCGCGCTCTTGCTGTCCAACGCGCTCGCCCGGCAACCGAATGTCATCGTTTTCCTCACGGACGATCAAGGTTGGGGAGACCTGAGTATCCATGGCAATTCCAACCTTGCGACGCCTCATATCGACTCGCTCGCCGAGCAAGGCGTCGCGTTCGATAACTTCTACGTTTGCCAGGTGTGCGCGCCTACCCGAGCCGAGTTTCTCACGGGGCGCTACTATCCTCGAACAGGAGTTAGCGGCGTATCCACCGGACAAGAGCGCTTGAATCCGGACGAAACGACCATCGCCGACGTCTTCAAAGTAAACGGCTATACGACTGGCGCTTTCGGGAAATGGCACAATGGGACGCAATCCCCTTACCATCCCAACGATCGCGGGTTCGACGAATACTACGGCTTTACTTCTGGGCACTGGGGCCACTATTTCAGTCCGCCCTTGGATCGCAACGGCGAGAAAGTTCGCGGCAATGGCTATGTCGTGGACGACTTCACCGATCAAGCGATCGCCTTTATCGAAGAAAACAAGGAACGACCTTTCTTCTGCTACGTCCCTTACAACACGCCCCACTCGCCGATGATGGTCTCCAATCGCTTCTACGACAAGTTCGCCGATCGAGACCCGGAGATGCGTCACCGCGATCCCAAGAAGGAAGATCTCATGATGACGCGGGCGGCCCTCGCCATGTGCGAAAACATCGATTGGAACGTCGGCCGCGTTCTCAATACGCTCGAGCGGAACGATCTGGAACGCGATACGATCGTCGTATTCTTCTGCGACAACGGCCCCAACTCCAGTCGCTGGAATGGTGGCATGAAAGGACGCAAAGGGGCAATCGACGAAGGCGGTTTGCGTTCCCCTCTTTTCATCCGTTGGCCCGAACGCCTCGAACCCGGCAAGCGGATCGAACCTATCGCTGGCGCCATCGACCTGCTTCCTACTCTCGCATCGCTCGCCGCGCTGGAAGTCGAAACCAAAAAGCCAATGGATGGAAAGGACTTGAGCTCCCTCCTGGAAGGCAATGGCCGGAACTGGCCGGAGCGTTCCCTCTTCGCGATCAAAAACGAGCAAGTGAGCGTTCGAAACCAGCGTTTCCGTCTCGACGTTGAAGGTCAGTTATTCGACATCGAAGCGGATCGTGGTCAACGAACGGACGTCTCTAATCGGTATCCAAAAATAAAGGATTCACTCTCGTACGAGGCAATCGCGCACCGAGAAACCATGGTTGCCGACTTCGAACGCTATGCCGATCGACCTTATACGGTCGGTTACAAGACGATGACTAAGTTGACCGCTCGCGACGGCGTCTCGCACGGCGACGTTCGCCGTAGCGTGCGTTCGCCCAACAACTCGTTTTTCACCGAGTGGACAAGCGAGAACGCCTCGCTGACTTGGGACATCGCCGTACGCGACGCAGGCCAGTACGAAGCCATCGTCTACTATACCTGCGCTCGTGGCAACGAGGGACTCGCCCTAACCGTGGAGATGGCAGGAGCCGGTTCGGCCACTGCCAAGGTAGCGACCGCCTTCGACCCCCCGCTCTGGGACAAGGCGATCGAACGGGTGGCGGAGTCCCACTACCTCGTCAAGGAGTTCAAACCGCTGTCGTTGGGCAAGATCGACTTGCGAAAGGGTCGAGGATTATTGAAACTAACGGCTTCCGACTTGAAGGGTCCGCAAGCGGTGGACGTTCACTCGATCGAGTTGATTCGCCAGTGAAGGCGCTTTCTATTTCCGCAAGATCTGCAGGGACTTCGCTTGCGAAGCCCCTGCAAGCTCGATCCGCCATTGGGGCCCCGCTTCTGGTATTCGTTTTTTCCGGATGGCTCCAGGCCGCGACGTTCGATGCCGACATTCTCGCCCAAATCGACGCAACCATCGAGTCAGCTATTGACGAGGGGAAGACGCCGGGCGGCGTCCTTTGGCTCGAGCGGCGCGGAGAGCGTTACGTAAAAGCCTACGGAGCGCGGGCGATCGAGCCGAAACGCCAACCGGCTCGCCAAGAGGACATCTACGACTCCGCGTCGTTAACCAAAGTAATCGCTACGACTCCGGCAATTATGAAATTGATCGAAGAAGGAGCGATTCACCTGGATGCGCCCGCGTCCCTTTATCTCGATTGCTTAAGCGGCAGCGAGAAGGCGGGCATTACGATACGTCACCTACTGACCCATACATCCGGCCTTGCCCCTGGTCTTCCAAGCTACCTTCCTAGCGGCGACGACTCGAACCCGCAGGCAATGGCAATTGAATTGGCCTGCCTCGAGCCAATCCAGTCGAATCCCGGCAGCCGCTTCCGCTATTCCGATATTAACTTCATCCTGCTTGGCGAAATCGTCCAGCGGGTCTCAGGCGAACCTTTGGAGAAATTCGTATCGGAAGCGCTTCTTTCCCCTCTTGGGATGAACGACACAGGCTTCCATCCGTCCACAGAATCGACCGCTCGCATCGCGCCGACGCAGCGCGTTGACGGAGGGATCCTCCAGGGCGTCGTCCACGATCCAACGGCTCGCAAGATGGGCGGCATAGCCGGTCACGCGGGACTCTTTTCCACAGCTTCCGATCTAGCGCGGTTCGCTCGTATGATGCTGAACAAGGGCAGTCTCGAGGGCGTTAGCGTATTCCAACCGGAAACCGTCGAACTCATGACCGCTATTCAATCGCCCGGTCGCGTTGACTCCTGGCGCGGACTGGGCTGGGATATCGATTCCGCTTATTCCGGACAAAGGGGAAGCGTGTTTCCAATCGGCGGATACGGCCATACTGGATTTACAGGACCTAGTATATGGATCGATCCTTTCTCCGAGGCGATCGTCATTTTCATGTGCAACCGAATTCACCCGCACGGATCCGGCGACGTCCGAGCCTTGCGCCGAGAACTGGGCACGCTCGCCGCGAACGCGATCCAGGACTTCGATTTCGATGCCGTCAGCGACACGCCAACGAAAGTTCGCAATGGTATCGACGTATTGCAGGCCAAGGAGTTCGCATTATTGGAGGGGCTAAGGATCGGCTTGATCACGAATCACACGGGACGCAGTCGCCACAACGCCTCCAGCATCGATCTGCTCCACGCGGCTGAAAACGTGGCCTTATCCGTCCTCTTCAGCCCCGAGCACGGCATTCGCGGGGAGAAGGACGAAAAAGTCGGCGACAGCGTCGACGAGAGAACCGGACTGGGCATCTACAGTCTCTACGGCGAGAACCGAAAACCCGACGCGGATCAAATTGAAGATCTAGACGCGCTTGTATTCGATATCCAAGACATCGGCTGCCGTTTCTATACTTACCTATCGACAATGGGGCTGGCCATGGAAGCGGCTGCGGAAAATGGAACGCGCTTCATCGTCCTGGACCGAGTCAATCCCCTCGGCGGCATGGCAATCGAAGGCCCTATCCGAAGCGGAGAGTCGGAATTCATCGCCTATCACGATATTCCCATTCGCCACGGTATGACGGTCGGAGAATTGGCTCGAATGATCCGAGCCGAACGCCAACTCGATCTCGATCTGGAAATCGTCCCTATCGAAGGCTGGCGACGCGACCTGCCTTTCGACCAAACCGGACTGCTTTGGATCAATCCGTCTCCGAATATGCGCAGCCTTACGCAAGCGCTACTGTATCCAGGAATTGGATTGCTAGAGACTACCAACCTCTCAGTGGGGCGGGGAACGGATACTCCATTCGAGGTAATCGGAGCGCCTTACATCGATGCCCTCGAATTAGCCGAGGAGCTCAATCGACTTCAATTGCCCGGATTGAGATTCTATCCCATCCGATTCACCCCAAGCGCCAGCAAATTCGCTGCTGAAAACTGCCAAGGCGTAACTATCGCGCTAGTCGATCGGTCTCGATGCCAGATAGTCCAAGCCGGCGTCGCAATCGCCCATACGCTTCACCGCCTGTATGGCCAAGTCTTCGAATTGCCCCGCTTCAATCGATTGCTGCGTCACCCGCAGACCGTCCAACGGATTGAAGCGGGCCATTCATGGCAAGCGATCGTTTCGAGTTGGTCCAACGAGCCGAAGGACTTCGAGATTCGTCGCGAACCTTACCTATTGTACTGAGAGCATCGATGGCCTTCCGGTATCGGCTATCGCCCTTCGCCGCAATCGAAGCTCAACGGCGTTCTTTTACCTTTATCTAACTCTTTCCATATTGCAGAGGGCCGTTGCGTGAGGGAGGATCGGCTTCCTTCCACTCTCTATGCTATTTGCTACCCTAAGAATGCTCCGCGCCCGACTCGTTCCCGCGAGGAGAGCAGCATGCATTTTTTTATGCTTGGCAGTGGCGAATAGCGATCTCGCTGGTCAAAACGTTCGAGATGCGGGAATCCAGCGTTCGTTTTTGGATGTCCAAAGTTCCCTCTACGGAGGATTTCTATTCGATAGCGATGGCTTTGCCTGGATCGGCACAATGGGGTCCGGCGTTTACCGCTACGATGGGTTCGAGCTGAAGGCCTATCTGCCCGAGTTGAGCGGGTTGATGGTGGTATCCATCGCCGAAGACAAGGACGGTCTCGTCTGGATGGCGACCGCTAGCAACGGCATTTTTTCGTACGATAAGGCAACGGGGGAAGTCGAGCAGTTCGAAAATCGCGAGGAAGACACAAACAGTCTAAGCAGCGACGTCATCCCTTTCCAGCCTCAAACGCTCTGCATCGATCGCAGCAATCGGATCTGGATAGCTACCGATGGCGGCGGACTGAATCGATACGACAAAACAACAGACACCTGGACCCGCTATCGCCACGACCCGATCGACCCTGAGAGCCTGAGCGACGATGTCGTATTGTGCGTCACCGAGACCAGCGACGGCTCTATTTGGGCCGGAACGAGAAAAGGGGGCCTCAACCGACTGGATATCGTTTCCAATAAGTGGATACGATACACCAACGAGCCGAGGGAGCTTTCAAGCCTTAGCGACAATTGGGTTTGCGCGATGCTCGAAGATCGAGCGGGCACGCTATGGGTCGGCACAAAGTCCGGCGGCCTCAATCGCATGAACCGCGAGGAGGGGACATTCGAACGCTTCGTTCACGACCCCGACAAGAATAGCTCAATCGGCGGCAATGAAGTCTGGAGCTTGACGGAAGACAGCGCGGGAAGGCTTTGGGTCTGCCATATTGTCGGCGAGAGTTCCGGACTCGATAGAGTGTTAAAGGACTCTGGCCGCTTCAGTCGATTCGCCCACTATCGGCGCAATTCGAAAACCGTGTCCTCTAATGCGGTTACCCGGATCGTCGAAAATCCCAGTACCGGAAACCTTTGGGTTCTCAACGACGGAGGGAAAATCGACCGTATCGACTTCAACCGAACGTTCCGGACGGTGAACAATGAAAGCGGCGCCTCTCGATCTCTGAGCGACGATTCGGTTCTACCGATAATCGAGACGGATGACGGTTCCATATGGCTCGGCACCAAAGAAGGCGGGCTCAATCGAATCGACCGGGCCAATGACAGAGCAACTAGTTTCACCTCCGATCCCTCCCAGCCGAACAGCCTTCCTAGAAATCGGGTTACTGCCCTCTTCGAGGACAGCGAAGGCATTCTCTGGGTCGGCCTGTGGGATGGCATTCTTGCCGCGTTCGACCGCGAAACCGGACAATGCGCCCGCATTTTTCAACACGACCCGAATGACCCGAACTCGCCTCTTGCGAGCGAACGGATTAAGTTCATTTTAGAGGATCGCGATGCGCCCCACATCCTGTGGCTGGCCACAGCGAAAGGGGGACTTCAGAAGCTCGATAAGAACACGCTTCAATTCGACGCATTCGAGTCGCCCGAAAACTCGATAGATCGGCTGCGTCCCAACGAAACCATTCCCTCTTTATGGGACGATGGGAAAGGAAATCTATGGATCCCAACCTACGGGAATGGCTTGTATCGGCAGAATAAGCGGACCCAGACCCTTGTCAGGTACCGCAATGACAAAACCGATCCCCACAGCATTGGCTCGGATACGATCTATGAGATCATTGAAGACCCATTGGGAGGTTATTGGATCGCGCGAAAAGGCGGAATCAGCCACTTCGACCCGCTCGCAAATCGATTCACTAATTTCGACACGAATGATGACGGCGAGGCGATAGGCGCCGTTAGCAGCATTGTCCGCGACGATAGCGGCACGCTTTGGCTAGCCACCGCGGGTCAAGGGATCTATCGGTTCGACCCCGGATCGGAAACGTTTAAGCAGTTCACCCAAGAAGATGGGCTTCAAGGCGACACCTTCTTTTGGACCTCGCGATTGCTGACCGATGACGGCGAAATATGGTTTGGCGGATCGCACGGCCTGAACCGTTTTTATCCTCGAGACATCACGCAAAATGCAACGCCGGCTCCAGTCCGCTTGACCGCCTTCACTCAAGGGGGGCTCCCGATTGAGGGCGCGGGAGCGAGCGAACGGCTCGAACGCGTCACCCTCGATTGGCACAGGAATTTTTTCGAATTCCAATTCGCCTCCCTGGATTTCGCCAGTCCGGACAAGACGCAGTTCGCTTACATGCTGGAAGGCTGGGATAGCGACTGGTACCACTCCGGCCGCAATCCCTTCGGACGTTACAGCGGCCTTGCTGGCGGCGAATACACGTTGAAACTGAAGGCGACAAACAGCGATGGATACTGGAACGAAGCCGCCATTCCGCTTGCGATCGCGATAACGTCCCCATTTTGGAAGTCAGGCTGGTTCTATTACATGCTATCCATCGTCATCGTGTTGATCTCCCTGGCGATCGCCTACTACGTCGTAATGCTCAAAAGAGAGGTGGCCCAGCGCAAAAAAGCCGAAATGGTTTCGACGAATGCCCTTCAAGAAGCAGAAGATGCCAGCAGAGCAAAGGACGATTTCCTAGCTGTGATGAGCCACGAAATGCGGACTCCGTTGAATCCGATAATGGCCTTCACCGAAATGTTGCGCGAAACGAATCAGCAGGAGCCTGAATCCGAATATCTGAGCCTCATTGCTCAAGCCGCCGATCGGCAGCTCGAACTGATCGACGACACCCTAAACTACTCGAGAATTTCCCAAGGCAAGATCGAGCCGCAATTAAGCGCGTTCGACTTGCGGGATTTCTGTCATTCGGAAATCGAGAACGCGCGCTCGAATGCGACGGAACTCGAAATAATCCTCGAAGACGAAGCGGGAGCGGAAAGAATAGCGCCCAATCAGGAAGTCATAAGCGATAAAGGAATGCTTCAGAGCATACTTAGCAATCTCATCGGCAATGCCTGCAAATACACGAAATCCGGCACCGTCACTCTTCGGATCGGCCTTAAGAATATCCATATGAGGAATGCCGACTTCGTCTTCTCTGTTGAGGACACCGGCATAGGTATGGACGATGAAACCTTGCGCACGATTTTCGAAGCGTTCAGCCAAGCCGATTCATCCCACACGCGCCAATTCCAAGGAGCGGGCCTTGGGCTCGCCATATGCAACCGACTCACAGAGGCTCTGGGCGGAGAGATTTCCGCATCCAGCGAACTCGGATCCGGTAGCGTATTCAATTGCTCTATACCTGTTGAAATAGTCGAGAAGGAGATTCCAACGGAAACGGCAAACAAGACATCCAAAAACGCTTTCTCGAAAACCTACAACGTCCTCGTAGTGGACGATAGAGCCGACAATGCGTTTGTCGCCCGCGCATTCGTTCAACGTCTAGGCGGCATTAGCGTGAATGCCTTCAGCGGAAACGAGGCATTGGAAAAATGCCAAAACGAAGTTTTCGATATCATCCTAATGGATCTCTCCATGCCCGGCATGGATGGATTCGAGACAACGCAAGCGATCCGAACAAGGCCGGGACCGAATCGCGCCACCCCTATTATCGCAGTTACCGCCGACGTTACGGAAAGCATCAAGAGGCGTTGCGAGCAAGAGGGATTCGACGCCTACCTACCGAAGCCGCTCAACCTCGAGGAGTTCCGGGATACATTGGAGCGCTTGGCCCCGGTCCATTGACGGCCGATTCCGAGCGAGGATGGCAATCCAATGCGAGACGGACGACGCGAACGGAAATCAACCCGATTGAGCATGGGCTTCCATTGTCTCGCGACTGATCCGGAATTTGCCGGCGCAGCGCGGGCAATTGACTTCTATCAGCTCTTCGCCGAGGAAGAGCTCTTCCGGGCTTTGCTTCCAAACGGGCTCTAAGGCTTGGAGGATGCGCTGCTGGTTGCAGCCGCAAAACCATTTCACCGGACGCGTTTCGAGCGGATTGACCTCCTCGTTTTCGCGAATCGAGCGGACGGCGTCCACGTCGAGCCCCTTGAACCAATCCCGGTCGTAGTCCGGATGGGCCGATACGATCGCGTAACGTTCCGCATCCAATTGGAGGAACTTGGCCGGGCGCTGCTCGCTCCGTTCGTAAAAGGCTTCCGCCGCTTTGAGCGGATCGGACCCGTCGAAGGGCACGACGCTTCGGTGCAGCGGCTTGTTCCCCTTGACCACTTCCTGGTAGAACACGTTTTCCTGCGCCTCCTTGACGTTTTCGGTGAAAACGCGCCCAACCACTGCGCCCGTTTCCGTATCGCCGCCCAAAAAGAGATTCAGCAAGGGCTGCTGGAGATTGATGGTCCACGCCAGCACCTCGTTGCGGGGACGCGAGACGCAGTGCAGGGCGAAGGCGGCCAATGCCGTCTTCAAGAGGCCGTCCGACTCCGCATCCACCTCGATTCGATTGTCCTTCAAGTGGAGATAGTAATCCACGTAGAGCGAACCGAAATCCGCTTCGGCGAGCAGGACGTTGCGGCCTCGTACGAAGCTGGATACGATTGAGAAGATGGGCTCTGCATTCGGTTCAGACATGTCGAAAAACGATTGTGAGCGGCACCCAAACTCAAGGGAGCCCGCTTGTCGAGCCCGCTCCGCTCCATCCCGGCTAGTTGAGAAGCTGACGCTTCAAGTCCGCCATTCGCTGGGCGATCGCCGTACGACGTTCGTCCGAGGGGGCCACCGTTAGAAACTTCTGCAAGGCCGCGATGGCGACACCTAGATCCCCATGCGCTTCGGCCAGCTCGGCCACGGTCAGCATGAGCTCGGTCTGAGTTTCCGGCACGGACGTCTCGATTTCGTAAGCGACTTTCAAATGCTCGTAGGCCTTCGATTCCGACAATCCGAAACTTCGATAGGCCTCGCCTAAGGAACGATGGAATCCCCGGCGCATGTCGGGGAGCACCAAGCGCTTTCCATCCGCCTCCAAGCGCTTCAGGCGCTCTGCGGGACCTTCCTCCGTCGATCCTCCGTATATTTCGATCAAGGCGAATTTGAGAAAGGCCAGTTCTCCGAAAAACCGACGCGGATACCGGTCGTAAAGGCTTCGATAGGCCGAACGCGCCGCCTCGAGATTCGGCTCGTCCAGGTAGCGGTGATCGATCTGAGCCAGGTAATAGGCGGAGGCCAGTCCCACGTCGTCATTCGGGTTGACCTCGATCAGGTTGGCGAATCGCTTTTGAGCGACCAGAGCGCTCTCCTCGCGCATCGGCTCGCGAAAAAGGGTTTCCAAGGCTTGGGCGTAGGTCCTCAACCGATTGTTGCCGGTACTTCGAGCGCGAAGATCGTTGATCTCCGGAGAACCCGAATTGTAGAGCAGCAAGGCCTCTTCCTCCCAATCCTGAGCCACCGTTCCGACTGCGGATAGTCCAAACAGAGCAAACGAGGCAATCCACAGGCAGCAGACTGAATGGCAAAGGTCGGATGCGATTTTCATGGAGTCTCGAAAGGGAAGCGCGGGCCATACGCTGTTTCGAGGACAATTCAAGTTATGGATTCCTATTTGTCGAGTGACGAGTTGATAGGCAATTCCCTGATTTTAGGCCCATATGAAGATAATTTTTGAACAATCGGCCCCCGTAGGCATCATCGTAACTATGAAGAACCCCCATTTTCTCCATGCGAATCGGCATTGCTCCTAAACGACTCTTCATCTTCGTCACAATCGCCTCTCTGGCCTTCGCGTTCTCCGGCTGCGTCTATCTGCGCCTGCTCGATTTCAAGAGTCAGCTCAAAGCCTTCGATCGCAACGTGCAGGTGGAACGCGGGTCAGGGCTATCGCTGGCATTCGCCAATCCCGTTGTGCGGGACAGCGATTTCACCTTTATTACGAGATCCCCTCCGACACGCGCTCGGGCGCTGCCTCGAAAAGCGAACGCGGAACGGTGGACCTGGACATTCCGCAAGCGGAAAGCCGATCCCGAACACAAAGCCTACTCCATAGACTTCGAGACCGAGTTCGAAGAAGGGCTGCTCACTCGCATGGAAATCGACCCATCCTTCGTCGATCTGATCGGTCGCGATTGTATTCTGGCAATGTTCGGCAGCATCGGCGACGCGAAGATCAACACGATCCGCCGCTCCGCCAGCGCCTACGTCGATTCGCAAACGCTGAAGAGCAGCGCCCTGCCCTCGCTCCGACGCATTACCAACGCCATGGGTCCACCCAGCCAAAAGCGACCGGCGGAAGACCATTTCGAATACGAGTACGAGTTCAATTTCCACAATCCTAAAAACAAGCGCCGTTCCGGCCAATTCAAGCTGGCCTTCATCGCCGATCCCAAGACGCCCGACGCCCCTATCGCCGCGGTACGGATCACCGGCAAGGGACGCTAGCTTCGCTCGCCTATGCCCGCCCTCCGATTGCAAACCAACGCCCGCTTGTCGCCGGAGAAAGAAAAGGCATTCCGAGCCGCCCTTTCCACTAAGGTCGCCGCATCGCTCAACAAGTCCGAGGCGTACGTCATGATCCACGCCGATTTCGAAGCGAGTATGCTCTTCGGCGGCTCCGAAGAGCCCTGCGCCTATTGCGAACTGGTCAGTCTGGGACTCGATCGGGAGCGTCACGCCGCGTTCGCGGATTCGCTCACCGAATTCATCGCGACCGAACTGAAGGTCGCTTCCGATCGAATCTACATCCGATTCGAAGCGCCTGAACGCAGCGACTTCGCCTGGAACGGAAAACCGTTTGGGTAGCGGCTCTCGGATCCTCCCTGGCCGTTCTCTTTTGGCGATTCCGCCTTTTTGAACCCAGCCCGGAGATCAGCGATTGGAAACCGCCTCGAGACACTTTTCCACAACCGCCCCCAAGGCCTCGAGCTTCAAAGGCTTGGTCAAGTGATCGTCCATGCCCGCATCAATCGACTTCTTGCGATGCTCTTCCAGGGCATTCGCCGTCAGGGCGACGATGGGAATCCCGCTCTTATCCGAATCCAATTATCGAATACGCCGAGTCGCTTCGTAACCATCCAATACGGGCATCTGACAATCCATCAGAATCAGATCGTAATTCCCCTCGATCACCGCCTCTACCGCTTCCGCTCCGTCATGGGCAACCGATGAGGTGTAGCCCAGCTTCTTCAAAAAACGGACCGCAACCTTGCAGTTGACCTCGTTATCGTCTACCAGCAGTATATTAGCTGCTCCATCTCGGGCGGGGCTAGCGGGTTGCAGTTGAGGCCGATTGATTTCCGGGGCCGGGGCGATATCCGCTCCCGTTCGGATCGTCTGAGTCAGAGCAGAGCCTTGACGAATTGCCCCTGACGTATTGGCAATTTTATTACGCCATCTACGTTATCTTTCCAGGATTGCTCCGGTTTCGCCGCAAAGGTCGAGCCAAAGCAGAGCGTCCCGCAAACAGTTGCCCCCAAAGCCTGCACCCCGAGTTGCTCCCAGCGCCCAAATCCCTCCTGAAATGCAGAAACGTCGCCAAAGAGCGCCACCGCCAAGGTCCCCCATACGCCCGCTGCCGCGTGGACCGAAAAGGAACCTACCACATCGTCGAGCTTCAATTTCTCGAGAGTGTGGTCCGCGGCCAGCATAACGATGGCTCCAATGCCGCCGATCAAGACTGCTTCTGGGGCGGACACGATGTGACAATTGGCGGTGATCGCGACCAATCCCGCCAGTATTCCATTCATCCCGCAACTGATGTCTGGATAGCCTTTCAAGCCCCAACCGACAGCCAGAGCGACGATCATACCGCTGCTCGCCGCCAAAATCGTATGAGCGATAATGCCGGGAAACTCGCTGCCCCAGGCCAAGGCGCTCCCGCCGTTGAATCCGATCCAACCAAAGCACAGGATAATCGCTCCCAACATGGCCAACGGCAAGTTCTGTTCGCCGATGGCGATGCTGCGACCCGAATCGCCCGAGACGCGGACCCAAGACCAGAATGGCCGCCCCAGGTCCAATGCCCGAAAACCGGATAAACGATCGCGGAAATGAACACGGTCAAAAGCAGATAGACGACAAAGCTCATGCGCTCCGCGACCGCCCTGGAAACAATGGTCACCGCCGTGCCGCAGAACATGGCTTGGAAAATAAAGAACGTCGAGAGCCAGGCCCCATCCTCGCCCGGATTCACGAAGAAATGCGAGGCGCCAAGCAACCCGCCATTCGTAAGGCCAAACATCAGCCCAAAGCCAATGCCCCAAAACAGCAGTACCGACAGCCCGAAGTCCGTCACGTTCTTAACCGTTACATTGATGCTGTTCTTAGTCCGCGTGAGGCCGCTTTCCAGACACAGAAAACCCGCCTGCATGAGCAGCATTAGGCCCGCGCAAACGATCACCCCAAGCATATTTAACGAATCGTTCTCCATCTGAATCGAAATGAGGGAAAGCCTGCGCTTTCGCCACTACCCGTTTCTTATCGCCGCCACACCCCCGTCCTGATGCGATTTATGCCGCTCAGCCGGAGGCATTTCGAAATTTCGCATAGATACGAAAAAAGAGTCGCGCGACCCTTCATCCAGAAAACGCTTAGGGGCGCCCGCCACCCCGAACCGAATATGACTTCGCATACCAGGGGTCCGAAGCTGCTGAATCGGGGGAGGGGAGAAAGACAAACCCCGCCGATTGGCGCTGTTATGCCAGATTGGCGAGCAAAAGAGGATCCATCCGAGCCCCTGGATCCGGAACGCACAAAAATGGAGAATCGCCAACGGCGCAAAGCGCGCTCCAAAAGCAATTCAAGCCTCGAGCATCAAGCGCGCTCCTGCGGACGGCTAGCACCGCCGCGGCGCTTTGGCCTTATTGGTCTGGGGCGATCGCGTGATACTGATTGATCGCCGGATTCGCGATGCGCTCCGAACTGCCATCGGCCCATACGACTTCGATGGCCGAAACCGATTTGGCCTCGCCCAAGCCAAAGTGCAGCATGGAAGACGACTGGGCATTGAAACGGGCTCCTCGAACGTTCGCTTTTGCCTGACGAAACCCATCGCCCGCCACCGTGACGCGAGCGCCGATAACGGAACGCTTGGAGGCTGGGTTCAGCTGAACGCCAATCCAATTGCCGACCCGATTCAGATTGTTTTCGAGTATCTTGATCTGGGTCGTCTCCTCCGTGTTGCTCGTCTCGACCGCAATCAAGTCTTGCTTTCCGTCCATATTCAAATCGACCGCAATAGTCGCCCGTCCATCGACTTCCAGCGACGCGCCCATCAGGTAAGCGATATCGACGAATCCCATATCCCCGAAATTCGCCCAGAGTCGGTTTTTCTGAAAGGGAGCCCAACTGAGCAGATCGTCCTTGAGGTATTTCCCCGGACCTTCTACGAGCAGGAATCGGGCGTATCCAACTCCTAGCGACGATTCGCGATCGTACAGGTCATGCCTCCAGAATGTATCGTCATAGTCTTTGGCGGTAGTTTTGCTCAAGTAACCATTCGTAAGGTAAACATCATCGAACCCGTCGTTGTTGAAATCGACTTCGGTCGCTCCGTGCACCCATCCCCCACTGGCGAATGGAGCGGAAAGTTCGTAGCGTTCGAACCCACCGGCGCCGCCCAACCAAAGTCGACTGCCGCTGGCCATGATCCCGCGGTTCTTCTCAACCTCCTCGTATCCCTCGCGCGCGACCCCCGACGCATTCAAGCGACGCGCATGCTCGGAGGTCCGAGCGAATGCGAAAAAGTCCAAACGACCATCGCGATTGAAATCGCTCACCAACTGTCCCGAACCGAGCAGCCGACTCTCCGGAAACCAATCCGCGCTTCGATTGGCCAAGAGCGTATCGGCTTCTCCCGAATAGGCATCCACGCCAGCGAAATTGCTCGTCATGAGCAAGTCGAGGCGACCGTCCTGGTTCAAATCCACAATGGAGCTCCCTCTGACGTTGCGCCGCGCTCGTTCCGACAATCCCGAACGGCCAATGGCCTCCTTGAATTTCAATTTTCCCTGATTGAGCAGCAAGTACGATGAAAGCCCGTCATTGGCGTCGTAGAAAGGCGAAGGGATAATGCCCCCGTAATAGGGCTCCATGTGCTGACCGATGAAAAGATCTGGGGCTCCATCGCCATCGACGTCCCCAACGGTCATCACGTTTGCGGAATACAGCTTTTTCGGCTTCCAGATTAACTGCGGCTTTTGCGCGAACTCGCCCGACTTCCGATTGCGTTCGTACACTTGAACGCCCACGCCGCGCGTCGCCGTGACGTACTCCCGCTCTCCATCCATATCGATATCGACGAAGAGGGCCGAATCGATGGGTTCCGGGGCGAAGTGCCTCACCATTGGCCTTGGGTCGAACTTGAAGTCGCCAACATTTCGGTACAGGCGATTTTCTTTTGGAAAGAGGATATCCGGACGACCGTCCAAATTAAAATCTTCTACCAGGATTAAGCTATAGGGAGAGCGGCTGTCGGATCCACTCAACCACTCCTGCTCCTCGAATGCCGGCTTGCCCGTCCTTCGAAATTGATGCAATGAATCGAAGGACACGGTCTCAGGAAGCGGCAGCCCCTCCGCATCTTCCCCTTCGCTCCACGAAACGCTCGCAACCCCTCGAAAGGAGCGACGGTACAAGGTATGAGTCGGGCCGCTCACATTGAATTCGAACTCGATCTTCGATATGGCTTTTCCGTCATCGTCGATGTCGAAGGCGATCTGCCGCAAATCCACCTGATCCAGAACATAGCCTTCCTGGACAAAGCCATTGACCATTGTCTGGAGCTGATAGCTCTTCAGGAATTGGGGGGCGCCCTGCCCGGTCTCGTGGACGAATTCGAAAATCTTCTCGGGAAGCCGTCGTCCGTTTTTCCACTTGGGGGCCTCGACCTGACCCAATGGGTAGGTTTGCAAGGTTTCGAGCGGATTCTCCGACTCTCGAAGCTTGTCCCACAAATCGACAATCCGATCGCCATACCGGATTGCCTCCACTTGCTCCGCCCATACCGTTTCGTCCAGCTGCTTCCTCGACTCCGCGATCGGCGACAGTTTCTCGGGCTCGCTCTCCTGCCCGAGAAGAAGCGTATGGGGCGCCAAAAAGAATGCCCCTAGGAGGTAAGGAATGGTGTCACGCTTAAACATATGGGAATTCGCTGCTGAGAACGCCAGAATGCCCGGCGAAACCCGCATTCGACACGCCGTGGCGCGCTCAAGCAAGACTGAAGTTGGCCTCCTTTATAGCGTAGGTAGCCGATAGCAGGCCGCTTCCCGGTAATTGCGAACGAGCAGGTAGGGACCCACCAACGCGGGGGGATTCCAGCTTTTCCCTTCGAGCGCTTGGAAACGTCCCAACAAACGCGGCTCCTCCGGAGTGGGCTCGAAAAGCATGGCCTCGCCGCTTTCCGCCATCAGAAGCAGCCAATCGTCTCCCAGCAGCAATTGCCCGTGACCATACCGTCCCTTCTTCCACGCCCGTCGTCCCGTTTCAACGTCCACGCACGCGAGCATGCCATCGTCTAAACCATAGAGATAGCCA
The DNA here is from genome assembly GCA_965655705.1 of Candidatus Pelagisphaera sp. Taxonomy (GTDB): domain Bacteria; phylum Verrucomicrobiota; class Verrucomicrobiia; order Opitutales; family Opitutaceae; genus Pelagisphaera. The sequence goes on from CBFHHM010000010.1 coordinate 119,707, forward strand.
TCGCGATAGACGAAATTGTTGAATTTCGACTTCAAATGCAGGCTCTGCCACAGCTCCTCGACCTCAAAGCCATCCTCGATCTTGGCAATCCGAATGGCCGCCGCTCCGGCCCCGTAGCCGCTGGAAATGACGATCCGATCCCCGGGCAGGGCAACGGGAATTGCAACGCGTGGCGTACCTGTAGACTTGGTCCATTCGTACTCCCAGAGTACCTCCCCAGTTTGCAGATCATGTCCGGTCAATCCCCGCTTATTGAAAATGAGACACTGCAATTTGCCTGCAATGGGATAGGTCATGGGAGAACTCCAGTGAATCCGACCGTTTCCGCCTCCCCAAACGAAGTCGCCCGTAGCTTTGTCCAATGCGATTAAGGAACGCTCCGACGAGCCGCCTACGTTAACGATCACCCGATCCTCATGGACGAGCGGCGAAGACGCCATTCCCCAATCCGGCAAGGGAGCCTCATACGTTTCGCACAAATCGACTTCCCAAATCACCTCCCCCGAGTCGATTGCCAAACACGACATCGTACCCGTAGCGCCCAGAGCATAGACGCGTCCCTCGCTAATCGCCGGGGTCGAGCGGGGACCAATGCCGCCCAAAGGATTGTCATAGCGCGCTTCCACGCGATGCTCCCAGACCGGTTCGCCCGATAGCAGGTCGTACTGAACGATCCGCTCGAACGCGTCCGTTTGCTCCTGCGTAATCGCGCGAGTCCCTTGGACAGCGAAGCCCGACCAGGCTTCGCCAATCGGCCGTTTCCATATCAGCTCCGGCGCTTGAGCGTCCCAATCGCGAGCCAGCTCGATGCCTGGAACGTGCGCGTTGCGTGTCGCTCCCAAAAATTGAGGAAAGCCCTGATTGGCTCCAATCGAATCGACCGCCGCTTCGCCTTTGACCACCTCCGCGCCGCTCGACCAGCGCCAACGAAATATGGGTTCGAGATCGCCCGATACGCCCTCGTATCTAACGGAACCGGCGAGCCCCATAAAGGCGACTATCGCCAAGCCCGCGACACCTCGGCGAACCTTCCAAGGGAGCCGGGAAAAAGCGATCAGCCAAAGCCCCGACAATCCCACGCAAAAGCCAATGATACCTATCGCAGCCATAATGCCCGCCTGCCGATTCGACCCATTCAGTCCGATCGCGGCCACGACTCCGATAAGACCCAAGGCCCAAATTACAATCAGCCAGCTCCATCTAACCGGTTTTCCACTTCCTTGCCCGCTCATAAAGCCTCCGATAAGGCATGGATTCCCGGCCCAAGGCAATTGAAATGCGTTCGCCGGCGATTGCAAAAACGCTGCTGCCTACTTGGATACAAGCGTCACCGAGGCGAACCGGGCGAGCGCCCGGGCGAAGCTCAGATCGGGTAGGGACGACTCATAGCCAGCGCTGGAAGCGTCTCCTGAAACCCAACGCCTGGCCAAGGCCCAATTGTAACGAGTCTCAAGATACGCGCCGCGCTTAGCCCCGATATCGAGAACCTTATCGATGCTGCGAAAGTAGGTGAAGCGGCGCAGGTAATCGGTGAACTCCTCCACAAACGCATTTGGGCTGTGTCCCCTGCTCCTTCGATAGCGACGATACTTACCGATACCGATTCGAGAAAAGAACTTCAGATTCGCCGCCCGCCCTTCATCGCTCCGAGGCCAGTGAGCAAAGGGAACGCCACTATGGGGATCGACCAGGTATTCGGCGCTGGGGAAGTGATGCGCGACGATGCCGCCGGTTTTCAAAACCCGCTGCTGCTGGCCGAAAAAGCGATCGAGATCCTCGACATGCTCCAGGACCTGATTGCTGATGACCCCATCGAAAACGCCCGTCTCGAAGGGCCAGTCTTCTTTCGACGATACGATGCGTATCCGTTTTTCCCATCCAATGCTAGTATGACGGCGTTTCAATAACTGAAGCGTCTCTTCGAGGTACCGCTCTCTTCCCGCCCCATGCTCGTTGATTTCGAACCCGTATAACTCGAGCTCCAACCCTTCTTCGCTCGCAGCATCCATCGCATCCGCAATCAGTCCCCCATAACCGCAACCGATGTCTAGAATGCGAAGAGGCGCGCCCCGATCGCCACTTTCGCCACGTCGTTCGGCTTCGGCAAAGAGACAGGCAAGAACATGGGCGTGGGAAGGCTTCATTCGATGGTTATGCTATCAATGAACCGCCGACCCTCGCTCAATGCAATGCCGGATATCGCTCGATGGAATCGCTCCGAACGATCGCTCGCCCGATTCGACAATCAACGGTTAGCGGCCCGTACGACTTTCTTCAAGGAATTGGAGGTCAACAAGTAGTAAACCTCTTCCGCAATATTCTTCGCGTGATCGGCAATGCGTTCGAGCGATTTGGAGATGAAGACCATCTCCGTGCACACATTGACGTTGTCCGGGGTGAGTTTCATCAGCCGGACGAACTCCTTGAAATTCTCGCGATTGAGCGAGTCGACTTCCTTGTCCCGCTGGATGATGGAGTACGCGATCGCCTTGTCTTCCTGGATGAAGCTCTTCATTGCGTCTCCTAGCATTTTCACAGCGAGCTCGCACATGTGCGGCACGCGACAGAGTTCCTCGACAGGGGATCCATCATGAGCCAGGATTTTGCGCATACGACTGGCGATACTGGTCGCTTCGTCCCCGACGCGCTCCAAGTCATGACTGGCCTTGACCGCCACTAAGAGCAATCTCAGGTCTCTCGCGACAGGGGCGCGCAAGCTCACATAACGCGCGACCTCGTCGTCGATTTGGGTCTCGATCGCGTCGATATCGTCATCGCCCTGAATCACGCGGGCTGCAATTTCGAGGTCGCTTTCGAGCAGCGCTTGCATCGCAAGGTTCACGCTTTCGACGGACTTCTCTCCCATCAGCATGAGATGGGAGCGCACCGCTTCGAGTTCCTCGTGAAAGTACCGTTTCATAGCCTGTCTCAGTTAGTTGGATTCCTCAGCCAAAACGCCCGGAGATGTATGACTCGGTTTGCTCCTTTTCAGGGCTCATGAAAATTTGGTCGGTCTCGTTCATCTCGATGAGCTTTCCGAGATAGAAAAACGCAGTTTTATCCGATACCCGGGCAGCCTGCTGCATATTGTGGGTAACAATAACAATCGTGTAACGACTTTTCAAACTGTGAATCAATTCTTCCACTTTCGCCGTAGCGACCGGATCCAATGCGGAACAGGGCTCGTCCATCAAAAGAATGTCCGGCGCCACCGCCAAGGCGCGGGCAATACAGAGACGTTGCTGCTGACCGCCCGATAGGCTCAGACCGCTCGCATCCAACCGATCCCTTACCTCTTCCCACAAGGCGGCCCCTTTCAAGCAGCGTTCGACGGCTTCATCCAAAGTCGACTTGCGATTGATTCCTTGGATACGCAGGCCGTAGACCACATTTTCATAGATGGACTTGGGGAAGGGGTTCGATTTCTGAAAGACCATTCCGACGCGTTTGCGAAGCTCGATGGTATCGACACGCTCGTCGTAGATATCGACTCCATTGACAGCGATCTTTCCACCACCGATACGGGCGACATCGATCAAGTCGTTCATACGGTTGATGCAGCGGAGCAGCGTACTCTTACCGCAACCGGAGGGACCGATAAACGCAGTCACTTCGCGTTCGACGATGTTCATATTGACATCGAACAAGGCTTGCTTGTCTCCGTAGAAGAAATCGAAATTCGAGATTTCTATGAGAGAGCGGCTTTTTTCGGTTTCTTCCTGGGCTTCCACGGGTACATCCAGTTTTGGCTTCGGGATCAGCTTGTCGGTTACGATAGACATTACCAGCGATATTTTCTACGCATTCGGATTCGTAGCAGGATCGAAGCGAGAGCGATCGCAGCGACGATAAAGAGGAATACGAATGCCGTGCCGTACTGCATCCGAGAGGTGTATTCGTTTTGCGGGATCTTGGCGCTCACCACATAGATGTGATACGGCAATGCCATTACCCCTTGAAAAAAGATGTCGTACCAGTGCTCCAAGCCCTCCCAAGGCAGCTGGTCTCGCAACGCGTACGCCGCGGTAAACATGATCGGAGCGGTCTCGCCCGCCACGCGGGCCACCCCGATGATCGATGAAGTCAAGATACCGGGCATCGCGTAGGGCAGGACGTTGGTGCGAATCGCCGTCCACTTGCTCGCCCCTAAAGCGAGCGACGCATCGCGCAATCCTTGCGGAATCGCCCGCATCGATTCCTCGCTAGCGGAGATGACGATGGGCAGCACCATAAACGCCAAAGTAAACCAACCAGCAATCAGCGAGACGTTCCAGCCAAAGGCCAAAACGAACATGCCCAATCCGAAGATGCCAAAAACGATGGAAGGCACACCGGCTAGATTGAGAATGGAAAGACGCACGGCATTGAGCGCCTTTCCAGGCCGAGAGTACTCGCTGAGGAAAATAGCGCTCAGGACGCCCAGGGTCAGGGCGATCGCCATCGCTCCCGCCACCAGCAAGACCGTCCCCACGATACAGGGCCAAATCCCTCCTCCGGAATACGCGTAGGTATCCGATGGGATGGTTGCGCCGGTTTCTTCCTTGAAGACGCGGAAACTGGAATCGCTCATCTCGTAGCTTTGACCTTCATATTCGAATACATGCAGGGTCTGCGGGGCCTCGGAGAGGAACTCGACATTCACGAAAGGAAACTCCGCTCTGAAAACAGTCTGACTTCCCTTGAAGAAAATATCCCCGAAAATCGCCGCAGCGCAGGCCAGGATGAAATAGGTCCCTACGCGGAAGCCCCAGAAAACGTAACGCTCGATCTGCTTGGCCTTGGTCGGCTTTCCGAAGAGGGTTTGCGCTTCGGGGGGAAGGGGTGCGGTTGCGATGTTCGACATATCCGCTAGCCCCTCGAAATTTGATACTTAATGACGATCTTCTGAGCCAAGTAATTGATCAGAAGCGATATGATGAACAAGGTAAGCCCCACCACAAACAGCGCTCGATAGTGAATGCTTCCGTGCACGACTTCGCCCAACTCCTGGGCAATAATGCCCGTCATCGTGTGAACCGGTTCGAATACGACTCCCAGTCCTTCGGTGAAGCGGGGAATCTCGATTCGATTGCCCGCGCAAAGCAGCACGACCATCGTTTCGCCGATCACCCGTCCAAAGCCAAGCAATACCGCCGAGATAATACCGGATAGCGCCGTTGGCACGATGATCCGAATTATGGTCTGCAATCGGGTCGACCCCATGGCCATGGAGGCTTCCTTGAAGGAAAGCGGCACGTTATTAAGGGCATCCTCCGCGAGCGTGAAAATCGTAGGAATCGCCATTAAGGCGAGCAATCCACCCGCGGTAAATCCAGTGAGGCGCTCGCTCAACGGGAAGAAATCGATCCACGCGAATACCTCCCATCCGGAAGCTTCTCTAACTAGCGTACCAAACACCGCGATACCGAAGAAGCCGATGACCACGGAGGGTATGGCCGAGATAAACTCGATGAAGGGCTTGATCCAATTCTGCTCGATCGGGTTAGCCACTTGATTGACGTAAATCGCGGCGCCCACTCCCAAAGGGATGGCAAAGGCCATCGCAATCAGGGCCACGAGCAGAGAACCTGAGAATAGCGGCACGATCCCGTACCAGTCCTGTACCGAGCTATTGGTGACCCACTTCTTTCCGAAGACGAATGAGGTAAAGGCCTCGCTGATCCCTACCGGCTCGTCCCGGTCCCACTCGCCCAGGCGCGCTTCGTAATTGGGCAGCTCTTCGACGAACATGGCCGCGAGTTCCTTGAAGCGCTCTACTTTGGAGTCCAACGACGACACACCGTATTCCGGAGCGCGTTCCAGGACCCTTGGAATCTCGCGAGCGAGGGTTGCGTTGATCTCGAAAAAGGTCGCCTCTTCCGATTTTACCAATTCGAAGAATATTCCTAAATCGACCTCTCGAATAACAAGAGACGCCGCTTCTTCCCTCTTCCCGGCATCGATCAGGTTCTCGCGATGCTCTCTGAGATCTATCATCTCCTTATAACTGTCGCGAGCAGCGATCACCACTTCGTTGGACTCGAGAATGAAATCCCTGAGCGGCAACCCCAGATCTTCGAAATCGTAATAGAAGTCTTCGTCTTCCCGCAGGGCCGCTTTGATTTCCGCAAAGGGAAGTCCTTGCCCGGCGAGGCGTTCGCTCTGCTCCGATCGAATCGAATTTAAGTACTTCTCGAGGGAAGAAAAGGCCTCTAGCTCTTCCCGCATCCGCTCGACGTACTCCAGGCCGGACTGTCGATTGAGGCTCAGGCTTTCACGGTATTGACCGAAAAAGCCGACCCCTTCCTTGAAGAGAAAGAGCGTTATTAAACCCAGAACGACAATCGACACCAAGGCGTTGCCGCCGAACAGCCCCTTGAGCGCATCGTCCCAGGTCAATCCCAGGAATTTCTTGCGGCGGGAACTCAGATCATACCGATTCTCTGACTCGCTTTCGTTCATTTTCGCGACGAATTTCAATCACTCCGCCCATTATGGCGCCGCCACGCAACGACAAAAGAAGAGCCTACGTTACAGAATCGAAATAAAGTGCACCGCTTCGACAATCCTCTGCCCTTTGGCGCTCAAACAGAAATCCACGAAATCCTTGACGATCGGACGCAGGTCCTTGTTCGCATCGAAGTAATAGTAGAGCGGACGGGCAAACGGATAGTCCGCATTGTCCGGCATGACGCCTTCTACGGGAAGCACCTTGACGCCCGGAGTTCCGATATAGGCTAGGCCGACGTAACCAACGCCATTAGGATTCTTCGCGACTTCGGAAGCAATTTGCTCGTTTCCAGCCATCTTCTGCGAAGACGAGGCATAGTCGCGTTTCCGCAAGGCCATGTCCTGAAAGGCCGCATAGGTCCCGGAGGAAGTGTTCCGCGTGTAGATCGAAATGCCGCCTGACTTTCCATTGATGGATGTCCAGCTGTCGACGTCGCCCGTGAAGATCTTCTCCACTTCGCGACGGCTGATCTCGTCCAACGGATTGGATTCGTGAGCGACCAACGCAATTCCGTCCTTCGCCACCACGATCGGCTCCATCTTCACTCCTTCGAGCAGCCCCTTTGAAATTTCAGTGCGTTTCGCATCGCGACTGGACATGCCTAGATCCGCCGTGCCATCGATCACAGCGGCGACGCCCGTCGATGACCCTTCCGCTGCGATTTCGAAAATGACGCTAACGCCCTCTTTCGCTTTCATCGCCTTGAATTCTTCCGCCATCTGCGGGACCATTTTCGCGCCTAAGGTATCCGAACCCTTGATTACGATCTTCTCCGCAGCCTGCGCCCAAGAGAGCGAGACAAGAAAAGTAGCGACTCCCACAGCCATACGGCCCAGTCGAAGTGTCTTTGAAATGTTCATAGTGCGTTAGCGTTTATTACGGCGTATTTAAATAACGGTTGGAAATTGCAGGGCGCTGGGAAAACGCCAACCCCCGTACTGTTACATTCCGGTTACAAAGCGGTTTCCGCTCTCTCGATTGCGCCATTTCCGTAGCAAAGGAAAACCCCGAAGGAGAAACCCTTCGGGGTTCGAATCGTATGGATTAGGCGGAGCCAACTAGAACGCCACGACGCCGTCGACGAGCAAGACCTGCGTATTGCCCTTGCTGCCTGGAGGAGCCAAGTAGTCGTCGTCAATGCTGTCGCCCACTAGGTAGGTGACGCTCAGATTGAAGAAGTCGGTGAACATCCGCTTGTAGTTGATAACGTAGCCTGCCTGATTGACCTGACCCTTGGCCCAGTCCGAGTCCGGCAGATTTGGCGTGTAGCCGCCCGCTTCCATGAAACGGTACTCCGCGCTCCACTGATCTTCGCCCGCCTTCTTGGCGGAACCGATCTGGTAGCCGAAATTGGCGAACTGATTCTTCGAACTCTGTCCTACCGTTCCTCCGAAGAATGGAGAGTCGGGATCGTTGACGAGCTCGTCTCCCTTGAGGTTCACGCCCCAAGCGCCGAAGATCTTGTGCTTCTGCCCATTGCCTGCGCTGAATCCGTATTCGAAAGGAACCCCGACCACAGCGAAATCGTGGAAGTACGGCACCGAGTTCGCGCCAGAAAAGGTGCCGCTTTCGGAGAAGTTGGAGCTGCCGCCCGTCGACGCCATAGCGATCGGAGCGATGACCAAGCCTTCGTTATTGGTCCATTGCGCTTGGGCCATGAGCAAGGCGTCGTCCGTGACGGATTGACCTCCGGGGACCTCCTTCGATTCGTTCTCTTCATCGATGATGTACTGTCCCAGAACGAATTTCCAATTGCCGCGAGAAATCGACTCGGAAAGCCCTTCGATGTTCAAATCGCCATCCCAGAGCATCTTCGGCAAACAGTAAGGACTCGCGTGCTTGCCGAAAGTAACATTCCAGTCCTCGCCCTTGTAGTTGAGGTACATGCGCCCCACATTGACGCCCCCGCCAGCCTTATCGAAGAAGCCACCGAAATTCGCGTTGTTCGAGTCGTTCGAAGTCGCCGTCTCGAGCTGAACGCCCAATGAGAAGGGACTCGCCCTGAATTGGTAGATCGAACCAAGACGAATACGGTAACGCCAACGCGAACGGTTATTGTTTTCGCCGGATCGGCTTTCCGCGTTCTCGTAGTGATAGCGGAAGCGGGCGTTTCCAGTCAGCGTTGTATTCGAAAGCTTGCTCGGCAGGGGCACGCTCCCGACCGAAGAGCTGCCGCTGTAGGCGCTCTTAACCTCGGCCACCGCGGTTTCGATGATCTCGGCATTCTGCGCTTCGGCAACCGCAGTTACCTCCTGGCGAATTTCCGAAGCCTCGGAATCGGTTAATATGCCCTTGCGGAGCAGAACTTGAATCAGAATGTCAGTCGTGTCATCCTGAGCGGTAGCGATGGGCACGAGCACAAGGATCGCGCTCGCGAATAAGAACGTGAGCGTTCGCATAGTAGTTTTGGTTTTGCTGTTACGGGGATCAGGCGCCGCGTTTGCACGCATCTGACCTTTCCCGTTTCAGAGAAAGCGGCATGACCCTCCGACACAAAATCTGCGACTCGCCGTTTTTACATTGGCGTAACGCGTTCGCAACGCTTTAGTCACAGTAGTCGTTTCCCGACGTAATTCGCTCGAAATACGAGGCGGCTACTGGGCCCTTTCGAAAAGATCTCGTAACCTGAGCGCCGCCTCTTCCACCGCTTCGTTATCAGGTTCAACCGCAGCAGCGCGCTCTAGCAGGTCCAGCGAACGCGCAAGATCGCCCGCCAATTCCAGTTCCCGCGAAAAGCGCAACAGGCGGAAGGCATCGTGACATTCCTTCCAAAGGGAAAACGTCCAGGGATCAAAGGGTTCTCGGTCGAAGGGCAGACTCTCGTATCTACCCCGCGCGGATTGCCTCGCTTCGCGATTGCCCGAAAACAGGGCCACTTCTTCCTGGAGAACGTAAAACGAACGGGTAGAGGGATCCGAGGCGATCGCCCTATCCAAGGCTTCCAAGGCCGCTTCGAACCGCTCTTCCATCGCATAGCCCGTGGCTAGCCCATAGGCAGCCCATGCCTCCCATCCACCCTCCTCGGACAAGCCCTCCAATAATGCGGTCGATTCGACCCGTTCGCCAGAAGCCAGCAAGGCGTGAGCAAGCCGGTATCGCGTATTCGGGTATCGAGGATCGATAGCAGCGCTCCGCCTGAACGCCTCGATCGCGATCGACTTGTTTTGGAAATCTTCGGTCGCCAGCCCCAGAAAGTAAGGCCATCGCGCCTCCCCAGGCTCGATCTTGCTGAGGGCTTCCATACACTGCCTAGCCTGCCCCTGGAAGCCGTTGATGAAGTAGAAAGTACCCAAACCCTTCAGGGCCTCGAGGCGCCGGCTCTCGTACTGAAATTCCTCGTGCAGCTCTCGCAGCCGATCGCGCATTGGCTTCGGCCAACCCACCAAATCAGGAATCTGCGGTATTCCCAAAATCAGCTCCGCCTCCATTAGGCTCCGCGCCGCGTACTCCGTTTCCGTTTGCCGCCCCACTTCCAGCAATAGAAACCCTAGAACAATCGCAGCAGCGATTAACACGTATATTTGCTTCGGAAAGCCTCTCTTAGTTCGGGCCATACCCTAAACTGAGTTTCGCAATCCGGCTTGGCAAGAACGACGCAAACCGCGTCACTGCACAGTCGCGGGACTCGCTTCCACGCCCAATGCTTCGCGCACTTCCGGACTTTCCAGATTCGCCCGAGTCACCAATGTCACCCCCGTATCGACGATAGTCGGCGTATTTCCGCCCTGAATATTGTCCACAAGCGTCGTCACTCCCAAATAACCCATCCGGTAGGGATTCGAAACGATGATCCCCTGAATTTCTCCGGACTCGATAGCCGATAAAGACGCCTCGGAGGCTTCGTAACCGACAAGAAACACTTGCTCCGACAACTCGAAGCTCCTCAGAGCCGAAAGCATCGCATCCGTACCGATCGCGCTCGAAGCGAATATCGCGTTTACCCGACGCCCGTATCGATTCAACAGATATTCGGAAGCGCCGGATGCTCGGTCGTCCTCTTCGCTTGAATACTGATCTATGGATATCAATCGAATAGATGGATACTGAGTGCGCACGCGCTCGATAAAACCCGCCTCGCGCGCTTCCGTATTCGAATCGCCCTGACGATGCCGAAGCACAATAACGTTGCCCACGCCTTCCATCAACTGACCTACCCGATCCGCTGCCATAGCCCCCCCTTGAAAATTGTCCGTGGCCACGTAGCTAATTGGGCGGTCCGCATCCAAGGCCGAGTCGATATAGATCATCGGCAGGTCGGAATTCGCGTCCACTTCGGTACGACTGGAAAACATAGCCTCATCCAAAGAGGCCACGAGAATCCCATTGAGTCGCCTTCCCGTAAATGTATCCACAACTTGGATTTGCTCGTCTCGACCAAGGTTCGCTTCGCCCTTCCAAAGAATATTGACGACCAACCCTTCCTGAGCGAGCTCTTCGCTGGCCTTCATAGCTCCTGCGTGGATCGCTTGCCAACGCTCTCGATCCGTGCCCTTCGGCACGACGGCAATACTAATTTCGCTAGCGTCGCTCTCCTGCCCAAGCGTACTGCCCGATCCGATAAGGACCCATGCGGAAACAAGAGTTGCTAGGAGCGAGCGCATCATTCGTGAAGTAACGACCAACTTGTAAAAAAGTGAACGGATATACTCCTAGGTCAAGGGCAAAGCCTCGATATTAGTTAGGGCTACTCCCTCAGTAACAACCGATAGACCAAGGGAATAGCGTGTTCCAGATGCCTTCCCTGATGCGGGCCTAGGGGCTGCGAAGACAATGGAATTACGAAAGAGGCCCTACTTCCAGGGGGGAGACTCCGGCAAAGACGCCTCGAATGCATCCTCGAGCTCTTTCTCGTAGGCGCCCGCATAGGTCCCCGCATAGAAGCGGTCCAAGGCTTCGTCATGAAGCCTTTCCCAGCTCTCTTCCTCGGATCCTGGATTGATGGGATAGAAGAGCGCGCCATTGGCTTTTGCCGCTTTTCGATCGCCAGGGGCGTCGCCAATCATGAGTATCTTTTCGTCGGCGTACTTTCCTTTGGCAGCAAGATCCAAGTGTTCCACTTTCGTGCCGCGTTCCTGTCCCGCTATTACGGATACGTATTCGCGAATCCTATGCTCTTCCCACTCTCGTTCGAGCGCATCCACCGGAGTCTGGGAAATGCACATCGCATCCGAACGTTCATTGATTCTACCCAAGGTTTCACGCACCATAGGGAAGGGAGGCACTCCGTGCACGATGTCCTTCACCGCCGCATTGACCCCGTCCGACCAGGCCTTCACTGGAGCCAGTCCTTCGATGCCTCCAGCGACCTCCGAATTGAGCGTTTCATTGCCTAGTTTCGATTCCCGAGCCATCCATTCTTCAAGGGCCGAAAGATCAGGCATTTTGGCATTGCGAGCGGCAACCTCGGGACGCTCGTCTAGCAACGCGATCGCCGAAGCCAGCGCCGGAAAGCGATTGCAGCCACGACTCTTGGAATAGAGATTCACGAACTCCCAAACCTCCCGAGCATACTTGCTGACGGATTGAAGATTCCAATGCTTGATGAACATGGGCGCAAAGCACTCCTTGTGCTTGATTTCCATGCTGTCGAAGATGCAGCCGTCCGAATCGATGCCGACGAAGAACTCCTTCGAAGGCTGATGGTCTCGCAAGATTTGCGCTGGGTCGCTCATGCCATTTGATTGCTAGTAGGTTTCAAGGCGCTCGCAATCCAAGTGCCGATCGCAAACGAAAGGGCGATCAGCCTTACGAAATCCGCTCGCGCGTCAATACTCCGAATGAAGGACCAGGCCCTAGACAACGGTCGACTCCAATAACCGTTGACTCCCCCTTGCGGACACCCCCTCATATGAAGAGCTTCCCAGCCCAAAGCGTCTCGAGAAATGCCCTTCCACGGTCCAATACGACGAACGAGAGCCGAGATCGAATCGAGTAAGCTTGCCGCGACATTGGCCCTTGCGATTCGCAGCTCGCTACAAGCCAATGCCAAACGAACGCCTATAGCAGCAGGCATCACGCGCTTGGGCAAAGTCGAATTTCTTTATCGCAACGCCTCTATTCCCAGCGATGAAGATGCCAACATCGCGCGATGCGAGGAAAGCTTGCTCATCAGAATTCGCCAACAACGCTATTCCTGCGCCGCAAAACTGGAGACCTTCAGCCTGAAGGCCTGCAACGAAATGTGGATACATGCCGAACATCGGACTCGGGTTGCCCTTGGCGTTCGCATTCCCTTCAGAAGAAAGCGACCCAAGTCGCTTACGCTTGCTAAGCCGAGAGAAATCGCAACCACGCCCCGCTGGTATCGCTAGCCCAGGACGGAATCTTCTAGCTCGACGACGCGGTCTTCTCCTTGGACTTATCGACAATCGGAGCTTCCGAAGGAGACGTATCCAAGAACGCTAGCTTTTCCTGGTTATCGATGAAAAACCGAGGGTCCAACTCGACGTTAGGAACGGAGTATTCGTTCTTTGTAGGTCGGTGAACGTATCGCGTGAAAGTCGCATCTCGCTCCTTGACCCGAAGCAGACGACGACGCTCCAACATCAATCCCAGCAAATGCTTCAGTTTGGCATTTTCCTGAGTCGGTCCCTCTTCGCCATCGAATAGGCTGATGAACAAATTGTCCGCCGTGAGCTTCAATGCCTCTTGAGCCTCCTTGTCGTCGTTCGACTTCGGTTTGAAAATCGAAGTCCACCGACAAATAGGCTCCCCTTGAACCTCCCAGCGCTCTTCCTCGCTTTCCAGAATATCCACGCGCTCGACTTCCTGGCCCACTCGAACCAGCAAGCTCACCACGCGATCGTCCTTTTCGAAGACCGTATCGCTCAATGTGGATTTCTTGGAAACGGGTGGGATGTGAAGTTCCATAACGCCCACTATTCGAGCCATTTCGAACCTGGCTAGAAAATTCTCGCTCTTCTTATTGATTAATATGCCGCAGGACTCTATCCACCCCCTCAATGCCGAAGGATCCTCAGGACCGAAACGAACTGATCAACTCTATCGCCTTGCTCGTGCTCGACGCTCAAGATTGCTTTATCGAAACGCTTGACGACAAAAAGAAGTTCATCAGTCGTTGCGCTTTCGCGATCGATGCCGCCCGAGCGCTCGGGATACGCACGCTCGTCACAGAACAGGTCCCGCAAAAGCTCGGGCATACGAACGAAAGACTCCTCAAGCGGGCCCGATCGCCCCGCGTTTTCCACAAGCAAAGCTTCTCCGCGCTAAACGCCCCAGGGATCGAGCGCTACCTTCGCGACAACGAAATCTACCACCTCATCGTCTGCGGCCTGGAAACACCTGTTTGCGTGTACCAAACCGGATTGCAAGCGGTTGATGAAGATATCGATATTACGTTCCTGGTCGACGCCCTCGGGTGCCGTCGGGAAGAGGACGCGCCCTATGCGCTGGATGCCTTGAGAGCCCTCGGATGCCAGGTTTTGCCCACCGAGAGCCTTTTCTACAGCCTGCTTGCCGACGTCACTCACCCAAGCTTCAAAGTCTACAATTCGATTGTAAAGCGCTTTTCCGAACCCGGATTCGACATTGACGCTTACCTCGATACGGACCCGGTCCCGGAACCTATGGCATTCGACGCCGACCGGCAAAGCGACGAAGAATCGGAAGACAACCGTAGCAAACGCCGCCGTTCCCGAGGATCGAGACGTGGACGGCGTCTAGAAGACCCCCATTCCAGCGAATCCGCTTCGACCCAGAAACCAGGCGAGACACGAACGCACCCCTCCAAAGAGAATGCAAACGCTCCGCGGGAGCAATCCAACGAGTCGCCGAAAAAGACCGAGAGCAAACCGTCTAGTCGAAAACCGGGAAAATCGGCCCCCACGAAGGAGTCGCCGGAGTCCGGGGCGGAACTAGAGTCTCCCAAGAAGAGAGCCGCCAAAAAAGCGGCTCGAAAAGCTCCAGCTAAAAAAGCGGCTAGGAAGGCTGCCAAAAAGGCTACTCGGAAACGCCCTGCCAAGGAACCCGCGACGCCTTCAGACTAGACGCGTCTCTATAGTCGCGCTGGGGGCGATGTCGATTCTGTCTCCGCAAGAACTGGGCCCTTCGAATAAATGGCTGAAGGCGATCATGCCGGCATTGTCGCCCGTATGCCGACGCTCGGCAAGCAACGGAGCCACCTTCATTCGATTCGCCAACTCGACGAATCGATCCCGCAACAATCCGTTGTTCGACACTCCCCCCGAAAGTCCCATGCTTCGATAGGGAGTCATCTCTAAAGCCCGCTTTGCTTTTCGTATCAATATATCGACTACCGCTTCCTGATACGAAGCGCATACATCGGCGAAACCCGCCTGAAGCTGCTCATCGGAAAGCCCTTCCAGCAAATAGCGCAGACTGGTCTTCAAACCGGAGAAGCTGAAATCGAGATTCGGTTTCCCCAATAGGCCTCTCGGAAATTCGTAAGCGTCGAATCGGCCTTCGCGGGCCGCTGCTTCCAACTTAGGCCCTCCCGGGTAGCCCAAACCGAGCAGCTTGGCGCCCTTGTCCAAGGCTTCGCCCGCCGCATCGTCGATTGTTTGCCCCAGCAATACGAGATTCCGATCGACATCGATATAGGCTAGAAGCGTGTTTCCGCCTGAAACCACCAAGGACAAATGCGGGAGCGCATTCAACAGGTTCGCGTCGAAGCTGGAAGGGCTTCGATGAAACTCCGAAATAAATACCGAGTGAGCATGAGCCCGCAGGTGATTCGCCGCGTACACCGGCGCACCTAAGGCGATGGAAAGCGCATTGGCGACCGACAAGCCCATAGCGAGGCATCCTGCCAACCCTGGCCCCGAAGTCACGGCGATCTCTCGAATCGATGCTAAATCCACTGACCGCTTCGCCTGCTCGAGCAACGGACCGAAATTCGCCAGGTGTTCCCGACTGGCCAGTTCAGGGACGACGCCTCCGTATTCGGCGTGCAAGGACACCTGGCTGCTCACCCACTCTCCAACCAGTCCCTGATCCCGATCGAGAACCGCCAACGCCGATTCGTCGCATGAACTCTCGATTCCTAGAATCACTTTCGCTCGTTTTCCAGCGATTCGCGAAGCAGCTTCTTGGCGGCTTCCAATTGCAAGTCTTCGATAGGCTCGAATTCGTAGCGCTCCACGAATTCCTCTAAAGGCATCGTATCCAAGCGGCTTCGCTGCAAGGCCAAGCGTCCCTCCTCTTCTGGCGTAATCTCTATTGCAATATCCGGTTCCACGCCATTGTCATGAATCACATAGCCTCCGGGGGTATAGTACCGCGCTGTCGTCAGTTTGATTCCCGCGCTGTCGTTCAAGGGCAATACGCTTTGCACAGAGCCTTTTCCGAAGGTTTTGTCGCCCACAAGCGTTGCCCGATCCGAGTCCTTCAAGGCGCCTGCTACAATTTCAGACGCGCTCGCGGATCCCGGATTCACGAGCAAGGCCAGCGGGAATGCGAACGGCGACCCAGACGCGTTCGCCCGCCATTCCTCATTCATAGCCTCGTGCCTTCCTTGCGTGTAGACTATCAATGCGTCCTTAGGCAAAAAGAGCTCCGCAACTTCAACCGCCGCATCCAGTAGTCCGCCCGGATTATTTCTTAAGTCGATTATCAACGCCTCCATCCCCTCATTTAGAAGAGACTCGATCGCTTCCGCGACCTCCTCCCCTGTGCGTCCTCCAAATTGGGAAACTCGAAGGTAGCCGATACCGCTCGCTAGCAGCTTCGTATCATGAACATTATCAACCTCGATTAACGCTCTCACAATATCCACCAGAAACGCTTCTTCAACGTCGTCTCGCTCGATTGAAATCGCGACCTTCGTTCCTGGCTTGCCCTTCAATTCCGCCACCGAATCCGCGAGACCTCGCCCCTTGATGCTCTCGCCATCCACCCCGACGATACGATCGCCCCGCAACAGACCGGCCCGTTCGCCCGGAGACCCTCGGAGCGGAGCGACCACGGTAAGGTATTCATCCCGCATCTCGACTTGAACGCCGATTCCGCCGAATTCCTGTCTGGTCTCCTCTTCCAATTCCCGAAAACGGTCGAAATCCAAGTATTCCGAGTACGGGTCCAGCGATTCCATCATTCCAACCAAAGCCGACTCGGTCAGAGCCTCCAGCTCGGCGGACTCCGCTTCCACGTAATACGCGTTAATCAGAGAAAGCGCAGACTTGAGCTCGACTGCCTTGCGTCGCGATTCCAAATACGAACCGACGCCTCCCTGCTGAACGACGGCACCAGTGAATTGGTAGACCAAGGCAAAGAAAATCGCTATCGCGCTCAATATCGCTATCCGCTTGTAAAGATTCATAGATTTCGCTTTAGGACTCTCATTCCCGGACCCGAGCTACTTGGGAGTTGCCCTGTAGAGGATCCGCTCAAGAGTCGGCCCATTCCTATGGGATTCACTGAAATAGCATCGCCGCTCATTCGGCAAGCTCTAGAAGACGCGTCCGATCCAAATGGGTTCCTGACCATGGATCAATTCGTAGATATCGCCCTCTATCATCCCGAATTCGGCTACTATCGCCAAACCCGCCATCGAGTGGGAAGAGACCGCTCCAGCGATTTCTACACCGCTACAAATCTTGCCGATGCCTTCGCGCCCATTTTAGTGGAAGCCGCTTGCGATTTGCTCGAACGAACCCAGATACAGCCCGATCAAGCTGTCTTCGTCGAAATCGGCGCCGAACCCGAGGCCGCATTGCTTCGCAATCGGACCCATCCCTTCCAGTCGACTCGAACGTTCCGATTGGGTCAGAACATCGCCCTCGAGGGACCGTTGGTCGTCTTTTCGAACGAGCTGTTCGACGCCCAGCCTTTCTACAGCGTTTGCTTCGAAGGAAACGCCTGGAGAGAACGAGGCGTTTCCTTGTCTGGCAACGGGATCCAGCTGTCGAGCCGCCAGTCCATTTCCACGGAAATTCAGTCCTACGTTGCCCAACTGCCGGATATCGCCCCTGAAGGCTACACCGTGGATTTGCCCGTCACCGCAGTCACCCTCCTAAACTCTATATGCGAACCACCCTGGACCGGCGCCTTTATCGCATTCGACTACGGCAAAACATGGAAAGCCCTTTGCTACGATACTCCTCAGGGGACCGCCCGAGCATACCGCAACCATAAACAAGTCCCAAACCTACTCGAATCTCTGGGCCAGCAAGACCTGACCTGCCACATTTGCTGGGATTGGCTGGAGTCGGCGCTCGAAAAACGCGGCTTTGACGATATTGCTCTCGAGAGCCAAGAGTCCTTCGCCCTCAAACGGGCTCCCCGATTCATCGAAGAGACCTTCGCTTCCGGACCTGGCTTCAGCAGCCCTGCCAAAAACCAACTGCGACAGCTCGTCCATCCCAGTCTCATGGGCCAGAAGTTTCAGGCAATCAGCGGGATACGAACCTGAATATGATTCGAATCCAGGGAATCCCACGAAGCCCTCTCGCTTTCCAATGACCCGCTCTCGAGACGGAAAGCAATTCATTGAAAAAACTGCTTGCCAAGCGAGGGCCCCTAGCCTTTTTTCCTCCGTTCTTAATCAATTTCCGACATGGCAAGAATTTGCGCAATTACAGGCAAGCGTCCCACAACCGGCAGCACTATCCACCGTAAAGGTCAGAGCAAAAAGAGCGGCGGTATCGGTACACACGTAACGAAAGCGACGAAACGCAAGTTCCGTCCCAACCTTCAGCGCATTAAAGTACGCCTCCCCTCTGGCCAGGTAAAACGCATGTGGGTGAGCGTGAAGGCCATCAAAGCCGGCCTCGTGGAAAAGGCTTAAGCCTCCCCGCAAACGAATTTTTAAAGCCGCCTTCCTGCAGGAATGCGGCTTTTTCACGCCCATTCGTATACCGTTAAATTTACAAGGTTGTAATTTTAATGGGAAGGACCTTTCGCCTCGAGCTTCCTCTCGAAACGCCTTGGGCTTAAATCGCAGAGACGAAAACGCTCAGGTTTTGCGGCTGACTCGAGCGAAGCGCGAAGCGAGCGTACTAGATTTGGAAATCCACATTGCCGGAAGCCTCATGCAGTCCGCACTCTCGGTTTAGACCGCCGAAACGCGTATCCGATTCGGTCATCCCTGTTTCCAGTTTCTTAGTACTATGCCAATCGCCCAGCGAAACATAGCCTAGGTCCCAGAGCGGGTGGTAATCCAATCCATTCTCCGTCATGTACGCATGCATACTTCGATTGTCCCAATCCAAGATCGGGTAGACCTTCGTCATGCGATTTTGATTCTCGACCACTGGACGACTCGACCGCGAATCGCCCTGGCTCCGTCGGAGGCCCGCGAGCCAGGCCTTGGCCCCGAGTTCCCTGACCGCCCGAGCCATCGGCTCGACCTTGTTCGTCAAATTGTACTGCTTGAGCCCATCGGGGCCGTTTTCCCAGAGTCGACCGTGGATCGCCTCTTGCTCGGCCGCCGACGAATGGGCGCGGTATTTCTTCACGTTGAGATTCAGCTTTTCGGTCAAATCCGCAGCAAAACGATAGGTCTCGGGAAACAAGTAGCCCGTGTCGATGAATACCACGGGAATGTCTGGCACTACCGAAGTGACCAAATGCAACATGACCGCCGAGTGCGTCCCAAAGCTGGTCGTCATGATCAGCTCGTCTCCAAACATCTCTGCCGCCCACTTCACGCGTTCCTGCGGAGTCGCCGACTCCAAGTCCACCTGCAGGGACGATTTTTCCTCTAAATTTGCGCCAACCCTAATCTCCATTAAATCCATTAAGTTATAGTATATTAACTCTAACCCTGAAAACGACTCTGTCAAGCGACCGATTGAGTGGAAATTTGCCAGGCTCGACTCTCCCTGCCACAAAACTCATCAACGTTGATGAGTTTTGTGGCAGAAATCGCTCCAAGCCGAAAGCGCAGCCTCCGATTCGAAGGGACTGGGCCCTGTATGCGCTCGGAGGATCCTGAGCGAATGGCGGAGGCGAATAGTCTACAAGCTCTCCAGCAATCGCGCGATTTCGTCGCGCTTGGCTTGCGTTTCGGCGAACTGCTTGCGGACGCCCTCGACTACCGCAGGGGGCGCCTTGTCGACGAACTTGGGATTGCTGAGCTTGCCTTCGCCAGCCTGGATCGCCTTCGCAAGTTTTTCGAGTTCCTTGCTGAGACGGGCCTTTTCCGCTTCCACGTCTACGGCGCTGGATAGGTCCAAATAAACCGTGCCGAGAGCCGAAACGGATCCGGGTAGATTTTCCACCCTTTCCCGGATTTCAATAGTGGCCGCTCCCGCCAATTTCTTGATCGCATCCAAATTGCCCTGGATGACTTCCCCGCTCGAGGTATCCGCAGGGGCAACGAAGAGCGTTACATCCCGCTTGGAAGCGACATTGTATTCGGCTTTGGTAGCCCGAGCTTGCGTGATCAACTCCTTAACTTGCTCGATACGTCCAGCGGCTTCCGAATCGACGGATACGCCCTTCGCTTCGAAAAGCGCCTTCAACTCGGATGCTTTCATCAAGCCGCTATCTTGAATGAATCCGCTTCCTTGGGAATAACCCATGCCGCTCCAGAGCTCTTCCGTAATGTGCGGCATCACCGGGTGCAGCAGAAGCAGAGATTGGCGTATCGCCAAATCCGATACCGCGAGCGCCGCATCGTGACGCGGGTCTTCCTTGGACTGGAGGAGCGACTTAGCTGCCTCGACGTACCAATCGCAGAAATCGCCCCAAAAGAAGTTGTGAAGCGTATGGGTAAGCTGATGCATTTCGAAGCGTTCGAACTGCCCTTCGATATCTTCCATGGTCTGCAACAGGCGATGCAAGATCCAGTTGCCGTAGCCTTCCAATTGGGAACTCGCGAGGCGATCGACAATTTGCTCGAGGCTTTGGCTTTCCGATACTCCGGACATTTGGCGAAAGCGGCAGGCGTTCCACAATTTCGTGCAGAAATTGCGACCGATCTCGATTCGATCTTCCGAGAAAAGGATGTCGGAGCCGCTCGGGGCAATATTTATGATTCCGAAACGCAATCCGTCCGCGCCAAACTTTTCGACCAGATCAAGAGGGTCGGGCGAATTGCCGAGCGACTTGGACATCTTGCGACCCTTGGAGTCGCGAATGAGTCCATGAATAAAAACATCCTTGAAGGGAACGCGCTGGTCGATCTCTTCGTCGGTCAGGGACTGCTTATCGTCGCCCATCAATTCCAGCCCCGACATAATCATTCGGGCCACCCAGAAGAAGATGATGTCGAATCCGGTTACCAGCATACTGGTCGGGTAGAAATAGTTCAGCTCTCGCTTGACTTGAGGATCCTGGCTCGGCCAACCAAAGGTAGCGAAGGGCCATAGATTGGACGACGCCCAGGTATCGAGCACGTCTTCATCCTGATCCCAGTTTTCCGGATCCTCCGGTCCGTCGACCGAGACGTGCCAATTAGCTGGATCGCTGCGGTCGGCGTCTTTCCGATACCAAACCGGTATACGCTGGCCCCACCAAAGCTGACGGCTGATACACCAATCCTGGATGTTGTTGAGCCAGTGCAGGTAGACCTTTTCCCAGCGCTTCGGGTGAAATTTGATAATGCCCTTCTCAACCGCTCGCTTGGCTTCCTCGACTTTCGGATACTTCAGATACCACTGTTCGGAGAGACGCGGTTCGATCGGCACGTCAGCCCGTTCCGAAAACCCTACATTGTTATCGTAGTCTTCAATCTCGACGAGCAGACCCAATTCCTCGAGCTTTTGGACCGCAACCTTGCGGGCTTTGAAACGCTCCATGCCCGCGAACGGATCGCCTGCTTGCTCGTTGAGCGTGCCATCCGGATTCATCACATCGATGAGAGGAAGATCATGACGCTTGCCGATGTCGAAGTCCACTTGGTCGTGAGCCGGCGTTACCTTTAGAACGCCCGTTCCGAAGTCCTTCTCCACCGCGCGATCTGCGACGATCTTGATTTCCGCTCGCGGAAATGGACGCCAGCAATGCTTGCCGATCAAGTCCGCATAGCGCTCGTCTTCCGGGTGAACAGCGATGCCCGTATCGCCCATGATCGTCTCCGGACGGGTCGTGGAAATCTCGACGAAGCGTCCCGGCTCCTCGACGATTTCGTAGCGCATCTTGTAGAGCTTGCCCTTCTGGGGCTTCATGATGACTTCCTCGTTCGAAAGAGCCGTCTGCGAAACCGGGCACCAGTTGACGAGACGTTTTCCACGGTAGATGAAACCGCGATTGTAGAGTTCCACAAAGGAAGCCAGAACCGATTGTTGGTAATCGGGATCCATGGTGAAACGAGAACGCCGCCAATCGCACGACGCGCCGAGATTGCGCAGTTGCTTGAAAATGATACCGCCGTGCTCGTCCGACCATTCCCAGGCCTTTTCCAGGAACTTCTCGCGTCCCAGTTCGCGACGAGACGTTCCCTGCTCCTTGAGGGACTTTTCGACCTTCACCTGCGTCGCGATCGAGGCGTGATCGGTACCGGGGAACCACAGGGCGGACTTGCCTTCGACGCGAGCCCGTCGAATGAAAATATCCTGGAGCGTATTGTCTAGCACGTGCCCCATGTGCAGCATGCCCGTCACATTCGGAGGCGGAATCATGATAGTGAACGAATCGCGGTCGTCCTTTACTTCGCCTTCGAAGCAGCCGCTTTCCTCCCAAGTTTTGTACCACTTGGGCTCCACTTTCTTTGGATCGTAGCTTTGGTCTAATTCCGTCGACATGGGTCTCTCTTCGTTGAAAAGAGGCTAGCGATAAGCATCCCTAAATTCTAAGACAAGCGCATTCGCCGTCCAATCCACAACCCTATCGCCTCGATAAACGCCGTCCCGATACGGAATCGCCGAACCGATAGCTACCGACTAGTCGACTGCTTCTTCGAGCGCTTTCGCGGTTCGAGACGAAGAACGCTTCAAATTCTCGAAAAGACCTTGAAGGTCCTCCGAATTCCTGGTCTTGCACGCCCGCTCCAAATCGACAGCAGCCTGGTTCAGATGCGTCGCTCCGCAGCTTGCAGAGCTGCCCTTCAGCGTATGCGTCAGCAACTCCATCTCCTCCCAATCCTGTTTATCGGAAATCTCTGTCTCCAACTGCTCGACTATTTTATTCATCGTCTCGACAAAGGAGGCAACCATAGAGGCCAAGACCGCTTCGTCTTCTCCGAATATGGACTTGAATGCAGCCATGTCCATTAGACTATTTTCATTTGAATCCAGCTGGCTTAAGGGCTCTTCGATCGTGGGCGATACTTCGGTCGAAATCTCTATCCATTGTTCGAATATTCGATCCAAATTCCTCGGCCGCAATGGCTTTGTAAGGTAATCGTTCATACCGGCATCGAGACATTTTTCCCGATCGCCCTTCATTGCATTCGCCGTTAACGCGACAATAGTCGTATCCGCGTTCAATCCCTCTTTGTCGGAACGGATCGCCTCCGTGGCACAGTATCCATCGAGCACCGGCATCATGCAATCCATGAAAATCAAATCGAACCGCTGCTGACTGCAAAGCGCCAAAGCTTCTTCGCCGCCAGGGGCGGTAAGGGGGGCCACGCCCTTTCGCTTCAGGAGCTCTTTAGCGACCATGAGATTGATTTCATTATCGTCGACTAGAAGAACCGACAATTTCGAGTAAGGCGTCTCGACGGCCTTTTTCCTAGTACGCTTCTTCCGGCCTGAATGCGCCTTAATCAATACGTCCAAGAGCGAGAACGGATCGTACGGAGTTGTAAACGCGCCGGCTAGATCGGCCCGGACAGACTCTAGTTCATCTATCGAACGCGGGCCTATTGCGAACAGCTTCGTATCGGGCCTATCCGCGAGCAACTCCTGCAATCGCGGCGCGCGAGCCTCCAGTCGATCGCAGTCTATGAAAAGGTTGCGATAGCCACTCGGATCGAAGTCGTCTGCCAAGTCGCTAACCCAATCGCAGCGACTTCCAATGGATTCGAACAGGCTCGAGACGTGGCGCCCTAATGTCTCGTTTTCTAAAATCGCCAGCGCTCTGTCCGAGGCGCCGCTGGGCAAGTGGCGGGGCTTATCTACGGTCCCTCCAATCTTAACCGCAAATCGAAAGCTGAATTCCGAACCAGTCCCCTCCTCGCTTTCCGCTATCAATTCGCCCCCCATGAGTTCAACGAGTCTGTTGGAAATGGCCAAGCCCAGTCCTGTGCCCCCAAATTGGCGAGAAGTCGACGCTTCCGCTTGCGAGTAGGATTCAAACAAAGTCTCCAGGGCCTTTTCCGATATCCCGATCCCCGTATCCTTCACTGAAAATCGCACTAAGGCCTCGTCGGCAGAGCATTCTTCAATGTGTAGCCGCAATTGGACGCTTCCGAAATTGGTGAATTTGATCGCATTGCTGATCAGGTTCGAAAGAATTTGCCTCAAGCGGTACGGATCGCAAAAGAGCTTTCGTTCGAACGAAACCGGATAGGAGCAGAGAAGGTCGAGTCCCTTTTCGCTTGCCGTTAGAGCGAACAGGCTGGCGATTTCCGAAGCGAGATCCGCCAAGTCGCACTCCATGTGTTCGATATCCATCTTGCCGGCTTCGATCTTCGAAAAGTCGAGCACATCGTTGATCAGGACCAACAACGTCTCCGTACAGTGGGACAGCGTTTCGACATACTTGGCCTGTCCCTCGTCCAGCGAGGAATCGCGCAAGAGGCGCGTCATTCCAATAACGCCATTGAGGGGCGTCCGAATTTCATGGCTCATGTTGGCGAGGAATTCCGACTTAGCATGCTTCTCCGCCACCGCCTTATCCGCCATTTCATTCGCGCGGGCCGTTTGAGATTCCAAATTTCGATTGAGAGCGACCGCTTTTTCGCGTTCGCTGTCCGCATCCTCCGCAGCGGCTTCGGCTTGGGCCTTGGCTTCTTCCAAATCCCGCACTCGATCGGCTACCAACGCTTCCAATTGATTGTTCTGAACGCTCAGCCTCTGTTGGGCCAACGACATGTTCTTCAGAATGTAGTGAGCCAACAGCAAGGCCAGTCCACCAAGGACGCCCACGAGTCCCAGAGTCGCATTCCGACCCAACAGAATACTCGCGCGCGATTCAAGTATCCGATTTTCCATGGCGCTTTCCAATAGCTCGCTCGCCTTTAGAACATCGACCGAAAGCGATTTCCCAACGTCCCAAAGCTCCTGAATTTCACTTTCACTGACATCCGACTCGCGCCCACGAAGATGGAGCTCGGTCATAGCGTAGTCGCGCTTCTTATGAAGCAAACCGTATGCCAACTCGAGGTAACGTTCGTAACGTCCAACGAACTCGACGCGCGTTTCATCCAATTCCTTATCTCCCGACCAAGCCAAGAGCTGCTGGAATATATTATCGAGATCCTCGCCTTGCGAGTTCAGCAATGACAATTCGCGATAGCGACGCTGGACCTTATATTCGCTGAACTCGACCTCGGTAACTCTCAATCTGCTCGTTAGCCGATGATTGAATAGATAAAGTTCTTTGCTGAAGCGCGGCGCTTTATTCAGGAGAAGATCCGAAACATCGGAACGCTTGAGCGCCGCGACGAGCGAAACGCCCAATGCGTCATGAATGCGAGATGCGCCTCTCTCGATTTCAGAAAGCGCCTGCAGTCTCCAGGACAAGCCGCCCTGCACCTCCCCTGTATTCCAATCTCGAAGCGCCTTGCCCATTTCAGCATGATCCGAATCGTTCAGATAGCCGGCGCTTCGCAGATCGTCCGCCAAGGTGGAAATCGAGTTTTCCACGGCTTGGTGCTCCAGGACCAACTCGGAGTTCTTTTCGACGATGGGGACGCGTAATGCGTTTAAACGCCCCATCCAAGCCAACCCCTCTATCGCTTCTTCGGACTTATCTACCTCGTCATTAAGCTTGGTAACGTACAAACACACCAACGCGATCAGCGGCAGGATGAACAGGGCCGAAGTAATCGCCAAGCGCTTGCCGACCGTCTGTCCGGCTTCGAAAGCCGCCCCGCCTTCAATCGGATCGGCCCCATTTCCCTTATTTCGATGGGAATCGCTCACGTTTTTCCAGGCCTTTCCGAATCCGTCAATGCGTCTGGCTTCCAAGCAGTCGCTAAGCGAAGGGCAAATCGTTCCCGAATTAGGAGATGCCATCGAATCGCGCGAATATCAGCGTCGCAAATGTTGGTGTTTGCTTTCATGTGGAAGGTTCTTCTTGGGTCGCATAACGGAACTGGAAAAATGTACCCCGCCTGCGCTCGGGATCGTCATTGTGGGTGATTCGACTTGCCAAGCAGAAACTCCACCAACGCGCCGGTAATAATTTGTAAATGAAGGGACTACATGCCTCTCAGTCATGACTTTATCCGCGAGCAAGGCCTAGGGAGCCGGCTCTGCGCCGAGCGCTCGCGCCTGGAGAGAGAAAATTGCGGACTATCGATACGACCGCGTCTCCCTTCAATTTAGGCGACGGAAAATTTTGCCCATCCCGAAAACGGCCCAATTGGAAGGGCCGGGACGTTCGCTAATGGGTCGAACGGGCAACGCGAGCCAGTCAGCGGCTGGCTAATCAGTGGCCATATCCAATGCTTCGCTTGCGAATCAGCTCGAAGAAATCGTTTCCCTTGTCATCGACCAAAATGAACGCCGGAAAATCGACGACCTCGATTTTCCAAATCGCCTCCATCCCGAGCTCTTCGTATTCGACCAATTCCACCTTCTTGATATTCTCTTTGGCGAGAATCGCAGCCGGACCACCGATCGATCCCAAGTAGAATCCGCCATACTTGGCGCAGGCATCGACGACCGGCTGGCTACGGTTGCCTTTCGCCAACATGATCATCGAACCGCCTGCGGCTTGGAACTGCTCGACATACGAGTCCATTCTGCCTGCCGTCGTTGGGCCGAACGACCCAGATGAAAGGCCTTTCGGCGTCTTTGCAGGTCCCGCATAGTAGACTGGGTGGTCCTTGATGTACTGCGGCAATTCCTCGCCAGCATCGAGACGCTCCTTGAGTTTGGCATGAGCGATATCGCGAGCGACAATGATCGTTCCATTCAGAGAAAGTCGCGTCTGTACCGGGTACTCCGTCAATTCCGATAGGATTTCCTTCATTGGGCGGTTCAGGTCGAGAGACACCACCTCGGCCTCCTTCTGACCACCCGCGGAGGCCGGAATCAAGCGGCCCGGATCTCCTTCAAGGCGCTCGACCCACAATCCGTCGTTATTGATCTTCGCTTTGATATTCCGGTCTGCCGAACAGGAAACGCCAATGCCGACTGGACAACTCGCTCCATGCCTGGGCAAGCGTATGATGCGTACGTCCAGAGCGAAGTACCGCCCGCCGAACTGAGCCCCGATCCCGCACTCTCGAGCGCGTTCGAGCATTCGTTCTTCCAACTCGATGTCGCGAAAAGCCCGACCATGCTCATTGCCTGTGGCAGGCAGGCCATCAAGGTCCTTGGTCGACGCGACCTTAACCGTCTTCAAGCAAGCCTCGGCAGAAGTCCCACCGATAACGAACACTAAGTGATAAGGGGGGCAGGCCGACGTTCCCAGCGACACCATCTTTTCCAGAAGGAAATTTTCCAGCTTCTCTGGACTAAGCAGGGCCTTCGTCTCCTGGTAGAGAAAAGTCTTATTCGCAGATCCCCCGCCTTTGGCCAGGCAAAGGAATTTGTACTCGGACCCGCCTGTCGAATAGATGTCGATTTGGGCTGGGAGATTCGTTCGCGTGTTCTTTTCCTCGTACATGGATAGAGGAGCTGTTTGCGAATAGCGCAAGTTGTCGCGGGTGTAGGTCTCGTATACGCCTTTCGATATCGCTTCCTCGTCATCGCCACCTGTCCAAACCTGCTGCCCCTTCTTCGCCATGACGATCGCCGTTCCCGTATCCTGGCAAAACGGCAGGACCCCTTGGGCGGCTACTTCCGCATTGCGAAGCAATGTCAAAGCGACATGCCGATCGTTCTCCGAGGCCCTCTCGTCTTCCAGAATCGCTGCAACTTGCTCCAAGTGCTTCGGCCGCAGCATGAAGGAAAGATCATGCATGGCTTGTCGAATCAAGTGGCTGATACCCGCCCGTTCAATGCGCAGGATCTCTTTCCCATCGAAGGAATCGACCGAAACGAACTCATCGGTCAGGAGGCGATATTCCGTATCGTCATCGCTCAGTTCGAAAAGCTTCTGGAAATGGAATGGAGGCGTAGCCATGAGAGCCTAAACAAAGGCTATTCCCAACGAAGGCAAGCTTGGCAATGCGCGGAGTCGCAACGCCTTTCTCGAACGAATGTCGATTGGATTCTATGACTCGACGAACCGATCGATGATTCCATCGAACGACCCATTGGTCAGAAAGACGATCAGGGACCGTTCCGCCCCATTATTCCCCAAGGAGCGGAGCGCCTTCAACGCGTCCTCATTACTGGAGCATGCTTCGGCGTTCGATCCAAGACGTTGCAGGTCCTCAGCCAACGCTTTCGTATTCACTAATTCCACGCTGTCCCCAGCGCTTTGCTTCGCCGCCCCCACAATCACTCGATTCGCCACCGATAAGGCCTCCGCCATGGACTCTCGCATCACTTCCAACCGAGAGGTGTTACTTCGTGGCTCGAACGCCGCAACGAGCGTCCATTCGGGATAGCATTCCTTCAGCGATTCTAAAATCTCCTTAATCGCAGTGGGGTGGTGAGCAAAGTCCTCGATGACGATCCGGGACTCGGATTCGGATCGCACCTGCTGCCGACGTTTCACTCCGCGGAAGCATTCGATTCCCTTCGCTTCGAATGAAAGGGGATTCCCATCCTTCGCGATGGCGAGAGCGGTCGACAGACAAGCCATGGCGGCATTCCGAGCGTTGAACAGCCCCGACATCGACCACTCCACCGAAAGCCACTTCCTATCCTGCCAAACGAGATCGAAGGACGATCCAGACCTAGTTGTCAGATAGTTTTCAATACGTAAGTCGCACTTTGCCGATACGCCCACCTTGTAGACCGTGGTCCACGGGACGGGCAAGAGGGACAATACGTTCTCGTCGTCGCCATTCGCAAGCAAGTAGCCATTGCGAGGCACGATGCGGGTCAAATGCTCGAAGGTCCGCCTGACATCTTGCAGATCTCGAAAAATATCCGCATGATCGAACTCCAGGTTGTTCAGAACTGCTATACGAGGAGCGTAGTGTATAAACTTGCTTCGCTTGTCGAAGAAGGCGCTGTCATATTCGTCGCCTTCGATCGCGAACGGCGAATCGACACATCCGTTGGACCACCCTCTTTCCGGATCCAAAGGAGCTCCCCCGATCAAAAAACCTGGATTCACCCCAGCCCGCTCGAGCAGATATGCGGTCAACGCAGTCGTAGTGGTCTTACCATGCGTTCCCGCCACCACAATATTGCGACGCCCTTTGAGAACGAATCGATACAACGCTGCCGGTAGGGAGGCGAAATCGATAGCGCGGGAATCCAAAAGATATTCCACTTCCTGGTTGCCTCTCGAAAAGGCATTGCCCACCACTACTAAATCCGGCTTCAGCGTAGCTAGACGGTTTGCGCTATACCCTTCCAGAATTTCGACTCCAGCCTCCCGCAACATGTCGCTCATTGGCGGATACACTGCTTGATCAGAGCCAATCACTTCATGCCCCAAATCGCGCAAAAGCAAAGCCGCATTGCCCATCGCCGTCCCCGCTACGCCTAAAAAATATATCCGCATCGGAATTCGATTTGAGAGCGCGCCTAGCGATTAATCAACCTCTTAGATGCGAAACGCAAATGGGCCGATGCTATCGCACCGGCCCGCTATAGAGAATGTCGTTGATTTGGTTTACCGCGATTCGGTTCGAAAGAGCCATCGAGCGCTCTCCCTTTCGAGTTCGCTGGCTCGATTGGAAGAGCGTAAGGTCGCTCGATTAATGGCGCTTTAACTCGCCGAAAAGACGATTGAAAACGCAAAAATAGCGTCTTCACTCTAGTCTATCGGTTACAGCGCCTAGCCCTTTAGCGATTTAGCGAGCGCTTTTCCCTATTCCTCGGGAATTCGGTCGTCGCCCCAGAAAAGAAACGAAGAAAGGGCCTCCCTGCCTTCGCAGCTTGACCGAATTCGCCATTGCCTTTTCAAAGGCAGCTCTTCCCGGCCGTTTCGATGCTTTTCTTCAGCCCGCTTTTCATTTTCGCATTTTTGCCAGCCGCTTGGGCCGTATTCCTGATTCTCGATCGCAAGGCGTCCCGCGAAGCGTCAATCGCTTGGCTCTTGATCTGCTCCTGGGTCTTCTATGCGTGGACCCATCCAATGCATCTATTTTGGCTCTGGGGTTCAATCGCCACGAACTACCTCTGCTCGATGGCAATCGCCCGTTCCCAATCGAGAGCATCCGCTCGGAACCACTTGACCTGGGGAATTGCGGCTAATTTGGGCCTTCTAGGAGTCTTCAAGTACTCGGGTTTCACCGCCAATATCGCAGTATCTATTTTCGAAATGGATCTGGCGATCCCTTCGTTCGTACTCCCGCTCGCGATATCGTTCTTCACCTTTCAGCAAATCTCCTACCTCGTCACGACCTTCGAGAGTCGAATGGTGATCGCCAAGCCGGTCGAATACGCCTTGTACGTATCCTTCTTTCCCCAGTTGATCGCCGGTCCGATCGTCCAGCCAGGCGAGATGATCCCACAGCTCCAATCGCATCGTTTCGGAAAGACCCGACTGGACGATGTCGCACTCGGTATCTGCCTATTCGCGATAGGCCTTGGAAAGAAGATTCTCATTGCCGACAACCTCGCCCCAATCGCAGACGCTGCCTTCGCCCAATCCGCGCAGGGAGGCATTAGCGCCCTAGTCGCCTGGACTGGGCTACTCGCGTTCTCGCTGCAAATCTACTTCGATTTTTCCGCGTACTCCGAGATGGCGCTTGGCCTAGGCAGGCTATTCGGCATTCGCCTTCCCGAAAATTTCAAGTCCCCCTACCGAGCAAGGAGCGTAATCGATTTTTGGAGGCGCTGGCACATTACGCTTTCCTACTTCTTCAAGCGCTACCTGTATATTCCACTTGGCGGCAATCGGATTGGAAGCCTGCGAAAGTACGCTAATCTTCTGCTCGTTATGACCATAGCCGGGCTTTGGCATGGAGCGAATTGGACGTTTCTCCTCTGGGGACTAGCCCACGGATCGCTTTTGGCCGTCAACCACCTTTGGCGGAAGACTGGCTACGTTCTCCCCAGCGTAGCGGGCTGGCTTGCGACCTTCCTAACCGTCACCCTTTGCTGGACGCTATTCCGGGCCGAATCCCTAGCCGATTCCATACTCTACTTCGAATCCCTCGCTGGAATCGACGGTTGGATCACTACCGAAACGCTCTCCACGATCGATTTTTTGAGAGCGCTGGAACCAATGGAAACCTGGAAAGCCACTCACTACGCCATCCACTTCCTCGGCTGGTATCCCGCGCTTATCAATGGCGTGCACCTTGGTCACTTCGTATTTTCCGAGCCCGTTCTTTCGCTTGTTCAAATCGCATTCGCAGGAACAATCGTCACCTGCTTGCCTCGGCCCCTATCCTGGCTTACCCGCCCCATTGACGACTCGCCGCGATTGACGTTAAAGGCCGCCATTCTATCAGCTGCAATCGTAACGGTCATCGTAATACAGAGCGGTTCCGTACAATCGTCTCCCTTCATATATTTCCGATTCTGAACCGATTCCTCAATTTCGTGAACGCTCAACGATTCCTCCTTAGCCTAGCCATTTCACTACTTGTGGGACTCGCCCTGCTGTGCGTATGGTTCGTCGCTCACTTGTGGATGCCCTGGTGGCCACACCATTTGAATCGCGAAGTAAGGATCGCCAAACACCATATCGCGCATTCCGTCGAGGGGCCCACTCTTTGGCTGCAAGGCGGGTCCAGCGCTTGGTTCGGATTCGATTCCGAACTCATCCGCAAGGAAACCGGTTACGACGTCGTCAACCTGGCCTTCAATGTCAATATGCCGTCCGAGTACTGCTTCGATGAAGTCCGGCGCTTTGCAAAACCCGGCGATGCCGTAATTCTCGGCCTCGAGAACTCGATGTATTTTCGCGACTACTACTCGAGCTACGCGGTCGACGAAATCACGATCTGGGATCCCGACTTCTTTTGGTCGCTATCCTTGCCCCGCAAGGCTAAGTTTCTTAAAAGCCTGCCCTGGCGCAAGATCCTGGCGAGCAGCATCGTCCGCGTTGGCACGCTGACGGGTCATTACGAACGGTCCTTGAAGCCTCTGTCCGCCGATCAAGTCATTCAAAATCTACACGCTCAATGGGAAGGCGCCTACGAGGGAAAAATTCCCGCCTACTACAACTATCTGACCTTAAACCGGCATGGAGATTTCGTCCATACGAACCACGCGCTTTGGCGAGGCGAACACAACTACAACCTGATGAAGGACTCCCCAATTTCGGAAATGACGCGAACCGACTTCTCCGAATTCTCATCCTGGACCTCCCAAAACAACATTAGTGTGTTTATGTCTTGGATACCTATGGCTAGAAACCCGAAGCTCGACCTAAATCGCCCGGAAGCCAGGTCCACCATCCAACGCATCGCCGATTTCGCTCATTCGTTCGGCTTCGAGTTTCTCGGATCCCCCGAAGAGTTCGTATTGGACATCGAGCTCTTTTACGACACGAGCCACCACACAAACGCCGAAGGCGCCCGAATCCGAACGGAACGACTGCTGCCGCATCTTTTGGAGCGATTGCCTTCCAAGGATTGAGCGTTGCCTCAACTGAGCGACATGGGATCGGCGTCCACCACTTGGATCACATCCTGAGGCCAATTGATTTCGGAAGCGATTCCAACGAGCTCGGACATAATCGGCCCCACGCTCTCCACGAAATACCATATTTGGAATCGATAGTGGTCTTTCATCTTTTCGATCGCGCACGGAGCGGGACCCCGCATCTCCACCCGCTGCCCCAGGCTTTTTTCGACGCGCTTGGCGAACTGTTCCGCGAAGAAAGACACCTTGTCGGAATTAGGCCCTCGAAAAACGTGGCGAATCAGGTGCCGAAACGGAGGGTAGCGAAAGCGTTCACGCGATTCCGCTTCCGCTTCCAGGAACGAATCCACCTCTCCTCGCCGAGCGAACTGGATCGGATCCGCGTGAGGCGTAAACGTCTGCACCACAACCTCTCCCGCCAAATCGCCTCGTCCTGCCCGCCCCGAAACTTGCACCAATAATTGGAAGGTTCGTTCATTCGCGCGAAAATCCGGTACATGAAGCGACAAATCCGCATCCACCATTCCCACTAAGGTGACATTGGGGAAATCCAATCCTTTGCCGATCATCTGAGTCCCCACCAGGACATCTATTTTGCCCGACCTGAAATCCCCCAGGATCTCACGAAACAATCGCTTTCGACTCATCGTATCCGCATCGATTCGAACGACCCGGGCCTTAGGCAGGACTCGAGAAACCGCGTCTTCGATGCGCTGGGTACCCATCCCCTTCCAACGGATTTTTGTGCTGCGACAGCTCGGGCAGCGCATCGGGGCATCGTCCTCGGCGCCGCATAGATGGCATTTCAAAGTCTCATCGCTCCGGTGATAAGTCATCGGTACGCTGCAGTGATCGCACACTTCGATGTGACCGCAATCCTGGCACATCATACTCGAGGAGTAGCCTCGGCGATTGATGAATAGAATACTCTGCTCTTTCCGTTCGAAACGATCTCTCAGCTTCTCTATCAGCAAGGTCGACAACTGGGTCGCTTTGCGCGTCCTGGCGATCTCCTGCCGCATGTCGACGACATGCATCATCGGCAGTTCGCGGTCGTCCACCCGTCGGGTCAGACGATCGATCGCGTACTTGCCTCGTTGGACATTTCGGAAACTCTCCAACGAGGGCGTCGCCGATCCCAAGACGCACAGAGCGCCTTCCAGGTGGGCTCGGTACACCGCAACATCGCGTCCATGGTACCGAGGCGTCTCATCCTGCTTGTAGGCCGGTTCGTGCTCTTCATCGACGACAATCAGCCCCAAATTCGGAATTGGCGCGAACACCGCCGAACGCGCCCCCACAACGATCTTGGCGGCGCCCGACGCCAAGGACATCCAAGCATCCAAACGCTCGCCATCCGACAGATGGCTATGCCAAACGACCGTTTGCGTTTGCGGATCTCGAGAGAATCGGGATCGAATGCGACCAACCGTTTGCGGCGTCAAGGCGACTTCCGGAACGAGGAACAGAACTCCCTGCCCCTTATCGAGAGCTGTCTGCATCGCATTCAAATAGACCTCCGTCTTTCCCGACCCCGTAACTCCGTGCAACAAGCGCGTTTCGAAAGCGCCTCGTTCAAGGCTTTCCCGTAAACGAGTCGCCACTTCGGTCTGCTCTTCATTCAGCTGAATGGAGACTTCATCCGCGAATTCCGATTCGGCGATGCCATCCGCATAGGCCACCCGCTCGGAGACGCGCGACTCCTCGCTGACGATTCCCTTTTTCAACAAGGAATCGCTGGTAGCTGCCGAAATGCCCAGACGCTTCAAAACCACACTCTTTTTCTGGGGTTTGAATTGCTGGGAAAGAAACTGGTACAGCGCAGCCTGCTTAGGGGCCCGCTTTTCCAGGGCCTTCAGTTCGTCTTCCTCCAATCGAAGGGCTATCGAGATAAATTTGTCTCGCTTGGGCGACATGCCTTGTCGCACTGGACCCGGTATCATCGTTTCCAATACGCTTTCGCGCTTGCTTCCGTAATAAGAGCATAGCCAACCGGCCAACGCGAGCAACGGGGGGCTCATGATCGGGCGCTCGTAGAGAATCTGAGAAACGAGCTTCAACTTGGAAAAATCCACATCCGTGGTCGCGCGCCTTTCAACCACTACTCCCAATACGAAACGCCTCCCGATCGGGGCCCTGATCAGAGAACCTACCTCGATGCGCTCCGCCAGACTCTCCGGAGCCCGATAGTGCAATGTCTTGTCGAACCCCGCAAGCGGCCAAACCGCCACAATCTCGTCGTTCAGGTCCATCTTCCTTCTATGGGTTCGCCTAGCCAGATAGGAGGTTGACAGCTATTGAGAACGAATTGAGACTCATTTTCGTGACAATTGACGAATGCCGAGACCGTTTTCGATCTTTCCTGGTAAAGCATAATCTGCGAATGACTGGCCAACGTATGGCTATCTTCGAAGCCGTATTCAAGGAGTCGAGTCATTTCACAGCAGAGGAACTGCTCGACAAGGCCCGAGCCATCGATCGTACGGTATCGAGAGCGACCGTCTATCGCACGCTTCCCATTCTCGTCGAAAGCAATCTGGTCCGAGAAGTCGACATCGGGACCAACCTGAAATACTACATGCCCAACCGGGATCAAGAGTCGCCCCAGGCTCAGGTTATTTGCAACGACTGCCAAAAGATCTTCGAGATTCCAGCGCCCTTCATGGAGTGGTACGGTAGCACCGTATCCTCGAGACTGGGACTTACGGTCATCAGCCAGCGGCTCCAAGTCACCGCTTCCTGCGAAGAACTGCAGGCAACGGGCGTTTGCAGCAAAGGCAAAAGCGAGAGCGACTAGCCAAGTCAGGGCCGAGGTTGGCTAGCAAACGTCGATAGGCCGGCTCCGAAGAACCGACCTATGCTAACCTCATACAAACAACGGACTGCGCTGAGGCAGCCCACACCTACCATTTAAAAAAATTCGTCTGATGACTACCAGTCGACCTGGAGCTTCAACAAACGCTTCTGAGAGGAATTGTGGCCTTGGCGAGCCGCGTCCTGATACCAAACGATCGCGGCATCCTTGTCGCGATCCACGCCTTGTCCCTTCTCCAGCATTACGGCGAAGTTGAACTGGGCGGCAGGATCGCCCTTGTCTGCAGCCTTGCGATAGAATGCGGCAGCAAGATCGTAGTCCTTTTTAACCAATTCGCCCTTCATATAGATATCAGCCAATTCGCCCATCGCTTCGGCGCTGCCTTTCTCGGCGGCATCATTGAATAGCTCCATCGCGAGTTGTGTGTCCTGACCGATGCCTCGCCCTTGGAGATAGCAAGATCCCACCGAGACAAGGGCGTCCAAGTGACCGCGCTCGGCAGCCTTGCCATACCAATCGAAGGCCGTGTTGTCATTGGACGTTACGCCAATTCCATTTTCGAAAATGCGACCCAAGTTCCACATAGCGGAGGCGTGATCGAGTTCCGCGGAACTGCGATACCACAAGAGCGCCTTGCTAATGTCCTGATCGATTCCCCAGGCGTTTTCGAAACACTGAGCCAACGCGTTCTGCGAGTAAGGATTGCCCTTGCTCGCTGCAATCTGGAACCAGTGCACTGCCGCTTCGTAGTCCCGAGCGCCGCCTGATGCGTCGCGGCTCATCGACCCGATAACGGGCATCGACGCATCGAATTCCAACTCGGCCGCCCTACGGAAAAGACTGCGAGAGGCTTCGAGGTCGCGAAGTTCTTCCGGTCCGAAGAAGCGAAGCGACGCCAATTTATGCAGCGCTACGGGATATTCCGGCTCGAGTTCCAAGGCGGTCTCGTAGCTCAGTATAGCGCTGGCCGGCTTTTCGAGCGTTTCGAGCAAGCGGCCCAACTGCGCATGGAAACGCGGTTCTTCGGGAAACTCCTTGATGGCCGAACGAACTGCTTCGAGCGCAGCGCGACGATCCAACTTGTCGTCATCCACCGAGTCCGCCTTGGCGAACCGATCATCGGGAATCGATGCAAGCACATCCGCTTCGATCATAGGAGCGGTCGGGATGATGCGGACGCTTTCGCCTACTTCCAACCGAGCCGAATCGATCCGAACGATCGCATCGGTTTCGAGAACCTCCAATACCTCGCCGCGAATCGTCTCGACTTGATCCTCTTCCGAAATCTTGTCAACGCGAGCGCGGTCGCCTTTTTTCACCTGGCTAATCGATTCGAGAGAAACGGTAGCTTGGTCCTGTTCCAGAGACAAGATAATGCCTCTGATGTCATTCTCGGTTTCTCCTCGAGCGAATGCGGCAAGCAAAGCCAAGGAGGCAAAGAACGTTACTAATTTTTGTGCCTGTATCATAATTGCAATAATTCTGGATTATAATCTCGAATCGCCACCCACTGACGACCCAAGGGCAGGATACGCCCAGACCAAGAGGCGGACGTAACCTAGGTCTTGAAACGGCTGCTCCAGGGTGGAGATCAAGGGGTATTTCACGGAAATTCACGGTCGGTGCGGGCCCGCTTTAAGGGGCCCTAGCGGTCAGCGTTTACCGACTGGACGCAATCGCTCTCAATCTGAGTTCTCAATCGCAACGCGACGCTGGGCGCTGAACCCTAAATCCCTTAGGCGCTATTAAATTTGAATCCACCTGGTCTGGTCGCCTTTTCCAATCGACCCGATTCGTCGATTCGCTCCAAAGCGAATCTTGCAGATCCCACCATCTTCTCCCAATCTTGCCCTAACGTATGGAAATCGATGCCCAAGACGCCTTTGACATCAACTTCTTCGAAAACGCGTTGAAGCGGTCGCCCTCCGATCTTCAAATTCTCGAACTTCTAGGCGGACTCTATTCGAAATACGACATGGCTCGCCAAGCCTTGCGTATCGACAGGCGACTTGTGCGGCGACTCCCCAATGACTCGCGAATCCGCTACAATCTAGCCTGTAGCCTTTGCCTGATGGGGCGCGAAACCGATGCGCTCGAAACCCTCAAGCAGGCATTCGACCTTGGGTACGACGACCTGGAATGGCTGCGCGAGGACCCTGACCTCGAAGGAATTCGCGATCGTCCCGAATTTCAAGAGCTGATCGAAGGGTCGCTCCTCTAGGAATTGACTGGGGCCCCAAACCGCAAAACAGGACGTCGATCATTGTCTTGATTCGCCATAGCGTTCGCGCAACGTGTCGTCCGTATGAGTAACGTTCGCGTTAGATTCGAGCCCAGTCCTACCGGTTCGGTGCACATTGGAACCGCCCGCGCCGCATTGTTCAACTGGCTGTATGCCCGCAAGACAGGGGGATCCTTCATTCTCCGCATTGCGGACACCGACAAGCAGCGCAACACGCAAGCGGCCCTCGACGAACTTCTAAGAGTCCTTCGATGGCTCGGGTTGGATTGGGACGAAGGCCCGGAAATTGGAGGTGACTATGGCCCTTACTTGCAGAGTCAGCGCGGAGAGATCTACCAGGAATACTTGAAGAAGCTCGAAGACGCCGGACGCGCTTACGAGAAAGATGGCGCAATCTTCTTCAAGCTCGAAGGCGAACGCTACACGGAATACGACGAGTATCATAAAGCGGAGGTCGAAAAAGTCCGCTCAGAGCCAGTAGTCATTGAAGATATGATCCGCGGCAAGGTAACCCGGAGGGAAGAGCGCGACTTCGTAATCGTCCGTTCCAATGGAGACCCAGGGTTTCATTTCGTCAACGTCGTCGACGATATTGCCATGGACATCACCCACGTGCTTCGCGGCGAGGACCATCTCTCGAATACGTCGAAACACCTCGAACTCTACAAGGCGTTTGGAGCGACGCCCCCCATCTTCGCCCACATGCCGATGATCTTGAAAGACCCCAAGACAGGTAAAGGCAAGATGTCGAAGCGCGACAAAGGAGCGCTAATCGAAGAGTACGAACAACGCCACTTTCTACCCCAGGCGGTGGTCAACTTCATTTCTCTGCTCGGCTGGGCTCCTAAAGACGGCAAGGAAGTATTGAGCATCGAAGAATTGCTAGAGCGTTTCGAAATTGAAGACCTGCAAAAAGGGGGCGCCCGATTCGACGAGAAGAAAATGTCGCATCTGAATTTCGAATACATGAAGACGATGCCGATCGACGAATATTCGCAATACGCCAAAGCGGCCCTTGCAAAGGCCGATCTAATCGATAGAAATTCCGATTCAGAATACGTGAATGCCTGCCTGAAGATCTGCCAGGAGAAGATCGATAGCTTCGAGAATCTTCCTAGCTTCGCCGCTTACTTCTTTACAGACGACTTTGAAGTCAACGAAAAGGCCGAACGCAAGGTCCTCAAGAACGGAGATGCCGCTGATCGAATCAATGAGATCGCTCCTAAGCTCGAAGCCATCGACCAATGGTCCGAGAGCGCTATCGAAAACGCTTTTCTAGATTTAGCGACATCCTTGGAGCTCAAGCCATTCGCTTGGTATCCAATCGTTCGATTCGCGGTTAGCGGCACCAACTCCGGACCCGATTTTATTCCAATGCTGGAAGTCCTTGGGAAGAAACGCGTTCTCAACCGGCTAAATAAAGCGGCTGCTCAATACGCCCAATAGACCAACCCGAATTCCCTTAGAGACATGACAGACGGAGCTCCTTCGAATTTCATCCGAGACATCATCGACGAAGAACTGAAATCGGGCGCCCGATCCGGCGTCGCCACGCGATTTCCGCCTGAACCCAATGGGTACTTGCATATTGGGCACGCATTCGCGATTCAGCTATCCTACGGCTTCGCCCAAGACTACAACGGCACCTTCAATCTGAGATTCGACGATACGAATCCAGCAAAGGAAGAAGACGAGTACGTCCAGGCCATCAAGAAAGACGTCGCTTGGCTGGGAGCCGACTGGGGCGACAATCTGCGCTTCGCTTCCGATTACTTCGATCAGCTATACGATTGGGCCATTCGCTTGATCGAAGAAGGCAAGGCCTACGTCGACGACTTGTCTCCCGATCAAATGCGGGAATACCGGGGTACCTTAACGGAACCTGGCCAGGATTCTCCCTATCGCAATCGACCCATCGATGAGAGCCTCGACCTATTCGAGCGAATGAAGAATGGCGAAATCGCCGAGGGAGAACGCGTCTTGCGGGCGAAAATCGATATGGCGAGCCCGAACCTGAATATGCGCGACCCCGTCCTCTATCGCGTTCTCCACGCTCATCACCACAGAACGGGCGACAAATGGAAAATCTACCCATCCTACGATTTTGCGCATGGACAGAGCGACGCCATTGAAGGGATCACCCACAGCCTCTGTTCGCTTGAATTCGAATTCCACCGCCCCCTCTACAATTGGTTCTTGGAAAACCTTCCCGTACCCAGTAAGCCAAGACAAATAGAATTCGCCCGTCTCAACGTGGAATACGTCCTGACGAGCAAGCGGAAGCTGCTTCAGCTGGTAAACGAAGGTCATGTGCGTGGGTGGGACGACCCCAGGATGCCGACCGTGTCCGGATTTCGTCGACTCGGGTATACCGCTGAGGCCTTGAACGAATTCTGCCGAAGAGCTGGCGTTGCCAAGCGGGAGCGGGTCAATGAATACTCGCTGCTCGAATACTGTTTAAGACAGGATCTCGAAGAAAAGACCCCGCGGCGCATGGCCGTACTAAACCCAGTGAAAGTAGTAATCGAGAATTTCCCCGCAGACGAGGTCGAACATTACGAGGGTCCGAATCATCCCGCGAAGCCCGAGCGCGGAACACGCAAGGTAGCTCTCACGAAGGAGATTTATATAGAGCGGGAAGATTTCATGGAAGACCCCCCCAAAAAGTTCTTCCGGCTCGGTCCGGGCAGAGAGGTAAGGCTGCGCTACGCATGCTATATTACTTGCTCGGACTATCTAACGGACGACGAAGGCAATGTCGTGGAAATACGAGCGACCTTCGACCCGGAGTCGAGGGGCGGATCGACTCCAGACGGCAGAAAAGTCAAAGGAACGATTCACTGGGTCAGCGCCACCGAAAACAAACCTTTCGAAGCGCGTCTCTACGAACGACTGTTCACCAAGGCGAATCCCGAAGAAGTCGAGGACGGCGGAACGTTCATCGACAATCTCAACCCCTCTTCGGAAACCGTTGTCGCGGCATATGGGGAATCCGAGCTCGCCAAGGCCAATGCGGGAGATCGATTCCAATTCGAGCGCAAAGGCTACTTCGCAGTTGATTCCGATTCCACCGGCGAGACGCTTGTATTCAATCAATCCGTCGGCCTTAGGGACAGCTGGGGCAAGAAGCGCCCCCAATAGGGCCACAGAACTGTATTCGCATTTCCCTGGCGGCGCTAGTCAAAAGAAAACCCGTTCGATTAGAAATTCGAGCGGGTTCTAAAATTCGGCGAGCCACCTCGCCCCTAGAAGGAGCCCTTGGCCGCGTCGATCGAGTCGCAGAAATTCCAGTCCTTGGACTCTTCGAACTTCTTGCTTTCCGTAACGACCTTCTCATTTCCGGCCAATGCGTAATTCAAGCTCAGGTCGCGACACAGCTGCATCGATTGCAAGAGGAGCTTGACGACCTCCGTGTTGAGGCTCTCGACCTTCTGCGTATCGAAAATCACATTGGCAACGCCCGCATCCACCGCTTCGCTCGTTTTCGTCTTTAGGTAGTTGCTGACTTCGTTGACCTCATTAGGCGTGCACGACTTCGGCAAACTGACAGTCATGAACTCGCTGTCCATCGCGAAGTACTTTCCGGATATGTCCAAGTTGACGGCTTTTCCGATCTTGTTCTCCAACTCGACGAAATCGATAGGCTTGGTGATAATGGTCGAGAAACCTGCCTGTTGAGCGCGCTGCTGCTCTTCGGTCTCCGTTTTTACCGACAATCCGAAAAGCGGAACGTACTTGGTCTTCGCATTCGAGCGAATGATACGGAACAGGTTAATCGCTGCATCTTCGGGCACCGAGAGACTGATAATGATACAGTCAGGGACCGTACGCTGGCAAAAATCGATCGCTTCGCCCGTGGACGCAACGCCATGAACATTCCAAGGCGTATGCCCGAACCCTCTCTTGATTTGTTCTATGATCGCCGGCTTATCTTCGAGAACCAGAATGTCGATCGGGTCATCGATCTTCTTTTGCTCAGGCTCTGCCTCGCCAGCGGGACGCAGGTCGATCACGCGGCTCACTTTGTCTACCAGAACCTCTTCTTTAAATGGTTTCACAATGTAGTCGCGAACTCCGATCTTAGCGATCTTCATGACGTTCTCGCGGCCCGCTTCGGCAGTCAGCATAATGACCGGAATCGATTTCAGAGCCGGGTCGGACTTGAGCTTGGTAATCATTTCCACGCCATCCATTACAGGCATCGTGATATCCAAAAGAATAATGTCTGGACTCTCCTTCGCCGCCATGGCTAGTCCTTCCACTCCATTCTGAGCCTCGACTATATCGCAATCGAAGGCTTTAAAGGACTTTTTGACGATAATTCGCACCGTCTTTGAGTCGTCAACTGTCAGAATTTTAACTCGCATGGCTTTGTATGGGCTTTGTTAGAACTAAATCGATGATTCTTCTTTAATTAGGATATCGATTACGAAGGATCCACCCTCGCAATCGAATTTGAAAATGCGTCTGAGAGCT
>CBFHHM010000010.1:161469-165325 GCA_965655705.1 Candidatus Pelagisphaera sp.
CGTCTTCGGTGGGTTCGATCGTATAGTTCGAACCTCTTAAGATGGACGGGATGGTCATACGACACTCGT
This sequence comes from Candidatus Pelagisphaera sp., assembly GCA_965655705.1. Classification (GTDB taxonomy): domain Bacteria; phylum Verrucomicrobiota; class Verrucomicrobiia; order Opitutales; family Opitutaceae; genus Pelagisphaera. Next base: position 161,539 of record CBFHHM010000010.1, read on the forward strand.
AGCCTTTCGAGCTGAGATCATTCTTGAAGGCGCCAACGATCATGTTCGTCAGCTCGCCAACCGCATCGTTAACCGTCGCATGGCCTTCCTCTTCGATCTCATCTTTCGACAAGTCGAGCAGGCGGCCTGTGAATTTGAGGGCCATCGACGCATCCATGAAAATGTAAATGACCCCCGTCAGAGTGCCAATGAAACCCACCGTACCCGCGACAAGCGTTTCGTCGCTTTCGATTGGCAACGGAATCCCTCCACGGCAGTTCTCGCTGCCAACCTCATGAGTTGAAACCAATTGGGCCTCCGCGTCTAGCATCGTGGAAAACACGTTGCCAACTGCTTCGGTAGCAAGGCTTTCGAGTTCCAAGTCTGAGATGGGAATGGCGTTTTCCATTGTGGGGAGCGTAAAATTGGCAGGCTTCCCAATGTATATCGTTCCCCAACCCTAAAGGTTTAGGAGGAAATAGCCATCTACCGCGTCAAAAACCTACGAAACGCATTGATGCATAATACCCAGAGATCACGCCGACTCAAAACGGCCTCTATTCCCTATCTGAAAACGCGTTTTCAGAACGAGCATCGTCCGACGCTCGTTCGATCTCCAGTCAGGCTTCGCCTGCGATGAATTCCCCGTCCTTGCGGTAGAGAGCCAGCTTATTTCTCAGCGTACGGATACTGATGCCCAATAGCTTTGCCGCTTGGGTGCGATTGCCCGACGTATTTTCCAGCGTCGAAAGAATATGCTGCTTTTCGATTTCGTCGAGTGGCAGCGGCGTCGCGTCTCCCGCACTAGCTACGGGCCCGGAAACCGAGGGCGACCCCGATGCCTGGGCAACCGCAGGAGCCGGAGCGAATCCAGCGTAAGCGGAAGATCCCGCTTCGTAAACTCCGGAAGCTGCGAAAACCGGTTCGGGAGCAGGCGCAGGCTGCTCTAAAACAGGGGCATTCACATTTGCCATCATAGGCATCAGGCCCAAAGACATCGGACTTATCTTTGTTGAGGACTCAGTCAAAATGACCGATCGTTCAATGGTGTTCTGCAGTTCGCGGACATTCCCCGGCCACGGATGCGCATTCAAGGCGCTCAGCGCTTCATCCTCGAAGCCAGCGAGCTTGATCCCATGCTTTCGAGCGAACTTCTGAGCGAATGTCTTGGCGAGCAGTGAAACGTCCCCTTGACGCTCGCGCAAGGGCGGAACGTGAATGGGGAATACGTTCAGGCGGTAGTACAAGTCCTGTCGAAAATCGCCGTTCTGGACCGAGCGAAGCAAGTCGCGGTTCGTCGTCGCAATCACGCGCACATCGACTTTGATGGTCTTGTTTCCTCCAACCCGCTCGAATTCCCGTTCCTGCAAAACGCGTAGCAGCTTCGCCTGAACCTTGGGTGAAATCTCGCTGATCTCGTCGAGCAGAATCGTCCCTCCATCCGCCAGTTCAAAGCGACCCTCGCGACGCTGCATGGCGCCGGTAAACGCTCCCTTTTCGTGACCGAAAAACTCGCTCTCGATCAACGTCTCCGAAATCGCCGCGCAATTCACCTTAATGAATGGAGCATTCTTCCTCGCGCTGCTCCGATACAGTTCGTTGGCCACAAGCTCCTTGCCCGTTCCGTTCTCGCCATTGATCAGAACGGTTGCCTCGGTAGGGGCCACTTTGCCCACCATGCTTCGGAGTTGATTGATGCTTAAGCTCTTGCCGATTAGCTCAGTACCTTCGACGCTTTCCTGGGTGAAAAACTGATTAACCTTAACCAATTGACGATAGTCTTTGGCCTTCTTCATCAGAACATCGATCTGCGAGGAAGAGAATGGCTTGATAATGTAGTCGAACGCTCCCGATCGCATACATTCGACCGCAGACTCGACCGTCCCATTACCCGTAATGATCACTACCAGAGGCGGATCTTGCATAGTGGCGATTCGGTCCAACAGCTCCGTTCCATTCCCATCCGGCAAATGCACGTCCACGAATAGCAAATCGAACTCGTCTTTGACCAAGTGCTCCTCGGCCTCCTTCAGCGTCGAAACACTGCAAACGGACAAGCGCTTGCGCCTCAATTGCTCTTCCAACGCTTTTCTGATTATGAGCTCATCATCGAGGATGAGTATTCTTTCAACAGTCATAGAAGGCAGTATGGGATTAGTCGTTCGCCGAGCATCGCTTTTTCGAATTACCGACGCATCCGCCGCAATCCGAAAAACGATCTCGTTTAGATTGCAGACCATTAAGATGGAGATTGAGTCAAATTCGAATTCCTAAATTGTAAAAATCGACTCAAACGTACCAGGAACTCCCTCAATTGACCCAATGAAGCCTGGCGCACCCCTCTTGCATAGCCCAAATTACCGACCTTAATCCATGCTCGATGGCAAAACCATACTGATTACCGGGGGGACCGGTTCGTTCGGCAAACACTGCTGCCGAGCAATTCTCGAGAATTACCAACCCGAAAAGGTCATCGTCTTTTCCCGAGATGAGTTGAAGCAGTCGGAAATGGCTTCGGATCCGATCTTCGCAACTCAACGCACCCGGTTTTTTCTGGGCGATGTGCGCGACAAGGACCGTTTGCAACGCGCCATGTCCGATGTCGATTACGTGATCCACGCTGCTGCGCTGAAACAGGTCCCTGCCGCCGAATACAACCCCCACGAATTCATCAAGACGAACATCAATGGGGCCATGAATGTGGTGGATGCAGCCATCGCCGCCAACGTGTCGCGAGTCGTGGCGCTCAGCACGGATAAAGCGGTTAACCCCATCAACCTATACGGAGCCACCAAACTTTGCTCCGACAAGATATTTATCGCCGGCAACAGCTATAGCGGAAAGACCGGCACCCGCTTTTCGGTTGTCCGTTACGGAAATGTCATTGGAAGTCGCGGTTCGGTTATTCCTTTGTTTCTTCGACAAAGGGCTAGTGGAAAGCTCACGATCACCAAACCCGAAATGACACGCTTCATCATATCCATCGACGAAGGCGTCTCGTTCGCTCTTCAGTCGATTGCGGATATGCAAGGCGGCGAAATATTCATACCCAAACTACAAAGCTGCGCAATCGGCGATCTCGCCGAAGCGATTGCTCCAGGATGCCCCGTGGACATAATCGGACTACGTCCTGGAGAGAAGCTGCACGAAGCCCTCGTACCCTCGGACGAAGCGCATCATACTCTCGAGCAAGACAAGCGATACATTATACACCCATCGAATCCGTATTGGAGGTACGACCCTGACGCGTACGTTGGCGACCCTTGCCCCGAGGGCTTCAGCTACGACAGCTTGAACAATCCAGATACGCTTGATGTTCCCGCGATAAAAGAATTGGTAGCGAAGTTCGAAAATGGAGAAAACAATCGCTCCGACTCGCAATGAGCTTGATAGAGCTTATTCGAGATAAAAGTCGCCCCCCTGCGATCGTAGCCGAATTGTCCGGCAACCATCATCAAGATTTCGATACAGCCAAACGCCTGATCGAACTAGCCGCTTCGAATGGCGCCGATGCCGTCAAGCTGCAAACCTATACCGCGGATACGCTAACGCTTCCCTCGAGTAATCCGGAGTTCATCGTCAAAGGAGGACTCTGGGATGGCAGGTCGCTTTACGAACTCTATCAGGAAGCGGCAACGCCCTACCAATGGCATGCCCCGCTAGCCAAAGTAGCCAAGAGCTGCGGCATTTCCTTATTCAGCACGCCATTCGACGAAGCGGCCGTCGATTTCCTCGAAGAGACGATCGCCCCTGAACTCTACAAAGTTTCTTCCTTCGAACTAACGCACCTCCCGCTCCTCAAGCGAAT
>CBFHHM010000010.1:165425-178492 GCA_965655705.1 Candidatus Pelagisphaera sp.
CTCGAAGAGACGATCGCCCCTGAACTCTACAAAGTTTCTTCCTTCGAACTAACGCACCTCCCGCTCCTCAAGCGAATTGCAGAGACAGCCAAACCAGTCATCATGAGTACTGGTATGGCGGCTCTTGACGAGATCGAAAGCGCTGCCGATACGCTAGCCCGTCACGGAGCCGAAGAGGTCATCCTTTTGAAGTGCGTTAACGAGTATCCATCAAGAGCAGACACTTTCAATCTTGCCTCGATGCCCGCGATGGGGGAACGCTTCGATTGCAAGGTCGGTCTCTCAGACCATAGCTTAGGCACGGAAGTCGCCCTCGCCGCCACTGCCCTAGGAGCCCGCTTGATAGAGAAGCACTTTACCGACGATCGCCAAGCGGGAGGTATTGACGCAGCGTTCTCAATGGAGCCAAGGGAACTCGAAGAACTCTCGAATCGCATCAAAGTCGTTCATAGCAGTCTGGGTTCCTCGAATCTGGCGAAAACGCCATTGGATGCTGCTCAACGACACTATCGCCGGTCGGTTTACATTTCGAAAGACGTCGCCAAGGGAGAGATGCTCACTCCGGAAAACGTTAAAATCGTTCGCCCGAGTTTAGGCCTTCCGCCTAGCAACTGGGAGCGGGTTCTGAATCGAAAAGCCACTCGCAACCTCAAGGCGAATACGCCATTGCAAGGCAGCGATTTCGATTAGAAGAGACCTATCCGGTAGAGAGCGTCTCAATCCGATCCATCAATCGTTCCGCGCCCATGGCATCGACTCCGCCGAAAGCGAATGGCTGACCGTCGTCTAGCCGATCCACTAATTCCTTAACCGCTAGCCCAATCAGCGCGGCGAGGGCGGTCTTTGTCGGATCGCGCCCATTCGCAATTGGCATGCTCCATAATCTGGATGCGGATTGCGACGTTCGTACTTGATTATCAGCGACAACGATCCCTACGAAAGGAGTCTTCAACGCCGCGAATTCGAAGACGCTCGATCCACAACCAGTGATCCCGAAACGGGCGGTTGCAATCCAATCGGCCAAGGCGCAATCGCCGATCCCCACCTCCAGGCGATGTTCAACGAAATCGGCAAGCTCAAGTTCGATTTGCCCCAAACCACTCCCGTCGCCGCTCACATAGATTGGGGCGAAACGTTTGCTCCCCGGAAAACGCTTCAATGCCTCCAACGCTCTCAGTCCAGCTAAACTCCGATCCGCGCCTCCAATCATGATCAATACAGGGATCGCCTCCGGGTCGAGAGGCCAGTTTCGTCGTTTCGCTTGCTTGAACCCCGGCCTCAGAAGGCAAAAGGACTCGCCCAAGGCCAACGAACGAGCAGCGTAATTCGCCTTCCTCAATCCAATCTCCGTATTGACCGCCAGGTCGACGCTTTGCAGGGAACGAGTTCCTAGATCATCCATCGCTACGACCTTCGCTCCGATAGTATCGGCAAGTTGTCGCGCCTCGCCGAAGAAGTCGTCCGGGAGATGCATTTCGTCGATGAGCAATACATCTGCCTTCGGATTCGACTGGCTAATCTTCTCAAAGGTATAGGCCTCCAGGGAGAGGAGCGTATCGAACGACGCAAGTCGATCGCTCCCGGCTTTCCCGCAATCGCTAGTAGTCCACAATCCCGTCTTCCACCCACGGGCTTTCGCAACGTTCATTAGCGCTGAACACCTCGTAAGGTGCCCCCAGCCAACGTCCCCTCCGAATCGACACAGCGTAGCAATCGTTCCCATTCCAATCACTCCAGCTGGGCGCCGCAAAACCGTTTGATTTCCTCGATTACTCGAGTCTGCTGATCCTCTCTCAAATCCGGAAACAAGGGCAGGCTCAAGCAACCTTCATAGAACCGTTCCGCTCCAGACAACGCCATCTCCGACTGCGACGCGTAATAAGGGTGCCGATACACCGGTCGATAATGAACCTGCGTGGAAATACCTCTTTCGGCCAAGCGCTCATACGCGAGGCGACGCAATTCTCTCGTTTTGAAACGAACGCAGAACAAATGCCAAGAAGAAGCAGCGTCCCACTCGGGGCTTTCGAAACACTCTCGAAACGGCGAGGATTCGAACGACTCCACGTAGCGACGCGCAATCGCTCGTCTTCGAGCAACGAACGTATCCAAACGGGCCAGCTGACTCTTACCCAAACTAGCTTGAATATCGGTCATTCGATAATTCCAACCGAGTTCCGTTTGCGCATACGCCCAGGGCCCTTCCGATTCCCTAAGCGGAACCGGCCGTTCTACGCCGTGCGATCGCAATGCCTTCAAACGACGGGCCAACACGGCATCATTCGTCAACACGGCTCCACCTTCCCCGGCGCAAATGTGCTTTACCGGATGAAAGCTAAGCGTCGCCGCAGCGGTAAAAGCGCAGGAAGCGCTTTTTGAGTTCGCATCGCCCGCCCCCAAGCTATGGGCCGCGTCCTCAACGACCGTTGCTCCAATGCTCTCGGCATATTCGCATATCGACTTCAATCCAGGAGGACGCCCTGCAAATGAAACCGGAATGAATAGCTTTGCCGCCCTCTGCCTTTCGCCGAGTGCTTCGACCGCGGCCTGAAAATGCTCCTTGAAAGACAATCCGCTTTTCGGATCGACATCCGAAAACGCAACAGTCGCTCCAGTGTAGGCGATCGCATTAGCAGTCGCCGCAAACGTAATGGCTGGAGACACGCCGATATCGCCTTCTTTCAAACCAAGCCCTTGGCACGCCAAGTGAAGCGCCGCCGTACCGCTCGAAACGGCAATCGCATATCGAGCTCCTGTGACTTCCGTTAGACCGTCCTCGAAATACGCGATACGAGGCCCTTGCGTGACAAAGTCCGAGCGCAATGCCTGAACGACTGCTTCGATATCCGAATCATCGATACTTTGACGCGCGTAAGGAATGCGATCCGCGTCCGCAGTAGAATTGGAATCCGACATGACGCGTTTCGTCTAAGCTTTGTCCTTCAGCGATCGAGCGCGTACGCTATCGCTCGAACCATATGCTTTTCTAATTTTGGATGCGGCGTGCGAACGCAGCCCGAGCGATTTGAACTCCTTTCGGTTTTCCGCTTTCATTCGATCGAGCAAAGCGGCATTGCTTTGCTCTTTCACCGTCAATACGCCAATGCGCGCATTGAAGGCCTCTCGCTCCTCGGATTCCATCGACCGGCCGTCATCCCATTCCTCCATCGCGTCCAAGAGACGGGCCTTTTTGGCCTGGGTCTCCGCGAGCGATTGGAAATTCGCTTCCTTGAGACAAATCTCCTCTTTGTCGGTAAGCGTCTCGTAGGCTTCCAGCAAAGCGATTCTTTTTTCCCAGGGCGTCATAGCAATACGACTTCTTTCGTCATCGAGCATTACCTACAGGCAAAGCCGCTTTCAGGCAAGCTCGCACAGCCGCAACTGTCTGATTGGCCCAGCGTCGCTCGATTACGACTAGGCTCGCAACGATATTTCACCGCCGACGCCTGCGCCGTTTGCCGGCTTCACGACTTCCGCTCTCAGCGTTTGCTGGGAAAGCATTTCGCTCCAGGCATTGCGAATATCGGTAAACAGATCGATGACGACATCGACTGGCTCCTCTACTTTCTTGAAGTTGGCTTCATTGAGCTTCATGACGTAGAAATCGTAGAGACCGTACATTTGGTCGGAAAATTCGCTTTTCTTGTCCATTCGCAAGGAACGCTGCAGCTCGCCGAATATGTTCTGCGCCTTGATCAGATTATTGCTGATCATCTCGTTTCGAGCCTTTATATCTTCTAGCTGAAACCCCGCTTTAGCTCGTCGCATAGCATCCAACGCGCCATCGTAAAGCATGAGGATAAGGCGTTCCGGGCTTGCCGACATAATTGCGGCTTTCTTGTAGGACGCGGCGTTAGAATTCATAAGTAAACTAATGAGATTGGCTAGGCCCTTCAGTCTATTGACCTAGCGATCACTACCTACTCATCATCGGCGAAGGGCACGATGAGTTTAGCGATCGAATCCATAATTTCCTTAGATGGATAATTCGGATCGTTCAGCAATTCCTTGCCTTTCGCTACGACCTCCGGACGAACTTCCGGCGCGCTGCGCAACGCTTCGAGGCCGCTCAAGTCCACTTTCTCGCTGCCAGCCGTTGAGCCGAGCGAAGAAGATTCCACAGATGGCGTCGGTTTCGAGCTCTGACGATTGGCCAGGTTCTGTGTATAAAGGTGAGACGCGTTATTGTTGTTGTTTACGTTCATGGCTTTTAAGCGGTGTAAGTTGCTATCAGGTTTCGATGTTAATTAATTATGAAAACGACACTCTCCTGATGAACTTTAACTTTTTTGTAAATTCATAGCGCCAAATAGCGAATGCGCTACGTATTTCGAAAACCGACCAGGACTGTGCAGGGTCGATTGCGTATTTTGTAAAGGGTATGAAAGGATGGATTCCGTCTTGTAGTACTTTCGGGCCGCATTCGAAACCGCCGGATTGGACGAGTCGAATACTTCGTCGACAGCCCACATTAGATTTCCAGTTTCGCAGTTGACCAGCTTCGCTCTCATTCCGATTCCCACTGGCTGATAAGCCTTGAAGTAGCTGAGATCCATCAGCAGCAAGCCATCGATCGCATAGCGCGCGTAGAGCTTGTCGATCAACTGCGTCGGGAGAACCTCAATCGATGAAAATCGCTCCTGAGCAAACAGCTCTCTCATCGTATCCGGCTCGATAGCAACGACTTCAAATAAATTTAGCTTGGTTAGTTCAAGCCTGAAGTTCTCTTCTATGAGCGAGAGATCCATATGATCGTAGTCGCCTTTGAACAAAGGTAGAATCGCGACTCGGGTCAGTTTGGAGGGCATATCGCCCGTTCGGTACACATTCGAAGTTTCCCGCTTCTTTCCAAACGTCGTATCGTACTCGGAATTGGCTCTGTGGACTGTCGCGCAGCCGGACAGGAGAGTCGATACAAGCGCTGCAAGAGCTGGAAGGAGCTTCGCGTAATTAGAAAATCGTTTCATGCCAATGGGGAGGAATCATCGCTAAACCTGCAATCCCGCGAGGGCTGACCCCTGCTGTTGAATGTTAGACTGAGCCTCTTCCATGGCAATAAAACTGGATTCCAATGAGCTTCTTGTAAACTCAAGACGGCGCTCCATTTCCTCGATACGCTCGTCGATGTCCTGATTTCGATTGGTCAAATTCTCGATCTGAACATCCAAAATGCCATCGTCTCGCGTGTAATTTTCTACGAATGACTCCATTCGGGTGGCAAACGATTCCTCTATGTCGCCATCTCCATCGGTATCTCCCATAAAGAACTGCTCCAATTGATCCAGTTGACTGGTTAGAGCTTCGTCCAGGGCATCCGCGTTCTTTATCTCGAGCTTGGAGGTATCCTGAATGAAATCGATCCCCATGTGCTCGAGTCGAAATAGGTCGCCTCCCAGGTTGTCGATCGCCGCAAACGCCGTCGCTCTCAACTTCGAGTCCAAGCTGTAGACTTCTCGATTGCCCGAAAGCACGCTCGTCTTCACGTCATCGCCTTCGACCGTTACCTTCGTCTTTTCGAGAATGAAATCCTGCACGTCATTGTAGGAAGCGATGAACTCATTGATTTTCTCCCGCAATTCCTCCGAATCGCGACCGATGCCAATGGTCTGCGTTCCTGTTTCCGTCGACGTAATCGTTAATCCGGTTATACCATGAGCGCTTTCCTTGATGACGTTCGAGCGGCTGGATACCGCAGGGCCCCCATCGACTGAAAACTGCAAATCCTGACCAACGGTTGCGCCGCCATCCAACCCTATCGCTGCCAAAATTCCATTCGCGCTGTCTATGACAGGCATTTGCAGAGCCCCCGTTTCCTTATTCACGATTCGGAACTGATCCGCAGCCGTGTCGTAAGTCATGGTTACATTTGCAGCGGAATCGTTGACCTTGCCCATGAGAGAACCGATGCTTTCGTTGTCCGCATCGAAGGAGACGGCCACGCCATTTATCGTTATGGTACCTGATCCGCTTACAGCGGGACTCAATCCGCTGCTCGCGATCGAGCTACTCAAGTCAAGTACTCCCAAAGCGCCCGTACTCGTCACCGCGGAGCTGCCTCCTCCAGCATCGACCACTTCAATTTGATCGAGTTTCAATACGGAGAGGAAATTGCTCGTATCCGCTGTTTCGCCCAGCTCCAATTCACCAGACGAACTCGTAAGCGTCACTTTATCGGCTACGTTGTCGTAGGCCGCGGTCACCACGCCGCTGGTCGCGATCGAAATAGAATCGAAGACGTCCTGAAGCGTATCGGTGCTCTGGACGGTAATCTCCTGGCCGTTAATCGTTACCGTTCCCTCGTTGATATCCTGAGCGAATCGCAAATTGGAAATAACCGTGTTAGCCGACCCGAGAGAGCCTCCAACATCCGTCGTTCCGGAACGCTTCGAGGTCGTCGCCAATTGAGTCACGCTGAACTCGTAATTACCTTCTACCGCAGAAGTGCTTGCATCGGCCACGATACCTAGCGTGTCATCGGAAAGCGAAGCGGTCTTTGCATTGTATAGAGCGCTATCGTCGAACGTCCCCATCGAGCTTTTCAGGTTATCCATCTTAGACTCGAGCAGATCCAAGGCATCGCGCATCTCCGTGTTGTCGCTCTGATCTTCGCGCAAACGCTGCTGCGGAATACGCTCTACCGCCATCAACTGGTCGATCATCGATCTCCAGTCGAAGCCGCTCGCCAAACCTGCTAGTTGAAACTGCATAAATAGGTACCTAGACCTATCGAAATTCGTCCGCGGAATGAGTAACTTTAGCGAAAAGCCGAACTTTTTGCCGATTTTACTCTATAAGTCCTGTAAGCGCTTTCCTCCACTGTATCAGTCGGCGCCCACTCGGGCCACTTCGGAACGAATCTCCGAAGCCAATGTGAAACAGCCCTCCGCAACCGCCCAAAAGTACTCCAAACAGTCTTCCAATTCCCGCTGGGCGACCTCCTCAATGGACGCTAAACGGGTCTTCGCGCGCGCATACAAGGCAAGCTCGTACTTCAATGCCCCATCATGGACGACCTGAAAGAGATTCGAATCTCCTTCCAGCATAACCTCCAGCTGCTGCCGATTCTCTTCCGCTTCCGTCGCCAGTCGAGAGGCAATGGCTTCCGACTCCGGCAAGGCCGTCTCCAGCATATAGGCGGATTTGACCGCCAAAGCGCAGACTTTGTCCAGGTAGCGTCGCATCTCGTCCAGGGTCAATTGGAGCTTGCCCGTACTGTCGCTCGACCCTTCCAATATCCGTGCTGCCCTCTCCCAGCCTTCCTTCCACGAAGAAGGGGATCCCTCTTCAAAGCGCGTCGACATCTCTTCCAGTGAAACATACGGTATGCCCTCAATACGCGCTCCCAATCGAGACGTATTGATCAATTCGAAATCGCCTGCCCGCTCAGACGCCAATTGAACGAAGGTCTTCAAGTAAACGAACAATTTCTCTTCTACCGGAACCTCGGCAATCGTGTTTCCAGGCATCATGCGGCATTGCTCCTCGGAGATCTCATTGACCCCTAAATCCGCGTAGAAGCTGTCCGATGCATGCAATTGACCATCCGATTTCGCGGCGAGATCCTGACCGACAAAGACAACGCGCGTGCAGCCGAACAGCTTGGCGACATCGAAGGCGCAGGCCGAGACAGTGCCCATCTCTAGAATAAAAGTACCGAGAGTGTTCCCTGCTTTCAGCCGTAAATAGGAAGCCAGCAGATGATTCTGCGACCACGTAAATATCCGTCCTCGGAATCGCTCGACGACGCTCGGATATACGATGAAGGGGCAAATGAGTATCGAACCCTCTGACGAAACGCCCTCGAACCCGCGGTCCGTAAACTCGTACGGATCAGCCGCCAATACGAAATGGGGAATGATTCCCGCATTGCGAAGCGCTCGATAAGACGAGTTTACAGCGACAATCAAACACTTGTCCCTTTGGGATCGAACAAAGTCCAAAGACTCGTCAAGCGAGGGCCCAGCCGATACGACCATCAACGAACACCCCGCGAATGCAGACTCGAGAACGCCAATATCTGGAGCGGATATCAATCGCGAAGCGTTTGCCAAGGTATTCGACTGCCACCTCCCCGCTGCGGTTACATTCGTTCCAAAGAGCTTCCGCCAATAATCGAGATTCTTAGCGAATTCCGAGAAAAAGGCCGCATAGAACTCAGGCGCTTCATTGTATATAGGAGCAAACGCGAGCGGCTTCACGTCCTCTATCTCCAAAAGCGGCAACCGTGACAAGGACTCGAAGCAATCCCTGTCCAACTCTCCTAAGCCTATGAGAAAACGGGGATCCTCCAGCAACTGCAGAGTCGCGTTCGCTTCCGCGACCGATCGAAACGAATCGATATCCTTCTCAACGCAAAAGACGAAACAGCCTTGCGGCAATTTTTCCAACAGCGCCCGAGCGGGGCTGCCATCGCCAAATCCGCTCAAGGCAATCACCGAACGTGACGCGAATTCCAATCCTTCCAACCAACGATCGAGCAGCGAAGACCAGTCTCTCGCTCGCTTCTTCGATTCGATAAAGGACTGCGACGCACTCCTTCTATCAACTGCTTCGAAGCGATCGCTCAATGCCGGAAATCGACGGCGAATGATCGCCCTCGCATTCGCTCCGCTCATTGTATCGCTCCTTTCCGCAACTCACTCGCCGCAGCATCCAGGGCTCCGAATACCGCTCTAACGCCATCCAAGCACTCCATCCCAGCTGCATCGGAAAATGAAACGCTATCTCTCGCCTCAAACGCGTCGATCAGCCTTTCCACGCCTTCGTTCAACGAATGGGACGCCTGTTGCAATTCTTGCCCCCAGTTCGATTCGCTCTCCTGCCCAAACGCCACCAAAACGCTAACGCTTTGAATCAACGGTTGAGTCGCATCGAGAAGCTCCAACGCTCTAGGTTGAAAGCGATCCCAGGGGGACCGAAGGACCTCCCGGGCCGCATCGAGCCAGCTGCCCTCAAGCGATTCTCTCGATTTGCGCAGTTCATCCACAATCTGGGTCGCTTTAGAACTCTGCGAGACTGAGTGGATATGTATCGTGCCGTAGGATACCGTAGGCTCATCGCTCCCGGGAACCCAATCAGCTCCATCTACCTCCATCCGTTCTATGAGCATCCCGGATTGGCTCAAATGGTTTTCCAGAACCGACCAAACCTCCAAAGGGGTCGCCGGCGCAGGTCCCTGAAAGTCGACATTCTCTCCGTTGAGATAAACCGTCCCCATAATCGCTTTAACGGAGCTCCTTCACCTTCGCGGGTCCTCGCTTCAATACTCCCGAAGACAAGATGCGACACCTCAATCCTCCCCGCCCCTTCATTAGGTTCTCGGCGCCTGGGCTCAAAGCCCCGTCCATCCAGTAGCATGGGGCGCATTCCTCGGTTCCTAAAAACGCCACATCTCCAATTTCGAATCGCTTCCCGATCAGACCGTTCAAATCCAAGCCCTCGACAATTACATTTCTCCGCAACTGCGATAGAGCGAAATCCTCTAAGCCCAGCGTCTCTTCCAGCAAATCGGCAACCGTTCGATCGAAAAAAGTGATCTGTCCCTTGAAATCCTCCCGATAATCGAAGAAGCGATCTCCATAAAGACCGCGTCCCGCAACGCACTCGGCCGAATCGATACTCTGGGTGCCGTGATTCAAGCGCTCCTTGCCGTGCCTTCCTTTGAAGTCATGGCCAGATGAAATGTATATGCGCGCAATATCAATATCGTGAATGAGGTCACTCATGAGAGTTCATTCGATGCCGAATCGCCTCAACATCTTCTTTCGTATTGGCGCTCGCAAGCATTTGCGGTTCGCTCAAGGCAATTCGCTCGACATCCGAATCTTCTAGAAAACGACGCATACTACGCTGCCCTTTGGCCGCTCTGCCTTCCAGCAATGCCAAGCAATCGCTTTCGTAGATGGCGCAAAGCGGCTCCGGCTTCCCATCATCGGCATTGAAGCATGTCGCCAATTTCGTCTCATCCCTACGGGTGACCAGTCTCAATAGAACGCTCGCATCAAGCAGGGGCATATCGCACGCCAATACCAAGACCGGGCTTCCCCTCGCATACCTCAATCCCGCAATTATACCCGCGATCGGACCCTCTATCCGTGGCTCGTCAACAAGAAGCTGAGCCTGGGCCCAGTTCTCTCGCAGTTCGAGCTGATCGGCCCTGCACGATACCGCTAGGCGATCGCAGTACGCGTCCAGCAAGCGAAGGGTCCAATCGAGTTGCCGCTCCCCTTCCCTAAATTCATACAAGGCCTTGTCCTGACCGAGCCTACGGCCTTTGCCCCCGGATAGAACTAAACCTAGAATCGGACGCTTCATCGGGAACCAGCCTACATCTTCTCAACTCGTTGCAAGCCTGATCGCGCCCCTTTCAACCTATCTCAAGCGTTTCCAATGAGTCCAACTACTCACCCCTAATAAGCGCTTCCTGCAAAAAAGTAAGCGCTTTACACTAAAGTATCGCATAGAGCGCCGATACTATTGGGCGTAACTTAATCCGTTACTCGTGTGGCTGACACGAAATAAAACAGCTCTCAGCGACAAGGACGTCGCGATCAAAAACAAGGAAGTTAAAATGTCAGTAGTAATAAATACTAATAGCGCAGCTACGCTTGCGTCTAACAATCTCGCATCCAGTAATGCGATGCTGCAGAAGAGCTTGAACAAGCTTTCCAGCGGCATGAAAATCGTGGACCCGTCTGACGACGCTGGTGGTCTCGCGGTTTCAATGAAGTTGACTGCTACGATTAATCGTACTAAAGCGGTACATACGAATATAGCGAACGCTATCTCATTCTTACAAACGCAAGATGGCTCTCTCCAGACAGCTGCCCAAGTCCTGGATCGAATCTCGGAACTGAAGATTCTGTCGAATGACGTTACCAAAAACGCCAGCGACAACGCCAACTACGATGCGGAGTTTACCAATCTGGTAGCTCAGTTGAACTCGATCTCCGACGAAACGTTCAATGGCGTATCCCTCTTTAGTTCTGGAGCGACGTCGACGCAACTAGCCGTCTCGACAACGGAAGCAGGCAGCACCTCGGTCGATATCAATCAAGCATCCCTCGCAAACGGGGTGTCATCGATTACAGGAGCCGCCAACCTCGCTGCCATATCGATCGCCAATATTACCTCCGCGATCGAAGCAATAGCCACTTCTCGATCGGAAAACGGCGCCCAATCGAACCGATTGGCCTTCGCATCCGATATGCTGGTAATAAACCAGGAGAACCTTGAATCCGCTAACAGTCGCATAATGGATGTAGACGTTGCCGCGGAATCAACCCGACTCGCTCGGTACAACGTGCTTGTCCAAGCAGGATCCGCTATGCTCCAGCAGGCCAACGCATCTTCTCAAGTCGCCCTCAGACTACTGGGTTAGTTAATACGACGACTAAAGCTCTCCGCCTCCTTTGAGGGGAAGCCGACAATCAAATCCGCAAGTCAATCCATAGGCTTATTGTATTAAGTTTCAGGTTACTCTAACCGCGAACCCATATTCATAAAACCAATAGAATGTTTCCACAAAGGCGACTTCTACAACGGAGAAACTATGCCCGCTCATAACCTTGAACGAACTCAAGGCGCAAACTGCGCCGGGCCCGAAAACTGAAAGATCGAATAAAAGCCCAATCGTATTCAACCACAATTCCGAACATCGAGCCACCCATCTAGATGCGCGCAATTGAACTAGCTGCCCCATATTTCTCTCAACCTATACTTATTCTATATTTGGTTATACGCTCCACCCATCCGTGGAGATGCTCGATCAACTGCTCTAAGAAAGAACTCCATAATCTAACAACCAATTTTATCGGCTAGCGTGCCAACGCTACGCCACAAGCCTCTTCCAAGGAAGGAAGAAAGCGATGCCTGACGCTAATCCACAGGCGCGTGGCGACGCGTACGTCGCAAACATCAAGGAAGATAAACCATGTCAGTAACCATCAATACCAATTCGGCGGCCACCGTCGCCAAGAACAACCTCAACAGCAGCAACGCCCTGCTCCAGAAGAGCCTCAACCGCCTCTCCAGCGGCATGAAGATCGTGAATCCAGCCGACGACGCCGGCGGACTGGCCGTCTCCATGAAGCTCTCGGCCGCCATCAAGCGTACCGACGCGGTCAATACGAACCTCGCCAACGCCCAGTCCTTCCTGCAGACCCAGGACGGCGCTCTCTCCACCGCGGGAAAGGTGCTCGAACGCATGTCCGAGCTCAAGACCATGTCCACGGACGTTACCAAGAACGCCACCGACATCGCCAACTACGGCACTGAATTCTCGGCCCTACAGGCGGAGCTGACCTCCCTCTCCAGCGAGACCTTCAACGGAGTCTCCCTCTTCACGTCCGGAGCCTCGGCCACGCAACTGACGATCGGTACGACCGAGGACGGGGCCACCACCGTCAACATCGATCAAGCCGCCTTGTCCAATGCGGTCACGGCAGCCACCGGAGCGGCCAATCTCGCCGCTCTTACGCAATCAGACGCTAAAACCGCTATCGAAAGCGTGGCCACGCTGAGGGCGACCAACGGAGCCCAAGCGAATCGGATGACCTTCGCATCGGAGCTGCTCACGATCAACAAGCAGAACCTCGAGGCCGCCAACAGCCGCATCATGGACGTAGACGTCGCCACGGAGTCCACGAATCTAGCGCGAGCCAACATCCTCGTGCAAGCCGGCTCCTCCATGCTCGGGCAAGCCAACGCATCGAGCCAAATCGCCCTCAGACTCATTAGCTAACTCATATACCTAACCCTCTAGCAATCTCAGACCAACTAAGGCTGCCCGCGTTCGCAACGCGGACACGGGCAGCGTTTGTCGCGATCCAATCGTAGCGTCGAAGTCGAATGACTCCGACGGGAATCTCCATATCCAATCGTAAAATACAAAATATCATGTCAGTAACCATCAATACCAATTCGGCGGCCACCGTCGCCAAGAACAACCTCAACAGCAGCAACGCGATGCTCCAGAAGAGCCTCAACCGCCTCTCCAGCGGCATGAAGATCGTGAAGCCGTCGGACGACGCCGGAGGCCTGGCCGTTTCCATGAAGATGTCCGCGGC
>CBFHHM010000011.1:0-12680 GCA_965655705.1 Candidatus Pelagisphaera sp.
TTGAACATTAATTTCCCTCAGTATTGGAAAAGACTAGCGCCTACCGCTAGGCGATACCCTTCAGGGGCGTGACTACTTTTTGACGTCTTCTTGCTTTGCATTCCGGGAGGGAGTCGACCTAACCTGCCGATCGATGCAGGAAATCTGGCCTCAGTTGAGAGAGTGGGCGATTGGGGGCGAGCGCTTTGCCCTGGCCACCGTGGTGGAAGCGAGTCGACCGTCTCCGAGAGGCATCGGGTCGGCCTTAGCCGTCAGTGCGGACGGTAATCGGTTCATCGGCTCGGTAAGCGCTGGTTGCATCGAAAACGAGGTGATTCAAGCAGCTGTCGCATGCATGGTAGATGGCCAGGCGCGTTGGTTGAGCTTCGGACCGGATAGCGGGTTCCCTTGGGAAATTTCGCTTTCCTGTGGAGGACGCATTCGAGTCAGAGTCGAGCCGTATGCCGCTCAGGCGGGTTCCGAGTTGAGCGATGCGTTGAGTCAGCTGCTAGACGATCGCCGGAAAGGCCTTCTGCTTAGTTATCGCGGCAAGCATTGTCTCTTGGATGAAAGGGGGCAAACGGGCGATTGCGAGGCGATGCCGACCGAACTGCTCGAGGCCGCTCTGAATCGACTGAGCAATGGAGAAGGAACTCAAGAGGTCGATTGGGAAGGGGAGCCAGCGCTGATGCGAACGCTGGATCGGCCCAAGCGCTTGTTCGTAATTGGCGCGGCTCACATTGCGATTCACTTAGTCGGATTCGCTCGGTCGCTTGGATTCGAGACGATTGTCATCGATCCTCGGGAAACCTACGCTCGAGAGGAACGCTTTCTTTCTCCGCCCGATCGACTGTTGGATCAATGGCCTAGGCAAGCGCTTGCGGGCTATCGCATCGGTCCCGACGACTGCCTGGCGGCGATGACGCACGATCCTAAAATCGATGACGAGGCGTTGTCTTTATTTTTGCCATCGAAATGCAGGTACATTGGGGCGTTGGGCAGTCGGAAAAGCCATGCGGCTCGTTTGAAGCGATTGTCTCGGAGGGGGTTCGAGGAAAGGGACCTGGAACGTATTCATGGTCCGATCGGTCTCGATATCGGAAGCGAAACCCCAGCGGAAATCGCATTGAGCGTGATGGCCGAAATCGTCAAAATGCGCAGCGCGAATTCGAGATGATGGATGGATGGAGGCCCTCAATGGCGGCAATCATTCTGGCTGCGGGTCAGTCCAGGCGGATGGGAGCGGTCAACAAATTGCTTCTGGATGTGAATGGCGTACCTATGATTCGAGGCGTGGTGGAGACCCTTATGCGGGACGAAATCGAACCTGTCGTCGTTGTGACCGGGCATGAATACGAACAGGTGGAAGCCTGCTTGGAAGGCATACCGGTTCAATTCGCATTCAATCCGCGCTACGAGGAAGGAATGGGCGCGTCGATCGCGGTTGGGATCCGAAGCTTGGCGGCGGGTCGGCATTCAGGGGTTCTTGTGTGCGTGGGCGATCTTCCGAATCTGAATTCAAGCGTTGTGGCAAAGCTCGTTAATGCATTCCAAGCGGAACGCGGCCAGCGAATCGTTGCGCCCGTCTTTCAGGGAAAGAGAGGGCATCCAGTACTCTTCCCCATTGGCTATAGCGAGAAACTGAAGCAATTGCGAGGCGATGTGGGAGCGCGCG
Source organism: Candidatus Pelagisphaera sp. (assembly GCA_965655705.1). Lineage (GTDB taxonomy): Bacteria > Verrucomicrobiota > Verrucomicrobiia > Opitutales > Opitutaceae > Pelagisphaera. The sequence continues at coordinate 1,655 of CBFHHM010000011.1, forward strand.
ATTTGCTGAGGCAGGATGCCCAATTGGTAGTGGAGCTAGAAACAGAGGACGACGGCGTTACGCGCGACTGGGACGCTTGAGAGACAGGAGCGTTTGCGCGGCGGTGTCCGTAGGTCGAAGAGCGAAAGCCAGCGAATCGGTATACGGGTGTCGCAAAAAAGCCGATGCTCTTTCGAGGCATCGGCTTTGAAATAAATGCGCGAACGCGCCTTTTTATGCGTCGATTTGCGGGCGCGTGGAATCGGGCCAGTCGATGTGGAAGAACTTGCCCCGCTCGTTGTCGACACGCTCGTAAGTATGGGCTCCGAAATAGTCGCGCTGGGCTTGGAGCAAGTTGGCTGGAAGGCGTTCGCTGCGGTAGCTGTCGTAGTAGGCCAGGGATGACATGAACGTCGGGATGGCTACGCCGCTCACAGAGGCGGCTGCCACGACTTTACGCCAATTGGATTGGCAGCGGTCGATCTCGCCCATGAAATAAGGATCGAGCAACAGGTTGGCCAGGCTGGGATCGCGTTGGTAGGCTTCGTAGATCTTCTGCAGGAAGGCAGCGCGAATGATGCAGCCGCCGCGGAAGATCATCGAGATGGCCCCGAAGTCGAGTTTCCATCCGTACTCCTCCTGGGCTGCTCGCATGAGCTGGAAGCCCTGAGCGTAGGAGCAGATCTTGGAGCAGTAGAGCGCATCGTGGATCGCTTGGATGAATTCGTCCTTGTCGCCTTCGAAGGCGTCGAAAACGGGAGAGATGATCTCCGAAGCGGCCACGCGCTCTTCCTTGATTGCGCTGAGGAAGCGGGCAAAAACGGCTTCCGCGATCGACGGAGCGGGTACGCCCATATCGAGCGCGTTAACCGAAGTCCACTTGCCGGTTCCCTTTTGGCCGGCGGTGTCGAGCACGATGTCGACGAATGGCTTGCCGGTGACGGGGTCATCCTGTTGCAAGATGTCGGTGGTAATTTCGATGAGGAAAGAGTCGAGCAGTCCCTTGTTCCATTCGCTGAATACGGAGCTCATTTCCTTGGGCTCCATTCCGAGGAGCTTCGACATGAGGGCGTACGCTTCGCAGATCATCTGCATGTCGCCGTACTCGATACCGTTGTGAACCATCTTGACGTAGTGACCGGCTCCGTTCTCGCCGATATAGGTCGTGCAGGTAACCCCGCCTTCCACCGGTTTGCCCGGAGCGGCGCCTTCGATGGGCTTACCGGTTTCGGCGTCCACCTTGGCTGCGATCGCTTCCCAGATAGGCTTCAATTCGTTCCAGGCGGACTCCTTGCCCCCTGGCATTAAGGAAGGACCGAAGCGAGCGCCTTCTTCGCCGCCGGAAACGCCGGACCCGACAAAGCGGAAGCCTTTTTCGTTCAATTCCTTTTCGCGGCGTATGGTATCCGTCCAGAGGGCGTTGCCGCCGTCGATGATGATGTCGTCTGGATCGAGCAAAGTAAGGAGTCCTTCGATGACTGCGTCGGTGGCTCGTCCAGCTTGAACGAGAATGATGATCTTGCGCGGCCGTTTGATCGACTGGACGAATTCCTCGAGCGATTGGGCTCCGAGCAGGCCCCCTGGGGTATCGGGGTTATCGGCGACGAAGGCGTCTGTCTTAGACGTCGTTCGATTGTAGACCGAAATGCGGAAACCGTGGTCGGCAATATTAAGCGCTAGGTTTTGACCCATGACCGCGAGGCCGACGAGTCCTATGTCTGATTGTGGATTGGACATCGAGTGTATCGTGATTGAGCGGGCCATCTAAGGGCTCGCGAATCTCGCGGGCAAGCGTGAAACCGCGCTTCGGGCAAGTTTTCACACACGTGTGGGGGTCGGGCGAAGGCATCGAGTGAGTAGAATCGAGGCCAGACGCGAAAGGCCTTTCGCTTGCGCCTTGGAAGCGAGGGTCCCCTCGATCGATTTAGGCGCGGCTGGGCAGCCAGGGAGCGATCGCGTCGATCATAGGAGTCAGCAACTGGGGTTCGTTGCGATAGTAGACCCAATTGAGGAAGATTATTGCGCAGGTGGCCCCGATAATCGGGTACATTACGAGTTTGGGGAGGGTACGGAGCGTTTTGATGACGGAGTAGGCGAACAGAATCCCAATACCGCCCAATGCCCAGGGAAACCAAGGCTGGTCGTACAGAGGCTGTAGGGATTTGAAAAGCCGTTCCACGTATAGCATGTTTGTGTTTTGTTAGCGCAAGTACTCGTAGTTGGTAACGGCCGAATGGTGGCTTGCTTAAGGCGCTCGAGGGGAAATAGGCCCAAAATAGCGCTCGTGGACCTCAGTCCGCAGGGCGGTGGCAATTCACCCACTCGGTCTTGCCATCGCGATAGCCCTCTCGCTTCCAGATCGGCACCCGCTCCTTGGTCTCGTCGATGATATAGCGGCAAGCGTCGAACGCGGCGCCTCGATGGGCGGCGCTGACCCCTACCCAGACGGCGATATCGCCAATTTCCAAGGCTCCCGTCCGATGTCTGCAGAGCGCTGCTTCCACTTCGAAGCGTTCGAGCGCTTCGGCTATGATTCGACAGCCCTCCTTTTCGGCCAAGGCGGCGTACGAGGAATACTCGAGGGCTGCGACTGCTTGGCCCTCGTTGTGGTCGCGTACCCAACCTTCGAAGGCGACGCAGGCTCCCGCTGAGTCCCGGCGGAGTTCGGCCTGCAAGGCGAGCGGATCGATGGGCGTTTCGGAAAGCTTGAACGTAGCCATAGGGATTCTTCTAAAGCGCTGCGAGCGGGTTTAGCCTCCGGCGACCGGTGGAATGAAAACAATGGTGTCGCCCTCGCTCAAAGTGACGTCCCAATCGGCAAAGTCTTCGTTGATAGCGACTTTCAATGCGGACTGAGGAAGCGTAAATCCATGGCGGTTCGATAGTTCTCGATAGAGTTCGCTTGGATTGGCGGCCTCGGAGTCGATTGTTTCGCCCGAGCGGCCGCTTTGGTCTTTGAGGATGGCGAAGTATTCGATCTGCAGTTTCATCGCGACGCGGATTAGGCCTGGAAGTCGCTCTTGCCGCCGGTCTTCTCCAGCAAGCGAATGCGTTCGATGACGATGCCCTTGGTCACGGCTTTGCACATGTCGTACAAGGTGAGAGCGGCCACGCTGGCGGCCGATAGCGCTTCCATCTCGACGCCTGTCTTCCCGTCGGTAATCGCTTCCGTCCTCACGGCGACGCGCGAATCGTCTAGCGGGTCAATGGTCACGCGGCACTTCGTCAGGGGCAAGGGGTGGCACAGGGGAATCAGATCGCTCGTTTTCTTGGCTGCCTGAATGCCCGCTAGAATTGCAGTGTGGAAGACGGGGCCTTTTTTGCTGTGGATGTCTCCGTCGGCGAACCGTTTCATGACTTCGGGAGTCAAATTGACAATCGCCTCGGCCCGAGCGGTACGCCGTGTGATCGCTTTTTCGCCTACGTCCACCATACTGGGCTGACGGTTCTCATCGATGTGGGTAAAGTCTGACATTAGAAAAGCGACCTTGGTATAGCGTGGACTCTGGCTGTGTCCAATGGGAAAGGCCTTTTCGCGTCCGATGGCGAGCCAACGACTGTTCCCTCGTTACGTTCTCCACAAACGAAATGGGACGACATCCCCTTCTTCGAAGCGGGTTCGATCCGGAGGCAGTTCAACGAACCCTTGCGTGCTAGCGACCGAGATATAGTCCCCTGACGTATTGAAAGGCAATGGTTCGGCCCAATTTCGGCCTTGGCCGTCGACGCGCGTCCGGACGGGGAGAAAGAGGGTCAGTGGCGGCTTGAATTCGTAGCCCGCGCTCAACCGAATAGGCGAGGCGACCGATTCGGCAAGACCGCTCATGCGCTCCAGGGCCGGAAGAACGTAGCGATGGAGACAGGTGAAGCAAGAGACGGGATTCCCAGGAAGGGCGAAAACGTAGCCCGGGGAGTCGTCCCGTTCGGCGATTCCAAACCAAAGGGGCTTGCCTGGCCGTTGGGCGACCCACTGGAATTCCTTGCGAACGCCTGCCGCTTCGAGGGCCTCTGGAAGAAAATCCCTCTTTCCTTTCGATACTCCTCCGGCGAGGATAATCACATCGAAGCGCTCAACCAGTTTGCGAGCGAGGGCCTCCGACTTCGAGCGATCGTCGCTGATGTGGAAGCGCTGGCAGCGGTCGAATCCAGCGGAGCGAAGGGCGGTTTCCAGAGCGAGGTCGTTGGACCTCCTTATTTGATTGGGAAGCGGCGTTTCGTCGACTGCCACTAGTTCGTCGCCTGTAGTGACGATAGCAATACTGGGCTGAGCGGAAAGAAACAGCTTAGCTTTGCCGAGGGAAGCCGCGATCGACAGCTCCTTAGCGCTCAGCTTCCGCCCCGATCCCAGTAGAGCCTCGCCCTTTTGGCAATCGGACCCTTTGGGGTGGACCCCGTGTCCTGTCGAGAGTGGCGTTCCGTTCTTGATGCGAGCGGTTCCGGATTCGATCTCCAGGTCTTCGACCTTGACGACGCAGTCGGCAGCATCCGGCAGAGGCGCTCCTGTCATGATTTCCACGCAACTATTGAGGTCGTTCAATTCGAGCTTGGGCGAGCCGGCAAATGCGGTTCCCGCTATGGGGAAAGCGTCCTGACCGCTCTCGATCGCGGCGTAGTTTAAAGCGATACCGTCGAATGTGGAGCGATTGAAGGGAGGAGCATCTCGATCAGCGTGTAAGGTTTCTCTCAATACTCGTCCAAGGGATTGCTCGATAGGGACGCGTTCCTTCGGCAATACCTCTATCGTTTCGGCGATCCGATTCTGGGCTTCTTCGACTGTGATCACGGCTCGGTTTTAGTAGGCGACTCATCGGAGGCAAGAACGTATGAATTGTTTGCGGAAAAGCCTTTTCAAATGGGTAACGGCTCGCATGCTGCAGTGCCGCATGGGTTCCCCCCGATTCATCTACATTTCCGGTCCCGACGACTTCCTCGCTCACCGCTTGGCCAAGCAGGTATGGGGCGGGATGGAGGCATCCGTCGAGGACGACTTTTCGAAAGAGATCCTTAGTGGCCATGCGGGCAAGGTCGAGGATGTGGAGCAGCTTGTAAATCGGTTCCGGGAGTCGACTCAGACCTTGGGGTTATTCGGGGGACGCAAGGTGGTCTGGCTCAAGGGCTGTTCGTTTTTGGCGGATAGCGTACTGGGACGAGCTGAAGGAACGCAGCGCGCCTGCGAGGATTTGAAGGAGATTCTCGAAACGGTGATTCCGGAGGACGTGGGCGTCCTGCTTTCCGGTTCGCCGGTCGATCGGCGAAAGCGTTTTGCGAAGTGGCTGGAAAAAGAGGGAGACTATCGTCCCTCCGGAGGGGTCGATTCGAAGGGGAAAGGCATCGAAACGCTCGTGGCGATTCTCATGGACGAGTGCGAGGCGCTCGGGGTGACGATGGGCGACCAGGCGATCGAGACCTTGATCAGCAAAGTGAACGGAAATTCTCGTTTGCTGTTGGAGGAAACTCGGAAGCTCGCGACATATCTGGGAAGCGAGGGTACTGAAATCGCGCCGAAATTAGTCGAAGAACTCGTCCCGAATTTCGGGGAGGGCGATTTCTTCGAAAGCACGGAAGCCTTCTTTTCCCGCAACCTGAAATGGACGCTGGACGCGTTGCGTCGGCATTTCTTCGCCGGGCATGATGCAAGGCCAGTAATTGCGTCGCTGCAGAACCGCAATCGGCTGCTGATTCAACTGAAATCGATGAGCGATGGAGGCGATATTCAACTGGGCGGAAGAGGGATTGCGAAGCCTAGCTTCGAGCGGGCGGCCGCCAAGTATGCGGATTGCTACGATGGCTTGTCGGAAAAAAGCGGGTACAATGTCTTTACGCAAAATCTGTGGTATATGGGCAAGCTTGTCGGAGAAGGGCGAATGCCGAATCTCAAGCGACTGATCGATCACCAGCAAGAATTCATTCGAGCCTTCGAGGAAATCGTCGAACGGCCCAACGAGCAGGAGGAGGCCCTGCGCAACATGGCAATCCGTTGCCTGACCTAGGCATGCGAATCTGCGTATTTACAGACAGCTTCCTGCCCTATATTTCCGGGGTGAGCTCTGCCGCGCTCAATCAAGCCAATGAAATGGCGGCCCGTGGGCACGATGTGAGCATTTTTCATCCGCGAGCCAAAAAGGAAGATCGCTTGGATTCAGTTCCCGGGCTTCACCCAGGGATACGCGCCTACGGCCTGCCGCTATCGCTTCCAGTCGCCGGGGTTCCCAAGCTTCGATTCGCGGTGCCGCTTTTCCTGTTCACCTATGGGCGTTTGAAACAGGCGGATCCGGATATTATCCATGTGCACTCGGAATTCGGATGCGGCCTGGAAGGGATGTTCCTGGGCCATTGGAAGGACGTCCCGGTTGTGGGCACATTTCATACGTTCTTTGCCGAGCCGGAATATTTAAAGCAGTTCCACATCCCGAATTTTTCCTTCACTCGCAAGGCCATGTGGCAGTATTCGGTGAGCTTTTTCAATCGCTGCGTTCGGGTCGTCAGTCCTTCCCGATCGGTCCGCGACAATTTGCGACAGAGAGGGCTCAAGCGACCGGCGGTCCTTATGTCGAACGGAATCGATCGAATCGAAATGCGTTCGCCGGAGGCGATTCGGGACTTTCGACATTCGATGGGAATCGACGGATTCGCTTTTATCTATATCGGACGCGTATCGCCTGAGAAGTCCTTGGAGATCGTCTTGCGTTCGTTCGGTCGGGTGGTTCGACGCCATCCGAAGGTCAAATTCGTATTGGTCGGAAATGGGCCGGCGGATGAAGCGGTGGATCGCCAGATCGAGGAGCTTGGACTGACCGGAAGCGTTATTCGAACGGGGCGGATCGAACGCGATACGCTGATGCGCGAAAATTATCCGCTGCTGGGCGATGCATTCGTCACTGCGAGCAAGACGGAAAACCAGCCTGTCAGTTTGCTGGAAGCGATGGCGTTTGGCCTACCGATGATCGGTCCCCGAGCGAAAGGGATTCCCGAGTTGGTTCGCGATGGGGAAGACGGCATCATCTTCGAACCCGACGATGTGGACGCATTGGCTCGATCGATGGAGCGCCTGATCGATGAACCGGAGTTGCGAGAGTCGATGAGCGCTGCGGCTTTGCGCAATGCGACGGAGCATCGTATCGACAAGATTGGCGAACAACTCGAAGGGATCTACCGGGAGTCGATAGAAGCCTTTGCGGGAGCGTAGGTCTCTTACGCGTAGTTCAAGCGTTTCCGAACTTCGGATACGCGGGGAAGCTTCTCCACTCGCTGAAGAATGTCGAGGCTGCTTTGGGGGATCCGTGGGGCTTGTACCTTGAGGCTCTTGATTTTGTCGCCCCCGTCATCAGTACCCCATTTCCAATCGTATCCGGTTGGGGGTGGGTAGGAATCGGTTCCTTCCCTGCGCTCGGATCCTAGAAAGCGAAACAATTTTCCGGTCCACTCAATAGGGTCAGTGACGAGGTCTTCGTAGCGTATCCAAAAGTTGAGTGCTCCATCGTCGGGAAAACGATCGAGAAGATTGCCATAGACGCCCGCCCAATAGCTGTTGGCAAGCCAATTGTCAGCCTTCTGGGGAACGAAGCGTTCCGCTTTTCTGAACGCCATTTTACGCAGAGAAGCGACCGAAGTGTGGACGTCGCGAGCTAGGATGACGCGCTTGGCTTCTGTTACGTTCGGCAGACGAGGGTAGGATCGGATCTCGTTAAACCAGGCAGGGCGTTTCAAAACGACGATTCGCTCTGGGCAAAGGTCGACGATCTCCGTTGCCGCATCGGGCGACTGGAATCTTTGGAAGTTCGTCTCCGGGAGGCTGGAGATATCCGGAGCGGCGGACATCAGCGCTTTGAGCAAGGTCGATCCCGAACGCATAATGCTGAGTTCGAGAGCGATGGTCTTTTCGGAAGGCATTGCGACGGAGGACGTCATATTCGGGGAGCATGGAAGAAGCCTTGTCCCGGCGCCACAACAAGAAAATGCGGGCGAAAATGCTTTAAATTGTCGGTCGCCCGTACAGGGTAACGGGCTTTCTCATGTCAAAGTCGAAAACCGTGATTCAGAATGTACTCGCCGAGCGCTACGCGTCCGAGGCGATGAAGTCTATTTGGTCTGCCGAGGGGCGCGTAAAGATCGAGCGCGATTATTGGATCGCCGTACTCAAGGGTCAGCGCGAGCTGGGTCTGAAGATTCCGCTCAAGGCGATCAAAGCGTATGAGAAGGTGAAGGATAGGATAAACCTGGCATCGATCGATCGCCGGGAGCGCAAGGTCCTGCACGACGTCAAGGCGCGTATCGAAGAGTTCTCCTCGCTGGCGGGATACGAGTTTGCTCACTTGGGTATGACCAGTCGCGATCTGACGGAGAATGTGGAGCAACTCCAAGTCATCCGGTCGCTTCATTTAACTCGGGAGAAAGCGGTCGCTTGCTTGAATCGACTTTCAGAAAGGGCTTCCGAATACCGGGACCTAATGATTACCGCCCGCACTCACAATGTGCCGGCCCAGGCCTCTACTATGGGCAAGCGCTTGGCGATGGCGGGCCAGGAATTGCTTGTCGCGATCGATCGCTTGCACAATTTGACCGAACGCTATCCTGCTCGCGGATTGAAAGGCGCGGTGGGGACGCAATTGGATCAGCAGACGCTTTTCGACGGCGATGCTCGTAAAGTTGCCGAGCTCGAGAAGAAGATCGTCAAACACCTCGGCTTTGGAAAGACCCTGTCAAATGTTGGGCAAGTGTATCCACGCAGCTTGGATCTGGATACGGTCACTGCGTTAGAACAGTTGGCTTCGGCAGCGGTCAATATGACGACGACCGTGCGTCTGATGGCTGGCCAGGGCTTGATGACGGAAGGATTTGCCAAGGGGCAGGTGGGGTCTTCGGTGATGCCGCACAAAGTCAATTGCCGGACGAGCGAACGTATCCATGGATTTGGGACGATTTTGAAGGGGCACGCCGCGATGGCTTCTGGGCTGACGGGAGGCCAGTGGAACGAAGGCGATGTTTCCTGTTCGGTGGTGCGTCGCGTGATGCTGCCCGACGCGTTTTTCGCTATCGATGGCCTTATGGAAGGGTATCTCACTCTATTGGGTCAAATGGAGGTCTTCCAAGAGGCGATCGCCGCCGAAAATTCGGTGCAGCTGCCGTTCTTGGCGACCACGACCATTTTGATGGAAGCGGTTAAGGCAGGCGCGGGTCGCGAGGGCGCCCACCTAGCGATCAAGGAAAACGCTTTGGCCGCGAGCAAGGAGATCCGAGAAGGTCGCCCTGGAGAAGCTAGACTGCTTGCTCGATTGGCAGCGGATGATCGGATTCCACTTTCGCTCGAGACCTTGGAGGGCTTTGTCGCTCAGTCCGATCGGTTTGTCGGCGCAGCGCCGAAGCAAGTCGATCAATTCAAGCGGGACGCCGCTCGTTGGGTGAAGCGATTTCCTGAAGCGTCGAATATCAAGCCCGGGCGAATGCTCTAGCCCCACGGCTCGGGCGGACTGCTTTCAAGTCCGCGCGTCCCGCGCTGGCCTCCAAAAGACGAGCGCAGCGCAGGGGCAGTTACGTCCTTAAAACGGTAGGCTTGTCGTTTTAGCGGTCGCGATGGAGGCCTCACTCGATGTGGGTGACGATTTCACAGGTCACCGAGTTTGCGAGGAAGCATTCTTCGTGCGCTTTGCGGTGGAGTTGCTCTAGTTGCTCGCGGCTCGGGGCAATCCCTTCGGCGAAGGCGATCTGCGGGAAGAGATCGACTCGCGTGACGACCATTCTTCCTGCCTCGTTCTTGGCCATGCGTCCGACCGCATTGTCTTCGTATCGTTCGACTGTCAGCTTTTGAAAGGATGCGAGGGCCAGGAATGTGAGCAAGTGACAGCTGGAGAGAGAGGCGACGAATGCCTGCTCGGGATCGACGCAATTCGGATCGCCTAGGTATTGGATCGCTGCGGATGCTTCCAGGGTCGCTCCGTTTTCGAAGGTCCACGCATGGTTTCGGGAGTAATGCTTGTAGCCGAAGTCGAGACCTTGGCGGGCCCAGACGAGATTCGCTTTGTGTTCTGACATATTGGAATGGGTTGGGCGCTTCGGACTATTGCGAAGCGATGGCGCTCACCCTTATTTCGGGATTCTCGATGGGAGTCAAAAGCTTTGGGCGGTTGGAAGCAGGGAGGCTTAAAATGGGACGAAATCGCCGCGGCGACTCGATTTCGCTTTGAATTCGAAGCGCTCGCGCCGAAATAGAGTATAGCAGCCTGCCTATGTCCGATAGCCGTCCCAATTCCTGTTCCCAATGCTCGAAGCCGTCTTCGGTCTATTTGACTCAGATCTTAGAGGGTCAGGTAAAGAAGCTGAGCTTGTGTCAGAATTGTCCGCATGCGGCCAAGGCCCAGGCCGTCGAAACAGTTGGAATTGTGGACCCCTCGAAAGCGGGCGCCAAGCCGTTTACCCAAGGAATCCGGTCGATCGAGGGAGGATTGAGCTGCCCCAATTGCGGCTTCAAATTGGAGACGTTCAAGGAATTCGGGCGGCTGGGGTGTCCGACTTGCTACGACGTTTTTGCCAGTCAGTTGAAGTCCGTTTTCCAGAAGGTCCACAAAGGGATGGAGCATCGAGGGAAACGCCCCACCGGATGCGAGGCATCCGTTTCGCAGGAGGAGATCGAGGCCCTGAAACGCGAGCTTCAGGAGCGCGTGGACAAGGAAGAGTACGAGGAGGCGGCCGCGTTGAGAGATCGTATCTGGAAGCTCGAGGGGCGTCCTGCGGGAGACTAGGGTTTTCGGCATACGCGCTCGAGCCCAGCGTCCGGTCGATAAATCTCCAGTAAATACCCCTCGTATCGCTGAAGTTCGCTAGGAATCCGCCAATAACAGCAGGTGCGAATCCAGCATTTCCAATCTTGCGACTCACCCAATGAAATTCGCTCCCAAAATCGTCGTTCTCGAAGATGATCGCGCGTCGCGCATTTTGATCGCCACTTTGCTAAGGCAGGAGGGCTACCATGCGCTGGAAGCGGGCGAGGGGCGCTATGCTCTGGAATTGACGATGAAGGAACGCCCTGTCCTTTTTATCTCCGACGTAATTG
>CBFHHM010000011.1:12778-59250 GCA_965655705.1 Candidatus Pelagisphaera sp.
GTGCCGGACATGAATGGTTCGGAAGTCGTCAAGAATCTCATGGGCGCGAATATCATACGCGAACTGAAAATCTTATTTTTGACCTCATTGCTCGGAATTTCCGGCGCTCTCCAAGCCCTTTAAAAAGGCGGTTTTATTTGAAACGGTAAATCGCCTCGTAGACGAGGCCCAAGCGGAGCGCGAAGCGAAGTTGGCCAAAGCGACTGCAACCGTGGAAGCATCTGTGGAAGCGCAGGCGGGCGCCGCGGAAGAAGCGGTCGAGCGTTCCGAATAGGAGCCAGCTCCTGACTCGGAGTCGGTCGGGTCGGAAAGCTAGTCGCCTTTAGCGAGCGTAACGATGCACTCCAAGTGCTTCGTTTGGGGAAAGAGGTCGAAGGGCTGCACTTCCTCGATCGCGTATCCACCATCCAGAAGCGAACGTAGATCCCGCATTTGCGTCGCGGGATTGCACGATACGTAAACGATCCTTGCGGGAGAGAACGCGATAAGCTGGCTCAGAAACGCCTCGTTCGATCCCTTGCGCGGCGGGTCGATTATCACAGCCGCTCGGTTTCCTGGAAAGTCTATTTGCCCGAATATCGAAGCGGCATCGCCGAGAACGAATCGCGCGTTTTCGATTCCGTTGGCCTCTGCGTTTTTAGAGGCATGCGACACTGAAAGCTCGGAAACCTCTACCCCTACCGCCTCTTGGAAACGGTGGGCCGCTGTCAGGCAGAAGAGACCGCTGCCGCAGTAGGCATCGACCAGATGGCTAACGCCGCCCGCACTCGCTTTCTCCCCCACGTAGTCGGTGAAGGACTTCAGGATACTTGGGTTGTTCTGAAAGAACTCGCCCGCTGGAAAAGAGAAAACGATGTCGCCTACCTTTTCGCGGATTATTGCCTTGGGATCGCTCGCGACCCCGTCCAGGTGCTCGCGTATTAGGAGCGTGGCCCCCTTCTTGAAAGGCGTTTCCGCCTGTTTGCGCCGCGTTTCCTCGCGCAGGGAAGCGAGGGTGTCATTCATCGATTCCGAAATCAATGGGCATCGCTCGATCTCGACGTACCGCGAGCGCGAACCTTGGCGCAGGAATCCAATCGTAATTGGAATGTCTTTTCTCGGTTTTGGAAAGTGAGGGGTGAGCTTGGATCGGTAGCCGTAACGTTTTGGAGAGCTAATCGCGGGCAAGACTTCGGTTTGGATACCGACCATATGCTGGAGCAGTTCCTTGACCTGTCGCGTTTTCCAAACGAGCTGCGATTCGTAATCGAGGTGCTGGTATTGGCAGCCTCCGCACTGCCCGAAAACGGGGCATGGAGCCTCGACCCGGTCGGGAGCAGGCGCAATGACTTCGATGAGATCGGCCTCGGAGAAATTCTTGTCATTGCGGTATACGCGAGCCCGAATGCGCTCGCCAGGAAGCGCGTAGCGAACCATTACAACCCAGCCATCGATACGACCCAAACCTTGCCCCATATTGGTCAAGGTATCGATTTGCAATTCGATCTCCTGGTGGTAGGCGAAGGGTTCCGGGCGAAATCCTTTCGGAATCCGTTTCGCTAACGCGTCGCGTTCGCTCATATTGCCCCAACAAGGGAACCGGCTAGGGGAAGTCAATCGTTGCGTTCGCCCGGGCGCAAGAAACTTGCCTTCGCTGCCCGAGACGCGCTTGTTGATGGTTTCCGATGACTATCGAAGAAAAGAGAGACCAAATCGTAGAGGAGTTGATGCCGTTCGAGGATCACTTCGAGCGATTCGCTTACATTATCGACCGGGCCAAAAGCCATCCGCCGTTAGACGATTCCTATAAGATCGATACCTTTCTAATCGAAGGATGCCTTTCGCGACTGTGGATCTTTCCTGAATTGAAGGATGGCAAATGCTACTTCCACACCGATTCGGATGCGGCGATTACCAAAGGGACCGCCGCCTTGCTCTGCGAATTGTACAGCGGCGAATCTCCGGAGGCGGTCATCGCTTTGGAGCCCGATTTCTTGGCTGAAGTAGGCATTACCCAGCATCTCTCGCCGAATCGGCGCAACGGACTGACCAACGTGCGCAAGAAGATCAAGGCCTATGCCGAATTCTGCTTGGAAAACGAAAACGCGGGTTAGCTCATCCGATCGCTAAAATTACAAGGTTGTAAAGTTAATGGTCGGACTAAATGACTAGGCATTGGTTAGGGCGAGGGAGGAGACAACATCCGAGAGATCGGGTCGCGGGCGTTCCTTGGGAGCTTCGCTCTCGGTTCCGATGTAGAGAAAGCCTAGGATTTCCTCGCTGCGGGGGATGCCGAGCAGATCCTTGACTCCGTCGTTATAGGCGAACCACTCGGTCAGCCACTGGCTGCGATAGCCGTAGGCGGCGGCAGCAATAAGGATGTTCTGGCAAACGGCGGCGCCTGATAGCAGTTGTTCGCTGCGAGGGGCTCGGTTCGACGTGGTGTGGGAGGAAACGATGAGCAGGAGCGGCGCGGTTTGCGCTTCCTTGGCATTGGTTTTCTCGAGGCTGGCGGAATCGCCCGAATGCAATGCGGGAAGCTTGGCGTGTAGGATGTCTTGGGTCGATCGATTGGCGATTTGGATTCGCCAAGGACAAATGCCTTTGTGGTCGGGGACGCGCGTGGCGCAACGCAAGATTGAATCGAGCTCCTCTGGAGTGGGACCTGGAGGGATGAGCTTGGCGGCGAGTAGCGAGCGTCTGGAGAGGAGGAGTTCGATCGTTTCCGGGCTGCGTTTCATGGGCTAATTTGCTAGCATTCGAAACGGGAGTGGCGAACAAAAAGGTTTCGGAAGCGCTCGAGGGAGGACTTGCACCGGATCGAACCAGGTTTCAAGTTCGGCAATAAGGACATGGAAACCCAAGAGGAGCGCGAACGGTTTATGGGAGAGGCGATACGAGAGGCCTTGAAGGCGGATCCAGGTCGCGCGCGGCCCAACCCAAGAGTAGGGGCCGTTATTGTCGAAGACGGAGAAATCGTCGCTAGAGGGCATTTCAAGGAAGACGGCGGCCCCCACGCGGAGCGAATCGCGCTCGCGGTCTTGGGACGTCCTCCCAAGGAGGGGGCGACTCTTTATGTCACCTTGGAACCGTGCTCTACTCACGGGCGAACGGGCGCATGCTCGGAGGCGATCCTGGAGTCGGGAATCCGGCGTGTCGTGGCAGGAGCCCTCGATCCGACGCCGAGCCACCGCGGCAAGGGCTTGGTCGCCTTGGAAGCGAAGGGCGTTTCGATTGCAAGCGGGACGCTTGTTGAAGAGTGCAAGGCGATAAACCCTGATTTTCAAGGGAGAGAGACGTGAAGCTTGCGAGGAAACTAGGCAAGGCAATGGCGGGAGTCGCCATTCTATTGATACGATTCTATCAATACGCGCTTTCGCCGTTGAAGTACGTTCTCTTCGGTCCGAACTCAGGGTGTCGTTTTCAGCCCACTTGTTCGAACTATGGACTGCAGTGCTTTCGAAGCATGCCTTTTGGGCGAGCGCTGCGATTAACTGCTAAACGAGTTCTCAGTTGCCATCCGTGGGGAGGGTCTGGATACGACCCTGTCCCGAGCGGCGAACGCATAACGGAGCGGGAGAATACGAAAAGCCCGAAGGCCGAGATCTAATCGGAGAGGATCCGCGCCTCATAGATCCTCGCTCCCAGAGCTCGAACGTCGGAGTTGAGTCCTATTTCGGCGGGAACGATAGGCGTCGTTCGAATCTCGAGCGTCGCTTTGCTCGAGTCCTGGGGCGATCGCTGGATCGGAATCGAGAGCGTGACGCGATCTACTGAGAGCGTTTCATTGTAGATCTCTCGATCGTTCCACGTTACAATGAGCGGTCGCTTCGCTTCGATTTTGCCCTCGATATCGAGTTCGAGGGTTTGCGGGTCTGCCTGGTCGCTAAACTCGAGTTCGAAAGTCGCTTGTTCGGAAGTCCAGCGGGTCCACAGTCCATCGACGACCTCGACCGGATGCAGTCCCGATTCGTCTATTCCTCTTACTGGGAAGTTGCCGAAGACGGCGTTCTCGAACCGAATTCGTTCGTCGAAGAAGAGCGTGATCCCCGTGATGGCGATCCCCAAGGTTCTCGCGTCCTGCGATCCTTCGATCGTTTCGCTAGGGACCCATTTATTGGATACTATTCTTATGCTGGCGCCATCAGGCCGGTGGGGAACGCCATTAAGTGGAATGGAGATCGTGCCATTGCTCGCTGGCAACGTCGCGTTGCGCACTTCGGCATCATTGTAGAGGACTCGCAGATCGGACCCTTCGGGGCTAGTCGCATTCCAGTTGATGGCCATCGCCACGGGCGGGCGGGAAAATTTCGTGGAAATCGAAAACGTAGCGTCGCCCATGGTCCAGCGGAACGGCAAGGGACCATTGTATTCCTGGCCATGCATGCCGGTCTCGTCGACATTCCACATGAGGGCGGCTCCAAATTCGAAAAAGCTCTGATCGATGAGCACTTCGGAGAGCTTGCCCGTGAGCTTGCTCAGATAGAAGGTCCTTTTCTCGTACTCCACTTCGTTGGCGGGCGCGAAATGGGTGCGCTTGAGATGCGGGACCTTGTGTTCCCAGGTTCCAATCGGTCTGAGCACGTTCGATTGGTTGTTCGGGTGCTGCGAAAGGATGAACAAATCGCGTCCGCTCTCGAACTCTTCCTCGAGAATCCGGGTTGCGATTGCGGTTGGCATGGATGGAGCGGACTCCCGCGTTTCGCGGATCACCTTGCGCCCTTCAGCCAATTGGAGCGGTCCGAGGATTTGGGAGGTAACGTTCGCCAGGGTGAGGGAATCTTCGGGGAGCGATGCGGCAATGGCCCGAACGACTTTCAACGTCCCTTCGTACTGTTTGAGAAAAGCGATTGGTTGCAGGCTGTAGAGGGTGAAGCCGAAGAGCCAAAGAGCCGTCGCGGACATTGCGATGGACCTTAAGCGAGGCGTCCTCAGTCGGTCCGTGGCATTGGAAATGGCCCAAATAGCTACCAATATAGCGCCGGGTATGATTATGGGAGTGAATCTCCGGATACGCCAAATGTGATCGCTGCTGATTTGGGGATCGAAGAGGTAGATGAGCGAAAATCCGAACCAGGGAAGAAAGAAGAGGATTAGGGCGACGTTCGAATTCCGGCAAATCGCTCGAAAGGCCATGCCGGCTCCGACGACCATAAATACGATGATGGGCAAGGATAGGTATTTCGAGAGATCGATCAGGGAATTCTCTCTGTAGTTGCGCGTTCCGTAGTGACTGTCTGCGAACTGGGCGAAGGGCTCGATGTAGGGGCGAACGAAATACGCGTAGAGTGCCAATAGGGCGAGTCCTGCGATCGAGCCTTGGATAAAGCGTCGCGAGCCAAGGAAGCTTCTCAGCGCCTTTGGAAAGCGCGAATTCCAAGGCGCAGCGAGGAATATGGATGCGGAAAGGGAAATGAAGATCATCCACAGCACCTTGTCGCTGAAGTCACCGAAGTAGGCCGGCGAAGTCATTGCGTTGAATCGATAGGCGACCAAGCTCGTTGCGATAATTCCGACGGCAGCGATCAGGTAGGTACGGCGATTTTCCTTAAACGGGTCGGCCAATAGGTAGAGCCCTGCGTTGGCGATGGCGAGAAAGGAAGGAAATAGAAAGGCATCGACCCGGGCGAAGGCAACGGCGCTTACGACGGCGCACCCGAGCCAATAAGCCCTCGGGATTTGCTGGCGAACGCCTACTATCGCAATGAGAAGGCCTGCGAAGAGAATATTTTGGGCGAGTATTTCGCTGAGCGTGATCCGCGCATTCCAAATCTGGGACGCGTTCATCGCGTAGAACAGCGAAGCGACGACGGCCCACCGGGGTCGCATGAAGAGCGATGCGAGGCTGAAGAAGGTGAACACGCTGATGCTGGCGACGAGCGGATTGAAGAGTAGCAGTCCCTCGTAGTCTCCGATACCGAAGAATTGGGCCAGATGCAGGGCGAAGGTGGGAGGAAACTGGATGAAAATGTCTCCGTTGGGGATGTCGTAGCTATAGCCATTCGGATTCGTCGGACCGGCTAGCGAGTAGTTCTCCGGCACGTAGAGTTTCTCGTAGGGCAGGTCGCTCTTGAGCATAGCGGTGTTCGCTATGTGGGCTCCGTGCGTCGCGTAGACCCCTTGGTCCCTCCCTCCAAGAATACTCTCTGAAACGAAAAGAGCGTTGAATACGAATAGGGTGGCGGCGAATAATAGGATCCCAATATCCGTTTTAGGGATGGGGCGGAGGCGCTCGAATGCGTCCGAGCGCTTCAAGCGCCAGATCAGGACGCCGCTCGCAATCCAGCCGAGCAGTCCAATGATATGAGGGAGAAAAACGTTGAACCAGGCCGTTGCTAAGAGCAGTGGAAACCACGCGAGAAGTCCCAGCGCGAAGCTCAGGCCAGCTATTCCCACGAAGGGGAGTTCTTCCAGAATACGCTTTAAAAGGTTGCTAAGCAGCCAGTAGCCAGTAAGAACGACCGCCGGTAAGTATCCGAACGACAGTATTTCATTAATCATTACGAATCAAGATCGATCTCGATGAAATTGATTATCCAGATTCCGTGCTTCAACGAAGAGGAAACGCTTCCTCGTACCTTAGCGGATCTACCGAAGCGTATGGATGGGTTCGATTCCGTGGAGTGGTTAGTGGTGGATGATGGAAGTCAGGACGCCACCTCGCAAGTCGCGCGAGACTGCGGCGTGGCGCATGTCGTTAGACTCCCTCAAAATGGAGGGTTGGCAAGGGCATTCTCCAAAGGGCTGGAAACCGCTCTTGAGCTTGGCGCCGATGTAATCGTCAACACCGATGCGGATAACCAATATTGCGGCGAGGACATCGTTAAAATCGTCGAACCGATTCTAAAGGGAGAGGCCCATATTGCAATTGGAGCGCGGCCTATTGGGGCGATCGAGGAGTTTTCCGCGATCAAGAAGATGCTGCAGCGCTTGGGCAGTTCGGTCGTGCGTTCCTTAAGTCTGACGGATGTGGAAGACGCTCCGAGCGGATTCAGGGCAATGAATCGGGAAGCGGCGATGAAGCTGAATGTGTTTAGCCGCTATACCTATACCTTGGAAACGATCATTCAAGCTGGCCGCGAAGGCTTGGCGATCAAGTCCGTCCCCATTCGCGTCAATCCGCAGACGAGACCGTCTCGTTTAGTGAAAAGCGTATTCGCTTACGTAAAGCGCTCGCTGACGACTCTTGTGCGCATATTCGTCGTTTATCGCCCCATGCGATTTTTCATGACGCTCGCGAGCGTCTCGTTTGGGCTGGGACTTGCGTTAGGCGTTCGGTATTTGTTCTACGCATACATTGGAGAAGGCAAGGGGCACGTTCAGTCTGTCATTGTGGCCGCTTTGTTGCTGGGTTCGGGACTGTTGTTGGCCTTGGTGGCTCTAGTGTCCGACTTGATTGCGGTAAATCGCAAGCTCTTGGAAAAAGTGGACTGGCGAGTGAGCAAGCTGGAAGACAAGATTGCGAAACTAGGCGCGGATGGGGAAAAGCGAGATAGCTGATCCGGCTTTAGGCTCGGGTTCGGGCCGCTTTGTATCGCTTGTCCGTTGGATAGGAATTCTCGCAACGGTTGTATGCCTCTGGTTCGTGGCGAAAGCCCTGACGGGCGATGGAACGGCGGTGGCTCGATTAGGGGCGTCCCCGTTGGGCTTGGCGGCGGTTCTTGGAGGCGCATTTCTCTGGATGGGGGTCAATTGTCTGCTCGGAGTCGCTTGGAAGATGCTGGGGCGTTGTTTGGGCGCGGACATTTCCTGGAGGAAGTCGATTGCCATTTCCTTTCTATCGCAGGTCGCGAAATATCTGCCTGGAAACGTATTCCATCTAGCAGGTAGAGTCTGGCACGCTCGCCAATTCGGGATTTCCGCTAAGGTGGCGTCCGCCGTAACGATGGGAGAATCCATACTACTGGCGCTAGTCGCCTCGTTTATCGGTCTCCCTTTGCTGGCTCCCTTGTCGGGGGAGGGTCCGATCGCCATAGCATTCGTTATTTTGGTCCTGGCAATCTCGGTGGGCATTTGGGCCGGGCGGAAGCGGATCGCGCGAGCGCTCGGGCTCGAGAGCGCGCGTTCTGCGAGTGTCGATTGGGGTCCGATTCTAGTTGCGGTCACTTCGATCGTATCGGTTTTTCTATTGCAGTACGCGATGTTCGCATCGTTGGCGTTTGCGATGGAGGTCGATCTGGGTGTGTCGATTGTCGAGGGAATTAGGATGGTGACATCGACTTGGCTTGCGGGGTTTGTCGTTGTCGGATCTCCTGGGGGCATTGGAGTTCGGGAAGCGGCGTTCGCCCTTTTCGCTGCAAGCGAGGAGGGGCTCTCGGATCTAGTATTGGTTGCTGCGCTCATGCGGATCTCTTCGGTTCTAGGAGATCTTTTAAGTTTTGCAGTGGGCAAATGGCTGAAGCTTGGTATTTTCGTCGAATCGCAATGAGTCATCACGATAAGGAATTGGAGTCAGGGGTATTCATCGGCAATCAAGTCGACAAATCGCAGTTGAAGAATCCGATTGGCCGTCGATTGGTCGAGGGCTTCGATAGGGCTGCGTTGTCGGCTCTGGATTCGATCCAGCCGAAGAATCTGCATGAGGCCGGTTGTGGCGAGGGGCGGTTGACTCGCATGATAGCCGAAAGGTATGGTATCGAAGTATTGGCGACGGATTTTTCGAATGCGATTATCGATGAAAACAGCGCCGCCAATCGAAATTCTAAAATACAGTACGAACAGGCGAGTGTATACGAGTTGAACCCGGAATCGCACAAGCGCGATACAGTGGTATGCTGCGAAGTATTGGAGCACTTGGAGGAGCCACGCCAGGGCTTGCGAGCATTGAGGGCCCTTGAGGCCAGGGCCTACCTCTTCTCGGTGCCGCATGAACCCATATGGCGCGTGTTAAATATGGCCCGTGGCAAGTATTGGGCGGACTGGGGTAATACGCCCGGTCACTTGAATCATTGGAGCGCTCGCTCGTTTGCGGAGATTCTAAAGGGCGAGGGGTTTGCCGTCGAGCGCTCCCTCAACCCGTTTCCTTGGCTAATGGCTGTTGCCACTCCGGTCGACTAGAGAAGGGAAGGGTCGCCGGTCACGCGGCCTAATCGGGCGCTATCCTAGAATTTATTCTTCCACATCATCGATTCCATGGGAAGCGGCGATCGGGTGTTGTATTTGGCGGATGCCTTGGTATTGTATGTCGTTTCAACGTCGCCTTGCACATCGAAGTAGATAAGCTGCCCGATGGGCATGCCGGCGTAGACGCGAACCGGTTGGGCGACTGAAATTTCCAAAGTCCAATGATTGCAGAATCCAACGTCGCCTTTGCCCGCTGTCGCATGAATGTCAATACCGAGACGTCCGACGCTCGACTTGCCTTCTAGAAAAGGAACGTGGGCGTGAGTCTCCGTATACTCTAGAGTGGCCCCTAGATAAGTCGTGCCTGGCTCGAGGACGAATCCGTCGGCTTCGATTTCGAAATGGCGGATCTGGTTGTGAGCTTTCGCGTCGAGCACGTCGTCGATATAGGTGGCGAGGCGCTTGCTCAGATGAACGTCGTAGCTATTAGTGCCGAGGTCGTCTCGGGAAAATGGCTCGATAACGATTTTACCGGTACCGATCGCGTCTAGAATGCTTTTGTCTGAAAGAATCATGTAGCGGGTCTAGCCGAGAATGCCCTTCAGGACGTCGACAATGCGCCCGAGGTTGGAGGATGTGATACCGGCCACATTGATGCGACCGCTGTCGACAATGTAGATACTGTGTTCCTCGCGGAGAGCGATTGCCTGTTCCTTGGTCAATCCCGTAAAGGAGAACATGCCCATTTGACGCTTTAGGAAGCTGAAGTCGCGACTGACGCCGGCTTCGGCCAATGCCGATACGAATTGATCGCGTACGTTGTGAATGCGGACGCGCATAGCGGCGACTTCTTCGGTCCATTGGGCGCGGAGCTCGTCATCGCCCAGGACGGTTTCGACGATGGCGCCGCCGTGAGCGGGTGGATTGGAGTAGTTCGTGCGCACGGCAATCTTGACTTGGCTGGCCACGCGTTTCGCCTCGTCGTCAGAGCCGACCACGACATGCAAGGCGCCGACGCGCTCGCGGTAGAGCCCGATGTTCTTGGAGAAGGACTGGCAGACGAAGAGCGGCAATCCGGCTCGGGCGAAGGCCCGAACGCCATAAGCATCGGTTTCGATATTGGTACCGAAACCCTGATAGGCGAAATCGAGCAAGGGTATCCATCCTTTTTCGCCCGCAATCGCGGCGACCTCGTCCCACTGTTCGGGCGAAAGATCCGCGCCCGTTGGATTGTGGCAGCACGCGTGCAGGATTACGATGTCTCCGGCGGGAACGGACTTGATGGATTCGAGGAAGGCTTCGTAGTCCAAGCTTAAGCTGGCCTGATCGAAATAGGCGTAGGTCCGGGTTTCGAGCCCTGCGGAAGCGAAGATTCCCTTGTGGTTGGCCCAGGTGGGATTGCTGAGCCAGGCGGATTGCGCGTCGAGGTTGCTCTTGATGAAATCGGCGGCGACACGCAGGGCCCCGGTTCCTCCGGGGGAGTGGGCGGTCACGATACGATGGCTGAGAGCGCTGGCCAGCTCGTCGCCGAAGCAGAGCTGTTGGGTTAGGCGCGCGTAGTTCGGGCTCCCCGTGATCGGCAAGTAGCTCTTGGTGGCGCTGGTTTCGGCCAATCGCTTTTCGGCGGCGCGCACGGTGTCCAGAATAGGCGTTACGCCCGTGTCGTCTACGAATACGCCGACGCTGAGATTGATCTTCTCGGGATTCGGGTCGGCTTTAAAGGCCTCGGTCAAACTGAGAATCGGATCGGCAGGAGCCTGAGATACGGAATCGAAGTGGGACATGATTGTGTGTGTTGGGCGCCTGGTGCAAGGACGCGACGGATCACCGTAGAATGGCACGGCCTCCTGTCAATGTCGGGTCGCCCGAATTGTCGAGAGTCAAACTACGCGTTTGGAAGATTCAATGGGAGGCGATCAGTGTCTTGATTCGAGCGGCCTTTTATGGGTTCCCGCTCCCTGCATTTAAGGCGGCGACGCAGGAACCCCTGCCGACCGCCGCTCTTTTGGGTGAAGCGGATTCGCGTGCCGCCTTTTAGGAAGGCCGGTGCAAGCCCCGAAGCGCTCGACGAGGTGTTCTATGCTGCGCGAGCGAGTACGTGGGCGACCGCTCGAACTGTCGGATTTCGGCAAGCGGAGACCGCGCCCTATTGGTAAACGCGCGTCAGTTTGTTGATGCGGCCGGTGGCGTTCCAATCTTGGACGTAGAGGTTGCCCTCCTTGTCGTAGCTGAGTCCATGGGGAGCGGTGAAAACGCCGGCAGGAATGTCCGGAATTTCCGTTTTGAAGCCGGCCCATTGCTCGGGGATAGGATTGTCGCCGAGGAAAGCCACGGGCGCTCCCGTCTTGTCGAGAATGGTCACGCGGCCTTGCAGCTCGGCGACGGCGCAATAGTCGCCCCATATGCTGACCGCGCAAGGGCGGCGCAGGTTGGTGGCGTGTATGCCGATTTGGTTGCCTTCCAGGTCGTAGTGCTTGAGGCGGCGATTTTCGCGATCGGCGACTAGCAAGCGGGGCTCGCCGAAGCGGCTGTCGATGGAAATACCATGGCAGGTCTTGGTATCGTTCTCCCCTTCGCCCTTGCTGCCGAAGGTCTTGAGCAACTTGCCCTTGGGACTGAAAATGTGGATGAGATTGGATCCGTATCCCACTGCGGCGTAGATGCGTCCGTCCGGTCCGACAGTGACAGCCGTCAGGCCTTTCAAGGTGCCGGGGATGGGCTGGGCATCGGTGTCCTTGATTTCGAGGACGATGTCGCCTCCAAGGTTGAGCTTTACGACGCGTTGGCCCTTGTTGTGGGCTCCGTAGAGGTACTCTTTCCCGTTCTCTTCGCGAATGGTCAGCGAGTGCGTGCCGATGCAGTCGAGGGCGATGCTCTTGATGAATTTGCCGTTGGGGCGAAAGACGCAGATGCCGCGTTCGGCTTGGGTAGACACGTATATCTTGCCCGATTTGTCGAGGGCGACTCCGCCATGCGTGGAGCCGATGGGGTCGCCGTCGGAGAACTTAGCCCAGTTGGGATGCGTTTTGTAGGTGTGCATCCCGTTGCCCGTATTGACGGAATGATTGAGCGAAGCGCCGCCTGCGTGCTCGCCTTCGTGCGAATAGGCGAGGGGAAGCGCGGCTAGCAAGGCGGTGGCCAGTAGGGCCGAGAAGCGGAGGGTGCGTTGCATGATTTAAGTTTCTTTCGAGGTTGGTTGGAAGATGGGGAACGTGTTGATGGGCGGGGTGCCAATGGCGATTCAGCGCATAAGGCCGTACAGCTTGAGGGAAGCGGGAAGCGAATCAACGGCAAAGCGCAAACCGTTGCCCGGAAGCAAAAATGGATGGACTTGGCCCTTGTCGCGGATTTGGCTGTCGGTCCCGAATACATTGTTCCTAACCGCTTAGCCCCTATCATGAATTTACGTATCGTTACTCTCATCGCCCTCTGCGCCACCCCTTTCAGCGCTTTGAATGCCGGATCCGGGGCTGCTTGGACCGAGGTCGCCGCCGCCGACAAAACGCTCATGGGCGATTATGTCGGCGAGTGGGTCAACCCGGAAGAGGGCTACCAAGCAATCAATCCGAGCCTTTGCGCCCAGGTCATTAACGTGGATAAGGGCAAGTACCATTTAAAGTTCACGCAGGATCACAATTTGCGGGCCGAGATCTATTTCTCAGGGGACGCGGTACTGAAAGGCGACGCGATCGTCGCGAAGCAAGGCGGTTGGGATATTCGAGTGACCCAGGATGGGATGACCGGCAAGGGCCGCATTGGCGACAATGTGGAGTCCTTTTCCCTCAAGCGCGTCTCGCTGGGATCGCCAACGCTTGGCCAAAAGCCTCCTAAGGGCTCGATCGTTCTTTTCGATGGATCCAGCATGGACGAGTGGGAGCACGACGATGGCCGGGCTTGTACCTGGACCCTGCTCGAAAACGGAGCGATGGAGATCAATCCGAGAAAGGAAAACCAAGGAGCGGACCCTAAAATCGGCGGGGACATTCGGACCAAGCGCAAATTCAGGGCGGTTCGTTATCACATGGAATTCCGTTACCCAGTCGAACCGGGCAAATCGGGTCAGGGCCGCGGCAATAGCGGTTTGTTCTTCCACGGCTACGAAGCCCAGATCCTCAATAGTTATGGATTGACGGGACTGTGGAATGAGCTGGGAGCATTATATAAGCTGTCGCCACCTCAGGTAAATATGGCGCGTCCGCCGATGGAATGGCAGACCTACGATATCGTTTTCACGCCGGCGGTCTACGAAGGGGGAAAGCTTCAAGAGAATCCGAAGATGACCGTTCGTTTGAACGGAGTCGTGGTTCAGAAGAACGTGGAGTTACGTCATCAAACGGCCCACCGGCAGGCCGACCGTGCGGAGATGCCGCCGAAAACCCCGCAGTCGATTTCCCTTCAGGATCACTCCAATCGTATCCAGTTTCGCAATATCTGGGTGAAGGAGCTATAGAGCAGGGCGATCCCTCCGCTTCCCCTCTATTCTACTTTTGCGCTTGCATTTCGATTTCAAGTCGAGTGTGAGTGTGGGCTCGATATTTTTGAAAGAATTTCGTTCGCAGTACCAGGAAACGCCGTGAGAACCGGCGACAGTCGCGCTAAGGTATGGAGTCTCGAACTCCTGAGTCCTAATGCTGGCTGCGAGCAAGATACCAATCGAATTGCCTGCGCAATTCGGTTAATACTCGTCGCGTAAACGAGTGGTGTGGAAAAGCGAGGGACGCGCCTTCGAAGGGTAAAGCGTGTCTCGAGCGCTCGTGGTATTCGTTCTAGGGACGAGCCTCGAGCCTCACGTTTTCCGTATCGGTCTTTGCGCGACGAATCCAACGAAACGCAAATGACCAAAGAAACTGAAAACTACACGACTCGAATTGCTTGGCGCTCGATTGGGCGACGGACCGTAATGGTGGGGGTTTTCGCCTTGATGTCGCTCGGCCTGGCTGACGAGCCTATCGATCTCGATGCCTTTATCGTGGGAGCTACCCGCACTGAACGAGCTCCGGACATGTTGGGCGTAAATGCCGACCTCCTTTTGAGCGAAGCAATCGATCGGTCTATGTATCGAGACATACGTTACGCTCTGACCGATTTGGGGGGAGTATATGCCCATAGCGACGAGTCGCTGGGGTCGTCCTCCGAAATATCGATTCGCGGCAATTCGAGTACTCGTGTTCTAAGCCTGGTGGATGGCGTAAAGACGAACTCCTCGATCTTTTCTGGCGGCCGCTTCATGGCAGGAGCGAGCGCCTTTAATCTGGATCGAGTCGAAGTCGTACGCGGGGCCCAGAGCACGCTCTATGGCTCGAGCGCGATTGGCGGGGCGATTCTGCTCGAAACCCGTCGCGGACGGGGAGAGGCGCGTTATCAAAGCGTACTTGAGTTGGGGTCGTTCAACAGTGTATTGGGAGCCTTGCAAGGCGAGGGCGAGACCGGCGAACTCGACTATTCCTTCCATGTGGCAGCCCAGGAAAGCGACAATGAACGGGTGGATAACGAGGGCAAGATGAAGAGCTACTCCATTCGCTTCGATTATGATATCGGAGAGAATGCGACGATCGGATTCGCTTCGCGAGGCGAATTTTCCGACTACGCGAATCCGGATGGAGATTTGACGCCGCCGCCTTCGTCCCGCGCTCAAAGCGATGCCATGGTCTTTAGCGCCTACTTGGAGACGGTGAACGGCAATTGGACGCAGCGAGCAACGGCCTCGCTCCTGGACGAGTACTATCGTCAAACTGGATTCCTCTACATAGGAGACGCGGCCAACTACGGATTCGATTGGCAGAATACGGTGGAAGTTTCCGATATGCTGAGAGTTGTGGCGGGTTCCGCTCTCGAGTATCAGGAAGGCAATGACAATTCCTTTCCAGAACGGAAGGCGGAGAACTGGGCTCTCTTCGCCCAAGCGGAAGTGGCCGCTTCGGATAGCGTAAATCTCGTTGTCGGAGCGCGCCACGACGACTATGAAACGGCGGGCAGCAAGACGACTTGGCGGGCTAATGGGGCGTGGATGCTGCCGTCCAAGACGAAGCTGCGAGCGGCTGTGGGCACTGCCTTTCGAGCCCCGAACTTCTTTCGACTCTATTCGACTTCGTCGTTCGCCTTGGGCAATCCGGATTTGAAGCCGGAAGAAAGCGAGGGCTGGGAGGTGGGCTTCGACCAGTATTTCAGCAATCGCGATCTATCGTTTGGCATGACCTATTTTCGAAACGATATCGAACAGCTAGTCGTGTGGATCCCGACTGAAGGCTGGGACGGAAGCTACGCGAATCGCGACGTAGCGGAAAACTACGGAGTCGAAACCTACATCGGGGGAGAATTGCGTCCTGGGTGGTTCGCTAATTTCGCCTATACCTGGACGGAGTCCTACTCTACTAATGTCGACGCCGGGTCCGCGTCGCGGCAAACGGGCGTGCCCCGTCATCAGTTCAGCTTGAACAACGACTTTCAGTCAGGGGAATGGACCTTTGGCGTGGGAGCTCACTATGTGTTGGGGCGCGAGTCGTTTGGAGGATTCGATATTGACAACTACACGCTTGTTCGAGCTAGGGCGCGATATCGTCTATCGGATTCGGTTACGTTTACCGGACGCGTGGAGAATGCGATCGACGACGATTACTCTATGAGCTATTCGGACTTTTCGGGCAGGACGCCGGCTCGCGGTATTGCCGCCTTCGGAGGCGTGGAGGTTTCGTTTTGAGGATTCGCGCTGCGGCATTAGTCACGCTTTGGTTGGCTCTAGTCGGTTCGAGCGCTTCGTTTGCGGAGCGAGTGACGCTTTCCTATGCGGAAAACTTCAGTATAGAAAATTGGGATACCTACACGCTCGTAACGGTGAGGAACCCATGGCGTGGTTCCGGCCAAACGCAATTCCGCTATGCATTGGTTCCTAAAGAGCATTCCGATTTCGAGATTCCCCAAGACGCGCGGCTGATTAGAACGCCGATCGAGCGACTGTCTCTCATGGAGACGGTTTATCTGAGCCACGTAAACGCGCTGGATAGCTATGAGGCGCTCGTTGGGCTCGCTCATGAGGAATTGGCCAGCGATGCGGAAACCCGTCGACGAATAGAGGCAGGAGCGGTTAAGCCCATACCTGCGAAGGGGACGCTGGATGTAGAGTCTCTGATTCTGCTGCGTTCGGATGCGATATTCACGAGCGCGATGGGCAGTCCTCAATTCGATGTCCACCCTCAGCTGGCGCGAGCCCGACAGCCTGTTGTCGTAACGGCTGAATACATGGAGTCGCATCCACTGGGACGATCGGAGTGGATTAAATTCACGGCGGCGTTTTTGGGAAGGGAGGAGGAGGCGGCTCGGATTTTCGATTCGATTGAACGGCGTTATTTGGCCTTGCGGCACTTGACTCGAGAGGTCGATCGACGTCCCACTGTTTTCTCCAATGCGCCCTTTGGCGGCGTGTGGCATGCTCCAGGAGGTCGGAGCTTCACCGCTCGCGTGATTGCCGATGCGGGCGGGCAGTATATCTTTGCCGACGATGAGACCTCGGGAGGGGTGCCGAAGGACTTCGAGAGCGTGTATTTCCGGGCGGCGGAAGCGGATGTCTGGCTGCATCCAGGCACGGCCCGCTCTATGGACGCGCTGCTCGAGATGGATCCGCGTTTCGAGAGGTTCGCGGCCTTTCAGAAGGGCGCGGTTTATAATAATACGCGCTTGTGGGGCCCCGGTGGGCGCAATGCGATTTGGGAACGCGGGATCTTGCACCCGGAGGAATCATTGGCGGATCTCATTGCGATCTTGCATCCGGAACTGAGGACGGGTCACGAATTTATCTATTACGAACAATTGAAATGAGTGGGGACAGAATCAGGCCGGGAATCGCGTTCGCTAGCTTAGGGGCGCTTTCGCTTTTGGCATTCATTGCGAATGCGAGTCTGGGCTCGGTTTCGATTTCATTGGCGGAACTGTGGCGAATTCTATGGGGAGCCCCGGATGCCGATCCTGTATTGGCCAATATCATTTGGGAATTCCGCTTGCCTCGGGCCGTAACGGGCGCCTTGGCAGGAGCGGCCCTGGCTGTATCCGGCTTGATGATGCAAACGATCTTCCGAAATCCGCTTGCGGATCCGTTCGTGTTGGGAGTGAATAGTGGAGCCAGTCTGGGGGTGGCCCTAGTCCTGCTTGCTCTGGCCCCGATGGGAGTTTCCCTTCACGAAGAATTGGGATTGGGCGGTCAAACGATTCTCGTACTCGCGGCGACAGTGGGAGCGGGGGCGACGCTTGGCGTTTTGCTCGGTTTCGCGCGTCGCGTCGATGTGATGTCGCTTCTGATACTCGGGTTGATGATCAGCTACGGAGTGGGAGCGATCGTCAGCCTGCTGATGTTCTTTAGCATGGCGGATCGCCTCCAGGCGTTCTTCTTCTGGTCGTATGGGAATTTTGGCACCATGACCTGGGATCAATTGAGGGTATTCGTTCCGCTTTCATGGATAGGCGTACTGGGAACCCTTACGTTGATCAAACCACTGGATGCGTTTTTACTGGGCGAACGCTACGCTCAAAGTCTGGGGGTCGATGTAAAGCGCTATCGATTTGCGATCCTAGCCTGCGCCTCGCTTTTGGCGGGTTTGGTAACTGGGTATTGCGGCCCAATCGGATTTCTGGGTATTGCGGCGCCGCATTTCTGCCGCTTTCTCTTCAAGACCGCGGAGCACCGCTTGCTGCTGCCTGCTTGTATCCTCGCAGGGGCGACGCTCGCGTTGCTGGCGGATCTCGCCGCTAAAGCGCCAGGGATAGAGACGAGCTTTCCGTTGAATGCGATCACGGCCTTGATCGGCGCTCCGGTAATCATCGTGGCTTTGTTGAAGCAACGTAATTTGAGGAAGGCGTTTGGGGCATGAGAAGAGGGGATGTCGCTATCGAAGGCAAGGGGTTGACGATTGGCTATCGGCAGGGCAATGCCGAGCCCTCGATTGTCGCCCGCGATCTCTCTATTGCATTGCGGGCGGGCGAGCTCGTCTGTCTTTTGGGGCCTAATGGGGCGGGGAAATCGACTCTAATCCGAACCTTGGCGGGCTTGGAGAATCCACTTTCTGGATGTATACATATATCAGGTACGGATACGAAATCCATACCACGAGGGGAGCGCGCTCGATTGGCGAGCGTCGTATTGACGGATAGCATTTCCGTTGGCTTGCTTTCGGTATACTCGCTGGTCGCCTTGGGGCGCCACCCGCACACGAAATGGTCGGGCGGATTGACCGCTCGCGATCGAAGTCGAATCGACTGGGCCTTGAATGCGGTAGGCATCGAACAACTGGCAGATCGGTACGTGGAAGAGCTTAGCGATGGCGAACGACAGAAGGCGATGATCGCGAGAGCCTTGGCTCAGGATGCGAAGGCTCTCCTGTTGGACGAGCCGACCGCGTTCGTGGATATGCCCAGGCGGGTGGAGCTCATGCGTCTGTTGAGCGACCTCGCTTCGAAGGAATGTCTGGCCGTGCTCTTGTCGTCGCACGATCTGGAGCTGAGTATCCGCTGCGCGGATCGATTGTGGTTGATGAAAGCGGATGGGTCGCTTTTCGACGGCGTTCCAGAGAGCATGGCGTTAAACGGGAAACTGCGCGCGGCGTTTGAGAGCGATGCCTTGGATTGGGATGTCGCAGAGGGCGGTTTCCGTATGCGGCGCGCTTCGAATAGGCGGATTCGGGCCCTTGGGGAGGGGGAAGCGTCGCTTTGGACGCGGCGCATGCTCGCGCGATTGGGGTATTCCGTGACGGAAAGCCCTGAGGACTCCTTGGAGATTCGTATCGAAGGGGAGGGTTCGACCGCGAATTGGGTCGCTCGCGATGGTAGCGACGAGCGGCGTTTCAAGACGCTCGACGAGGTGGCCGATTGGGTTAGGCTGCTCCAGCGATGAAAGGTAATATTTCAACGAAAACAGGCGACGATGGACTTACAGGACTGATTGGAGGGCATCGCGTGGACAAGGACGATCCCCGGGTCGAGTGCTTGGGTGAACTGGATGCTGCGAATAGCGCGATCGGATTGTTGCGAGCGAAGTTGGGAGGAGCGCACGATTGGGAGGAAGGTTTGCAGCGAATTCAGACCGAGCTGATGAATCTGATGTCCCATGTGGCGACGCCCGGAACGGAAACGAATCGACCGAAGACGCCTCTCCCGCGTGACAGCGATCGATGGATGGAAATGTGGATGGAGGACATCGAGACCTCCTTGGCGACGCGAACCGAATTCTTTCTTTTGCCGGGTGGCAATGAAATATCCGCCTTATGCCACGTGTCGAGAACGCAAGTACGCAAGGCGGAGCGTCGTTTGATTCGCTTGAATCGGATCGACCCAGTCGATTCGAGCATTCTGCGTTTCGCGAACCGATTGTCCGATTTGCTTTTCAAATTGGCCCGACAGGAGATGGCTCGAAGCGGAGTAGAGGAGATTCGTTGGCGACCTTTCGAGTCCGAGGAGAAGCGGACGGAGTGATGCGGGTCGTTTCGCTGATCGCGAGCAGCACGGAGACAATATACGCTCTGGGGTATGGCGATTGCCTCGTGGGCCGTTCCCACGAGTGCGACTTTCCCGACGAGGTCGTCAACGTCCCCGTCTGTACCGCTGCGAAATTCGATTTAGTGGGCAGCAGTCGCGAAATAGACCAACGGGTCCGCGCAACGCTCTCTACCCAAGGCTCGGTATATCGGACGGACACCCAATTGCTGGAAGCGCTCGAGCCGGATCTGATCGTAACCCAGGATCAATGCGAGATCTGCGCAGTGGTGTTGCGGGATGTAGAGGAAGCGACGAATCGCTTTTCCTACGGCCAGCCCGAAATCGTATCCTTAGCCCCGGGAGATTTGGAAAGCGTTCTTTCAGGGATCATCGAGATTGCGAAGGGCTTGGGGGATCCGGAGAGGGGCGAGCGGTTAGTCGATGGTATGCGCGCTCGCATGGATTCGGTCCACTCCCGGCTCCAGGAATCGAAGCACGCTTGTCCTTCGGTCGCCTGTATCGAATGGATCGATCCATTGATGATCGCAGGAAATTGGATACCGGAATTGGTCGAGCGAGCGGGTGGGATTGATGTATTGGGTCCGCGCTCGAATCATTCGTCTACGATCGAGCTGTCGAAATTGCGCGAGGCGGATCCGGATGCGGTCGTCGTGATGCTATGCGGATGGGATATCGAGAAGACGATCGAGGAATCGGAAGCCATGTTTCGATCGGAGGAAGCTCAGTGTTTGCGCGCCGTTCAGGAAGGATGCGTCTACTACACGAACGGCAACCACTACTTCAATCGGCCGGGGCCTCGATTGGCGGATTCGGTGGAAATCCTATCCGAAATCCTCCACCCGGATCTATTCAATTTTGGATACAAGGATAAAGCCTGGGTCAGGCGTGGCGATGCGATCTAGCGAACGACGCGCATTTCCAGTTGAACGACCGCATTTTGGTTGGATTCCAGCGTAAGGGTGTAGCGCCCGTTCGATACCGTTAGGGGGATAGCTGCGGTTTGGTCATCGAGCTCGGTTCCGCCGAAGCGAGGCGGAATCGTCTTCGGATGCGAGTTTGGCGCTCGCCCAAAGGTAAACGTTCGAATCGGAGCTGATGTCGAAAACGAGTTCGAACGGCGTATCCGACCGAACCGTCCCCTTAAGGGTCAGCCCTTCTACCGATCCGCCTTTCGCGATAAGTTCGACGCTCGAGCTGGTGGCGTTTTGCGGGTGAACGAAGTAGATGCCTGGATTCGAAGTCGACGTAGCCAGTTTGGAATCGGCGACGATGTGGACAGGGAGCCTTTCGAGCGTGGATTCGATTTCGATAAGTGGAGTCGCCTGAGTCGATTCGAGCGGATAGCGCAGACGAGGCGTATCCAGAATTGCCGGAGCGCCGCGCAGCGCGTTGACTTTCAGGAAAGCGTCGATTCCAGCTCGGGCGCCGACTTCGCGTCCGACGAAATCATCCGCGGCAATATGGACGCCGCAGAAAAGTCGGGCAATGCCGGTTAGGTCTGCGGCGTCGTAGTAGGTCGCGCATTGAATCGTCATATCTTTGCTTGGGCCGTATTCGACTTGGAGGATCTCGCCTTGCTTGAGGTAAACCTGATTGGCTTCGCCCTCGATGGGGGAGAAGGTCATCGCGATGGTGGTCACAAACCAATCGAGCATACCATCTTGGTTTATGTCGCCAATGGCGCTGCCCATCCCGTGTCGCTCGACGCCGACTTGCGAGGCTTCGGTCGTATTTTGAAAAGTGCCGTCGGCGTTATTCCAGAAAATGGCGCTGTCGCCGAAGTCGACAACGGTTGCCAGGTCCGGCCAGCCATCGCCATCGAGGTCGGTGATGCAGGGCGTGTAGAAGTTGATCGAAGGAGGGGAGAAGAGATAGCCTGCGGACTCGGTGATGTTTGTGAAGTAGCCGGGCGCTTCGTCGCCCCGGTTGAGGAAAAGCCCGTAGTGCTCGAATCGGTTTTGCTCGGTGACGTCTGCGCCCCACTCGCCTATGACGACATCGAGATAGCCATCCCGGTTGATATCGCCAGCGGCGATTGAAGACCCTTGGTGGTCCAAGGAAGAGGTCAGGGCGATCCCTCGTTCAAGGCCTGATTCCGAGAACGTCCCATCCCCGTTATTCAGATACATCAGGTGGCGCTTCTCGTCGACGACGGCGACCATCATGTCGGGATCGCCGTCGTTGTCGAAATCCGCCCACACCGAGGCATTGCCGCCATTGTTCGTATCCAGTCCGGGGGGATTGTCGATGCGTTGAAAGGCTCCCTCGAAATTGGCGAACAGGATGTCCTCTTGCCCGTAGCGCGTAATGTAAAGGTCCTGCCAGCCATTTCGGTCGAAATCCATGACGACGATCGAGCCCCCACGTTCGAGGAAATCGGGCACGCCAAGGCGATCGATACGCTCGAAATCGACGATGCCCGAGGAGTCGGTGACGTCAACAAAGGCACCTTGGACCCATGGGCCTCCTACGGCTAGGACCATTGCGGCCAGTATCTGTATGTCAGGTTTCAGCTTGGGAAGTTCGGGGATTTTATTCGGAAACGAATCCTCAGCAGCGTCAAGGCCAAGGGTTGGAAGCCCGAGAGCGTCCTTACGCTTACATATTTACGAAAAAGGCCGGAAGCGATAGTCGCTTCCGGCCTGGTTTCCCCTGTTTATTTCCCTAAATGGCTAAGCCGATGGCTCGTCTTCGAAAGGTTTCGATCCCTATCCGAACTAGGATTGTCGAGCGATTCCGCGTCGCGGTCCCAGATCGAGTTTGCGCAACGAGCCAATGGAGTTGACGAGCTCCTGGGCGTCGAGGGCCTGATCCGCATTCGAATCCGCGTCCTTCATAACAATAGCGGCTCCGTCTTCCGGAAGGAGATTCAAGGTAATGATACCTCTCTCTCTAATGGCCTCGGGCAGGGCGCCACTGCTGACAAGCGTGTTGCGTCGGTCGATTTTCGCTTCTTTGCGGTGCTCGTATAGGCCTTCGATCGAGGCGGCGAGCTCGTCGCGATTCAGAACGCCATCGCTGTTCTGGTCGTGGGCGAACATGGCGGCGACGATGGCTTCGGGGCTCGGCTTGTTCGCTTTGGCGGAATCCGCGTTGGCGACGGAAGCGATGAGGCTGGTTGCGATGGCGATGAGGGCGATTTTCGATGTGTTCATGGTATTTTTCTCCGTGTTGATTCTTTTAGTTTTCAAGGGTTCGAAGATGAGCTCTTCGTTTGTCATACGCCTAGTAAACCATGGGAACATTACAGAAGGGGCTCGCCAGGATTACGTTTTTGTAATGTTCAGGCATCTGGGGAGAATATCGCAAAAAAAGGCCGTCTCGCTAGAGACGGCCTTGGAATCGAGGATGAAACTATTTAGGCGGCGCTACCGGTTGCGATTGCCCCCTCCACCGCCTTGGCGGTTCTGCTGGTTGGCGCGACGCCTTGCTCGCTGCTCGGCGACGCGCTTGGCGATTTGGTCGACTTGCTTCACTTGTTCCGGGCTCAAGAATGCGGCGAGCGATTCCTTGTAGGCGTCGGCGTGGGCTTTCGCTTGGGCGTCGAAATCCTCTTTTTCGGCCTTCAGCTTCTGAATGACTTCAGGAGCGACGTTCTTTTGGCCGACTAGTTTCTGGTTCTTTTTCTGCCACTTCTGAATATTGGCCCGCAACTTTTGCACGTTTTGCTGATGTTTGTTGAAGGCCTTTCTGAAAGCCCCGCGGTCTTTGCCCTCCAGCTTGAGCTGATTCACGTAGATCTGGGTGGGATCGGCCTGTTGCCCTCTGCCACCGCCGCCACCGCCGCCACCACCGCGGTTTTGGGCCAAGACTGAGTTGTGTGCGAGGGTAGCGAATGCAAGTCCAAGGAGGGTAAGCATTGCGATTCTAATGCGTGGCTTCATGACAGGGGGTCCTTTTTTCGAGGTTGGAGAAGCGCCGAAGATTGGCAGCGATCGTATAGGATCCGATTCGATCGGAATTCGCGCAAGCCAGAAGCGAATCGCTAGGCGAAAATGCGTAACGGATTTCGAATGTCCCGAGGCTGAAAAGATTTGCTGCGACACGGTCAAGGCGAGAGGCTTTCGATCGCCTCATTCGAACCTATCTCCCCCATGAAATTCCCGACCTTATTTCTTGTTTTTCTCGCTAGCATCGGCGTCTCCAGCGCCGCCGCAGATCAATGCACGGTCTCCATCGCTCCATACGGCGTTCTTGCGGATGGGCAAGCGGTCCACCTCTATACCTTGCGCAACGCCAATGGCATGGTCGCGGAGATCACCAACTACGGAGGAATCGTGACGCGGCTACTCGTTCCGGATCGCAAGGGGAAGCTCGATGACGTAGCGCTCGGCTACAATTCGTTGGATGAGTACGTGGCGAAAAACCCGTATTTTGGGGCGATTGTCGGGCTTTACGGAAATCGTATCGACGACGGTCGATTCGTCCTGGACGGCAAGACGATTCAGGTAACGGCCAATAGCGATGCGGGTGGAGAAGCGGTCCACTTGCACGGCGGTACTCAGGGCCTAGACAAAGTGGTTTGGGATCCGGTCCCCTCCGTCGACGAAGATAGCGCTCGCTTGTCCCTCGGCTTTTTGCACCTGGACGGCAAGGAAGGCTTTCCTGGAAACGTGCAAATAGAGGTGGTCTACAGCCTGACCAACGACAACGAATTGGCGATATCCTATCACGCGACTACCGACAAGCCGACGGTGGTGAACTTGACCCACCACACTTATTTCAATCTCAAAGGAGAGGGGCGCGGGACGGCCCTCGATCACGAGTTAATGATTCGAGCGGATTCGATTACTCCAGTCGATGCGGGTCTCGTCACCGCAGGCGACTACATGCCGGTAAAAGGAACCCCATTCGACTTCAACACGCCTACTCTTCCTCTGGACCGTATCGAAAAGGCTCACCGGCAGCTCGAATACGGAGGCGGTTTCGACCACAATTGGGTTCTCAATCGCAAAGGGGATGGCCTCGAATTGGCCGCTACGGTCTACGAGCCGACGAGCGGTCGCTTGATGGAGGTGCTCACCGAGGAGCCAGGCCTGCAATACTACAGCGGCAATTTTCTCGATGGCTCCATTGTTGGCAAACGGGGCGTTGCCTACGAGAAGCGCGATGGATTCTGCTTGGAAACCCAGCATTTTCCCGATTCCCCGAATCATCCGAGCTACCCGTCCACAACGCTGCGTCCTGGCGAGGTCTACGAAACGATTACGGTTTATCGATTCAGCGTACGCTAGACTCCGCGTCCGCTATGGCCGGAGGGTCCATGGGCGCCCTGCCATTCGATTAATTGCTTGAAACGCAGCCTTTTGGAGAGCGTTATGGGTCTCCCAGAAACTCAAACGATTGGTTCCTATGTTTTCCCTCTTCTCCTTTGTAGCGTTCACGGCAATGGTCGCGATTGTCTCCTATCTCAAGACTCGCAATGACGACCATGCTCATGGAAGGAGCTATTTCCTGGCCGGCAACACGCTGACGGGCTGGGTGATCGCCGGTTCGCTGATGCTGACGAACTTGTCGACGGAGCAGTTGATCGGTCTCAACGGCAACGCTTATACGCACGGGGCTCAGGTAATGGCCTGGGAGATTATCGCCGCATTCGCAATGGTGGTGATGGCCCTCTACTTCTTTCCCCGCTATTGGAAAGGACAGATCGCCACGATTCCCGAGTTTCTCGAAAAACGCTACGATCGCCAGACCCGTCGCTTTCTGACGGCCGTCTTCATGTTCTCGATCGTGACGAATATGCTGCCGTTCGTGCTCTATTCCGGCGCGATTGGCATGAATACGCTGTTCAGCGTGCCGGAACTTTTGGGAGTCGGCGATGGGGCGGCGATTTGGATTATGGTATGGGCGATTGGCATTGCCGGAGGCATTTACGCCATTTTCGGGGGGTTGCGAGCCGTTGCCATATCGGACTCGATCAACGGGATCGGTCTATTGGTGGGCGGCCTGTTGGTGCCTGTTCTCGGACTGGCGGCTATCGGAGAAGGCAGTGTGTTGGCGGGTTGGAGTACGATCGTCGAAAATATCCCCGATAAGCTCGATCCGATAGGGAAGCCCGGCGAGAATATACCGCTGAGCACTCTGTTCACCGGCATGATTCTGATCAACGTATACTACTGGTGCTCGAACCAGTCGATCGTTCAGCGGACCTTCGGAGCGAAGTCGCTGAAGGAAGGCCAGAAGGGCATTCTGATCGCGGCCTGCTTAAAGCTAGCGGGACCCTTCTATCTCGTATTGCCAGGCATCATCGCCTTTCAAATGTTCGGTCCCGATTTGGCGAAGCAGGATATGGCCTATCCAAGCTTGGTCGCTTCGGTTCTGCCGTCTGCCTTGGTTGGCTTTTTCGGCGCTGTGATTTTCGGAGCGATTTTAAGTTCCTTCAATAGCGTGCTGCACAGTTCTTCCACACTCTTCGGCCTCGATATCTATCGCGGAATGATGAAAGCCGATGCCACGGATGAAGAAACCGTCGCGGCAGGGAAGCGATTTGGAATCATCTTGGCGCTGATCGCCATGTCGTTGGCCCCCTTCATCGGCAAGGCCCAGGGACTTTTCGATCTGATGAAGAAGCTGGCAGCGGTGACTAACGTGCCGATTCTAGCGATCATCGTGATGGGAGTCTTGACGACAAGCGTTTCGACTCGGGCGGCCAAAATCGGGCTGTTCTCGGGAATCGGATTGTTTGTGCTTTCTTGGATACAAGGCGATGCGGTATTCGGAATGAAGATGCACTGGCTGCATGTCGCCGGCGCTAACTTCGTCATGATCTGCATAATCATGCTAGTCTTCAGCAAGGTGTTCCCTTCGGAGCGTTCGGCGGAATCGGTGGCCCTCGAACCGGAAACGGAAGGCGCTTGGGGTTTTGCGAAAGGACTCGGGTTTACGGTGATTATCTTCGTCTTTCTGATCTACGCGTTCTTGCACCACTTGGGCAGCGCCTAAGCGCTTATCGCTTGTACGGGCGTCGCGATGTACGCCCTACAGAGAATCATCGAACGCGGCTGCTTGGGGAGAAGCAGCGCTACCGCTCCTGCGCCGTTATTTGCGGATCTTGGCGATGATGGGTTCGGATAAGGCTCGCATGCTTTCGATGTCTGCGAGCACTTTGTACGTGTCTCCGAATTCGGGAGTGAGTCCAACGTCTGTGAGACGCGTTTGAGCTTCGGCGTCCGCGATAGCTTCTCGAAGCGCTTCGCGAATGACGGCAATCCGATCGGCGGGCGTTTCTTTGGGGGCGAGCCAGATGCGCGATTCGATTATGGAAAGATCGATGCCGCTTTCCTTGGCGGTAGGCGTTTCGGGCAGCAAGGGATTGCGCTGATTGGAAAATACGAGCAGGGGGCGAATGCCTGAATCCTGAAAATTGATCAGCGCGTGGGCGGCGAAGAGACTGATTTGAGTATGGCCCCCAAGCAAGGAGGCAAGTCGCTTGGAGCCGCCGCCAGACGCGAC
This sequence comes from Candidatus Pelagisphaera sp., assembly GCA_965655705.1. Classification (GTDB taxonomy): domain Bacteria; phylum Verrucomicrobiota; class Verrucomicrobiia; order Opitutales; family Opitutaceae; genus Pelagisphaera. The sequence goes on from CBFHHM010000011.1 coordinate 39,755, forward strand.
GATGCGAAATTCGAACCCAGCCTTGTCTGCCATTATCACCGGAATGATATGGGCGGCGGTTCCGATTTCCGTCGCCAACTTGAGGGCCCCCGAATGGCCTTTGCCCTGGGCGATCATGTCCGCGACCGAGTCAATGGAAGAGTCGGATTTCACGCCCATCCCGAGATCGGTGTAACCTGTCATGCCGATGATCTCGTAGTCGTTGTGGTCGTAGTTGGTAATGCCCATCATGCGGGCCGAGATGAGGGCGTTGGGGTTCCAAATGCCGATGGTGTATCCATCGCTTGGGGAATCTTTGATCTTCCGAGTGCCCACTGCTCCCCCGGCCCCCGGTACATTGACGACGATGAGCTTTTTAGAGAGCAAGGACTTTTCTTGGATGACGCGCTGGAATATTCTGGCGACTGTATCGTGTCCCCCGCCTGCGGCGGTAGGAACGATGACCCGAATCGGCTTATCGGGAAAGGAACGGGCGGACGGGGCGAAGCAGAGAATGCAAAGGGCGAAAATGGAAATACGTCGATTCATAGGAGTAGGGTCGAGGGAACTATCGGGGATGGGCGGCGGGCGAGTCAATGGCGTTGCCGCTACTACGGTACGCGTATCATCGATTGCATTGGGTAGGTCGGTAGGTAGGGGCTGCTCCCCGCTACGCAATCTGGAGGATGGTCTTCCCCCCGCCCGATGACACCTGATCGCCTGTTCGCTTGCCTATCAGCTCTTGGCCGAGGGGCGACTTGGAAGTGATGACCGTCAAGGGGCCTCGTTCCGTTTCGAGCGCTTGGCCACCGATGCCGGGTAAAAGGAAAAACATTTCTCTTCCTTGCGAGGAGAGGGTTGTGACAATCGCTCCGAGGGCGACGGGGCTTTCGGGAGCGAATATCGGGAGGTCGAACACGCGCAATGTCTCAAGCGCTTCCTTGAGTTCGACGGCGTGGCGAGCTTGGCCAGCGGCGAGATATGAGGTTTCCAGTCCGCGCGTGTCGTATTTGCTCTCCGATCGAGCCTCGTCATCGGTGGCGGACTCCGCGGACTCCAAGGCCGCCTCGGTAGCGTGCTCGAGGTCCGCTTCCAAGCGTTCGATGACGTGATCGATGAGATTGCGTTTGTCCATTGAATCGATGGATCGATCCGCGCTGCGTGGGCGGTGGTCTAGCTGCGCTTAACCCAGACGACCCAATCGCCAGGAGTGGGGGTGAGCAAAGTGGTAGAACTCTTGGTGATTTCGGCCTTTCCGTTCCATTCTCCGGTAGTCGGATCGAACCACTCGACGGTGCCGCTGGCGAAAGGTAGATCGAGGGTGAAAGTCGTGTAGGTTGAACTGACGTCGGAAATCTGGTCGGAATACATTCCGTCGTAGCCATTGGGGGAGTGGGCGCCGAAGCTCTCCGGGTTGGCTAGGTAGGCGATGCACTGGGTCGCGTCGGAGGAGATGATCGATTTGACGAGGAGGGGATCGCCGCCGGAGAGGGCGTCGTTCGGCTTCCATCCCTCCAGGCTCGCTTGGGTGTCAGCGAAGAACTTCTTGATATAGAGAAGGTCGTGAGCTCCGAATTGAAGGTGACCCGCGTTGCACGCGTCATAGTAACCTTCGATGCCGCTGCTGTTTCTATCGTAGGGCTTGTCGGTATTCAATCCCCGGTAGCTTGGCTGGCTTCCAGAGAGGATGGCCCCCCAAAAGAGTCGCCTAAAATAATAACGGGGGAAACGGGCGGGCAAATGCCGTTCGCCGCGATCCTCTGCCAGCGCTAGCGGCTTGTCGATCTTCCGCCGTTCGGAAAGCAGGCTCTCGCCGGTCGTTTGACCCAGGGAGCGAAATGAGAGAAGAGAGTGCCATTTTTCTTCGGAGATCAGAGGAGATTCGAATCGCTTGGTTGCCAGAGTGACCAGGCTGTTCCAAGGATCGGTTTCGTAGAGGGATTTGCCAACTGTCTTGGCGGCGGCGACCGCATCCGAATCCTCGGCAGCAAGAGGCGAGGAAATATTCCAATGAATGTTGGGGAGGGGGGCGAAGCGTTCGAGGGCGTAGCGAAATGCGTGGTGGGCGATCAGTTCGCCGTCGTGAAAACGGGCGAGACTCGAGGGGCCGTCGAACAGGGTCAGCTCGAATTGTATTTCAGGGTGCCTCTGGAGGGCGTAGAGCAGTCGCTCCTCGATCGCGTCCCAGGCGTTAAGTTCGAGGCCCTTGCCGTCCGATTTGAGAAGGTGAGGGGATAGGGTGTAAAGATTGGATCGAATTCGATTGAAACCCGCTTGGGCCGCTTGGTCGACATAGGCTTTCCATCGGCTTTCATCCGGCGAAAGGAAGCGCTGAGCATTGTCGCCAAAATTTAAATACCATTTTCCTGAATCGTACTGCAATTGGCGAGGATCTCGTTTCGATACCCGCAGTTTGCCGGGGAGCGGCGAAGGGTCCGCTCGGAATGCCCCCGAGCCAATGCCTCGCCCAGTCAGGTTCCTGGCTTCCCACTTCCAGGTCCCCTCTTCGCAAACGTAGCACCGAGCCTTGAGCAGGTCACCGCCGGTTGCGAAACCACGAGTGGTCTTTATGACTCCGCTCGGCAGCGTGTAGGCGACCAGTAGCGGGATGTCGTCATCGCAATCTTCCGTCCTGGGGAATGAGATCTCGTGGCAACCGCCCATAACGGCGGCGTTCTGGGAACTGATTATAGATTCTCTGGCTGACGTTCCATCCATAGCTCCACCTCAGTTAACAATCATGGAATACGTTCTTCGTCAAATTCGATCATGTCGGCGAACGAAACGAGATCGTAACGTTCCGAAATACCCATCTTGCGCTTGGCGGATTCAAGCGCGTCGCGCCCCATCTCGCTCAATCCCTTCTGGGTCAGTTCTCGGTTCCACTTGGCGACCTTCAAGTCGTCAGGGAAAATGTCGGCGAGACGTCGATCAATTTCCGAATCGTCCTGACTCGATCGGACGATTTCTTCGACCGCGTCGGGATCGATGCCCAAGTGCAGGCATAGAAAGCGATCGAAGCCCTTCTTGTAGTTGCGCTGATAGGATTTCCCAAGCTCGCCTTTGACCGCCTTTTTTGCCTTGGCGATAAATCGGGGCAAGTGAAGCAGGCCGCACGCATGCGGAATGTAAGGAGAGGGCAAATCGTAGTGGATTTCCCCCGTATCGGGTCTGCCGTTGCGACTCATAGTCGTGGGTGTATTCTGCTGGGCCCCGTTTTCAATCTTTTACGGGCAAATCGGACGCAGCCTTCGGGAGCCGATTCCACAAGGACACGAGCGCGCGGTGGGAATGCAAGGCCTGAACAATGTGAGGGAGTGGCTCGGCGTAGACGCAATCGTCGAGGAAAGGGTCGGCGGGAAAGGCCAGACGGTTTCGCTCTTCCGATAGATCGAAGCGAGCAGGTCGCGCCGCGCCGCTTGTATTGCCCCTTGGGTCTAGCCGTATCCACTTCTTCGCTTCGCTCAGGTAGATTCCGTTTAATCCATGCAAGCTGCCATCTGCATCGAAGGTCTGATAGCAGAACCCGCAGGGAATGCCGATAGATCTCAAGAGGGCTGCGAGCAAATGGGCTTTTGCGTAGCAGAGCCCTGTCCTGGATTGCAGAACTTCGGCCGCGGCGCAGGTAACGACGTTGAGGGAGGCGTCGCGCGAATGAGTAATCCCGTCGCGTACCCACTCGAACAATCGACGGACTTTCTCCGTTTCGCTTTCAGCCGACTCGGTCAATGAGAGCCCCATCGAGACGATGTCAGGGTGGTTGGCGTCTACAATTGGAGTTGCTCGCAGATAGGGCTCGATAGGGGTTGATTCTGGAGCGAGCATGCGACTCTCGATTGGTTCTACCGAAGCGCGTAGTCCAGGGCGTCGATGATTTCGTCGGCTGGCTCTTCTCCAATGCTAAACCGAATGAGATCGCTGGAAATCCCCGCTTTATCCAGGTAGGAACGCCCTTCTTTAGTGGATACCAGATCGTAGTGGGCGAGATACATGAACGGGCACGCCAGGGTACGTTTCATCCCAAAGCTGGGGCCCTTGCAAAGGGGTAGTCGATCGTAGAATCGAGCGAGGTCCGCATTGAGCTCGAACGATAGCATGCTGCCGACGGATTGGCGGGTTCGGGCGATCTTCAGATAATTGGCCTTGGAACGCTCTTCCATGGACCAATGGACTTTTGAGATATTGGAGTGACCTTGAAGGAACTCGATTACTTGGGGGGCAGATCGATTGATGGAGTCGATCATTGGCAAGTAGTCATCGATTTGCTGGGCGAGGCGACTGATATTCCGAGGATAGGGAGGCTCGTTGTGACGTAGCAGCCCTTTGCAGATGGGGTCCCTGTCGGGACATCGAGCAGTAGCGCAGACAGCTCCCATAATGACGTCGCCCTCGCTGGCCGCATATTTGGTGAGACTATTGACAATGACGTCAGCATAGGGGGAGACGTCGACATTGGCCGGCGAATTGATGGTCGGGTCAAGGACGAGATAGACGCCGTATTTTGTCGCTAAATCGCGGATACGATCCAGGTCCATGGATTGGATCAGAGGATTGGTGGGCGTTTCGGTGATGATTGCCGCGAATTCGTTGGGTCGACTGGAGAGCAATTCCTCCAATCGCTCGATATCGAAAACGTCATACAGCTTTTGGTTGTCGCTATCGGAGAAGCATAGCTTATCGAGGATCGCCATGGTGTCGGTGTATAGCCAACCAAGCTTGATCCAGGATTTGCGCCCTTTCGGCGCCTGGATATCGTTGATCGCTTGAAAGGCCGCGTAGATGGCGTTCATACCGCAGTTGGAAAGCGCGATATCTTGATTGCTCTCGGCGTTCAGAAGGGGGCGGAGTACGTCGAGTACCTTGGTCTCGGAATCTCCTTGATACAGGACTTCAGGCTCCACTGTTTCGCGTAGGTCGTTGGCCACGAGGTAGTCTTCCGCTTGGCGCGAGCAGAGATAGCCTCCGACGTGCTGGAGAAAGCGTTTCGCTTTCAAGTTGAGCGCCTCGTCGGCGGGTATCCTGAGACCGGTGACGCCTTGGTGCTTGAGAAATTTCGCATCCGAGGAGTCGAGGTAAGATTCAAGCTGACGGGCTATCTTTTCGGAAACGGTTAGCCATACAGGATGGCTTGGCTTGTCGAAGAAGCTTTCCCAATGCTGCTCGATCTGACGCAAGTACTCATGCTTGACGAAACGGGGATAGCCCGAGTTCATTTTCGCCAGGATATCGGGATTGCGCTCCTCGTAGCCGATGACTTCGGCCATCGTGGGAAGGCTGACCGAGACGGCGTGCGGCGCGTCGGGAATTCGCGTGCCCATAGGAATCTGCGGAGCAAGGCTCATAGAAGTGGCGCGACTTTAGAAAGCGCGTTGCCCATGTCGAGCGCTCATTCGGTCATAGACGGAGTCGGCAGGAACCCCTGCCCGAATCAGAGGAAGGGCGTTTTCGATTGCTCGATACCCGCTTCGACCTATCAAGGCGTTCATGAAATTCGTTTCCTGGAATGTGAATGGCATCCGCGCTGCGGTCAAAAAGGGCGCTATGTCCTATTTCGAGGAATCCGGAGCGGATTTCATTTGCTTGCAAGAGACCAAAGCGACCTGCGAGATCGTAGAGCAGATCGGATGGTCGGATGGCTTGCATGTTTATGCGAATGAAGCGGAGAAGAAGGGGTATTCGGGAACCGCGATTATAACGCCGCACAAGCCGCTTTCGGTAACCAATGGCTTGGGGATCGACGCCCACGACAAGGAAGGGCGGGTAGTTGCGGCGGAGTACGACGATTTCTTTTTGGTCACGGTTTATACGCCGAATTCGCAGAATGAGCTGAAACGCCTGCCATACCGACGGGAATGGAACGCGGCTTTCCTGGCAAAGATGAAGGAGTTGGAAAAAACGAAGCCGGTGATATTCTGTGGAGATTTGAATGTGGCCCACACCGAGGACGACCTGGCCAATCCGAAAACCAATCGCAAGAATGCGGGATTCTCGGACGAGGAGCGGGCAGATTTCGACGCGATCGTGGAGGCCGGCTTTATCGACACCTTTCGAGAATTCACCCAGGGGAAGGGGCACTATTCCTGGTGGAGTTTTCGGGCGAATTCGCGGGCTCGCAATGTAGGGTGGCGCATCGACTATTTCGTGGTTTCCCAGGCGTTGCGTTCGCGCTTGAAGGCAGCGGATATCCACGCGGATATCCTAGGCTCGGACCATTGCCCCGTATCTATGGAGCTGTCTTGATCAGGGTTCGCCAAACCATTGGATCGCTTTCTTCTTCGCAGCCTCTCGATGCTCGGGCTTGATATGGGCAGCAACGGTAGCCAGCGCGAGGGCTAGGGCGCCTAGGTCGTCTGAAAACCCCAATATGGGCGTAATGTCCGGAATGGCGTCGAGAGGGAGAATGAAGTAACCGAGAGCCGAGAAGATAATGGTCTTCGCTTTTTTCGGCGTGTCGGGATCGGAAGCGGCGTAAAAGAGTATGAGGGCTTTCTCGACGACTTCACGGCCGGCCGATTTGGCGAATTTAGCAAGCTTGTCCCACAGCCCAGTCTCGCTGTAGTTGTCGGAGTAGTCGATGCGAGTGAGTTTTTCGTCGCTCATAATGGTTCCCGTTTCGGGCTTCGATTCTATTTCTCCGCGAGGGCGGCGTCGGAATCGCGCCAGCGGCGATGATACCAGAAGTATTGGTCGGGGCAAGCGACGATTGCGTCGCCAAGCGCGCGATTGAAGGCGTCGGTGATCGCCTGCTTGAGGGCTTCTTTTTCCAAGTTTCGATCGTATTCGAGGGGGGCAAGGGTCACTCGGTGTTGGCCTTCCTGAACTCGGTTCCCTGCCATGGTAAACACCGGTACGCGATTGCGCGCCACGAAAGCGCCGGGAAGCGAAAGCGTTGGGGTCTCGCGTCCTAGGAAGTCGGATAGAATCCCGTTTGGCCCTGCGTGTTGGTCTGCCACCAGTACGATGCACCGACCCTCCTCCAGGGACTGGAGGATCTTCTTGATCGCGGAACGCCCTTTGGGGATGAGTTTGTCAGTTGACGAGGGAATGCGGTGTATGAAGGCGTCGACTCTCCGATTGCGTTGCTTGCCTACGAGGAGGGAGATGGGCACGCCGCTTTGCGACAATGCCGCGAAATAGAGGGCCCAGGAACCCAGGTGGGCGGTGATGAGGATAGCGCCTTTGCCGGATTCCATCGACTTCGCCAGCGCATCGAGGCCGTCGATGTGAACGATTCGCTCGATATTTGCGCGATCGCGACCGTCGAAGCGGACGAATTCGGTGATGGTTCGGGCGAAGTTGCGAGCGGAATGCGCGGCGATGCGCCGTCGATCCGATTCGCTGGCGTCCGGAAGGGCCTGCTTGACGTTTCGCAGTACGAGTGAGCGTTTCAGGCCGGATAGCCAACCGATTTGCCCGAGGCAACCGCCCATAAAGAGAGCGGCCCTTCGAGGCAAGATGCGCATGAGCTGGGCGAAGCAAACGAGCGCGTAGTATTGGACGGAGTGGGAGATGGGCATGTACGGTTGGCAGCATTCGAAACCGCGAAGATTGCCGAACGCCGTTCACCAGCTGTCTTCCATCGCGCTGTCATGTCAAGAATTTCAGAATAGAGCCTGCGCTCTCCGCATTCCGAGCGGGCCGCGATGGAGGATCCTTTGGAGCCATTGCCAATGGTAATGGGAACTTGGGAATTGGGGCGATAAGATACTCGGACGCGCTTGCAAAAGAGAGGTATAGTTGCAAGTTTCGGGAGCCTTTCGAATTGCGACGGCAAGACAGTACAGCATACGAGTGTACGAACGATTCAAATACCATACCCTTCTCCATGTCGCCGTCTTGATTTTCGGCACGACAGGAGTGCTTGGCAGACTGATTTCCTTGGATGGTTTCCACACTGTGTGGCACCGTTTGTGGATTGCGGTGGGATCGATGAGTCTGATCTTGCTTTGGAGTCGTCACCGCTTGCGAGGAGACAGCAAGACCCTAATGAAGATCTTGGGGACGGGGGTAATCTTGGCGGCGCATTGGGTTACCTTTTTCGAGGCGATCAAACGATCCAATGTATCGGTGGCGTTGGTCTGCTTCTCAAGCGCCGCCTTCTTCACCTCGATCTTGGAGCCGCTCTACTATCGTCGGCGGATCGTCTGGCGCGAACCTCTATTCGGCGTTTTCATCGTTGCGGGACTCTACTTCGTGTTTCGTTTTGAAACGCAGTACGTCGAGGGAATGGTCCTGGGTATCGTCTCAGCAGCCTTAGCTGCATGGTTCACGGTGATCAATGGCTTGCTGGTCCGGGCTACGGATGCCAGGACGATCACCTTCTTCGAGCTATTGGGAGCGTTCGGAGCATTGAGTCTCGCTATGCTGGCAACGGGGCGGTTCGATGCGAGTCAGCTGTATTTAACCTGGGAAGACTTCGGTTGGCTGTTCGCTCTTGGGACGGTGTGCACGGCGTTCTCTTTCCTTCTGAGCGTCGAGCTGGTGAAGCATCTCACGCCCTATACCTTTGTCATGGCGGTCAACCTGGAGCCGATCTATGCGATTCTATTGGCGATTTGGATCTGGCCGGAAAGCGAAACGATGTCGGCGGGCTTCTACGGAGCGGCAGCCATTGTGATAGCGACGATCTTTCTCAATGGCGTTCTGTCGCGTTGGCGAATGAAGACAGAGGGATCAAGCGCGACTAGACGGCTGCATTGACATTCCCTCTTAACGGAGTGACGTTGCGATTCATGGCCCGAGGTACGCATGACAGTGTTGCGGACGATCGCAACGAAGACGTCCTCGTCTACATCAATGGAGAAATGGTTCCTCGCCCTGATGCCAAGATATCGGTATTCGACAGTGGCTACTTGGTGGGTGACGGCATTTGGGAGGGACTTCGCTTGCATGACGAAGTTTTCGTTTTTATCGAGGATCACTTGGATCGATTGCTCGCGGGCGCTCGCGCGATCTTCTTGGATATCGGAAAGTCGAAAAGAGAGCTAGAGGAGGCTCTCCGCAGCGTGGTGGATGCCAATGGAATGCGAGACGGCGTTCACCTCCGGCTGATGGTAACGCGAGGAAACAAGAAGACGCCTTCTCAAGATCCACGTCTAACGGTTACGCCACCGAATATCGTCATAATTCCCGAATACAAAACGGCCAACCCTGAAACGAAGAAAACAGGGGTGCGTCTCTTTACGTCGGCCGTGCGTCGCGGGTCGCCGGACTATTTGGATCCCAGGCTTAATTGTCACAGCAAGCTGCACGAGGTCGTGGCGTTGACGCAAGCATTTCTAGCAGGAGCGGACGAAGCTCTGATGCTAGACGTAAATGGGTTCGTCTCGACCTGCAATGCGACCAATTTCTTTATCGTTCGCGATGGCGAAGTTTGGACCTCTACAGGAGCATACTGTATGAATGGCATCACCCGATCGAAAGTCATCGAGGTTTGCGAAAAGAACGAAGTCCCGATTCGACAAAAGGATTTTTCTTTGATCGATGTCTACAGCGCGGATGAAGCGTTTGTCACAGGCACGTTTGGCGGTTTGACGCCTGTATCCGAAATCGATGGACGCGAGCTGCCGCGCGAATCGCTTCCCGGGCCTGTGACGCGGCAATTGAGCGATTGGTACGAGCTGGAGATTCGAAACTACGTGGCATGCCATCGGAAGTAGGCAAGCAGTCGGCAACGCGATTATCTCTCTGGTCAGGTCCGCGTAACGTATCGACCGCCTTGATGTATTCGTTTTCGCAGCGCGCGGATACAATTGTTTGCGACGAGCCTTTGTATGCTCACTACCTGACCTCGGTATCGTCGCGTCCTAAGCATCCTGGCGAAGGAGAGGTAGTGGCTTCGCAGGAAAACGACGGGACCAAAGTGATCGCGGACGTTTTACTGGGCGAGTATTGGCGTCCGGTTCGGTTTTTCAAGAACATGGCTCACCATCTGGTTGACTTGGATTGGGGGTTCCTGGAGTCATTGACCAACGTCTTGCTGACTCGAGAGCCTCGGGATATGTTGCATTCCTACTCTAAGACCATTCACGAATTTGGTTTGGCGGATACGGGATACGATAAACTGAAAGCGCTGGCAGATGCAATCGTCGCCAGGGGGGGCGAGCCGATCGTTATCGACTCGCGCCGTTTGCTGGAGTCGCCGGAGTCGGTTTTACGGGCGCTTTGCCGCCGGGTGGAAATTGCGTTCGATCCCGCTATGTTGCTTTGGCCAGCGGGCCCCAAGCCATTCGACGGCGTGTGGGCGCCTCATTGGTATGCCAATGTCCATCGTTCGACGGGCTTCGCTTCACACGTTCCGAAAACGGAACCGTTCCCCGAAAATCTGCGCCCGTTACTGGAGGAGTGCCAGGAGCTTTATGACGCATTGCTTCCCTATGCCCTCTAGAAGCTGGAGGCATCGAATCCGAGCGTTCGAAGCGAGCGAGCTCTTCATCGGTCTACTTTGTCGGATTCCAGGACAGTGGAACTGTACGGATTCGGAGCGTAAAAAGGCCAGTCTCGCTTGCGCGAGACTGGCCTTGAAATCGATGAGCTAGGCGGAGTGACGTCCCTCAGCCTTTTTCCTTCACGGCGCTGGGCACGATGAGGAGCTTTCCGTCTTCCTTTTTGACCACGCCGGTAACGAGTAGGTTCTCGGTCTTTCCTTGGCAGAAGTACTTTCCGTGGGCCATATTTTCGGTCATCAGATAGGTCATCACTTTGCCATCCTTGCCTTTTACTTGAAGGGCGTTGGTGCAGGACTTGGCTTCGCCAAGCGAACACTTGGCGCAGAGGCCGGTGCCTTCGAGGGTGACTATTTTCTTATCCGCAGCGTAAAGGGATAGCGAGAGCGCGATGCTCGCGATAATAATTAGTAGCTTCTTCATAACAGCCTTTGAATTAGGGGTGAAAGGAGACCATATCGGTCATTTAAGAAAGGAACCTAGGCGAGCGGAGGGTTGGACGCAAGATTGGAATTCCGCATTCCATCTTCGCGCATTCTGAGGTTGAATGCGTATTCTCCGCCCCCTAGACCTAAATTGTACTCAAAATACTATGCCTCTCTCCCACAAGATCTCTACTCGCCGCGATTTCATGACCCGCATGTCTGCAGGGTTGGGAGCTCTTTCGCTCTCGCCTTTTCTTCCCCGAACGCTCGCGGCCGCCTCGACGGCTAAATCGGGCAAATTGGGAATCGCCCTAGTCGGGCTGGGGAACTACGCGGGCAAGCAATTGGCGCCAGCGCTTGAACAGGCAAGCGATTGCTATCTCGCGGGTATTGTCACGGGCACTCCGGAAAAGGAAGGTATCTGGGCGGAAAAGTACGGAATCAAGAAGGGAAATATCTACAATTACCGGAATTTCGATCGCATTGCCTCGAATCCGGAAATCGATATCGTCTATGTCGTGCTGCCGAATTCGATGCACGCGGAATATACGATTCGCGCAGCCAATGCAGGCAAGCATGTCATTTGCGAAAAGCCTATGGCTCTAAACGCTGCGGAAGCGCAAACGATGATCGATGCGTGCAAGCGAAACAGCGTTCAGCTTTCCATCGGCTATCGGCTGCACTTCGACCCCAACACGCTCGAGTTGATGAGACTCGCGTCCGAAAAGCCGTACGGAGCGGTCAAGTACGTCCAGTCCGAAGCCGCTTTCTCTATGGGGAACAATTTGAAGGCCTGGCGCCTCAATCGGGCATTGGCGGGGGGCGGAGCAATGATGGACATGGGTGTTTACAGTATCCAGGCCGCCCGTTATTGCACGGGCGAGGAACCAATCGCGGTGAGAGCGCAGGAACACAAGACCGACCGGGTGAAATTCAAGGAGGTCGACGAGACGATTACCTGGCAGATGGAATTTCCGAGCGGCGCCTATTCGAATTCCACGACCTCCTACAACCTTCGGACCAATCGGATTTATGTCTCCTACGAAAGAGGGGCCGCTTCGCTGGAGCCGGCGACGAGCTATACCGGAATCAAAGGAGCGATTTTCAAAGGCCGGACCGTAGAGAAGACGCTCGATGTTCAGGCAATCAACCAACAGCAGCGCCAAATGGACGGGTTCTCGAGGGGCGTGCGATCAGGAACGCCTTCAATCGTCCCGGGAGAAGAGGGCTTGGCGGATATGAAAGTCATCGACGCGATCTACCGATCCATCGCCAATGGGGGTCGAAGAGAACTGATTTAGTCCTCAAGCGCGTAGAAGCGTCTGCGCTTATCAGAACTTCCTCCATAAGAATTCCTTATGGAACGATTGGTCCTATCATTCCGCATCCCCAAGGGTGTGGATTGCTTCTAGAAGGAGTCCTAATGTCGATCGAGTTTCGTTTCGATTCGAATGAATAGGAAGCGTTTTTGGGTCGTCTAAAGAGGGTATAAGCGCATTCTTTAGGGGTGGAACCCACTTGCTCCGACCCCGAAGCGGCGCCCCTAAACCCTGGAAAGGACGATGATGTTATGAAGAATCCAACTCGACCCCACCCTCTGTTACGTCTCTTCAAGACTGGGTCGATTTGCGGCTTGTTTATTGCATCCACTCTTTTGGACCCACTGTTGTGGGGCAGTAATCGGAGCCGCAGTGCGCCGCAGGGATCCTCGTCGAATTCAAGCGCATCAAACGCGCCGCGGAGTCAGCCTTCGTCTGCAAGTCGTCAACGCAGCAGCGCTCCCAGCCGACCCACGGTCGCGCCTTCTCGGAGCGCCTCGTCGAGTCGCACGGTGCGACCGTCAAGTCCATCGCCTTCACGGAGCGCGCCGACGGTCTCTCCTAGCCGATCTCGTTCTTCGGCGCCGCGCTCCTATACGCCTCCCTCACGCAGCAGTTCTTCGAGTCGCACGGTTCGGCCCTCGAGCCCGGCGCCGTCGCGGACGTCTCCTGCGATTTCGCCACGCAGCGCCCGCTCGTCTTCTCCTCCTTCCTACACGCCTCCCTCGCGTAACAGCGCTTCGAATCGAACGATTCGCCCTTCCTCCACGATCTCGCCTTCGTCGCGGCCCTCAAGTTCCTCGGCAATGCCTCAGCGCAGTCGAACGTCAACCTCCGACCGATCCTCGCCACCCGCGTATACACGCTCGCGTAGTAGTTCTTCGGCGAATTCGATCCCTCTATCGCGCGAGCGTTCTACTGTGTCGCCTAGCCGCTCCCGCGAATCGACCTCGACGCTTTCGAGCAGTCGTATGCGGACGAATCCGCAGGTTCAATCGCGATCCCAAGCGCCCACTCCGTCGATGACGCGTTCGAATCGCAATTCTACGTCGTCCGACTCTGCTCGTACCGAGTCGCGTTCCCGATCGACGATCATCCCTTCAAGCGAAAGTCGCTCCTCGCTGTCGAGAGATCGATCGAGCGTATCATCCGATTTGCGTAGGCAGCAGTCGACTACGGTACAACGATCATCGACTGCTACGAGGAACCGGAGCGCGATTCCCGAGACCACTATCCGCGGAACCAATTCACGCTCGCGATCCAGCGGAGTGAGGATTACGCGATCGTCGGATTCCGGCAGTTCTAGCGGGGTAACGCTTTCCAGTCGAACTGACCAACGAATCGCTGCGCTGCAAGGGCATCGCGAAAATGGCTCGGATAGGGGGAGCGCGATGACGCAGAGCGGAAATCGCAATAGGGATACCGGAGGACCTCTCGCCCTGGAAGCGTCTCCTCTTTCGACTTTAAGCGAAAAGCGTACCCTCGATCGCGAGTTGCAACGGGCCACTGGAGTCTACCATCAAAGCAGGGCGTCGTCTCAAGATTCTTATCGGGATTCGAGACGCTCGCAAGAGCAGCGAAATACCCAACGAATGGAAACGGAACGTCGCCAGTTGGTGGCGACCGTATTGGAGAGCGAGGGCGCGAGGGCGAGCGGCAGCAAGGCGAGACCGGGCAATGTCATTCGAAATGGGCACGGGGAGCGCGGGCATGCCGATCGACCCGCTCCTCGAATCAAGCATTTCGATCTTAGTCACAAGCACACGCATGGCCCGTCTTGCGGCCATCACTATTACAACTCGATCTGGCACGACTTCCCGCAGCATCACCGTCATGACCCGTCTTGTGGGCATCGATACGAGTCGGGCGCGTGGATATCATTCTCAATAGGCCACCGTCACGGTCCCGGTTGCGGGCATTTTCTAGATCGCGGCCGTTGGCTCTCGCACTCGGGCTACCACCACGTACACGGCGTGAGTTGCGGTCATTACTACTACGATAGCCGCTGGTGGAACTATCCCCGCTTGCATAGCCATTTCGATGGCTGCGGGCATTTCTTCTACGATGCCGTGTGGCACGACTTTCCAAGGGAGCATGTTCATTCCTCAAGCTGCGGGCACTTGTATGATGGGATCGGCTGGTATGCCAACGGGCATTCCGGGCATGTTCACGGAGCGAATTGCGGCCATTTCTACTACGAGCGTCGCTGGCATACGTATCCTAGGCGATACTACACGCGAAATCGTCACTCAAGCTTCTACTTTTTCGTGGATCTGGGCGACTACCGGAGGCGCAACGTTTCGCCGCGGGTCTATGAGGACTACATCGATTACGATTCGGCGCCCGCTGATATCTTTAGCGACGACGATCCACTCAGTCGCGCCTACGCCGCCTTCAACGAAGGGAAGTTCTATGAATCGGTCGTCGCGTTTAACGAGGCGATCGAACGAGAATCGGACAATGGGGTGCTGTACATCGCTCGGGCTCAGGCCTTCGTAGCCATAAGCGACTACCGTGCCGCTTACGATGACTTGGTTCAAGGTTTGGAGCTGACTCCCGAATGGACGGAAATCGAACTGAATTTGGCGGAAATCTACGCGAACCCGGATTGGTTCCAGGAGCACTTCGATGCGTTGAGCCAATGGGTTGGCGAGTATCCTCGAGACTACAAGGCCCACTTTGTCTTGGGGTATTTTCACTACTTCCGCCAGGACTACGAGGCGGCCAAGAGCGAGTTCGTCTACACCCTTGCTTGGGACGAATCCCATCCACAGGCCCGTCAATTGATGGATGCGATTCTCGCCGTGGAGGCCGAATCGGAGGTTATGGCTGCGGAGACTGGGGATGCGGAGGGCGCGCCGCTCGAAGAGGAATTGTAGGAGAAAGAGAAAAACCGCCTGCTAGCGGGCTCTTTGACCACAAAAAACGCTGCGACTCGAAGCGAGGCGCAGCGTTGAAATTGAAGCAAGTCGGTTGGGGACGTTTAGGCGTCACCGCCTCCCCGAGGGCCGCGACCCCCGCCGCCAGGACCGCCTCGTCCGCCGCCAGGACCGCCCCGTTGACCTTGCATTGCTTTACCGAATTCCTCTCGCGACAATTCGCCGTTCTCGTCCTTGTCGGCACCCTTGAAAACCCCTGCCATGCGTTCTTTGAGACGCGCCTTTAATGTTTCGGGATCAGGGCCTTGACCACCCTGGGCATTGCCTTCGCCGCCTCCTCGAGGGCCACGACGCCCCATCATCTCGACGCGGCTATTGACGAGTTCCTCCAAGGTGACTCCGCCGCTTTTGTCCTTGTCTGCGAGGGCAAACATATCGGGGCGCTCTCGTCCGCCTTGGCGAGGGCCGCGCTCTTCGTTTTGAGCGAATAAAGTCGAGCTGCCGGCTACTAAGAAGGCCGAGCAAAGGGCAATGGTTCGTTTTGTCATAAGTGTCTCCCGCGTTTTGGGTTGAAGAAAGCGACATCCAGATTGAATTGCCGCCTTGGGGTACCAACGTTCGCAAGCGTTGGGAGGTTTCACTCGATTGCGAATTGACGCGCAACTACCCACTACGGGCCGAGTGGATTTTCGTACCAGAGAACGCCTAGGACCTGTTTGACGCCGTTAACGAGATGCGGTTCCGCGCGGCTCGTTACGACGTCCCGGAAGGAATCAGCTGTCGATATCGACCCATGCTGGATCCGCTACCGAAGGCGTTGGCCCTATTTCGACCGAGGCCCATTTATTTGTCACGCGATCGACTCCTTTATTGCTTTCGTCGATCGTGTATCGCTCCCGCGAGCCATTGGGAATCGCCGGATTAGCGCTGGCTGGGGAGAGGCGCAAAAGGCTGAGAAGGGACCCGATTATCGGCAGGTCCGCTAATCCGTAGCGGGGTTGTAACGGCGCTCGGAATTGACAGTCGATTTGGCGCAGGGTTTAAAGGGGGTCACGCGTTGTTTAGAAAATCTCAAAACACTCATTATGAAAACAAGTAAAGCATTGATGGGGCTGGCGCTTGCGTGCGGCCTTTTGTTTACCGCCTTTGGCGGCCACCACAAGAAGAGCGAATCTTCTGTTTTTTTGACGACCTTTCTAGGAAACTACTCCGGTGAAACGGATAAGCTTATCAGCTTGGCGGAAGCCTTCCCGGAAAGCGGCATCGAATGGCGTCCCGCCGAAGGGATCCGATCCGTTCGCGAAGCGATCTTGCACGTAGCCACCGCCAATTACTTTATTAGCGGACGGTTTCTCGGCGCCGAGATGCCGGAAGGGATGAATCCGCGCGAGTTCGAGAAGACCATCAAAACGAAAGACGAAGCAATCGCGACGCTTAAGAGTTCGGTCCAATTCGTTAAAGATGCCTTGTCGGGACTGGACGACGCCGCCTTGGCGGAACCGATCAAGCTATTCGGAAACGATACGAATCGCATGGGCGCGGTATTGGTTGTAGGCGGACATGCCTATGAGCACTTGGGGCAGTTAATCGCCTACGCGCGCTCGTCGGGCGTTACGCCTCCTTGGAGCCAGTAGGCCGTCGCGCAAATTTTACGGCTCGGGCTCGTCTTCGGACGGGCCCGTTTCATTTGCTGCGCGGAAATGGATTTTTCCGGGGGCGATGCTAAAACGGACTGTATTCGGGAAAGTAGCGCAGAAGGAGATGCACCATGATGAAGGAAGATGCATTGAAGAAGCCATGAGCCAATACGGCGTCCCACAGGGATCGGTGAAAGACCATGATCGCTCCAAGTCCGATGCCTAGCAGGGTGGTAATCGCTACGCCGCCCCAACCTTGAGAGTAATGTCCCAGCCCAAAGATGACGGCGACGATAGCGATCGCTCCCAGCTTGCCGGCGACCGATTGAAATAGCTTGGGGAAGAGCGCCTGGAGGCCTGCGAGCACGCCAATGCGCCAAAGTTCCTCGCGGAAGCCAGCGAAGACGAAGCTTACCAGCGTAGCATTGAGAATCACGTATAGCGAACTGCTTTCGATCGCTTCCGTATCGATCGTGTGTTCCACCTTTGGGCGAACGTCCTCTATGGTTTGCTCGTCTATGCCGCCGAATAGCATGGCTACGAGCAATAGAGCGACAGCGAGTCCACCCAGGGCGAAGCGCAGTCCGATCGAATAGAGAAACCCTCGCCAAAGGGGTTTCCAGCCGAGATTCCACGGCAATAGCAATTGTTGGGGAGTCGCTTTCGATACGCCCCAAGCGAGCCCGAAGAGAAGGAAGAAGATTCCCAGATGAAGCCCAATTGTCTGGAGCAGGGTTTGCGGATCGGCTGATAGGGCCGCCGCGCGTTCGGTGGCCGTATCGATGGTCAACCCGCTTGCCAGCCCTATGACGATTGGGTAGCTGCCGATCAAAATCAGATGGATCCACCAGCGCAGGGAGGAAACGGGTTTCGATGGATCGCGAGGGGCGTCGCCGAGAGAAGAATTTGATGCGGGTTCGATCACTGCTAGCAAACATGTATCGTCACTGATGGGGGTCAAGATGAAGGAATTCGACGCGTTTGTAGAAGTCGGGATCGCTGCCGTAATGGGAACGTTAAGTGATGAAGCCTTTGGGGGGAAAAGGGCCCTTCGCAAGCGAATGCTCTTGGAAAGGAGTCGGCTTTCGAAGTCGAGATCGACTCGTGGTAGCAGTCCCCGAAAGACGGCTTGCAGTTGCAGGCGAGTTATCCCTGTGGCCGTCGCCATTGGGCGTCGGGATCGTAGTCGGGGTTTGGAGACATCATTTGAGCTCCGATTCGCTTACGCCAGCGTTCGAGCTTGCGGTGCAATCTTTTGGCGACTTCCGGCTTGGATTGAGCCAGATCGCTCGATTCAGTAGGGTCGTTGGCGAGATCGTAAAGTTCGAGGCGTCCGTCTTCGAAGTATTCGATTAGCTTCATATCCTCGCTGCGCATGGCGCTGTAGGGATTGGCTTTGTGATAGTGCGGATAGTGCCAGTAAAGGGCATCGCGTTTGAGGTCGCCTTTTTGAGTCAGCAAAGGGACGAGGCTGAGTCCGTCGCGGTGTTCGCGGGGCTTCAGTTTCAGGCCAGCGATATCCAGTAAAGTGGGATAGATGTCGGTGCCAATGACGGGCGTTTCGCTTTCGGATCCCGGCTCGGTAGCGCCGGGCCATTTGACGATAAGCGGTTCGCGGATACCGCCTTCGTAGGGAGTCGCCTTCCCGTCGCGGAAGGGGCCGTTGTTGCCCCGAGAGTAGACGCCACCGTTGTCGGAGGTGAAAACGATGACCGTGTTCTCGTCCAAGCCTTGCGCTTCCAACGCGGATACGACGCGCCCGACGCTTTCGTCGAGGGACTGAACCATGGCGGCGTATTTGTCGGCAGCGGGGTAGTCGGTCTTGTCATTTTGATTGAACTTCGTTTTGGCAGCGTATTTGGCCGTGATGTCGTCTTTGGCGATGATGGGACCGTGTACGGTGTAGTAGGCGAAGTAGAGGAGGAAGGGATCCTCCTTGTCGGCCTTTTCGATGAAATCGACCGCGCTATCGGTCAGGGCGTCGGTTAGGTAGTCGCCTTCCTTGCCTTCCAGATTGGGCATACCGAAGGGATAGAAGTACTTTCCGGGTCCTTTAGGCTGTCCCCATTCGCGACCGCCGATGTTCTTGTCGAAGCCATGCTTGTCCGGATAGTGATTGACCCAGTCGTCTGGATTGGGGACTGGCAAGAGATGCCACTTTCCGATAAACTGCGTCTGATAGCCCGCTTCTTGGAGCGCTTCGGCCAAGGTGACCCGTTCATGTTCCATGTACATGGTCCAATCGGGCACGTTCAGTTTTCCTTGGGGACGCTTGTGACCGGGAATCCAGTCAGTGAGACGTAGTCGAGCGGGATACTGTCCCGTAAGGATGGCGGCCCGGCTCGGCGAGCACACGGCGCAGGCAGCGTAGGCCTGATTGAATTTCATCCCCTCCGCGGCGAGTTGGTCGATGTGGGGAGTTTCGTGATAGACGCTGTCGTAGGCGGCGACGTCCCCCCAGCCCATGTCGTCGACCAGGAAGACGACGAAATTCGGCTTTTCAGGCTTCGCTTGAGCAAGCGTTGCGATGGAGAGAACGAGCGATAGGGCGAGGGAGAGACGGAGAGACATGGTAGAAACAGGATAGTAAGAAAGTAGGACCAACTGTCCCCAGTCAGCTGCATCTCGTAAAGACTTTTGGGATCGATTAGCGAAATGTTCGGCCTCTGCGGTCGCTGGGGACAAACGACCTTACCCCAATAAAAAGCAGCCCCCCGAGAGAAGGGCTGCTTGAAAATCGATTATTATGAGGTCGCTACGCCTTGATCGCTTCGAACTCCCATTCCTTGCGGTACTGGCGTTTGATGAGCGC
>CBFHHM010000011.1:59349-69970 GCA_965655705.1 Candidatus Pelagisphaera sp.
ATCGGCTTCGGGAACGCCTTTGACCTTGAGATTTTTGGAGTCCCATTCGATAGGCTTGCCGAGGCGAACGGCCAAATTTCCGAGCAGCACCACTTCGGTGAGTCGGGAGGCGTATTCGAAGTTGGCGCCGGGCTGCGTACCGGCGTGGATGGCATCGGTCCATTCCTTGACGGGTCCGCCACGGACGCGAGCGTACTTCTTTTCCGGGCGAGCGTCGCGAACCCGTTGCATGTCCTGTTCGGGAAAGAGTCGCAAGGATTCGCAGTAGCCGCCGGCCGAGTAGATCTGGGCTTCGCTGCCGTAGATCAGCTGGCCGAACTGGCGATCCAGTTCCTGTCCCTGGGGCAAGCCTTTCGGGCGTTTCGGCTTGAGGCCGCCATCGGACCAGAGGAACTCGAAGGGCTTCTTGAGCTTCTTGCCGTTGGCTCTGTCGAATTGGTAGCGAATGACCGCGTTGCTAGGAGCGACCTTGTCGCTGAAAGGCGTACTCATTTCGACATCCACTTTGTTGGGAATGTCGAGGTCGAATGCCCAGAACGCGGCGTCGAAGAGGTGACAGCCGATGTCGCCAAGCGCCCCGCATCCGTATTCCCAGGAAGCGCGCCATTTGAAGGGATGCAGATCGGCGCTGTACGTTTGGTTCAGGGCAGTGGTGCCTTCCCAAACGTCCCAGTTGAGACCGTCCGGTTTTTGGCCTCCCTTGAACTTTAGCTTTTCGTCCTGAGGCCAAATGGGTCGATTGGTCCAATAGCGGACGCGCTCGGGACGGCCAATGACGCCTGCCTCGGTCCATTCCTTGAGCAAGCGCTGCCCCTCGAATGTGTGCCCTTGGATGCCCATTTGGGTGACCACGCCGTATTTGCGGGCGGCGAGAAGAAGCTGGCGGCATTCCCAGATCGTATTGGCGAGCGGTTTCTGGACGAAGACGTGCTTGCCGAGGGCCATGGCGTACATGGCAGCGGGAAAGTGAGAGTGGTCGGGAACGGAGATGGTGACCGCATCGATCTGGTCCGCCATCTGATCGAACATCTTCCGATAGTCCGTGAAGCGCTTGGCTTTGGGGAAATTCGCGGCGGTTTCGGCGCCGCGACCGTCGATGTCGATATCGCAGAGGGCTACGATATTGCCTTCCTCAGCAGCGTTGGCGGTGTCGGATCGGCCTTTTCCGCCGATTCCAATGCAGGCAATATTCAAAGTTCCGTTGTGGGAGCTATTCTCGTGGTGATTGGCTCTCAGGATGTTTGGGAGAGCGATACCACTGGCGACGACGGCTCCAGTTTTGAGAAACGAGCGTCGGTTTGGGGCGAATGAGTCTAGTGATTGGTTCATTTGAGTGTAGTCGCAATTTAAGGGTTTTGAGAATGTTGAGGCGTTACTATAATTAGCGGAAGAATCCCTAAAAGGTAACGTGAAATTCTTGCAGCAGATTGCTCGAATAAGGGGGGCGCAGACTTTTTTATTATTAAAAGGGGAGGCAAATGGGAGACCGAATGAACCGATAGGGTTGGTTGCGAGGAGGAGATACGCGGTTGGTCGGGCGTAAATGCGGTTCGTGGGCGAGCGCGTATCGGTTGCTAGGCTGTCCGGCTGGCGTCGCGGGAATCGAGACAGGCTTGCGTGACTTTCTGCATGAACTCCAAATACATCGAACGCTCCGCTTCGCTGAGGCTGTTCATGATTTCATCTTCAAGCGTGCGGGCGAATGCCTGCGCTTCGAAATAAAGCGCTTCCCCGGCTTCCTGAATGATGAGCTGCTTGGCTCGCTGGTCGTGGATGTGGGGCGCCCGCTTGACCCAGCCGTTGGTCTCCATGCGGTTAATGATAGAGGTGATCGTGTTGTTGTCGCTCGACATCAATTGCGCTAGATCGGATTGGCGGATGCACTCTCCTTTCTTTTCATGCAACCAGCGCAGCACGGTGAATTGGTCAGGCGTTAGCCCGAGTGGCTTTATGCGGATACGGAAGCTCTGGTTTAGACTGAACCAGGCGGAACGCAGCAATAGGGGGAAGCGTTTTTGAGGGGCCTTAGTCTGATTTATGGGTGCTGGAGAGGATTGGCGCATTTAGGGCAATAATTACGCATGCATATTAAAATGAGCTTCGTTTGTCTACCGATAACTGAACGGATTCCGTTCGTTTTAAGCTAAACCGGACGATTGAGGGCCTGATAAACAGATTGACATAATGATACGTGTTCGTATTAGTTCGCTCGACCCGCTAGAATGCTTATCCCCAGAATTTCCGTAAGAGTTGCTTGTTTGGCTTCAATTGCTGAAGCTGTTTTAGTTTCCCCCCGAGAGAAATCTTTGAAGAAGTCCAATCGTAATATTTTTCAATACCTGATCGCTATGCATGGAAATAAAATAGGCGTTTCGCCTACATCCACGAATACCCACCCCCATAGAAACAAGGCGCTTCTGCTAGCGATGCTCGCAACAGCCAGCATAGCGCTTATACCGGTTCTTTCGGCAAAGGCAGTCGATGGCTGGCTTAACTGGAGAGGCCCGCTTCAGACGGGCGTATCGCTTGAAAAGAATTTGCCCGATTCGCTCGAGATCGATGGGGAGGACCACCTTTGGAGCTATCCGGTCAAGGGAGGCGGCGCTCCCGTCATGGCGGACGGTCGCGTCTATTTGTTCGGTTACTATGAAGAGGACGATGGGGCCTTGGTGGAAGAAACCTTGCTTTGCTTGGATGCCGATACGGGCAAGAAGCTTTGGGAGTACCGTTCGCGCGACTTCTTGAGCGACAACGTCTACAACCGCTACGGTATCGGTTCGCCCTGCGTCGATCCGGAAACGGGCAATGTGTACTTCATGCCGACCTCTGGACTGGCGATTGCGTTCGATCGCCATGGCAACAAGCTCTGGGAGCATTCCATGCTCGAGGAATACTGGCGTTTGACTTTTCCCAATGGCCGCACGGGTGGCCCGGTAATCGACGGCGATTTCGTCATTTTCCGCGGTATCACTGCGAACTGGGGTCCTAGCGGCCCTCCGGGCGATCGATTCTACGGCTTCGAGAAGGACACGGGCGAGTTGGCTTGGTGGTCGGCTCCGGACATCAAGCCCGTCGATAGCTCCAATTCGTCGCCGATTTTCACCGAGCTCGATGGACATCGCGTCTTTATTGCGGGAACGGGATCGGGCAGCATTGTCTGCTCGAATGCGTTGACGGGCGAACCCGTGTGGCGCTACACGATTTCCCAGGGCGGCGTCAATGGGTCCATTCTACTGCTTGACGACGACAAAGTGATCGCCGTGCATGGCAAGGAGAACATCGATTCCACTTCCAAAGGCCGCATGGTTTGCTTCCGTATGCCATCGACTTACCCGGAAGGCGATAAGCCAGTCATTCTGAGCGCAGCGGATGAAGTGTGGCGCAACGACGACCATGTTTCTTTCAGCAGTTCGCCGACGCTTCACGAAGGACGCATTTACACCACGATCGCCACCGGCGAATTGATTTGCGCCGATGCCAATACGGGCGAAACGCTGTGGAGCCTAAAACTAGCTCCGGATCAATTGCACGCGTCGCCGCTCTACGCTGACGGCAAGCTTTACGTGCCGATGGCGGATGGGCAGGCCTACGTGGTCAAGCCGCACGACGACCATGGCGAGATTCTCAACCATACCGAAATGGGAGCGGTTTGCCTGGCGGCCCCTTCCGCCTACGATGGCAAGGTCTACATTCAAACCAAGGCGGGACTGCATTGCTTTGGGGAGAAGGACGGCAAATTCGTTGGAGTGAAGCATTCGTCGCCAAAAGTTAAGGACAAGAAGATCGCTTCCTTGCAAGTGGTCCCTGCGGAGTTCGCTTTGACTGAAGGGCAGTCCGTGGACTTCGCCGTTTGGGGGCTCAATGCGGTTGGCCAACGGGTAAGGAAAGTCAATCGGGCGTCCTTCGATGCGGGTCCCTTGGGAGTGTCTTTCAAGGGCAATACGATGACTGTCAAGAAAGGGGCCAAGCTCATGCCTGGAGCGATTAAGGCGTCGGCGAACGGAGCGAGCGGCAGCGCTCGGGGACGCGTCGTTGCTGGGGCGAGCTATAGCGAGAATTTCAATGGATACGAGTTAACCCAGAAGAATCACCTGGGCGAGTCTGTCGCCTTTCCTCCTTCTACCTGGCTTGGAGCTCGCGTGAAGTGGAGCGTTATCGAGCGTGAAGGGGAAAAGGTAATCACCAATGTGCTCGATTCGGTCATCAAGCAACGCACGATGAACTTTGTAGGTCACCATGACCTGAAGGACTACACCTTTACGGCGGACGTGCTCACCGATGGCAATCGGCGCATCATGTCCTCGATCGGTTTGGTCAATCAACGCTATTTGATAGCCCTAGTAGGGAATTGGCGGATACTTGAAGTTTCCAGCAACCACGACCGTCTGAAGCAAAGCGTTCCCTTTGTTGTGAGGCCGAACGCTTGGTATACCTTGAAAACGAAAATCAAGGACAATGGCGACGGGACGGGCGTCATTCAGGCCAAGGCTTGGATTCGCGACGAGGCGGAACCGGCCGACTGGACCATTGAAGTGCCCGTAGACAAGCTGCATCCGAAAGGAGCGCCCGCAATCTACGCCCTTTCGCCGCAAGCCCAGAAACGCGTCTTTATCGATAATCTAAGAATCACCCCTAACAACTAAGCAACCCATGAGTCAGCGAAAACGAATTACTACAGCTATTGCTGCAATCGCCTTCGGAGCGACCTTGCAGGCGAACCATCACGGAGGCTCCGGCTCCGACTGGCCTATGTGGGGTGGCACGCCAAGCCGCAACATGGTTGGACACGCGTCCAATCTTCCCGTTGCGATCGAACCTGGCAAGCAGATCAAGGGCAGCGACGATATCGACATGTCTACTACGGAAAACGTGCTATGGGTAGCCAAAGTGGGTTCGCAAGCGTACGGAAATGTATCCGTAGGCGGAGGACGCGTTTACGTTGGCACCAATAACGAATCGCCTCGCGATCCGAATCAGCAAGGCGACCGCGGCGTGATGATGGTTTTCGATGAGAAGACCGGCGACTTCGAATGGCAGTTGCTCATCCCCAAGCTGGGAGCAGGCAAAGTGAGCGATTGGGAATACGTAGGTCTGTGTTCATCGCCGGCGATCGACGGCGACAAGGTCTACATCGTTACCAATCGCGGAGAAGCTATGTGCTTGGATGCGAATGGACTGGCCGATGGAAACGATGGCGAATTTCAGGACGAAGCGACTTACATGTCGGCCAATGGAGAGCCCGTTGCGTTGAATGACCAGCACGCGGATATCCTTTGGAAATACGACATGCGCGAAGAGCTCGGGGTATTTCCGCACAACGTTTCGAGCTGCTCGCCACTGATCGTGGGCGATATGCTTTACGTTTCGACTTCCAATGGCGTGGATTGGTCGCACAACAACATTCCTGCGCCGTTCTCGCCGGCTTTGGTCGCTCTCGATAAAAATACGGGTGCCTTGCTGGGCGAGGAAGCCTCTCAAGTTTCAGAGCGCGTTTTGCACGCGAGCTGGAGCTCTCCGACGATCTCTTCGTCGGGCGGCGTGGAGCGCTTGGTTTGGGGAGGTGGCGACGGAATCTGCTACGCCTTCGAGCCGTCCCCTGTCGTGGGCGCCGATGGCTACGAAATCCTCAAGGAAATTTGGCGCTTCGATTGCAATCCTCCGGAATATAGAGAGAAGGACGGCAAGCCCATCAAGTACGCGACTTATCCAGGGCCGAGCGAAGTGATCAGTACCGTGGTCGCGGTCGACGATCGCGTTTACGCTTTGATTGGCCAGGATCCGGAACACGGCGACGGCGTAGGCATGCTCAGCGTCCTCGATGTGGCGACCGGCAAGCCGATTTGGACTTACAAGGATATCGGTCGAACGGTATCGACCCCTAGTATCTATGACGGAATGATCTTCGTTGCCGAGTACGATGGCGATATCCATTGCTTGGATGCGGAAACCGGCAAGGTTCACTGGGTTCACGCGACCGATAGCCGTATCTGGGGTTCGACCTTAGTCGCTGACGGTAAGGTATTCCTCCCGAACGAGGACGGTCAAGTCGTAGTGCTAGCGGCCACGGCTGAGAAGCAAGAGCTCGGAACGATGGAGTTCTACACCCCAATCTACAGCAGCCCGGTCGTTGCGAAGAACGTTGTATACGTGGCGACGCAAACCCATTTGTATGCTTTAAAGAAGGGCGGCAAGTGAAGAAGGTCGTTGTCGTATTTATGCTCATCCTATTCGTCCTGCACCAGGATTTCTGGTTGAGGGAGAACGGGGATCTGGTTTTCGGCATCCTGCCGGCCACATTGGCCTATCACATGGTTTTCACGCTGTTGGCAGCGTTAGCTTGGGCAATGGTCGTGAAGTTCGCTTGGCCGCAGTATTCGGAAGAAGATGACGAGGAGGGGACCGGAGCATGACTCAGACCTATATCGTAATCTTCTATCTTTGTTTGCTGCTCGGACTAGGCTACATCAGCGGGAGGCTATTCCGCGGTAATTCCAGCGACTTCTTCGTCGCCAGCCGCTCGATTGGTCCGGTGGTCCTGTTCATGTCGATCTTCGGAACGACAATGACGGCATTCGCCATGGTAGGTAGCACCGGCGAGTCTTTTCGCGTGGGCGTGGCAACGTATGGTAAAATCGCCAGTTCGTCGGCGCTCATTCACTCGGCCTGTTTTTTCATGGTCGGACTGCCGCTCTGGAAGCTAGGAAAGCGCAATGGCTTTCATACGCAGGTGGAGTTCTTCCGCGAGCGGTTCGAAAGCAGCAAGCTTGGATACCTACTCTTTCCGATCCTGGTAGGCCTCATTATCCCCTATCTTCTAGTCGGCCTCATGGGCGCTGGCACCGTCATGCAAGGCGTCACGCGGGGAGCGTTTCCAGAGCTCTTTCCCAGTACGGGTGGAGCGGTTCCGCCATGGCTGACATCGCTGGTTATTTCTTGTGTCGTGCTCTATTACATCTTCGCGGGTGGCGTGCGAAGCGCGGCTTGGGCCAATACTTTCCAGACGATCGTATTCATAATCATGGGATTCATCGCTTTCATGACCATTTCATCCAAGCTAGGCGGAATGCAGGCGGCGTCCGCTATGGGAGATCCGGCTAAGGCGGTGCGTTCGGGCAACATTACCGAGCTGCAATTCCTCTCCTACTGTTTGATTCCGCTTTCAGTAGGCATGTTCCCGCACTTGTTTCAGAACTGCCTCACGGCGAAATCGTCGAAGTCATTTCGACTCACCTTCATCGCCCACCCGATAGCGATCATGCTGACGTGGATACCGTGTATACTCATTGGTTTTTGGGCAACGGGCGCGGTGATGCCGGGTACGGGCGTTCCTCTCATCCCGGAAGGGGCCAGCCCGAATGCGGTTCTGGGCATCATGGTGGGCAAGCTGACGACGCCAGTCATTGGGGGGCTCGTGACGGCGGGCATCCTTGCGGCTATCATGTCGTCTTTGGACTCCCAGTTCGTAGCGGTGGGTACGATGTTTACCAAGGATATCGTGGTGCATAAGTTTGGCAAGGAACGCTTTTCCGAAAAGCAGTTGGTGCTGCTGGCCAGGGGGTTCATATGCCTGATTGTATTCGTGACTTTCCTGTTTACGCTGGTGGAGCCGAGGCAAGTATTCTCGCTCGGCATTTGGTGCTTTAGCGGATTCGCGGGGCTCTTCCCGTTGGTATTCGCGGCCATCTACTGGAAGCGGGCGACGAAAGCGGGAGCGTACGCTGCGGTTGTTGCGGCGGCAGTCTCTTGGTTCTTGCTTTTCCAAGCCTCGGGCTACGGGGCGAACAGCGGTTTTATGGTAGGTGGTGCGATGCCAGTCGTTGTGGTGTTCGCTTCGTGCGCGATCGCGATGGTTGCCGTATCGCTGGCAACGCAAACGCCGTCTCGAGCGACCTTGGCGAAGTTCTTTATGAAATAGAATTTTTCACATCCACGAACGGCCCGACTCCTCACGGAAATTCTCTAAGGCGTGTAGATTCGAGAAGTTCATGGACAAAACAATTATCTCAAAATGACTCAAATACTCGATCTCTCAAACGCGGTGGACGCCGCAAAGGAAGAACTGGACCGTTACACTCAGGAGATGGTTCAGTGGCATTTCTCGCCTGAAACGGGCTGCCCTTACTGGCTCGATTGGGCGAAGGAAGCGAATTGGAATCCCTTGCAAGACGTGAGCGGTTTCCAGGATCTCATGCGTTTCGAGAACTTCGACGACGAAGTTTTGCGTGACACGGATCCGGCGCGCTTCATTCCCAACGCATTCAAGGGCAAACCTTACAATGTCTTCGAAACAGGTGGAACGACCGGTATGCCCAAGCAACGTATTGGCTGGGAAGACTACAAGGTCGACTATTCGGAATTCAGCGATTTTTACGACGACGACTTCTTTCCTAAGGGCGCCAACTGGCTGATGGTGGGTCCGACCGGTCCCCGTCGTCTTCGCTTGGCGATCGAGCATCTCGCGAACGAGCGAGGAGGCGCCTGCTACTTTATCGATCTCGATCCCCGGTGGGTGAAGCGCCTCATTCGCGATGGCGAGTACGACATGGCGCGAAAATACAAGGAGCACGTCGTCGAACAGGCAACAACTATCATGAAGGGGCGGAATATCGGGTGCATGTTTACTACGCCGACCATTCTCGAAAGCCTTGCCGAACGCGTGTCGATACCCGGCATGGGCATCAAAGGGGTATTCGTAGGAGGTACGACGATGACGCCGCAGTACGTGCGCTTTCTCACGGAGGAGGTTTTGGAAGGGCAGGTGAACTTCGCGCCAACCTATGGGAATACGCTCATGGGACTGGCTATCAGCAAGCCCTTGTCCGCAGAAGACAACTACAGCTTGACTTACTACGCTCCGCAGCCTCGGGCGGTTCTGCGTATCGTGAACCCGAAGGACTCCACGGAATTGGTTGACTACGATGCCTATGGGCGCGTCGAGCTGACCACGATGACCAAGGAGTTCTTCATGCCGCGCTTTCTGGAGCGCGACGAAGCCATTCGTCGCTTGCCATGCGAGCGATTCCCTTGGGATGGGGTGGGAGACGTGCGACCATTCGAGTCGACTAAGAAGAAGGTAATCGAAGGCGTCTATTAGCCTGTAAAAGGATGAATGTGGAATGCCGCAATGAGGCATCCCGCTATCGAATTTCGTTAACAAGCGGTAATCGCTGGAATTTAAAATAAGATGGAAGAGAAAATAACGCACATACCGGCCCTCCGATTTGGCGAGCCGTACAAAAGCTTAGACACAAATGATCTTGGCGATGTCCTCCGTTCGGGGGCTCGCTTGGAAGTAAGCGTAGCTAACGCAGGCATCATCCGCCGCGACAAGCTATTGATAGGAAAGGGCAGAGCCGCATTGGAGGCGATTCCAGCGGAGACGCTTCTTGATTACGCGGAAAAAGCGGCGGACATCTATTTAGAGGGCGATTTGCCTTTTGGCTTGGATGGAGAGACGCAAAGTGTTGCGGATTACGTAGCGGCTTTGTCTGAGCTAACGGGACTGCCTCATTCGCTTTGCCGCTCCAATATGTTCAAGGTCGCCGCGGCCATGAAGAACATTCGGGCCGTAATCGCTGGGTTGACGCGTGGCTTGCCGGCGACGCTTTTCGATTCGGGGACGGCCCGTCTCGGGGAGATCGATATGAATTTCTATCCGATTGCGGATAGCTTAGGCGTGACCTTACCGAGCAACTCGCCTGGGGTTAATTCGCTTTGGCTGCCCGCTTTGGTGATGAAGACGCCGGTCTTTCTCAAACCGGGTCGCGAAGATCCCGTGACGCCTTATCGGATTATTCAAGCGATGGTGGCGGCGGGCTTTCCAAAGGAAGCGTTTGGTTTCTATCCGACCACCCACGATGGCGGCGACGCGATTCTGCTCGGTTGCGATCGCGGGATCGTGTTCGGTTCCGATGCAACTGTGAAGAAGTACGAGAAGTATCCCAGCATTCAAGTGCATGGATCGGGACGCAGCAAAGTCCTCATAGGCGAGGACGTGGCATCGAACTGGCAGGAGCACTTGGACATCATGGTGGAATCGGTTTCCGCCAATGGAGGCCGCAGTTGCATCAATGCGTCGTCGGTATTGGTTCCGTCGCATTTCGAGGAAATCGCGAACGCTGTGGCGGAACGCCTTGCCCAGATCGAACCCTTACCTCGAGAGCACGACGATGCCCTGATTTGCGGATTCGCTAATTCGGATTTCGCCAAGGCAATGGACGAGGCCATCGATGAAGCGCTTAAAGAACCGGGGGCCGAAGATTTGACTGCCAAGTACCGAGAAGGTCCCCGCTTGGTCGAAAAGCACGGTCAGACCTTTCTCTGCCCGACACTGATCGCCTGCTCGGATCCGGACCATCCTCTGGCTAATACCGAATACATGTTTCCCTTCGTGAGCGTCGTTCAGCGCCCCCAATCGGAGATGCTGAACTCGATCGGGTCGACCCTGGTGGTTTCGGCAGTAACCGAGGACGAGGAATGGATGAGAGATTTGATGGCTTGTCAGGACATCGACCGATTGAATATCGGTTCCGTGCCGACGAATTGGGTACAATGGGAACAGCCTCACGAGGGAAACATTTTCGACTTCCTCTATCAACGCAGAGCAATCCAAGGCAAGTCT
>CBFHHM010000011.1:70070-72149 GCA_965655705.1 Candidatus Pelagisphaera sp.
GCTTGGGGCTGCTCATGCAAGCGCGAACCCACTTACTGCGTTCTTCGACGTGACGCATGGGCATGCAGTAGCATTGACGCTCTCTCATGTCATTCGATTTAACAAGGAAAACGCGATGGCGAAAGAAATCTATGAACGTTACGAATCCTGGCTCCCGGAAGGCGTCAGCGACCTGGCATCTTGGTTCGAATCGCTCGTTAGCCAGGCGGGACTCGCTAGCTTATCCGAATTGAGCGTGTCCGAGTCTAATCTCCCCAAGCTCGCAAATGCGGCTACGCAGCAGTGGACGGGCAAGTTCAATCCTCGCGAAGTCGGTCAAACGGAGTTCGAGCGCCTCTACGGAGCAGCCTTGGGCAGCGTAGCGAAGCGTGTTTAGGGAATAGGGATGCCTCTTATGCAGCGTAGATTTACAGGCCAGGCATTCGCTCGCGTAGCGCTTCTACCGATCTTGCTATTGGCGGCTTGCCAGCCGTCTTCTACGGAAGTGGGATCGACAGGCGCGGCGGAGGAACCGCAGTATCTCACTACTTCTTGGCCGGTTGCCCGCGGCAGTTCTCACTTGAGCGGATCGATTTCCGATTCGGTGATCGTTTCGCCGCGTATTGCGTGGAGTTTCGAAGCGGAGTCCCCAATCTCTGGCGATGCAGGAGTATCCGATGGAGCCGTATATTTCGGAACGGATGATGGAGTGTTCTTTTCGGTAGATCTGGATACAGGCGTGGAACTATGGCGTTTCGTGGCGGAAGACGTGATCGAATCCGAACCGGCGATTACTGAAGCGGCGGTATTCATCGGAGCTAATGATGGAAAGTTCTACGCCCTGAATCGCCAAACGGGCGACGTTCTATGGGAGAAGCAGTACATTGACAAAGTGGTGGCGGGAGCGAATCTGGCTAGCAGCCCGATCGATGGCGAACAATGGCTCCTCATCGCGGGCAACGATGGCCAGCTGCGTTGCTTGAGAGCAGCAGATGGAGATGAAATTTGGGCCTATCAGACGGACAACATCATTAACGGTTCCCCCGCGATGATCGACGAACGTCGCGTTATTTTCGGAGGTTGCGATTCCTTTCTGCATATTGTCGACTTGGAAAAGGGCGAGGCGATCGAGCAGTATGAAACCGAAGCGTATATTCCTTGTTCCGTTGCCGTGTATGAAGGGGTAGGATACAGCGGGAACTACGCGAACCAGGTCATCGCATTCGATCCAGGCGACGATGGCCAGTTGTGGACTTACGAAGACAAGTCCTTCCCTTTTTTCAGTTCGCCAGCAGTGAACGAGGCGCTTGTCTTTATCGGGTCCCGAGACAAGAATCTGCACGCTATCGATCGAGCGACGGGCGAAGGGAAGTGGACCTATCGTACGCGTGGTCGAGTCGACAGTTCGCCCTTGGCTTTCGGCGATGCCGTGGTGGTTGGATCGACTGACGGCTGGCTGTACGCCTTGGACCAAGCGGATGGTCACGAACTCTGGAAGTTCGAATTGGGGGGCTCACTGCTAGCGTCTCCCGTTTTCGCAAGCGGCAAACTGCTCATCGGCAGTCAAGGCGGAACGCTTTTCGCATTGGAGTCGGGAGAGATATGAGAACGCGAAGCCCCTCGAATGCTGCGAAAATAGATATTTCGAAAAGGGATCCTAGATTTTCGCGCGGATCCGTGCTTTTGGCGAGGGAAGGAAACATTTTATAAAATCATGAGCGCAACAACCGAAGCTGCTAAGCCAACGCCAGCGCCTACCGAGGCGGGCAATTACTTTATTTCCAACTATCCGCCGTTTTCGTTTTGGAAGCCGGAAGATAAGAAGGAGGTGGACGACGCTTTTCTACAGTCCAATGATGAGGGCGCGTCGCTGGGACTTTATCATCACATCCCGTTTTGCCGCAAGCGGTGTCATTTTTGCTATTTTCGCGTCTACACCGACAAGAACGCGTCGGAGATCAAAAACTATTTGGATGCGACGATTCAGGAGTTGAAGTATTTTGCGGAGAAGCCCCGTATTGCCGGCCGCAAGCCTCGCTTCGTGTATTTTGGCGGCGGCACGCCGTCGTACTTGTCCGCGTCGCAACTCCGCGACCTCAC
>CBFHHM010000011.1:72247-77649 GCA_965655705.1 Candidatus Pelagisphaera sp.
CAGACCAGATGAAGGCGATTATTCCGTGGGACGAAGCTGAGGAGATTGCCTTCGAAGGGGAACCCGGTACGCTGAATCCGCGCAAGGTCAAAGCGATTAAAGACATCGGGGTCACTCGACTAAGCTTGGGCGTGGAGAATTTCGACGCGCGTATCCTGGAAATCAACGGTCGCGCCCACAAAGCGGACGAAGTTTACAAGGCCTACGAAGCGGCCCAGGCTGAGAACTTCGATCAGCTCAACATAGACCTTATCGCGGGCATGCTCGACGAGACCGAAGAGAACTGGCAGCGCAACATCGAGGAAACGCTGCGTCTTCGTCCGGACAGCGTGACCATATACCAGATGGAGATTCCGTACAATACGACCATCTACAAGGAGATGAAGGCGAGCGGAGCGCTGGTCGCTCCGGTAGCGGATTGGCAGGTCAAGCGTCGCTGGGTTCGTGAGGCCTTCGAGGCATTGGAGAGCGCCGGCTACACCATAACAAGTGGATACACAGCCGTTCTCGACCCGGAGAAGACCAAGTTTCTATATCGGGATGAACTGTGGTCGGGCGCGGACTTGCTTGGATTGGGCGTGGCGTCGATTTCGCACATTGCTGGAGTTCACTATCAGAATGTGAACGAGATTACGCAGTACACCGACGCCATAGCAAAGGGCGACTTGCCGATTCACAGGGCTCACCGAACGACATCGGACGAGCGCATGATTCGCGAATTTCTGCTCCAGATGAAGCTCGGTCGGGTTTCCGCCCAGTACTTCAAGGACAAGTTTGGCGTCGATCTGATCGTCCGCTACGGCCCGCAGCTCGAGGCCTTGAAGGGCGAAGAGCTACTGGACTATGATGCGGAGGGAATAACCTTGCGACGCCGCGGATTGCTTTGCGTGGACAACTTGCTGTTCAAGTTCTTTCTGCCCGAGCACGTCACGTCGCGCATCGTATAGCTTGGAAACCCAGACGCCTTTTGGAACCCAGCTTGATCGTGTACCGACTTTCTGAATTCCTAGAGAGACTCTTTCTGGAACGCGGCATCGAGGCGAACGCCTTCCATTGGATCGATGGACCGGCCATGCCATTGCCGTACCGCGATTTGCTCGTGCATGACCGG
Organism: Candidatus Pelagisphaera sp.; assembly: GCA_965655705.1. GTDB lineage: Bacteria > Verrucomicrobiota > Verrucomicrobiia > Opitutales > Opitutaceae > Pelagisphaera. Next base: position 73,359 of record CBFHHM010000011.1, read on the forward strand.
GACATGACCTCGACTCTCGCCAATTTCCACGGGTCCGAGCTAGGGCTCAAGGTTCTGAATGTCCACCGACAATCGGGCGAATACGCCCGCGAAGTCATTCTCTTCGCCAAGACGACGGGCAGGGCCGTGGAATACGGAGCGATCGACATGCATTTCGAGCATTTTCGCCCTGACGAACGCGATGCCATCCTCGAGGGAAGCGAGCCATTGGGCAGTATCCTGAACCGCATGGAGCACCCTTATCGCAGCGCTCCGCGCGGTTTTTTCTCGATTGCCGCTCCGGAAGTGTGCCAGGAGCAATTCGGTTGCGCCGAGGGAGCGGAGCTCTTCGGGCGCTACAACCAGCTTTTTAGCTCCAAAGATAAGGTCTTGGCATCCATAATCGAAATTCTGCCGCAATGACGGCCTTAGCCCCGGCGCCTCGCTTTTGGATCGAAGCAATGGCTCCGCCAATGTAACAATTAAGCCGATCTTCCTGTAATACACGAGTTTAAGGCAGTAGCTTAAAATAAAACAATGAAGGAATTCGACGCGATAATCATTGGAGGCGGTCCTGCGGGATCGACCGCCGGAGCCTTACTGGCGGACATGGGCCGCAAGGTGGCGATCTTGGAAAAGGAAAAGTTTCCGCGCTATCACGTGGGCGAATCGCTGATGCCCTTTTGCTACTTCACCTTCGATCGGTTGGGAATCATCGATCAGCTCAACGAGCGCGCCTATACCAAAAAGCATAGCGTACAGTTCGTGACGAGCGACGGGAAGATGTCGGCTCCGTTCTACTTTTTCCAGCACCTGGATCACCCCGCGGCGACGACCTGGCAGGTCAAGCGTTCCGAGTTCGACGAGCTGCTGCTGAACAACGCGCGGGACAAGGGGGCGGAAGTGCGGGAGGAAACGCAAGTCGTCGATTTTCTCTATGAGGACGAAAAGGTAGTGGGCGTTATTGCCAGGACGCGCAATGGCCCGCCCTTTGAACTGCGAGCGTCGGTGACGGTTGACGCCTCCGGGCGCGATGCGGTGTTTCAAAGCAAGCGCCGCTGGCGCCGTCGCGATCCGAAGTTGAACAAGATCGCCATTTGGACGCTTTTCAAAGGAGCCAAGCGCGATCCAGGCTTAGACGAAGGGGCGACTACGGTAGCGTACCTGGAGGACCGTGGTTGGTTTTGGAATATTCCAATGAACGACGATATTGTCAGCTCGGGGATCGTTGCGGAGCGCGACTACTTGTATCGAGATACGCGTGACCCTGGGGAAATCTTCAAGCGCGAGATCGAGAAAAACGTTTGGATCAAGGATCACCTTTCCTGTGGCGAGCAATTCGGCGAGTATTGGGTGACGGGCGAGTATTCGTACCGATCGGAGCACTGCGCGTCGGATGGAATCGTTTTGATTGGCGATGCCTTCGCGTTCTTGGATCCCGTCTTTTCGTCGGGCGTCTTCCTTGCCTTGAAGAGTGGCGAGATGGCAGCGGATGCGATCGATGCGGCCTTGGAAAAGAAGGATGTTTCTGCGGCGGCTTTTGTCGATTACGGCGAAGAGCTATGCGAGTCAATAGAGACCATGCGCAGTTTGGTATACGCGTTTTACGACAACGATTTCAGTTTCGGAAAGCTCATCCGAAAGCATGGAGACTTGCGGGGAACGCTGACGGATTGCCTGATTGGCGACTTGGTCGACAAGGATTATTCCAAGCTGATGGATGCCATCGATGGGATTACGCAGCTTCCCGAGCGACTGTCTCACGGGCGCGCGGCGGTTTAACGAGCGGATATGGGGAATCGAGGTTGCCTCGCAGTCGTGTCGCAGCCGGGATGCTTCTTATTCCGTTTCTCCATATCCCTCGCAAAAAACCCTTGTTTCCCAGGGGCTTGGGTGCGACGCTGTTTGCTTCCAGACTTGATGAAAATCGTCTTTCTAACCCCGGGAACCGGTAGCTACTATTGCGGCGCTTGCATGCGCGATAACGCCTTGGCAAACGCCTTGATCGATGCGGGTCACGACGCGTCGCTGTTGCCTATGTACCTGCCGCTCATGCTCGATGATAATTCGAAGGGACTAGGCGACGACACGCCGATTTTTTTCGGAGGGATCAACATTTACATGCAGCAAAAGATGTCGATCTTTCGGCGGGCCCCCATCTGGTTGGACAAGCTGCTCAATCGCCCGGGCCTTCTTCGTTCGGCAGCCAAGCGAAGTCACATGACCTCGGCTCGCGACCACGGCGAGATGTGCTTTGAAATGCTCCGATTGGATAGCGACGATTTTAAGAAAGAACTGGGCAAATTGTATTCTTGGATCAACGACACGGGAAAGCCGGACGTCCTTGTACTGTCAACAGCGCTGCAAGCGGGATTCGCGAAAGAGGTGAAGGCGCAGTGGCCTGGCATGCCAGTGCTCTGTTGCTTTCAAGGCGAGGACTCCTTTCTCGACAGCTTGCCGGATGGCTACCGGGACGAATGTTGGAAGTTGATGGCTGACAAGTGTCGAGACACCGACCGCTTGGTAGCTCCTAGTCGCTCCTATGCTCGGATGATGGAAAAGCGCCTGAGTTTGGATCCCGGCTCGATTGGCGTTCAACGCAATGGAATCAATCTGGAGGGTTTCGTAGAGCCGAAGCGTCCAGATCCGCCAGCGATCGGCTATTTGGCCCGCATGTGCGAAGTGAAGGGATTGCGGCTCTTGGTGGACGCGTTCGTTCATCTGCGAACGGTACTAGGCAACGAGAACTGCCAGCTGAAGATCGCGGGCGCCGTTACGGCGGGAGACGTCTCGTTGGTGGAAGAATTGAAATCCAAGATCGCCAATGCGAGGTTGAGCGATTCGGTCGACTGGAGGCTCAACATTTCCAGAGATGAAAAGCAGAGTTTCCTCAGCGAGTTGTCGCTTTTCACCGTCCCCGTTCAGTACGAGGAAGCCTTTGGGCTATATGTGGTAGAAGCGATGGCCGCCTCGGTTCCGGTTTGTCAGCCGAATCATTCGGCGTTTCCAGAACTGGTCGAAGAGACAGGTGGCGGGCTATGCGTCTCGATGGAAACGGCGCAGTCCTTGGCCGAGGCCTGGCAGGAGCTGCTCCAATCGCCAGAGCGATTGGCGGCGATGGGCGACGCCGGTAGAGCGGGCGCCGAGAAACGATTCAGCATGGAGGCGATGAAGGATTCCTTTATGGACGTTGTGGAATCGCTGGTGCAAGGTAGCGCTCGATGAACAAGCCCGAATCGCATCCTTTCTGCTTCGAGTATCAGCGTCGCGTCGAATTTGCGGAGACGGATATGGCAGGCATCATGCATTTTTCGAATTTCTATCGCTTCATGGAGTCCGCGGAGCATGCCTTCTTCCGCTCTATCGGGCATGGCGTTCATGAGTCCGTGGATGGCCACACCATTGGCTGGCCGCGCGTGCAGACGAGCTGCGATTTCTTCAAGCCTGTTCGCTTTGAAGATAGGGTGACGATTCGCCTGACTATAGAAGAAATTCGCCGCCGCTCAATTCGGTACATCCACACCTTTCTATTGGGGAATGGCGACGAGGAACGAATTATTGCCTCAGGCAGGATAACTACAGCTTGCGTGCGCTTGGAACGCGAAGCCGGAAAAATCGAATCGATCAATATTCCGGATACGTTAAGAGCCGATTTGGAAGCAGCCCACGCCACACAGCAATGATCTTTCTCCCTCGGATTTCGCATATCGCCGCAGATAGGACTATCTTGAATACTCCTTCCGTCTGCATTGGTTGGCGATCTCTGCGGGCCAACAACGTTCGTGTTCAATAGTATATTATGAATTGGTTAATCTACTCGCTTATGACGGCCCTCTTTTTCGGGCTGTATGGAATTTTTCTGCACAGCGGACAAATCGCTATGAAGGATCCCGAGATGGGACGCTACAAGGCGTTTCTCTTCGTTGGAGTCGCTTATTTGGTAGTCGCCGTAATCGTGCCGATTATTCTTCTCAAGTTTCAAGGCGCGTCGCTGACTTTTACCGGCAAAGGGATCGGACTATCGTTCGTGGCGGGTCTGCTTGGGGCCTTAGGGGCCTTCTGCATTTTGCTGGCCTTTGGGGCCAAAGGAACCCCGGCAGTGGTTATGTCGATCGTGTTCGCGGGAGCGCCCGTAGTCAATGCGATCGTATCCATGGTCATGCATCCGCCCAAGGGTGGGGTAGGGGGAGTGCCTTGGCAGTTCTTCCTGGGTATTATCCTAGCGGCTTTGGGCGGTTTTCTTGTGACCAAGTTCAAGCCGGCTCCGGGTCACGCCAAAGGGCCTCCTCCCGCGGCAGTGACGGATGCGAAA
>CBFHHM010000011.1:77748-81741 GCA_965655705.1 Candidatus Pelagisphaera sp.
GGATAGTTTTAACGCACGGAGGAACAGAGCTTGCCTGGAAGGGCATTGCTTTCCGAAGAGCCGCCTTGGATAGGAAAAACTTCGTTCGAATTTCTCTGCGCGGCATGTCTCAAGCTACCGCCCTGCAATCCGCTTAGGAATGACGCTTCCCGAAAAACACTTGACTGCGCTTAACGCTCTGGTCGCCGAAATCGCCCCGACGAACGTTTTTTATGGACCTCGTTTGGAGGCTTGCGGAGGAGCTGCGGGATTCGAGAGCTTGGAGGACTATGCGGCTCGGATGCCGTTTACGACGAAAGCGGAGCTCTCGGTGGATCATACGGCATATCCCCCCTATGGGACGAATTTGACGTATCCGGTGGAACGTTACACACGTCTGCATCAGACCAGTGGAACCTCGGGCCAGCCCATGGCTTGGTTGGATACGCCCGAAGGTTGGCAATGGTGCTTGGATAATTGGAAAATAGTATGGAGCCGTTGTGGAGCCCGCGCAGGAGAGTCTGCGATCTTCCCCTTTTCATTCGGACCTTTTCTTGGCTTCTGGACGGCTTTCGAGGCAGCTGCTCAAATTGGCATTCGTTGCGTACCTTCGGGTGGTCAGAATAGCGTGGAGCGCCTCAAAATGATCGATCGCTATTCGCCGGAATGGCTGTGCTGCACGCCGACCTATGCCTTGCACTTGGCTTCGGTCGCCGAAGGGGAGGGACTCGACTTGAGCGACTGCTCGGTAAGCGGCCTGATTGTAGGGGGAGAACCGGGTGGCAGCGTACCGGAAGTTCGCGGCCGTATCGAGGCCGCCTGGGGCGCTCGGGTGTTCGACCATCACGGTATGACGGAAGTCGGGCCCGTATCGTATTCGGATATCGAAGACCCGAACTTATTGCGTTTGGCGCATGAATCGTACCACGTGGAAGTCGTCAACCCCGAGACCCTCAATCCGGTAGAGAAAGGCGAGGTGGGCGAGGTGATTCTGACGACTCTGGGCAGATGGGGCAGTCCGCTGCTCCGCTACCGTACGGGCGATCTGGCGGAACCGATTGCCCTTGAGGGCGAAGACCCCGCGGCATTCGCTCTGAAAGGGGGGATTTTAGGACGGGCAGACGATATGGTCGTCGTCCGCGGCGTGAACCTTTACCCGAGCGCGTTAGACGCTGTCGTTCGATCGTTTGACGGGATAGGCGAATATCAAGTGACGATCGATCAGACGCAATCCATGACCCAGGCTTCCATCGCGATAGAGAATTGCGGGGAGCGTTCGGACGAAGCATTGAAAGCCGAGTTCGAAAATCGGTTGCGGGAATCCTTTGGCTTGCGTATCCGGGCGCTCGTTGCGGAGCCCAACGAGCTTCCCCAGTTCGAAATGAAAGCGAAACGTTGGAACGTATTGAAGTGAGACAGATGCTATGTTGAAGGTAGAGAATCTTTCCAAGGAATACCCAGGCCCAGCCGGAACGGTTTCCGTTTTAAACGAGTTGAACTTGTCGGTAGGCAAGGGCGAATCGGTAGCGATTGTCGGTCCCTCTGGTTGCGGGAAAACGACCTTGCTGAACATTCTGGGCACGCTTGATTTGCCCACTGCGGGGAAGGTCGAAATTGGAGGACGGAGCGTGGCTTCGATGTCGAACGAGCAGCGGTCGCGCTTTCGAAATCGCTCGCTTGGATTCGTGTTTCAACAGCACTTTCTGCTTCCTCAGTGCACCGTGCTGGAGAATGTGCTCATGCCGAGACTGGCCGGTGGATGGGAAGAAACGGAAGAGGCGACGCGCGAGCGAGCTCAAGCTCTGCTAGAAGGGTTGGGCTTGTCGCATCGTTCGACGCATATGCCGTATCAGCTTTCCGGAGGCGAGCGTTTGCGGGTGGCGGTCGCTCGGTCATTGGTCAATGAACCGGCTCTCGTCTTGGCCGACGAGCCAACGGGATCGCTCGATCCCGCCATGGGCGAGCAGGTGGCGGACTTGTTCGCGGCTTTGAGCGCCCAACACGATGTGACTCTGGTGACGGTAACTCATAACATGGCTTTGGCGGAGCGCATGGGAATCGTGTATCGTTTGGATGGCGGACGATTGGAGGCGCAATAATATGGCTGCTCGGAGATCAGTCGCTACCTGAAGGAGAAGATGCAGCTAAGGTTTCTCATACGCAGTCTTTGGCATTATCGCCGTTCGAACCTGGGCGTTTTGGCGGGAGCCTTAGTTGGGGCGACTGTCCTTCTGGGGGCTTTATTCGCGGGCGACTCGGTAAGCGGCGCTTTGAAGCGCTTGGCCAGTTTACGGGTTGGGCAAACGGAAATTCTGATCACAACAGGCGATCGATTCGTGTCGACCGGTCTTACAAAGCGCTTGGAGGATCGCCTTAGAGCCGAGGCTGCTCCCGTCTTGATGCTGCGCGGGAGCGCTACGCGTTCGGAGCTAAAATTGCAGGCTGCCCATACGCAGATCCTGGGCGTGGACGAACGATTCTGGAATTTCGCTCCGTATGGGGGAGAGGGGATTCCCGATCTCCCGAAAGGCACGGTAGCGGTAAATCGGCGATTGGCGGAACGCTTACAGCTTAACGAAGGCGATAGTTTCGTATTCCGATTGGAGAAGCCCGGATTGCTATCGCGTGACGCGCCGCTGTCGGGCAGCAAAGACAACGTCATAGGCATTCGAGCGAAGGTGGGTTCCGTGGTAAGCGACGATCAATTCGGGCGTTTCAGCTTGCAGGCCAACCAGATCGCCCCGTTTTCGCTATTTGCGTCCATCGAGTGGATACAGGAGCAGATTGAATATGAGGAACGCGCGAACCTGATTTTGCTTAAAGGCGGCAACGATGCGAACCTCGAGACGGCAAAGGCGATGGAGGCCTTGGGAGCAACCATGACTCTCGAAGACTACGGCTTGTCCTTGGTCGAGGTTCCCTTGGGGGAAGCTACGGAGATCCGCAGCGAGCGCGTATTCATGGACGAACCCATCGTCCGGTTAATCCAGTCGGAATTTTCGGAAGCGAGGCCTACGGTTACCTACTTGGCCAACACCTTGCGTTTGGATGGGAAGGAGACCCCTTATTCCATGGTCACGGGAGCAGCGTCGGCATCGATGCCCTTCCTCGAGCGAGGTCTGGAACGTGGCGAGGCAGCGATCAACCGTTGGTTGGCGGACGATTTGGATGCGCAAGTCGGGGATGTCTTGGAAATCGACTATTACGTAGTCGGGGAAGAGAACGAGCTACGCGAAGCGACGAGTCGCTTTACCGTCAAAGGCATTGAGCCTATGGAAGGCTTGGCGGCGGATCCCTTATGGATGCCGGACTTCCCGGGGGTTTCGGACGCGGACGATTCAGCGGATTGGGAACCGGGCATGCCTCTCGACTTGGATCGAATCCGAGACAAGGACGAGGATTACTGGGACGATTACCGCGGCGTTCCGAAGGCCTTTATATCATTGGAAGAAGGCTCCGAAATCTGGGAAAACCGTTGGGGGCGCTATACCGCCGTTCGCGTACCCGTGGGCGCAGTCGACCGGGAGACTCTTGAGGAGCGACTAGTTGATATGCTTGATCCTGCTTTGGTCAGCTTGCGGGCGCTCTCCTTTAAGGACAGCGCTTTGAAGTCGGCCAACTCGCCGGTGGATATAGGGGGCCTCTTTATAGGAATGAGCGTCTTCCTTATTATCGCCTCCTTGAGCCTCGTCGCGATGCTTTTCAGCTTTTCCATGCAGCAAATCAATCGGGAGAACGCCTTGCTCGCTTCTCTGGGCGTTTCCGAGAAACGTATTTATCGCTGGCGCCTATTGGGGTCGGCCATTCTCGTCACTCTCGGAAGCGTGGCGGCGATTCCATTGGCCTCGGGCTATACTTGGGGCATTCTGCGATTCTTAGAGACAATATGGAGTCAGGACTCTGTGGATACGTTGTTTGGCTTTCGTATGAGCGCCGGCGCGGCTATCGGCGGGGTGGTTGGCAACATTCTCCTGGCTCTCGCCACGATCTGGTTTGCGTTGCGCAAGCAGAGTA
>CBFHHM010000011.1:81839-104455 GCA_965655705.1 Candidatus Pelagisphaera sp.
GGTGGTAAGTGGGCTCGAATCGCGGGCGCAGGTGGCTTGGCGGGCGGCATTGCTCTACTCGCCTTGTCCTTCATGGGCAAGCTGCCTTTGCAGATCGGCTACTTCCTGGTGGGCTTCTGCTGGCTGGTAGGCGGCTTGGGTATCTGTTCGTTCCGCTTATCCCACGCGCGGGCAACCGTTGGGCGACGGCTGGATGCGATTTCCATGGGTCGTTTGAATAATGGACGTCGCCCGATGCGTAGTCTGACCGTGGTCGGCACGCTCGCCTGCGGCGTATTCCTGGTTGTGTCAGTTGCGGCTTTCCGCAAGGAGCGGGATACGAGTGGAGCGGATCGATCGAATGGATACGGCGGCTATACCTACTGGGCAGAAACCTCGATTCCCTTGAGCGATCCCGATGATCTTGGGGGAGACAACAACGTATTCGACATCGGAGGCGATGGAGAGATCTTGCCCATGCGAATTGGGCAGGGCGACGATGCCAGTTGTTTCAATTTGAATTATACGGAGAATCCGCGTCTGTTGGCGATGGATGCGGAGGCTCTCGCTGCGCGGGGAGCGTTCACTTTCCACTCGATACGCGATGGGCTTGATGCGAGCAAGGCTTGGCGCTTGCTCTCGGAGCGAAGCGAGGATGGAGCAATTCGAGCCTTCGTGGACAGCGCGACTCTGCAGTGGGCTTTGAAAAAGAAGCTGGGCAATCGTCTGGAATATATCGATGGGCAGGGTAATCTGTTCGAAGTGGAGCTGGTGGCGGCCCTGAGCGACACGGTCTTTCAAGGAAGTCTCTTGATCGACGAAGCGGCTTTCCTAGAGAGGTTTCCTCAGCACGAAGGCTATCGCTTGTTTCTACTCGAGGACTGGAATGGAAATACACGCGAGCGACGAGCGGATATCGAATTCGGAATAAGCCAATGGGGGGGGCAGGTGGAACTTATGGAAGACCGCCTGCAATCCTTCCACGAAGTCGAGAATACGTACATAGCCATATTCCACGTTCTAGGCGGCCTGGGGGTTGTGCTTGGTAGCGCGGGCTTGGGCGTGGTAGTGGCGCGGAATCTTTCCGAAAGGCGTCACGAGTTTGCGGTGATGGATGCGATTGGCATTGGCTCTGAAACCCGTCGCCACATCGTATTCGGCGAATTGCGATCGCTGATCGGCTGGGGCATGAGCGTGGGTCTGGTCGCGGCCATCGTATCGATCGTGCCTTCGATGACGCATTTAGGCATCGCCGCGCCTGTGTTGAACCTTTCGATACTCGCGGTTGCGATCGTCGCCAACGCCGTTTTTTGGGCCTACTTAGGCTACCGCCGGAACGCGCCGGCGATTGCCGACCTTCAGAGGGACTTCAATTCGTAGTTCAGGCGATCGGCTCCCCGCTCTGAGGAGGGCAAAGCGCCTTGCGAAAGAGAGTGAAGCCTCCCTCTGGATCCTTGCGTTGAACGGAAGAATGAATACCTTAAATGATTATAAGCTGCCTCCGAAAATCGATGAAACCTAAGATTATAGTCACTGCGATTGGACTGTTAGCCATCCTCGTGGGGAGCGCGATGGGACAATCGCCGGAACACGAATATCTAGGCCTGAAGGACGAGCTGCACGTGTACCTATTGATCGGGCAGTCGAACATGGCGGGCCGGGCGACGTATGGGGATGGGGAATCCGGACCGATTGAAGGGGGCTATTTGCTCAATGGCCTCGACGAATGGGAGGCGGCTCGCGTTCCCCTGAACCGGTATTCCACTATCCGAAAGCGCCTGGAGATGCAGAGACTGAATCCAGGCTACGCCTTTGCGCAAGCGATGCTGGAGTCAAGCGACGGCGCGTCGATCGGTCTCGTCGTTAATGCTAAAGGCGGCACCAAGATCGAGCAATGGGAGAAGGGGACGGAATTCTATGCGGAGGCGGTTCGACGGACCAAGGCGGCTGCCGTGACCGGTACCCTCAAAGGCATACTTTGGCATCAGGGCGAGGGAAATAGTCGAGAGCCGGAGGCCTATCCCGAAAAGCTGGCGAAACTGATCGAAGATTTACGGCAAGACCTAGGCGCCCCTCATTTGCCGTTTATCGCCGGCCAAGTGCATTATCATACAGAGAACAAGCCCCATACAAAACGGCTCAATGAACTGCTCGCCCAGTTCCCTGAATCGGTCCCGTATACCGCCTGCGTGAAATCGGAGAGTTTGGCGACGTTCGACCACACTCATTTTGGGACCGAGGCTATGATTGAGCTGGGACGGCGTTACGCGGCATCCATCCGATTGGTTCAGAGGAGATTGCCGGTAGATTAGGGCTTCTTTCGGGAGAAAGACTGTATAGCGCTTTGCTCGGGAACCATGTACTTAATCGCGGGAATTGGACTGCTCTTGGTCGCATGCAGCGCGCTCATGCTATTCGCGCCGGATGGTTGGGAACGTTTCTGGATGCGTTTCAGCAAGAAGCCCTATTCCCATTATACTGAAATCGCTATTCGGGCGATCCTCGCCATTATTCTGTTTACCTTTGCGGAAGGCGCCCGGCATCCCCTTGCAGTTCGAATATTTGGGTTCGTCGCCGCCAGTGCCGTCGTGACTCTCTTGGCGATGGGCGAGACAAGGCATAGGCAATTCGCGAGATTAGTATTCGAGAGGTATGGCCCAGCGATTCGATGGGGCAGTCTCTTCGGAATTGTCGCCGGTCTCTGGCTGTTCTGCACATCTGTCGGATAGCACCTAGTCTCGTTTCGGTAGCATATTATTGACTTATCGTTCCAGTTATCGATTATTGACGCATGGCCCGACCCAAGGAATTCGATACTGAGGAGTCGATTGCGGCGGCCGGCGAGCAGTTTCGCCGCAAGGGCTACGAGGCTACCTCAACGGAGGATCTCCTTCAGGCGATGGGTATTGGGCGAGGCAGTCTATATGCCGCCTTTGGGACGAAACAGGCCCTCTTCGATCAGGCTCTAGAGCAGTATCGCGATGAAATTTTCTCCTGTGGCATTGAACTGCTCGAAAATTCGGAGAACGGGAGGGATGGATTGAAGGCCTTTTTCTCTCTCAAGGCGGGAGAGGCTGGAATGCCAGTGGCCAGAGATGGCTGCTTGATCGTTAACAGCACGGTGGAATTGGGGCCGAGAAACGCGCTCGTCGCTGCGGCGCTCGCGGAATCCTGGAAACGGCTCGAGGATGCCTTCTTCGGAGCGATCCAGAGAGCTCAAATGAACGGGCAAATCGATCGAGCGAAAAGTCCCCGATCGCTGGCTCTGTTTTGCGTCACTCTGGTGAGGGGACTATCGGTGGGAGGAAAGCTGGACTTGGACAGCGCCAAGGCGTCGAAAGTGACCGAATTGGCGATGGATGCCCTTTTTGAATAATAATACGATCAGTACAAAACTATTATGTACTGAATGGTAAAATACTGTCTTTCGAGGTGTATAGAGAGGTGAAAATGGGGAAGCGTTCGCCGGAGCCCTCTGGATCCCGCGTTGAGCTGGGACAACGCTCTAGCCCTATGCCGGGAGGTAGCGGGCTAGATCATTCCCGGGGAACAGCAGCGAGTGGGAAGCTAGAGCGTTCCTGTCACCTCACGGACGCCTAGCCTCTATCGGATCCCCGCCGCAGCGAGCTATAGCGATCCCGCAGCGACAAGTTTGTCGTAGGCTCTAAGATACGCGATGCCACCGGAGAAAATCGGCGTGCTGCGGAAGGTGCCGAACTGGTTGCGGGCGATTTCCTTGTATTCTCGGCCAGGCTCGAGAACCACGAGCGTGCCGTCGTCGATCCCAAGATATATCTTGTCGTCAGCGGCTACCATACTCGGGTAGGCCGTGCCCTTGGCTCCTTTGACCTTTTCCGTGTAGACGATTGCGCCGGTGTCGGCTTCGAGCACGCTGAGCTCGTTGTCGCGGGTGACGATGTAGACGAGCCCGTCGCGGACCAAAGCGGACGAATAGTATCGATTCTTGGGAACTTGGGAGTGCCAGACCAACTCGGGTCCATCCTTCTGGAGGGTCTCCAAAACCTTTGGGATTCGATAAGCATAGGCATCGCCATTGTCGCCCTCCACGCCACTGACCGTGTAGATGACGTCTCCAACGAGCGTTGGGGTGTTGAAAATGGACCAGTGTCGATCCTTGTGAAGATAGACGAGCTCTTTGTGGATACGCTTTCCGTCGCTCGCTCTGAGGATTTCGCCTCGCGAGGTGAAGAGGAAGGTTTGGCCTTCTACTTGGAAGGGAGTCGGCGTGCCGAAAATGACTTCCGAGTCGGTGTTCCAGAGGCGTTCCCCACTGGCGGGGTCGATGGCCCAGTAGTCGTCGAAGCGGACGATAAGCTTGCCGTCGATCAGTTGTGGCATAGTCGCGCCGCCCCAGTTGTGATCGGGATGCTCGATGAATTCGGACCAGATGCGGTTGCCCTCCAGGTCGTAGGCGACTACGACGCCGTTTCCGAAGGCGACGAATACGCGGTCCCCATCGGATACGGGCGAATACGAAGAGTAGCCATTGGTGTTGTGGGCCGGGGGCGTGACGAATTGGCGGAAGGTCTGGTCGCTACGGAGGGCTTTTAGCTCTTTCTCGGTCTTTTCCAGTTCGCCTCGCTTTTGAGCGAGGCTCTTCTTGGCGGTCGCATTGCTGTCGTCGCGTTCGATGCTTCTCTCCAACCGTCTGATATCGGTTCGCAGGCGCTGGTATACGCGATTCTGGGATTCGATGCGGCCTTGGTGCGCCGCGATGTTCTTTCGTTTTTCGGGACCGAGGTTGCTCAGCTCGAGCAAGTTATTCGATCGGGACCAAAGCGTTGCCCCCGTTCGGCCGTCGGCGCATACGAGCTGATCGGGGTCCGCCGTATAGAAGAGTTTGCCGTCCACGAGGATCGGGGTGCCATTGCTGGTCGTGTCGATCGGAATCTCGAAAAGCTGGCTGGCTTTCCAGTCCACGGGTGGGTTGCTGGCATCGTAGATTCCATTATGGCCGACACGCCAGGAGGGAATGTCAGCCTGAGCGATCGAAGCGAGCAGGGCGAACAAGGCGAAGATGTGGATTGAGCGAGCGATCGTTTTCATGGGGCGTGCATGGATTATCTGGTTTCCTTTTCTTACGGTTTGGAACGCGGATTCGGACAGTCGTCTTCGAGGAGGCTCTAAATGACCGTTAACTTTACAAGGTTGTAATTTAATCGAGGGAGACGAGCCTTATAGAAAGGTAAAAAGGCGTCGCATTCGGTCTTGACAGTTTAGCGTTGGGTTGAGTTTGCGTATTCGCGGCCTTCTTTTTACGGATTCTCGCATTTGCGATTTTTTATCCTTTTCAGGGTCCAATTTCGTTGGCAAAGCAGTGAAAACCCTCCTTGTAGATTCAAACTACGTACTACCTAGATATGAAAAAAGCAGCTATCGTTGCCTTATGCCTCCTCGCGGGAGCAACCTCCTACTCGCAATCTTCGAATGGCGACGCCTACATCTTGTCGCCTATTCGCGTATTTGCCGGTTCTTCGCTCGAAGACGGTGGGGCCGCGACCAGTTCCTTTTCTACGGGCGCTTTGGATTTGTACCAGATGCAGACCGTGCAGGAAACGTCGGCGCTCGTGCCCAATCTATTCGTTAGCTCGAGCGAAACGCGGGGATTCGGCGATACGATTACCATGCGTGGAATGGGCAATACGCTATTCTTTAGTCCCGCGGGCGTATCGCTCTATGTGGACGACGTGCCGTCGGGCGATGTCTTCACTTATTCTTCCGAGCTTTTCGCGGGCAACAGTTTGACGGTGCATCGGGGCGCGATGGGTTCGTTTTTCGGACGCAATGGCCCGGCCGGGGTAATCGAGATCCATAGCCCGCGTCCCAGCGAGGAGCAACGCATAGAGCTCTCTGCGGAAGCGGGCAGCTATGACCACCGGGCGTTGCGCATCAATCTCTCTGGCTCGTTGGCGGACTCTGGCCTGTCGCATACCTTGAGTCTCTATCACAATGAACGCGAAGGCTATATGCGCAACTCGACGTTGGGGCGCGATACGGACAGTCGCGAGGCGCAAGGAGGGCAGTACAATCTCTTTTTCTCGCCTGGCAACAGTTGGAATGGGCGCTTGAAGTTCGTGGTCGAATCGATCAACGACGGCAGTCAGCGGCTCTCGTCGCTTTTTAGCCCCGATCCCTTCGTGGTTGGCTCGGATTTGGAGGGCGAAACGCAGATCGATCGGCACCAGGTGTCGTTGCACATGGATCGGGAATTCGACTGGGGTCAGTTCAAGTCGATTACGGCGGTGCAGGATTGGGATCTCGATCCCTCGACTGTGGACCTCGATTTGAGTCCAGCGCCTATCTCCACTTCGGAGATCGAGCAAGGGCAGCGTCTTTTTTCGCAGGAGTTCCGAATCGAGTCGTCGAACGAAGATCAGCCCCTCGATTGGCGTGGCGGCGTGTTCTATTCCGACAAAGGAACGGACGGCGTGTCCACGCGCGTCTTCCCCGCTCCGCCTTTCTTCCCTGTGTTTACGGAGGAAACGACTTTCGACATAGAAGAGAAGCAGATCGCTGCGTTCGGCCATGCCGCTTTCGAGGCGAGCGACTCTCTCGTTCTCGATGCGGGCGTGCGTATCCAGGAAACGGAAACGGAAATCGATCGCATGAAAATTTCACCGGTCGGACAGGCTCCCATCCTTGCGGACCGTACGAAAGTAAACTATTCAGCGGATGCGGGCTTCCGATTCGAGATCAGCGAACAGGTTTCGTTCTTCGGCAGAGCCGCGAACAGCTTCAAGCCCAAAGGGTACAGCGCCTACACGGACTTCCCCGGCTTGGCGGCCTTCGAAGACGAGTCGGCGTGGTCCAAGGAGTTGGGATTCGAATACACGACCAATGACGAGATTTTCAGCGTGCGGGTGACTGCATTCGATATCGACATCGATGATTATCAGCTAGAGCGTTCCGTACCTATGGCGACGGATTACATCGTCATCAACGCCCAGGAAGTTTCATCCGAGGGCATCGAAATCGAAGGCGTTTGGAAGCCGATTCCTCAATTCGAATTGGAAGGGGGAGTCGGAACGAACGACGTAACTTTCGAGACGCACTTGGATCCGTTCACGAATGCTAACCTAGCCGGCAATACGGTACCGTTCACTCCGGAGTATACCTTGCGCGGATCCGCTCGTTACAGTTTCGGCGATGGCTTCTTCGTCCAGGGGACGATGCGGAGCATTGGGGAAACGTTTTTCGACGAGTCTAATACCGCGATGTTTAGCCAGAGCAGCTACGAAGTCTACGATGCTCAGTTGGGCTATCGCAGCGAGCAGTTCTCAGTGGTCGTATTCGGCGAGAATCTTGGGGACGAGCGCTACTACACCTTCATCAATCCGCAGATCTTCGCGGCGACCCCTGGGGCGCCTGAGACCTACGGCGTTCGCGTGAGTTGGCGGCACTGACCAAGGCGTAGTGGTTGAGCTTACGTCGAGGCGCGAGCCTGCGGTGGGGCGCTTTTCTGGATACGGAGCATTGCAACGTATCCCGTGGCGGTTGAGATGGGACCTCCCGACTGTTTGGCTATCTTTACTCGGTTAGATCGAGGCAGATCGCGTCGCCTTGCAGGCTACGCAAGTAGAGTTTGCCATCGGCGTAGGATGGGGGCGCCCAGCAGAGTCCGTCCAGGAATTTGCGGTTCGCTTGTTCCTCGAAGCGATCGCCGCGATCCTTGCCAGCTACGACATGTCCGGAGTCCGTGAACACGATGATCGTTTCACCGATGGCGATCGCGTTTCCGAACTTTCCGGGCATTTCGTGACGCCAGTGTAGATTGCCCGACTCGAAATCCATAGCGACCAGGTCGTTGCCCTTCTTCTCGTCGCCGAAGTGAGCGATGATGCGATCGTCGACTAGCAAACTAGTTTGGAATTTCAATTCGAGTCCACGGTCTCGGTGCAAGAGTTCAGGTTGGTTGTCGCTGACGTCGATAACGCCGTAGCCGCTGCCGTAGCCGGATCCGATAAACATCTTTCCGTCGCGATAGTGCGGGTTGGAGGCGTTAACGCCGTAGTTCGTTCTCCATGAATAAGTGAAGAGCGGCCCTTCCGGTGGCTCTAAGCTATAGGCAGCCAGCGCTTTTCTGTGGAAAACGGCGAGGTGGTCGCGTCCATCGGCCTGATAGACGACTGGCATGGCGTAGCCCGGTTCGTTGCTGCCAATTTTCCATACCACTTCCTGGGTGCGCTTATTCAGGGCGACGATCGAGCCATCTTTTGCGCCGGGATCGATGATGAGCAAGTCTCCGTAGACCAGTGGCGAGCAGGCCCAGCCCCAACCTTGGCGTCGACCGTCGAAGTCGCTCTTGTAGTCGCGCTCCCAAAGTATTTCGCCGGTTTCGAACTCGAAGCAGAAGAGCTTTCCCTGTTTGCTAACAACGTAGACGCGATCTCCGTCAATGGTCGGAGTGGCGGTGGTCCCGCCGGGATAGTATTTGGCCTCTTTGGGTTCGTCGTAGCTATGGCTCCAAATGACTTCGCCCGTCGCGGCATCGAAGCAGCGGATCGTATCGACGTTGTTGGCATTGCCGAGGGTGATGGCCTTGCCCTCGGCGATTGCGAAGGAGGAGCAGCCTGAGCCCAGATCGGCGGTCCAAAGGGTGGCTGGAGGCGCGCTTTGCCAATCCGTATTAAGCGATAGGCCAGCGGGTACCTGACCGTTCCCATTCGGCCCCAGGAAGCGAGGCCAATCGGATGCTTGTAGACTTAGAACGGCTAGGGGTAGAGCTAATATCGAAGCGAACTTCATAAATTGCAAAGTGGCGATCTATCCTTTGCTCAAGCAATAGAGGTGGTTGCCTGTGCGAATGAATACTTGGCTGCCTGCGACGGCGGGGCTGGAGAGCGTGTAGCTGTTGTCGAGGGAGCTCTTGCCGAGCAGTTCGTATTGGGAGCCCGCTTTGACGACCGCGACTTCCGCGGTTTCGCTGACCAGGTAAAGCTTGCCGTCGGCCAGGATGGGCGAGCTGCTTACGCGGCCAATACCGGTTTCCTCTGGCCCCCAAAGGGGAGCGCCGCTCTGCGCGTCGTAGCAGGATACCTGACCGAAGTCGTTGAGCACGTAGAAGTAAGTTCCGTCGGAGATGGGAGTGGGGACGTCAGGCCCGGCCCGATCTTCGAGTTTCCAGGCGAGATGGCTGTCGGTGACGTCGCCTTTGCCGTCAGCTTTAATTACGAGGAGGGGAGTCTTTCGAGAGGGCGCGTAAACTAGTCCATTCGCTGCGACGGGCGAAGCGATGATGCGATAGTTGCGCGAGTTTTCGGGATTGAGGCCGCCCGAGCGCCAGATTTCCATGCCAGTGTGGGGATCGTGGCTGGTGACGTAGGCGCCGCCGGAAACGACGATCTGCGTTTTGTTGCCGACCTTGACTGGAATGGGGGTGGTGTAGGCGTCCTTGGACTCCCAAGGCGCGTCGGTGGGCCGATCGACCTGCCAGACGACTTTACCGGTTTTGCCGTCCAGGGCTACCACGTAGCCGGGAGCTTCGGTGTTTTGTCCGCGAACGGCTTCGATGATGAGTTTGCCTTCGTAGAGCAGAGGAGTGGAAGCGTAACCCCAGTTTAGGCCGAAGTCGCCATACTCCCTCTGCAGATCGAATTGCCAAAGGGCTTCGCCATCGACGGTGTAGGCTCGAACGACGCCGTTGCCGGTGGTGGCCCAGACATGGGTACCGTCGCTGATTGGCGATGGGGAGCTATTGTTTTGCTTGCGCTTCAGCTCATTGCCCTGGTCGACCTGCGCGCGCCACAGCTCGGCGCCATCCTCGCGGGAGAGGCACATCAAGAGCAATTCCTGTCCGCCTGGACCGCTGACCGCTCCCTGGGAGCCAACGCCACCGCGGCGTCCCGCGCCACCGCCACCGCCGCGATTGGGTCGTTGTCCCGCGGGCCGCTGCGCCCCATCAGGCCGCTGTCCACCCACTTGGCCGGCGGGTCGCTGTGGGCGGGCGGGGCGTTCTACTTCCGCTGGGGCTTCTCCTACCGGTTGCGGCGAAGGCGACATGACGAAAACGCGATTGCCGACGATAATCGGGGTCGATCCGCTCCAGGCCGGCAAGGCGACCTTCCAGGCGACATTTTGGCTGCCATCCCATTGGGTCGGTAGATTCTTGGCATCGCGGCTAATGCCGTCGCCGTTGGGCCCGCGCCATTGGGGCCAATCGGCGTTAAGAGGGGCGGCCAAAGCGACGAGGGCGAATAGTGCGGCAGGGATCAATCGGGACATGGGTAGTAAGGCGGAAGGTTGATGGGGTGAGTCTGAACGGTGATGACGGTTACTGGGGCAAGATGCCTCGGGCGACTAGGTTGTTGAGGCGGCGGGCGGTATTGCCGAGGCCGTCGCAAACCGTCTCGGAGTAGGTGCGTCCGTCGGTCGTATCGACACCGTGTCGGGGGTCCGCTTCGCGCAGACCGGCGAGCGCCGCGTCGGCGTGATGGAAGAGTTCGACGAGAGCGATTTCCAGTTTCCCTGTAGCGGCGCACTCCGTGAGCAAGTTGCCGATCCAGCCGTCGTCTGTGGAAAGGCAGCCACGGGTTGTCTTGGCGGACGCGTGAAACATGCTGAAGCCATCATTTTCGCCCATTTCGCGGATAATCGCGGCATTCTCTTCCATGCTGAGGGCGGAATCGCCACAGTGCGCGGCATCGACGAGTACCTTGAAGAAGGGTTTTCCGATGGCTTCGTTGGCGGCTTTGACGAAAGTCCAAGCCTTGCCGACGTCGGTGAAGGTTTGAAATTCGGTGCCTCGGAGAAACTCCATATGCCATGCTTTGACAGAGCTATTGAAGACGTCGGCTTCCTGGCATACGCTTGTGTGGAGCTTCACCAATTGGGCAACCGCATTGTCGAAGTCCCGTCCGGTAAGGGGTTGAGCGCCTGGCTTCATCCACTCTTCGAAAGACGTTGAGGCGACGTGTTCGACGCCGTGGGCCTGGGCGGCGCGCAACCCGGCGAGCAAGCTGGGGACGACTGCGTCTTCGTCGGCAGGGTCCATAGGATTGCCCCCTCCAACCATCATAATTATGTGCGGGACAAGGCCGAGGCCTTTGAGATCGCTCATCATCTCGTTGAGATCGCCTTCGTCTGTGCCGGGGAAAATGGATACTTGGGCGCAGTTCGGTTTGACGGGCGACATTTGGTTGATCCGGTCGAGCTCGGCCGTGATGAGCATGCGGCCGTCCTCGCCTCGCGGCATCTTGCCGTTTTCGTCTGGAACGAGGCCGCCTACGAACTTGATATGAGTCGGAACGATGCCGAGTTGTATGTCGGGTTTGAGCGCAATCTTTGCCATGGAATCTATTTGAGAGGTAGGTTTGAAATCAGAGATGCGAGACTAACGGATTCCGAACGGACTTGGGAAGCCTATTCAGTAGGGGGGCTGCCTTGCCGTTGTGTGAATGAAGGCTAAAATGTATTGGTACGGCAATTGGCAGTGGACAGGGGCCGGAAATCGGGTCAGGCAAGGCGTATGAGCGATACCGGCGAAGCGTTCTGGCGTTGGCTGGGGAGGGGGCTATTGGCCGTGGTGGTCTTGGTGGCTGCGTTGACGGCGAGCGACTATGGCAGCAGTTGGGATGAGAAGGTGCGCGCGGATGCGGGAGAGCGGAAGCTCGAATACTACGCGCATCTCTTTTCCGGCGACTGGGAGAAGGCCGTAGAGGTGGGGCGCAAGGCGGACAACTATCCGGGCTTCTACGATTTGAATCTAGCGATCCTACGACGCGTGTCCCCGTTTTCGGATACGCTGACGGGGCATGTATTTTCCGCCTTCTTCGGTGTTCTTGGGATTGCGGGCGCCATGAGATTAGGGCGTTCCTTGGGCGGCGCTCAGGTTGGTTTTTGGACGGGGACCTTGCTTGCATTTACTCCGAGCTACTACGGGCACATGTTCATTAATCCCAAGGACATCCCGTTCGCCTGCGCCTACATTTGGATGCTTTGGGCGGCGCTGGAATGGCTCAAGGAAGGCAACGGGCTGCGATGGCGAACGGCGTTCGTTTTTGGGGCGACCTTGGGAGTCGCGCTAGCGGTTCGCATTGGCGGGGCATTGGGACTGTGCTATCTCGGGCTATTTCTCGCCATTAAAGGCGGGTTAGGGGTCCGGCGCGAAGGGCTTGGGTATCTGGTCGGGTACGTTAAGGTCCATGGGGCTCGCCTCGGGGCCGCGCTTGCGTTGGCCGCCGTGATATTGCTGCTCTATTGGCCTGCCGCTCAATTTCGACCTTTTGGCCAAGCGAGCTCTACCTTGGAGAAGGTGACTCAATACAGCTGGGATCTACCGGTCTTTTTCGAAGGCGCCTTCTATGCGGCCTCGGATCTGCCCTTCTACTATATTATCAAGATGCTTCTGCTGAAGTTGCCATTGGTCTTTTTGACCTTCCTGGGCATTGGCTTGGCGGCGGTTGCTGGAAAGCTCCGAGCTGACTTGCGTTCGAACGAGTGGACGTTGGAGCGTTGGCAGGGACTCGGCTTGACTCTTTTCGCGGGGCTTTCCCCGATCGCCTATGTGATTGGGCGGGACTCGACCCTCTATAACGGATTGCGTCACTTGCTATTCGTCGTCCCAATTGCGGCGTCTCTGGCGGGATGGGGGATGGTCCAAGCGCGACGCTGGCTATCTGCGCAGCGTCCGGCGTTGGAGCGACCTTTGTTGGGATTCGCAGGCATTGCCCTGGCGCTTGTGGCGTTTTCTTCCGTTCGGATTCACCCGTATCAATACATCTATTACAATGAACTTTCAGGTGGGGTAGCGAGCGCTTCTAATACCTATGAAACGGACTATTGGGGTACTGTCTACAAGGAACTTGCGCAGGAGCTGGAGGCTCTGGTTGAGGGAAGCGAGCGGATTCAGGTCAATATGGAGCATCCGACTTGGTTGTTGTCGCCACACGTGTCTAAAGAGGCTTCGAAGCGCATACGAGTAACGCGTTCCGACCCGCTCGCTGATGACTTCTACATTGCTTCGAGTCAGTGGGCGGCGGATCGATACTATTTTGGCGAGGAGATTGCGCATGTGGAACGAATGGGCGTGACGCTTGGGGTCATAAAAGATCGGCGCGGCTTGACGCCCGAGCAGCGAGTTCTTGGATACGAATTGGGGAACAAACCATGAGATTGCTGATCGAAGCGCACCATCCGGCCCACATTCACTTTTGGAAGTACCCCATCCGGGAGTTGTTGGATCGGGGTCACGACGTTTTGATGATCGGGCGCGATCGAGATGTGATGCGACGATTGTTGGAGGCCTACAGTTGGATTCCCTACGAGATTCCAAAAAGGCGATCTTCTAAAAATCGCTTACCGGTATTGGAAATGCTACAACGCCAGTGGACAGTTGCAAAGGCGATACGTCGTTTCAAGCCGGATACGGTTGCGAGCTTAATGGGGAGCTATTGTCAAAGCGCCCGTTTGCTCGGTTGCAGGAATATAATTTTTACGGATACCGAAACGCAGCGATTTAATCACCGAATTGCTCATCCCTTCGCTGACGAAATCCACACGCCCGATCGCTTTAGCTTGGATCTGGGGCGCAAACAACGTCGATATGCGGGAATTCACGAACTCTGCTTTCTGGACGGACGTCGCTTCGAGCCGGATTCTGCGATACTAGACAAATACGGATTGGTCGCGGGCAAGTACGTGCTCTTGCGTACCTCTGCCTGGAACACCTTCCACGATCGCGATCGCAGCGGATTGGGGGAGAAAATCTATGACTTCGTGAAACGATTCAAGGATCGCTATCGTATTGTTCTCTCCGCGGAGGAGGGAAAGGCTCCGCCTGGTTTGGAATCCTATATGATACGTTTCGACCCCGAGGATTTCCACGACTTTCTGGCCCACGCTAAGTTCGTCCTCACCGAGGGCGCGTCGACGTCGAGCGAGGCGGCCTGTCTCGGGGTACCCTCCGTATTCGCGAATAGCACGGAGCCCTTGGGCATTCCGCTGATGCTGGAAAACGATTATGGTCTCGTTCGCAGCTTTCAAGAAGGCGAGCCGGGAGTTCGCGCGGCGATCGAATGGCTGGAATATTTGGAAAACGAGGAAAGTCAGGGGGCACTCTTGAACGAAGGGCGCGAGCGATTGATCGCCGATCACGCGGACGTTTGCGGGTATGTAGTGGCTACCTTGCTGGGCTCGGAAGACTCTTGAAGATCGTCTCTAGTTTAGCGGACTCGTTTTCGTAGTTCAGGCTTTGGGCGGCAAGGCCGGCGTTCCGTTTGCAGTCCTCGATATCGCGGTGGCTGAGGGCGTTCAGTTTCGAAGCCAGAGCGCCTACGGAAAAATCGACTGCGACTACGCCGCATTGGTATTGATCGACGATGCTGGCCATTTCGGGGGTGGGACCAATCGCTACGGCGAGACGCGCTTGAATAAACTCGAACAATTTGTTGGGCAAGGCGTTCGCCATATTGAAGTTCGCGGGCGGCATGGAGTAGACGCCCACATCGTATCGATTGATGGTGGCGCAAATTTCCTCAGGGGGAACGGGGTCGCGAAAGGCGATGCGAGAATTCCCCGACGCTTTTTCCACAAGCTCCCGATAGTAGCCCGTCTCTGAGGGCTTGAGGATGAAATCGAGTCGGAAGCGATCGTCCAATTGATTCATCAGCTCTATCAACTCGTGCAGTTTTCTCCGCCTGACTGCATTGCCGTGGTGGACGAGGCGTATCGTTTCGGGTTCGCAAGGGCTCGGTTCCAGAGCCTGCTGCCTGGGCGCATTCATGATCACTTCCATGGATACGTCGAAGTTCGCCTTGTAGGCGCGGGCAAGCCCCTGGCTGACAGTGATCGCTCGAGTGGCTGACTTGAGATACCGATTGAGAATCCAAATGTAGTACGGCTTCATGACGAGCCGCCAGCGAAGATCGTCTTCCTGCTTCGCAGGGGCGTATTCATGAGCATCGTACAGGATGGGGCTTCCGCGCGCGATACTCGCAGCGAAGGGAAGGGCCGAGGGGTCGTTGGCGACGATATAGTCGAAACGTCGGTTGCCGAGATTCTCGATCGCCGAACGAACCGGTGGCTGTGTCCAATAGTAGCGAGCGAAGCGTTTCAAACCCAAAACGAGAAGCGCCCGAAGCTGCCATTTGACATTTCGCGGGTCGGGCGTAGCCGGGATAAAGGCGACGTCCTGGATATTTGGATTGGCAAGTCCCAGGGCGGTGGTGGAACAGTGGCGCCTAATCAGGTCGATCTGGCGGCGAACGCGCCCGTCGCTTTGCAGGTCGCTGAAGGAGATGACGAGGGCGGTAGGTGGAGTTCCGGGCATGTCGCTCATTCGGGAATCATGAATTGGACTTCACGCTATTGAAGCGAGATTTAAGTTCATGCCATGTGAAGAGTTTTCCGGAGCCCCACCATAGGATGACAGGCGTTCCGAATAGAATTGCTTGAAGGGCTAAGCGGGACCATGAAGCCCAGCTGTCGAGAGAGTATTCCAGGATGGCGATCAAAGCGGTGGGGCCGAGGAGGAAGAGGGTGGCGTTGCCTAGCGGCGCCCACGGAATGAATGTCTTCCATGGAATTCCGGTGGATCGCCCGATCGCCCGCAAATAGGCGGGCACGCTCCAGAGGAGCAATACCACTACGGTCGCAATTGCGGCCCCGTTTGGGCCGAGGCGATCGACGAGCAAGATGCTCAATCCCAGGTTCAAGAGCAGGCCGATAAAGGTGAGCTTGAGAATGGTCTTCGATTGGCCAAGCGCGGCTAGTAGGGAGCCTAGGATAACGATTCTGGTAGGAATCGTAGCGAGATAAATACGGAAGGGTTCGGCGCTCGCAGCGTATTCATTGGAGAAGAAGGCAGTCATTAGAGAATCCGCTGCGACGAGGAAAAAGAACATCGCGGGCAGCAATATATAGGCGGACTTTTCGGCGATGGTTCGGAAAAGGCGGGCTGAGTCTTTGATTCTCCCCTCGTCGATTGCCTGACGCAAATCGACCATGACGACTGCTGTGATCGAACCGGTAACAATGGTAATGAGCGGGATCTCCATCGCTCCGAGAGCATAGACCGCGAAGCGTTCGGGATCGCTCATGAAACTGACGATGAATTTATCGAGCTGCTTTGAAAGCATGCCCAGCATGAGGGCAAGTCCGAGCGGGAACGAATACGCTAAGAGTTCGCGAACAGCCGAAAGGGATGGCCTCGAGGGACCTGGTGGAGTCGCTTGGATCATTAGCTTAATCGCTGCGATTCCGAGAAGCGAGCTGGCGATGGCGTTTCCGATGAGAGGCGCGGATGCAGTCGACCAAATGAGCACTGGGAGAACGGTCGCCATGCCGACCGCAATCTCCCTTAGAATTGCGAAGGCGGACGACGTTTTCACGCGATCGCTCGCGATCAATACCGGTCCTACTTGACTCGTCGGGGTCGTGAAGATCGAATAGGGAATCATCCAGAGCAGCAAGGAGGCCACTTGGGGGTTCGAGAAGGAGCGGGCCAGCAGGTGATTGCCACCGCAAGCGAGGAATAAGGCGTATGCAATTCCGGCGATTCCGAGAGCGAATATAGCATCTACAACCCGTCCCCGTGGCCTTGTCTTTTCCACGGGGAGGAAGTAGTAGATGCCCTGGCCGATTCCCATTTGAAGAAAGGGAGCGATGACCGCATAGGCCAAGATAGCTTGTTGATAGGCAGCGAAATCCTCCTTAGTTAGGCCCCTGGCTAGCGCAACGAGTATTAGCATTCCCATTACGCCAGTGGCGCTTTTCGAGAGGGAGAGGGCAATTGCGTTGGATTTGCGGGACGCTTTCATTTATCGTTATGGATTCGGAAGGCCCGCGAAGAATGTCGGTCAACGTTCGCTTGGGGAACTACTATAGTTTTTCCTCGATGGATTCCTGTAAGCGTCCCTTGTTTCCCGAATTGAAATTCAGCAGTTCGCCGATCAGCCCAGTGGATACGAGTTGAACGCCGAATATCAGAAGGAGGATTCCGAGAAAGAGGAGGGGGCGATTGCCGATAGACGCTCCAAAGGCGATCTTTTGGATTGAAAGCCAAGAGAGTACCCCGAAACCCAGTACTCCGCTTAAGAGTCCAAAGCCGCCGAAGAAATGGCCTGGACGTTTCAAATAACGTGTAATGACAATGACCGTTACCAGATCGATGCAGCCCTTGACTAAACGAGTCCACCCATATTTGGATACACCGTGAGTTCGCCTGTTGTGTGAAACCGGAATCTCAGCGACTGAAAATCCTTCGGCGTCCAGCAAGACGGGAATGTAGCGATGAAGTTCTCCGTATAGGTCGAGATTGTGAATCGCCTCTTTTCGATACGCTTTGAAGCCGCAGTTGAAGTCGTGCAGATTTACGCCGGAAGCGACCCTCGTTGCGAAATTGAAAAAGCGAGAGGGGAGCGTTTTCGAGAGGGGGTCCTGGCGCAGTTGCTTCCATCCGGATACGGCATCGTACCCTTCGTCGAGTTTGCGAATGAAATTGGCGATTTCCGAGGGCTCGTCTTGAAGGTCGGCGTCCATTGTAAGGATGGTCTTGCCGCGCGCCTGATTGAAGGCAGCCTGGAGGGCGGTGGCCTTCCCCATGTTCCGTCGAAGTCGAATGCCCCGTACCAGTTGGGGGTACTCGCGATTTAGCTCAGAAATAGAGCCCCAGGATCCGTCGCGGCTTCCGTCGTCGATGAAAATGGTTTCGAAGGTCCCGAGGGACGCGTTTTCGACGGCCTTTGATATGCCCTCGAATAAGGGCTCGATAGTTGCCTCTTCGTTGTAGACGGGGATTACGAATGAGAGATGCAGCTCAGGATCCATGTCGCTGATGCGGAATCATTTCAGTGGCAGCCCTAATAGCAAGAAGACTTTGCGGCCATGAAACCTTTTAGCGGTTAAAGGCTTGTGCCTAATCGCCTATAGGGTTCTAGATCGATGTCGATTAGGTTAAGAGTCATGGAAGAGAGAAAACGGGACGAAGAAGATACGCTACCTCGCGAGCGCTACTTCTCGGAAGGCTATTTCGATCGGGCTCAGCTAATCTCCCTTTCAGAGCAGATAGCCTTAGTTCATGAAACCGCTGCGAATCGGGTTTTGGAAATAGGCTTGGGCAATGGCTTCGTTTCCGCTTTCCTGAAACGAGCGGGGGTCGACGTTACAACCATGGACGTTAATCCGAACCTGAATCCCGATATCGTTGATTCCGTTGAGCGATTGGGAGGTCTATTCAACCCCGGATCCTTCGATTGCGTCTTGTGTTGCGAAGTGCTAGAGCACTTGAGTTTCGACGCGTTCGAATCGAGCATCGACCAGATCGCCTCGACGACGGCTCGCCATGCGATTCTCTCGTTTCCAACCGCTAAGCGGCAGTTGCTGAAGCTGGGAATCACCTTTCGATTCCACAGTTTTCGCGAGCGATTCTTGGGTATTCGCCTGCGGCGTCGCTTGAAAAAACTCTACCCGGCCCACCATTGGGAAATCGACTTTGCTGAGCGTTATTCTCAGGGGGCGATTCTCGAGATATTGAGGAAGCGTTTTACCAAGGTGTCGGTAAAGCGTCTCGACCCCATCCCTTATCAAACGTTTTTCATTTGCGAAAAGGCATAAGCGTTCCCTTTAGTCCGATATTGTAGCGGTTTCCGCTTCTTGCATTGGCGTGCCGGTTTGGTATAATGGGCCCTTAATCGATCCCATTAAGTAAAATGAGCGAAGCGAAAAACGAATCGAACCCCCTCGAAAATCTAGACCAGTGGGAGGATTTCGTCGAAACGGCGACCTATCCGGAGCCCGAGCATAGGAAGAAGGAAGATTATCGAAATTACGACGATCCCGCTCGTGATTGCGTGCGCGAATTCTATCGCTTGAATCATAAGTACCAAAGCTTCGAATTCGTGATGTCGAAGCGAGAGGAATTTCTTGGGGAGAAGCGGGAGCGGAAGGAAATGACGGTGATCGAGGCGATCGAACTGCTCAATACGCTCGTCGACGATTCGGATCCCGACATCGAACTTCCTCAAATTCAGCATCTGCTGCAAACCTCGGAGTCGATCCGCCAGCGTGGCTGCGAGGATTGGTTTGTCCTAGTCGGGCTGATACATGACTTAGGCAAGCTACTTTGCATTTTCGGCGAACCGCAATGGGCGGTAGTGGGCGACACGTTTCCAGTGGGTTGCCAATTCAGCGATAAGATCGTCTACCCCGAGTTCTTCGCGAGCAATCCTGACTCGAAGGATCCGCGCTACAACACAAAGCTAGGAATTTACAAAGAAGGCTGTGGGCTGAGCAATGTCTACATGTCGTGGGGGCATGACGAATACATGTATCAAATGGTGAAGGACTACCTACCGGACCCCGCTCTGTACATGATACGCTATCATAGTTTCTACGCGTGGCACCGGGAAGGGGAGTACGCGTACTTGCTGGACGATCGCGATCGCGAAATGCTGCCTTGGGTCAAGCGCTTCAATCCCTTCGATCTGTATACGAAGTGCCCAGAGGCTCCCGTGTGGAGCGAGCTGCGCCCGTATTACGAGGACTTGATAGAGAAATACCTGCCAAAGACGTTATCGTGGTAGGGACGAAGCGAACGAGATGCCTCATCTCGTTGGGCGGGACGAAACGACGATTCGTCACTTAGGAGTCTTGCAAGGCTTTGCGTTGTAGGAAGCGTTCGTCTTTGACTCGGAGCGTATTCCAGATGCCGGCCACACCGGCTGCTATGGCAAAGAAGAAGGGGACGCGATAGTTGCCTCCGGCCCAGTACACTATCCATCCGCCTGCGACGGTCACCAAGGTACGACCCACGCCATAGAAGATATTTATAGCGCCAGTCAGTTGCCCGATAATATCTTTGGGCATGAACTCCGAGATAAAGGGCTTGAACGTCGTGTTTTTGATGACGAAGCCAGTGCCGAAGAAAAAGGCGATCAGGTAAAGGTCGTCTATGTCGTTGGCGAAAAGAGCGACCACGCAGGCGACGATTTCAAAGGCGAGCCCAATGGAGATGGCGACGTTTTTGGGGATCTTCTTTTCGATAAAAAGCCCGACTGGAATCGAAAGAACGAACGCGATCACAATCTGGAGGAACCATCGCTTCCCGAATTCCGATTTCTCTGCCCAGAGATCCATCGTGACGAAGAGAATGAGAAACGCCATAATGAGGTTGTCGAAGCAAGCGAAGTAGAGATTCGTTAGCGAAAGGCGCCGGAGAGGGAGGTTCTGCCAGATGTCGTTGAAATAGCGCTTTGCGGTCAGTTTCGGGCGGTCGAGCTTTTCGACTTTCTTCTCTCCGAGGAAGAAGGCGGGGATCATGACGAAGAGAATCTGCACTCCGGCTCCGAAATTCATGAGGGCTTAGCGGGCCAGGGAATGGGTCTGGATAAGAGACCCTACAGAAGTCTAATACTTATCGATATCGCTCAGTTTTTCGGGGCGGATGAGGTGGTCTCGTTTCTCGAAGAGCGATCGGAGGGTCTCCGACCATACTTGATCAAGGCCAAAGAACTTTCGGCGCCGCCAAAGATAGTGAAGCGTACGAATATTGAATACCCATTCCCTCTTCAGGAAAAGTTTGGGGACGTGGATGTCTCGCTCCAGGTTGGCATTGCCGAAGGCGGTTTCGTTTGCGCTGCGAAAACAGATGAAGATACCCCAGCGGAATTGGCCGAATTGGTTGAACGGGCGGTTGCAACTTGGCAATTCTCGCCATTGGAGACTGGCAACTCGGAGTCAATTGCGAGTATTCGGTTCAAGCTTCCACTTCGAATGTCATTTCGCGAGGAGGAAGTTTTCACGCTCCATAAGGTTCACGAACTTCCTAGAGCGATTGTTCAAGTGGAACCGAACTATCCTTTTCATCTAAAACAGTCGAATATTAGCGGCTTCGTGGAACTGCAGTGGATTATCGATCCAGAAGGGGTCGTACGTGTTCCTAAAGTTACGAAATCTTCTAGCAGGGAATTCGAAGCTCCTACGATCGAATCGGTCAAGGCATCTCGTTGGCACCCAGCAGAGGTGAATGGAAATCCTGTATTAGTTATAGTACTACAACGTATGGAATTCAATCCCTAGTATTCACTGGCCCATACACGCTTCGCGGACCATTTGGAGATAGGCCGACGGTGATGTACGAGCTGATGGGCGTGTCGTCCACGTTACTGGCGAAGGTCCAGAGTTCCTGGCAAAGCGATTTTACGGTGTCGTTGTACTCTGGCTTTCGGGCCAGGTTGGTCATTTCGTGAGGATCGTTTTCGCGGTCGTAGAGTTCGTCGAAGTCGAAGCCGTTGAAGACGTATTTCCATTTCTTGGCCGTGATGGCGCGTTGGGTGTAGTACAGCTCCACGCCATCGCATTGGAAACATATGCTTTGTCGCCAATCGCTTGGCGTTTCGCCACGGAGGAGGGGCATGAGGCTTCGACCGGTGAATTGTTCTGGCGAAAAGGAAGCGTTGCAGGCGTCTAGAATAGTAGGTCCAATGTCGCAGAGAGATACGAATGCGTCATTGGTTCCTGGATGCGTTTCGAATGCGTCGGGAAGGCTTGCGATGAGTGGGACGCGGTAGGCGCTGTCGAAAGCGGCGATCCCTTTGCACCACAGGCCGTGGTCGCTGGCGTAGTCGCCATGGTCGGAGCAAAAGAGGACGATGGTATTTTCGGCCTGGTCGCTCTCTTGCAGGACATCGATCAGTTCGCCGAAGTAGCGATCCATTTTCGAGCAGTAGGCCAGGTAGTGCTTGAGACAGTCGCGGGCCTCTTTTTCGGAGAGCTGATCCCAAACTTGCTCGCGCAATCGTTCGTAGATATTGGGCTTGTCGGAAAGCCTGTCGACGTAGCTTGAAGGGAGTGGGACGTCGTCATCGTCATATAGGTCGAGAAACTCCTGTTCGACGATGTATGGGTCGTGGGGACCAATGAAGCCGACGTAGTGGCACCAGGGTTGATCGCAATTCGCGTTGCGACGAATCGTGGCGATCGCGTCGTCGGCGAAGGCGCGGTCTTCGTCGGGGCCGTCTTGGGTACCGTAGGAATGCCAAGTAGCATATCCGGGCCGAACGATATCGCCGGGTTGACGGGCCGCATCCGGGACGGAACCTTCCTCTTTATATAGATCCCAGGCGCCTTCGCGTTCCTCGCGATTGGAACCGAGACGTCCGCAGACGCCTTGCTGCCAACCATAGTCCTTGGGGTCCTTGTCCTTCGAGACATGCCACTTTCCATTGAAGTGAAGGCTGTATCCACTTTCAAGCAACGCGTCGCTCCACAACGGGATGTCGTCCGCCAGATTTTCGGTCAAGGCCATGCTGTTGAGCACATTGTTGCGCACGCCATGTTCGGTGGGGTACTTTGATGTGAAGAAGCTTGCTCGAGAAGGGCAGCAGTGGGGCGACGGACAATAGGCGCTGGTAAAGGCGGTTGCGTTTTTCGCGTATGCCTCCAGGCGCGGCATCTTGGCTCGACCCCAGGGCGGGCAGGTATCGGCCCGCTGCTGGTCGGTCATGACGATGAGAACGTTGGGGCGCTTGAGGCTTGAGGCGGAAGGCATATGGAGGAAGGGCGTAAGATTGTGGCGTGGTTGCGCTCCCAAGGAAAGTTGACAGAGTATGCGTGGGTCCTTTTCGGCCTTATGCCTTTGGCCTTCAACCTTACCCTAGTTTCGCTTGCGGTATTGAGTGGGG
>CBFHHM010000011.1:104553-168917 GCA_965655705.1 Candidatus Pelagisphaera sp.
GGTCTCTCCGGCGAGTTTCTTGAAGGATCGGTTGAATTGGGTAAGCGAGTCGAACCCGACCTCGTAGGCGATTTCGCTGATCCGCTTATTAGGGTTGAGCAGCAGGTTTTTGGACTTTTCGATGCGAAGCCGGGTCAGGTATTCGACGAAAGTCATTTTGGTCGAATTCTTGAAGACCTTGCAAAAGTAGCGCACGGAGGTGTTCACGGCTTTGGCGGCTTCCTCCAAGCTAAGGCGCTTGTCGAAATTGGCTTCGATGAATCTGCGGGCTCGCCGGACGGGTTGAGGTTCGCCGGAGTTTTCCTTGAGCTTGATCGAATTGCCGATGGTGGCGAGGTGCTCGGCGAATATGCTGAGCATGCTGATGAAGCCTTCGTATTGCTCTTGAGAGAGCACCTTCGTTTGGAAGTAGGCTTCTTCCAGCGACTTAAGATCGACGTTGGCGCCCCAGTCCAGCAATTGACGCGTGATCCGATCGAACTCGGATTGGTTAGGCTGATCGAGGAGGACTTGTCCGGTTTGGAGGAAGGCGATAAGCTTGTCGCCGACTCGAATGGGAACCATGGTGTCGCACATGCCGGCGAAGCAGCGGAGCGATTGGGGCTTCATCTTCGCGGAGCGCTCCATTTGGGCCTGCACTTCGAGGCAGGCGATGCAGCTTTTGTTGGTCTTGGCCATCAGAGCGCAGAACGGGTTTTCGCTCTTTTTGCCACTCATCGCTATTTGGAAGGACTCGATGGGGCGGATGGCGAGAGGCAGGCCGCTGGATTGAGAAAAGGCCCTCTCGTATTCCCGGAATATATCCGACTCGGAGAGTCGGCTTACGAGTTTGCGACTCTCTTGGAGCGAGTAGTGCTGATCGGCATCTGAGCGTTCTTTGAGACTCATCTAGTGATAATAAGCCTCCATTCAAAGGAGGTAGGGGAAGCAAGTCAATGAGTGGAACGAAAGGCGGTTCCTTGGGGATGCACCGAATATGCCGCAATCGGCGCAGGATACGCAAAGCTTATTCTATCGAAATCGGAGAGACTGCCGGCGTGAAAATGCTGGATGATGACATTGGAATCTCAAACTTGGACGCGGATTTGCTGCAAAAGTACAACCGCCCGATACCCCGCTATACGTCTTACCCTACGGCGATGGAGTTTCGTACGATCGACGATGCGTCGAGTCGTTCGGCGTTTCTAGCGGATTCGGGAGAGGTGGCAGGTCCGATTTCGCTTTATGCGCACTTGCCGTTCTGCGCGAGCCTTTGCTGGTTTTGCGGCTGCACGAAGATCGTCTCGACGGACCAGTCGATTGCGGACAAGTACCTCGATTACTTGGAGAAGGAGACCGATCGGACGCGTCCGTATTTGGGCGACGATCGCGAAGTGGTGCAATTGCATTTCGGAGGAGGGTCGCCGAATTTCCTTTCGCCTGAGCAGATCGATCGTCTGGGGGAGATACTGCATAGGCGTTTCGACTTTGCGGAAAAGGCTGAAATGAGCGTCGAGATCGATCCGCGCACGTTGACCGAAGAGAAGGTTAAGGCCTTCGTTCGAATGGGCATCAATCGCGCGTCTTTGGGAATACAGGACCTCGATCCGGATGTGCAGAAAGCGATTCACCGTATCCAGCCGACGGAGATGAATCGTCAGGCGATCGGCTGGCTGAGAGAAGCGGGCATCGATTCTCTCAATGTCGACCTGATATACGGATTGCCTGGACAAACCGTCGAAAGCTTCGAACGGACGCTGGCGGAGGTATTGGACTACGACCCGGATCGATTCGCGATCTTCAGCTATGCGCATATCCCCTGGAGCAAGTTCGCTCAGAAAATTCTCGAGCGCTCGCGGATCCCGAAGCCCTCGGTTAAGATTCAATTGCTCGCATTGATTGCGAAGACTTTGACCGAGAGCGGCTATGCTCACATTGGGATGGATCATTTTACCAAGTACGACGACTCGCTAGCCGTCGCCCAGCGGCACGGCGCGTTGCAGCGCAATTTTCAAGGTTACAGTCTGCACGCGAATACGGAGATATGCGCCTTTGGAATTTCTTCGATCAGTCAGACGGAACGCACCTACCGACAGAACGTGAAGGAGCTTTCGGAATACTATCGTCGCTTGGATGCGGGAGAGTTGCCTATTGAGCGTGGATACATGCTCAGTTTCGAGGATCGCGTTCGCCGGGAAGCGATCATGCGCCTGATGTGCGACATGGCTCTCGGCTTCGGCGAAATGAACGAGCGATTCGATATCGATTTTGGGCAGCGCTTTCGCCGTGAATTGAAGGCTCTGAAGCCCCTGGAAGCCGATGGTCTTGTCGAACAAAGCGAAGCAGGGCTCATTGTGACTTCTTTGGGGCGGCTCTTGATTCGCAATATCGCGTTCGTCTTCGACGCCTATTCGGGGCATAAGGAAAAGACTTTCTCCAAGTCGGTATGAGTGGGGGCGCTATGGGTATCGCTTGGAAATCGGAATACGCGACGGGCCTGCTCCAGATCGATGCCCAGCACCGCCAGCTATTCCGATTCGTTGATTCGCTGGATCGAATAATCGAGTCGGGGGAGGTATCGCGGGGCGAAGTCGATCACTTGCTGATGTTTCTCGGGTCGTACGCGAAATCCCACTTCGCCTATGAAGAGCCGCGCATGGCCAGATACCGTTGTCCTGCAGCGCAGGCGAACAAGGCGGCTCATCGCGAGTTCATTGCGTTCTTCGAGCGCTTCAGAGTCGATTACGACTTCAGCGCTGGGGGAAGTGGGCAACTGTCGAGGCTACGGGACTTTCTAAGCGCCTGGCTCGTCGACCACATTTGTTCGATCGACTGTCAGCTCTTGCATTGCTCGGGGATACCCACGAGCGTCGACGGACCGATCTAGCGGTCCTCGGATCAGGAGCTTCTGGCGCCTTCGCGGATGGAAACCGGGAGACGTACGCGAGCAATCAGTCCAGTCGGCGATGCCGGCACCATATCGAGATGGCCGCCTTTGAGGGCCAATTGGGTACGAATTTGGAAGAGACCGATCTTGTTCAGGGGCGCATTGACGCTCTTGAGGGTATCGTCGAGTCCCACGCCATCGTCTTCCACTTGGAGGACCCATTCGTCTTCGTCGCGAAAGAGCGTGATGATGCACAGCTTGGCTTTGGAGTGCCTCACGACGTTGGCGAGCAATTCGCGGAGAATATCGAAGAGTATTTCGCGGCGTTCCTCCAACTCGATGGACTGCTGATCTGCGATTGATATGCTCGCTTCAATCTCATGTTCCTTGCGCGTCATCGCGACGAGACGTTTGGCGGCGCCGATAAAGCCTTCCTTTGCCGGATTGGGCGGACTGTAGTCGGCGATCGGCTCTTGAGCGAAATCGAACGGGAAAGACTCTTGAGTGGGACCCGCTTCTTTTTGGCGCGCCACTGACTTCAGCACTTCCTCATAGGTCGCCTGTTTGTCGATGACTAGGGATTCCGGGTCCGTTTTGCCGCTTGAGGCCACGGGCTTCGGTTCTTCGGCCGGGGGCCCTTCGGCTATGTGGGTGAGGGGGCCCTCCCTCTCGTCGGAATCCGGCGCGATCGAGCTGCTTGCCGGTTCCATTTTCGAGTCTTCCAATGGAGTTGGGCTGGGCAGCTCTTTAGGAAGCGGATCCAATGCGGGAATCGGGCTAGAGGAAGGGGGGTGGCTTTGCTCCCGTTCAGCGTGGCCTAATTCCGTCGCCAGCGCTTGCAGCTTCTGGTTGGCCCGTTGAAGGGCCTCTTCCCGCGCTTGGAAGGCTTCCTGCACGGCCTCGTTGGCTTCGGAGATGCGATCGAAAATCTCGTTGGTCTTGGGCACCTGGCGCAGCGTGGCCACGATGCTGGGCTCGCTCGATGCCGTGGCCTGCCAAACGCGACCGCGCAGTTCCAAGAGCGGCAGGGGCATGCGTTCGCTTGCGAGTCGGAATTGGCAGTTGAGACTGTCCTTGGGAAGAGGTAGTCGGTCGAGCGCTTCTACAAAGACAGGTTGGTCTTCAGGAAAGATGCGAGCCGCTACCTCGTCTAAGGATCGCTCCGTGGTGCCTGGCTCCAGGTCGAGCATTGCCAGGGAAATCGCGTCTAGTTCGAAGTCTCTTCGCTTAGGATGATACGTGAGCGCTCCCAGCTCGCCGGCCTCGAGGGCCAGGTTGAGGCGCGATTCGAGCAGGCTGCGTTCGAAGGAAAGAGCGTGTCGGGCAAGGATGGCCCGAATGCTATGCTCGACGAGGGAAGGGGAAAGGTCCTCTTTGCAGAGAATCTCGTCTATGGCGTTCGGACGCGCGTATTCCGTTCGATCCAAGCGGCTCCTCGAAACGAGTCCGACAATAGGGTTTCGGTAACCCGTTTGTCGAATGCGATCGATGTCGGATTCGATATCGTCGCGTTCGTCGAGATTGAGGAAAAGCAAGTCGAAGCCGCAGGCCTTCAGCATGGAGCAGCCCTGGTCGAAGGCGACGCAGCGCTGCAGCTTGTAT
Organism: Candidatus Pelagisphaera sp.; assembly: GCA_965655705.1. Classification (GTDB taxonomy): domain Bacteria; phylum Verrucomicrobiota; class Verrucomicrobiia; order Opitutales; family Opitutaceae; genus Pelagisphaera. The sequence continues at coordinate 109,022 of CBFHHM010000011.1, forward strand.
TCGTTCAGTCGAGACCGCTTCAGATCGGCTCTAAGCGTCGCCGCATCGTCTTCGTCGGTAACAATAGCGAGAAGGAAAAGCGTCCCGCGAATTCCTTGAATCGCGGACTGGCATGTGTCGACGTTGTCTGGGCAGTTGGGAGACTCGGGTCGAGGCATTCGGTTGACGCTATCGGTGAAGCCGAATTCTGGAGTAGGCGCTAGGCATTTGGCTTTGGGAGCTCGGCGGCGGTTGGCGAAGGGAAGGGTGGCGGATGGGAAACTGAAGGAACGGCGTTGGCCTTCGCTCTAGATGGCAAGTCTCCTTGGAGGGTCGCCATACGCGTTTTGCCACGGTATCCCAATTGTAAGTAAAAACGGCAAAAGTTATTCACACGTTATTTACATGGCAAGGACCGAGTCGCTTTTAAACCACTGGTTGTAAAGATTCTATGGATTGAAGGTAGTGACGTAGTCCATACAGCGCGAATGAGGTAAAATCGATGGACATCCTTTTCTCGGCGGCGCGTGCGGGTTCGACAATAAATGGCGGTTTCTTGGAGGATTTTACATCTTCGGCAGGATTCTTGGGACCTTCATGGCGCCTGCGATGATCGGAATGCGGGCATTGGATGTAAAAGATGCGCATCAAGGGGGCTAAATTTCCCAAAATGTCACCTACAGGTTGACTGCGCAAATCCATGCGAGTAATGCTCGCTTTTAAATGGCATCAGAGGTTTCTGCTCCCCCGCCTCACTCCGAGGAACACATTAAAGATGCGGTCATTCGACTCGCAGGTAACTCGCAAGACGGCATCCAATCCATTGGTGGATTCTTGGCTCGTCTAGCAGGTCGCAGCGCTCAGGAGGTCATGACCTACATGACCATTCCGGCGACTATTTCTGGCGGACCGTCGATTTTCCAGGTGCGCATGGGTACCGGCGAGGTACTTTCCGCCGGAGACGAGGCCGATTTCCTGGTGGCGTTTTACCAGCACAGTTACGAGGGCCATATCGATCATCTAAAGGATGGCGGCATATTACTTTACGATTCGGATCACGTAGAGCCGATTGATGAGGAAAGCCACTACTTGAAGGTGGGGGTGCCGATCACCTCCTTGACGGTCGAAGCGCTGGGCGGTTCGACGCGTGAAAAGGGGAAGAACATTTTCACGCTAGGGTTGCTCTCTCGCATCTTCAGTCTCGACGTAGACAAGCTGAGAGGCATTTTCGCGGAGCGTTTCGGCGGCAAGTCCGAGGACATTCTCCGCAATGCCAACTTAGCTTTCGACGCGGGCTATTCCTATCCGATCGATAACGTTCTCGATCGGTATTACTCTTTTCAAGTCCCATCGGAGTCTGGCCCTCCGCAGGTCACGATGGACGGCAATACCGCGATAACGCTTGGGTTGATTGCCGGAGGCGTTCGCTATGGGGCGGGCTATCCCATCACCCCTTGGTCCACGATCATGGAAATGCTTCGTTCGCAGTTCCCAAAGTACGGGGGGCTGTTCGTACAGGCGGAGGATGAACTTGCTGCCGTTTCGATGGCGATTGGCTTTTCCTACGGAGGCCGCTTGTCCGTTACGGGTAGCTCCGGACCGGGAATCTCGCTCAAGATGGAAGCGCTCGGTTGGGCAGGCATGGCTGAGATTCCGCTTATAGTCATCAATATCCAGCGCGGTGGTCCGAGCACAGGCTTGCCGACGAACGTCGAGCAAAGCGATTTGATGCAAGCGATTTACGGAAGCCACGGCGATTGTCCACGCGTGGTATTAGCGGCTCAGAACGTCGAAGATTGCTTTTACACGGCCCGGGAGGCCTGTCGCATTGCCGAAGAATACAGCGTGCCGGTTTTCGTGTTGTCGGACATGTCGATGGCGTCGCGAATCGAAGCATTCGACGAGCCGGATTTGGAGAGCCTGATGGTCGAGCCAAAGCTGGATCTGTCGGATCGCCCTGCGGACTATAAGCCTTACGATTTGGAGCGTATTACTCGACATGCTCCTCCAGGTTCCTGGATCGAAGGGGGTAAGTTCCCGCAGGTAACGGGTTTGGAGCATGACGAGACGGGTCACCCTACGGCCAATCCGGAGATGCATGTGAATATGATGTCCAAACGTCGCGACAAGATAAAGAAGCTGGCGGATTCCTTGCCGGCGTCCGAAATTTATGGCGACCAGGAAGGAGACACGCTCGTCGTGGGATGGGGCTCTACATGGGGGCCCATTCGCGAAATGGTCGTTCGCGAACTCTCCAATGGAAAGTCCATGGGCCACCTGCAGATTCGCTATGTGAATCCATTGCCCAACGATTTGGACGATATTTTCAGCCGCTTCAAAAATGTGGTTGTCGTGGAGATGAACGACGAAGGACTTTATGGATACGGCCAGCTTGCGACGCTATTGCGAGCCAAGGTGTGCAATCCGAATATCAGCAGCCTCGCCAAGACCGATGGCCTGACTTTCAAGATTCGCGAGATCATGAAAGGCGTGCAAGAGCGGGTCGAGCAGGCGTAGCGAACGAATTAGACGAACTCAGAGCTAGAAATTCCAAACAATGAGCGCACCCCCAGCCCCATCGAAAGTACAACGCGGTACGATAACCAAAAAAGGCATCGCTGCCGATCACCCTACATGGTGTCCCGGTTGCGGCGACTTCGCCGTCCTGGCCGCGTTTTTCAAAACCCTAGAGAAGCTTCAATTCCCGCAGGAGAATATCGTGACGCTAGCCGGTATTGGCTGCTCGTCGCGCTTCCCCTATTTCGTTAACACGCACGGCGGACATTTCATCCATGGACGGGCGCTGCCTTTCGCAACGGGTGTCAGCCTGGGCCGTGACGATTTGCATGTATTCGTATTCGGAGGCGATGGCGATGGATTTTCGATTGGCGGGAATCACTTGGACCACGCGGGTCGAAAGAATATCCGCCTGACTTATGTCATCATGGATAATTTCGTCTATGGCCTGACGAAAAAGCAAACATCGCCTACGTCCCCAATCGGGTTTAAATCGAAAACGGACCCCACGGGGGCGATCGACCGTCCCACCAATCCGATGCGAAAGCTGCTTTCGAGCGGCGCGACCTTCGTGGCCCGGACGCACGCCATGCAAATCAAGCATATGATGGCCATGTACGAGCGAGCGATCAACCACGACGGATTTTCAGTCGTCGAATGCCTGAGCGAATGCGTGGAATTCCACAAGAGCGCCTTCGACGCAGCGGTGCCTCGTAAGGGCGGCGTCTTCGAGGAGATCGACGAATCGGAGCACGACGTCACGAATATGGCTGGGGCCCTGGCGCTGGCCGAAGAGGATTGGCCGGGCAAGTTTGGCGTCTACTACCAGAAAGCGGAGCCGACGAAGAACGAGCTCGAACGCGGTATAATAGATCGAGCGAAGCAACGAGTCGAAGGCAAGAGCGACTTGGATCTAATCAAGAGCACCTTCGCAGCGATGAAGTGAGTGGGCGGGGCGCTCAAGAAAACCCGGCTCCCAAACGGAAACCGGGCTTCTGTAGTTAACCAACCAACTAAGAATAGATTTCAGGCGACAGAATCGCCGTTTTCGAAACGCATGCGCTTCGCGTGGCGTAGTTTCCGTATAGATCGGTCGCCGGCCCGAGAATCTTTATCGCAAAGTGAGCCATTGCGCAATGGACCCTAGAAGAGAGCTAGGCGCAATTGCTCATTGGATACCAAGCCTCCAAGTACGACGAAGGCCGATCCATTCGGATCGACCTTCGTCGTTAAACAATAGGAAGTGTAAAAAGAGGGGCCAAACACTGCGGTTAACCACTGCGTTTACTTTATTTTTACAATTTCCTGAGTGTCTACGAGAATTGCGATAGGACAAGTTTATTCTATCCTGAGCGAGGACTCGGGGAATGGATTAGCGGATGAACGGGATGGGGGCTAGGTCCGTTATTATCAAGGAAGCGGGCGAGTTTGCGATTACCCGCTTGGGCATTCGGCAATGCGCTGGGCGGGCGAACGGTATCCAGAAGTTTGCTGGTCGACAAGGCGCTAGAGCGGCGACTCGCCTTCGGATCGATTGGATCCCTCTAGGACAACGACATTCCTTACCATGGCGCAAGCATCTGGTAATTTACGACGTTTAGCTATTGTAACGATGGTGAAGAAAAATCTTGGTTTTCGTTTATGGCTGGCAGCGATTGCGTTCGGATTGGGCGAGTGGCTTCCGTTAGTGGGGCAGGAGTCTGAATCCACTCGGGTCGACCCTCAGGCAGGCGAGGAGAAGGCCGAAAAGCCGGAACGCAAGAATAGCAACCGACGCGTGCGGGTTAGCGAGCTTTCTAACGAAGAGCGCGTTCGCTATCAACGTCAGATGGGCGATGTGGATTTGTATAGCAAAGACGGGGTCGCCTTTCGGAAGACCTGGGGATTCAAGTCGGGCGTGACCGAGCTCTACCCTCCCTTTTACGATGGATGGGTAGATGGAAAGCGGGTCAAAGGCTTGTACGAAGAATTCGTCCAAGACGGCGAGCCGGGATATACGCTGGCGAGCGTTTCATTCAATCAACCTTTCTACCAGGCAACCGGGAAGGAGTTCATCAATTTCTTCGCTCTGGTTTGGGTGCCTGAGCAATTCGCTTTTACCTTGTTTCAGACGAGCAACTTCGAGGCCTTGAAAGAAGGCGTGCGAGATCGGATCGTCGAAGCGCGCAAGCAGTATGCGAATCGGGATCAATTCGATTCGTTCGAAGACTATGTCGCCTTTAAATTCGGCCGGGACGAGGACATGGAGAATTTCGTCGATGGCTATTGGATCGAAGCCAATGAGGGGCCGGAGCATCTGACCTATTTCTATACCTCGGAGTTTCTTGTCGAGCGAAGGAAACAGGCCTTCAAGCGTCCGCTTATCGCGACGACGACGTACCTAATCGTGCGCAACAAGTTGCTGAAAATCGAGATTGCGAAAGAGTATTCGATTCCCGAAGACATCGCTCAACTCCTGGAATTTACCAATGGGTTCAGAGAGGATATGAAGGTTGTCAATCGCTACGGTGAGACCGATCGCTAGCGATCGTATTGCCGCGCGCGATTTGATTCGGCAGGCGATCGGAATCTCGGAGATTGATTTCGAGTCGGTTAGACTCTGAAGTGAGGGGGATGAGTCTAAATCGCTACGAGCAACTGCTCTTCGACTATCTCGAGAGCAATCCCGACGAGAAGCGCTACTGGGTAGATAGAGTCCTGGAGGTTGCTCGAGCCGGAGGACGACGCGAGGTTCAAGCGCTGGATTTGAACGGCATGCTATGGGAGTACTTCGAAGAGCGCTCGCGGTTCGAGGCCTCGTTTGCCGAAGGGGAAATTGGGGGAAGCGCTCGCAAGATTAGCATGCTCAATTTGTCGGAGTACCTTTTGCGGATGTGGGCGCCCGTTCCCAAGAAGCGAGTCCGACGGTAGAAAGCTGAGCGCAACGTTGGTGCGTTCCGCCTCAGGCGCGGCGCTATCCGGATTTTCGCGCGGCGTTTGCTTGGCGTTTGGCAACCCTCCATGCCTGGCGTTCGGACTCGGTCATTCCGATGTGCTTGCGATTGAGCTTCTGACTGATCTCGACTTGCTTTTGGCGTTGCTTGGCCCGTTCGCGTTGTTCCTCGTTCAAGGAGTCGTGACAGTGGGGACAACTAACGCCTTCCTCGTAAAGAGGGGATTGCTTGTCTCCTTCGTCGATCGCGTGACGACAGGCGTGGCACATGTCGTAATCGCCTGGCTCCAGATTGTGATTCACGGTTACTCGATTGTCGAAGACGAAACAGTCGCCATTCCATAGGCTCTTGGGGGGGTCGACTTTCTCTAGGTAGTTTAGAATGCCGCCTTCCAAGTGATAGATTTTGCTGAAACCTTGCTTGAGCAGTAGCGACGTTGATTTTTCACAGCGTATGCCTCCTGTGCAGAACATGGCGATGGGTTGGTCTTTGCGGTCGGCGAGCGCCTTGTCCGCGAATTCGGGAAATTCGCGAAAGCTCTTCGTGTTCGGGTTTATAGCTCCTTCGAAGGTGCCGATCTCGACTTCGTAATCATTGCGCGTGTCGACGAGAATCACATTTGGATCCGCAATCAACGCGTTCCAATCTTCAGGAGCCACGTATTCCCCCACCTGGTCGCTTGGATTTACCTCCGGCATGCCCAGTCTGACGATTTCCTTCTTTAGCCGCACTTTCATGCGATAGAAGGGAATCTCCTCGGCTTGCGATCGTTTGACCGTCAAATGGCCAATTGCAGGGTCCGATTGAAGGTAGTCCAAGACCGCATCTACGCCGGCTTCTGGCCCAGCCATTGTCGAATTGATGCCTTCGGCTGCGAGAAGAATGGTGCCCTTGACGCCGTTCGCTTCGCAGACGTCCAGCAGAGGCTGGCGGCGTTCCTCGAAGTCTGGGAGAGGGACGAATTTGTAATAGGCTACGATCGTTGCGGTCTCCGCGGTCATTGCTAAGGATTTCTGCGAGGCGGCGGCAAAGGGCAAGAAAAAGGTGGCGAGGAGAGATTGACGTTCTCTGGGGAATGGCTAACGGAAGCATTTGTGGAAACATTGACTAGCAAAGAAAAAGCGGCCTTGCGCAATGCTGCCCAGCGCTTGAAGCCCGCCGTATTCGTTGGCAAGCGAGGTATTACGCCTGCCTTGCTCCAGGAGATGGGCAAGGCCCTGGAAAGCGGCGAGCTGGTGAAAGTGGCCTTCAAAGCCGACCGCGAGGCGCTAGGTGGCTTGGTCGAGTCGCTTGAGGCTCAATCGAATTCCCAGTGCGTTGGAGGAGTAGGCAAGCGTCGGAGTTTCTATCGTAGGAACGGACAAGCCGACGACTCGTTCATTCGGACTTAGAGAACCTCGAGAGCCATCAGCGTTTTGTCGTCCTGAAACGCTCCGTCGTCTGCTAGGGCAAGCGTATTGTCTGGAACCGCTTCCAAGCCGTCTCGCCATATGCTGGAAACGTGCCGCGTGAAGTTATCGAGTCCAATTGCCTGGCCCGACTCATCATGGGCTTCGTAAACGCCATCGGTGATAAAGAGTAATCGATCGCCTTTCCCCAGGCTTGTGATACGCTCTTCGTAGAGATCCGTCGGTTGGATGCCTAAGGGGAGTCCTTCTGCGGTGAGGCAGTCGGGATTCGATTCGCCATTTCTTAGCAGAAACGCGGGGCAGTGACCTGCGCAGGAAAGCTTGAGGCTATTGTCGCTGTAGGAAAAATAAGCGGCTTGGGCGGTAATGAAGAGATTCAAGTGACCTAATTCCTCGAATATTTGCTTGTCGGTTTGAGCTAAGAGCCAACCTGGAGTCTCGGCGAGATGGAGACGCGATCGTATTGCGGTGCGAAATACGGTTGCAAGTAACGCGGCAGGTACCCCCTTGCCCATGACATCGGCGATGACGAGCAATAGTCCTTGTCCGCGAATATCGATTGCATCTATGTAGTCCCCTCCAACCGCCATTGCGGTGACGCATCTACCGGTTAAGCGGCAATGATCGTTGCTAGGAAATGAAGACGGCAGTAGCGACTTTTGGATTTCGGATGCTGCCTCCAATTGGGTATCGCCATGGGTAATGGGGGAATTCGCTCCCAGGCTCGATCCAAGTTTCAGGGCTAGGCAATTCGCTGCGAACAGAAGGCTGTCTTTTTGTTCGAGATCGAATCGAGAGCCTGGCGAGAGGCGTTTGCGGGCGACGAGAATTCCGATGGTTCGAGAGGAAAGAGCAATCGATTGAATCAACGTATCATCGAACTTTGAATACGCTATCGATTCTTTCGGGAATTTCGAGCTTCGATCTTGATAGATTTGGTTGGGGCCCCCGAGAGCCGCTCCCCAGGAGTCGGCATCGAGGGATTCCGTCGCGACGACTTCATTCGCCTGTTTATCTGGATCGTCTTGGAAACGGTTTTCCAGGCGATCCTCTGCAAGGATCCATACTTCGACTGACGAAAACCGAGCAAAGTCCTTGAGAATAGCCATGCCTCGTTCGATCCCTTCGAATTCGCTCAAGGCAGCCGCTAGCGAAGATTGACCGTTTCGATAGGAGACGTTCGAGGAGAGTTCGCTTCCGAGACAGTGTATCGATTCGTACGATTCCTGCAGTTGGGAAATAGCCTTTTCAGGGTTTGGCAACGCTTTTTCAAGAATGACGCGATGCCCATGCGGACAACGTTCGTGTTGCACCGAATCAAAAGCCATCTCGACGATATAGAGTCCGCGTCCCGATTCGCTGAGGGCGCTTTCAGGGAGCTCGGGCTTTTTATCGGGAGAATATGGTTCGCCTGGATCTTCGATTTCGATTCGGAGCCCGGAATTGTCCCATTCCCATCTGACTTTAGCATGCAGCGTCTCATCCTCGCCACACCCGTGTTCGATAGCGTTATTGAGCGTTTCGCAAAATCCTAGTTCGATCGAACTCCAAACGCTTGGATCAATCAATCGATCCTCGCAAAACGAGCGTAGATGGGCTGCGGTGGGGGTGACGTTGCCCAATGATCCGGGCACTTCGCAAAACCCGATAGTTTTATGCCGAATTTCAGTCATTGGACTAGGCGGTTTTGAATACGAGCCGCCAAAAGCGTGCTCGAATCAATTTCCGGACGCTGCGATCACCGCTCAAAGCTTGGTAGGAAGAATGTATCCATTCATTGGGGTTTATGGTATCATGGCAGTCGTGAAGATCTGCTAGGGAAAGAAAGCCGGGGGGCGATTCTCTAAGTCTTAAATTCAGTTCCTGGTTCCCTTTGTCGTGCCATTCTATTGGGCGAGGTAGTATTCCAATCAAGCGCATCCGTCCTTTGAATACTTCCTTTAGCCAGTGCCAACGTCGGGCAAGTATGCATCCGTTCTGGCCAGTTTTCAAGTGTAGGGCCCCTCCTGATCCGTCATGAGCGTCGAGAATCGACCATTCGGTTCGCGAGAATGCGGCGATAGGGCTGGCCAGCGCAAATAGGAATAGGGCCGCTAGCCGCTCTAGAATAGGGGTCTTTTGCTGTCGGTCATTCAAATCGCTTAGAATGAACGAGTCCTCGATTGGAACGCGGCAGCCCAGCTTGGCATCGAGGAGCAGCCCGCCATCAACTACAACGCGATCCAATGAGGTGTTGCGTCCGACCATCGTTCCTGAAAGCACGATGGATTCTTGGATGATGGCGTTCTGGTCGATAATCGTGTTTTTTCCGATGCACGCTCCAGGTCCAATTTCGGATCCAGCTCCGATGTCGCAATCGCCCTCTATCCAATAGGGCTCATTGAGCTGAGCGGTTGGGTGGATTCGAACTCTTGGACCGATCCAGCCTTTCGGCTCCCGGCGTTTCTGAATACGCAATTCGTAGAAGTCGATGTCGTCGAGCCATCGAAGGTTCAAGCTTAGCCAGTGCTTGAGGAGATCGGAGCTATTGGTAATTGGGGCGTCGATAGTATTGTCCCTGGGAAGCCCGACGAGGGGAATCGCGTCGTCGGGAGCCCTTTCGTCGGCAGTAATTGGCATTACCGTGACGTGCCGAAACCAAAAGGCTCCATTGTTGAGATAGTCCCTCACGGCAGAAGGCCGATCGGAGACATAAAGTTCGATGGAATCGATATGCTCATCGACGGCTCTATCCATCCAATGGGCGATAAATGGCTGATCGCCGATCGGCCAAAGGGAAAAGGGATTTGGATTCCGCCATAGATCGTCGTAGCCGCACCAATCAGGAGCCAATAGCTTCCACTTTTTCTTCATACCGGATTGAGTTCAATAGGCTCCCTTGCCGAGAAAAACGGCGGGTACGGTTAGGAAGAGAAGCTTTACATCGAGCCAGAAGCTTGTGGAACGAATGTACTGCACATCTAGAAGAACTTGATTTTCGAATCCCACGTCCGTCCGTCCTCCCACTTGCCAGAAGCAAGTGAGACCAGGCTTGGCGAGAAGTCGCTGTCGTTCCTCTACCGAGTAGGACGCTACTTCGCTTTGCACTACGGGGCGTGGTCCGACGATCGACATATCGCCTTTGAGCACATTCCAAAATTGGGGCAGCTCATCGATGGAGTATTTCCTGATGAAGCGACCGACCCGAGTAATTCGCGGATCGCCCGTTAGTTTTAGCTGGATGGTATCGGCGGTTCGCCCTTGATCGATCATTCTTTGGGCAACTCCTTCCGCATCGATCACCATGGATCGAAACTTCCAGATCAAAAAGGACCTGCCTTTAAGGCCTACCCGCGTTTGCTTGAAAATGACCGGGCCGGGGTCTTCCAAGGCGATAAGCAACGCGGTCATGGCGTAGACCGGCCCTAGTGCAATGAGAGCAACAAAGGAAACAATAATATCGAAAAGGCGTTTGAAAAGGCAGGTCGCTCGGATGACGCCCTTCCAAATTATGCGTTTCAAGCGCGCCCTAATGTTAAGGGCTGCCCTTCCTCGAACAGTTGAGGCTTTTTGCCAGTAGGCTGCGATTTCGTCGCTACTATTAGTGGGCTTGTGTTCCATTGCTGGCCATTCGATCTCGTAAATCGGCCAGAAATGCGGTTTCAAAAGCGCTATCTTCCATGGGGTTCCATTGGAAATCGGCATGCTTGGCGCTCGGAGCAATGTACTGTTCGAACATAGGCGTGGCATAGCGCTCCCAGGAAAGTCGAATGTCCTCCTCGGCATAGTCTCGAGTCGCTCGGTCGCGGTCGAGTCGACGCTGCAGTCTCAAAGACGATTCGCTTTCAATGAATATTTTGATATCCAAAAGGTTACGAAGCTCTGGATAGTGAAGAACAAACAAACCCTCTATGATTAAAAGGGGCGCGGGACCCAGGACGCGCTCGCTCGCGTATCGGGTATGGGTTCTGTAGTGGTATCGGGGGGGAATGATGGCTACCCCCTCCTTCAGGCTTCGAAAGTGGCGCAGAAGAAGATCGAATTCTATTGCATCAGGGTGATCGAAATTGACGGAATCAGCCTCTTCAGGACTCAGGTGAGATAGGTCGTGGTAGTACCAATCTTGGTTTACGATAGTAGCGGTTCCGGAAAACTCTTCTTCGAGGCGGCGGGAAAACCAGGTTTTGCCGGAACCTGATCCGCCCGCGATTCCAACTGCGATTTGCCGAGTCATTTGGGTTTCTACTGTATTGGAGGCCCTCGATTCAAGGCGTAAGGATAGGCGCCGTATTATGGAGGAGGCGACAGTTCCTTATGTTCGCCTCATTTGAACTCACATTCCATGAGCGCCATTCTCGAGGGTCGAATCGACAAAAAAACACTACACATGACATTGGGCATCAATCGTTTAGATGCGTCTGTGTCACGTGAATTCAAACGCGAGTTCGATGCTCTTTGGTCCCCAGACGTTACGGAGGTGGAGGTTGATTTGAATGAGGTCGATTTCGTCGATAGCTCGGGTGTCGGCGCGTTGCTTGGAGTATACAAGAGAGTTCCCGAAAACTCAGGAATTGTTATACTCAAGCGAGTGAAAGCCCCCGTGCAATCCGTTATCGAATTGCTCCGATTGCATCGGATTTTCGAAATCCAAAACTAAGTACTTCCTGCAGGCGGTGCGGGGACTCTTTCCTAATCGGAGATAGAGCCCGTTACTCGGCTTAAGAAAGCAGCCGAGCGTGTCGTTAATTGGGGAAACATTTGACACAGTTTTTCAACGAATAAGGGCCGTATTTCCATAGGGGCTCTCTTCCCTAGAGACGCCCCCAGACTAATCGGAAAATCCGTTCGCAAGTTTGCATGAACTCTCCCACAGACCCTTTTGAAATCGCATTTCTCAAGTCGCCCACGCCACAACTGCTAGCGACAAGGGGTCGCGTGCGGGCAGCGAATCGAGCGGCCTGTGAATTTCTGACTCAATCCTCCGATGCGCAGTCGCTCGTCGATTTGCCTGTCGAGGCGTTTTTCGAGCATTGTTCTCGCGAACGGATTTCGAGCGGACAGCCCCTCTTATTGAATCTGAGCGCGCCGCCTGAAAAGGGAGCAAGCGAATGCGAGGCGACTGTGACTCAATTGAGTGAGTCCGATTGGCTTTGGTCCCTTCGAATTCTAGATGGAGAGCGCCGAGGAGAGCATGAATCCGACTTGGCCGAAGCGTTGGATTGCGCTTCCGATGGGATTATTGGGCTCGAACTGCAAAGCGGTCCTGGCGAGATGGATTTCGATTATGTCGTTCGTTTTGCGAACAAGACCGCTTGCGAATTGCTCGAAATGGGTGGAGGCATCGAGGGCAAACCTATCGTTCGAGCGTGTCGATATTTTGGGGAATTGGGTTTGGAAGCGATGCTCGATCGGTTGGATCGATCGAGCGATGGAATCGTTCGAAAGGAAGTGGTCCTGGAAATCAAAGGGCGACCTACGAACCTGACCTTATCAGTTGAACGTTCGGACAGCCACGAGTTTCTAATCAATGTCGAAGACGTAACGGAGGCCCGTAATGTCGAGCGGCAACTTGAAACCAGTTCCAACGAGCTCAATCGCTTGAGCCAGCAAGTCCCTGGGGTTTACTTTCATCTGAAGATTGGAGCCGATGGAGAGCCGTCGTTTCCGTTCATAGGAGAAAAGATAGTAGACCTTCTGGGCGTGGAAGCTCCGGAAGTCATGGCGGATGCCTCTAAGGCGATGGGCGCTGTGTTTATCGAAGACTTGGAGCGCGTCTACGAGTCTCTGGCGGTCTCTTCCAAAAACCTCAATCCACTTTACCTCGAGTATCGCGTCAAAGGGGCGAATGGAAAACAGCTATGGGTATCTACGAAAGCGATTCCAGAGAAGCTGAATGACGACACCATTATTTGGTATGGCATTTTCGAGGACGTTACTTTGCGAAAGGAGTCGGAGGAGCGTTTGGGCATGGTATCCGCGGCGGTGGATGTTTCCAGCGACTTCATTCTCATGATGAACGTTGAGGGAGAGGGCATCTACCACAATCATTCATTTTCCAGCATACTCGGGTACGAATCGGCAGATCAGCTCAATAGCTCGGGAGGGGCCGAGGTCCTCTTCAACGATCGAGGGCTATTCGAGAAGATCGTGCAGGAGACGCAAGAGTATGGTCATTGGCAGGGCGATGTCCAAATGATGACGGAATCCAGCCGCGTATTGGACGTCTACTTTCGTACGGTGTCGGTGCGGGATGAGAAGGGTCGCATCACGACAATTGTCGCGACCGGCACGGACGTTACTCACAACAAACGCCGTCAGAATCTGCTCAAACGATACAATTCGGTTCTGAAAGCTCAGTCGGAAGCGTCGACCGATGGTATTCTCGTCGTCAACGAACGGGGGATCGTTTCTAACTACAACAAGCGATTCCACGAACTCTGGTCCTTGTCGCCTAGCGTTATGGATGCGGGAGATCCCACCAAAATCTGGGAGGTGGCCGCGAATTTGATGCCAGAGCCGGAAGCGTTCTTCAAACGCTCGCTCGAAATTTCGGAAAGCGAGACGGAGACGGTCAAGAATGTAATCGAATTCGTGGACGGTCGGATTTTCGAGCAAGCTTCCTTTCCGATTTGTTCGCCACTGGGCGAGTCCTATGGACGGGTTTGGTTTTTCCACGAAATTACCGAGCAGAAACGCTCAGAGGAGCGTTTGCGGGCGGCGATTCGAGAAGCGGAAGAAGCGAATGAGGCGAAGAGCTACTTCCTGGCCAATATGAGTCACGAAATCCGAACCCCGATGAACGGTATTATCGGAATGACGGGGCTCCTGGGCGACACGGAGTTGGATCGGGAGCAGCAAGAATGCGTCGACACGGTTCGGGCCAGTAGCGAATCCTTGCTCGTCGTCATAAACGACATTCTCGATTTCTCGAAGATCGAGTCAGGCAAGCTCGAACTCGAGCATATCATGTTCGACTTGCGCGACTGCGTCGAAGAGGCGGTCGATACGCTTGCTTTGCAGGCCACTGAGAAGGGCTTGGATATTGCTTACGAGATAGACAATTCGGTTTTCTCCCCGCTCATCGGCGATCCGACACGCTTGCGTCAGATCATTGTGAATCTAGTCGGTAATGCGGTCAAATTTACGGAAAAGGGCGGCGTCGTCATAAAAGTCGAGCCGTATGGCTTGGAAGAGAAGGATATGATGCTGCGGTTTTCGGTTTGCGATACCGGAATTGGAATCCCGGCCGATCGGCTCGATTCGCTCTTCGAGTCATTCAGTCAAGTCGATGCGTCTACGACTAGAAAGTTCGGTGGAACCGGTTTGGGGCTATCCATCAGCAAGAATCTTTCGGAGCTCATGGGAGGGAAGATGTGGGTGGAAAGCGATTTGGGCGAGGGCTCGAAATTTCATTTCACTTGCCGGTTCAACAAAGCCGCATTCAACTTCGATGCGGTTGAAAAGCAACGCACTCAGTTCCTGAAAGGAATGGAGATCGCCATCGTCGACCACAACGAATTCAGTAGAGGGTGTCTCGTAAGCCAAGCGGAGAATCTGGGGATGAAGGTTTTCGCGTATCCATCGATCGAGGATATGGAAACAGGTCTTGGGTCGACGGGGAAGCTCAGTTTGGCATTTGTTGTCGAGCAAGGGTTGGATGGCATGGCTTGGGACGAAGCGGTAAAGCGTGTGCGGAAAGTTACAGATACAGCGGACCTGCCGGTTGTCCTCTGTGGCCGATTGGGGTCTGTCCATATTAGGCAAGGCGCGACGGATAAGGTATTCTCGCTTCTCAAGCCATTCAAATTGGGCAACACCAAACGTTGTCTCCTCGAAGCCTTGGGGCAAGATCAACCGAAGATCAAGAAAGCCGAGGCAAAGGGGGTCAAGCCGGCCGAAACGATGCCGTTGTCGATCTTGCTCGCGGAAGACAATGTAGTGAATCAAAAAGTAGCTACTCGACTGTTCGCAAAATTTGGATACGAGATAGATGTCGCCAATAACGGTGTCGAAGCGATTAAGTCCATCGAAGAAGGCGAATACGATTTGGTATTCATGGATATCCAAATGCCTGAAATGGATGGTTTGGAGGCCACGCGTTGCATTATCGAGCGCTGGGGCGACGACAGGCCGCGCATAGTCGCGTTGACGGCGAATGCGATGAGAGAAGACCGAGAGAATTGCTTTGAGGCTGGAATGGACGAGTATTTGACTAAGCCGTTTAAGCCCAATGAATTGCGAGACGCGATCGCAAGCGCTTATCGCTATAAGGAAAATCAGCAGACCTAGACGCCGTCGCTGAATGGCATATGCGTTCCTTTTGGCGCGAACAGTCAATTGCGGCTTGCGATCGCCAAGGCATTCCCTGTGATCGGGAAGTCCAGGAAAGATGCCAGAGACTCAAGGGAAAGCCGTTTTTTCCGATTCGCATTCAAGCGATTCCGGATTGTTAGCGCCTGATCGATTATCGATCGCGATCGTATTGGTTTCTTGGGGGCGAATAGATTTGCTGCGCCGCAGTTTGGGAGCGCTCTGTGGGGAGAATTTAACGGATTTGGAGATCGTTATCGTCCGCGAGGAGGGCAGCGACGGGGACGAGTTTCCGGATGAGCGCGTCACCGTGGGTTCAGTTCCTAGCGGCGCAAGCTTTGCCGCCATGGCGAACGAAGGGGGTCGCGTAGCTCGAGCGGATCTGATTTTGTTTCTCAAAGAAGGCGTCGAACTCCGAGAGGGCGCGATCGCCTCGACCTGCGGACTTCTATCCCAGGAGAATGCGGGCGTTGTGGGGTCCATGCTGGTTGATCCGAAAGGCGTTTTGCTAGAGGCGGGGTCCCTGCTGTTTTCAGATGGAATTTGCTTCGGGTTTGGCAGAGGTTGGAACCCCGATGATTATCGAGTTCAATATAGACGATCGGTTGCCTTTAGCTCGGCTGCGTGCCTGGGAACTCGAAAGGCTTTGTTCGAGGAGATGGGCGGCTTCGATGAAAGATACCAAGAAGAGTACTACGAAGACGTGGACTATTGCCTGCGAGTCGCGGCGTCTGGTCGCAGTGTCATATACGATCCGGAGAGCGTTGCGACGTGGCATGAGGAGCATCGAGATTCATGGGAAGCGTCTAGGGCGCGCTTGGAGGGAAATCGGGAGCGGTTTTCCGAAAAGTGGAGCGATTTATTGCCAACATTAGGAAAGCGGGAAGATTGGGATGGATTGGCGGTGTTCGAAAAGGCGAGAGGCGCTCGCATTTTGTGGGTGGAGGATGCGCCGCCGTTTACGAGCATGGGCGCTGGCTTTCCCCGAACTCGGGAAATGTTGGCGGCTCTCTTGGAAATGGATTTTTCCGTGACGCTATTGCCTACCTTCATTACGTCCAAGTCCTTCAATGATGTATATCGCGAAACGCCGCGCGAGGTAGAGGTCGTTTTGGGAGTGGGCATCGAGGGCTTTGGCGAATTCTGGAATGAGCGCGAACGATTCTATGAGGCCGTGATCGTATCGCGCCCGAATAACTTAAAGGCGCTAGGCGAGGCGATTCTCGAGACAAAGAAAAGTCGCCCGTCATTAAAATTTGTATACGATGCGGAAGCGGTATTCGTGAATCGGGATATCAACGAATGTCGTCTTGCAGGGGCGCCCTATACCAAAGACGAAGAGCTTGCCTTATTGGAGGAGGAATTGGCTCCCGCTAGAGGGACCGACTGCGTTCTCGCCATTTCCGAGATAGAACGGAATCAGTTCGAGTCGCTAGGCTTCGACCGCATCCGCATGGTACGGCACTATTCCGAAATCATTCCGACGAAGAAAGCCTTCGGCGACCGCAAGGACATTCTTTTCGTTGGGGCAGTTCATTCCGATGGGGCTCCTAACGCCCTGGGGTTGATTTGGTTTATCGAGGAGGTTCTACCTTTGCTGAGAGACGCTCTCGGGGAAGACCTCAAGCTCTATTTCGCGGGAACGAACGCTTCCGATGCGTTGGCTCGATACGCGAGCGATACGGAGGTGTTTCTTGGCTTCGTAGAAGACTTGGATGAATGGTACGACCGCTGCCGCGTATTCATAGCGCCGGCCAGGTTCGCTGCGGGAATACCGTTGAAGATCATCGAAGCGGCCTCGCGGGGCATCCCGGTTGTCGCTGCCCAGCTAGCGCGCGAGCAGCTAGGTTGGCATGAGGGTGAGATGCTTGCGGCGGGCAGCGCTCGAGCCTATGCGGAGTCATGCGTTCGCGCCTACACGGATGAAGCGCTTTGGCTAAAATTGCGCGAGGGAGCGATCAAGCGACTGCAGGCGGATTATAGCAAGGAGGGGATAGCGCGTTCGCTGCGCGAGGCGCTCGATCTGCCGGTGGACTAGTCGAGCTCCTTGACGAAGTTGAGGGGCATGCCGACGGCGTTCATGACTTCCGGATTCAACTCGTCGCCAAAATAGAACGGCATGTCGTTTTTTAAATGGGCCGCCGCATTCGAGAAGTGGAGCAGGGAAACCTTACAGGGTTCGTCTAGGACCACTTCCATGGGCTCGTGATGCCAGGCAACCGAGCGGATAATGGTTTCCGGCAATCCCCACATCGCGAAGAGGAACGCTCCAATAGTCGCATGGTCGCACCCAAACAGGGCTTGCTCCAAACGCCAGCAGGGACGGTTGTTCTCGATCGAACGACCCATGATGTCAGCATAGTTCTCACCTTGGTTCTTGAGCAGCACTAATTTGCCTAAGTCGTGGAGGAGGGAGAGACTGGCCAGCGTTTGCACATCCTTTACGGGAATGTCGAAGCGCCGCATTTGGGAGGCGCATTGACTGGTCTCGATGGAGTGCGTCAGAACTGCGTTGGCGATCTCCTGCAAATCGGGCGGGAGGGCGAGTTGCTTTTTAGCTAGTTCGGTGATCGCCAGGTTTCTGACGAAATCGGTACCCAGCATTTGAATCGCTTCCGCAACGGTTTCGATCCGTCCGCCCGCTCCGAAAAAGGCGGTGTTTGCCACTTGCATGATCGTAGCGACGGCGGTCGGGTGCTGCGAAATGACAGGAATCAATTCGTCGATGTCGCTGTTGGGGTCATCGGCGGTTTTGAGCAGCTCCTGCATTGGGCGCGTGTTAACGTGCAGCTCCTTGGTGCCTCTAATTACCTCGACGATTTCCTTGCGTCGAATTCGCAGGTGAGTCTTCAGCACTTCGTCGATAGATCTGAAAAACGGGGCAGGGTCGATAGGCGTTTCAATATATCGATGAGCGAGTCCGGTCCCTTTGCTGAGAGACTTGATATCAGCGTCGTCGTGCGTCAGTACTCGTAGCGAGTTTGGAAATTCACGCTTAGCGTGCGCCAGTAGCATATCGCCCGAAGTTTTCGGAAGATTGAGGGTGGCGACGAGTATGTCGTAAGGGGACTCTTTGAGCGCCTCGATTGCGTCGTCGCCGTTTTTAACGACTTTCAGGCTCCAGCCTAGCTCCTTCAATGCTGTCGAGTCGGCAATGGACTCGTAGAATGGGGAATCGTTGTCAGCTAAGAGGAGGCTAATGGCTCGTTGGGCCGTTGAACTCATAGGAAAAACGCGAAGGAAATGTGGGAATCGCGTGTCATTCTATACTCGACGGGAATCGAACAATACGGGAGTACAATTATACTCTTTCGAGAGAGATCGTTGGGCAAAACGCAGTTTGATCGAATTTTCACACATGCCTCACGGGTAATACCTAGTTTCGAAACGTAGGCATACGAAGAGCGCGAGGACGTTCCATACGGCGAGAAGACGGAGAAACCGTAGCTCGCCTAAGACGTCTTCTATCATGAGGAGCGGCTATGCGCCGCTCAGCGGGAAGAGGACTACGAATTCTGGACTATCCAGTAAACGATTTCGGTCGCCAAGGCATCTTTGCTCATTGGGTCGAGGGACTTGGTAGACGCTTCAGTCACGAGGTGAGCTTGGTTGCTGCTGCGCCCGAAAACGGCCCCGTTGGATACGTCATTAGCCACGATCAGATCGCACCCTTTGGCCCTCAGTTTTGTTTGGGCGTGCTCGATTAAGCTGTCCGTTTCGGCCGCGAACCCGATCACCTGGGCAGGGCGCTGGTCGGACGGGAGGGTGCCGACGTAATGAGCGATGTCAGGATTCTCCTCGAAATTCAGGTCCAAACCTTCCGTTTTCTTGATCTTGCGATCGGTGCGATTGGCGACTCGAAAATCGCAGACAGCGGCGCAGGCGACGAAAAGGTCGGCCGGTAGTTTGGATTGGACTGCCCCGAGCATGTCGACAGCGGATTCGACGGGGGTCGAATCGATCCGTGGATGGCTTGGTGGAGTATCGCTGGATTTCCCATGAATCAATTGTACCTGGGCTCCCGCGAGGGCAAGGGCGCGGGCAATGGCGTTCCCCTGCTTGCCGGAAGAGAAATTGCTCAGATAGCGGACGCCGTCGATGCGCTCGATAGTCGCTCCCGAGGTCACAATCGCTGTCTTGCCCGCCAGTTTCGAATCGAGCTCGAAGTGATTGGCTATCGCTCGAAAGATCGTTTGCGGCTCGGCCATTTTGCCGATGCCCACTTCGCCGCACGCCAACGTATCTATCTGGGGGGGAACTAGCGTAGCGCCGTCGGCTTGAGCTTGGGCGAGATTTCTCTGAAACGCGGGATTTTCCCACATTTCCACGTTCATGCTGGGCGCGACGAGGGTAGGTTTGTTTTTCGCCAGTAGGACAGTGGACGCTAGATCGTCCCCTTTGCCTCTAGCCATTTTGGCGATAAAATCGGCGCTGGCGGGCGCGACGACCACAAGATCCGCGCGCCGGGACAGCTCGATATGGTTCATTTCGTAGGCATCGGGATCCCACATCTCGGCGTGCGCTTTCTGGCCGGTTAGCGTCTCCACCGATAGCGGCGTGATGAACTTCGAACCGCCCTTGCTGAGCACGCCTTCGATGGTGGCTCCCGCTTTGACTAGGAGGCGAATCAGCTCAAGCGATTTGTAGGCAGCGATGCTACCAGTGATAATCAATAGGATGCGTTTGCCTTCCAGCATGGCGTTTGACGTTCGGGATGTTCTGCGCGAAATCCGCTCGATAGGGAAGCCCTATTCTCTATCTCGAAATTCAAGTAGCGGCGGTTGACTCGGGTTGGACCGTCTCCCTTCGATTCCGCTCGAAGTCGAATTCGAACTGTTGCGAACTGCGACTTTCCGGGGTGGCGAAACGAACTCCCAACCCCAGCAACCGTACGGGTAGGGCTTTTCGCCCAAAGGCCTCCTCTACGAGATCGATGGCGGATTCCACGCTTATGGGGATGCCGGATCGCTCGACGGTGGTTCGAGTGAAATCGGAGAATTTGGCCTTGGCGAAGCATTTCGCAATGGGCCGATCGATCTTCGAGTGGAAGAGGTCCTCCTGCAGCTCTTGAAATATCGATCGCATCTTTTCGGCGCATTGGTCGAATGTATCCAGGTTTTCCTGAAAGGTACGCTCGACGCTCATGGACTTTCGGATTCTGTCCGACGTGACTGGGCGAGAATCGATGCCCCGGCAAAGATCGTGGAGTTCGGCCCCGAATTTCCCGAAGAGATGGCGCAGATCGATAACACTCAGCCTTTGGAGCTGGGCGCAGGTTTCGATTTCCATGTTCGCTAGACGAGCAGCGGTTTTCTTCCCAATACCCCAGATCTTGGATACTGGCAGATCGAGCATGAACGAATCGATATCGCTTGGCTCGAGGTGAAATAGTCCGTCGGGCTTCTTCCAGTCGCTGGCAATCTTGGCGAGCATCTTGTTGGGAGCGACGCCGGCCGATGCGACCAGGCCTGTAGTGGCGTGGATTCGCTGGCGAAGTTCGCGGGCGATTGAAACGGGGGAACGATCGAGATGGGAAACATCTAGGTAAGCTTCGTCGAGCGAAAGGGGTTCGATGGATTCGGTATACTCGTTCATGATCTCCCGGATTCGCTGGGATTCGCAGCGGTAGGCGTCAAAGCGAACGGGCAGGATGATCAGGTGCGGGCACTTCTGCAGGGCCATGAAGGTGGGCATTGCGGAATGGATGCCGAAGGCGCGGGCCGCGTAGTTGCAGGTCGTGAGCACGCCACGGGCGCTGCGCCCACCGACGGCAACGGGCTCCTTGCGCAACGCCGGCCGATCGCGAACCTCGATCGCCGCGTAAAAGCAATCCATATCCAAGTGTATGATATTCCGTTCCATTTATCCCCTGGCTCGAGCGCTTCGCTTTTCGATGGACATGCATCGGTCAGCTGGCTTGATGGGTCCACGATGGCCATCCCGCTTTCCAAGGCAAAGCTTTCCGCGCTGCGCAAGTTGCAATCCAAGAAGCATCGCGAGGCGGAGGGTCGGTTTCTGATAGAAGGCTGGCATTTGCTTGATGAAGCGCTCAAGGCGGATGTCGCGTTGCGAGCGGCGATCTTCGAAGACGGGCGCGAGCTTTCGGACGCGGACCGGTGCGTGCGCAAAGCGGTGGAGGCTCGGGCTGAAGAAGCTTATGTCGCTCAAGAATCGCAGCTCAAGGCGTTGAGCGAGACGCGAACCAGCCCCGGGGCGATTGGGGTCGTCGATCGAAGGCCCTCCGATCTGGAATCGATCGTCGAGAACCTGCCGAACGAAGGGCCTTGCCTCTTGGTGGCATTGGATGGCGTCAGCGATCCCGGAAATTGCGGATCGATCGTTCGGGCCTGCGATTGGTTTGGAGCGGATGCGGTCCTTTTGGGCGAGGGATGTTCCGAACTGGAAAACGGAAAGCTTGTTCGGGCGACGATGGGCGGAATCTTCCATATGCCGATCGGCCGCGCCGAATCGCTTGCAAGGGAATTGGAGCGATTTCAGAGAAACGGGTTTCAAGTCATAGCGAGCAACCTGGGCGAATCAGTTTCGCTCGAGGGGTACGAATGGCCGAGTCGCGCGGTTTTGGCAATCGGGAACGAGGCGAGGGGGGTTTCGAAAGAGGTCCTGGATCTTTCGAACGTTCGACTGCGCATACCGAGTTTCGGGGAAGGCGAGTCCTTGAATGCTGCCATGGCCGCGTCGGTCATGCTCGGGCATTGGCGCGTGGGATAGGAGACGAGCTGACTGCTAGGAATCTGACTTTATGAAAGTGATACGCTGTATCGATGCCAATTGGGATAGGGTGACCGCTTCATTGGATTCCGAAAACAGAGTGTGGGAACTGGAGGGCGATCTGGAAAGAGGATTTCGGACTACCGCACGATCGGTTGATGTCCGCAAGCTCTTGGCCCCGGTGGAACCGAAGCAGATCTTGTGCATCGGTGTGAATTACAAGCGACATGCCGAGGAAACCGGGGCTTCCCTCCCAACGTTTCCGACTCTATTCATGAAGGGGCTCAATACCGTACAGAATCCGGGCGACCCGATCGCGTTGCCCCGCCACTTGAAGAGCGACCAAGTGGATTACGAATGCGAACTGGCAGTGGTGATCGGCAAACCCTGCAAGAACGTTGGACGAGAAGACGCATTGGATTATGTATTTGGATACACCTGCGCCAACGATGTGAGCGCGAGGGATTGGCAAAAGCAATACGGGGGCGGACAATGGTGTCGCGGCAAGGGGTTCGATACCTTCGCTCCTATGGGACCTTGCCTCGTCACCTCCGACGAAGTCGGCGACCCGAACGACCTGAGCATCAAAACGATTCTCAACGGCGAATCGGTTCAGGATTGGAATACAAGCGACATGATCTTCGATGTGCCTGCCTTGATCGAGTTTCTGAGCGGCAGTACCACTCTCTTGCCGGGTACGGTCATCCTGACGGGTACGCCGCATGGCGTAGGCATCGCGGCCAAACCACCCCGTTTGCTGCGAGCGGGCGACGAAGTGACGATCGAGATCGAGAAGATCGGGCGATTGACGAATCCAGTCGTCGAAGAGTAAGCCTTCGGGAGGCGTTTAGCGATTGGATGGAGCGATCGAATGCCTGGTGGGCCCGGAGGGATTTGAACCCACGACCAAGGGATTATGAGTCCCCTGCTCTAACCGCTGAGCTACAGGCCCATTCAGCGTAGAAGTGCGGCTATGAAAGTCGCTCGACGGTCCTTTGCAAGACCGGATTCGAGTAAGTCTCGTTTTAGGTTTTGGAACTGACGCAACAAGGGAATCCCATTTGAATTAGATATCCTATGGAGACTATTTTCGATTGCTTGAAAGCGGGTTTGGGCGCCGATTCCGCAAACCGCTTTGAAAGTCGCCGGCTGTTCCATGGTCGCGGGCAGTGTTACCCGGGGCTGGGATTCGTCAGTGTCGACTGGTTCGAGCCGGTGTTGAGCGTGACGCTCTTCGAGGAACCGCCATCGGGATGGGAGTCGGACTTTCGAATGGGTCTCGATTCGCTATTGGAAAACAGTCCCGTCGAATGCGTATTGATGCAGCGTCGCTATTTGCCCCAGGCCCCAACCGTCGCGATTCATGGTTCTATGCCGGAGGAGGCGTTCGCGCGTCGGGGCCCATTGCGTTTTCGACTGGCGTTTGGTCAGCGACAGAATTGCGGCTACTTTCTCGATATGGAACCGGGGCGGAAATGGTTGGCGGAGCGCTGCCGAGGAAAGCGGGTTCTCAATCTATTCGCCTACACCTGCGCGTTTTCGGTGGTGGCGATCGAGGCCGGAGCGGAGCGGGTGGTAAATGTGGACATGAGTAGTGGGGCCCTGAACGAAGGGCGGGAAAATCATCGATCCAATGGACTGCCCGTAGAAAGATCGTCTTACCTGGCGGGGAATGTATTGAAATCTTGGGGCCGAATAAGACGGCAGGGGCCATACGATCTGGCGATTGTCGATCCGCCATCCTTTCAGCGGGGTAGTTTCGAAGCGGGGAAGGACTATCGAAAGGTAGCCCGACGCTTGCCGGATTTGCTGGTTTCGGGGGGAGAGGCCCTGGCTTGCTTGAACGCGCCGGAGTTGGGAACGGACTTTCTTAAAAACACCTTCGAGACGGCGGCTCCCGATCTCGTCTTCGATCGTCGATTGGTTCCCGATCCCGATTTCCCCGATCGGGATCCAGAGCGGCAGTTGAAGCTGCTAGCCTTTCGCAAGCAGCCTGAGACGTAGCTGGCTCGCATTTTCCCTGTTCCTGGGCCGCCGAATCGTACCGGGATCGCTTGCCAGATGGGAGAATGCGATTCACCGTGGAAAACTGAACCCTTGTTTCCCTTAATCCTATGTCGCGAACACCTATACTGCGAACCTTTCTTATTGTCGCTTGGACGGCGAGCCTGAGCGCAGGCTCGATGCGGGCAGATTCCCAACCCAACGTATTGCTCTTGTTGGTCGACGACCTCAAGCCGACTTTAGGCTGCTACGGAGACGAAATTGCCGTGAGTCCCAACATCGATCGCTTGGCGGATATGGGCGTGCGTTTCGACCTGGCCTATTGCAACCAGTCGGTGTGCATGGCGTCGCGCTACAATTTGCTGTTGGGCAGTCGGTCGACTTCGACGGGGTTCTATAGCTTCGGCACGGAGTTTAGAGATATTTATCCAGATGCGGTCACCTTGCCGCAGCACTTCACGAATCATGGCTATGTGGCCCATTCGATGGGAAAGGTCTTTCACATCGGGCACCGCAATACCAATGACGAAGCTTCTTGGAGCGTGCCGCATCTAAAGGACAAGGTGATCGAATATTTGGAGCCGGAGAGCAACTATGGAAAACTGACCCGGGAAGAGGCCCTCTTCACCAACGAGTTTAGCAAGCCCATTCGGAGCTTGCCGCGGGGGGCCGCCTGGGAGAGTCCTGATGTGACGGACGAGGGTTATGCGGATGGGCGCATCGCTACTCACGCGGTGGATCGCTTGCGCCGTTTCGCCAAGAGCCCCGAGCAGCCGTTCTTTTTAGCGGTTGGCTTCGTCCGGCCGCATTTGCCGTTTTCGGCTCCTCAGAAGTATTGGGATATGTATGACAGGGACGACCTGCCCATGCCGCAATTCGAGGAGGCCCCCGAGGGCGCTCCTGATTACGCGGTCAAACGTCGCGGAGAAATCACCGCCTTCAAACCGGTACCCACGCAGGATGTCATATACGAGGACGATTTGAAGCGAGACCTTATCCACGGTTATTATGCGAGCGTGAGTTACATGGACGCCCAGCTTGGGCGGGTGCTAGACGAGGTCGAGCGTTTGGGCTTGGACGAGAATACGATCATCGTTCTCTGGGGCGATCACGGTTGGCATCTGGGGGATCATGGCTCGTGGACGAAGCACTCGAACTACGAGCAATCGAATCGAATTCCTATTATTTTCCACGCCCCAGGCGTGGCGAAACCAGGCCGCTCATCGAAGCAGCTGGCGGAGACGGTAGACATTTACACTACCTTGTCGTCCCTGGCGGGGCTGCCTAAGCCAATGGGGCCGCAGCCGATCGACGGTGTCGACTTGACGTCAGTGTTGAAGAACCCGAATGCGAGCGTTCGCGATCACGCCTACCATGCGTACAATAAACGTTCCCATCTGGGTCGAGCCATTCGAACGGATCGCTATCGCCTCGTGGAGTGGACGCCTCATGGAGAAGGGGAAGTCGAGTATGAGCTTTACGACTACGAGGCGGATCCTCTGGAGACTCGGAACTGGGCAAGCGAAAAACCTCAGGTTCTAGAGAGGCTGAAAACGCTACTCGCATTGGAGCCCCCCGCCAAACCTCAGGCGAAAAAAGGGTGAATTGGGCGTAAGCCTGAAGCGACCGTGCCCTCGAACGAGCGTCGAGTCGCCATAGGGGTACGATTTATGGACCTATTTCCGGACGTAGTGGCGTATTTGAAATTCGGATTCGTCTCGAAGGGTTTCCTTTAATTCGAATTGATCTTCGAACTCGGGGAAGAAGGCATCGCCTTCGACCTGTCGCTTGACGAGGGTGAGAAAAAGCTCTTGGCATCGGGGTAGGGCTTGGCGGTAGATCTCGCCGCCGCCGCAAATCCAAATGGGCGCGCGGTAGTTACGGCTGTCGATGGCGTCTAGACTGGGCAATAGGTCGACCCCGTTGGGTAGTTTCGGCTGGGAGCGACTTACCACGGCAGTGGCGCGACCGGGAAGGGGACGGCCGATGCTGTCCCAGGTCTTTCTTCCCATAACCAGAATACCGCCCATGGTCTTGGCTTTGAACCATTTGAAGTCCTCGGAAATTCGCCACGGAATGTCGGGGCCGTTGCCGATGACGCGGTTTTCGCTCATGGCGGCGATGGCTCGCCAGGGGGCGGATGGGACGAGTTGAATCATTGACTTGTCTTCAGCTGGTCGCCGAAAGCGGCGTCCCGAGGCGGCTAGACGCTGATGGGTGCTTTGATGGTAGGGAGCGGGTCGTAGTCCACGAGTTCGAAATCCTCGAAGGTGAAGTCGCGGATGCTCTTAACGTCCGGATTGATCTTCATCGTGGGCAGACTGCGCGGTTCGCGGGTCAGTTGCAGCTTGGTCTGCTCGATGTGGTTCGCATACAGGTGAAGATCGCCGAAGGTATGGACGAACTCGCCGGGTTTGAGATCGCAGACTTGGGCTACCATTAGGGTGAGCAAGGCATAGCTGGCGATATTGAAGGGAACTCCAAGAAAAAGGTCGGCGCTGCGCTGGTAGAGCTGGCAGGAAAGCTCGCCTCGCTCCGTGTTGACGTAGAATTGAAAGAGGCTGTGGCAGGGCGGCAGGGCCATGAGGTGCAATTCGCCGGGGTTCCAGGCGCTGACCATTAGGCGCCGGCTGGTAGGGTTGTTCTTGATCTGCTCGATGACTTGTTCGATCTGATCGATGCTGCCGCCTTCGGGCGTCTTCCAATCGGTCCATTGGGCTCCGTAGACTCGACCGAGGTCGCCGTTTTCGTCGGCCCATTCATCCCAGATGGAAACGCGATTCTCGTTGAGATATTCGATGTTGGTATCGCCTTTGAGGAACCAAAGCAGTTCGTGGATGATGGAGCGCAGGTGCAGCTTTTTCGTGGTCAGGCAAGGGAAGCCTTCGCGCAGGTCGAAGCGCGTTTGGGCTCCGAACACGGAGTAAGTGCCGGTACCGGTTCGGTCGTCGCGGAATTGGCCGTTGTCGAGGACGTGTTGGAGCAGGTCGAGATATTGCTTCATGGAACGCAGGCAGTGTTCCGACCGGTATTCGTCCTGTCAGCTAAAAAAGCGAGGTAGCCCGCTAGCTCGGCTTGTTTCCAGCCGTTGAAGGGACGATCCGGTAGGTTTCGCCTTGGAACGAGAAGGTGTCGTCTGGGCGTAGCTTGGCCCGCTTGCGGGTATCGGCTTGGCCGTTCACTTCGACCATCCCCTTGACGATGACTTGCTTGGCCTCTCCTCCGCTGGAGGCGAGCCCTTCGAGCTTGAGCGCCTGATAGAGCTCGATGTACTCGGTGTGGATAGAGATCGTTTTAGAAGATTCGGCGGACATGGATGGCGGTTTAACGCTTCCTTAGGGACTGTCGACTTCATTTCCGTGGCCGCTCCTATTGGGATCGAGGATAAGGAGGTCGCGCTCGACGGTGATGCTATGCTCTTCGAGTTGGCCGTTCCGAGGATTCTCGCGGAGAAGCCTTAGCTCTACTGCGGAGCCCGGTTGGCCGCGCAGGCGCCCGACGGTTTGGTGGAGCGGGGCACCGTGGAGGTGGTTGGCTTCGCCCCCTAGTTCGCGCGACTGAACGATTAGGTCGCCCGCTCGCGCCCCAGTTCCCTCGAGAGCGCCCCCGGGCACGATTTCTTGGATTTTGGGGAATCCGTTTTCCGTTTTGAGAAGGGCTCCAATGCCTTTGGGGGTCGCTTCATGGACGGCTTGCATGCCTGAATCGCGTTCGGATTGGGAAGGAAGACTGTCGACCCAATCGAGGGCTTGGGCGGTTCCTTCGCCTGCAAGCTTTGCGGCGACCGCTTCGATCGCCATTTGCCGGGCGGATGGATCCTCGAATGCGTCCAATTGCTGGATGAGGCCATCGGTGTCGCGTTTCGCCCAGCGTTCGACCATATCCCTAGGCGTGGTTTCGGAGAGTATATCGGGGTTTTCCAATTGCCAGTTCCACGCTGCCTGAGGATCGGATTCGGACCAGGTTTGCAGAAATCGGTCGGCGAAGCGCTCTCGTTCCCAATCCGTCCAGTTCGCTGTTTGCTCCCAAGCGAGAGACGGATCGACCTCGCTCAATGCGGTAGCGAGGCGGGCAGCGATTTCGGACCGGGCGGGACCTTGGGCGAAGGCATACTG
The DNA here is from genome assembly GCA_965655705.1 of Candidatus Pelagisphaera sp. Lineage (GTDB taxonomy): Bacteria > Verrucomicrobiota > Verrucomicrobiia > Opitutales > Opitutaceae > Pelagisphaera. Next base: position 136,997 of record CBFHHM010000011.1, read on the forward strand.
CCAGGCGAGAAGCGTGTCGAGCGCGACATCGGATTGAGCGAGTTGAGCCGTTAAATTGGCTTCCATACCGTAGGCATTGCCTCCGTTGCCTCTCGATTGCCTTTGGTTTCCATTTCGATCTCCGTTTCGATTCGGACCTGTCCAAGTGGTTACGAGGGATTGGAGGGCAATGCCACGCCACGAGGCTTGCTGATCGTTCGCGAGAGCGATGGCGTTTCGAGCAGTCGACTGGCTGGCAACCGACTTGAAAACGCCTGCCACGATGAAGGCTTGTTCGCGTCCTTCAAGAGTTCGAGCGAATTGGAGCGCCTCCGCGACATTTTTCTGGGCGGCTTGAAAACCGTCTTCCCGGGGGTCGCCTTGGGCGTTTCCGATGGCTTCTTCTTGTCGCGCTGGGATCTGTTCCGATCTGGGAGGGCCCGGCGCGGTTTCGAATTGGTTCTCCGTACTGGGGTTGAATGGATCCGCTCCGTTTTCAGTTGGGGGTGACGGCGCTATTCGGCCGCGCTTCCCCGTTAGGTAGCCGGCCGCGAATGCGAGGCCGGCGCAGGCGAGGAGCGCTATTAGTTGGGCGACAGGTTTGCTCATAGGAATAGGGCGTTAGGCACTCTCTTAGTCACATTCGAGGCCGGGTTGTGCCATCCGGAAGGAGGGTTCGGCATCGCCAAACTGTCGAATCTAATCTTGATTGAGGTAAATGGAAGGGTTGGGCTGTTTGTCTCTTCTATTACTCTCCCGAAACGCTATGCTCCGAATACTCTTTTCTATCCTCGCGCTCGCGTGCGCGACCTTCGTCTCATCGGCTCGAAAGCCCAATGTTCTTTGGATCAGCGCCGAGGACATCAATGCCCACCTCGGCTGCTACGACGACCCGCACGCGATCACGCCGCATTTGGACAAGTTGGCGACAGAAGGGATGCGCTACACTCACGCCTTCACGACTGCAGGCGTCTGCGCCCCTTGCCGCAGTGGAATCATCACTGGCATGTACCAAACGACCCTTGGCACGCAGCATATGCGCGGCGATGCCCAATTGCCGCCCGAGGTGAGACCCTTCCCGAGCTACCTTCGCCAAGCGGGTTACTACTGTACGAACAACAGCAAGCAGGACTATCAATTCCGTACTCCCGAAGGTTCCTGGGACGAATCCAGCGGCAAGGCTCACTGGCGGAATCGGGAGGATAAGAGCCAACCTTTCTTCTCGGTCTTCAACTTCACCGGCTGTCACGAGAGCGGTATTGCCAGCGAAAGCAAGTACCGCAGCGTCACGGAGAATCTGACGTCGGATCAGCGTCAGGATGCGAACGCTCTCTCGACCTTTCCGCCGTACTATCCGGAAACGCTTGCCGCCCGCGAGGACTGGAAGCGAAATTACGAGCTGATCACGGCAATGGATGCCTGGGCGGGCGATTTGATCGCCCAGTTGAAGGAGGATGGGCTCTACGAGGACACGATCATATTCTATTGGACGGACCATGGGGTTGGACTTCCCCGAGCCAAGCGCTGGCTATACGATTCCGGCACGCGCGTGCCGCTGATCGTCCGGATTCCGGAGAAGTACCGCGTTGGGGCTCAAGGCATTCCCGGTACGGTGACCGATCGGTTGGTCAGCTCTATCGACTTTGGGCCGACCGTATTGAATTTGCTAGGACTGGATATCCCCGACCATGTTCAGGGCCTGCCGTTTTTGGGCGGCAATGCCGCTTCGCCGCGAGATTTCGTTTTCGGGGCCCGCGATCGCATGGACGAGCGGTACGACATTATTCGCATGGCTCGCGACAAGCGCTATAAATACATCCGAAACTACGAGCCCTTGAAAACGTACTACCAATATATGAATACGCCTGAGAAAGGGGCGACCATGGCGGATCTGAGGCGATTGCACGAGGCGGGTCAGCTTCCTCCTGCTGCAGAGCACTACTTTTCTCCGACCAAGCCAGTGGAAGAGCTTTACGACACTTGGACGGATAAGCACGAAATTCGCAACCTGGCGGATGACGCTCAATACGCGGGCACGCTATCTCGGCTGCGCGAGGCTCATTTGGAGTGGGTCAAACGAACTCGAGATACTGGATTGATCGCGGAGCCGATCATCATTGAACGCGAAAAGCGGATTGGGCATCGATACGGAATTCTGCGTCAGAATAGCGATGCTACTTTCAGTCTGCGGCTCGCCGATATCGCAGTGCAAGCGTCGGAAGGTCCTAAGGCTCTCCCCAAATTGCTTGAAGCGATGAACGATCGCGACCCAGCGATTCGCTATTGGGGGGCGACCGGAGTGGGGAATATCGGCAACCCTGCGAAGTCGGCCGCTTCGGCGATGAAGAAGGCCTTGAAGGATGAATCCGCTGTGGTGCGAATCGCTGCGGCGAGGGCGCTTTGCCGTCTGGATATGCCCGAAGCAGCCCTGCCGGTTCTCGCTCGCGAATTGGACAATGGGGAGCAATGGGAGCGATTGCATGCAGCGATCGTATTGGACCAGATCGACGAAATGGCCCGCCCCGTTTTGGCGGGCATGCATAAGGCGCTCGTTCCGCGTGAAGATTTGTATGCGAAAGGTAAATACACGGTACGCGTTATTAACCGCGCATTGAATCAGCTCGAAGGAACGAGTCGCAAGGTGAACTAGCGGCTGGCGAACGTAACGGCGTCATCGGTTGTCTTTTGAAGGGTTGGCTAATGGTTAGGATAGATCGTTCACGAAAATGATATTAGCGACACTCTCGATTTGCGCTTCGCTCCTGGTTGCCAGGGGAGAGGAAGCGCAATGGTTCCGAGGCAATACGCATACCCATACACTGTGGTCGGATGGGGACGATCTGCCTGAGTCGGTCGCTGATTGGTACAAGCGACATGGCTACCGCTTTCTGGTCTTGTCCGATCACAATATTCTCTCGCGTGGGGAGAAGTGGAAGACTCTGAGAGCTGACGAGGCATTGCCCGTCATTGAGAAGGCGGAAAAGCGGTGGGGCAAGGGCCACGTGCGTACGCGGGTTCAAGACGGAGAGAAGCAAGTGCGTCTCATGCCTTTAGACGAGGTGCGATCGCTCTTGGAGGAACCAGGCGAATTCATAATGATCGAAGGATTGGAGATGACCACGAATCCAAGCGGCTATTCGGTTCACACCAATCCGATGAATGTGGATGCGTTGCTGCAGGTAGATCGAAATAGCGAGCGTTCGGTCGAGGAGGAATTGGCATTCCACGAGTCTCTCGTCCATAGCCATGAAGCGGATACGGGCAGTCCGGTGTTCTGGCAGGCGAATCATCCAAATTTCAAATTTGCGCTCACCGGAGAGCAATTGGCCGGAGCGCGAGGCCTGGAGGGCGTCGAGATAATGAACTCCAGCTCGAAGTGCTTCAACCTGGGCGATGGAATTCGTCCGTCGGTGGAGCGCATTTGGGACATTGCCAATACCATACGCATGGAGCGCGAAGGACTGCCCCCGATTTACGGGACGGCGACGGACGATACCCATGATTACCATATCGGCGACTATATTATGAATGCTCCGGGCACATCTTGGGTCATGGTACGAGCGAAGGAATTGACCGCGAATGCCATATCGGCGGCGATGGAAAAGGGAGATTTCTATGCCACCACAGGAATCGTCCTCAGCGAATTGGAATTCGATGAATCGAAGCGCATTCTACGCTTGGAAGTCGAAAAGGAACCGGGGCTGAATTACCGTATCGAGTTTAAAGGTTCGCTCAAGGGCGTGTCGCTCGACCATGAACCGGTCGAGGATGTCGTGGACGAAAAGGGCTTGTCTCATCCAGTAACGGCTCATTATCCGGACGAAGGAATTGGCATGACGTTCAAGGAGATTCGCGGAACCAAGGCGATGTACCAATTGAGTGGTGACGAGCTTTACGTTAGAGCGGTCGTGCATTGCGACGCCCCTCCGTATTTCAAGTACGATGACTACAGCGATTTCGAAAGAAAAGCCTGGACGCAGCCGGTTGGGTGGAGGGAACGCGCGAAAAGCGAATGACGAGTCGTTAAACGATTGATGCTTATGAAGACGTTATTGATAGGAATTCTGGGTATTTGGATAGGGGCATGGGCGGCAGCGGGCGAGCCGCTTGAGTTCCGTCCTTTATTCAATGGGAAGGATCTGGATGGTTGGGTTAACGTGAATACAGGTCCCGAAACGTGGTCGGTGGAGGACGGGATGATCGTTTGTACGGGGCTGCCCATTGGCGTGATGCGAACCGAGAGGCAATACGAGAACTTCATTCTCGAGATCGAGTGGATGCACCTGGAAGCCGGAGGCAATTCAGGAGTATTCGTCTGGAGCGAAGGCGAGGTGACGAGCAAGAATCGACTCCCCAGCGGGATGGAAGTGCAAATGCTGGAACTGGAATATCCTAAGATTCACAATCGCGTGCAGGCTTATGCAAGCGGAGAGCTATTTGGCGCGGGGACTGTAACGGCGATTCCAGAAAATCCCCGCGGCAAGCGGAGCGTTTCGCTCGAGTATCGATGCAAAGGCAAAGGAGAATGGAATAAATACACGGTTGTATGCGTAGACGGTACCGTCAAGCTGTCCATCAACGGAAAATTCGTTAACGGAATTCGAAACTCGTCAGTCAAAAAGGGGTACCTTTGCTTGGAGTCGGAAGGAGCGCCCGTTCGTTTTCGGAACATTCGAATCATGGAATTGCCGGGCGGTATGGCGAGCGGTCCGGAAGTCGCCCCGATAGTTGACTGAGGAGCCCTGGCATCGCAAAAACCGCTTGGCGCCTCTCCGAATTGGCGCTGACATGAATTGCGAGGTATCCCGGCTTTCCATGTCCCGATTCTTTCTCCAACGAATTCAGACCGCAGCGTATTTAGCGGCTGCTCTGCTTGGTTTTGCCGTCTCAGGCAACGCGGCGGAAACGGAATCGCATGGCCCGAGCGATTCGGAGGAGGCGTTGGAAGCCCTTTACTACGAAGCGATCGGGTATTTGGGACAGAGCGACGAGGAGAGCCTAAGGAAGGCCCCGCGTATTTTGAAGAAGCTGGCGGTGGGTGGGCATGCTCGTTCGCAGGACTTGCTGGCATCCCTCTACCGGCAAGGATTGGGCGTCCTGCAAAACGACAAGCAAGCGGCTCGCTGGCTTGCGGAGGCGGCCCAGCAGGGCTTTCCGAATTCGATGCTAAGTCTTGCGGAGATGAGCCTGGAAGGAATCGGGGTGGAGCAGGACTATGGGGAGGCGCGACGCCTCTTAGAGGAATTGGTGTCCCCAGAGGTGAGCTTCCGAATGAGAATCGAAGAGTTCGGGCAATTGCGCCGCATCAAGGCGCGGGCTCACTATTTGCTGGGGGAAATCTATTCTAGCGGGCATGGGGTGGATGTCGACGTGGGGAGAGCGCTGGAGTTGTTCGAAGTGGCGGCTCATGCAGGCGACCAAGATGCGACTATGTATTTGGCTATAGAATACGCAGAGGGGAGGAGGGTCGAAAAGAGAATCGATAAAGCGAAGGAATATTTCGAACTGCTGAATTTGCAGACTTCGGACGCATTGCGCCGCTCGCTGGATACCACTAATATGGAATTCGAAGATTCGACTGAAATTCAGAATCTTCAGGAATACGGCGAGGCGATGAGCGAGCAGATTTCCCAGTCGATATTGGATATGCAGACTCAGTTTGCCAAAAAGGTGCTGCACACCGATGGAAAGGATTTCGATGCGGAGTTCGCTGCGGGATTGCTGGAAATGGCGGCAAAGGGTGGCTACGCGGAAGCTCAATCCGAGTTGGGAATCCTCTATTATCGTGGAACGGGCATAGAGGAGAATCGCGATGAAGCGATGCGATTGATCGCCGAAGCGGCTGCCCAGGGTTGGGTTATGGCTCAATACAATTTGGCGGTCCTCATGAAGGAGGATCCCTTGCCGGGGTCTGAAGGTTTCGAGGTGGGAGAGTTGCTGGAGTTTGCGGCTGAGCAGGGCTTGTATGCCGCTCAGCTCGTCCTCGAGGGAGTCGATTCTCCAGGGGTTTTGAATTCAATGGAGGCGATGGAGCTCTGTGTGAGCAAGGCGGAAGAAAACGATGCCCGCGCCCTGTACAGTCTAGCTCGCCGTCAGATGCTCGGCTGGATGGTAGAAGTGAAGGAAGATAGACAGCAACTCGTTGATTTGTTCAGGCGCTCGGCGGATTCTGGATACTCGAGAGCGCAATATACGATGGGCCTGCTGTATATGTCCGGCGAAGAGGTCGAGCAGAACGTCGAAACCGGTTTTTGGTGGCTGAAGAGAGCGGCTTCGCAAGGGCATCCGGTCGCTTTGCATCACATGGGCGTGTGCTATGCGAGCGGTCTTGTCGTGGAGCCGAGCGCTGAGCAAGCGTTCTACTACTTTTCCAAGAGCGCCGAATTAGGGCTGGATACTGCGAAGAACAGCTTGGCTGTGTTCTACAACGAGGGCATTGGAGTGGTCCGGAACGAGTGGAAAGCGAGCGAATTGTATCTAGAAGCGGCGGACGAAGGCGATCCGACTGCAGCGTTTAATATCGGGAATTGCTATTTGGAAGGGAAAGGGGTCAGGCGTGACGTTTCGAGAGGCTTGGAGTGGATCGCCAAGTCCGCAGAACAGGGAAATCTAGTCGCCTGCGCTCAACTGGCGGAAATCTATGGAGAAGGCTTTCTTGCGGAGTCGGACGCCGTTGAAGTCGCCTACTGGGAGGAGAAGGCAGCGGAATTGGGAAATAGGCCTTCTATGAAGCATACGGCATTTAACTATTTCTACGGAAACGGAATCCCGAAGAATAGAGGGAAGGCGGCATTTTGGATTTCCGAGTATCTGAATATCGAAGGTCCTTTGGATACTAGTAGTTTGACGTTGGAAGGCGAATACGAGGCCCACGAGCGCGTTCAGGCGTTGTTGCCAAAAGATTATTCCGCCCTAGTCGTGTATGCGGAGCTGATGGCGGATCAGGGTTGGTCGGGCTACGATCCAGAGGAGGCTTATCGGATCCTGAAGGAATTGAGCGACAAAGGATTTTGGAGCGCGAAATTTCGGTTGGCGAAACTCATCGCCAAAAGCGATTTCTCCAAGGCGAACCCGAAGCGAGGCTATGCCCTTTTCAAAGCGCTCTACGACGATAATCGGTCGGCGGATTTGGAAGTGCGACGCGTTTACGCTGCAAAATCTGCGTATCAGCTATATGGATGCGTTTTGGAGGGGAGAGGCGCTCGAGCGAGCGAGAGCAAGGCGATCAAGTGGCTTGAGGTATCGGCCGAGGCAGGCTGGGCCCGGTCTCAGTACGAGTGGGGCCAGCGATTAGTCGATGGCAAAGGAGTGGATATCGATTTCGATACGGGCGTATGGTGGATCATGGAGGCGGCTTTGCAGGGACATGTCGAGTCGAGAGGGACACTCGCCCGCTTGGCCTTGGATCGACCCATCGCCAATCTGGATCGCGATACGATAGTCGGTTGGTTGAAGGAACAAGTGGATAGCGGGTCTGGAGACGCCCGCTCTTTACTGCGCAGATACGGCGTCGAATACAAGGAGTCGAAGCGACCTAGCGTACCTGAGCAGGAAAAAAAGATCGAGACGGACCCGTATGCCCCAGTTGAGGCGGCTTGAATCTCGAGGTAAGAGAATCTTCCCAGTCCGTCGCCTCCCTATTCGGAATGGGCGTTTGAACGCTCAGGCGCCGCCGACGAAGAGGATCGCCTAGTTTTCCTCGGGCACGTATTTGTAGCGCATGCGCAGCTCGTTTTCAGAGGGCATGTCTACATCGATTTTCCGATCCAGCGCCGATTCGATTCGGTTGGTTTGCGTTTCGTCGAATTCTCCGTAATCGAGTGGCTTGCCTTCGGAATCGACCGCGAATGAGATGTAGTCGTCCTTGCGCGAGACGCGCAGGCGCACGCTGCCTTCCTTCCATTGGTAGATTGCGATCTCGATCAAATTGCTGAGGACGCTTTCCAGCAGCTCCTCGTCGACTTCGACATCATCGATCGGATCTTGGAAGTCGGCGTCAATACGCACATTTTCGACTTCTTCGGAGTAGTCTTGAACCAGCTCGAAGACGAGAGACTGAAGCGCGCCCAAGGTTTCCGCTTCGCCTATGGGAGTCGAGGAGTCGTTTGAAGCGGGGATCGCAATTGCTTCGCTTTCTATGATGGCTGCGGGCTCTTCGACGATCGTTTCGGCTTCCGCCTCGTCTTCGGCAAGAGACGCTAGCTCGGATTCAGCGGGGTCTTTCGACTGAAGACTGAGTTCCGTAGGGCGCGATTCCTCGATCGAGGGTTCCTCGACATCAACAGGTTGTTCGGATTCGGTTTGAATCGCGGCATAGACCGCTTCTGCGGCTTCGCTTTTGCAGGGAGCGGGTTCCTGTATCCGAGGACGGTCTATGCTGGGGAGGGGAGCGTCCTTGGCGGAGTCGCCGATTTCCACGTCGCCGGCCTCGAGGATTTCAGTAGCCTCGGGAACGGCTGCGAGCAATTCTTCGGGAGTGAGTTTCTCCAGCATTGAAAGTTGACGATCGCTGTGTTCGCGAATCGTCGCGATATGTTCGCCTATGCTGTCGAACGAAGCGCTCGTCCAATTGGATTCGAGGTCGCGGGCCAGTTCGTTGATTTGGTCTGTGGGCGCTTTGAGGCGTTCCATCAGGTTCGGAATCCAGATCGCCTGGGCAGCGGCCTTTGCGACGGCCCGTTCCATCTGGAGATAGATTTCGTGAGCCCGCATCTTGACCTCTCGGCTGACCTTGGCGCGACGTTCGCTATCGAGAGTCGCTTGCAATACTTCAATTTCCGCGGCCATGGATTGGTTTTTCACCCTTAGATCATGGTCCGATTGTTCGAATTGGGAGATCTCCTTGGCCTGGCGTTCGGAGAGCGATTCGAGGTGGGTGACGGCTTCCTGGGAAGTCGAGAGGGACTTTTCGAGCCCGCTAAAGCGCCCTTCGATATCCGAAGCGATCTTCGACTGCGTCTCCACGAAACGCTTCAGGGCTTCTTCCTCTTCGAGTCGGCTCCTCGATTGGAAGGCGAATCCAGTCGTTTCTCCGTCTCGAGCGTTTTTGGCAAGGGTTTCGATTGGCGTTGCGATTGTCTTTGCGAGGAGCTTCTGAGCTCCGAAGTAACTGGCTACGAATAGCAAGGAAACGGGAATCCAAAGGAGGGGAGCCGAAAGCCCTAAGAGACTAGCCAGGGTCTCTCGGAAGCCTCCGCATTGAGGAATGGTCATGAATGCAGTTGCGAGTACCTGCAGTCCAACGAGTGCCGAAAATGCGTGCCTGAGATGAGTTTGGATAGTTTTCACGGTGACGAATGCGTTTGCTTGGGACCATTTGCCCACTGTCAAGATCGTCAAAATCCGCTCAAACTGTACTTATGGCCGGCATAAACTGGGCATACGAATCCCGTTGGGCCACGGAACGCTCAGTCCGCAGCAATCTCACTCAGGGGGCTAATCGGCGGCGCCCTCTCGCACGAGCCGTTCAAGATCCATTTGGATACCGTTTTAGTCCCTGAATACGAAGTACTTCTGGCCAATGAAATTCCAACTAGCCCAGGCGGCTGCGGCGAGGAGAAAGGCGGGCTTTGCGGATTGGTCCAGAGCGATGGTCCCATCGTAAACGACGCTATTGAGAATCCATCCTGAAAGGTAAACCAGGGCGAATCGAACGGGCTCCTTCGAGCTAAAGGCTCGATGCCTGAAGGTGAAGCGCTTGTGAGCGAAGAAGCCCCATACGGAAACGCATGCGAAGCTAATGCGTTTGGCCCACGATCCATCGATTTCCAACAACTCGGACAAGGCTAGATACACACCCGCATCGATTGCGAAAGCGACTCCGCTAACGAGAGCGAAGCGGACTATCTGTTGGGGAAGCGTGTCGCGGTTCAGCATCGAAGAATGGCTATCGAAGGTGCCGAATCGAGGGGTATTTCCTGAGGGGAAGCAACCGTTTTCCGAGGAAACCTAGTAAAATGGAGGAGCCATTCCGCCAGTCGCGTAAAGGCTTGCGGCCAACCGCAAGGAGATAAGAATTGGGCGATCGGACAATTTTATCAAGATACCCCTTTATGAGCAGAAAGATCCTTATTCTCACCGGCGATGGCGGCGAAAGCTATGAAGTGCTGTATGGCTTGCATCGTTTTCAGGAAGCGAACTTCGAAGTCGACATAGTCGCTCCCAGCAAACGACCCTTGAATCTCGTGTTGCACGATTTCGCTCCTGGTTGGGACACCTACATTGAAAAGCCAGGCTACGGTGCGGAATCGAATCTCACCTTTGCCGATGTCGTCGTCGACGATTACGAAGCGGTGCTATTGATCGGAGGGCGAGCGCCGGAGTACCTGCGCAACGATCCAAAGGCGCTGGAGATCGTCCGCGATTTCCATGCCCAAGGAAAATGGATCTACAGCATTTGCCATGGTATACAAATTTTAGCGACAGCAGGTCTATTGAAGGGGGTCGATTTGACTTGCTACGAACACTGCCGTCCCGAAGCGGAAGCGGCGGGCGGATTTTGGAAGAGCCCAGAGGCGGTGATTCACGGTAAGATCGTCAGTGCCCAGACATGGTTGTCCCACCCTGATTTCTATCGCCTGATTTTCCAAAATCTGGATACTTAGCGCGAGCGCTTTGAGCGCGTTAAGTCCAAGCGATCGGTTCAGTAGGTAACCCTATCCGAAGCGAATTTCCTAGCTAAGGCGAAAAGCCGACGATCTCCTTGCGAGTGCTATCGGCGAGCGTCTTCAGGGCTTCCCAATCGTCCAAGGTTTCGCTCAAGGCGGCGACAATGTCATTCGTGCTGGAAATGAATTCGCTAGCGATACTCGACAATAGTTCGCGGTCATCGCCAACTAACTCTATGATTTGATTGGGATCGAAGAGGGCGGACGGATCGCTCGTTTGAGGCTCGCTTATCGAGCTCTCCTCTTTGTCGGCATGGCGGCCTCCCATCCACTTGGCTAGCGTGTCGGCAAGTTCTTTCGGCCGAATCGGTTTCGCTAGGTGATCTGTCATTCCAGATTCGATACACTTCACCCTGTCTTCTGGTCGGGCGTTCGCGGTCAAGGCAACTATGGGGACAGTGTCGTTGGAATTTCCGCAATAGCCTTCTCTTATGCAGCGCGTTGCTTCGTAGCCGTCCATATTCGGCATCATGCAATCCATGAATACGAGGTCGTACTCGCGGGACTTCATCGCCTCGATTGCCTCTAGGCCATCCCTTGCGGTATCCGGTTTGACCTTATGGCGCTTCTCCAAGCTTTGGCACGCGATCAGGCGATTTGTGGAATTGTCGTCTATGACTAGAATCGCTTTCGATGACGCGTCTATGGTCTCCCAGTTCGAAGCGTCGTTCATTGGGAGGATTTGCGGATCGTCCTTCCCGCCGCTCAACAGAGCTTTAAGATTCTTTATGCTGATTGGCTTGCTGAGGCGAAAATCGAATACGTCCTCGCCGATTGACAGCTTTTCCAAGGATTGCTGATGGAGCAAGGCGATCTTAGCGTCCTTCAACGCTGGTTCCTTGTCGAACGCGTTATCCAAGAACGCTTGATTCGGGAGATAGCTCCTGGAGTCGATCAAAGCCGTCGAATAAGGATTTGCGTCTTTGCTTTCGCCCAAGGCTTTGATCAAGTCCCTCGTATCGCACACGATATTGGCGGATATGCCCCATTGCTCGAACCAGGGATTCAGCGCGTTATAGAGGTTGTTGTTATCATCGATTAGGAGCGCTCGGTGGCTTGTCGATGGATCTATCGGCTCAGTGAGTCCATTGGGTTGAGGCGGCTTGTGAAGCGGCAGCTTGAACCAGAATGTCGAACCCGCGTTTACCACGCTCGAATAGCCCATTTCGCCGCCGAGCAATTCGACGATGCGTTTGCAAATGCTCAATCCCAGACCCGTACCGCCAAATTCCCGAGTCGTGGCGGCATTGGCTTGTTGGTGGGATTCGGTTGTTACTCCGTATCGACACCAATCGCGTGAGCCTCAAGGGAATTGAATCGCCTCCTGTGTTATGAGGGCTCCCTAGGGCCTTTTTAAATTCGGTTCATAATTGCGTTCGAGGCGCCGCTGGGCCCCTGCCGAGCGATCGTCGATCATTCGGAAGCAACGAGAGCCGATTGATCGCTCGCTAGTCGGTCGCGGTTGAGTTCGAATCGCCCTCCGTCGAATCGTCCGTCTGCTCGTCTTCGCTTTCGAAGGGCATGCCTTGATAGGAGTAGGCGGCAGTCCGTCGTTCGTAGGGCCGGTTTCGCTTTAGAAATCGACCGGAGAGTCCGCCGAACGCAATTCCCATTGCGAGCCCGAGCGCCATGCTTATTTTAGGATCGGCGTTCGATACGGCCGCGAACCCGATGCCCAACGCTAGACCTAGGGCGAGCCCCAAGTGCATGCCCAAAGGGGCGGCGCTTTGGCCTTTCCGTCGTTCGAAGCGCTTCTTAGAGCGATCCGACATCCGAACTATCAGCAAGTCATCCATGAACGTATTTACGTGCCTTTTACAATAGCGCCTCATCGCACCTTGTCTATAGGGAAAAGGACGGGTCGCGACTGGGGAGAGGCCTTGAGGGCTGGTCGTCCTAGGAATAGGCTCGACATTTTAAGGTAAGAAAATTCTTTGGAAACATAATCCACGAGCTTACGGGCGGCTGTTTTTCGAGGAACAGACGCTCATTAATCGCTCAATCAACGGTGAAAGACGGCAAGTACAAAGGCGCCCACTGGGAGACGCGTCGCGAGATCCTCAATAAGCTGAAGACGCGCGGCTCGTTGCCGAGCAATACTATGGCAGAGGAGCTTGGGATTTCGTCGATGGCAGTGCGCCAACACCTGCGCGAGCTTGAGGATGCGGGCGATGTGACATCGAGCGATCTGTCGAAAGGCAAGGGGCGGCCCACAAAATATTGGGAGCTGACTGACCAGGCGAATCGCCACTTTTCGGATCGGCACCGCGATTTAATCTTGGATTTGCTGCGCGGCTTGGATGCGACCTTAGGTCCGGAAGGCATGCAGAACCTGCTGGAGCGCCGTGGCGCGTCCCAGGTGGAGGAGTACTCCAAGAAACTCGATGCGGTCGATTCGCTTTACCAGCGGACGGAAGCCTTAGCCAAGCTGCGGGCGGAGGAAGGCTATATGGCGGAAGTGGAGCGCGGGGAGAATGGGGAGTGCTACCTGATTGAAAATCACTGTCCGATCTGCGAGGCCGCGGAAGCCTGCGCAGGATTGTGCGCTACGGAATTGGCTGTCTTCGAGCAGACGTTTGGCGATTCGGTGACAGTGGAGCGAACGGAGCATCTATTGACCGATTCGCGCAGATGCGTCTATCGGGTTGCTTCGAAGGTGGGCCTCTCTACGTAGAGAGGAATCGTCCGTCGCTGGAGAATCGAGCGCCTATCGCTCCGAGAGCAAGAGGTCGGCGAACACGGGGAAGCCGTCTACTTCGAAAGTGAAGCGGAATTGGTCGGCGGTGCCAGCGGTATTGATCGCCATGCGTTTGCCTTGCATGACTGTAGGTACTGTCAGGGTGGAAGGGAGACCTAGATCGGCCAGACAGTTCTTGAACGTGCCTGCGGCCATATTGGTCATTTCGCCGCACACGTCGCGCACGGTTTCGCTGTCCAAGTCTTCATCGTCCAAGCCGGTAACGCGTTTCGTGATGTGCAGGGCGAAGAGATTGCCCATGAAAAGGTAGCACACGCCGCTCACATCGCCGGCGAAGCCGACGCACGATGCGAGGATATGGGTACTGGCATCCTTTTCGGGATCGATCGCTGGACTGAGCGCTTGGCCGCCCGAATAGGCTTCCTGTCCGATCAGGTCGCACTTGGCGTGAGCCATCGTGGTGAAGACCTTGACGAGCGAGTGGCTCAGGTATTGATGGATTTTTTCTACGGGAACTGAGACGGACATTTTGAAAGAGGTGGGATTTTGCGTTAAACGCCGCTTTCGTAACCGCGGATTTCGATCGATTTAGTGAGGGATGCAGACATATGGCGCCAAGTTAGAGAGTGTATCGGAATAATGAATTACAACTGAGGGTTACCTGCAGGGGTTTAATCGAATATTTACGCGTAGGGTTAAGGCCCGTTCGATCGAGGCGATCGCGGGTCTGAATATCCCATTCGAGAAATGCCTTCTAGAGGCTTAACGCGTTGATGGCCAAAGTCGCTAGACTTAGGAAGAGGAAGAACCCGATTATGTCGGTAGCCGTGGTGACCATAATCGAGGAAGCGAGCGCGGGATCGACCTTGACCGACCGAAGTCCGATCGGCACGAGGACGCCGGCGAGGGCGGCGGCAATCATGTTCAGCAGCATAGCGAGGAAAACGACGATGCCCAGGATCGGCTTGCCGATCCAGAGCCATGAAGCGAGCCCAGCGAGCAGTCCGATCGAGAACCCCGTGGTGATTCCCGTCAGCACCTCCTTGGCGAGCAATTGCTTCCATTCCTTGTCTTCGATCTCGCCGAGGGCGAGCGACCGAACGACGATTGTCAGCGTCTGATTTCCCGCGTTGCCGCCTAGCAAGCCCACGATTGGGAGAAAGAAGGCCAAGATCGCATACTGCTCGATTGCCGGCTCGAACATGGAGACGACCCAGGCGATGCAGAATCCCGTGCATAAGTTAACGCAAAGCCAGGGGAGGCGATTCTTGACCGATCGAGTCCATGGGGTGGAAACGGTTTCCTCGCCCGAGATACCCACCATGCGCTGCATGTCCTCGGTCGCCTCTTCCTGAATGACGTCCAAAACATCGTCCGAAGTGACGCGCCCTACGAGCTTGCCGAAATCGTCGACGACGGGGAGCGAGCTGAAATTGTATTTCTGGAAGAGATTCGCTATCTCTTCTTGGTCCGCATTAGCGCTGACGGAGCGTACTTCCGTAATCATGACACTGCCCACGCTGAGTCGAAGATCGCGGAAAAGCAGATCTCTCAGGCGGAGGACTCCCTTGAGCCGTTCGGAGGAATCGATGACATAGAGATAGATGGAGCTTTCATCCTCTTGGCCTTCATCCTCGTCCTTTCGAATGGCCTCCCGGGCTTGAGCGAGGGTCAAGGACTGGTCGATGGCATGGACCTCCTTCTGCATGATTCCGCCTGCGGAATCCTCGGGGTACTCCATCAAGTCGGAGATTTCCTCGTACTCCTCCTCAGGCAGTTGCTCCATGATGTCCTGGAGGCGTTCCGGCGAAACGTCTCCCAAGGCATCGGCGGCTTCGTCGGAGAGCATCTCGGGAATGATCTCCGTCACGCGTTCCAAACGCATGTTTTCCATGAGCTCGGTCTGGAGCTCCTGAGGCAATTCGGGGATGACGTCGGCGGTGATCTCGTCGCTCAGCGAGCGGAAGATCTCCCGGATTTCGCTGAGATCCATGCCTTCGACCTCCGCGGCGATATCGCTCGGATGCATTTCCACCAAGCGGGCGACTTTCCTGGACGGCGCCTCTGGCTCGGTCGAAATCGGCTCTTCCCGTTCCTGCATGACTAGTAGTTGTAGGGTTTCCCTTCGGCGCTTCAAGCCACTGGCGCGACAATTTGGATATTTATTGATCGGTTCGGCGCCTTGCTTGTTCGATTCGAATCTTCGATTGGGGAATTCGGCAATCGAAGGCTTGTGCGATGGGTCGGGTTCGAATTGCATTCTCGAATGCCAATCATCGAGAACTCTAGCTTCCGGAGCCCTTGGTACTACGGTGGGCCGCATTGGCAGACGGTTCTTCCCAATGTCACCAGACGAAGACTACGCATTTCCTATCGCCGCGAGCGATTCGAACTGTCGGATGGAGACTTCGTTGACGTGGATTGGGTGGCAAAGCCTGCTCAAGCTTCTCTCGCCCGCTGTTGCTTGGCCCTTCATGGGTTGGAGGGGGATTCGCAGGCTCCGTATGTCAAAGCCTTGATCAGGAGCTTCGAGGGCCAAGGATATGCCATGGGCGCATTGAACTTGCGTGGATGCAGCGGAGAGCCGAATCGATTGAAGCGATTCTATCATAGCGGAGACACTTTGGGATTGGCAGAGGTGGTCGAGAAAGTGGGGTCTCGTTTCGAGACAGTCGTTCTGGTTGGGTTCAGTCTCGGCGGGAATGTCGTTCTCAAATACCTTGGCGACCTCGGCAATCAAGCGCCGGATAGCGTTAGGGCAGCAGTAGCGTTCAGCGTTCCCTGCGATTTGGCAGGAGCGGCGGAAAAACTAGCGGAATCCAGCAACCAATTCTATATGAAGCGATTCGTTCGGATGCTCTGTTCGAAGTTAAAGGAGAAGTCACGCCTGTATCCGCAATACGAATATGCGGAAGGTTGCGCGAACATGAAAACCTTTCACGAATTCGACGAAGTCTACACGGCGCCGC
Source organism: Candidatus Pelagisphaera sp. (assembly GCA_965655705.1). GTDB lineage: Bacteria > Verrucomicrobiota > Verrucomicrobiia > Opitutales > Opitutaceae > Pelagisphaera. Next base: position 153,310 of record CBFHHM010000011.1, read on the forward strand.
TTAATGGCTTTAAAGGGGCGAAGGACTACTGGGCTCGGTGCAGCAGCCTCCATTCCTTGGATGGAATCAGCCGTCCAACCTTGCTCGTCAACGCCGCTAACGATCCCTTTCTTTCTCCGGCTTGCTATCCGCGGGAGATCGCGCGTTCCCATTCGTCCTTCCATCTCGAAGTCCCGGAATGGGGCGGGCATTGCGGCTTCCCTCGAGGACTCCTTCACGGAGGGCCTTGGCACGGGCTGCGAGCCTTGGAGTTTTTCGAGAGCCTCTAGGATTGGGGGCAACGGTTCCTTTTGAACGTCCCGAGCAATGCGGTGTCTAACAGGGCAGTAAATTCGAGCCCGGAACGCCTTTGCGATTCGTCGCTTGACAATTGATTACAACTGTAATCAGTAGTAAGTCCTACAATAGTAAGAAATGTCGAAAGCCCCAAGAATTTCAGATGCCGAGTGGGAGGTGATGAAGGTGCTGTGGGATCACGAGCCGATGACGGCGGTCGAGGTCCTCGCTTTATTGCCTCACGATCAGTGGAAACAGAAGACCGTAAATACCTTTCTCGTGCGCCTGGAAGGCAAGGGAGTGATCGCATCCAAGCGTATTGGACGGGCGAATGTGTACCATTCGGCGCTTAGCGAAAGCGAGTGTCGTCGCATGGAGGGCAGCCAATTCCTCTCCAAGGTATTTCGGGGCGAAGTCGCTCCGATGATGTTGCATTTCATAGAAAACGAGGATTTGTCGTCGAGCGACATCGATGAGTTGAAACGATTGTTGGACGAGAAGGGCAAGTAGGGTGGCGGATCTTTTCTGGTCATATTGGGACGCAACGATCCGATTCGCCCTGCTCGCGACGGTGCTTCTCGTTCTAACGCCCCTGTTAAAGCGCATGGTTACGCCTCGGCTCTTGTGTTGGGCGTGGGCGATTCTCTTGCTGCGTTTGGTCTTGCCCTTTTCATTGCCGTTTAGCGGGAGCATCTTCAATGCCCACGAAAAGCTGCAACCGTCCACCTGGACGGAAACGATCCGGAGAGGGGTGGTCAATGCGGGCATTGGCGAAACGATCATACCTGCTTTGCGCGACGAGGATCAAAAGATAATCGATTCGCGGATTCCGATTTCCTGGGAGACGGCATTAATGGCGCTTTGGCTCGCCGGAGTGGCGTTCATGTCGATCCGGTTGTTGAAGAACGTATCGGAGCTTTCTCGATTTTTCGCAGCGGCGACCCGCTATGACAATGGTTCTTTGTACCGGCTATTCAAGGACACGCGACAGAGAATGGGAATCTATGCGAATGTGCCATTGCTCGTATCGGACGATGTGAAGACGCCCGGGATTGCCGGCGTATTCAATCCGCGTATCGTCATTCCGCAGCGCTGCGCCGCGGAATTGAGCGAGCAGGAGCTACGATGCGTATTCATGCACGAATTGACGCACTATCGCCGGGGCGACCTTTTTCTGCATCACGCATTGCTTTTGCTCTGTTATCTCCATTGGTATAATCCGCTGGCCTGGTTGGTGTTGAAGCAATTCAAGGATGAAATGGAGAAGGCGTGCGACTTGGAAGTCGTGGACAGCGTTTGCGTCAGATCTCCTCAGGAATATGGATACACGCTTCTGCAAGTTCTTCGGTTTTCGCGTGGCGCTCATTACGCTCCCGGAGGGGCGCTTTCCTTATTGGGAAGCCGAAAATCCGGTGCGCTGAAAGAGCGGATACAGTTGATCGCCAGCTCTCGCAGAAAGCGCCCTTGCCTTGCTTTTGCGGGAATGGCGATTTTCGGAACGTCGTTCGTCTTCGCCATGACCGGTGAAATAGACCAACGCAAGGAAGCGGAGCGTTTGGTTAAGCTTACGCGCATTGCCGGGCCTTTTGGCTTGGAAAGGGAAGACAGTGACGAGCTGGGACGGACCGAGAATCAGCAACCGTTCGAATTCGCTCTTTCGGAGGAGCGTCGCGAATGGACTCAGGTTATGAACGCGTCTCGGTTTAAGGGAAATCGACTGACGGTTCGCGCTCAATTGAGGTTCGACGATCGATTTGGATCCATCGTTCTTTGGGCCAGCGCTAACGACGTAAATGATTTCAAGTTAGCGCATGACGCGATCGACTTTTCCGCGGTGGCGTCGGAACGCGACTTTTCAATCGAATTCGAAGTTCCCAAGAACGCTGCCAAGCTTAGGTACGGATTGAGCTTCCGTGGGATAGGTACTGCCTGGGTTGAGGAACTTGAATTCGAGCTGGTCGACGAGTCGGATACGACGGTCGAATGAAATGGATAAGGCCGTGGGCTGACCATTTCTAGCCGCTCGCTAGAGAGCGCTGACGAATTGGATGAGGATGGCTCGTTCCTCTCTCGGCAGGGTCATGTATGCGTCTTTGCTGGCCTCGGCTTCCCCACCGTGCCAGAGGATGGCTTCTTCGACGGAACGGGCTCTTCCATCGTGTAGCAAGCGACTGTGACCGTTCACTTTTGGAATCAGGCCTATGCCCCAAAGTGGCGGCGTCCGCCATTCACGTCCGTTCGCCTCAAAATCCGGCCGATTGTCGGCCAAGCCTTCGCCCATGTCGTGGAGCAGTAGATCCGTATAAGGATAGATGGTCTGGGAAGATAGGGCCGCAATAGACGCATCGGTCCCGGTGGTGTGGCTGGGAATATGGCAACGAGCGCATTGCGATTCTTCGAAAAGACGGAGTCCCTCCGTATAGGCTTCGTCGTTTTCGAAGCGAGCGGCTGGTGGGGCGAGCGTTCTCATGTAAAATAGAGCATCCTCCAGATCGCGCTCGACGAGCTCGGGATTGCCCCCGCTGGGTAGACGAGCGGCCTCGGTTTGCAACGAACTGTGATTCTCATTGGGAAAGAGGCGGGAGGTAATGCCAATGTCGCCCTGGAAGGCGCCGGCGATTTGGTCGAGTAGCGTGGCCTTGTTCGCCTTCCATCCGAATCGCCCCAGCATTTCCATGTTCTCGGCGACGCTCCAAACTCGATTGGGTCGCCCGGAGATGCCGTCCTGGTCTTTGTCTTCTGGGTCCGCCATGTCGAGGAGGCGGCTCTCTGGAATCGATTCCAACAATCCCAGACCGAATACGCTGGGAGCGACCCGAGGCGATGTTTGAAAATCGGAGTCTGGAACGTCCTGCATCCAATCGCTCAATGAATATATAGGTTTATGGATACGGTAATTCTCACCGGTTGGATAGGCGTCTACGATCTCCTCGTAGCTCACTGAAAGCGTTGCTTCGGGTTTTAGTCCGGGCAAAGCTCGCACGCTGATCTGATTGCCATAGACGGGATGAGGTTTGGGCCCGCCATGTTCGGTCTCGCCTGGTAGGCTAATGCGAACGAGCAATCCACTGGCAATCTCTCCAGGCTCGGGTGGCCTGCCGCGCCCGTCCTTGAAATGGCACGCGGAGCATGAGCGGGTGTTGAAGAGGGGGCCCAGGCCGTCGCGACCTTGCACGATTGAAGACGCGTTGACCCAGTTGGTGTTGAACACTGTGTCTCCTGAAAAGAATTGGGCGAGGGACCGGGGATCGAGATTGTCGGCGGGCTGGGCAAAGGCTTCGCGCGAGTCGTCGTAGACGGTGGTCTCGCCTCCAGGAAGGCGAAAGTCAGCCCACAATAGGCCCACAAAGCCTGTAAGGGCGCCGACTGCGAGGGCGGTTCTCATTAACGCCGAACGTTCAATTCCATCGCCTCCTCAGCATCGGAGAGCGTATAGACGAATTCCCAAAGAGCCGAAATAGCATCTTGAATCGCTTTGCGTTTGGGGCTGTCGTCGGGAGCGACTATCGATTGGTCGAATGGGGCGGGAATCGCAGCGACCAGATGTTGAGCTCTCAGGAATTGTTCTTTGACGTCGTCGGCGAGTGACTCGTCTGCGGACGCAATGAGATCGATCATGCCAGGAGCAGCGATGTCGACCTTGCCGGAAGCGTTGGTGAAGGTTCCGAAGAGGATGGATTCGAGACCTTCCATGTTGGCGACGAGGTCATTGTGAGTGGTGTCGCTGAAACAAGAATGTTCGTCCTCCTGGGAACGGCTCCGTAGAGCGGCTGCGAGGCGTTCGCTAGCAAGTTCCCGGCCGCCGATAGCGGATAGTCCTCTTAGAATGCTCCGGATGATTCGCGACGGGCGACGCAGGAAGAATTCGCCAGGAGCCCCATCGTAATTGAAGGGATTCCAGGCGTCGGCAACGGCGACCAAGTGAAAACGCAGAACTTCAGTTGCCGTAACCAAATAGAGCATACGCCGGTCGGCGTTGGGCGCGGTCGTAAAGTCTGTCCAGAGGCGTTGGCCAGGCCCCTCTGGATTGAAGTCCTGCCCCCAAAGGAGAAATTCGATGGCATGCCATCCCGTTGCCACATTCGCTTCGCCGCCTTTTTCGTTCAACTTGGGTAGGACGACGCTATTGATTTTCGGGTATTCGTCGGGGTTGTTGATGATGCCCGCATTCGGATCCTCGCGCGTGTAATCGATATAGCCCTCGTCGAGCGGCCAGGCATTGATGAGAATTTCCAGCTCTAGTTCATCGATCGCAGTTTCCGAAAATCGGAAGACTTCCGTGCGTCCATATACCTTGCGAGCTTCTATCCAAAGTCGCCTAGCCTCGGCGAAGGTTTCGGGTCCAGGATCCTTCCGAAACGCGTAGATCGCCATGTTGAACTTAACGATCTCGCGTACGGCGTCGGAATACATTTCCCAGGCCAAATCCGAGTAATTTGAAAGAGCTTGGTGGGCGATTTCGTTCGAATAGCGTTGTCCTTCAGGAGTTGGTGGAAAGGGCTCGAAATCAGCGAACGCGGGAGCGACGAAGACTAGAAATAGGCAATACGCGTTGCGAATTCGGGAGATCATAACGAGAGGTGAAATTATTGGAAGTCGATTGCTTCAAGTAAGAAACAACTGAGTCGCTGCATTGTAACTCAATTGTCGAATTCGAGAGACGCTTACGATAATTCCGTTCCGACTGCAATTCTCTTCTTCTGGTTCACCTTATTGTTTCTTCGATAGCGGGGTAGGGTTCGGGTTGAGCGGAAATGTCGACCATGGGAATTGCTTGATGTCGAGGATGGAGGTGATTGGTGATCTCCGGTATAGGATTGCTCGATCGCTTGAATTGCTAGTTTCTCGAATCTTCGAATCGGTCGCGCCGCTATCGCGGTCAAATTGCTCAATGGCGCCAAATCGTCATCGCAGCGCTCTCCCGTTTCGCATCGTTAAGATATAGTCTAGGGTTTTACGTATCGGTTACGATGTTACGATTATATTCCATCCAAGTTAAGCTAATGTGAACTGGATGCGAGAAGTTGACTCCAGGGGTAAAGCATCAAGAGATTGTTTCCGTGTTAACTAATTTCTAGAGAATCCAACGACTCTAAAGTGTATATAAATATTACACATATATAGAGTTTTAAATTCATCCTGACTCTATTCCTCATCCTAACAATAGCCGATACATGAACTTCGTATTCGATTGCTCTACCGTGGCTCGCTCAGCCCGTTTCATCACTCCCAAAAAAATAGGTTCGGCAATCGCCAAGGGTATCTTGTCCATGGCGTTTTTCGCATCCGCTGCCAGAGCTGACATCTCTCCTAGCACGACGGTCGACCCCTACGTAGAGTCGCACCTTTCAGGCGTGACGGTGAAGTCGATCCTGACGGTAGACGACGGTACGATACCAAAGACTGGTGGCGGCACGACTCGACTAGCGGGAATCCCCGATGGCATTGGGGTTATCGATGGCGACGACTTGAGCCCAGCGGAAACCGGATTTTTCTATCTACTCGTCAATCACGAATTGAATTCGAATGCCGGAGTAGAGCGCGACCATGGCGAAATGGGGGCATTTATTTCGAAGTGGAAAATCGATAAGACGACTCACGAGGTTGTAGAGGGCGATGATCTCGTAAAGACTTTCTTCCAGTGGGACGAAGGGACGGACGCCTTCGTTGAGGTCGTTCCGGGAGTCGATGACTTGGCGGAGTTCAACCGTTTTTGCTCTTCCGATCTGCCGCCTCCTACCGCGATCTATAATTCCGGTTCCAGCAAGGGGTCGACCGAGATCCTCTATTTCAACGGCGAGGAGACTTCTGGAGGACGAGCGTTTGGGCACGTAGTGACGGGCCCTGATGCTGGCAAGAGCTATCACCTGGAACATCTCGGTTTCGCGGCCTTCGAAAACGTATTGCTCAGCCCTTACGAACAGGACAAGACGATCGTCGCTCTGACTGACGACGACGGGGATGGCGAGGTTTACTTCTACGTGGGCGAGAAAGGCACGACGGGGTCGGAAGTCGAGAAGGCTGGTCTGGTTGACGGCACCCTCTATGGCCTCAAAGTAGCGGGCAAGCCCTATGAAATGGACACGGAAATCGCGACTGCGATCGGATCAGTGGAGACTTTCACGCTTGCCGCTCTTGGTACGGATGGGGATCGCCCCGCAGATGGTACCGAACTAACGACGCGTGGCGAGGCTGCGGATACGCTGAAGATGGGTGGCCCTGAAGACGGCGCGTGGGATACGCGGGCTGGTCACGAGAACAAGTTCTATTTCGTCACCAAGGGAACGGAATCCAACGGACTGAATGCGGTAACGCGCTTGTGGCAACTTGAGTTCGACGATATCATGGATCCAACGCTTGGTGGAACGATGACGCTGTTGATGGATGGACCTGCGTCTCGCCTGGGAAGCATGGACAATATGGCGTTTGAGGTAATCGGCGGCAATCCAAAGCTCTACATCCAAGAAGACTTAGGAGGCGACCCTCGTTTGTCCAAGATTTGGGAATACGACCTTACGACAGGTCAGTTAGAGGAAATCGCGGCCCACGTGGGAGAGCGCTTTGTCGAAGGTGGGTCGGAATATATGACCAGCGATGAAGAGTCCTCAGGTATAGTCAGCCTGAAGAATGTGTTGGGCGAAGGCTGGTTCGCAGCTTCTGTTCAGGTTCACACCTCCGTCGGACTTTCCGATAGCGCGGAGCTCGTGCAACACGGACAGCTGCTGCTGATCGACATTTCAGGTCGCGGATCGGATTTGATCCGAGAAAAAGTCGTTGCAAGTGGCGATGACTGGGAGTTCCGCGTAGATGGCGTGGGGCCCTCCGCGGACTGGAACGACACAGGCTTTGCTCCGGGAGCCGATTGGAACAAGGCAACGGATGGAACGGGTTTGGGCGCTTCGCCTTCGCCCCTCGGTTATGGAGAGTCGGCGGGGGTACTTGCGACCGATCTGGTTCAGCCCTCGGAACCTCGCGAAGCGGCTTACTACTTCCGCAAAGAGTTTGATTTGGTCGATCCGGCCGAGATCGTGATGTTCGACCTATACATGAAAGTGGATGACGGAGCAGTTGTCTTCCTCAACGGAGTAGAGGTCGCTCGATACAATATCAATTTGGACCTAGTGGTTGGCAACGAAACCTTCGCTTCAGAGAACGAATCGTCCGAACGCGATTGGAAACACATTCCATTGAATAGCGAAGAGGTGACTCTCCTATCCACGGGCAATGTATTGGCAGTTTCAGTACATCAAGAAAACAGTGGAAGTTCGGATATGCGATTGGATGCGGAACTTTTTGCCTGGAATACTTCTACTGATGGAGGAGCGGCCCCTGCGAAGCCCGCGAACTTGATGGCGGGCGAAGCTACTGTTGAAACGCTCACGCTCTCCTGGGATGCGCAAGCGGATGCCAAATTTTTCAAAGTCGAGCGTCAGCAGCCTGGCGACGCGACTTGGGAGGTGGTTGCCACGGAGCTGCCTGGGACGTTCACTAGCTTCATTGACGAGGATCTGGATGATGCTGCGGAGTACAGCTATCGGGTTTCAGCCTTCAACATTCATGGCGCTAGCGCGAGCAGCGATGTAGCTTCTGGCGAAACGGAGGAGTCCGATCTCTTCGTTATTGTCGAAGAAAGCTTCGAGAGCGATTTGGGTATTTTCACAGCGGTCGACGTAGCGGAGCCAGATGCGAATTTCGAATGGGTCGACAACAATGGCGGATCTGCTCAAGGGAACAACTATGGAGCAGACGAAGGAACGGAAGATTGGCTAATAACGACCGATCCAATCGCGTTCGACTTCTTCTCAGCCGAGCAGCTCTTTATCGAAGCGGAAGTCGACTTCAGCGGTCCCTTGCCAACGGTTTGGTACTCGAATGACTACGATCCCGAAACGCACCCCGACCCGAATTCGGCGAGTTGGACGCAAATTGCAGAGCTGACGGCAGCCAGCGATCCAACGGAGTTCGGTCCCTATGATTTCTCTGCAGTCGAGGGCAATGCCTCTGTCGCGATCCGCTACACGGGTCTCGGCGGAGCAGGTGGCGAAAGCGTACGGCTTCGCGTGGTTAATTTCCTCTTGGCAGGAGATTGCGGATTCGACTTCGAAGGCGCTGAAGATAGCGACATCGAAGCCGATGGCGACTCTCCTTGGACGGTCTTCAATCTCGATTCCGAGCTCGGCTGGTGGTACGATACGCGGGATGGCATGCAAGGCGCAGTCAACAACAATTTCGGATCTGAAGCAGGTGGCGTCAATGGCGGCACGGCTTCCGATGACTGGTTGATCAGCCCGGCATTCGCTTCCTCGAACGATGCTTACGTTGCCCAGTTCATGTACTATGAACGCTATGGCGACACTCTGGAAAAGCCGCTGATCGTGTATGTGACCAACGACTACACCGGCGACCCAACTACGACGACTTGGGTGGACATCACTCCTCCGGGGCTCAATGGTTCGACTTCGGACGCATGGATTCCCGTCACGAGTCTGCCGTTTGGAATTACAGGGGATGAGATGCGGATCGCCTTCCACTATCTGTCTGCTGGAAATGGCGGCGGAACGACCAAGCGAATTGGCGTCGATCTCGTCTGTTTCGCCGAACTGGCCGGACCGCTCAACTTCGAGCAATCTTATACGCAAAACGGTACTAGCGTGGACTTCTCTCCTTCGGTTAGCGGAGGCGTGCCGCCGTACGCCTTCGCTTGGGACTTCGGAGACGGAAGCGATTCCGCCGATGCTGCTCCAACCCACGTGTTCGAAGGGTTAGGCATCTACGAAGTGACTCTAGAAGTAACCGATGACGAAGGAACGGTTGTCGAAAAGAAGGAAACGGTCCGCGTGACCAGCTTCGAAACGCCCGAACTCATAGGCGACATCCGAGTAGCGACGTTCAACGCCTCGATGAATCGCTCGTCCGATGGCGATTTGGCTGCGGATCTCGACGATGGCGAGAACAAGCAGATCGCTGGAATCGCAGAAGTCATTCAACGCTCCAATGCCGACATCATTCTCATCAACGAATTCGATCAGCTCTACGATGGAGACAGCTTCGATGCGGGCGCGACTCAGGAGACGATCGACGACTTCCGCGAAAACTATCTCGAGGTAGCGCAGGCGGACGACACGGATGCGATCTTCTACGATTACTCCTTTGTCGCCCCGGTAAATACGGGCGTGCCCTCAGGTCTCGATCTCAACAACGATGGTGATGTTGACGGCCCGAACGATGCGTACGGCTTTGGATTCTTCCCCGGGCAATATGGAATGATTCTGCTGTCGAAGTATCCGATCGATCACGACGAGGCCCGTACCTTCCAGAAATTTCTCTGGAAGGACATGCCGGAAGCGTATCTGCCACCGGACCCGGATGACTCCGATGAAAACGGCGATTTGACGAGCTACTACACTGACGAGGAACTCGACGCGTATCGCTTGTCATCGAAGAGCCACTGGGATGTTCCGATTAAGGTAGGAACCAAGACCCTGCACGTATTGGCGAGCCATCCGACGCCTCCTGTATTCGACGATGGCGAATCTGAAACCTACCCAGACGACATCGTCGACTGGAACGGTCTGCGCAACCATGACGAGATCCGTTTCTGGGCCGACTACATCGATCCGGCGAAGAGCGCTTACATATACGACGACGCGGAGTGGGATGTGGCCGGCGAAGCGACTCCGGCAAATCCGAGTGGCGGTTTGGCAGCGGGCGCGATCTTCGTAGTCGTGGGCGACCAAAACGCTGATCCCGTTGACGGCGATGCGACCTTTAATCCGATAACGATGCTCCTGGATAGCCCGCTCGTTCAAGGATTCCGAGCTCCGTCCAGCGGAGGAGCGCTTGAGCAAGTTAACCCAGCTCAGACCAACCGCTCTGAAAAGACTGCGAGCTTCGATCTCAGAGCAGACTACGTGCTAGCATCTTCCAGTGGGCTACGCTACGAGCAGGACTTCGTTTACTGGCCTCTCCTGAGCGATATTCAAGCGCCGCTTCTCAATGAGTCTGACCATCGCCTAGTGGCGGTCGATTTCAGTGGTCTGCTTTTAGCGGGAGACGCTATCGGTACCTATCGTACTGGCATCTTCGATGAAAGCGCTGCGGAAATCGTGGCCTACGATCCGGAAACGCAACGCCTGTTCGTGGTCAACGCGAACAACGCCCAGATCGACGTTCTCGATGCGAGCGACCCAAGCAACCCGACCAAGATCGAGTCGGTGGACTTCGACGGCGCGGGCATCAACAGCGTTGCGGTTAGCTATGGCATCGTTGCGGTAGCCGTCGAGAACGAGAATAAGCAAGCTGCGGGCTCGGTGGCCTTCATGGACGCTCACGGCAATATCCTCAACACTCTGACTGCTGGCGCTCTGCCCGATATGGTGACCTTCAACAAGGCTGGCACGAAGGTCTTGGTCGCCAACGAAGGCGAGCCCGACGACGAATACGTGGTCGATCCTGAGGGATCGGTGACCGTCGTCGATCTCGGCAGCGGCACTCTTGCGGACATAGTCGGCTTGACGCAAGACGACGTGACTCAGGTGACGTTCGAGTCTTTGAACGCGATCGAGCACTCGCTGCGCAACAAGGGAGTTCGCATCTTCGGACCGGGCGCGACAGTGGCCCAGGACTTGGAGCCGGAGTACATCGCGATCGCTCCGGACGATAGCTTCGCATTCGTGGCGATGCAGGAGAACAACGCTCTAGCGGTGATCGACCTGAGCGACGACTCGCTGGTCGACGTGATCGCGCTGGGGACCAAGGACCACTCCCGCGGGCTTCCCGTCTTGACTGAGTACGAGTTCGAGCCTGAGGACATTCCAGTCCTGGGCACCTCTACCGCGGACGACGTCTCCGACGTTCTGCTGGGCGGCTTCTCTGGCATGTGGTACGAGGACTCCGAGTCAACCGACGACACCCTGGTGTTCTACGTGGTACCAGACCGCGGCCCGAACGGCGACAGCTTCAGCATCGAGGGCGTGACGCACCGCGAGTTCCTGGTGCCGACCTACCAGGCCCGCGCGGTCCGCATCGAGCTTCATACCGACAGCGGCGAGATCGAGGTGACCGACCAGATCATGTTCACCCGCAAGGACGGCGCGACTCCGATCACGGGCATCCCGAACATCCCCGGCCACGACGAGGTTCCTCTGGACGGCAAGGGCGACCCGGTCGAGTACGACGCTTACGGAGCGGACATGGAAGGCGTGGTGATCAATCCCGACGACGGCACGTTCTGGACGGTCGACGAGTACCGTCCCGCGATCTACAACTTCGCCGCGGACGGTACGCTGATCGAGCGCTACGTTCCGGAAGGCACCTCGCTGTTGGGAGACACGCCTCAGGCAGAAGGCTTCTACGGAGCCGAGACGCTTCCGGCAGAATACGCCAAGCGCCGCGCGAACCGCGGATTCGAGGCGGTGGCCTTGGATACTGAAGAAGGCATCCTCTACGCGTTCATCCAGACTCCGATGTACAATCCGGACTCCTCGACGCGCAACGCTTCCGACGTGATCCGAGTCCTGGGCATCGATCCGGCCGACGGCGCTCCGGTTGCTGAGTACGTGTACCTTCTCGAGCGCAACGCGCTGAGCGGCCACAGCTTCGCCCGGACCGACAAGATAGGAGACGCGGTGTACGCCGGCGGGGGACGCTTCTACGTGATGGAGCGCGACTCCAGCGACTTGCTGGACGGACTGACCGGACACAAGTACATCTTCGAGATCGACCTTACTGGAGCGACCAACCTGCTCGGCGGCGACGCGCCTGCCCTGATGGAAGGCAAGACGCTCGAGCAGCACTCCGCGGACGACCTGGCCTCGATCGGAGTTCAGCCGGTGTTCAAGAGCAAGGTTCTCAACCTGCCTTCGATCGGATACATCCCGACAGACAAGCCCGAAGGCTTGGCTCTGCTTCCGAATGGCTCATTGGCAGTGACCAGTGACAACGATTTCACGCAGGGCGGTTTCGAGACGGTATCGATCGGCATCATCGATTTCTCGATCGGTTCTGGCTTCGATGCCAGCAATCGTGACGATGAGATCAACATCCAGAATTGGCCGACATACGGCTTGTTCATGCCGGACGCGATCGCGGTCTACGAAGTCGATGGAGAAACTTACATAGTCACCGCCAACGAAGGCGACAGTCGCGACTACGACGGCTTCAGCGAAGAGGAGCGCGTAAAGGATCTCGATTTGGATGAATCGGCGTTCCCCGATGCCGAAACTCTCCAAGCCGACGAAAATCTCGGACGTCTAAAGACGACCACTACATTGGGCGACCTGGATGGCGATGGCGACTACGATCGAATCTTTAGCTATGGCGCTCGTTCGTTCTCCATCTTCGATGTCTATGGCAATTTGATCTACGATTCGGGCGACGAGTTCGAGCAGCGCACCGCTCAGCTGATACCTGACTACTTCAATTCGACGAATGACGAAACGGACTTCGACGATCGTAGCGATGACAAGGGTCCTGAACCGGAGGCTGTCGAGATCGGCGAGATGAATGGCCGTATCTATGCCTTCATTGGGCTCGAGCGCGTTGGTGGCATAATGGTCTACGACATCTCTATGCCTTGGGACGCGAAGTATGTCACCTACCTGAATAACCGCGATTGGGAAGGCGATCCTGAAGCCGACCAGGGGGGCGATCTTGGGCCCGAAGGCCTGGAGTTCATTCCAGCGGCTGACAGTCCAACTCGAACCCCATTGCTAGTCGTTTCCAACGAAGTTAGCGGCAGCACGTCGTTCTACGATCTTAGCACTATTACAGTCGATGCTCCTGAAAGCATCGCAGTCGTGCGTAGCTTGAATGGCGATGTTACTATCAGCTGGGAAGACGAAGCGGATAATGAGGACAGCTTCGTTGTGGAACGCTACAGCATGGCTGTCGGAGACTGGGTCTATATCGGATCGACAGGAGCGAATATGACCTACTTCGTCGATACCAATACTAACAACGGCACAACCTACAAGTATCGCGTCTTCGCTTCGAGTGGCGGAGTGTATTCGCCAATCGGTGACGTGGCGGAACTCTTCATTCCGATCGATCCTGATACGGTATACTTCGGTACGATTACGTCGGGTGGTTCGGGTAGTTTCGCGCTCTATATTCGCCCGAATGGTACAGCGGTCTTCATGGCCTACAACCCGGACACCGAATTGGGAGCGTTTAACTTGAATGTCGAAATCGAAAAGGATGGCAGCTTCAGTTTCTCGCCGGAAACGAACAACCTGGCCGAGTTTACCGGAATTTCCACTTTCGCGGAAACGAGCGATGTTTCTGGATCGATATCCGGTGAAAGCGTGACTATTGAAATCGACGGATTCGGTCTCGAAGGAGCGACGGCGTACGGTAGCGGTACTCGTGATCCTGATACGGGAATCGCTAGTGCAAACAAGGGATTCTATCAGGGAGTCCTGCCGGATACCGTCGAAGGCGTGTTCTACAACATCGTCGGCGCATCGGGTCGCGGATACGCGTACTACTCTGATGGAGCTGAAGCGAATGCCAGTATGGGCTTTGTAGGCACGAATGGCCAGTTCCTGGGCGTTGCTGAAGATCTGACTCTCTTCAGCCTATCGATTGAGCCGGACGAGCTGATCACCGGATCGGTTACCTCTCCCGAAGGAGAAGTCGCTTCGGTTCTTGGATTCCCTGAAGGAGATGGCGGTTCCGAGCGACTCATCAATAGCTCGTCTCGCGGTCTCGTGCAGACGGGAGAGTCGATCATCATCCAAGGTTTTGCTTTGAACAATACAACGGATGTTGTGATACGAGGCATTGGACCGGGTCTCGAAGCGTTGAATGTATCAGGCTTCCTGACAAATCCTGAGATACGCGTTTTCAATAGCGATAAATCTCAAGTGGCCCGCAGTAACGATTGGGGCAACGCCTTGAATCTCGAAGAGCTAGAAGAAGCGATGACTAGAGCCGGAGCCTTCGATCTGGAAGAGGATTCCTTGGATTCCGCGCTTCTCGTTCCGTTAGATGCAGGTGTCTACACGGTTCACCTCACAGGTGTCGGTGGCGAGACAGGCGTCGGCCTCATCGAGCTTTATGACACCGGTTCGAACGATAGCATTAATGTCGGCAACCTATCTGCTCGTAACTTTGTAGGTACAGGCGAGGACAACCTGATCCTAGGATTCGTCGTCGAAGGAGAAATTCCGAAGAAGCTTTTGATTCGCGGTTCCGGCCCAGCCTTGGAAGCGTTCAATGTCAACAGCTTCATCACTGATCCATGGCTTCGAATCTTCAATAGTGAACGCCAATTGGTCGCCAGCAACGATAACTGGGAAGATCATGCCAACGACGTCGCCGGCGCCTTCGTCGAAGTCGGAACGAATGCCTTTGAAGCGGGCAGTGCGGATTCCGCCATCATCCTATGGCTTGAGCCAGGATTGTATACGGCGGTTCTCAGCGGCGTCGAAGGCGCTACGGGAGTCGGCCTGGTCGAGGTATTCGAACTCGAGTAAGATCTGGTTCTAAGCGATAGCTTTAACTCTAGCCGTTAGTTCGATTGCCCCCTGTTGAGACAGGGGGCAATTTTTATTTTATGATGGAGCGAGAGGCCGTCGCAATTCAGCAAAACGCACATTTCTTATTAGCGATATTCGATCTGCGCATTATTGTGGTCGAGCGCCAATATTGGGTGCTTCCGGGCCGATTGTACTAGATGCTATGGCGCTCGAGCCGGGAGAACAGATTCACATCATTCATCGCCAGTTTTACAAGGATGATGCGTGTAGGCACTTCGTGGGTCTCGTAGAAGCGCAGCGCCTCGGTAGCCGTGACCAGGTAGAGCATACGGCGATCGACAGTAGTGCTTTCAGCTTCATGCTCGCATCCTGATGTATGGGAGCTACTGGGCTCCCAGGTATGGGGAAACTATTTGGGCTCGGCTAAGATCGGTCCTGCAAGGTCCTCGGCCAGAACCCCCGCTTTGATTAGGGCTCTTATGTGGTTTTCAAGCGCTTTTTGTTTCTTCTGCTGGAGCTGTTTCAGAAGAGAGTTCGCTTGTCCTTTATTGAGAATTTCTTCCTCGAGCAAGCATTGTATCCATTCTTCTGGAGAGATGGGCTCTTCAATTGGGCAAGGGTCGCCAATGAGCGTGAGAATGTCGGGACCTCCTGGAAAATACGCCTCCGCTCCATTGAGGATGAAGTAGTCGAAACTGGCGTTCGGGTCGGTTGCTCGAATCTCGAAAAGCAGACTCAGTCCGCAGTAACGTTCGAGCGCTGGATTGTCCATGATGTAGATGCCATCGACGACTGCTAATTTCGAGAGCCCGTCCAAGTTGGTTAGGGCGTTGTTGCTGTTGATGAAAACGT
>CBFHHM010000011.1:169017-170664 GCA_965655705.1 Candidatus Pelagisphaera sp.
GTAGATGCCATCGACGACTGCTAATTTCGAGAGCCCGTCCAAGTTGGTTAGGGCGTTGTTGCTGTTGATGAAAACGTAGCCTGAGTCGACGAGATTTCTCAAGCCGAGCGTATTCGAGAGATCGGGATTGAATTTAATCGTTAAGCTACCCCCAATAGAACTGAGATCCGAAAGTCCGTCTAAATTGACGATCGGGTCTGTCGAGCCACCTTGAGTGGCGATGACGAGATCTCCGGTGACCTCTATTGTGCCGATCGCGTTATCGACTTCCGATTGAGTGGAGAGGGTTAGCCTTCCGTAGTAGATGTTTGAATATGCCGATGCAATTGAGGCGAATGCTATGCAGGCAGAGACTAATAGACGGATTTTCTTAGCGAGAGAACTTTTCATAATCGATCGGACCTTGTATATGTTCAATACGATTATTGCCCTACGACTTGTGCAGAGTCTAGTGGTACGCTGCTCGAGTCCGTTAATGAATCGTCAAATAGTGGATACGGAAATAGAGGTTGGGCTCGATCGCCTAGGTGGCCCTAGGCCCCAGCATCGGTTCGCTTATGGAAGGCCCGCGAACTAGGGTAGGGGTTTCTCATTCCTAATGAAGGATCACCGAAAATGGCGAACGAGACACCGTCAGGACCCTTTGATTTCATCGAATTAAGGCGCTCTGTTCCGATCTTCCCGGTCGCGATTGCGAGTGTCTCGATCTCGATTGCCTTGCTTCCCAATCAGCTGGGGGTTGGCTTTCACCATTTCACAAGGAAAGATGCTTTGCGTATTGAGATTGGCTCTAGGAACTCTAAGATTCTGAAAACCTAACCAATCATGGACCTAAATAAGCTTAAGCAACTGCTCGAACAAATCGATGAAATCGCCTTCGTTTTACCCAATGGCGAGTACGTCCCGCCTCATTTCCACGTCACTGAGGTCGGCAAATCAAGCAAGCGTTACGTCGACTGCGGCGGAACTGTCCGCGCAGAACAAGTCATCACGTTTCAGCTATGGAGCGCAAACGACTACGAACATAGGATTCAGCCTCAAAAGATTCTCGACATAATCAAGATTGCAGAAGAAACCCTCGATTTGGAAAATCTCGAAGTGGAAGTCGAATACCAGCGTGACACGATAGGACGCTATGGCCTTTCGATCGACGGAGGTCGGTTTCTTTTGACCTCGACCCACACCGACTGCCTAGCCAAAGACAAATGCGGTATCTCGGAACAAGCGGAGAGTCTCAACTCGGCCGCTTCATCTAGCTGCCGCCCGGATTCTGGTTGCTGCTGAGAATTTCGTTAAAGGCACCATAGGAACGGAAGCGGACACTGCGCCCCTACGGCCCATTCAGCTTGGGCGTTGCTAATCCGTAATGTCATACACCTCGACTAACACCTTCGCCAGTCGAACTAACCGGTACTTTATAAACCCCTGTATCGAGTGTAACCAATGCTGTAGCGCCGCCACTATCATCTGTTATGAACGGGCGAGCCCGTTGACTGCAGTGTAATGGAGGCTCTTTACAAAACCCAAAATCCGGCGGTATTTTTTCTCCCACCCATGCGACCCGCTCTTGGCGATGAGGCGTTTGGTTTAGGAGCGCGGAGGATTTCAGCTTCTGGCCTCTGAGCATTATGCCCCTTGGGATGCGTT
>CBFHHM010000012.1:0-7356 GCA_965655705.1 Candidatus Pelagisphaera sp.
CCCTCGTCCTCGAGAAGCTCGTTCTTCTTGTAGGCATCCGATAGATTGCTGTACTGGCTAACGAAATTCTGATCCAGCCCGTAGGGAACGAGATTCTGCAAACCATCCAAGAGGCGAATCGATCTATCCTGTTTTCCTAGATTGACCAACTCGACCTCGCGGACGAAGCCGTAACGATCGCCCGAGCTCCAAGAGTAGCGAATCGCTAGTTCGAGCGGCTCGTTGATCTCCTCGAAAACAACCCGATCCCCTCCCACGTTCTTGTAAAGGAAACGCCTCGATCCCGATGTTGCGAAGTCGCCCTTGAACGGTTCCCACAAGAACCCGCCATCCGATTCGGAATCCGCCCACAAGGCCGTAAAACCGCCAACCGTGCCCGCCAACTCGAACAATTTGTCCTGCGTGCAATACGGAAACAAAGCGTTATCGGCATTGCGTCGACCCGCGGTCAAAGCGCCATTGCTGGCAATGAACATCCAGTGATTCGAACCGCTCACCAGATTCATGAGAAAAGGAGGCATGCGGTCCGAGTCGGCGATCCGAAAATAGGTATCGCCATCTCGCTCGACCAATCCACTAGCGCTCGGTCTAGGGTTTCCAGTAGAGGTTTTAGACAAGGTCATATCCCGAGTGGAGTAATTCATTCAACTACAGTGATTTGCAAATAGGTATAGGAAGCGCTTTCCGAATGAGGCATTTCGGACGCCCTGCCATGACACCTAAGGTGCAATATAATGCAATGATATTCTTCCCCCAAGAGCTAAATAAGCCCCCGGATTGCTCCGGGGGCTTACACTACTCAGACGAAAGCAGGGCTTTCTAAGCCCTCGAACTAGAAAGTGAAAATGGTCTCGAACGCCAAGGCGGTGGTTGATCCCATGGAGTCGAAGTCCGTCTCGGAGACTTCAATTAGCATCGCCAAGTTGTCGCCAATGGTCCAACCCGGACTCAATGAGTACTTCATGGCCGAATCGCCACCGTCGATCGAATCGTCGCTTACACGAGCGGTAATGCCCAATGAGTCGGTTAGGGGCCAGTTGCCCATCGCCAGCCATTGATCGCCTTCGAGCGTACCGAAGTCGTAGGTGTTGTATTCAATCGCGTAAGTGGCGCCGCCTACTTCGTAGGACGCCCAAAAGTTGATGAGATCCATATCTTCGCCGGTCTCCATCTTATCCGTTGCGTATCCAAAGTACAATGTCAGTCCCTCGGCTGGCGTAAAAACTGCCTTGGCTTCAACGCCATAGGAGCTGTCGCCAATCGAACCATCGGGACCGTATACAGAATCGAGCAGGCCAAGACCAAGGGCCATTACGTCATCGGCGTAGTCATAGCGTACTCCATTTTGATAGCCGGGAATCGTGCCGACCAAGTCGTAGGCGTAAGAGTACTGGTACAGACCAGTCGGCTCCGCCGTTTCCCAACCGTGATAGCTGAGCGACTTGCCCGCTGTGATGCTGGATCCCGATCCCAGATCGTAGGTAATAAACGCTTGCTCGAGGTCGAACGAACCATCGTTTCCGCCCAAGTAATTCAGGTCGATTTGCCCGGTGATCTCATCGAAGGAAACGAGGAAGTCGATTTCCGCCTGATCGAGGTTGTAGGACGAAGAATCGCCATCATCGGATGACGTATCCGTAGCGGACATATCCAAAAATCCCGTTACCGCGAGGTTCTCGTTGATTTCTATCTGCCCGTACGCCGTTCCCGCGGCGAGGAGGGCTGAAGCTACCATTCCAGTTAGTCGTTTGTTCATAATTAATAATAGTGAGTTTATCGTTTGATCGAGCCGCCTATCGGCGCTCGATTTTTCATTTAGCAAGGGGCTTGCCAACTTTCGATGCGGCTTCGAATCCGCCGAATTTCGCTTTAACTTAAACAGCGAGAATTCGATTTTGAGCGCCTGCCGATCCTCAGACGCTTTCTTTCACGCTATGCTGCTCGGTTTAATCTGCTTGAATTTCAAAGCGTCGGCAGGATGCTCGGACGTCCTTTCCAATCGAGCATGGCGAAAATTACAGACCTTACCCTCACCTATCGTCCCGGCATGCGGGGCTACCAATGCGAAGTCGCCTCTACCAAGAAAGACAATGGCTGGAACGCTCGCACCCTCAGTCTTTACACCCACTCAGGTACGCACATCGACGCGCCGCTGCATTTCATAGAAGGCGGCAACACGGTAGACAGATTGGACCTCAACCAGTGCGTTGGGCCCTGCCGCATTATTCCGATCGAAGGACTGAAACCAAGCGATTTAATCGAGATCGAACACTTCGGAGAAATCGCTGGCGCGATCAATCGAGGCGACCGTATCATACTAAAGACCGGCTGGTCGCAATACGTCGACAACCCTGAAATCTACCGGGATGGCCTACCCCGCATCTCCGAAGCGCTCGCTCTCTGGCTCGCCGAAAAAGGAATCGCTTTCATCGGAGTCGAAGCGCCCTCCGTCGCCGATGTGAACGATATTCCCGAAGTAACCCGTATCCACGAAATTCTTCTTGGCGCGGAAATCGTAATCGCCGAGGGGCTTTGCAACCTGGACAAGCTTACCCGGGACATTGTCGAACTGGTGGCCCTGCCACTCAAACCCGAAGGAAGCGATGGAAGTCCAGCTCGCATCATTGCCATCGAACGCTAACCCCTTACCCACCCTTATCGCCTTCCAAAGATGAACAGCGCTACCCGCAAACCCCTCGCAATCGCCAATTTACCAGGCGATGGCATTGGCCCTGAAGTCGTCAATCCGACATTGGACATCATCCGAGAAGCGCTCGCCAAGACCGGAGCGACCACAACGCTCGATTTCACCGATCTTGAAGCGGGAGCTGCCCTGTATCAGCGCGTTGGCGACCCCCTCCCCAAGGAAGTCATGGACCAATGCGAGCGCTCCGATGCGATTTTGCTGGGAGCGATGGGCTTGCCAAGCATCCGCTACGCGGACGGGCGGGAAATCGCTCCTCAACTCGATCTGCGCGAACACTTCGAGCTCTACGCCGGCGTCCGCCCCGTAAAGACCTTTCCCGGAATGTTCTCCCCCCTAGCCGATCCGCGTGGCAAAGCGATCGACTTTGTTCTCATACGCGAGTCCACCGAAGGCCTTTTTTCCAGCCGTGGCCAAGTCGAGATGAAAGGCGACGACGAAGCGCGCGATTTCCTGCTCGTAACTCGATCCGTATCCGAGCGGCTCTTCAAGTTCGCATTCGAATTGGGTCGGAGGCGCAGGGCCGAGGGAAAACCTGGACGGGTCACCTGTATCGACAAGGCCAACGTTCTTGGATCGATGGCTTACTTCCGCAAACTTTTCTACGAAGTCCACCAAGACTATTCGGACGTCGAGGCTGACCACGCCTACGTGGACATCACCGCCCTCAATTTCATCAAACAGCCTTGGAACTTCGATGTGTTGGTGACGGAAAATATGTACGGCGATATTCTATCCGATGCGGGAGCAGCTCTGATGGGCGGCATGGGCATGGCTCCATCCGCGGACATTGGAGACAAGCAAGCCGTTTTCCAACCCTGCCACGGCTCCGCCCCCGATATCATGGGCAAAGGATTGGCCAACCCAGTCGCGACCATACTCTCCGGAGCGATGATGCTGGAATGGCTCGCAGACCGTCACGAAGCGCCCGATCTAAAGCGGGCCGGCAAAGGAATCGCTCAAGCCGTGGAAGACGCGTTCGCCGATGGCAGCCTGCATCCCTGCGAGTTCGGCGGCGAACACGGAACGGGGCCCATTGTAGATGCGGTTGCGGCGAAGCTATAGATAAGGCTGAGCGACCGCTCCGAAATCCGCTACTTTCCCTGGCGAACCAGCCAAAGGCCCGCCAAGCCTACGAGGACTGTCGGAGCCAAGCAGGCCCACAAAAGCGTGTTCCACCCGAACTCGAAAAGAAACCATCCCGCGCCCAGCGATGCGGCGCCTTGAGCGCCGAACACTGCAAAGTCATTGAATGCTTGAGCCTTGAATCGCTCGGACGGGCGATAGGCCATGGGCAAGAGCGAGTTGCCGCCAACGAAAAGGAAATTCCATCCGACGCCAAGTAAAAGCAACGAACCCCAAAAGTGGAGCAAAGTCTGACCAGCCAGTCCCACCAGCATCATCGCTCCATATAGAACCGAGCCCGCGAATATCACGCGCCCAATTCCGAATCGACGAATAAAAAAGCCTCCCAGCAAACTAGGAAGGAACATCGATGCGATATGTCCCTGAATCACTTGCTTGGTACTGGAAAGGTCGATACCGCACACCTCATGCATATTCAGCGGCGTCGCGGTCATAACGAAGCTCATGACCCCGAAACTGATGCCACAGGACAGGATGGCGACCAGGAATAAGGGGCTTCGGGCAATGCTCCCTATCGGCCGAGCCGGTACCCCTTTCGGATCCTCAATCGCAGCGGGCTCCCGATAAGCAGTGAAACAGAGCATCGATAGGATAATCGCTCCCATCAAAAGCAAGAAGGACCCCGCATAGCCGTGGGGCGCCGCGAGTAGATCCTTGCCCCCCAATCCCAACTCGGGACCAATATACGCCGATGCGATTCCTCCCAGCATCATAACGGATAGGGCGGTCGGGAAATCGTTTGGGTTCTCCAGGCTTTCCAGAGCGGCAAATCGGAATTGCTGGGCGAAGGCCATGCTCGACCCCAGAAGGGCCACGCCCAACATAAGCCACCCGAAGCTAGCGTTCAGCGCCGCTTGCATGGCTACGAAGGCGCCCATTAGGGCGATCCCATATCCCATGAACGAGCCACGCTTGCGCCCCACCCGCTTCATTAGCATGGCCGCTGGGATCGTCGACAAGGCCGTGCCCATAATCATAGCCGTCAAAGGCAGCGTCGCGAACTTCGGCGAGGGCGCCAAGTCCTTGCCCAACAAACCGCCCACGAACACGACCATGGGGGCTGCCGACATCAGCAGAAACTGGCAGGCAGTCAGCACCCAAACGTTTCGCGGCAGTCGAGTAGCGGACATATAGGTGCGGTAATGGCGTCGCTCAGCGCCGCAAGCGAACCTATAATTCGGTTCATTGCTTTGCTCCGATCGTTTTAGAATTGAGCCGCGGCCCGCTTCGCAAGCCCTGAATTCAGTCACGCCCCTGGATAGCGGAGGAAGGCGCTTTGCTGATTTTCAACCATGATACCTTCGGAGCGCGGACGTCGCAAGCGACGCCGTTGCAAAAGAGAGAAATCGGACGCTCGGAGCGGCTTTAGTACGCGATTCCCCAGCGCAGCGACTGCGGGATAAACCTGTTCCTATGGAGCTTGCCCGAAGCGGGCATCCAATGGCTCAGCGGAAAGCGAATGATCGCCGCTAACAGGTCGCTACGAACATGCGAGAATTGGTACCCTGTTCGCCGATACGCGCTTGAAAGCGCTTGCCGCAGCGGGGACAGGTTCCCACGTAGGCGGTTCCCTGGTCGTTCTGGTACAAACGCCCATAGCATCCGCAATTGACGAAACGAACGCCTAGAAAGGGTTTTCCTTTGCGGGTCGTTTTTCGCGATACCGGTTGGTTCATCGGAACTCGAAAGGTCCTTACGCTTCGGCTGCCGTAAATTCGTACTGGGTCGCTAGCGTTTCAACCGCGCTAATCAAAGTCGTCCATGCCGGATCGTTGCGTCCAAACGGTTCCCAGCACTCGACAACCGATGCATTCCCATCCTTTTGCCACATTAGCATGTAGTAATCCATGCCAGCGCCTCCATCGCTTCGATCTTCGCAATCGAGTAGCAACGCGGCATCGATCAACGAGCAAATAGGGTGCGTCGCGTCAACGAATGTCCTAAGTACATTGACTTCAGGAGAGTACTCGCTCTCCCCGACAAGCTCCCGATCTTCAAGCCCCTCCCAAACGGTCTCTTGATAGCGAGCCAAGGTGAAAATGTGAGCCTTGGGATTAAGCACCAAGGAGTAGACGCGCTCCGCTCCTTCGGCAGGCACATGGACCAAGCTCAAGTAGTCGCCCGAGAAGCGATTGTGGCGCTTGTGAGCGGGGGTGAAGGAAAGCAGCGTAGAAAGGTACCGGTCGATCGAACAATTCATAGTCTAACGCTCCTTTATCCCAGCAAACGCAAAACCGCCTGCGGCAAATTATTGGCTTTATGCAGCATCGAAATGCTCGACTTGGTTAAAATCTCATGCTTCGCAAGTCGCGTCGTTTCTACCGCAACATCCACATCTCGGATACGCGAGTTAGCAGCCATCAAGTTCTCCTGTTCCACCTGTAGCTGCATTTCCACGATATTGAGTCGAGATTGCGCGGCGCCTAAATTAGCCCGCTCGGCCGCCACTTGAGCCACTGCTCCATTGAGCGTGTCGAGCACATTGGCGCTATCGACAGTTGCATCCGCCTGAGCGCCGTCCACCGCATTGTCCCAAAGCAAGTCCGACATCGATTCGCCGATCTCCCGCAGGTTAATCTGGCTAACGTTCATCGTCTGGGATCCAGAAGATCCCACCACAACCGTCATATCCGCTCTGGCCCCAAAAAGGCTGATGCCATTGAACGATCCGACCGGATCCGTACCCGAAGTATTCCAATTCGCAAGAGCGTCCGTGCCATTGTCGCCATTGCCGACGATGTCGCGGAGCTGGTCCTTCAATTGCTCGAATTCCGTACTGTAAAGATCTCGATCGCTCCCGGTCTTTGTAATGTCTTTCCCCATCACGGCCAATTCGCTCATTCGATTGAGGATCTGGCCCATCGAATTGAGAAAACCGTCGGCAGTTTGCGTCAGCGACACCGCATTCTGAATATTCACTCGGGCCGCGTCGATACGCGAATTCTGAGCGAGTATTTTCTCCGAGTTCGACAAACCTGCCGCATCGTCGGCGGGCTTGACAATCTTCGTTCCTGTACTGAGTCGCGCCATCGAGCGATTCATCGCCGCCTGACTGCGCTGCAGGGAAGAAGCGGCTTCCACTGCGTTTTGATTTGTATTTATAACCATCTTACGACCTCTCCTTGGATTTCATCGAACCGATTCGCGCCTTACTGCAAACCTGTCCGTTCCTTGTCTTTCTTTCTACTCGCCAATTTCTGCGCCAACCCGGTGAGCTGAGGCTTTGGAGTAGACTCTCCTGCTGCGACTACCGGAGCGGCGACCGCTTCCCGGTTTGTCGCGGAAACTTCTTCTACGAGTTCCTTGCGAACGATCGGTATGGAACGCGGGGCATCGATCCCCAGCTTCACCACATCGCCATCAATTCGCGTGATTCTAATTTCTATGTTGTCGGCAACGACGATTGCCTCGTTTACCTTCCTGGATAAAATGAGCATGGCTGTTTCCTTCCTGGGCTAGCCGTTATTTTCGGTGTCGGATAAAAGCGGATGTTTCGTGGAAAATTT
>CBFHHM010000012.1:7455-65411 GCA_965655705.1 Candidatus Pelagisphaera sp.
TATGTGGTTCGATACGATCACCTGCTTGCCGCGCATCGTTTCGCGATTGAGAATAATCGGGGCGACCAAATTCGCAGTCGATCGCTCGATGTCGCCGTCGGCCGGCAAGGTAATGATATTCAGAATCAACGCATCGCTGTCTGTCTCGATTCCCAAGGCGGCGGCATCGTCATCGGCTACTTCGATCTGGTAGTCCGAGAGAAACTGAGCAGGCTCGATCACAACGAAGCCGAGCTCGCGATTCCGCTTCGAGCGTATCCACATAAAGGGGAGCTCCTCGGCGTTGATTAGCAATTCGAATTCCAATTCGTCCGGGAACCCCATCAAGCCTTTGGAAAGGCTGAATTCCATGGGCTTTACCCAAACTTCTTTTTCGTCAAGCGACTCTGTGGCTAGTTTCATGGCTAGTTCAATTCATTGCGGCGACCGGACTATACGAAGTCCAGAAGCGATGAGTTCAGTACCTGGCCCGCGCTTTGCAAAGAGGCCTGGTATGCGTTTTGTATCTGCGTAAGGCGAACGATCGTCTGGGTCAGATCCACGTCCGCTTCGGCTGAAATGTTTTCTTCCAATTCGGTGAAGCGCTGCTGGTTGAGGTTCAAATCGAATTCGATGCGCATCTGCACCGACCCTTGACGGCTCAAGGCGAAAATCAAATCGTCCTCCGACGATTCCAATCCTTCGCGAATCCCCAGGGTAACCGCATTTTGGGTACCGCTCTCGAGGGCATCGCGAAGCCCAACCATACGATTTATGAACTCAGCGAACTGCTCGTTGGTGGCTCCCTCCGTAAACGGAGCCACCTTGCCCGATTCGGAGAGATGGAATTCCGGCCCATTGGCCGCCCCAACGTAGTTGATCGCAAGCCCGGCTCCTCCCCCATCGGGATCCTCGACCTTGCCATCCGCGTCTAGATTGACGGAAAAAGGCTCCGACCCGCTGGAAGTCCCTCCAAAAATGTACTCCCCGTTGAACTTGCCATTCGCGCTTTGCAGAGCGTGCTCGATAAGCTCGTCGACCTCCTCCGCGTAGGCTTGCAACCCATCGGAGCCCTTCAGGTCATCAGCCAGGGTCGCAATCTCATTGATTCGATCCGATATCTTAATGAAATTCTGCAGCTGGGAAATCGTAGTATTGTTAATATTTTGAGCGCGGTGGGCATTCTTGGAGTACTGCGTTATCTTGCCCTTCTCTTCCTGCATATCGAGGATTCGATTGCCGGCGGCCGAGTCTTCGGACAAATTCGTAATACGCTGGCCGTTGGCCGCTTGTTCCTGAAGCGTGTTCATCTGCTTCGTAATGCGCTGCAAGTGGCGCAAAAGCGTATCAGGATAAGTATTGTTAGTGACTCTCATGGCAGGAAAGGGATCGCGTCATTAGCTAACTCGCATCTCTTAGACCAATTGGTTGACGATTACGTCTAGCATCTCGTCGATTATACGAATGTGACGGCTGGTCGCTTCGAACGCTCGTTGGAATTTCATCATGTCCGTCATTTCTTCGTCTATCGAAACGCCGGATACCGAATCTTGCTGCTCTTTGAGGAGCTTGAAGACGATACCCTCGTCTTCGAGCCGGGAGTTCACGGTCGCTACATCTTGAGCAAGGTCGGAAACGTTAGCCCGATAGTAGCTGCTGAAGGAGCGATTGCCCAAACCCGCGAATTCGGCGCTATCAAGTTCGGCGATCGCCAAGACCAAGGTATTGTCGCCTTGCTCCTGAGCCGAATCGTTCGTCGTCCGCAGCGATGAACTCGTCAATGTCGCATCAAGCGAGATGCCGGCGGCAGTCTTTTGAGCGGGATCCGCCGTGTCCGTGAAAAAATTGGTATTACCCGGAGCGACTCCGGAATTGTAGAGACCATTGACTTGGTCCACCAGCTCCGAAGCCAGCCGGTCCAAGGAATTCATGTATTCCTGGATCCCGCCATCGCGAGCCGTCAGAGAACCGTGGATACTACCAGCCTTGATCAAGACTTGCTCTCCACTGCTGTCCATCGTAAAACGAGGCAGTCCTGGCACCGAATCGTCAAAGTTAATTCTCTCGAACCTTCCTTCCTCGATAACATTCACGGAACCGGTCACCGTCCCAATGGATACGCGGATCTGACCTCCGCTATTGGGGAGGTTAGAAACCTCCACTTGCATGTATTCCGAAAGGTCTTCCAATCGAGCTTGGCGTTGATCGCGCAAGTCGAGCGCCTGCCCAGCATGATTGGCTTCAGCGCGAGCGATCTCCGCGTTCAGTCGAGCGATTTCTTCAATCAGTCGATTGGCATCTCCAATATCGGTAACCACCTGGCTGGAAATGTCATCCTTCAGATCGGAAAAGCGCTCGGAAGTCACATTCAACTTCTGCACGAGAATTTCGCTCTTTTGCATGAGCGATTCCCTCTCCGCATCGGAGGAAGGATTCGCAGAGAGCGCATGGAACGCATTGAAAAAGTCGTTTAGGACTTCCGCCGTTCCTCCGGCGCCGGAGCCATCGTTGGACGCTCCATCGATAAATGGGGAATCTCCGGTACGGTCGATTTCCTGTCCCATGTTCGCTTCGGCCTTCGACAAAGCCGCCGCCTGAGCTTCGAGAGAACCGTTGAGACTGGTCTCGCGCAACACTTCTCGGTCGAGAACTGTGTCACGCATCTGCTTGAAACCGATAACTTCAACCCCAAGGCCCTTAGGCCCCGTCAATGTCTGTATGGTACCGCGATCGCCCAAAATGGCGCGCTGGCGAGCATAATCGGGATTGTTCACATTGGCGATATTGGTACCCGCAGTCGTCACCCCGAATCGGTGAGCATTCAACGCCTTCGTCGCGTTTGCTAGGTCGCCTAATATATTGGAACTCATATCCCGTAATCTAAATATCTATACAAGCTGCTCGTTAAACCATGGCGTTATAGGTAGCCGGCATACTGCCAGCCATCCCAACCTGGCCTTTACGCGAGTAAGTCTTCGAGAAATTCTCCGGCTTCGCCACGCGGAGAGCCTCTTGGGTAATCTCCATAGTGCGGGATAGCAGCAAGTAATTTTGCCGCGCCTTCCGTCGGGTCCTCGCGACCATCGCGTTAATCTCTTCGACCAATGCTTTCAGCATCGGGCGTATAAATTCCGGGAAGCACGGGAGCATCTTCATTAGACTCAGCCCCTCGTCGCAGGCGCAACGCTCGGCCATGGCCCTAACCTTGGACTCTCTCGCTTCTCGCAACGCGTTCATCTCGGACATATGCGCCTCGATATCTACGTTGGTTTGCATCACCAAATCAGGCTCGCGGTTGAAAATTTCATTCTGCTGGCGATCCAGCAGATTATAGAGACCCCCGTATTCCTGCACTTCTTCGCGCAGCAATTCCACTAGCGGATCCCAGTCGATTTTGTCGAAAATTTCGTTCATTTGCTCTTACCGTCCTGGACCGCTTCATCCGATCCTTGGTTGCTCAATTGGGCCTGCAGCACCGACGACAAGCCGAACTCCGATCCCTGCGTAATACTATTCACTAACGTATCCTTAATTATATGATCGTACATGGGTACTGACGATCCAAATAAACCGTTCTTCCCATCCGCCGATTTCAGCGCTTCGTCCAAAAACTGGCGCATTAGAATACCTTCGAACTGCTTCGCGGCCTGGTCGATCTTGGTCTTTTCATCGACCGTTCGACTTTGCAGTGCGTTTTGCCAATGTCCGCTATCCAGTGCGGCAGGCGCTGTAGTAATCGGGTTCATACGTTTACTTGATAATCAAATCCGCTTGCAGCGCTCCCACGCTCTTCATCTCCTGCAAGATCGACATCATTTCTCGCGTGGTCACACCCACCGCGTTCAAGGCCGCCGTTACTTGCTGTATGGTCGGGTACTCTTCGATAATTTTGAAGCCGCCAGCCATTTCTGTGACATCCGTTTGCGTGGAAGGCGTAATCGCCGTATCTCCCGCATCCCCGAATCCAGTCGGTTGGGACACATTCAAATTGTTGGCTATGGAGATCGTGAGCGCTCCATGGCTAATGGCTACAGTGGATACACGCACATCCGCCGTGGCGACAATCACCCCCGTCCGCTCGTTCATAATGACGCGAGCCGGCGTATCGGGACTTACCGTGATAGCCCCAAGAGATGAAATGAAATCGACTTCCCGCCCATCGTACATCTCCGGAATAGCAACTTGCACCGCAGCGGAATCCAAAGCTTTCGAGCTCGCGGGAAATATCTCGTTAATGGACTGAGCCATTTTCGAAGCCGTAGCGAAATCCGGATTGTAGAGCAGCCAATTGACGTAGCCCCCCTCAGTGATATTCATTTCGATCTCGCGCTCGACGATCGCCGAAGTTACTCCAACCGTCGGATGATTCTTTTGAACCGTGGCGCCGCCCGGTCCCGTCGCTCCTCCGATGAATCCACCCACGCGGACCTTTCCTTGAGCGACTGCGTAAACTTCATTGTTGGCGCCGAACAGCGGCGTCTGCACGAGCTCTCCCCCTTGCAAGCTTTCCGCGTCGCCAATCGAGGAGACCGTCACATCGATCGTCGTGCCTTCACGAGAAAAAGCCGGAATGTTAGCCGTAATCATGACCGCTGCGACGTTTTCAGCGCGAATCGTCGCGGGATCAACGGTTAGCCCGAAATTCTTGAGAGAGTTCGCTAAACTATTGATAGTTATATCGGACGTGCTATCGCCGTCACCGGCCAATCCAATGACCAACCCGTAGCCAACCAACTGATTGTCACGACTGCCTTGAATGGAAGCCAGGTCCTTGATTCGACCTCCGAAGATCGGGATCGTTGCTACCATAAGGAGCGAATAAAGTAAGCTTAAAACTGCAGCGCGGTGTCGCATATCGATTTCTACCAGATGTTCGCGGCATTCAAGAGCTTCGTAATCCACCCCTCTTTTTGAGCAGCGGCGATAGCACCTTTGTCTAAAAATTCGACTCGAGCATTGCCGATGCGCGAAGACATCACCGTATTATCCCCGGCGACGTCATCCGGGCGCACAACCCCTCGGATAATTACGTATTGAGTCTCCCCAGACACTACCTGTTGACGGGCTCCTTCGATGATAAGATTGCCGTTCGGCAGCGTATCCACAACCATGACCGAAGCGGATGAAATCACGGACTGCACATTCGTAATGCTCCCCGTGCCTAAACTAGCGGGCCCATTGGTCGTGTAATCAACCGCATCTTCTCCAAACGTATTGCCGATATCGATATTGAAAAAGCTCTTTAGCCCTAGGCCTGCGCTCGAGCTCCCGCTGGATTGCTTGCTCATAGAGGCGCTAATCGTGGTCGATTCGTCGACTTTGATCGTAATGATATCTCCAACAGCGGCAGCCACTCGATCGCCAAACATACTACGCTCGCGCGTATTCTTGTTGAGCCAGAGCGATTCTCCGTATGTGGAGAGCGACAGAACTAGAATAAGGAGCGTCGATGAGATTGTACGTTTCATTTCCATTTCCCTTTTTCCACTAGAAAGTAACTTGAACCTGACCTTCGCCGATCACCTCGCCGGCGAAATTCTTGTTCGACTCCAAATTCTGTAAAAAGACCATATCGCCTCTGACGCCATTTTCGGTAGCTCGGGCCCGCATCGCGATCGCGATCATCCCCTGATAAGCAATGACATCGACCAATTGCCCTTTGCGAACGAGTGAGCGTTCCGTCAAATCGGTCCACTCCAGAGGATATCCTGGCCTCACGTCTCGACTGTATTCGTGGCGTGACAGAACATCCAGACTCGCGTCAACCGAATCCGGCTCAAGCAAGCGATCGACCGGTCGGACATCGAAATCCGAAGGAGAAGCGACATCGCCCTTCCGTAGATGCCCCTTGGCGTACCAGGCGCTTCCATACAAGTGCGGACGAAAAACAAAGGCCCACTTGCCTACGACGCCCTGTTCGTTCTCGATTTGCACATTCAAGTTCATCGAACGGCTGGAGAGACGAGCGGGCACTCCGCTGACGCTCAATCGGTAGGGATGGCTGAATTTGCTTAAATCGGGAAGCGGACGTATCGGGATAAGCGTCAACTCGCCTCGAGGGCGCAAACGAAGAGAAACTTCATCGACGATCGACATGAGCAGATCTTCGCGGGAAATCGGAAAGAATGCGGTCGATTGAAACGCTTCGATTTCCAGATTCTCGACGATGGATACGGCTTGGGCTCCAATCGATGCCACCCCTTTCTTCTCTTCCAAGCTTTGGACGGCGGGCTTGACTACCTCTTCCGGAAGAGGCGCTAAAATGGCGTCGAGCGATCCCCGTATCCCGCAAGGGGATACGAAGACCAAAACAACAACAACAAAATTTCTAATACTCATATGCGATCTATCGTTTCAGCTGACCAATTTGCTGCATCATCTGATCCGAGGTCTGAATGGACTTGGAGTTGATTTCATACGCTCTTTGAGCGACGATCATGTTGACCATCTCCTGCACGATGTTCACGTTGGAGTTCTCAACGAAGCCCTGGCGCACCGACCCGAAACTATTGACGCCAGGATCGCCTAGCTCAGCGGGCCCGCTCGCATCTGTCTCCCGAAAGAGGTTGCCTCCCAAGGCAGCCAATCCCGCAGGGTTATTGAAGCGAACCAGTTGAATATTTTCCGTCCCTATCGCAGTCGAATCCTGCTGGAAAGTTACGATACCATTTGGAGTGATCGTAATGTTATTCGCTTCGGCCGGTACTGTAATTGGCGGATCGAGCTTCATACTCTGACTCGTCATGAGCTCCCCATTCGGGCCCCGCTTGAAACTGCCATCGCGAGTGAACAATGATTCTCCCGTCGCTTCATCCGTAACTTGGAAAAAGCCTTCGCCTACAATCGCGATGTCCAAGTTTTCATCAGTTCGATTGACTTGACCTTGAGTGAAAACTTTCGATGTCGCCACGACCTGCGTACCGCTACCGACCTGAATACCGGTAGGGAGTATATTGCCTCCCGTATCCGCTCCTACGGACTTCGGCACTTGGTAGAACATGTCTTGAAACTCTACCTTGCTCTTCTTAAAGCCCGCCGTATTCACATTCGCGATATTATTCGATATCACGTTGAGATTGGTTTGCTGGGCTTCCATCCCGCTCGCTGCTGAATATAATGATATGCTCATTTCGAGTTCCTCAGGTTAAAATTCAATTCGCCAGACTAGACTCGACCTCCGAGGGTCTGGATCGCTTTGCCGATCAGGTCATCGCGCCCGCGAATGACTTGCTGATTCAACTGGAAGGACCGGGATACATTGATCATATCCACCATTTCCTTCGTGCCCACTACGTTGCTGCCTTCCAAGGCGCCATGCAGTATCGATACCTTACCGGGGTCGACGGCCTGCGCATCGAGCGGCAACTCCGGATTGATAACGAAGCCCCCATTCGAACGAATCAATTGATTGTTGTCCGGAACGGTTCTCAATCCAAGTACAGCGACTGGACGGCCATCTTGGCTCAAGGAACCGTCTTTCATCCCCTTCAACTTGCCCCCGCCAGGTATGAGCTCGATGATCGTGCGTTCGTCGCTCATCACGTGAAAGCCTTGCTTGCTCACGAGCTCGCCTTCCCCATTCAACTGAAATTGTCCATCCCGCGTGTAGACGAACTGCCCGTCCTCCGTTCTCAGTTCGAAGAATCCCTCGCCGGCGACCGCGAAATCGGTCGGAATATCGGTATTGCGAATATTTCCCGAACTGAAATCCACACTTCCCTTGCCCGAAGCCGCCACCGTTTCTCGGTAGAGCGTATTCTCAAAGGCGCCTTGGTACCCGATCAGTCCGTTTGCCTCTCCCTCGAACGAAAGCGTCGCTTTCTTATACCCGGGGGTCGAAGACTGGGCGATGTTCTGGGCAATCGCGTTGTTCCACGATTCGAGCCCGGTCATCGACGCCGCATTCTGATAGATACCGTTCAGCATTTGGCATGCAACTAAGCATAGTATATGCCACAATCATAAGAACATGTCTAACAGCTACTTGCAAAATCTTAGCCAGACAACGGCAATAACTGCCGCCTCGTATATCGGCAATTCTGACCTCTAAGCCTCCACTAGGCTTCGTATTTGCAGTCGACTTCCGTCACTTGGCCGCAGGCGCAGGTAACGATAATCTTCGTCACACGCCCGTCTTCCTTCAGGTAAGAAACGCGGCTGCCCGACTCGCCGCACTCTTCTTCGAGCTGCGAACTGTCGATGGGAGCCTTGAGCTGAAAATCCCCCAACCCACCGCTCCCCGACGGTTCCATCGATTCGCTTGGTTTCGGCTGATCGCCGACCTTTTCTCGTCCTGATAAAAAGCTGTCCATATCCGAGACCTTACTGCAATCCGGGCGAACCCAGAGTCTCCAAGTCATCTTCAAGTTCAAGGCTGTCGAAGCTTTCCGACAAGACAAGGCTGATCGACACGCGATCGTTCGCTTCCGCTGACGGATCCATGAATGGAAGCGGACTGGAGTCGCCAAACGAGCTGATTCCTTCGAACTGCTCGCTGTCCACTCCATAATATTCCATAAGCCGCCTCGTCGAATTGGCGCGATCGCTAGACAACTCCCAAGCCGTGTACTCGCTACCCTCTCCTTCGAAGCCCTCTGAAACGAACCCTTCGATTCGGGCCTTGAACGGGTGTCGGCCGACTAGCCAAGAGATCGTTTCCAGGACGAATCCGCCCCAATCGGTATAATCCGCCGTATTCTCCACGAAAAAGGGATGGGCATCGCGGTCGTAAAGAGTGACGCGCAGGCGATCGCCTACGATTTCCATTTCGATGGACTTGTCGGGATCCGCGCTGTCGACGTTCAGTAAACGCATGAACGCCTCCGCCATATTCATGAGCACACGCATATCGGAGAACCGAGCTCGCCCGCGTTCCCTGCCGGCCGTCTGATCGCCCGCGTCTCCTTCGCCTTCGAGCACGCCCATGGATTTATCCAAAGGAGTATTAAAGGGATCCTGGAATACCTTGGCCATCTCAGCGAGGTCCTCGCTATTCTGAGCGGTAAGCCAGAGCACCATGAACAAAGCCATCATCGCAGTTACGAAGTCAGCGTAGGCAACCTTCCAAGCGCCGCCGTGATGTGTCCCTGTTCTAGCCATCCTTCGTACGCAGGGTTACTTGCTCTGCGAAGACTTTAGAATGTTCTCGAGATCGTCCGCGTTAGGAACCAGTCCGGCTTCCAGACTGCGCCGGGCAAGCTCGACCGCCATGATCGGAGCTAGTCCCCGAGCAAACGCCCCAATCGCGCGAGACATGCAAATATAGTAGTTCTCTTCCGCTTCGTTAGAGAACTGGATCATATTGCAAATCGGGTTCACGAACCCGTATGCCCCGAAAATGCCGTAGAAGGTACCGCTCAAGGCTGCGGAAATCTTGTATCCAATCACCGCCGGACCCTGATCGATAACGCTCATGGTAAGAATAATACCCATGACCGCCGCGACAATGCCAATACCTGGCAGGGAATCGCCCACCAGGTGAAGTACGTTGATCGGTCCGTGCGACGAATTCTTCTTCGCATCGATTTCCGCCTTGAGGAGCGGCTCGAGCTGGTCGGGCTTGATCTTGCCGTCGATTATCGGGCGCAGGGCCGAACAGAGGAAAGTCACCTTATCCTCGTCAGCAAGGAAGTTGGGATAGTTTTGGAAAATGGAACTCGATTCCGGAGCGCTTACGTGCTCGTCCAAGGCGAGCAACCCGTTTCGACGCCCCAGCATAAACATCTCGTAAAGGATTTTCATCAGGTCGAGATAGTCGTCCTTCTTCGGACCCGCTCCTTTGAGCACTCCGACTATCGCAGCCATGGTACGCTTGAGCACGTCCATCGGAGAACTGACAAGCAGCATTCCTATGGAAATACCGCCAATCGCGATCATTTCATAAGGGTGCCACAGAAGTCCCAGACTCCCGCCTGACAACGTGAAGGCCGTCAAGGTAGCCGCAATGACTACGATGTATCCGATGATTATTAACATAGCTCTGGACCTCCTCTATCGGCTCGAATCCGGAGAGCTTAACCTAAGAAGCGCGGAAATTACTTATGCATCACGCTCGTGATGTAGCTTCGCAAGCTTATGATGGCCTGAGAGTGAATCTGGCAAATCCGGGATTCCGTAAGTCCAAATACCTCGGCAATTTCCGCCAGACGCATGTCCTGGAAGTAGTACATCGCGAGCACTTTCCGAGGCACTTCGGGCAACTGATTGATACGTTCCGCAACCAACCGAGTCACTTCGTCCTTTTCCATCTTTGCCGTTACGGGCACGATGCCTTCATCGGGAATGATTTCATTAAGATCCGCCGTTTCCGAGTCATCGCCTCCGCCGGAAGACGCATTGTCGAGAGGCAGGAAGCTAATCGGACGAACCTCCGCCATGAGCTGGTTGTACTCCTTGTGCGTTAGGCCAAGCTCCTCGCGGATCTCTTCTTCCTCGGCCGGTCGGCCGAGCTTTTGCTCAAGCTCTTCAACTGTCGCTCTGAGCTTCTTGAAATTGGTGCGAGCATTCCGAGGCATCCAATCCATACGACGCAATTCGTCTAGGATAGCGCCGCGAATACGCATCGCCGCATACGAACCAAAAGACTTCTTCTGTTCCGGATCGTACTTTTTGAGGGCATTGATCAGACCCGTAATGCCAACGCTGTTCAGGTCTTGCTCGTCGATATGAGGCGGCAGATTGATTTTGATGCGGGCTACAATGGACCTAACTAGAGGGAGATAGGTTTCAAATAGAGCCTTCTGCTGAACAGGAGGTTTGGAAGACTCGTCGGCGCTCTCATAGGCTTTCGCTGCATTTGCTTTTTTCATCTTCGACGTTTCGTTTCGGCGCTTCTCAATCGTTTGGTTCATGGCGTGAGTACTTATACGGGTTTAACTGCTGTGTCTTTAGCTTCTTGACGTTTCCGCTCTTCAGCCTCGGCCATCGCTGCGACAGCGGCCTGTTGCTTCTCCATGAGCATTTGCTTCACATTCCTTATCCAAATTAATGACACCCATCTGAAAAGCATGCCGACGGCAAAACTGCCGATGCTTGCTTGAACGAGCGACATGATGGGCGATTTTCCTGCCAATAGCGCGGCAATAAATACCGTGCAAAAGCCCACCAAACCTCCGAGAATCGTCGCGTACTTCATACGTTCGCCACGGCCTCTCGATTAGCGGCGTCGCCCGACGCCGCGCTGCGTTTGATGGGGTTCGCAGAGGCGAGCGAACGCCCCTGCGGGAAAGTCTTCTCCAGGAGATAGCTGAACGGATCCATCGTATAATCGCCCGCAGGGTTCGATCCGTAGCTGAAAAAAAAGGGTCGAGCGCCTTCCTTGAGGGCGTACTTCCAGAGCTTGCCCGCTCGACGAGTTTCATCCAAATGAGTAAATACCGCATGCCGAGCCCCTAGTCGAGCGCCCACAGCCATCGCTTCCGCGATTAGATCCGCCTCGTAAGCCGCATTCGCAACTAGGATCGCTTCGTCTACTTCGAGCGCACCCAAAGTCTCAATACACTGAGCAACCGCATTCGAATCCGATACGCAAAACCCGGGAAGATCCACATAGATCGGTCGATCGGGATCCGATTCCTGGACCTCCTCCATCGACCGGTAGAAAGGCGTGCCCGTTATCTCGCAAAACGCCTCTAGCCCGTCGGAGGGATTCGGGGACGCTCCATCGATCTTCACGACGATTGGCTCCAAGCCATTCGCGAATACATCTGCCGACAACGCCTTGCATAGGGCTGCGGTCTTGCCGACTCCACTTCCCCCCACAAAGGCTCGAATACGCCCCTTTAGCCCGTTGCGCTCATCAGGCTTACGCGTTCTCAACCAATCGCAGATTCGACTGTAAATTTCCATGGTGGGCAATTTGCCCATGCTGCGAAAGTCCAATTCGTAGCGAATCCGCTCGATTAAGGAATCGTCGAAGCCGACGGATTTCAGCATGGAAATCGCTCGCTCCACATATTCCATGGTTCCCTTGAGAACTGGATTCGCCGCTGTTCCCAAAGGAGCCGACGAATCCGCTTGCTCGGCCTCCGTAGAGTCCATCTCGGAAAAATACGTTGGCGACGAACCCTTCGAATAGGCTCTTTCGACAGGAGTTTTCGGCTTGGACAACGCTCTCTTCGACTGCTTAGATGCGGCATCCGACCGTTCTGTCGAACTCTCCTCTCGCGCCGGTTCCTCAACGGGCCTGGCTGACACAGGCGCGTCGGCCTTCGGTTTCGTCGGTCCACCTTCTATAGCTGAGCGAGGCGCTTCGATGAGAATCTCCAATCGAGGCTTCTTGAGAAGGCGCTTCAACCCGCCTCCGTCTTGTTGCTTGACTGAGACGACCTTGGCCGCCCCTCCAAACCGTTCCTTTATTACGCCGACCGCTTCGCTTGCATTGTCCGCTACGATTCTGACTTGTACCGTTTCGGAATCGGAAGAACTGGCTTGGGGGATGGTTGCGCTCATCTATTGGGAAAGTCGTTAGATTAATTACTGAATGCCATTTCCGGGGCCGCCGCTTCCGAGGCATTCGCCGCCATCTCTTGCATTTGATTCTGCAGAAAATCGGGGAAGACAATGATCGCGTGATTTTGAATCTCCGTCGCGGCCGGCAATTCCTGATAGCTGAGGACATTCAGCTTCGGCAGCGAGGGCTCGAAGAAGCGCTTGAACGGCAACCGAATTTCAGCGGCGGTCACCAGTACAGGCATTAATCCATTCTCTATCATATCGTTCGCTTTCAAGGCAAGTTCACGTAGCAAATGCTGCGCCAACTGCGGATCGAGCGACAAAGTATAATCCGTATTCGTTCTTTGGATCTTTGTCGAAATGACCTGTTCCAAGCGTGGGTCCATAGTAATGGCTTTCAAGATGCCCTTTTCCGCTTCGTAGTCCGAGACGAAGAACTCTCCAAGCCGTCGGCGCACGTACTCCGAAAGATCGTCAGGGTTTTTGGAAACGCTGGCGAAGTCTCCAACCGCCTCCAAAATCAAGGTCATATTGCGAACGGAAACATTTTCCTTCAGCAAATTCTGCAGAACGCGGTGAATTATGCCTACATTCACCAAATCGGGCATCAACTCGGAAATTAATGCCGGGTGGCTTTCCTGAATATGATCCATTAGCTTCTGCACGTCTTGTCGGCTTAGCAGATACTGGGCATTGCTCTTCAAGGATTCCGAAAGGTGAGTCACCAAGACCGAGCTGGAGTCTACAATCGAGAAACCGCCGAGTTCGGCATTCTTCTTTTCTTCCGAATCTACCCAGACCGCTTCGATTCCGAAGACAGGTTCCACCGTAGGAATGCCATTTAGCTGTATTTCACTATTCGATACGTTCATCGCCATCCAGCGATTTGGCATCACTTCCCCACGAGCGATTTCCTTATTGTGCAAAAGAAAACGATACTCGTTGCTTTCCAGTTCCAAATTGTCTCGCACGGCGATTGGCGGGACGACGATTCCCAGCTCGCGAGCCAGCGTCTTCCTCACTCCAGTTACGCGTTCAAGCAAATCGCCGCCATCGGATTTATCGGCCAATGAAAGCAGGTTGTACCCGATCTCCAAAGCGAACACATCGACCTCGATAATCTTCTCGAATTCGGCCGGCAAATTTTTCCCCCCGCTCTCGACCTCTTCCCTCGACGCTTGACCTCCTTGGGAAGCGACTGCCGCATCTCCGTTCTCGCGCATGGTCTCCATGCTCGCTTCCTTCTTTCGGCTGGTACGCTTCATATAGAACATCGCTCCACCGAATACCGCCGCGAGAAAGAAGAACGGCACTTTGGGCATACTCGGGATAAATCCCAGTCCCGCCAACATCGCTGCCATAATGCCCAGAGCCTTCGGATACGCGGCAAGCTGCCCTCCAATCTGGTCTCCCAAATCTTTCGCATCGCCCGAGGTTCTCGTTACCAGAACGCCCGCGGCCAATGAAACGATGAGTCCCGGAATCTGCGATACCAGACCGTCCCCTATCGAGAGCAATGTGAATTTCTGAACGGCATCTCCAAAAGCGAGATTCTGCTGGAGCATTCCAATACCGATTCCCCCCAATACGTTAATGGACGTTATCAAAATTCCCGCCATCGCATCCCCGCGAACGAATTTACTGGCGCCATCCATCGCTCCGTAGAAGTCCGCTTCCTTCTGGATCTTCTCTCGGCGCTCCGTGGCCTTCATTTCGTCGATGATCCCAGCATTCAACTCCGCATCGATTGCCATCTGCTTGCCGGGCATCGCGTCCAAGGTAAAGCGAGCGGCCACCTCGGCGATACGTCCCGAACCCTTGGTGATGACCATAAAGTTGATCGCTACTAAAATGAGAAACACAACTGCTCCCACCAAATAGTTGTTCCCAACGACAAAGGTACCGAATGACTCGATGACGTTGCCCGCATCCCCCTTGAGCAGAATAAGCTTCGTGGAGGCTACGTTCAAACCGAGTCGATAGATCGTTAAGCCCAGCAAAATTGTAGGGAACCCCGTGAACTCCGAAGGCTCCTTCACATAGACGATTACCAGCATGACCATCAGCGCGGCCCCGATGCTGCCAACCAATAGAAAATCGAGAGCCGCCCCAGGCAAGGGCATAAACAGAAGCAGGACCGTTCCAAACAAACCAAGCGTGACCAGGCTTTCGCCCTTTTTCATCACTCCGAACATTCGCCGTATATCGAATCCGTTATTTTTCTGCTCCATGAGTATTAGCTGTTCTTGGCGGCTCTCCTAGCCTTTAATTTATGAAAGTAGTATTTGTGGGTTCGGTACACGAACGCTAGTATTTCAGCCACCGACTGATACATCTCCGCCGGTATGGATTGCCCGACTTGACCCACCTTATAAAGCATTCGCGCAACCAGCTTATTCTCTACGATAGGCACGCCGTTCTCCTTAGCGACATCCTTGATACGCAGAGCGAACGCGTTCTCGCCTTTCGCCAGAACCATCGGAGCTTGGTCTACTCCACGCTCGTACTTCATAGCCACCGCGTAGTGGGTCGGATTGGTGACCACTACGTCGGCCGTAGGCACTTCCCCGATCATTTGCTTCTCCATGAGACGCATTGCCATTGCCATGCGGGCCTTGCGCACTTCCGGACTCATATCCATGTCCTTGCGCTCCTGCTTGACCTCTTCTTTCGTCATTTTGAGGTCGTTGGCCGTCTTAATCCGATTGTATATGTAACTGATTGCCGCGATAAACACCACGAAAGCAAGCAACCTTATAAAAACATAGATAAGCGTATCCGTAATAAACGTACCGATATGCTTGAAATCGATAGGCGCATAGAAAATCGGATCGTTGATAATTTTTTGCAATGCTCCATAGAGAACGATCCCGATCGCAATCAATTTGAGAACGTCGATTCCGAATTTGACCAGCGTATCCTTGGATACTAAACGCTTGGCGCCAGCAATGGGGTTGAGCTTCTCAAACCCCAACTTGAGCGCTTTAGGGGTCAGCTTAAAACCCGACTGGACCCCCCCTGCGACGATCGCCCCAATCATTCCGGCGATCAAAACTGGACCCGAGAGGCGGGAGAGCATTGTCATCGACTGGTAGGACCAATACTCGATCCCATCTTCGCTTATAGTCACTCGACTCAAGTTGCCGAAAATCGACACCGATAGATTCATGACATTCATGGCCACGTCCTTTCCGAACCAGACGACGACCATGAGACCTGCAAACAAAGTGAAAACGATTCCAATCTCAGGCGCTTGAGCGAAGTTCCCTTTCTGAAAGGCATCCTCCAAGCGCTTGCTTGTCGCTTCTTCCGTCTTCGAGTCTTTGTCTGTATCGGCCATCAGAATATCGGGCGAAACATGATAAAGCGCATCATCATTTCCGCAGTGCCATCGGCATAGCGCATGATGTAGCTAACGATCATGACAGCGGAAAAAGAGAAGATTGCTGTACCGGCTAAAATGCGGGCGGAGAAACTTAGGATAAAGACATTCAGCTTGGGCACTACTTTCCCCAGGACAGCGAATACGAGATTCACCAGGAAATTGACTGCGATCACTGGAGCCGCCATGAGAATTCCGATTTTGAATACACCCGCCGTTTGAGCAACGAGGAATTCCAAGGCGTATTCGTTGACCGTCATGAATCCCACAGGGGCCACTTGATAGCTAGACAAGTAGGCTCGCAGAATGTCGTACTCGC
Source organism: Candidatus Pelagisphaera sp. (assembly GCA_965655705.1). Lineage (GTDB taxonomy): Bacteria > Verrucomicrobiota > Verrucomicrobiia > Opitutales > Opitutaceae > Pelagisphaera. The sequence continues at coordinate 23,589 of CBFHHM010000012.1, forward strand.
TTCCGGACAGAATGACCATCATGCCGAGGAAATACATAATAGAGCCCATTGGATTCGCTCCTTGGGCGTTCGAGGGGTCGAACTCCGCCCCGGGAGTCAAACCGATCTCAACCGTAAGAACGTAAGAGGCGAAATCCAAAACGAAAAAAAGCATTCTCACCGCGAAGCCCATCGCCAAGCCGACCGCCAATTCCTTGGCCATGAGAATGGCAAGTCCCCAATAGCTTTCAGGCATCGCTACTCCGACATCCACGAGCGGAAAAACGATAACGGCAAATGCGATTGAAAACCCAGCTTTCGCCGGCAAGGGAATCGCCTTGTGCGCGAAGAACGGCACATACAAGAAGAGCCCAACCATGCGGGTCAGGATCATTATAAAGGCGAATATGTCGGCGATCGCGAACATCGACTCAGAACGGGATTTCCTGGATCCTGGAAATGGTATCGATCGTAAAATTCATAAGCGTCTTCATCAACCAAGAGGCCGAGAACACGAGAACCGCTCCAACCGCAAAGAGCTTAGGAGCGAACGACAGCGTCTGTTCCTGTATACTCGTGACCGCTTGTACGAGCGAAACCGTTAGACCCACCGCAATGGTGGTTAGAAGTATTGGGCTCACTAACATCAGCGCATTATAGATCGCCTGACGAAAGAGCTCGATTGCCATTTCCAAACTCATAATTGAAAGCTTTGTACCAGTGATTTAATGACAAGCGTCCATCCATCCACGAGGACGAATAGAAGCAGTTTAAAAGGCAGCGAAATCACAATGGGGGGCATCATCATCATGCCCATAGCCATCAGTGTCGTGCCGACAAGAAAATCGATTAGAATGAAGGGTAGGAAGATGAGGAAACCCATCTGAAAAGCGGTTCGTATCTCGCTCATTACGAAGGCCGGGACGACGACTCTCATGGGAAGCTCTTGTACGCCGGTGGGCCCCATATTCGCCAAGTCCAAGAAGAACTCCACATCGTTTAATTTCGTTTGCTTGAGCATGAAGTCACGCAATGGACCCGACCCATTCTCCAGGGCCTCGGCTGTAGTGATTTCCTTGTCGAACATTGGCTGCAACGCATTGTCATTTACCTCATGGAAAACGGGTTGCATCACGAAAAAAGTTATCACCAGAGCCAAACCAACGATCAATTGATTGGACGGCGCTTGATGTACGCCTAAGGCGGTTCTGACGAAGCCAAGCACGATAATAATCCGAGTAAAGCTGGTCATTAGCACGATGATCGACGGCCCCAATGTCAGGAGCGTCATCAGGAGCAAAATCTGTATCGCCGTACCCACGTCCTGACTACCGTCTTCGGCGTCTCCCATATTGATGCTCAACTGAACGCCCGAATTACCAGACGCTTGGGCGTGAGCCAGCTCCGGTAACGCCAATATAGAAAGCGCTATTAGAAATATGGATACGTATTTACTCATGCGATCTCTTGCATCGACTTTTTGTCGATTTGAGGCTCAAGATTAGCAAAGTCGTTCCGATATCCATTCAAGGAGGTCAGGTAATCGATCTTCCCCGGACCAACGCCCAGCAAAATTTTGCTATCCTCGTATTCGACAACCATAATGTACTGCCGATTTCCAAGCATTCTACTTTCCGCGACCTTCAGCTTTCCCTCCGTTTTGGAGAAAGGCTTGCGGATCAGTCCGCGCTTGAACAGAAACCATGCAGCGACGGCCATGCCTCCAAGGATAACTACGTACCCGAGCATTGTGACCACCATTCCAATAGGCGAAGCTCCGTTGTCCAGAAGACCGGAATACGGAACGCTCTCGACCGCGGAAGCTTCTTCTTCCGTCTGGGAGCTTTTAGGATAGACTACCTGAGACCCGGCAGCGGTCTCGTCTTGAGCTAATAAGCTTGGCAGCGCTATCGAAATACAGAAAGCGACTAGTGCTAGAAAACGCATGCCAACTTAGCCTGCAGCCATTTCAGTTATCTTTATACCGAAATTATCCTCCACGACAACCACTTCGCCATAGGCGACCAGTTTGTCGTTGATATAGAGACCCACGGGGTCCTTCGCTTCCTGATTCAATTGTATCACCGAACCGGGGACAAGTTCCATCACTTCCCGCATTGGCATCCTACAGGATCCAAGCTGGACGGTCATCTTGACCCGCACGTCCATGAGAAGGCTGATATCCTTCTCCTGATCTAGTATCTCGCTCATCGTTCCTCGTCTTTCTTTTCGAGTTTATCGTTAATTCGAACGGCAACACGGTTATTGTCCAATCCGACCTCTCCTCTAAATTTGCAAGTATTCGAAAGGCGCACGCGCGTTTCGTTCAGAACCGTCTTCGGAAAGCGAATAACGTCGCCCGGGCGAAGGTGGGCGACTTCCTTGACGGTTAAGCTGTCGGCATCCCATTCCGCAGTAACCGGAATGCTCACGCCATCGAAGGATTCCTGCCATACCTTCTCTGTTCCTAATATCTCATGATTGATCTCCCTTTCCTTGTCCTCGTACATCTTCTTGATGATCGGTTCTAAGGTATAGTAAGGGATTCCAATCTGTATTGACTCCGAACAATCGCCAACTCCCGCTTCCATCGTTAACACGAGCATGATAGAGTCCGCAGGAGCCGTCTCCAGGAAACGTCCATTGCTCTCATGCCCAATGATCGAAGCGTCCAGTTCGCGTTCGGTATTCCATTGGCGGCACCATTCGTCCAGGACAATGCTTACGACATCGTCCACGAGATTCATTTCAATCTCAGTCAAATAGCGTTCGCCTTGCACCGAGTGCCCTTTGCCGCCGAGCATTCGGTCGACCATTGTGAGCGCCAGGCGCGGATTGATATCGATAACCCCGACCCCAAAAAGCTGCTCCACCTTAAAGAGCACCACATGAGCGGGATTCGGTATCGTCTCCGTATACTTCGCGTAGGTCAAAGTAGACAAACGCGACATCTTAAGAGAATATTCCAATCGCAAGAAAATCGATAAACGGGCCGCCAAGTAGCGAATAAACTCTTCGTGACGTATACGTACGCGGCGCAGTTCAACTTCCGTGAGGAAAATAGGATTGCGAAAATCGTACGGCTCAATGCGAGTTCCCTTGGGAGCGTTTATCTTATTGCCCATCGGATCGTAAATGATCTCATCGGGCTCGTCCATCGCTTCCGCGATAAGAGCATCGATGTCGGTTTGATCGAGAAGTTCGCCTTCTCCAGGCAGATCTTGCGATTCGTCGGGCATAGGATTTGCGTTAGGGTGTGCGCTATTGCACTACCCAATTCGAAAAGTAGATTTCGTCCACCATCGGAGGCTGCAGGATCTTGTCGAAACCTTGCTTCAGCTGGTTTCGAACGATATTCTTAATACCGCTCCTTTCGAGATCAGCCAAAGTCAAATCGCCCAATACCGTATCCGCCAGGTCCATCAAAGCCGCCTTGTGCTTTTCGACTTCCGTAGCGATATCGGGATTGGAACTTTCGATCGAAAAACTCGCTCGGAAATAGCGGGTCATCGTCGAACCGCGAACGTTCACAATGCGATCGGGGAAAGGGTATTTGTGTTTCTCGCCCGTCTCGATGTGAAGTTTTTCCGGATCGATTTCTGGATGCCCGCTGGCATGTTCCGCATCCTCGGAAGGCGCGAGTTTCTTCAATTCCGGAAGAAACACGAATTTGAACATCGCAAAGGAAATCACCGGCATCAAAGCGATGATAAGCAGGGCGGGGAGCATACCTCCACCGCCACCGCTCTTCGCAGACGTATCCTTGGCTTCCTGGGCTTGATTCTCCTCTGCCATAATCAGTCCGTTCTTTCTATTCTTGTTGGTTGGTTAACTACCTACGAATCGTAGAAATTATCGTTTCAAATTCACGACTTCCTGTAGGATGTCGTCGGATACGGTTATGATTCTCGATCCAGCCTGGAATCCACGCTGAGTGGTAATCATCTGAGCGAATTCCTCCGTCAGGTCGACGTTCGATAACTCGAGAGCGCCCTGTTGAATTCGACCCAAGCCCTCTCGGCCTGCCGTTTGAAGGGCTGAGACCGCATCGCCGACGTCACCATTGAGCCCCGAGTTCTTTAAGCCCGCCGCTCCGAAACCGCTGAAAAGATTTCGACCTTCACGGATGAGAGCCGATGTGTCATTGAAGTCGATCAGCTTGATCTGGCCCTTGTTGAAGGACGACCCATCCGACAGGAAGAAAGTAATCGTGCCTTCGGGATCGATCGAGAAATTCGTCAGGTCGGGCGCCTCGTCGTTGCGCACCTTGTTGATGCGCTGCAGTGCCGATGCTTGACGATCCGCCGGTGTCGCTGCATCAGGGATCAATTCCTGAATAGCTGCTACGTTATTCGACTGGGCGGTAGCATCGCCGAGGTGAGTAAGATCGATTTGGGCCATTATATCGGTGATAGCGGTCCCCGTAAGCCCATGCGTTCCCGCATCCGCCGAAAACACAGCATTAAACATATCCTTGGATACCGCAGCCATGATATCGTTATCGGAAACGGCATCCGCCTGGGTAGAACTCTGATTGCGCTGCGCAATAATCGCATTTACCGCTTCTTGAGCAAACGTATGCCAGCCAGGAACTTCGTTTATGGTCCCATCGCCATTCAGCGTCATCGATCCCGCTCCGATATTGTGAGCGCCATCCCATTGGAGATCGCCATTCGCATCGGTCGCGATAAGATTGTTAGTGTAGTAAATCGAGTTACGAGACACTCCATTCGGAGTGTACGGTCCGACAATCTCTTCGGCCTGAGACTTTTCGAATGCCAGGGAGATATCCCCTACTTCGGTTGGTTCGATAGTACCCGATACAGCGTCGTTGTTCTTGGAGAACTTGAAATTGCCATTCGCGTCAACGGATACGTTGTAGCCAATAGCTCCATCGTTCGTACCCTGTACGCGATAACCTTCGGTCGTCACTAGGTTCCCTTGGTCGTCCACCCGAAAATCGCCTCCGCGAGTCGCGTACTTCGTACCTTGGTTTCGGGCATCGCTCACGAGAAAGAATCCGTCGCCCGAAATAGCGAGATCCGTCTTTTGGTTCGTACTCGTCAATCCGCCCTGGTGAAACAGACCTTGAATCGTATCCACTTGAACGCCCAATCCTACTTGGGAAGCGGTAACGTTCGAACCTTGACCGTCCTGCGGCGAAGGAGCCGATTGCGTCAGAATCTGATTGAAACTTTCCGCGTACTTAATGCGGGATCCCTTAAACGCTACGGTATTCGTATTCGCTATATTATTACCAATTACCTCCATGCCCTTCGTAAAGCTACGCAAGGCGCTAATTCCACTGCTTAATGCTCCAAATGCCATAATTACTATTTTCTAAATTTGAGTTTGCGGTTCGTTCGCTAATTCAGCCCTGCGGCTGTTCCACTTTAAATACGGAATCGATACTATAGCCTCTGCCATCGACGAACACACGTGTCTCGCCATTGATATGCTCGAGGCCGGTAGCCAGACCGGAAATCTCCTCGCCATCCACAAGCATTGTAACGTCCTTGCCAATATAACCTTGGGAAGCCTGAAACTGTTGGAGATTAGTAAAGCGATCGAAATTATTGTTCATCTGCGACATCATCTCGAGTTCGCTGAAGTTAGCCATCTGAGCGATAAACGCTGTATCGTCCATCGGCTCAAGCGGGTCTTGGCTGGCCAACTGAGTCGTCAGCAACTTGAAGAAATCGGCTTGTCCCAGCGTTTTCTGCTGAGCTCGCTCCGACCCTGTATTCGTAGGGTTGGTAATGATGCCATCGAGCGCCTGAGTGGCGTTGGGCAATGCGGTTGCAATATCTGACATGATTACGCGTAAGTTAGCAATTCCTGTTCGCCCGTTTCGGAGTGGGAATCCACTTCGGCCGTAGTTTCCGAAGATCCGGTAGACGAGTTCGCTGCCGGAGAATCCGTTGCGACTCTACCTCCACCCTTCGCCTTAGAATCGTTCGACGATCCGTTTTGCGACTGACTCTCGCCCTGCTTGAAATTCATTGCGGCATCGTCACGATTGCCGTCAGCGTTTCCTTGCGTGAACTGCGGGGCATTCAGCTTGACTCCCTTGGCATTCCAATCGGAGGCCAGTTCCGACCAATTCGACTTGATAAGACTTTCCAATCCCGACAAATCCGTCTGCATAGTCGTGTTAACCTGTCCGCCGTCCATGGATACTCGAAGAGCCATAGAGCCCCCTTGGTCGAAGTTGATCCGAATGGAGATCGTTTCGCCCTTCGCATTGGAAAGGCGTTCGATACTTCTGGAAAGCGTTGCATATATTTCCTTAACCTCCTCAGCTCCCTTGCTGGCGTAGCTGGTAGGCTGAGCTTTAGCCGCGAAGGCGGTCTTGCTCGAGGTCGAACTTTGGGAACTTGAAACCTGAAATCCCTGGGTCCCTTCGCTCTTGGCGCTTGAAGCATTCGCTTTCGAAGCGGTGTCGCGAGTCGCGCTCATTTCGAAGCTAGGCTTGTCGGATTTCCCGGACCCACCGTTTCCTTGAGATTGATTTTCAGCGCCCATTCCCGATTTGACACTCGCTACTGCGTTCGCTTGCAGCCCTGCGACAGCCGCTCCAACGGTTGTGGGGTTCGGACGAGCGCGATTGGCATTCGGCCTCGTATCCACTGAACGAAGTTCCAGACCTCGAAACTCCCGATTAAGATCGGGAACTGAAGCCGCATCGGACTTTTTGGAAACGGTTGCTTCCTGATTAGAAGACTCGTTGCTAGGACTCTGCACCGCTGCATTCGTATTCGCTACAGCCTTCGCAACATCAGCTGCTTTTATAGGGGCAACCGAAGACTTAATAGGCGTTGCCTTGGTAGTCGTTTCCGGCAGCTTGGATTCAACCTCCGATTTAAAAGATTCAGTTGCGGCCTTGTTCGGCTCGGCGGTCTCGCCATGAGGCGCCTTCGCCACGATAGGCTTAGAGTCGCGATTCAATTGAGCGCGATTCCCCTGAGCGTTCTCCAAAGCCTTCGACAATTCCGTCTTAGCCTTATCGGGATCGATCGCCAATCCTCGGTCGGTCTTTCCGGCAGCAGCCTGCTTATCCAACTCCGAGAGACCCTCCGCTGTAATCGCTTGCCTCGAGGTATCCGCCAATTTCGTCGGGGTCTCCGCCAATTTTGTCGGACTCAGCGCTTTGGAGCTTTCTCCAACGACATTCGAGTCCACCGGTCGATTCGCCGCAAGCCGAGGCCCACTCACTTCTCCAAGGGGCATCGCCGTCGGCAGAGTCTTCTCCGCTTTCGAGTTAACCACTTCCACTAGCGACGAATCGCTAGAAGCGTTGTCTTTGGGAAGTTGAACTGTAGGCAAAGAAGTCATCGTCGATTTACTTTCCGCCTGTTTAGCAGAGTTAATGCCAACCTGATTTTTAATAAACGTATCTTGTTGCTTATCAGTACTTAACGAATTTTTTTCGACCTTATCAGGGACTCGCTGAGCACTTGACGGCAATACCGGGACAACCCTATCGGCAGATTTTGCCTCTTTCGCCTCGCTATCCTCGGATTCTCCATCCTCGACCGAATCGAGCGCTTCCTTTTCACGCTTTGGATTCATCTGCTCCGCCTTAGCGCCATCCTCGATTGGCCTCGAGGCTGCGCTGGACTCGTCTCGATGCTCGGGGATTCGACGCGTCGAACCGAATTCCGGAATCCTGCTCGACAGGTCACCCCCAGATGGGTTCGTCAGACCGCTCCTACCCTGCGACCAGGCGATTGGACGCCCTGAACGCGGGGCAAGATTCGAATCAGGCCTCGACTCGCTTCGTTCCTTAGACTCCTCATCGGAGTCTCTTTCTTCAATCCCGTCTGTCGACGGTCTTTCGATTCCAAAAAGCTTTTGAGCGCCGTAAACGGCTTTATCCCAAAAACTGCCAAATTGTCCTTCCTTGCGACCAGTAGCGCTTCCTTGCGTTCCGTTCCCTGCCTTGCGGAGGGAACCATTTTCATTATCGCGCATCACCGGGTTGGATACGCTAGCGGGTTCTATGGACATATGGATATTCGTATATTTCTAGATCATTATCGATTGGTTTACTCTTCGGTAAAAAGTCTTAACAGGTCGGACAGCTTGGCGGCGCGCTTGATAAGCGCTTCGTTTCCATTGTTTCCAGCAGCCATTTCCTGGAGGATGTCTCCGACGACGTCCGACTTCATCGAACGGAGGATCTTCGCCACCGTCATATCGTCTAGTTCCTCGAAGATCGCGACAGCCGCATCCGGCTCCAGCTCGCTATAAGTATCAGCCAGGGTCTTGAGATTCTTGTGTTCCCATTCTTCGACTTTCAGAATTTCATCGGTCAACGTTTCGCGCATGCGTTCGACCTCGGCCTTGATGCCTTCGATCTCCGCTCGATCAGCTTTCAGGCGAGCTTCGTAAGCCGACAAATCATTCTCTTTCGTCTCTACTTGCGAGATGCGTTGCTCCAACTCGGAACGCAGTTCGAGAAGATTCTCGCTTGAAAAGCTCCAGCGGATCGCTTCGGGATCCTCGCGTTTGACGACCAGGACGTCCTTTTGCTCTGGGAGAATCTCAGCCCAATAGAGATAGAACGCTCCCGCTTGGGTCCCCAAAAGGATCGTCAAGGCCAGAGTGGCCAGAAACCAAGGCTTCGTTAATAGCTTACTCATCTTACATTCCTTTCCTTCGCCGCGAATTGAATACATCCTCGACTTCTTGCGCTTCAACTCGTTGAGCTTCCGTTCGATAATCCTCGAGACGGCGTTGCTTCAAATTTTCTACAACCTTCTTCGCGCGGATCGCATCCGAAAGCCCGGACATTGCCTTCGTCCGCTTTTCTCGCGCCGTCTTAAGCGAATCTTCCGAGGCTTTTCGCGACTGTTGCAGCGCTTCAGCGCTTCCAATCATCGCCAGCCGATCATTGCGTGTAAACCGGCTCCCGCTAGCAGCGCTCCATTTTTCGAATACCGCATCTCGCTCGCGTTCCGTCTCCAGAATCCGCTGCTCGAGGATCGCGACTTCACTGGAAGCTGCTGCAAACGCTTGCTGCGAAAGCTGCTCTTCCCATTCTCGCAAACCGAGAACCGATTCCAGGTTAAAGACGAATTTTTTCATCTAAGCGCCTCCTGCAACTGCGAGTATGCTTCCAGGCGTGGAACGAAATCCGCATGACCCTGCTTGAGGGTTTCCATCACCTTTTCATTCACTCGGATCGCTCGATCGATTCGAGGATTTGCGCCCGAACTGTATGCGCCTAGGTTAATGATGTCTTCGTTCTTGCGATAAACCGAAAGGCAATCCCGGGCGACGCTAGCGATCTGAATCTCTTCGCTCGAAGACACGTCGTTTACCAGTCGACTAATGCTTTCCAGAACATCAACCGCAGGAAAGTGATTGGCAGTAGCCAAGCGGCGAGAAAGCACAATGTGCCCATCTAAAATACCTCTTACGGTATCGGCAACCGGCTCGTTGAGGTCGTCTCCCTCCACCAGCACTGTATAGAATGCGGTTATCGATCCGTATTCCGAATTCCCCGAACGCTCGAGCAGCTTCGGCAGCTTGGAAAATACGGACGGCGTATAACCTCGGCTCGCAGGAGGTTCTCCAACGGCAAGCCCCACCTCGCGTTGAGCCATTGCATAACGCGTCACGGAGTCCATTAAAAAGAGCACCTTCTTCCCGGACTCCCGAAAGTTCTCCGCGATTGACGTAGCCAAACTCGCGGCCCTCAAACGCATCGGGGCGGTTTGGTCTGAAGTAGCGACAATCACAACGCTCTTCCGCAGCCCCTCTGGGCCCAAATCCTTTTCCACAAATTCGCGTAGCTCTCGCCCACGTTCCCCTACTAGAGCGATGACGTTGACATCGGAATCCCCTCCTCGAGCGAGCATACCCATCAAGGTCGACTTGCCGACTCCGGATCCTGCGAATACACCCAGGCGTTGCCCGACTCCAACTGGACTGAATAAGTCGATGGCTTTGATCCCAGTTTCAAAGGTTTCGCTGATACGCTTCCTTAGCAACGGATTGGGTATAGAGTGGGATTGCGATCCTTCCTCGCGACAATGAATAGGATCCAATCCATCGATGGGCTTTCCTAACCCATCCAAAACCCTGCCGAGCACTTCATTGCCAACCGGTACGCGATTGCCCCCTGAACTGAGTCGAACTTGGCACCCTGGATGCACTCCCTCCATATCTTCCAAGGGCATTAGCAATATTCGATTTTCGCGAAAGCCTACTACTTCCGCATGGACCTTCAGTCCGGATGTCGGGGATACGATATCGCAAATTTCGCCCAGACTCGCTTGCGGGCCTTCCGACTCGACGAGCAGACCCGTCACTTGCGCCACCTTTCCCCAATGAGTCAAGGTGTCCGTTGCGTCGATGCGCGAGCCGATACCCGCCGCCCAATCTGGAAGCAATCGATTACTCATTCTGGACTCAATCCGTCTCTAAGACGATCTAACTTGGTGGAAATCAATCCATCCACTTTTCCAAAGCGGCTATTCAACAGGCAATCCCCTCGACTCAAACTCGCATCCTCAAGGAATTCCAACCCTGGATGCGTTCGCTTCAAGTCGCTTTCAAATTCGACGAGCAACTCCAAATCGCTAGGATGCAGTCGGATCTCCATACGCTCTTCGTTCAAGCCCGCCTCTTCGATCACCGCGTTTACCACTGACAATGCAATTTCCGGAGTGAGCTCGATACCGCCCAAAATTCTCGATACGCAATCGTGGGTAAGCGTCACTAAGGCGCCTCTAGCCTCCTTCAAAATCGATCCAAATCGCGCTTCAAGAGCCGAGAAGGTGCCTTCTCGAAGGGCGTTCACTTCCGACCTGAAATCGAGTATCTGCTGATTATATTGAGCGCTCGCTTCATCATACCCCCTTCGATACGCCGCATCGGTTTCTTCGCTATGCGTTTTCGCAGCGACTCGTTCGGCGCCATCGTATGCGACCGCGACGCCCACCATAGGTTCGGCTAGCCGAATTTCGTTCCTAGACTGTCTGGCCGTTACCATCGAGACTGATCTCCTCTTGTTCCTCCAGTCGACGCACTACCTGTATAACGCGTTCTTGGGCCGCTTCCACTTCGGTCAATTTGACCGGCCCCATCATTTCCAATTCTTCGAGCAGCGTTTCCGCGGCGCGCTTGGAAACCGCTTGCATAATGAAATCTCGAAGCGCTTCCGAGGCAGACTTGAGAGCAACCGTCAAGTCGCCCGAATCTACTTCGCGCATGATACGTTGCAAATCGCCGAGATCCAAGCGGATCAAATCGTCGAAGCTGAACATCTTCTTGCGAATCTCCGCTCCGAGATTCGGATTGCGCTCCTCGATGTTCGCCAAGATCGCCTTGCTGTCTTCCTTCTCCAAGGTATTGAGCAGATCCGCGACCATCCGCACGCCTCCGCTGCGATTCATGGTAACCTTGCCACCCGTATCCAAATTCTTGCTAAGCGAGTTAGCGACCTTGTTAATGATCTCCAGGGAAGTCGGTTCCAGCATGCCCAAGCGCTCGATCACTTCCTCGCGCATCTCCTGATTAAACATTCCGAGAATCGGACCTGCCTTATCATTCTCCAGATAGGAAAGGACGAAGGCAATGGTCTGAGACTGCTCCGTCTTGATCATATTGAAGATCTGACGCGGTTCCATCTGCTCGATCTCCTTGATCACCTCCGCCGAGTTACTCGTAGGAGCGATTCGTTCGAGAATACTGTTCGCCTTAAAATCGCCCTTCGCAATCTCCAGGGCCTTTCGCGTATAAAGCGGTCCACCTAGAAGCGAACCGTAGCTCGACAGGATTACGCTCGAAAATTCGTCTATGGCGCGTTTTTGATCCTCTTCCTCGATCGCCGTGATACTCGTCATTTCACGACATATCAGCTCGACCTCCTCATCCTCGAATTGCTTGAGCAAGTGGGCGGCCGCCTCGGGACCGATTACAACGAGAAACGTCGCCAATTTTTGCGTACGTGAGAGCGTATCGTAAATTCCTGGCATGGCTATTACCTCTTTTCAGGTTCTCCAATCCAATCGCGCAGGGATACTCCGATGTTCGCCGGTTTCTGGCGAATCAGCTCATTGAGCATTTCGGGCGTCACGGTTCCCGTGTCTTCAAGCTTCCGACTCTGCAAAACCTGCTCCGGTTGCAGTACTTCAATTGAAATTTGCTCCGGAGCGTTTTTCTTCAACATCTGCAGGAAGAAAAATATAATCCCTACCCCCAAGGCGATTCCGGCTGCGTTTTTCCCAAGATCGATCCATTGCTGATAATCGACTTGCCCCTTAATATCTTGCGTCTGCATCGCATACGGGTCCGCAGCGAACTCCATCTCGGTCACTGTCACTAGATCCTCAGCGGCCTGTCCGTTCTCCAATTGGATTCCCAACGCGTTGATCACGATCTGGCGAAGACGCTGCAGATCTTCGACAGTCCGATCGACAGGAACACCCGCCTCATCCATCCGCTTCGCAACGAACAAGGACGCCGTCAATCGGCGTATCGTGCCCGGGCTCTGGATACGATTACTGGTAACTTTCCCGATTTCGTACTGCTTTGAGGTTTGCTCGGTCGAGTCTTCTCGATCCGTAATCGTTCCCCCAGCCCCTTCGCCATTGGTTAAATTCGCATCGGTGCCGGCAACCCCACCGGCCACAGACCCGGTTTCCTTTTCACTCATCGACTTTTCGTCGATCGTCTCGGACCGCAGGACTCCTTCTGGGTCGAAGCTCTCTTCAGTGGTTTGAACGGATGCCGTATCCACGTCGACAGCGACGCGAACCTCCGATTGATTCGGTCCCAACACTCGATCGAGCATCGACTGGACCTTCGTCGTAAAATAGACTTCCAACCCTTTCCGATAGCGAATGACCTCATTGGAGAGGCCACCGTTGAGACCTGTACTCTGCAATTCTTCGCTCAAGACAACTCCCTGGCTGTCAACAACAACGACATCATTTAGATTCAAGCCCTGAACTGAGTTTGCCACTAGGTGGCGGATCGAGTTCACCGCGGACAGGGTCATACTTCCATTCGTATCGACCATTACCGACGCGGTCGCTCGATCCCGTCCTTCACTCGTTACGATTATTCGGTTCTCCGGCATGACAACCATCACGCGCGCCGTGCGAACGCCGCTGAATTGAGTAATGGTCCGTTCGAGCTCGCCCTTGATCGCTCGCAGGTAATTGGTGCGTTGCACGAAATCGCTGATGCCAAAGCTGCCTTCGTCGAAAAGCTCGAAACCTGGGCCCGTCCCCGAGGGAACCAGTCCCTCTGCTGCCAATTCCCAGCGCAAGCGATGAACCTTGCCCGACTCTACGTAGATCGACTGGCCATTTTTGCCCGTCTCGTAACCAACGTTCTTCTGCTCGAGCTTCTCGGCTATTTCTCCGGCTTCTTCCGCATCCAAATTGCCGTACAGCAATTGCATATTTGGCTGCCCCGCCCAAATCATCAGGGCGACCATCGCCAATACGACCAGCCCTGCGGCCAGCCCCAAGGAGATTTTCTGGTTAGCGCCCAGCGGATGCCAGAGTTCTTTAAATTGATTCAATAGTCCCATTCAAACAGTCTCCAAAATTCGTTTACACCGGCATGCGCATGAGTTCCTGATACGACTGCACAAGCTTATTGCGCACCTCTACCAGCATTGTGAACGCCAGCCCCGACTCCTGCATAGCAATCATCGACTGGTGTATATTGTCGGTCTCTCCTAAAAGCAGCTTGTTCGTTTCAGCGGCGGCCACTTTGCCTTTCGCATCCACTTCCTTGACGAGATCGCCGATTATGTTGCCGAAAGAACTGCCTGGCTCGCCCGAAGGGATCGAAGGCAGCTCTTTGGGCTGGAAAGACTCTTTCCCCTTAATCTGGGAAAGCATCGATTGATTGAGGGCTTGCTGGGCCGCTAAAGTGGAATTCGCTTCGATCATTATGGCGTCTGGATCAGGAAATTTCGTCTCGCTACTTTCCAATTCTCAGGGCTTGCTGGGCCATCTGCTTGGAGGTGCGTACGACTTGAAGGTTCGCCTCGTAGCTTCGAGAGGCGGCGATCATGTCTACCATCTCGTGCGTGAGATTGACGTTCGGCATCTGCACGAAGCCCTTCTCATCGGCATCCGGATGCCCCGGATTGTAAATGATGTTGCCGGGAGCCTTGTCGCTTTCGATCGACTTGATTTTCACTCCCGTTGCCGTAACCGGCGACCCATCGCTATTCGTTCCAACCTCCATCATCTGGGATTCGAAGCTGACCACCTGACGCGCATAGGGCTTTCCGTCCGGGCCTTTGGTCGTATGAGCATTCGCGATGTTCTGTCCGATTAGGTCCAATCTCACTTTTTCCGCAGAGAGGGCGGAGGCAGTGCTTTCAAGTCCAGGGAGTATATTCATCGGCTATTCGTTTTAGGAGCTACAGCACCTGACCCGTGATTGCGGTCTTGATGCGCTTGAGCGAATTCGAGGCATACTGAGAGAGAAACTCGAATTGCATGGCGTTCTTGTTAATTTCGAGCAGCTCCCGATCCATCTGCACATTGTTGCCATCCGGTCGAACCGCAGGCGAATTCAGATCCACTTCGACCGGGGCCTGGAACGCGGCGATACTCTGCGTATCATCGCCCGCTGCCAGCTTCTGAAGCTCCTGGGCGAAGTCCGCCTTGATGTCGCTTCGCTTGAAGCCCGGCGTTTCCACATTCGCCAGATTTCCAGCCAAGGTCTGGTGACGAGTATGGGAAATATCGAGCAGCTTCTTCGCCAAGGCGTAGTTTTCGCGCTCTATAATTTCATCGATCATGCCATGCGCTAAGCAAACGGCATGCCCAACCTGTGATATAAATCTTTAGTCTCTGCAGTTCAGCGACTTAAAAATTTTAATCCACTCCTTATAAATCGAATTTCCCATGCGAGGGCATTTCTTGCCTACCCGATTCCTCGAAAGGGGAAACCCCGCCGATCCGCAAAATCCTTCGCCCGGAGATAGCATGAAATCGGACCCAGCGCGGGTCGCTTTTTCCACTACTCCGAATCGGAGCTCTTTCGCTCCAACGCGTAGCGATCCAAAAGCAAAAGCGACTCCGGATTGCCCTCGGCCATCTTAAGCTTGTCGATCATGTCGGAAACGTTCTTTTCCTCTTCGACTTGCTCGTCGACGAACCATTTGAGGAAGGAAACCGTCGCAAAGTCAGACTCATCCTGGGCGACCTTATACAAGCTGTAGATATGCTCCGTGACCGTTTGCTCCTGCGACAAGCTCGTCTCGAACACGTCGCGCACGGAGTCGAAATCCCACCGAGGCGCCTCAATCTCAGGCAATCGGGCTACCCCGCCCCGATCATTCAAGTACTGGTAAAATTTCATCGCGTGCATACGCTCCTCTTCGCTCTGCAAATGCATCCATTGGGCGAAGCCGTCGAATGCGTTTCGCTCGAAATAAGCCGCCATTGAAAGATAAGCGTGAGACGCAGTAAATTCCACGCCAATTTGCTCGTTGAGCGCCACCTCTAGTTCCGAACTAATGTCCATGAAAACAACCCTAGTTCCAAACCCTCAGTGGTCCAGCGAGAAAACAGTCCCATTCTCCTTTCGACCAATCGTCTTCCCAACGGTACGTTCCCCTTCCCATATATACGGACATTGCTTGGCGAATGGCGGAACGCTGGGCATTGAAATCCATTGCCTTTCCGGTCCCGGCGCCTGCAAACGCAAGGCCGCAGACAAGTCCGCCCCCCGACGCTCGCCCATCGAGCTTCCCCACGAATGGTCGAGCGCCAACCCCCCCAGGGTTGGTCCGAGATCCAGTAGAGAAACGAGCAAGGGGTCCCGACGACCCTCAGTGAAAATTCGAGGCCAGGAAATCAGCATTGGAATGCGAATCGACTGCTCATGCGGCCAGCCCTTTCGAAAATAGCCTCCCGAGCCATGCATATCTCCGTGAACCGAAGTAAACGCGAATATCGTATTCTCCCACTCCCCGGACTCTTGAATACGTCGAACGAGGCGCCCAATCGAACGATCGGTCGCCTCGATATGCCCATAGTATCCAGAAAGCTCGCGTTGAGCGATTTCTCTAATCGAAGGATCGGGCGGCACCTCGAGGTCCAATGAAATCGACTCGAACGGGCGAGGCGCCACATCCGAAGCGGGTTCGCCATAAGGGGGATGAGGCGCGTCCAAACTCAGGACCGCGAACAGGGGTCGATCACCGGAACGCGTATCCATAAAATCAATCGCATTGTCCACGAGGACATCCGATTGATAGCCAGGAATCTTCACCGGTGCGCCGATTCCGTCGCCGTGATAAAAGCCATCGTTGAGAAGAAAGCCCGACTCGAACCCCTGCCAGAACTCGAACCCGCCACGTCGGTCCCGTGGCACTTCGATCCGGGCATGCGCCTCGCCCACCACCGACGCATGAGGATCGCGATCGTAGAGCTGCCACTTTCCGAAAAAAGCGGACTGATAACCCGCCTCGCCGAATCGATGAGCCCACGTTCGAGTATCGCGTGGGAGTGGATCATAATAGTCTCTCACTCCATTGTCAGGACAGCCGACTCCCGTCAGAAACGCCGCTCGCGCGAATACGCCGAATGGATGGGGAGTAACGGCCTGATAGCAATCGACCGCCGACTCCACCAAGGAGTCCAGGAAAGGGGTGTTCGCGTTGCCATCGCCCGCATAGCCGGTAGCCTGGCCTCTCCATTGGGTCGTCAAGACAACGATCACATTTGGACTGCCGGATATCGCTTCCATGAAACGCCAACACCAGCGCTCGGTTGTTGATTTCGCAAGCGAATTGGCCCAGCGTTCGAACATGGCAGAACCATACGTTCGTTCCGCGAGGCCTCGGGACGTCAATCGCATCCTCGAGATGATTCGCGGAATCGCCGAATACGAAAAACTCGCCCACCAGCTCGAGACCGACGAATCTCGCCTCCACGAGAGCCTTTTCGGCGAGAACCCCGTGCCGCGGGCTTTGGTCGCCGAACACGAAGGATTCCTCGTTGGCTACGCGATTTTCTTCTACAACTACTCGACCTTCGTAGGTCGACCTGGAATCTACTTGGAAGACCTGTACGTAGACGTCAACTACAGGGGCAAGGGATACGGGAACGCCTTGTTTAAGGCGGTCACTCGAATCGCCTACGACGAGAACTGCGGTCGCATGGAGTGGGTAGCCCTCGACTGGAACGACTCGGCCCTCGAATTCTATCGCGAACGCGGCGCCCAGCAACTGGACGAATGGCGATTATTGCGATTCGCTCGTCCTGAGCTCGAAGCGCTAGTCGACAAGCAGTAGGCGCTTTCGATTGCCCTCGAGTCATGCCTCGACGCCACGGAATTGCTTGGCTGACTACGCTATCGCTCGACGCCCCCATCGTCGCCATCGCCTGGCAGCACGCGATTGCCCATGAATTCGAGCTCGGCATTCAGTGGCATCACCGAGTTCTCGTATTCGCATCGGTCTGGTTGGGCTACTCGGCGGACCGTTGGCTAGACGCCTGGCGCCATACCGCCAATATCTCCTTTCGCCACCGATTTCACGGCGAACATCGTTGGCGCTTGCTCGCCTTTTGGATCCTCTTGCTTGCCCTATCCATCGCAATTGCAACTCAGCTCCTGACGGACGCCGAGCTCGCATCCGGGCTCTTCCTGGTCGCCGCTTCGATTATCGCGACGGCGATCATTCAAGGGATTAGGCTGAAAGCGTTCCAGTCCCTTATGAAATCAATGCTAACGGCTATTCTGCTCACAGGGAGTATTCTATTGTTCGCTCGGCCTCCGCACCAGTCCGACCTACTTGCCACCGTTCTCCTGCTCGGCAGTCTTTTTTCAACGAATTGCTGCCTCATCCACTTTTGGGATCGACCGGTTGATGCAATCCAAGAGCCCAACCCAGCGACTTCGAGACGTCTGAAATCGCTAACCGCAATGGCGACGCTGTGCCTAGGCTTTCAAGCTTCGTTCTACACCTTTCCAATCGTCCCCTGCGTATTTGCCAGTTTCGGCTTGCTCGCCGCGCTTTTCGGGCTGCAAGACCGAATTTCGATCGAAACAAGACGGGTATTGGCTGACCTTTCCCTGATCATCCCGCTATTCCCGTTGTTTTCTATATGAGCGCCTCTTTCGATCGACTGGCAAATTCCTACGAGATGATCGAGCGCGTTAGCTTCGGCGCTAAACTCCAGCGAATGCGCGAACATGGACTATTGGCTTTCCGAAATAGACCCAACGGTCGCGCTCTGCTCTTAGGCGATGGGAATGGACGGTTCTCTTCCGCCACTCTTGCTCGCAATCCCGCTCTCTCGATCGATTCAATCGATTCCAGCGCCCGCATGCTGGAACTAGCCGCTAAGCGGATAAACGATTCCGTCCCGAATAGCGCAAATCGGTATCGTACGATCCACGCAAACGCCTTGGACGAAGACTTTGGGGTATGTCGCTACGATTTCATCGCGATTCAGTTCTTCCTCGATTGCTTTCCTGAGCGCACCGCGAATCGTCTTGTCCAGCGTATTGAAGCCTCTCTCAAACCGGGTGGAAGACTGATCTATACCGATTTCGCGATTCCCAATGTTCAGCCATGGCAAACCATCAGTCGATTTATCCTATTCGCCCTCTACCGATTTTTCCGGGCAACAACGGCGATTAAAGTCCGTCAGCTTCCCTATATCCATTGGCCCAATACATTGGAGCTCGTATCCCAACGAGAATCGTTGAAGGGCATGCTTATTGGCGAAATTAGAGCCAAGGCGGAACCCTAACCGCTATTGCAGCTCTTCAGGCAAGGAGCTGTACCTGTTTCTTAACGACGCGATGACCGATTTGAACTCGTTGTTTTCGAATTGTCTCCCCAATGGCAGCGTCTCATCGCCTAGCAGATTATTGATCAAGACACAGTATCGACCGTCCACCATCATACCTAGAAACTCGCCTGTCTTGGAAAAAACGAGATCGCCTTGGGTCGGGGAAAAGTCGCCGAAAATACGACTGAATACCTTGCTTTGCATTCGCACGTATCCAGGCGTATTGGCAGTCAATTTAAACTCGACCTCGCCATAGTACTCTCCCTTCTCGTCAACCAATATCGCATCGGACCATTTGAACGGTTCGAGCGCGGTGAAAAACACTTCCCCTCCCAATGCCTCGGCCTGCTCTTTCGTTAGGCGAGTCGCCGCTACGCGTGGGTCCAAGGCGAGAAACTCCAGTTCCAAAGGCACAAAGCTTTGCTCTTCCCTAAGGAGCGTCGCATCCACTTGCCGGTAGCCCAGCGAGCTTTTGCTTAAGCCTAGCGGCGTCGAATTGAGATGGGTCAGGGCATAGGTCTCAGCCCCATCGGAGACGAGAATTGTCACCGCGCTTTCATCTTCTTCGAGCGTTTGCCCTCGATAGTACCGTTCGGACGCGAAGGTCGTCACAATACGATTCAAGCTGAACTTGGCGAACAGCTCGTTCGCATTGATAGGTTGGCTAGAGCGAAACTCCTCCGTCAAATCCTGAGAGCGTTCTGCGAGCTGCGTGATTCCTTCCGCCATTTGAGACGTTTGCGCTTGAAGCTGCTTTCTCTCTTCTCGCTCCTCGACGACTTGGACTTTGAGCGTCTCCACGTTCTCTTCGAGCATACGCTTTTGCTCTTCGACAACCCGCACCTGTACATTTAAGTTTTGAGCCTTTTCTTCAGCAGCTCGCTTGGCCTGCTGCTCTCGTTCCAAAGCGACTTCCTTTTCCTTGAGCTGCTCCAGCTTTCGATCCAGCTCCGCTTGCAATAGGCGCGCCTGCGCTTCGGTTTGCAGGGCCTTTTCCTCCAATGACTCGTATTGCGTCTCCAACTGGACAATCGATTCGCCCGCCCGTTTCTTTTCCGCCTCCAACGCCAGCTTCTCATCCGCAAGTCGCTTCTCCCGCAATGCCGCTGAACTCAGATCTCCTTGCAAGGCATCAATGGAGGCCTCCCGCTCTTGGAGTTCCTGGTTTGCTGCCAAAAGTTCTTGCCGCGACTGCTCCGCATCCTCCTGAAACCGTTCCTGAGCTTCCGTTTCTTCATCGAGCGAGGCCTGTAGCGTATCCAAGAGGTCCTGCTCCATCATCGCCATAGCCGATACGCTCTGTTCGCCTCCCTCAACGGCAGGCTCCCTTTCCGATTCATCGTCCTTCTCCCAATCGACGAGCGAAAGCAGCGTCAGCAACAGGAAGTCGCACAGGATCAATAGCAGCGTCTTATTCATCCGCCTACGCGACCTCCCTCTTACCCGCGAGAGCAGTCAGCTGATCTTGGCTATCCAGGATAAGTTTGTTCTTGAACGGCCGCACCAAACGAATCTTTACAATCGCTACTCCCAGGATGCCAAAGAGGTTCGAACTATAGGCAGCCAAGAGATTGGCTTCGATTAGGCCAAGCACTTGCATAACCAGCGATATGCAGGTACCGGCGATTCCAACGTAGAGCCCCGAGTCGAACAGGTTCTCCTCGTTTTCCATGAGCTTCAATTTGACGAGCGAGTCGATATCCTCTCGATCGATTTGCCTGACCTTGAGCAAGCAAATCATGAATACAAGCGCTTGCAGGACGAAGAAAAATGAAATAGATAGCAGGGTGGCAGGTTCCATGGATGTGGTAGGTTCTGTTTCGACAAATGCGGTTTCGCCGTCCACTTGAGCGAGGACCGGCATTACGAATCTAAAGGAGTAGCCTTCCGCCTGGCCACCTCCAGCAAGGTGAGGCTCGCTGAGAATGACAAGAACGATTACGGCAGTCAGCGAGACGAATAGACGCTGAGCGCTTGCCAGCAAGAAGGGATTCGACTCTCGATAGCGGATATTGAATCCGCTCAATCCCCAAAAGCAGCAGAACGCTCCAAAGAAAAATGCGGTGTACTTAATCGCCAATGACAGCTTCGGGTTCTTCAAGCTGAACCCGACCAGAGCCGAATAGAAAGTAGAAACGTCAAGAGAGCCCTTTGCCAATTCGAGAGGCAACCCTTCCCGCACCAACATGCGGATCGATTCGACTCCGTACCCTGCTGCTATTTTCAATGCAACGACCCCCTCTTCACCGAATAAGCCCAAGTGCTTCATGACCGTGCCAGGACGATCCACAGTCATCGCCGAAGCGTAAATCAGGGCAACGGCGTCAGGGCGCCGGTGAAACGCATAACGCAACCGCCGGACCGATTCCAAGCTCTCGCAGCGCGACAGCAGCGCTTCGAACTGTCCCCAGTTGAACAGCCGAGCCAAAGACAGGAAATCCAAGTAAACGTCTTCCACGCTACTCGCATCGCCAGAAGCGAGCGATTCGGATACGCGTCGTCTTAATTCTCTTCGCAGAGGCGCCTCCAAGCGATCGCCCTGAGCCAGCAAACCCACCGTCAAAAGCGTCGCTTCGAGGGGTCGCCCCGAAACGCTTTGAACCGGAAAGAGTCGCTTGTAGGTGGGCAGTCGCCCCGTCTTGAGAAGATCTCCGACCAGAGGATCGCGGGAGTTCTCAAGCAAGGCCCTGATTTCATTGCGCCCGGGCTGAGCCAACGCGATCCCCAGAGCGCCGGGCTGATTCGAATATTCAGTCAATGGCACTTCCCTCAATGCGGCCTCTAGGAACGGATCCCAGGTACCCCAACGAGCAATGACGGGATTTCGTTCCTCCCATCGTTCCAATTCCAACTCCATCTCTTCGTCTCCCAGCAACCCGGCAAAGGCGCCGGCATCCATTAGGATCCGAGCCAGTCCCACGCGCTCGTCTTCAAATGCCCTTTCGGCCAGGATCAATAAGGAGTCCGATTGCAATCCCGCCTCTCTCAAAATCGATTCGGGCATGGACTTGAAACGGGAGGGAATATACCAACCAAACGCGATCAACCCCCCTCCGAGGGCCAGGATCGCCGTTGAGAGCGCCATTCGGGCGCGATTGCTGGAGTTTTCGAATGCCATGGATTCTGAGCGATTCCTTCGACGAAAGAATTTGATCTAACCTGCGCCTGAGTTTTGGCTAGGTCAAATCGAAGACCTATGACCTTGGAAATTGTTCAATACGGAGATTCCATTCTCCACCAGAAGGGCGAGCCCGTGGAGCGCTTCGACGCATCGCTTGAGTCCTTGTTCGAAGACATGGTCGAGACCTGCACAGCTGCCGACGGAATTGGTTTGGCCGCTCAGCAAATCGGGCAGGCCTTGCAATTCTGCGTAGTGGACCTGCGAGGCATCGAAGTCGACTTCGAATACACGCTGGACGGCTCGACCCCCCCTATCGACCTTTTCAACCCCATGGGACTGTGCAATCCCATCGTTACGACGATTGATTCGCCCGAAACCACCTACGAGGAAGGCTGTCTCTCCTTTCCTGATATTCGAGGAGACGTCAATCGTCCGGATTGGGTTCGCTGCGAATACCAGGACATCGATGGCGTTCCACACACAATTGAATGCAATGGAATTCTGGGACGCTGCATTCAGCACGAAGTCGACCATTTGAACGGAATTCTCTTCACCGAACGAATGAAGAAAAAGACCTTCAAGAAGATCCAGATCGCGACTAATCAGCTGAAGGCGCGAACGCTGGCTCGCATCTCCAATCAAGCGTGAGCGAGCCGGAACTGCGTTTTAAAGCAAATCCGCCGCAAGCTCGGCTAAAAGAGAACGCTCGCCCTTCGTCAATTGCACATGAGCGGAGATCGTTTGTCCCCGCATCCGATTCGCGCAATAGACTAGGCCATTGCTCCTCGAATCGACATAGGGATTGTCGATTTGGGCAGGATCTCCAATCAGAATGATCTTGGACCCCTCGGAAATGCGGGTGATTACCGTCTTCACTTCGTGGGGAGTCAGTTGCTGCGCCTCGTCTAGAATAAAAAAACGCCGCGCGATAGAACGCCCCCGAATAAAGCAAAGCGCTTCGATCTCCACCAGGCCACTGTCCAATAGCTTTTGGTAAGGCTTCACCAAGGACTCGCCCTGCTCCAGTGATTCCTTCGATTTTTTTCTCTGCCGGCGGTTCTCGAACTGAGGATCCTTGGGCGGGACCGAGGGGATGAGGACTTCCAGCGCATCATAGTAAGGCTGCAACCAAGGATTCATTTTCTCCTCCAGATTGCCTGGTAGAAATCCGATTTCCTTTCCGACGCCAATTACCGGCCGAGAAATCGAAACGCCATCGTACAAACTGTCCGACCGGCCGACTTGGGCGATTGCCGCTACCGTAGATAGCAGCGTCTTCCCCGTACCCGCCTTGCCATAGCAAGTGATGAGCGAGATAGAATCGTCCAGCAAAGCGTCCAGGAAAAAGCGTTGCTCCAGATTTCGCGGCCTAATGGGAATCCCCCCAGGAGCCTTCAAGCTATCCGGCAAGACCAATTTCTTCAATAAGCCTTCGCTGTATACGCGGGCGGGCATCGTTTTGCCTTCTTCCGTTTCCAACAGCGCGTACTCGTTCAATTCCAAGCGTTGGGCGAGCGATTCGTCGACCTCGAACTCGCCCTCGGACGCAAACCGCTGCAAATCGTATTTCGAAACCGAAATACGGCGATAGCTCTCCCGTTCCGGCTCTTCCGGAGCTTTGTCATTCAAGTAATCCTCCGCTTCCAATCCCACTGCTCGAGCCTTCAGCTGCATATTGACGTCCTTGGTGACGAGAATGGCGGGAGGAGGAAAGTTTTCCTGGACGAACAATGCAGTGGCAATGATGCGATTGTCCTTCTTCTCCAGGTTGAGTATCGAGCCAAGCGATTGTATTCTTTGTGGAGTCGAAGCGGTCCCTTGTAAGTATTTGTTAATGACAACGGAGAGCGTCCCTCCCGTATCCAAGGGAACGCCTTCCAACATCGACCGCGAGTCGGGAAGGAGCTCCCGCAATAGTCGATGCACGCGCCTCGCGTTGCGGCCTCGTTCGCTAGACTGCTCCATCTTAATGGCGTCCAGCTCCTCCAAAGTTTCAATAGGGACAACAAGGTTATTGTCGTCGAACTTGAATAGACAATGAGGGTCGTGGAGCAATACGTTCGTGTCGAGAACGTACGTCTTCGCTTTCCTAGCCTCACTCAGCTTGGGTCCGCGCGTTTCAGCGCCAGAGGATAAATCCATGTAGGTAATAAAGTACTACAACGATCGAAAAAGTCCACCGGAAATTGTGGGGAAAACGCCAATTTCCAGAATCTCGGCCGACCCCTTCGAGGCCTTCCCCAAAAAAAGAAGTGGCGGACTGTCTACCCCTAAACAGTCCGCCCTGGTTTTCTTCTTTACCCCAAAATCCCGCTAAGCGGGATTGAATACATGAATAACTACGGCTATGTGATTTCCGAATCAAGAAAAAGTTTAGATTTTTTTATGGATATTTTTTTTACAAGTAGATTTTCTTATAAGGCTGATGTCTCATCTTATCGACTTCAGACTGGACCGGCGAGCCTTCTACTAGTCATAATTTTCCTTAAGCATTTGATAGCGTGCACTTTAAAAGGGACTCCAATCCTAGGCACGCTCCCCTTCGTAACCAAACTCGCCTAGGAACTCTTCAACCGCGTTTGAGAACGACAGCCCTGAGTCATTGACGGACAGATATTCAGCCGCGCAATGCAAGTAGCCCAATTGAGTCTTCAATCCGGACTTCCGAGCTTTCGAAAGCAGAAATTGCTGCAGTTTCTCCAGAGCCCGCACCCATTCGCCGAAACCGAAGCCTGAATCATCCAATCCCTGCCGAATCGCCTCTTCGACCGCCTCCCCAGAAAGCAATCCATCTATCGACGCGGATTCGCAAAGTTTGACCAAGCTCGTCGAATTCTCGAATCGTTCGCCAAACAGCCGAATACTCGTATCCGACCAATTCGCCCCTTCCGCGACGCGGACTGCTCTCGTCCATGCTTCTCTAGCGGATCCAACGCCTCCAGAGCGTTCCACAATCCAACGTTGCAATTCGGTGGGCATATAAAAGGCAACTAAACCTCGAGACAATGGGGTCAATCTTCGAAGCCTGCGTAGACCGTTTCCGATATCCTAAAGGCCACGAATCAAACGGAGAGAAATTTCGTCGCCATCTCCCTCCATCCTCATCCCGTCGGCATGGAGCGAGATACGAGAAACGGTGCCTGGCTTAAAGAAATAAGGAGCTTGAGAGTTGGGCTGACTCGCAAAGGCAATCGTCGTAAGCCTAAGAAGGCCTTGGACCTTGCCGTCTTCCTTTTCAACATAGTCAAGCACGCCCGTGAAGTGCTTCGATTGAGATTCTTCCGTCCCTAGCTGCATGACTCCCTTTATCATGCCGCCTTCATAACGCGTCTCGGTGACGAGCAACGAAACTTCTCGCGCATCCGCAGCGTCTTCCCCCGCTATGGCCATGCCTTTGTAGTATGCTCCTTCCGACAGAGAGGCTGCCAAACGGTCTCGCCAGGCATCCAACTCTTTCTGGCGCTGAAGCGTCTCAACCGCATAGCGCTCCTTCAGCCCTTCGACTTTTTCCAAGTAATCCTCCGCTTCGCTTCGATAGGAGCGCAGTCGATACTTGAAGTCAGTCGATGCGACATCTCTAGCCCCCTTGCGATCCGGATCCAAGGCGTCGCCTTTTCCCCAAACCGTATTGGCGTCTTCGCCTACGACAGAGAGATCGTGAAGCTCCCATTCTCCGAGCGCTTCCGGCTCGCTCGACCGCTTCAAGCGGAATCGAGCTAATACTGGAAACGTCTGGCCTTCCCGAGCGCTGCGAACGACCAGTTCTTGCCACGGTTGGTCAGGCGCCACGAGACCGGTTTCAGGGTAGTGTTCCGAAACGAATGACTTCGCTTGCTCGATAGAATTGCGGTCGAATTCCAATTGAGAGTAGACGTCGTCGTCCTCAACCTGCCGATACAGGTCCTTGGTCAAGACAGCGTTCATTGCAACTTCGACAATGGCTTCGGTTTTCGATACCCACTGAATATCCGACTCGAGCTTCTCTACTTCATAGTGCCTGGCCTCTCGCAACTCATGAAATACGAGCTCAGCCACAGTACGAATCTTCTGACTGAGAATGGAGGACTCGATGCTTCCGTTTCTACCGAAATCGTAAATCTCCTCCTTTAAGGCGACCGTCGCCAAACCGAGGCCAAAGAGGGCAAAGCTCGCCGCAATGGCAATCGTCTGAAGCCAACTGCGCGGTCGTTTTCCCCGCGCAACGCCTTCGACTTTGGAATCGCTCGCGTCCGCCGCCACTTCGGCCGCAACCGGCTCCTCGGGCTCGATATTGAAACCCGCCAGCGCATCGTCTCCGTCAAGCAGGTCCTCCTCATCCATCAGCATGGACGCGTCATCGCCATCATCCGCCACTGGCGCATCTACTTCGACTGTATTCGGGCCTTCGGTCTCCGTTTCCGTTTTCGTTTCGGACGTGGAGTTGTCGCTGTTATCGGCGCTGGCTTCTTCCTCCTCAGGCTCAGGCGTTTCCTCTACGTAGATTTCATCGTCGTCTAGCGCAATAGGAGCAGGAGGCGGAGGCGGCAAGTTGCCCGCTCTATCCGCAATATTTCCACCGAATTTCTTCTGAGGTTCCGGGAGATCGGGGCTTTTCCCTGGCTCGTCGCTCGCCGACTCCATCAAGGACTGCGGGTCAGGCATAGCCATAACCTCGCCCTCGTCCGGCGCTGGTTCATCATTATCCGTCGCCTCTTCTGGCGAAGGCTGGGAATCCGATGTATCGCTTTCAACCGGTGGCGTTTCGTCGTCTTCGTTCAACACGCTGGCGGCGTGCTTGATAATATCATCTGGAGCCGGCAAATTGGAGTCGCTCTCGGAAGCCACGCCTTTATCCTCAGCAGCGGTTTCCTCGACGCTTTCACGCTCCACCGGCGAACGCTCGTCTGCTTCTTCCGATTCCTTGGCTTGATTCATCGAGGACATCGGGTCCGGCATCGCCGATAGTCCAACGTCGTCGACTGCAGCTTCCTCGGCTGGCTTGGCTGAATGCGGTGCCTGCTCTTCATTCAACCCCGCGGCGGCTTGCTTGAGAAGCTCATCCGGAGTCGGCAGATTGGAGCTCGAGTCTTCGTCTGGCATCGCTGCAGCTCCCGAGCTGGGATCCTTTCTTGTAGACTCACCCTCTTCTGCAGCAGCGTTCATCAGAGACATTGGGTCCGGCATAGCCGAGATCCCACTCTCGTCTTCTTCGGCGGGTTCCTCCGGAACCGATTCATCTTCGGATCCCGGGAGCGGGGTTTCCGTCCCATTTAAAACGTTTCCAGCCTGGACAAGCAGTTCCTCTGGAGTAGGCAAAGGAGCGCTCGCTACACCTTGGGCTTCATCGTCCGAAAAGGCATCCGCTATCTCGTCCTCGATCGCTTTGACTTCGCCCGGAGCGTCCTCCGTGGGACCGGATTCATCACTCGCTTCATCTTCCACAGAGTCAGGCTCATCGTCTGTGGACTGTGCAGGGGCGCTTTGGTTCGAAAGCAGCGAATCGATAATCGGCATCGAATCATCCTCATCCAGCAAGTCGGTTGCCTCGGGCTCGGTTTCAATCTCGATCGAGTCGAGCATATCGGAGACACCTTCATCGAAATCTTCATCCGACGCGCTTGCTGAAGCTTCGTCTGCATCGTTGTTAGAGGCGATAGAATCCTCCTCAGGCGATGGAGGGGAACCATCCTCGTTCCCGCCGTCGAAAGCGGGACTCGGAGGATCGACGTCCGAAGACTCGACATCTTCAAACTCTGGATTCTGGGGATCGCTCTCAGCCATATAAGGAATTGCAATCCCGCCAAAGGTCGATTGAACGGGATTTCTCATAGTCCTTATCGGATTCAATTCACCTAGCCTTAGAGGATGTTAGCTAGCGCCTCGATGAACGCGCCATCGAAATCGCGATAATCCTAGACATGAGGAACCCAGATGGAAATGAGCGACTCAGCCCTACAAAAACTCGAAACGAAAATCGCTTTTCTCGAACGACATGTCGAAGAGCAGGACCGCGTCATCCTCAAACTGCGCAAAACGCTCGATGCGCTGGAGCTGGAAATGGAACAGATTAAAGCGAATCTTCAGGAATCTGGAGGGAGTGAGCCAGCTAACGAGCGCCCACCGCACTATTGAGTATCGCTTGCGAACGCATCAGGCGTTCTTTGAGGGCGACAGTACATTTCCAATATTTCGAATCCGTACTGCGACGCGTTCGTCCGGGCGACCACTTCATACCGCCCCTCTCCAAGGAACAATGCCAAAGCGGCATCCGAGCTATTAGCCGGAAGAGGGAATGCTCCCACATCCTTGCCTCTCTCTTTAATGGCAAGGGGAGAGAGCGAATCTTCCCAATCGTCGTTCTTCCACATTTTTCTCCCGGATCGGAATATCGACATTTCCGGGTCCTCGGTTCCATCTTCCATATCGAAATAACTCAGTCCAGGACCCACATTGCGTATCAGCGACGGTATCACCCCCTCGCCTTCCAGCTCGAAACCCAGCCTATGCTCAGCGGAATCGCCCAACCGAGCATACAAGACAGAGCCATTAACCGCCGCGATATCGACCGCAGGCGCAATGCTCGCAGACAACTCTACTATCCCTCTAAACGAATCGATTCCGGTCAATTCAGCGAGATAAGTCCCCTCTCGAAGAATCGTTGGCAAGCTTCTGGAAAAGCCGATCCCAAACTCGTCAGCTCCACCTGTCTTTGTCCGAATCAAAGGACCCGACCTTAGAAACGATCGCCACTCGCCGTCTTCGACGAGCCTAAGTACTTCGACCTCTGCTAGTTCCAAATCCTTCATTTGGTATCCGTCTCGAATATCGAAGCGAATCGAGGCTTCGAAATCGACCTCGACGGAGCCTGAGCCCGCAAGAATCAAGTGCAATCCGTCCGACATGAAACCCTCGCGCTTCTCGCAATAGCTCCAAATCGATCGAAGGCCAACCGCTTGTCCATTCTCGCTCTCTGAATTCACTGGAGCGATTCTTCCCTTTTCTCCGCTCGAGAGCGTGTAAGTCGAAAGGGCATCTGGACTCGATCCCTCAAAGCGATCTCCTCGATTCGTTTCAAATAGGATCGACGATCCCTCTTCCATCCGAGTGGGCCCTCCGTAGGCAAATCCATCGTCTCCCAAAAACAAGGCGAAGGAGCGCGCCGTATCGCCCACCGCCACTATCAGCTCTCCACCGATCGCGCCTTCCAATCTATAATGGGCGAGCCGGGCTTGCCCTTTTTCAAAGGCTTCGAATCTAAGGTCTAACGCTTCCAGAGAGCTTTCCAGTAGAGGGCCCTCGCTCGATGAGATCGATCGCCCGGTCCCACGGGTTGGCTGCGAAATCGCTGAACTTCCCGAACGGGAAAAGCCTTCCAGCGAAAAACGCTCTTCGGAACTCCAATCTACCTCGAAAGAAAATGCCGCCACATCCGACTCCTCGTCGAAACCAATGAAAACGCCCTTGTCGCCGGTCTTCAAAACAACGCCTTCAATCCGGCCCGATCGCTCTCCAAAGGATCCCCAATAAGCCTCGCCAACGATTAGCTTCGCCGCTTCTGCGGCGTGCGCGCTGCCTCCTGAAACGACCGCAACGGCAATTCCTAAAACGAGTCTCCGGATCCAGATTTTACAAAATGTAAACATTTGTAAAATCTCTTTCAAAGACTCCAGGACTCAAACGCAAGCTCTCAGAGCGACAAGCAACGCCCATTTATCTATGGCGTAATCCCTGACACGACGTTGCAAACGAAGGAAAAGGGATTTTCCTATAGACCCTGCAAGCCCGAGGGGTTACGCAAATAAATTGAAAATACGGCCCGTTCGCCCCGAATGGGCAATCTGGCCTAAATGACGGAAAATTCAGAGGAACGCATCGCCGAGCTTGAAGCGGAAATCGCGATCGAGCGACCCCAACGCGATGAAGAGCGCAGTCGCAGCGAGCGACTCAAGCATTCGCTCTCTTGGCGACTGACCCTACCCATTAGAGCGCTATGGAGCCTGGCAATTGCCCCGTTTTCTAGACCCAAGCCCGTACCCTCTACAACCGCGCCCGAAGAGTCGAGCGAACGAGCGCCCGATCCTGAAGCGGCGGAAAACGTTCCCATAGAACCTCAAGGGCCCCCTCTTCCTTACCGAGACTACGCAGACTTTTGCCAACGAATGGAGCCGCTCATCGGTTCGTACTGCGACTCCTTCCCCAAACGATTGAATAGACTGCCTAGCAGACCGCTCATCTCCGTCGTCTTGCCCGTCTACAACCCAGACCCAAAGTGGCTCGAACTGGCAATTGAGTCCGTTGTCGACCAGATTTATCCCGATTGGGAGCTGTGCATTGCAGACGACGCATCCACGCGGGAAGGCATCGAACCATTGCTCCGCCAATACGCCGCGGGCAATCCGAAAATCAAAGTCGTCTTTCGGGAAAGCAATGGCCACATAAGCGCCGCTAGCAACTCCGCCCTCGAGCTGGCGTCCGGCGACTTTATTGCCCTACTGGATCACGATGACCTGCTCTCCCGCCACGCGCTCGCTCGCGTCGTGGATCGAATCAACGAGACCCCCGATTCGGTCATCATCTACTCCGATGAAGACAAAGTAGATGAATCCGGGCGCAGGTCCCAGCCTCATTTCAAGTCGAACTGGAATCCAGATCTTCTGCTGGGACAGAATTGCATCAGCCATCTAGGAGTGTATCGAAGATCCTATGTCGAGCGCGTCAGTGGCTTTCGAAGGGGATACGAGGGAGCTCAAGATTGGGACCTCGCGCTCCGCGTATCCGAACTATGCGAGCCCGATCAGATTCAACACATCCCAGAAACGCTCTATCATTGGCGCAGCATCGAAGGATCGACTGCCCGAGACATCGACGAGAAAGACTACGCTCACGAAGCAGCGGGAAAGGCGCTCGCGGATCGCTTTAGACGCCTGAATATCGATGTAGAGCTAGAACCCGTCGATCGCTACTATTGGCGCCCCGTATACAAACTCCCCGATCCACTGCCTTCGGTCGCAATCATCATCCCGACAAGAGACCGGGTGGATCTTCTCAAGCCCTGTATCGATTCGATTCTCCAGAAGACCCGGTACACCAACTACAAAATTGTGATAGTCGACAACGATTCGACGGAACCCGAAACACTCGAGTACTTGGAGAATGCGAAAAAGCAGGGAATCGAATCCCTCAGAGTGTCAGGAGCGTTCAACTACTCACGCATAAACAACGTAGCGATTCGAGAGCGCTCGGAGTCGCTCGTCTGCCTACTCAACAATGATACGACTGTCCTCAATCCCGATTGGCTGGAAGAGATGGCTATGCACGCTTGCCGCGATGAAATTGGCGTTGTAGGCGCGAAACTGCTCTTTCCTCACAATCACGTTCAGCACGCTGGCGTTGTTCTCGGAATTGGCGGCATCGGAAGCGAAGCCTTCAAATACATCCACAAAACAGACGACGGATACATACATCGAGCCTTTCTAATCGGCAATTATAGCGCTGTAACCGGCGCTTGCATGGTTTTCAGGAAATCGGTTTGGGAATTGCTTCAAGGTCTCAACGAATCGGATACCCCTAACGCTTACAGCGACATCGATTTTTGCTTGAGAGCGACCGAGTCGGGACTTCGAACGCTTTTCACCCCTTTTGCGACGCTTCATCATCATCAATCCGCATCGCGCGGCCCCGACGACCACGAGGAATTCGAAAACGCATCGCAGTATATGCGAGCCAGGTGGGGCGCCTCGATCGCAAACGACCCTTTTTATAATCCGAATCTAACGTTAGAGCGCGAGGACTTTACTCTTAGCTTCCCGCCTCGCAACTATCCTGCCGAATGAAGGTATCGTTCGTCATCCCCGTCTACAACGGATGGGAATTAACGATACGCTGTATCGAAACCTTGCAGTCGTCGCTTCCCCAGCGACTGGACTACGAAATCATCGTCGTTGACGACTGCAGCGAGAGCAGCGTGACCACCGGATTGAAAAGCATCGCCTCCGATGGCATCAGGGTTCTTCGAAACGAATTCAACCAAGGATACGCAGCTACCAATAATCGAGGGGCGAAAGCCGCCCTCGGCGATCTACTCGTTCTGATCAATAACGATCTAGAGTTCGAACCAGGGTGGTTCGAACCAATAAGAGGCGCGATCAAACGGAATGGCGTTGGTATCGTTGGGAACGTACAGCTCGATGCGGCGACAAGCGAAATAGATCATGCGGGGTTCCTTTTCGATGGCAAAGGCCAGCTCCGACACAAACGTTCCGTAAATCGACGATTCGGAATGACTCCCTCCTACTCTTCGTTTCATGCCGTAACTGGAGCTTGCCTAGCGATCCGCAAAGATCTTTACGATCGCCTCGGAGGCTTCGACGAAGCGTATACGAACGGGTGCGAAGATATCGATCTATGCTTCAAGGCCGAATCGGAAGGCTACAATATCGTAGTCGCCAACAAAAGCGTGATCAAACACCACGTCAGTTCTACGCGGGGCGATGATCGGATCCGAGACGATCGAAACGCGCGCCTTTTCCAAACGAAATGGCGAAAGCGAATTAGCGATCTCATGATCGGGGATTGGCCTTGCGCCTATCTAACGGACCTGAAGGACGATTGGACGCTTCTCGACTGGCATTGCGTCAAGCAGGCCATGCTTAGGATTGCGAGAATAGACACCTCGCCATCTCCCGCTGGATCCTTAATAGTCGAAGCGAAACTGAAACGAAACGAACGCCACTGGATGTCTATTCTGGATGGCCTGTCCGACGAAATGATCAAAGAAAGCTATCAAACCAACGCAGAGCTATGGCTGCATGGCCAATTCGACTACAACGGCCTCGAAATCCGACAAGGAAAAGAAAAAGGGCGCTGGATTCGGGAGAAAGCCCGTATCGAGCTTAAATCTGGTGTATTCGTGACCAGCATACAGATAAGAGGGAAGGTTCTCCCGGAAACCGATGAAATCGAAGCCAACGGTCAACTCGGTCTGCGCGTTTCAATCAACTCCGCGGAAAGCAGAACGTTTTACCCTCTCGACGTGGGCACGTTCGAAGTCGGATTCGAGGATCTGCCTGACGTACCTGAGAAAGACACAATCATCGAAGTAGAGCTAGTCGGAATCGCTCGCACCAATGCCTACGCCTATTTTGGGCGGATTTCGCGAAAATGGTTCTTCCTATCCCGGAAGCTAAGACAGTTCTGGAAGAGCCACCGCGAACAGAAGAAAAACCAACGACTGCTAATTCAGAGCGTTTCATTGAACCACGAAACGCTTTTGGATTTCGAATCCCAAGCAGCATCCCCGGTGAATTTCGACTTCGTTCGACGCTGCCGCAACATCGGAATAAATCTCGTAGGCTGGTTCGATGCGGAACTAGGCGTGGGCGAATCCGTACGTCTTGCTGCTAAAGCGCTCGACACGACTACGATCAAGACGAATTTGCTACCGTTGAAAGTGAATTGCCTGGCGAGCCGCGAAGACAAAAGCTTCGACAGTCGCCTGGTCCAACACAATAGCTATCCGATTAATGTATTTCATATCGACGCCCCCCAAAGCGCCGACATCGACCACCACCACGGCCCTGAATTCAGGCAGCGACGACGCAACATAGCCTACTGGGCTTGGGAGTTGCCCGAATTTCCCGATAACTGGATACCGTATTTCAAGTATTTCGATGAGATTTGGACTCCGTCCAACTTCGTGAGAGACGCCATCGCCATAAAGTCGCCCCATCCGGTATTGACGATCCCTCATTGTATCCAATTCGAAACTCCAGAGCGCCAAGAGCGAGAGAAGTTCAACCTTCCCAACGACCAATTCCTTTTTCTATTCGCCTACGACCTGAACAGCTACCAGGAACGCAAAAACCCGATGGCGACGATTCGCGCCTTCAAAAAGGCGTTCGCCGGAAAAAATGGGTCTGATGTCGGCCTCGTTTTAAAAACTCACTCCGTGCAAAACAACCTAGAGGCATTCGAAGAACTCAAGAAGCAACTAGAGGGAATCCAAAATATTCACCTGATCGATCAACGCCTTTCTAGAGCCAACGTATACTCGCTGATGAACTCGGTGGATGCTTACGTTTCCCTCCACCGATCGGAGGGTTTCGGCCTCACAGTCGCGGAATCCATGTTTCTCGGAAAACCCGTCATTTCGACTGATTGGTCCGCTACCTCAGAGTTTCTCGATTCGACCAATGGCTGTCCCGTAAGCTACGACCTGATTGAATTAAAGCAAAACTTCGGTCCATATTCTCAGGGACAGGTTTGGGCGGACGCGCACATCGACAGCGCGGCGCAGTATATGCAACGACTCTCCAGCGATTCCGACTTCGCCGGCGAAATTGGCGAGAGCGCCGCTCGATCGATCAGAGAGCGCTTCTCCCCTGAAGCGGTCGGAAAAATATACGAAAAGCGAATCAAGTCCTTAGCCCTATGGTAAAGGCGAGCTCGCTCCGCCCATCAATTATGCGCATAGAGCGTCGCATTGACTTTGCGAAATGCTCTCGTTCCACATTTATCGATGAGGTCCGCTACATAACGCCAATCGCCTTCATAGGAGTTATCGTTTAATCCCGCAGCAAGAGCGGTTTCAACTCTTGCCATCACACAACCGCAATCGATAAACGAATATTCCAATCGCGTTTCGAAATTACGCCACTTGTAGTATTCGTGCACCATATCGCAATAGGCCACGCAGATCTCTTCGTCGAAATGCTCGAGCATTTTCTCGATGTAGCCAGGAGCATGATAATTGTCCGAACCGGTAACCACTACAAAATCAGCCTCTCGATTCTTCGACAACTCCTCGAATCCCTTTTGTCGGGGCGAATGGCCCCAGTCATTAGCCCGCTTTTCCGTCTCGATCATTCGTATGCGAGAATCGCTGTCGATTATCGAACGCGCAATCGCGGGCAGCTCGTCGGAAGGGCCATCGTGGACGAATAGCAATTCCCAATTGTCGTAAGTCTGATCGATCAGCGAAACGGCAAGCAAAGGGAAGGACTTGTATATCGGGGAAACGAATACAACTTTGAACTGCCTGGTTTCGATCTGCTCTCGGTAATAGGGCTTCTCGACCAGTTCCGAAGTACGCCTCAGGATCTCCCAATGACGCAATCGATTGCGTATGTGAATCAAAGGCGCCCGATCCTTCAGTCCAGGAGGCAGGAGATTAGTTAATGCGTACAAAAACTCCGTTATCGCTCTCATTCGATGGGAACCAATAGCGAAACCCGCCTTCCAGTCAAAGCGGGACTTCCGTTCGAGTTAGCGCCAAGCCCGAATTCCATGCTTTAAGATAACCCAGATCGCTCGCAATCCATCGCTGGGCCGAATTTTCTTCCCTTCGTCGAAATCCCTCTGGGCATAGGAAATGGGAACCTCTACAATCGTCAGTCCCGCAGCCGCAGCCTTTGCTGTAAGTTCGGGCTCGATACCAAACCCGGATTCCTCGAACTCCACTTCCTTCAGAAAGCGAGCGGGGAACATCTTATAGCAGGTTTCCATGTCCGTTAGTCGGTAACTCGTGAAAAAATTGGAAAGCAATGTCAGAAAGCCATTGACCATCCGATGCCAAAAAGGGCTCACCTCCGAAACCCCTCGCCCCAAGAATCGCGAGCCGAAGACGACATCCGCGCCGCTTCGATCCAACGCCTCTAAAAGGGTCGAATACTCTGCAGGGTCGTATTCAAGATCCGCATCCTGGAAAATGATGCGAGACCCTTCAGCCGCGCCTATGCCAGTTTTCAATGCAGCTCCCTTGCCCTTATTCCTGTCGTGAACGACGAGAGTATCGACCTTTTGCCTCAACTGGCCCTGGAGCAGCTCCGTGGTTCCATCGTTCGATGCGTCGTCGACGACAATGATCTGCAAGTCGTCTACGCTGCTATTCCTTACTGCGTCTAGAATATCAGGCAGCGTAGCCACTTCATTGTATGCAGGAATGACAACTGAGAGTTTCATTTAGAGCGATATTCGGTCACAATCCAGACAGCTGAACCCTTTTCCGAGTTCTCAAGAAAATCAACAGGCGATCAACACAGGGTTCTTCGTCAAATAAAAACGACCCTAACTTTCACAGTTGGGTCGTTGAAAAAGTAGATTGGACGCCGTTATCGTTCCGTCTAATCGGCAAGAAACACTTCGACCAGTCCAATGCCTGTTCCGTCGCTTACGCCAGACAAGACGAAACTGTACAATCCGGGAACGGCATCCACGAGCAATATCGAATCCTTGGACCCGCTATCGAGAACGGCCGCTCCAACTTCGTTCGATACTGCGACAATTTCATCAACCGCGTTAGGGTCGTCGTCCCAGTCATCATTCGATGCCACTTCAATCTGCGGAAAGCCAGGTTGGGTGAAATCCGTTCGGAAAAGCGTAATCGTCGGATCTGCTAGATTACCTCCAATGCCAATCGACGGCCCCAAACCGCGGAGCAGCAGCTTCGAATCGACCTGTCCATCGACAATAAAACCGGCGATTAAAACATCGTTGCCCGTACCGACGAAGCCGCGTGTCGCCACATTGACGAGACGGTTCTGCGCGTCATTGGGAGCGGTTCCATTCCGTGAAGTACCCGACGCATCGAAGACTTCCACCAAACCGAGCCCATTCGAATTTTCGTTGTCGTTAACGATCGCCGTAAACAACTGAGTCCCCTCGGGAGAAAAGGCCAGAGCAGCATCCTTCGAAGTTTGTTCCGCGATAGACTGAGCGAAGGATCGGTCGACCAGATCGCTGATTTCCGCCACTTGGCTATCGCCCCAATCTTGATTCTCCACGTCTGGAGCGCTCGCTCCAAACGGATAGAGAGCGATGGTCGGGTCCAGAGCGAAATTGGTTATTCCTTGATTGCCCAATTCCGGGCCCTTCGCCGTCGCTAAGATATCGATGGGACCCGATCCCTCAATCACAAAACCGAGAATCAACGCCTCATCGCCACTTCCCAAGACTCCACGAGTCGCAATGTTCGCCAAACTGGAACGCAGCGTTTGAATCGTTTGCGGGCCACTGACTTCAGTAGCGAACCCGTTAACGGCAACCACTCGATACTCATAGTCCTTGCCGCGACCGATAGACGAGTCGTCAAAGGAGAACACGTCGCCTGCTACCGTGCCTAGAACCGACCAATTCAACTCGCCGTCCAAACGTCGTTCCACCCGAAAGCCTCCTCCCGGAACCGTTGAGCCGTTCCAGGAGAATGTTGCGGTCGCCGGACTTGGTTCGCCAATATTCAAGCCAGCGATATCGATCGAAGGCTCTATCGAGGTAACCTCCCCCGCTCCAAAAGAAGCCACTGCTACGAATGAAGGCGCTTCGCCCCCCTCGACAAGCGGGCTATCGGCGTCCGTAAAGAATTTCAAGCTGTGCAGCATCACTCCATCCATGGGTAATTCCCAGAGATCTCCTACGCCGCTGTCTTGGTTACGATAGAATCCAAATGCTTCCCCTTCAGCTGGCGTCTGATTGCCCGTTGTCAAATTAGGAAACCAAAGGATAGCCAAGGGATCGCCCTCTGACCATGCCTCGTCGTAGGAAACGGCGCCCGATCCCACGATATACTCGCCGCTCTGAGAGATCTCAGAGGCGAGATCCCAAGAAGCGACAATAGCGTCGTCGCTACCCGCCGCGAGGAGGCTACCGGTTTCGGGAAAGGCGAACTCTCCATCCGCCCCGGCGGATACCAGATAGAGCATTCCTTCTTGTACCAAGGCTTCGCCGCCTTCGTCTTGAAGGTTGCCCATATCGACGGAGAAAAACACTGAGGCGGACGCTCCAGCGCTCAGCGCGCCTGCGGCCAGAATTGAAGTTATCGACGTTTTCAATTTCATTAAGGCACCTCCCATTCGTTAACCCAATTCCCAGTTTCAGGATTCGAATCCACTTTGCTCTTGCGAATCGCGACTCCCATACCAGGGGAAACTACATCGGTTCCTCGATCCACGTTTTCGCCCGCATCCTTTTCTCTCCATTTGCCTTCGTAGTAATAATACTGGGCCAGAGGGCTGAGATGCTTGTTCTTTCCCTCGCCTCCGGAATAAACAATCAGTAGGTCCTTCGGCGCTGCCGGATCCGTCGTCGCCTCGAAGACACCGCCGGTCGCCAAACCCAAATCATCCAAGGCAATATCTAGAGGACGATTCAATCCAACGAAGTTGTCTACCGTGAACACATCCGATTCGCTGAGCGGAATCGCGATAGGGGCGTCGATTACTTCTCCGTACAAAAGCGCTTTTTTCTCTTCGGATGAATTGTTGCGAATCACCATGGCCCGCCAAGGACTTAGGACAGTCGCCCCTGCATCCGAATCCAGACCCCCATTGAATAGTCGCCATGCTCCGTTATAAAAATAGTAGATACCTTCCGGGGTCAGGCTTCCTTCTTCCGACACCGCTTCAGGGATGACCACTTCGAGTTCGCGCAAGCCAGGCTGCGTCTCGACATGATTCGCGACTCCGTCAGGGAACGCGGAATCCAACGTCCAATGAGGGTAGACCGCAATGGCATCGCCGGCTTGCAATCCGGCGGAGCTCCCTCCGTCCAAGGAGACCTGCGACGTCGTGTTCGAGCTAATATCGACATGCACTCCCTGCTGGGCGCCCGACTCGAAGACCACGTAATGGGTGGGTTTGCCCCCGACTGCGTCGAATGAGCTCGCAGTCAACGAATCAGTGGCTACCGAGAGGTGAACGCTTCCATCATCGGAAACCGAATCGATAACTCCCCTGTAATCGGCGGACTGCTTGAAGGGAAAGGAGACGATGACATCGCTCTCCGCTGGGAGATCGATCGAAATAGCGCCCACGATTTGCGAAAATACTTCCTGAGCATTCAAGAAGGATCCGCAGGATCCAAGGAGCGCCCCCGCAGCGAACAACGACTTTAACTTGGGTAGGCTATTCACGAAATTCAATTAATACTGGAGTACACAACTAAATTATTTTTGCCATTTCAGTCACAAATCAAGGTCGAACTCTCTGACAACGCAGATCGTATAGCCTGAACCTGATGATTGTGGGATTCTCTAACGTATGGGTCCAGCCCATAATCAAGTAGACAAAGCGCTTTTCCGATGAAATTGCAGCTAGAAGTCACAATAAGCGGCCGGCCTAAGCAAATTCTAGATTCCGGCAAGCGCATCGGCTTGGCCAATCTTCAGCCCAAACATGGGTTGCCCATTCTCTAGCGCCCGCAGCACTGCTTGTACTTCTTTCCGCTCCCGCATGGACAGGGCTCGTTCCGCCCTACTTTAGGAACCGTTCGCTTCACGGCCACCTTTGGAAGCGAAACTTCCCTGCGAGGCGCTTGAGACGGATCGCCTAAGTTCGGACGCGGCGCATCGCTCGGACCCTGGGCCACGGCTTGCCGCGCCAACATGGTTTTGACGTTCTCGATCGCCACCATATTCGTCGCAGTTCGGAAGAGACGCGAACAGAGCTGGGAACGAATCATTCCAATGAGCTCCTGAAAGTAGGTATAGGCCTCATTCTTGTATTCGCTCAAGGGATCCTTCTGGCCGTAGCTACGCAGATTCACGCTCCGACGCAGCTCTTCCATTTCCGTCAAATGCTCCTGCCAGCGTCCATCGATTGAATTGAGCAGGATGAACCGTTCGAGATGAAGCAACGCTTCTTCGTTCTCTGCCGTTTTCTTGATTCGATAGGCCTCTTGCACCTTCCCTAACACCAATTCAAGAATCGCATCGGGCTCCTGCCCGGAAATATCCTCTTCCTTGAGGCCGATCGGGAAGTGCGAATTCACCCAGGTAGCGAAACTCGAAAGGTCCCCATCGCTTTCGGCAATGGCATTCTCGAGTCTTTCGACAAGCTCCTCTTCGACGAGCTCGAAGATCGTCTTGCTCGGCTCATCGCTATGCAAAGCCTCGTTCCTAATGCTGTAGATGATTTCGCGTTGCTTGTTAAGCACGTCATCGTACTGCAGCAGCCGCTTGCGAATCGAATAGTTTTGCTGCTCGACCTTCTTCTGGGCAGTTTCGATAGAGCGATTGAGCAAAGGGTGCTCCAAGGGCTCCCCCTCTTCCATCGAGTTCTGCAGAATTTTCGCCATGGGACCGGAGTTGGCGAACAAACGCATCAAGTCGTCCTCCAGCGAAATGAAGAATTTCGACCGACCCGGATCGCCCTGTCTTGAACAGCGTCCACGCAATTGGCGATCGATACGACGGGACTCGTGCCGTTCCGTACCGACGACGAGCAATCCACCCAAATCCTTGACGCCTTCGCCCAGCTTGATGTCCGTGCCGCGACCCGCCATATTCGTAGCGATCGTAACCGCTCCTCGCATGCCTGCCCGGGATACGATTTCCGCTTCCTGCTGGTGGTACTTGGCATTGAGAACATTGTGCGGAATGTTCCGTCGCCGCAACATGCGACCCAGCAGCTCCGACGCTTCGACCGAAACCGTTCCGACTAGCACGGGTTGACCCTTGCGATGCGCCTCCTCGATATCGTCGATCGCCGCATTGTACTTCTCGCGACGCGACTTGAAAATCACATCGTTGTCGTCGATTCGGATACACGACTCGTTCGTCGGGATAATCGCCACGTTTAGCTTATAGATGTCGTGGAATTCCGTGGCTTCCGTTTCCGCCGTACCTGTCATGCCCGCAAGCTTGTCGTACATGCGGAAGTAGTTCTGGACCGTAATGGTTGCGTACGTTCGCGTCTCTCGCTCGATGGTGACGTTTTCCTTGGCCTCCACCGCTTGGTGCAAGCCATCCCCCCAGCGACGGCCCGGCATAATACGACCGGTATTCTCGTCGACAATGACCACCTTGCCTTCCTGAACCACGTATTCTACGTCCTTTTCGTAAAGCGAGTACGCTCGCAGCAATTGACTGATCGCGTGAATGTCCTCGCCAATGAGCTCCAGCTTCTCCTGCTCTTGGAGCTTTATGGCATCTTTTTCTTCCGAGGAAAGCGACGCGTCCTTGTCCAATGCGCTGAATTTCGTCGCCAAATCCGGCAACATGAACGCATCCGGATCGTCCGGACGCAGTTCGACCCGGCCGTTCTCCGTTAAGTCCGCCTGCCGTTGCTTCTCATCGATCGTGTAGTAAAGCTTCTCCTTGAGATTGTACATGCGTTCCTTGTTGAGGTCCCCATGCATTTCCGTTTCGAACCGATCGAATTCGCTGCGTATATCCCCATTCTCCATCAAGCGCATGAACGTCTTGTTCTTCGGGCCGCCGAGCTTGACCAGCAGCAAGTCCGCGAAGGGATCCGCTTCCGCGTCCTGATTGTCTTCCGGTTTCTCCAATTCCGCTTTGGCCGCAATGGCCAGCTTGTTGCAGAAGGTTACCTGCTTGGATACCAGACGATTGATACCCGCTTTCATTTTGGTGTAGGGCTGCTCGCGTTGAATGGGAGCTGGACCGGAGATAATCAAGGGCGTGCGCGCTTCATCGACCAAAATCGAGTCGACCTCATCGATGATCACAAAGAAATGATCGCGCTGGACCTGCTCCTCGCGACTGTGGGCCATGCCATTGTCACGGAGATAATCGAAGCCGAATTCCGACGCCGTACCATAGGTGAGATCGCATCCGTACATCGCGCGCTTCTGATCGGGCGGCATCTGATTTTTAATGCAGCCTATGCTCAATCCAAGGTAGCCGAGCAAGTGCCCCATCCACTCGGAGTCGCGCTGAGCCAGGTATTCGTTGACCGTTACGAGCTGCACGTTCCGGCTCGACAAAGCGTTCAAGTAAAGCGGCAATGTGGATACCAGAGTCTTGCCCTCTCCCGTTGCCATTTCCGCAATCCTGCCCTGATGCAACGCCATTCCCCCGATTAGCTGCACGTCATAGTGGACCATTTCCCAAGGCAGTTCGTGCCCCATCACCACGCTATTGGTTCCCACCAAGCGGCGAGCCGCGTTCTTCACGGTCGCAAAGGCCTCAGGGAGAAGGTCGTCCAGGGTTTCGCCCTTGCG
>CBFHHM010000012.1:65416-70849 GCA_965655705.1 Candidatus Pelagisphaera sp.
TGGTTCCCACCAAGCGGCGAGCCGCGTTCTTCACGGTCGCAAAGGCCTCAGGGAGAAGGTCGTCCAGGGTTTCGCCCTTGCGAAAGCGTTCGCGAAATTGCTCTGTGTGGG
Source organism: Candidatus Pelagisphaera sp. (assembly GCA_965655705.1). Lineage (GTDB taxonomy): Bacteria > Verrucomicrobiota > Verrucomicrobiia > Opitutales > Opitutaceae > Pelagisphaera. The sequence goes on from CBFHHM010000012.1 coordinate 65,528, forward strand.
CCTTCAGCTCGCTCTCGCTAAGCGTTTGGTAGGATTCTTCAAACTCGTTGATCCGATCCACGATCGGCTGGCAGTTCTTGAGCCATTTCGCGTTCGAGCGTCCGGCGAATTTCTTGAAAATGGATGAGAGCATAATTTCTCTTAAAATAGATGGCCTGTCCGCGTAGCGGATAGAATGGGCGCTGGCAATGAAAACAGCAGCATTTGGGTCATTGCGTCACGATGGCTCTTGGGTTTTGAAAAAAATTGGGTTCATTTGACTCTATTCAGCTAATGAGCGTTAGGTTTCCACTTTCCCACGCAAGATGTAAGCCAAGAGGGCCTGAACTCGGATTAAAGTCCTCTATTTCGAAATGCGAGCCACGTAGCGGGACCATGAGGATGGTCCGATTCCAAACGCTCATCTAAGAGCTCGAAACCGAAGCGCTCGAAAGCGCTGCGCATTTCCTCCTTTTCCATCCAATTGCAGGACTCGCTACCCCCTCCGCAAAAGCCCTTCCAATCCAGGGCATTGCCATAGCCATAGGCATGCAAGGTGTGTTCGAATCCCTCGTGAGACGCCTTCCACGCTCCCGAGAATTTCTGGCGAACAATCTCGTTGTTCGCCACTATGTCGGCGTCGTAATAGTGCGTCCAAACGAAGAGCGCCTTTACCCGACGCGATAGCAGCTCGATTAGCTCGACCGGATTCTTCATATGATAGAGAACGCCGCAGGCAATCCCGATATCGAACGTCTCTGCGCCATCCCTCAAGTAATCGACGAAGTTGCCCAGGAAGAATCGAGGGGTTTTCAATTGAAGCAGCTCTTTGACGACCAAACAGCGTAAATACGCTTCCGCATTCCCCTCGACAGACACGATTTCAGCAGCCCCTTTCTTCTCTAGCATCGCTGTATGGCACGCTTCGAGTGGACCCAATTCCAAAACGGTCTTTCCTTCGACTCCTCCGAGCAGGCTAGCGGCCCAATGTATGCGCTCATCGTCGTGAAGCTCCCCCATCCCGCCTGATTCGACTCCCATCGATTTCGGCATGATCGAAAACCACTGCCCTTCGAAAAGATCAATTGCATTTTGAGCGCTGGGCGGACGATCGAAGAAGTTCTCTTTTCGCATGATATTGAGAACGGCACTACAGAAGGCAAAAAAGGCGAAGGCAAGGTCCAACGACTCGCCTGGAACGCTCTGTCGACTCCTTTAAGCCAACAGGGAATCGCGAAAGTACGCTATGGTATCCTGGAGCCCTTCTTCAAGAGGGACCTTCGGCTCCCAATCCAAATGCTTCCGAGCGAGAGATATGTCGGGGCGACGCTGCTTCGGATCGTCCAATGGCAATGGTTCGAAAACGATTTTCGATTGCGTCCCGGTCAAAGCGATAACCTTTTCCGCAAGCTCTAGCATGGTGAATTCTCCCGGATTGCCGATATTGATGGGACCCGTCGTTTCCTCTTGCTCCATCAAGCGTACGAATCCTTCGATCAGATCGCTGTAATGGCAAAAGGACCGCGTCTGCGTCCCATCCCCATAGATCGTCAGATCCTCGCCGCGAAGCGCTTGTACTATAAAATTAGATACGACTCGACCATCTTCGGGAGACATTCGAGGCCCATAGGTATTGAAAATCCGTACGACTCGAATATCGACGCCGTTTTGCCGATGATAATCGAAGAACAATGTCTCGGCGCAGCGCTTGCCCTCGTCGTAGCAGGATCGAATTCCAATCGGGTTGACGTTGCCCCAGTAGCTTTCCGGCTGCGGGTGGACATCCGGGTCTCCATAGACTTCGGAAGTAGACGCTTGGAAGACGCGCGCATTGACCCGTTTCGCCAAGCCCAAGCAATTGATCGCGCCCATGACCGAGGTCTTGATCGTCTTGATCGCGTTGTATTGGTAGTGCACGGGCGACGCGGGACACGCTAAATTGTAGATCCTGTCGACTTCGATTTTAAAGGGATCCGTCACATCGTGACGGATGAACTCGAAATTGGGATGCCCCGCCAAATGCGCTATATTTCGCTTCGACCCAGTGAACAAATTGTCCATGCAAGTCACTTCATCGCCCGCGTCCAGCAGACGGTCCGCCAAATGGCTGCCGAGAAAGCCCGCTCCTCCTGTAATCAATACTCTCATCGCAAGGTGTATTTGAATTCCTTAAGTCAACTCATCCAAGAAGATATCATTCCTTTGTCAAACGACACCGATTCTCATTCTTGAAGCGCTTTTCTAGCTCTGGCCCCACCGGTTTCGATTCGACAACGGGAAAGGATTATGGGGATGTCTGGCTCCCCGCCTCGTATCGTTCGATCCAAGCCTGACTCCATTTCAAAAAGTCGCCGCTTTCGATATGTAAACGCGCTTGTTCCATTAGGTTCAGATAGAAATGCAGATTATGGATGGTCAGCAGCGTACACGAGAGCATTTCCTTAGCCATGGTTAAGTGGCGCAAGTAGGCGCGGCTGAAACCCGACGTATAATTCTCAATCCCATCGCACAATGGAGCCGGATCTTTGGCGAAACGGGCATTGCGAATATTCCACATTCCGTCGGGCGTGAAGAACGCCCCATTGCGAGCAACTCGCGAAGGCAAAACGCAATCGAACATATCCACGCCCAAAGCAATCATCTTGAGCATCTGAGAAGGCGTACCCAAACCCATCGTGTAACGGGGCTTGCTCTCGGGCAGAAAGGGCGTCGTCGCGCCCACCTGATGCAGCATTTCGGGCTCCGGCTCTCCGACGCTGACGCCGCCCACTGCGTATCCCGGCAAGTCCAAGGCAGCGAGCTGTTCCGCCGATTCGCGTCTGAGGTCCTCGAATGTCGAGCCCTGAGCAATGGCGAAAAGATGATGGCCGCTTTGCAGGAAGCCCAAATCCTCCGCGACCTCCTTGCAGGCCTTGGCCCATCGCGAGGTCCGCTTTACCGCTTTGGCGCAAGCGTCTCTTTCGCAGGGCCACGGAGGGCATTCGTCGATCACCATCGCAATATCGGAACCCAGATTCGCCTGAATCGCCATCACCTCTCGCGGTCCTAGAAACACCTTGGATCCGTCCAAGTGGGACTGAAAGGCGACCCCCGCTTCGCTGATCTTACTCAACTTGGCCAAACTGAAGGCTTGAAAGCCACCACTGTCCGTCAATATGGGACCGTCCCAGCCCATAAAGGAATGCAACCCGCCAAAGTCGCGTATCAGTTCGGATCCCGGGCGCAAATTCAAGTGGTAGGTATTCCCGAGAATAATCTGCGCCCCGATTTCCTCGATTTGCTTGGGGGTCAGTCCTTTGACCGTTCCCTGCGTACCCACAGGCATGAAAATCGGAGTCTCGATATCGCCATGCAGCGTCTTCAATCGCCCGCGCCGCGCGGCCGAGTACTGGTCTTTCGCAAAAATCTGGAAGTGTTCGCTCATCAGCCTAAATTCAAAGCCGCCACCTCGACGCGCTTTTCCACAGGTTTCAACCTTTCCTTATTCCACACGACGCTTTTCGCGGGAGAGCAGCAATCGGCAAACGATGCCATCTAACCCGTGTTCGAGAAATGGGGGCAAGCCTTCATCGCCCTTGACCCATGCCTTTCGGGCCTATTTAAACTCCGCCCCAAGCCATGCTGCTAGTCATCGACAACTACGATTCCTTCACCTACAACCTGGTCCAGTACTTCGGGGCGCTAGGCGTTGAGCAACAGGTCTTTCGCAATGACCGCATCACTGTCGAGCAGGCCTTGAGCCTCAATCCGAGCCGCATTCTCATTTCCCCGGGGCCTTGCACTCCTAACGAAGCAGGGGTTTCGATCCCCCTGATCGAAGCCTTCGCGGACAAAGCCCCCATTTTGGGCGTATGCCTAGGGCACCAATCGATTGGTCAGCACTTCGGGGGCAAGGTCGTCCGCGCGGATCGACTGATGCACGGCAAGACTTCTCGGATCTCCCATTGCGGGACGGGGTTATTCGCCGGATTGCCCTCCCCCCTTGAAACGGCTCGCTACCACTCCCTTATTATAGAACGCGAGAGTTTCCCGGACCGCCTTGAGATCGTAGCGGAAACCGATGAAGGCGAAATCATGGCCTGCCGCCACAAAGAGCGTCCCATCTGGGGCCTGCAATTCCACCCGGAGTCCATCGCGACAGAAAACGGGATGGATCTTTTGAAAAATTTCCTTAGCCTATAGCCCATCATGAGGTGCCCGAAGTGCGCATCAAATCTAGACAAGGTAGTCGATTCTCGAATCAGCAAGGATGGTTCGACTATCCGGCGCCGCCGAGAATGCTTGGACTGCGGGCATCGCTATTCGACTACGGAACAGGTTCTCCGCGAAAACCTCTATGTGGTAAAGCGAGATGGACGACGGGACGATTTTGATAAGTCCAAGATAATAAACAGCTTAAGAAGAGCGTGCCAAAAGCGCCCTGTCGACGCCGAGCAAATAAGCATACTCGTCGAGGATATGATCGATCAGCTGGAACACGAGTTCGGGATGGAGATTCCCTCTTCGGCCATCGGCGAAAAGGTTCTATTGAATCTCAAGAACATCGATCCGATCGCATACATTCGCTTCGCGAGCGTCTACAAGGACTTTCGAAATCTCGAAGAATTTCTCGACGAGATCGGAGCCCTATCGAAGCAGCCCATACTATGAAGCGAACCCAGGCAGAGGAATTCTCGAAGCTTCAAGTAGTCTGCTCCCTTTTTTCCAAGACGATTAGCGACGACTTGTATTTCGCTCAGCAAATCAAGGCCTCTATCGAGGCGTCCCTCCCGGAAGACGAAGCGGGAAAAGCCGAGCCGTTTATCCACCGAGCCAAGGAATTGGTCTCTCGATTCGAATCCGATTACGATCGAGCCGGAATAGAAGTGGTAGAGGCCGACCGTTCGGACACTCCGTTTTCCTTGCTGGAATTGAGGGCTAACTTGCTCGAAGCGCTCAAGCGAACCTGCCGCTTCGAATCCGGTCTCGTCGTCTTAACGGGTCTCAAGGAAGCGATCTGCCCGAATGGGCGCCGCTGGACCAAGCGGCGCAAGGAAGAATACGAGGACGCGATCTCGTTCGCCCGCAAATTCTGCAAAGAGCGCTCTCGCCCCTCCTCCACCCTGTCTCTCATCATTTTCTAGTCCAACGCCTCACGCTAAGCCATGCCCGAAGAAAAGACGCTTTTCCAAAAAATCGCCGATCGCGAAATCCCTGGAAATTTCGAATACGAAGACGAGCAATGCTTCGCTATTCGCGATATCGACCCCCAGGCCCCCACGCATATCCTCGTCATCCCCAAGAAGCCTCTCAGGCGGGTGGGCGAAGCATCCTCGGAAGATCAAGCCCTCCTCGGCCATCTAC
>CBFHHM010000012.1:70946-155083 GCA_965655705.1 Candidatus Pelagisphaera sp.
GCTTCTCGTTGCCGGTCAAGTCGCTCGCAAGCTGAACTTGGACAACGGATTTCGGATTGTCATTAACAATGGATCCGATGGCGGAGAAGCCGTCCCCCATTTGCACGTGCACCTACTCGGAGGACGTCAACTGAGTTGGCCGCCCGGTTGAAAGTCGCTTGTCATCGATAATTCGATACGACCTCGAAGCAGCCGTCCATACGCTTCGCAATATACCCCTTCAACTCAAGCATCATGAGCCGCGACGCGATTTCGGAGGGAGCGTCCTCTAGAATCGATGCGATTCGATCCGCCTCTAACGCTTCTCCCCCTTCGAAGATTCGTAGAATGCGCTTTTCCGCGGAATCCAGGTCTTCGATGTCGCTGTCGCGCTCATTCGCATACGAAATATTCAACTGAGGCATTCTAGCTTCATATTCCAGCTCTCCGAGCAAGTCGTCGACGCTCGACAGCAAAAGAGCGCCATCTCGTATCAATCGATTGCAACCGCGACTCGTCTTCTGGTCGATTCGACCAGGCACAGCGCAAACCGTCCGACCCTGCTCGCCTGCGAATCGAGCGGTTATCATGGAACCGCCCGCTTCATCCGACTCCACAACGACGACGGCTCGAGAAAGTCCGCTCACAAGGCGATTGCGCATAGGAAAGGTCTGCCGATCCGCCTTTCGACCAAAAGGAAACTCTGAAATCACAGCCCCACGATCCCCAATCTCTCGATACAAATCGATATTTTCAGGCGGATAGACGATATCCAACCCGCAACCTAGCACAGCTAAAGTCTCCCCGCTTTCCGCTTCCAAGGCTCCTTGATGAGCCGCCGTATCGATCCCCCGAGCCAATCCACTGACCACGCAAATCCCTTTTCGCGCGAGCTCGCGAGCGAACTCTTTTGCAATGCCTCGACCGTAAAGCGTACAGCGACGACTCCCCACGATCGACACGCAGGTTCTCTTAAAGTCGCAGTTCCCTATCGCATAGAATCCGATAGGCGGATCGTGTATCTCCCTCAAGAGACTCGGATAGCGTTCCTGGTCGCGATCGATAAAGGCGATACCCATACGCGCCGCTCGATCCTTCTCGCGATCCAGGTCGAAGAGCGATCGGGAATTGGCGAGGGAATCGATCGCGGGACGTCTCAATCCTTTGACCGCGCTCCAAGCCCTACGGTCCGCGCCGAGGACTTGCGCCGGATCGCCATTGAAGCGTTCCAACAGCAAATTGAGCGAAACTGGACCGATACCCGGCAGACAGTTCAACACCCAATACGCGTCGCTACGCGTAAGGTTAGATTCCATGCTCTATAACATCAGAGCAGGCCCATACATGTCCAACAAATCCGTCGTTCGGACCGCTACTTGGCCTTTTCTCGCCGCAATCGCATCCGCAACTTTCCCATGCCAATACACCGCGCGACAGACGACATCGAGCGGACGCTCTGGAGAAGCAGCGAGCAATGCGCCTGTCATGCCCGCCAGCAAATCGCCACTCCCTCCGCGAGCGAGAACCGCATTGCCTGTAGGATTCAAATACAAGCGGGTCCCATCCGAGATGCGCGTATTGGGCCCTTTTAGAGCGATCACCCCCGAGTTGGATCGCGCATAATCCATAAGGCCCTTATCGAGGGTGGAAGGCTCTCTAAGCAACCTTTGGAATTCTCCTTCATGCGGCGTTGCTACGAAGCGGCCTTTCCAGGATTCAATCACCTCGGGACGGAGGGCATCCGCATCGACTACCACCGGACCGCCTAAAACGCTTGCCGATTCAGCCAGCAACGCAACCGATTCCGCCTCCGACCCGATTCCTGGCCCCATAACCACCGCATCCGGTTCGAAGCCCAGTCGCTTCAAAAGCGAGATCCCTTCCAATGCCAATCCCCCACCAGGAGTTTCCGGCCAGGGAACCCACATTGCCTCGGGAACTGCTGCAGCGAATTGCGGCACCAATGACTCAGGAGCGCAAACCGTCAGCAATCCCACACCGCTTTGCAGAGCCGAACGAACGCACATGAGCAATGCGCCGGGCATCTTCGCCGAACCGGCCAGGATTAGCAATCGACCATGGCTCCGCTTATCCGAATGCGATGCCCTCCTCTCTCTAATCGGGTCAAGAATGGAATCGGTCAAGACGCGTTCAGTGGACTCGAAATTGTTGCGGAAGAAGCCTATATCCAAATAACGTATACAGCCAACGGAATTCGCATTCGCTCGACAAAGCAGAGGCTTTTTAAGAATTCCCGTGGCATAGGTCGCATCCGCCTTGAATCTCGACTCATCGCTCGTGTCCCCCAAGCCGCTAGGCAGATCCACAGCGACCTTGAGTCGCATAGCGGCCCCATTGAATCGGGCGAGCGCTTCTTTGGCTATTTCTCGAAGGGGCGGTCGAAACGACATTCCAAGCAGTCCGTCGATGCCAATGTCGAAACGCGACTCGCCGAGCATCGCGCTCAATCGAGCCAGCCAGCAAGGCTCCCCGCTCTCAATAAGTTCAATCGTTGCCAGGTCCTCTTGTGGGACGGCCCGTTCCAACAGGTCGAATGCTTGCCTCGAGCGAGGTTTCAGATCGGCCAAGGAGCCGACTATGGCGAGCGCGACTTTCCCAATGACGCCCCTTCGATGCATCTCCCCGATTGCGAGCAGCGCATCGCCTCCATTGTGTCCCGTTCCGATCAAAGCGAAGGTCTTTAGGCAATCCTCCGCGTATCTCGTCATGCGATAATCGGCAAGAATACCGGCCCCCAATTGCCTGCCCACCGATTGCATTGCCGCCCATTCCGATCGGTCGGTCTCCAGAGCGCGCTTTTCCCAATCGGATGCGTCCTTGCAACTCAGAATCGGATGCGATGCCTCTTCGGCGCTCGTATAGTCGCAATCGCTCATTCCACTCGTCCGATCAAAGTCGCAAATGCGATAGCTGTAGATTCCGTATGCGAAAGACTGATCGCAATCCGCGCCCCTCCTAACCCTTCCATGAATTCCGCGCCGCGAGCATCCAGCTCTATTTCAGGCTGTCCCCGGTCGCCCACTACGACTCCGATGGAAGTCCAATTGAAATACTCGCCTATCCCCGTCGTAAATGCTTTCGATACCGCTTCCTTGGCCGCAAATCGAGCGGCCAAGTGCTTATCAGGGAATTTCATGCCCAAGCAATAGCTCTGTTCAGACTCCGTGTAGACGCGCTTAATAAACCGATCGCCCTGACGCTCGCGGAGTTCCTTGATACGCGCAATATCGACGATATCCACTCCGACACCCAGAACAGGGCCGGGTACAGGCAAGTCGAAATCGAAACTCATCGTCACTTCGATCAGGCGCCTTGAATCAAGGCTTTCATCTCGCGAACTGCTTCGTCGACTCCGAAGAAGACCGAACGACTGATTATGCTATGCCCGATATTAAGCTCGTTGAGGCCCGGCAGCTCGCGAATCTCTTTAATATTCACGTAGTTGATGCCGTGCCCCGCGTTAACGACCAATCCAGCCTTCGACCCCCATTCCGCTCCATCGACCAGTCGCTTGAATTCCGCCTTTCGGTTGGAATCGTAGTAAGCGTTGGCATACGCTCCCGTATGCAATTCGATATGCGTGGCTGCGGCTTGAACCGATGCCTCGATTTGATCAGGGTCGGGATCGATAAATAGGCTTACCTCGATCCCCGCATCCGTAGCGGCTTGCGCGATAGTTCGGATTCTATCCAAACTGCCTGCAACGTCGAGTCCACCCTCGGTTGTCACTTCCTCCCGACTTTCAGGCACGATACAGATCGCATCCGGCTTCACGCTTAAAGCGAAGGCCAGCATGTCCTCCGTCGCCGCCATTTCCATATTCAACCGCGTTTGGATATTCTCGCGCAGGCGCAATACGTCCTCGCGCTGCACATGTCTCTGATCCTCTCGCGGATGCACGGTAATGCCATCGGCGCCTGCTTTTTCGCAAAGCAGAGCGATTGTCAAAGGGTCGGGCTCGACCATACGTCCCGCAACGTAACCGGCTTCCCGGTACCGAGCCTGTCTCAATGTTGCCACATGGTCAATATTGACGCCGAGGAGAATGCTTGCGTTAGCCATAGTAAAGTTATTCCTCTCCCTATAAAGATTAATCCTTCTCGCGCAAACAAAGCTTCCAAATAAATGAGCGACGCCCAATCAGCTCCTATCGACCCTAGCAAAAAGCAGGAAAATTTTCTCCTCAATATCGGCTGCAACATTCTCTTGCCGGTCGTCATGCTAAAGCAACTGAGCTCAGAGGACCGACTCGGACCGGTCTTCGCCTTAGTCGTAGCCCTCGCCTTCCCAATCGGCTATTTCGTCTACGACATGGTTCGTCGACGCAATGCCAACATCATATCCGTATTCGGTTTTCTGAACATCATGCTCACTGGCAGTTTTGGACTTATGGAAGCAGAGCCGAAGTGGGTAGTCATCAAAGAGACTGCGATGCCTCTAATGATCGCCGTCATGGTACTGGCGACCGCCAACACCAAGAAGTCGCTGCTTAAGACCTTTCTCCTCAACGATCAGCTATTCGACATAGACAAAATCAATAGCCATATCGACACTCCGGAAAAGCAAACCAAGCTAGACAGCGAATTCAGGGTCGCCAATTGGCTTCTCGTGGCGAGCTTCATGGTCAGCGCCGCGCTCAACTACATTCTCGCCTCGCGCATTGTAAAAAGCCAAGGCGGGACAGAAGCCTTCAACCAAGAGATCGCGACCCTCACCTGGGTCGGTTACCTCGTCATTACGGGCCCCACGATGATCATATCGATCTACGCTCTTTGGCGCTTGGTAAAGCAGCTAAAGCTACTCACTGGACTCGATTTCCTCGGACTTCTCCACGAGCATCACACCGCCGAGCTCGAGAAGAAACAGGACTAGCATTCGCTCGATCCTATTTCAATGGTCGCTTAAACCAGAGCTTCTGTCGCGTTTTCACTCGAAAGGGCTCTCCCTCCTTATACGCAGGAGAGAATTTCGATGCCTTGACGGATTCGATCGCCAAATCGATTAGCCCTTCATGAGAGAAATCCTCCGAAGTCGCTTCTATTACTGAGCCATTCTTCTCTATGTAGAACTCCACGATGACGTAGGCTTCATCGGCCTCGTCCAGCAATCCCTTCGGAGGGTCTTTGGCTTCGACTTGGAACAATGCCCTTGGATACCGAGAGTAAGGTCGCAAATCGACTCTAGCGACCCCTGCCTCCGAATACGCATCGCCATGCATTTTCCGCCCCTTAAGCGTTGGACCGTGCTCGATCGAAATCTTCTTCGTCCCCGTGAAAATCGAAAGACTCACGGGTCGCACATCCCAATTGAATCCCATCGGGATTTCCAGCTCTATAGATTGCGGGACATTCGCCCTCAAACGGGGCATCTCGGAAACGACCGCTCGGATATTGCTGTCAATGGCCTCGTAGCTCCTCGCAACGAAATATGCCGATTCTAGGTCCTGATCCGCTTTGGCTTCGAAGGAAATAAAGAGCTTCGAAGACGGGTCGTTCCGAGAAACGACCTTAACCTTTTCGAGCGCTACTATGGCCGCGCTCGCTTCCGGAGTAGCCCCGGGTTTGGTCACAATGGAACCGTTTTCGATCGGCTTCAACTTCCCTCTAGCTTCGACCGCCGGATGATGCCCTTTCGCGCCCGCCAATGGAACCAAGCGATTCTTCTGAGTCACGAAATACCTGTCCGCAACTGCCGCATTGAGGAAGATTGCGAGGCTGGCCAAGGCCAAGATGGGACGCGAAATGCGTAGGGAAGCCATATCGAAAAGAGAGGATGCGCTGATTCAGGGGATACTGCCATCCATTGACGGCATTGGGGTTCGTAATCCCAAATCTGCAGCAAAGTCGTAGCGAGGCAACGATGAATCCCGCGTTGTCGCGAAGATCCTACCCGCGTTCTTGAATAGGAACGTAGGGCCGAGGAGCAGGGCCTTGGTAAACTTGTCGGGGACGATTGATACGACCCTTCGGGTTCAATGCGATTTCTCTCCAATTCGCGACCCAACCCGGCATGCGACCAATCGCGAACATGACTGTAAACATGTCGGCCGGAATACCGAGCGATCGCAATACGATGCCACTATAGAAGTCGACATTGGGGTAAAGGTTTCGACTGATAAAGTAGTCATCCGCCAAGGCCGCTTGCTCTAAATGGCGAGCGATATCCAAACACGGATCGTCGATGCCCAACTTATCGAGAAGCTCTTCGCAGGCCTTGCCGATGATCTTAGCTCGCGGATCGAAATTCTTGTAGACGCGATGACCGAAGCCCATGAGGCGCTTCCCGCTCTTGCCGCTCTTGGCTTCTTCGATGAATTTCGATCCATCGTCGCCCGATTCCCTGATTTCCTCTAGCATCTTAATGACCGCCATATTGGCGCCGCCATGAGCGGGTCCCCATAGCGCCGCAGCGCCCGCGGCTACCGATGCGAATAGATTCGCCCCTCCCGAGGCCACCATGCGCACGGTCGAGGTACTGCAGTTCTGCTCGTGATCGGCGTGCAAGAGCAGCATAACATCCAAAGCCCGGCTGATCTCCGGGGTCGATTGATACGGCTTGTCCGGCTCCGAAAACATCATGTGGAGGAAATTGTCGGCAAACGAAAGCGAGGAATCAGGCGCATTGCCCGGCAAACCACGACTCGAACGATACGCGAGCGCAGAGGCAGTGGCGGTTTGAGCGATCGCTGCCGCTGCCGCCTGATCGAAATTCTCCAGATCCTTAGCTCGATCGTTGGTTGCAAGCGATCGATTGTAACAGCTCATCATGCCCAACATCGCCCCCAGAACGCCCATCGGAGGAGACTCGCTCGGGATGCCTTTAAGCGCATCGGCCATCATAGGAGAGACCGCCTCGTTCTCCCGAATCAGCTTGTCGAAGACGCTTCTTTGCTCCTCCGAAGGCAGTTCGCCATAGAGCACCAAATACGCGGTCTCCACAAAGTTCGACTGTTGAGCCAGCTCTTCGATGGAATAGCCTCGGTGGCGTAGAATGCCCTTCTCCCCGTCGATGAACGTAATCTCGCTTTGGCAAGAGCCCGTATTCCCGTAGCCCTCATCGTACGAAACATAACTCGTCTCGGCTCGCAAACTGCGAAAATCAACGGCTTTCTCGCCTTCGACACCTTCAATGGTCGGGAAGGTATATTCTTTGTCTTCGAGTTTAAGAACCGCCTGCTTGCTCATGTGTTTCGCGTTGAATCGTGTAGTTTCTATAAAGGGATCGAATTCCGAGAAAAACAAATACCAATATTTCCAAACGCCAGAGATGTAAAGCTCCAGACCGCTCGCCTGTAACTATTTGTTAGACTTAAAGCGGGATTAAGCCCCTGTTTTGAACCAGTTCGAACGGACTTCTCGCCATTCTGGGGGAGAACCTGCGGCTAGGAACAAATATCTACGAAGTTGGAATAGATCCGCAGCCCCTTGCGCTGACTCTTTTCCGGATGGAATTGACACGCTAGAACGTTCCCTCGGGCCACCGCGCTGGTAAATTCCCCATCGTAGTCGGTAGTTGTCAAAACGAGCCTGTCGTCTTCCGGACGAGCGTAATAGCTATGCACGAAATAGAACCGATCGCCTTCCGGATTCAATTCCTTCCAGAAGGGGGAGCCCGATTGCTTGAGTCGGGCGGCGTTCCAGCCCATGTGAGGAATTTTCAAGCCAGGCTTGGACTCGAATCGAACCACGCTTCCCGGGAAGACGCCCAAGCCCTTCACGTCTCGTTCTTCGGATCGCTCGAACAAGGCCTGCAGCCCTAGGCATACCCCGAGAAAGGGTCGGTCTTCGCCAATCCACCCACGAGCGAAATCCGCAAAGCCAGAGGCGTTCAATCCATCCACGCAATCCTGTAGAGCCCCTACGCCAGGCAAAACCAATCCATCCGCCTCCCCCACTTCATCGGGCGAAGTCACAATTCTAGGAAAGCTGCCAACTTTGCGCAATGCATTCTCCACGCTGCGCAAATTGCCCATCCCATAGTTGATAATCGCTATATCCTTACTCATATCCCAGGTGGTCCGCATCGCAGTCGAACGGCTCGATGAAGGAGTCCTCGCTCCTTAAGCCCCAAGTTTTCAACCCGCGTCTTGCTAGAGCATGCCTTTCGTCGAAGGGAGCCGTCCCTCAAGACGCTCGTCTATCGATGCAGCCATATCTATCGCTCGCGCCATACACTTGAAGATACACTCCGCTATGTGGTGCGGCTCTTCGCCATACTCCAGCTTCACATGCAAATTCGCTCCGAGCGTATTCGAAAACGCCCGACAAAATTCCTTTACGAGGATTATATTGAAATCCCGAACATACGAGGTAGGCGCCGCCACTTGATACTCTAGAAACGGCCTATTTCCCAAATCTATCGCTACGCGCCCCAAGCACTCGTCCATCGGAAGAATGAAGAACCCGTAGCGACGCATGCCTTTCTTGTCGCCAATTGCTTCCTTGAAGAGCTGACCAAGTACAATGCCGACATCCTCTACCGTGTGATGGTAGTCCACGTCGACGTCGCCCTCGGCCTTAATCGTCAAGTCGAAGAGCCCGTGGGCCGCGAACAAGGTGAGCATGTGATCGAAAAACGGAACTCCAGTGTCGATATCGGATTTGCCCGATCCATCCACGTTCAAGGATGCGCTAATCCGCGTTTCCTTCGTTTCCCGCTCAAGGGATGCTATGCGTTCTTCAGCCATTGTCCTATCGTTTCGCTCAACTTGAGCATTTGATCTTCGTCGCCCACACTGATACGCACGAATCGCTCAGTCAAGGCGTGTCCTGGAAAGTAGCGTACCAGAATCCGACGTTCCTTGAGGTATTCGAACAAAGCGCTCGCAACCTCCGGACCGGCCTCGCCTTTCCCGTTTCTCGGTTCCGTAAACAGCATATTCGCCTCCGACTGGTACGTAAACCAGCCTAGGGATTCGAAGTCGGATCGATAGAAATCTCGCGTACGCTTGATCTTGCCAACGATGGCTTGCATGTAGCTTTGATCTCGCAAAGCGGCAATTGCGCCCGCCTGGGACAAGCGGTTTACGTTGTAACTGTCCCGCACTCGATCCAAGGCTTCTATGATCTCCGGATGGGCCATTGCGTACCCCAATCGAAGCCCCGCCAGAGCATAGGATTTGGAGAGCGTACGCGTGATCGCCAAATTCGAAAACTCGCTCAGAAGTTCAATCGCATTTTGCTTGGCGAAATCGGCATACGCCTCGTCCACGACCACTATCCCATCGAATCGGTTCAGAAGCGCCCGCAAAGCATCATTGGAAAAGCCAACTCCCGTTGGCGCATTCGGAGAGGTGAAAAATAGAATGCCCGCGCTCGAATCGACAATTCGATCGATCGGGAGATCCATATCTCGATCGAAGGCCACTTCTACCCTTTTCGAGTTTTGAATGCCACAGAGAACCGGATACAATGAATAGCTCGGGAACGCATAGCCGGCTGCCCGGTCGACCGTCGAGAACGCTCTGACCAAGAGATTCAGGATATCGTCTGAACCATTTCCCACGATTACATTTTCAACCGCTACGCCATGCAATCGAGCGGCCTCTTCCCGAACGCCCCAACTAAGGGGATCCGGATACAAACGCAGCGATTCCCCCGCCGCCTCTCTGATCGCGCTTTCTACGGCGGGACTAGGCGGGTACGGGTTTTCGTTCGTGTTGATTTTGATCCAATCATCGCCGTTCGGCTGAAAGCCAGGCGTGTACGCATGCAACAGCTGAATGTGCGGCAGGGCGTACGGGGAAACCGGTTTCTCCTGGCTCATCGCTTGGGCTCGTTAGACAGGCGTATCGACACCGAACGCCCGTGTCCGTCCAAACCTTCCATACGCGCGAACGCCTCCGCTGCGGGCGCTGCTCGTTTCAAGGCTCTCTCATTGTATCGAATCAAGCTGGAACGCCTGAAAAAATCGCTTACTTGCAATCCGCTAAAGTAACGCCCGGATCGCCCCGTAGGCAATTCGTGGCTTGGACCCGCAACAAAATCGCCTAGAGCAGTAGCGGTCCAGCCACCTTGCATAATCGCCCCAGCCGTCTTGATCGATTTCATCAGTTTGCCGAACATGGCGGGGCGTACTTCGAGCTCCATGTGCTCAGGGGCTACATAATTGGCCACGGCCGCCGCTTCGTCGTAGTTCGCCACAATGACCGATAGAAATCCGTCCCGAAGCGCCGCTCGGATCAGCGCCTTGCGCGAGAGCGTCTTCACTTGCTCGCGAATTTCCGCTCGGATGGCTTTGGCGATGTCTCTGGAAAGACTGACTAAAAAGATCTTCTCCCGGCCAGACCCGTGCTCGGCTTGGGCAAGCAAGTCGGCCGCTACGAATCTGGGGTTCGCCATTTCATCGGCGATCACCAGCAGCTCGCTTGGGCCCGGAAGCAGGTCCACTCCAATCGTTCCATAGACCTGTCTCTTGGCCTCGACTGTGTAGGCATTGCCGGGTCCATAGACCTTGGATACAGGGCGAATCGACTCGGTCCCGTAGGCCATAGCCCCAATCGCGGAAACGCCCCCAAGGCGATAGGCCTCCGTGACTCCGACAAGTCGCATCGCTGCGAGCGCTCCGTCGCTGACCCGGCCACCTTTCGAACACGGGGTGAACGCGACGATTTCCGGCACTTTCGCCAGTTTTGCCAAGGCTCCCGTCATAATTACGGTGGACGCCAAGTCCGTGGGCGCGTAAATCCCAACCCGATCGATCGGGTAGAAGCGCTCGCCAATAGTGGCGCCGTGCCGGTTCTTTTCCGTCCATGAACGGGGCAAGGCATAGCGATGAAATTCGTTTACCGACTGAATCGACTCTTTTATCGCACTTAAATCCTCCTTCGGCAGGCGCTTCATCGCAGCGTTCATCTCCTCCCGCGAAATGCGGAAAGCGTCAGGCTTCAAGGAAATGCCGTCGATGCGCTTGAGGGTCGATACGATGCCTCGATCGCCCTTTCGCCTAATATCCGAGAGAATTTTGGCAACGGAATCGACAATGCTCTGCGGGACCACCGCGGTCTCGCAGAATGCCTCGAGCTTCTCTTGAAAGCCGCGGGAACTGTACGCCAAATCTGCCATAGCGTCACTAATGTGAGAGACCTCGCCTATTGGCAAAGATAATTTCCAATCCAAACGAGATCGAGGGTCAAGCCCGGCCTCCTTTATCCGCTAGGGAAGCGGCATTACGAATTCGGAATCCGGCAGCTTCTTGTTTAGCGTTACCGAGGTGTAGGCGAATTCCATCGTTTGATTCCCCAGCGCGGTCGGAAACGTGCTGATCAGCTTCTTGGGGAAACGGAGCCCGTCGACTACGATCTCGCCTTCCTCGTAGTATTCAACGCCTTTGCTATCGAGCATCTTGAGCACTTGGCCGGTCTCCGCATCGATGTACCGTCGATAGCCAATTCCATCGCCGTGGTCGTAATCCAGGACATGGCAATCCCGCCCTTTGACGGCTTCCGCTCCATGATAGGTAACGGCTCCACTACGCGCCTCAGGCGTTTTGAAAAAGGAAAACGCTTCGCGCACGGCCGCTTGCATAATGAGGATTCGAATCGGATCGAAGATTTCCATGCCCAAAGGCGTCGAATCCCCTACTCGCTCGTATGTCGTCCATCCTTCCGAATCATCCAGTACAGACACTTCCTTGCGATTGTTAACGATCGCGATCATCTTCTGCCGTAGAGGCTTTTGGTATATCATTTCGATCGTTCCCAAATCCCCAGAGCTATAAAGCAACGAACCCTTATAGTGGATACAGCTTACGGCATCTAGCTTCTCGCTTTCTCCGATATAGGAGCGAGCCAGCTCGATGGTGGATTCGATGAGCTCTTCATTGGAATCCGCGGCAATGACACTGTCGCCAAGAAGGATCGCTCCAAACAGAGCGCTGAGGATTGTCGTTTTCGCTTTCATACTGAAATTGCTTCGATTAGTAAGGTTCTATTATTCCCACTCGATGGTTCCCGGCGGCTTGGAGCTGATATCGTAAACCACCCGATTAACGCCCGCGACCTCGTTGATGATACGATTGGAAACGCGTTGCAGCACTTCATAGGGAACGCGAACCCAATCAGCGGTCATCGCGTCCTTGCTTTCCACGATACGTACGGCGATGACGTTGTCGTACGTACGCTCATCGCCCATCACGCCCACCGTACGGACCGGGAGGAAAACGCAGAACGACTGCCACACCTTATAGTAAAGGTCCGATTCCATCATCTCTTCATGAAGGATCGCATCCGCCTTGCGAAGAACGGACAACTTTCGAGCACTGATTTCTCCCAGAACCCGCACCCCTAGGCCCGGGCCAGGGAAGGGCTGCCGCCAAACGACTTCCTTAGGTAAACCAAGCTCAGCTCCCAAAGCGCGAACCTCGTCCTTAAACAACTGACGAAGCGGCTCGAGAAGCTTGAACTTCATATTCTTAGGCAAGCCGCCCACATTGTGGTGGCTTTTAATCGTCGCCGCTGGGTTGCCATCGATGGATACGCTTTCAATCACATCCGGATAGAGCGTGCCTTGAGCCAAATACCGAGCTTGACCGATCTTCTTGAGCGACTCCTGGAACACTTGAACGAAGGTATTCCCTATGATCTTTCGCTTGCGCTCGGGGTCGCTAATGCCCTTCAAGCGCTTCAGGAATTTGCCACCCGCTCGAGCGACCCGAACATCCATATTGAAATGACGTTTGTACAGATCGACGACCAGTTCACGTTCGTTCAACCGCAGAAGCCCGTTGTCGACAAAGACACAGGTTAACTGGCGCCCTATGGCTTTGTGTATCAAAGCCGCCGCTACGGATGAATCGACTCCACCGCTCAATCCCAAAAGCACTCTGTCCTCTCCCACCGTTTCGCGAATCGAACGAATGGACTCCTCCGCTAAGCTCGCCATGGACCAATCCGCTCTGCACCCGCATATCTTGCGAAGGAAGTTCTCCAAAATATTCAAACCGCCTTCAGTATGGTCCACTTCCGGATGAAACTGAATACCATAGAATCCGCGCGTTTCGTCAGCGATACCGGCATAGCTCGAATTCTCCGTAGAGGCGACTGCCTTGAAACCGCTCGGCAACTTAGCCAATCGATCGCCATGCGAATTCCACACGCGCAGCTTGTTGGGAAGCCCCCGAAAAAGACGCCCCTTGGCTTTGATTCTCAGCTCGCCATGCCCATACTCGCGCTCCTCGCTGTTTTCAACCTTCCCTCCAAGCATATGCCCGAGTAGCTGCACACCGTAGCAAATCCCCAGCACCGGCACCCCTAAATCGAAAATCCCCTTGTCAGGTCGCGGCGAACCTTTCTTCAGTACGCTCTCTGGGCCGCCCGACAGAATCACGCCCACCACGTTGTCCTTTTTCAGCTCCTTAACGGATGTTTTGTAAGGGTAGATCTTCGAATATACCGAACACTCGCGAATGCGACGGGCAATCACTTGAGTGTATTGAGATCCGAAATCCAGAACCGCTACCGTTTGATGCTTCATAGAAAAGGTAGATTTAACCAGTTAGGCCCTAAAACTGTCACTCACTTTTAGAGGGAAAATGCTAAACGTCTGGTTTTATCGGGCCTAATATGACAACTCGTAGTTCTTGTAGTCGCATTCCGGACACGACTCGCCCTCTGCAACATTCGCTTTCGTAACGGAGTAGAGATTGCCGCAACGCACGCAGTGGAACACTTTCTGCCGGCGACGGGCTTCGAAGCGTAGGCTATCTCTTTTATCATAGAAAAACCAAAGCAGTGTCACTCCGACTAAGGCCGATCCGGAGTAGAGGATGAGAAACCACGTAAACGCTTGCATGAGACTAGAAACGAAAAATGCGTTCTCCTAAGAAGAACGCATTCGTAATAGCTTGTTCCGATTCGAAGGAAGCTTACTCGCCTTTCTTCTCTTCTTCGCTCGCCGCTTCCGCCTCGGGAGCGGTCTCTTCCGCTACGGGCGCGTCTTCCGCTTCCGCTGTGGGAGCCTCGGTTTCCTCGGCCGCTTCTTCGTCAGCAGCCACTTCTTCCTCAGCAGCTGCCTCTTCAATTTCCTCGACCGGCGCCGCTTCCTTTTTCTTGGACTTAGGCTTGCTCTTCTTCGCGTAGCCTTCGTCGTCCCCGTTGATCAACTCGATCAAAGCCATTTCCGCGGCATCGCCACGGCGGTTTCCAAGCTTGTAGATGCGGGTATAACCACCTTCGCGATTGCGAAATTCTTCGACTTTCTCGTCGAAAAGCAAATGAACCGCATCCGTGTCGCGAACACGGGAAATCGCCATGCGACGATTGTGCAAGTCTCCCTTTTTCGCCAAGGTGATCACCTTTTCCACGAACGGCCGAAGCGCCTTGGCTTTCTTCAAAGTCGTCTTGATACGCCCATGGGTAATGAGCGCAGTTGAAAGATTGGCGAGGAGGGCTTCACGATGCTCCTTCTTAACGCCAAGTTGATTGCTATGCTTGCGGTGACGCATTGCTAATAAAGGTTATTCTTTAAATTCGTATATCGCGCTCGGCTAGAGCTCCTTCTTCATATCGAGGAGGCGTTCGTCGAATTTCATGCCCAAGGAAAGACCGAGGGACTCGAGCTTGTCCTTGATCTCGTTGAGCGATTTCTTGCCGAAATTGCGGTACTTGAGCATCTCCTGCTCGCTCTTCATCGCCAGCTCGCCCACGGTCGTAATGTTCGCGTTGTTCAAGCAATTCGCGGCGCGAACGGACAATTCGATTTCATTGACGCTCATGTTGAGCAGCTTGCGCAGCTTGTTTTGCTCTTCGCTGACTTCAGCGCCTTCGTCCTCGAACTCGTAGTTCTCATCGGAAACGTTGTCGAAGACATCGAGGTGATGCTTCAAGATCGCTCCGCTTTGCTTCAACGCGTCGTCCGGAGTGATCCGACCATCCGTCCAGATCTCGAGAAGCAACTTGTCGTAATCGGTGATCTGTCCCACACGGGTCGCTTCGACCGAATACTTCACCAAACTAACAGGGCTGAAAAGGGAATCGATCGGAATGACCCCGATAGGCTGATCCTCGCTCTTGTTGTCCTCGCCTGGGCAGTACCCACGACCGACCTTGATTTCAAGTTCGGCGGTGAACTGCATTTCACGGTCCAAAGTGCAAATGATCTGGTCGGGGTTGATGACCTCGACGTTTTGATCGACCTGAATGTCCGCTGCTGTGATAGCCCCCGAACGATTCACGTTAATCATCAGATTAGCGCCATCGCGATTGTGGCAGATTAGAAGCACCTTCTTCAGGTTGAGAACGATATCGGTAACGTCTTCGACGATTCCTTCAACGCTCTGAAACTCGTGGCTGACGCCATCGATCTTAACCGATGCGATGCCCGCTCCCTCAATGGAACTGAGCAAAACGCGACGCAAGGAATTGCCGATGGTGTGTCCGTAGCCAGCCTCAAACGGCTCGGCGATGAACTTAGCATAAGTGGCGGAGGCGCCCTCCTCTACTTTTACAAGTCGGTTGGGCAATTCGAACTTTCCGATACGTTTTGGCATTGCGCAGTATGGGTCTTGATACAGCTGAAAAAAATATGGCGAAAGAGTGATGCGAAAGCCGACTAGAAGCGGCTGTAGAATTCAACGATTAGCTGCTCGTTGATCGCAGGTTCCATTTCCTCGCGGTTAGGAAGTCGGTTGACCGTCCCGCGAAACGCTTCGTCGTTGCGCGTCATCCAATCCGGGACATTGCGTAGACGGGTCGCTTCCATGTTGCGGGTAGCCAATTGACGCGATGAGGTGCCATTCTTCACTTCGATCTCATCGCCAGGCTTAACCTGGAAACTTGGAATGTCGACCTTCTGCCCATTAACGCGGATATGCCCGTGGTTAACGAATTGACGGGCCGCTTGGCGAGTCTTGGTGAATCCGAGCAAGTACACGATGCTGTCGAGACGCGTCTCGAGAAGTTGCAAAAAGAGCGTACCGGTAACGCCGCGTGTGTTCTTCGCTTGCTCGAAGGTGCGACGAAACTGCTTTTCCATCAAACCGTACATGTAGCGAAGCTTCTGCTTTTCGCTCAAACCGATGGAGTATTCCGACTGCTTGCGACGCAAGCGAGGTCCATGCTGCCCAGGCGGGTAGCCGCGTTTTTCCAAAGATTTGTGGTTTCCGAAAATCGGCTGACCAAAACGTCGGCTGATCTTTACTGTTGGTCCGGTATAGCGAGCCATGAGAAATATAAGTTTAAGACTTTTAAAGGGGGTTCGGACTAGACGCGACGACGCTTGGGAGGTCGGCAGCCATTGTGCGGGATAGGAGTCGTGTCGACAATCGAAGCGATTTCCAAACCGAGAGACTGGAAAGCGCGAACAGCGGAGTCGCGACCCATACCAGGTCCCTTGACGTGAATGATAACTTCCTTGAGTCCGTGCGACATCGCTGCCTTGGCAGCGTTTTGAGTCACGATTTGAGCCGCGTAAGCGGTCGACTTGCGGGAACCGCGGAAGTTCATCTTACCAGCGCTTGCCCATGAGATGGTATTGCCTTTGGTGTCAGTAATCGTGACGATCGTATTATTGAACGTCGCGCTCACCTTGGCGATGCCGGTCGTTATATTCTTGCTGCCCTTCGCCTTGCGAATTTTGAGCTCGCCGATTTCTTCTTTCAGCAAGTCTTGAGCAGTGGGTTGCTTCTTCACGCCGCCCGGCGCGAGCTCCTCTTCCTCAGCTTTGGGCGTTTCCGCATCCTCTGCTACGGGAGCGTCGACAGCTTTCTTTTCTTCTTCTGGTTCAGCGTTTTCTTCAGCCATTATTATGCGCCTCTATAATTATTTGCGGAGTCCGCCTACGCTTGCGGCCTTGCCCTTGCGAGTACGAGCATTGGTTTTCGTACGTTGGCCACGAACGGGAAGCCCGCGACGGTGGCGTAATCCACGATAGCAATTGATCGCTTGCAAGCGCTTCATGTTACCTGCCAAATCGCGACGCAAGTCGCCTTCCACGAGGTAGTTTAACTCGTTGATTTTAGACATGATAGCATTGATCTGCTCTTCATTCAGATCCTTAGCTCTCATGTCCGGATCGATCCCGGTTGCCTCCAATACAATAGACGAGCGCTTAGGCCCGATTCCGTAGATATAACGGAGCGAGTAGCCGAGTTTCTTATTGTTTGGAATGTCTACGCCTAAAATACGTGGCATTTGATTAGGAAGTTGTTGGTGTTAAATTGTTTGGAAAACCTTAAGGATTCGATTCGAACTATCTGCCAAAATCGCGTCTAGAAGAGACGAAAAGATGCCAACTCCCTCGCAGCGCGGGGCCGAAAAGGAAAAAGAGTGAGGTGATGACGTCTCGAAACCATAAAGTAAAGGTTTAATTTGAGGTTAATTGCAATACCCACGCCACGATGCCGATGGCGAAGATTGCCAGTAGCCAGAAGTAGAGCTTACCCACGTTTTGCATGTCCGTCGCGCCTGCCAATCCCGGATCGAGACTCTTGGCATTTCCTCGGCTCTTGATGCGTCCCTTCTTGAGGAATCCATCGTAGTGGCGCTGCAGCAGATGAGTCTCGATCTGGCGCATAGTGTCCAGCATCACGCCCACGGTGATAAGCATGCCCGTGCCCCCAAAGAAAATAGCTACACGCATGGGAATGTCCGCCTGGAAAAGAAGAATATCTGGAAACAACGCGATCGCTGTCAGAAAAATCGACCCCGCCAAAGTCAGACGCGTCATAACGAAATCGAGGAATTTTGCAGTCGGCGCGCCCGGGCGAACGCCTGGCACGTAACCACCGTACTTCTTCAGGTCATCTGCAATCTGAATGGGGCGAAACATCACCGACACCCAGAAGTAGGAGAAGAAGAGGATCATAAGGCCGAACACCACATAGTAACTCACGGAGCCGTGAATCAAGTAGTTCGACAAATCGATCATCCATTGCTGATCCAAGCCCGCTCCGATTTGCGATATGATCTGCTGGGGAAATGCGAGAATCGCTGAAGCGAAAATGACTGGCATAACTCCCGAGTAGTTGACGCGCAACGGCATGAAGGAGCTCTGACCTCCATAGACCTTCCGGCCGACGACGCGCTTCGCGTACTGCACGGGAATCTTGCGCACTGCCTGGATAACCGCCACCAGACCGGCAGTAACGCCAACGCCCAGAAGAATCATCATCACCGCATGGATGAATTTGAGATCGCGACCCGCTCCGACTGGTCCGAAAAACAGTCCGTAGGTAGCCTGTACCGCCCCGGGCAAGTCCGCGAGAATGCCCACCGTGATCAGAAGCGAAATGCCATTGCCGATACCGGAACGGGTAATCTGCTCGCCGATCCACATGAGCAAAACAGTACCCGCCGTCAGGAAAATCGTCGATGTGACAAGGAACCAAGTCTTGCCGACGATAACGATCTCGCCGTACTCGGCCAAGTTGTAGCCAGGGAACAATCGCCCCGGGTTCTCAAGCGCGAGAATCAGAAGCACCGACTGGACCGCGCTAATCGCAACCGTTGCGTATCGCGTGTATTGGTTCAGCTTTTGACGTCCCGTCTCCCCTTCCTGCTGCAAACGAGCAAGCGCGGGAAAAACGGCCCCCATGAGCTGGAAAATGATGGATGCCGAAATATACGGCATAATTCCCAAAGCGAAAACCGCTCCCTTGAGAAGCGCTCCGCCTGTGAACATATTATAGAGACCTAGCAAACTGCCGCCACCTTGGGCCGTTTGATCCGCGAAGAATGCCTGTAGCGGAAGCGTGTCCAAGCCCGGCAAGGGGATGTTAGCTCCAATTCGGTAGACGAAAAGCAACGACAGCGTAATGAAAATACGCTGACGCAATTCCGGGATTTTCAAACAGTTGGTAAATGCAGAGAGCATGCCTTTTCGATCTCGATCGGATTCGTTATTCGCTAGCCGCTTCGGCCGCCGGAACCGCTTCCACAACAGTCGCTTCGCCACCCGCTTTTTCGATCTTCTCCATGGCAGAGCCGCTAAATTTTTCAGCAGAGATCTTGAGAGCCTTGCTCAATTCGCCTTCGCCGAGAATCTTCAAAGGCTTGCCATTGGCGCGAGCGAGTCCTGCGGCGACTAGCGTTTCGCGAGTCACCTCGGAAACCGAATCGTCGAGCTTCGCGAGCTCGCCCACATTAACGGTTTCGTAGTAGACCTTGAAGTTCTTGTTATTGAAGCCGCGTCGCGGCAGTTTGCGAAAGAGGGGCATTTGCCCCCCTTCGAAGCCGATACGGATACCTCCGCCCGAGCGAGCGGTCTGGCCCTTGCCGCCACGCCCGCAAGTCTTGCCGTGACCACTGCCTTCGCCGCAGCCAACCCGCTTGCGACGGTGAACCGCGCCCTTAGTATTGGAAAGATTGTGTAGTCTCATTATTCGAGTCCTCGTTTTGGGTGTTACTTATTAGCTGCGAAGACGTTTGTAGTCTTCGTAGGTCTTCAGTTTGCGAAGCCCATCCAGCGTGGCGTAAACGACTGCGTTTGCATTGTTGGATCCCAAAGACTTGGTCAATACATTCTGTACGCCCGCCGCTTCGAGAACGGCCCGAACGCCGCCACCTGCGATAATTCCCGTACCCGTAGTCGCAGGACGCAAGAGAACCTTGCCTCCGTCGAATTCGCCGACAACTTCATGCGGGATGGTGTCGCCCTTGAGCTTAACGGGCTCAAGCATCTTGCGAGCGCCTTCGCTACCCTTTCGAATAGACTCGGGAACTTCGTTCGCCTTGCCATAGCCAACTCCTACTTTGCCTTCCTTGTCGCCAGCGACAACGAGAGCCGAGAAGCTGAAACGTCGACCGCCCTTGACGACCTTCGCGCAGCGATTGATGAAAACCACTTTTTCGAAGATGCCATCATCCTGCTCTTGTTCGTCGCGTCGGCCGCGGCCGCGCGGACCGCCAGGACCACGATTGCCGCCAGGACCACGATTGCCGCCAGGACCACGATTGCCGCCAGGGCCACGATTGCCACCGGGGCCACGATTGCCACCAGGGCCGCCAGGGCCACGATTGCCGCCAGGACCGCCGGGACCGCGATTGCCGCCAGGGCCGCCAGGGCCGCCAGGGCCACGATTGCCGGCAGGAGCGCTATTGCCGCTAGGAGCTTGAGTCGCCGCAGGTGCTGCAGCGCTTTCGGTTGGTTTATTTTCTTCGGTGCTCATAGGGCAATTAGAATTCTAGGCCGGCATCGCGAGCGGCATCTGCAAAAGTTTTGACGCATCCGTGATACTGCCGACCGTTTCGGTCAAAGACCACTTTGACGATTCCCGAACCCTTGGCTTTCTCGCCAAAGGACTTGCCAAGCGCCGAGGCTCCCGAGCTGTTCGCTTTGAGACCCTGCTCGCGCAGTTCCTTGCCCAAAGTCGACACGAATACGAGGGTCTTGCCGTCGACATCGTTGATTGCTTGGGCGTAAATGTGCTTATTGCTGAAGTGCACGCTCAAACGGGGACGCTCCTCGGTACCGGCGACTTTCTTGCGAATACGCCAGCGACGTTTTTGAGTGAGCTCTCTCTTCTTCTGAATTTTCATTTCGAAATACGTTTACGAGTTATCGATTAGGCCCGATCGCGTTACGCGACCGTCTTGCCTTCCTTGCGGATTTCGTGCTGTCCAACGATATGGACGCCCTTGCCCTTGTAAGGCTCGACCGGATGGTAGTGGCGAATCGAAGCGGCGGCTTGTCCCACTGCTTGCTTATCGATACCTTCCACCTTCAGCTTCGTTCCGCCATCGGCAACCGTGATGCTCACTCCTTCGGGAATATCATAGTTAATGTCGTGCGAGAAACCGAGCTTCAGGTTGAGCGTCTTGCCCTTGAGCGTTGCATTGTAGCCAACGCCGCTAATTTCAATATCCTTCGAAAAGCCTTCGGTAACGCCAACGACCATTCCGTTAATGATCGAACGAGCGGTTCCGTACATGGCATTCGCGAAACGAGTCTTGTTCGAAGGCGAAACCTTGATTTCTCCATCCGCTACCTCGATGGCAACATCTCTTGAGAACGCTTTGTTCAATTCGCCCTTCGGTCCCTTGACCTTGATCGACGATCCCGATACTTCGGCGGTCACGCCGCCGGGAATCGCAACTGGAAGTTTTCCAACTCTACTCATGGTTCAGGTCCTTTCCTACCAAACGTTACAGACGAGCTCGCCTCCGAGCTTCTGGCGGCGAGCATCGCGATCCTTCATCAATCCCTTGGGAGTAGTGAGGATGCAAATGCCCAGTCCATTCAAGACGCGCGGAATGTCCGAGCTCTTTGAATACAAACGAAGCCCCGGACGACTAACGCGCTCGAGACCATTGATCGAAGGTTCGCCCTCTACGTACTTGAGTTCGACGTCGAGCGTCTTGTGACCTCGCTCGTCCTGAGAGTCGGAGTAGCCAGCAATGAAGCCTTCTTCTTTAAGTATACGCGCGATTTCCACTTTCATTTTGGAATGTGGAGATACGCAAAGGTCCTTGCCTGCGCTAGAGGCATTGCGGACGCGCGTTAGGAAGTCGCTGATTGGATCAGTGTGCATAGTTTTTATCGATTAATGAGCCGAGCGATATCCATACTCCCGGCGGGAAAAATAAAGTGTGAAATGGGAAACGTCTTCCTACCAGGAAGACTTAGTTACTCCTGGAATCTTTCCTTCCAAGGCAAGTTCTCGGAAGGTTAGACGGGAGAGGCCGTAACGACGGATGAAGGCGCGCGGGCGACCAGTGATGTTGCAGCGGTTGCGGATGCGAATCTTGTTGGAGTTGCGGGGCAGCTTATTGAGCTTGCGCTGGGCTGCGAAGAATTCCTCGTCCGTGGTGTCTGGATTGGCGAGGGTGGCCTTGAGCTCGGCCCGCTTAGCCGCATAGCGCTCTACCAAGCGGCGGCGTTTTTCGTTACGTGCGATCGATGATTTCTTTGCCATGGTAATAAGTTAGGCTGCAGTTTCAGCTTTTTCGGTGGAATCGTCTTCTTGCTTCTCGCGTTTGCGGAAAGGCATGCCCAGCAAATCGAGCAATTCGTATCCTTCTTCGTCCGACGCGGCCGAAGTGACGATGGTCATTTCCAGACCCGATTGACGCTTAATCGAATCGACTGAAATCTCTGGGAAAATGGTGATGTCGGTTACGCCAAGGGAGTAATTTCCATTTCCATCGAACTTGCTCGGAATGCCACGGAAGTCGCGAATCGCTGGAAGAGCTACTGCGATCAAACGAAGCAGGAAGTCCCACATGCGCTCGCCACGAAGCGTCACTTTACAGCCGATCGGCATGCCTTCGCGCAGCTTGAAATTAGCGATGCTCTTCTTGGCAATCGTCTTAATGGGCTGCTGACCGGTGATCAGACCCAAGTTCTTGATCGATTCCTGGAGGACCGCTTTGTCGAGCAAAGCGCTGACGCCCATATTGATCACGATCTTTTCGATGCGCGGTATCTGATAGACGTTCGTGTAACCGCGAGATTCCTTGAGGGCCTCTACGACCGTGGTTTGGTAATGATCTTTAATGAAATTCTGAGAGCTCATAGCATTCGTCCGGATTTCCGACCCGGAGCGGGTTCAGTTCTCTTGTAGCGCTGAATTAGTTATTACTTGCCTGACGCTCGTCGTACTTTGCAGCGAGCATCAAGTTAGACAAATGGATAGTACCTTCGCGCTCTGCGATTTGACCGTCCGGATGTTCTTCCGATTTCTTCATGTGGCGCTTCATCATCATGAGACCTTCCACCACAGCGCGATTCTTAGCAGCGCGGATTTCCAGTATCTTGCCGCGCTTGCCCTTTTCCTTGCCAGAAAGGACAACGACTTCATCGCCTTGTTTTACATGTTGCTTGGCCATCTTAAAGTACCTCCGGAGCTAGGGACACGATTTTCATGAACTTCTTGTTGCGAAGTTCGCGAGCGACGGGTCCGAATATGCGCGTGCCGCGCGGATTCCCATTGTTGTCGAGAAGAACGATCGCATTGCTGTCGAAGCGAAGGTAGCTGCCGTCGCGGCGACGGATAGGAGCCTTCGTGCGTACGACTACCGCCTTCACCACGGAACCCTTCTTAACCGATGCGTCGACCGAGCTTTCCTTGATGTTGACGACAATAACGTCGCCAATATCGGCAGTCTTCTTGCGCTGTCCCAAACGACGTATCATGTGGGCGCGCTTGGCGCCGGTGTTGTCTGCAATCTGCAGTTCTGAACGTAATTGAATCATTGTAAGCTACTCTCCTTTACTCTGCAGAGGCCGCTTCGATTACTTCGTCTTCGGAAGCAGTCGAACCGCCAACGACGGGAGCGCGATCGATAACGCGAATCAAACGCCAGCGCTTTAGGCGGCTGATGGGGCGCGTCTCCATAATCTCGACACGATCGCCCAACAGAGCGTCATTCGCTTCGTCATGAACATGAACGACGGTCTTACGGTTGATCACCTTGCGATAGCGACGGTGCGGATTCTTGTAGTTGTAGGTAACCTTGATGGACTTGTCGCCCGAAATCGAGGTCACGATACCGATGAGTGTTTTTCTGCTGTTACGCGTATTTTCCATGACTACTCAGGGCTTCGTTAGGCCTTAGCTTCCGCAAGGATCTTTTCCTGCCGGATGGTTTCCATCTTGGCGATATCTTTGCGGCGCTGCGTCAGCTCCGCGGTGTTTTCGACTTGTCCAGTCTGCTTCTTCAACTTGAGCTGGAGGAGATCGTCACGCGTATCGCGGATAGTCTTCTCGAGTTCCGGAATCGAAAGTTCTCTGATTTCTTTAACCTTCATTATGTCAGTTCCTTTCTCGGATCAATCGAGGTTCTCACGCACCACAAAGCGCGTTTTGAAGGGAAGTTTCGTATCCGCAAGGCGCATCGCTTCCTTAGCGACCACGAGCGGTACACCCGCCAATTCGAAGAGGATCAACCCTGGCTTTACAACCGCTACGTAGTGATCGACCGGGCCCTTGCCCTTGCCCATACGAGTTTCGAGAGGCTTCTTAGTGATTGGCTTGTGAGGGAAAACGCGAATCCACAGCTTTCCTTTACGTTTCATATGGCGGGTAATCGCAACACGAGCTGCTTCGATTTGATTGCCGGTAAAGTGGCCGCGACCGAGCGCTTGAATAGCGTAGTCGCCGAAGGCCATAGTGTCGCCGCCCTTGGCATTGCCGCGCATGCGGCCCTTGTGCATCTTGCGATACTTCGTTCTGGAAGGTGTGAGTGCTGGCATGGCTCAGTAAAAGGGTTTATTGTTCGTCCTTCTTAAAGATCCAGCACTTGATGCCAATGATACCGTAAACGGTCTTGGCTTCGGATGTGCCGTAATCGATTTCTTCGCGCAGAGTGTGGAGAGGCACGCTGCCTTGGCGCTGAATTTCAGTACGCGCGATATCCGCGCCACCCAAGCGACCGCCCACTTGCACCTTGATGCCGTCGGCTCCCAGGCTCATCGCGATTTGCACGGCCTTCTTCATGGCGCGACGGAAGGAGATGCGGCGTTCGAGCTGAAGCGCGACATTATCCGCAACGAG
The DNA here is from genome assembly GCA_965655705.1 of Candidatus Pelagisphaera sp. Lineage (GTDB taxonomy): Bacteria > Verrucomicrobiota > Verrucomicrobiia > Opitutales > Opitutaceae > Pelagisphaera. Next base: position 95,376 of record CBFHHM010000012.1, read on the forward strand.
CTTGGCTTCGAGCTCAGGCTTTTTGACTTCCTGGATGTCGAGCAAGATGTCCTTGCCGGTCATATCCGAAAGCTCTTCCTTGATCTTCTCGATCTCTTGGCCCTTGCGACCGATTACGATACCGGGGCGAGCCGTGAAGATCTTGACGCGGACGCGCGACGAAGCGCGTTCGATGAAGATGCGCGGTACGGAAGCGAACTGCAGCTTCTCCATCAACTTTTCACGGATGATGTAATCCTCGTGCAAAGTCTTCGCGAACTCGCGCTTCGGAGAGAACCAGCGAGATTGCCAGTTGCGATTAACGGCGAGACGGAAACCGATTGGATGCGTTTTTTGACCCATTTGTGGTAATTCGTTTAAGCGTTGTCGGTGAGTACGATGCGGATGTGCGACATGCGCTTCTTGCGTTTGGCGACGCCGCCGCGGGCAGCTGCCTTGAAACGCTTGAGAGCAGGTCCCATTTCGATGATGGCCCGATCGACTGTCAGAGCGTCGGCCGATAGGTCGTGGTTGTTCTCCGCATTGGCGATGGCCGACTGGAGAGTCTTCGAGATCAAAGCCGCCGACTTGCGAGGGATGAACTTGAGCAGATCCAAGGCATCGTTGGCCTGCTTGCCGCGGATAGAGCGCGCCACTTCATTCACCTTCTTAGGCGACATCCGGGCGTATTTCGTTAGAGCGTGTACTTCCATTTCTAGGATCTCCTGATTACTTGCTGCCACCGTGAGCCTTGAACATGCGCGACTGCGAGAACTCGCCGAGCTTGTGGCCAACCATGTTTTCGGTGACGTAGACAGGAACGAAGGTCTTGCCGTTGTGCACGTTGAAGTTAAGCCCCACGAATTCAGGGGTGATGGTTGATCGGCGAGACCAGGTTTGGATCGGCTTGCGATCGTTGGCAGCCTGGGCGCGTTCGACCTTATCCATCAGATGCGGGTCGATAAAGGGTCCTTTTTTAAGTGAGCGAGACATCGTCTATTCTTCTCTGAAAATTAGCGCTTGAACTTGCGACCGTTGCGACGGACCAAGATGAGACTGTTGCTTTCCTTGGACTTCCGACGAGTGGGAAAGCCCTTCGCCAATTGTCCCCAAGGAGATACGAGCATCTGGCGGCCACCGCCACCCTTGCTCTTCGCTTCGCCACCGCCATTGGGGTGATCGACTGGGTTCATCACCACGCCGCGAACGCGAGGGCGCTTGCCCTTCCAGCGGTTGCGACCGGCCTTGCCGATAACGACCTTGGAATGCTCCGCGTTACCAACGATGCCGATTGTGGCCAAGCAGGTCTTGCTTACCAGGCGAAGCTCGCCAGATGGCATCTTGAGCTGCGCATGATCCCCTTCGATGTTTACCAGCTCGATTGAATTCCCGGCAGAGCGAGCCAATTGGGCTCCCTTGCCCGGAAGTAACTCCACCGCGTGAATTTTAGTCGCAGGAGGAATGACGGCCAAGGGCATGGCGTTGCCCGGATTAAACTCTGCAACCTTCTTGGAAGAGATGACTTTGTCGCCTACATTCAATCCCTCGGGAGCGATGATGTAGCTCTTCTCTCCATCGGCATACGCGATCAAGGCGATATACGCCGTGCGTCCTGGATCGTATTCGATCGCCTGCACCTTTGCGGGAATGTCGAACTTGTTGCGTTTGAAGTCGACAATGCGCAAGAGACGCTTGTGCCCGCCGCCACGACGACGCGAGGTGACGCGCCCATAGCAATTGCGACCGGCCGACTTGCTATACGATCTCGTAAGCTTCTTCTCCGGACGCTTCTGCGTGATTTCGCGCTTTTGAAGTTCGGCGAATCGAAGAGAAGGAGTGACTGGGTTGAACTTGATAATAGCCATTTTAGTGTATCCTCTGCGCTTATACGATTTCGATGGTATCGCCCGTCTTCAACGTGACGATCGCCTTCTTGTAGTCGGACTTGTAATTGGAGCGGCCCGTCTTGCGATTGCGGGTCGGCTTACCCTTCTGATTGATAACGTTAACCCGTGTAACGGTAACCGGAAATGCCTTTTCAACTGCCGCCTTGATAGCGTACTTGTTGGCGTTTTTGAACACCTCGAAGGTGTATTGTCCGATCTCTGCGGATTGCAGATTGGACTTTTCAGTCAATCGAAGAGATTTGAGAATCTTGTCTGCTTGAATCATTTCGAGCCTCCTTTCGAGCGGGCGATGAGCGCTTCGATGGCAGCGCGCGTTACGATGATGCTATCGCATTGCAAAAGCTCGGAGATGCTGACTGTCGCCGCCTCTTCTGGAAGAATGCGGGCGATGTTGCTAATAGATTGAGCGGTCGTTTCGGAATAAGTGCCGTCCACGAGCAACACTGTGCCCTTCGGAGCGACTTTGCCGATCAATTCGTTCGCTACCTTCGTCTTAGCAGGAGCGATATCAAGCGCATCGATCACCACGAGAGAACCATCGTTAGCGCGTTCGAAGAGCGCGCGATTGAAGGCCAGCTGACGGACCTTCTTGTTAATTTTCTTAGAGTAGTCGCGCGGTTTCGGGCCGAATACGACGCCACCGCCTACCCATATCGGGGATCGGGAACTGCCTGCGCGAGCGCGGCCAGTGCCCTTCTGACGCCATGGCTTCTTGCCACCACCACGTACTTCGCCACGCGTTTTCGAGTTGGCGCTGCCCTGACGAATATTAGCCGCTTGGGCAACGACCACTTCCTTCAGCGCTTGCAGGCCCTTGCCGTCTTCGAACACCGGAATGTCGAATTCGCTTTCGCCGCTCTCGCTGCCGTCGTTGTTAAATACTTTCAACTTCATGGTTATCCAGTCCTTTCAGGCCTACTTGCCTTTGATCGCGCTGCGAACCACGATGGTGTCGCCGTTGTTGCCAGGAACGCCGCCCTTGACGAGAATAATGTTCTTCTCAGCGTCGACCTTGACGATCTTGAGGTTCTGAACCGTACGCTGCTTACCGCCCATACGACCCGGCATTTTTTGGTTCTTGAATACGTGGCCCGGCCATTGGCAAAGACCGATCGAGCCAATACGTCGATGGAACATCGAACCGTGAGACGCCGGACCGCCCTTAACCTTGAAACGCTTGACGACCCCTTGGAAACCGCGACCCTTAGTAGCCGCTATAACGTCGACCTTCTGTCCTTCTTCGAACTTGGAAACGTCCAGAACATCGCCCGAGGCGAATTCAGGAGCGTCGTCGCACCGGACTTCGCGAATAGCGCGCGGCGCGGCGACCCCATGCTTCTTCGCGTGATTGCGCTCCGCTTTGCTGGCGCGCTTTTCCTTCTTGGTTTCGTAGCCGATCTGGATGGCGTTATATCCGTCCGAATCAGTCGTCTTCACTTGAAGTACTGGGCAAGGGCCAGCCTGAATGACTGTGACGGGAACCTGAACGGTGCCGTCGTAAACCTGGGTCATGCCCAGCTTTTTGCCTAAGAGTGTGTAGTTCATATTTCTAAGAGGTAGGTGGAGCGTCTGCTCCGTTTCTTTAGACCCACGTTAGCGCCGGGCGAAACCCAGCGAAAGTGTCTGTCGATCCGAGCGCGTTAAACGTTGATAGAGATATCTACCCCCGATGGCAGGTTGAGCTTCTTCAGCTCGTCTACCGTTTGAGCAGTTGGCTCGATGATGTCCAACAGGCGTTTGTGCGTACGGATTTCAAATTGCTCCATGGCTTTCTTATCCACGTGCGGCGACTTGTTCACGGTGACCTTTTCGATCCGCGTGGGAAGCGGCACAGGACCGGAAACGCGAGCGCCGGAACGCTTTGCGGTATCCACGATCTCGGACGCGGACTGATCGATAACTCGATAGTCGAATCCTTGAAGTCTGATGCGTATTTTTTGTCCAGTCATGAAATTTAAGTTGTTTTGCTAAAGTGTAATTGGCCTAACGGCTGAGGTCTTCTGTAATGCGGGCTAGCACATTTCTGGGAACTTCCTCGAAATGGGAAGTTTCCATAGAATAGTTAGCCCGTCCTTTGGAAAGGGAACGCACATCGGTTGCATAGCCGAACATCGTTTCGAGCGGCACGGCAGCGGAAACGATCGCTAAATCGTTTTTCGACTCCATATTTTGGATATGTCCGCGGCGGCGATTAAGGTCTCCGATTATATCGCCCTGGTACTCATCCGGGGTCGTCACTTCGACTTTCATCACCGGCTCCAAGAGAATTGGGTCTGCCGCCCTCATCGCTTCCTTGAAGGCGAAAATACCCGCCATCTTGAATGCCATCTCCGAGGAATCGACGTCGTGAAAGGATCCATCGACAATGCGAACCTTCCAATCGACAACGGGATAGCCCGCAACCACGCCATTGTTCGCGGCCTCGCGAATACCGTCTTCAGTCGGCTTGATGAACTCCTTTGGAATCACCCCACCTACGATCTCGTTGACGATTTCGATGCCGTTACCGGTTTCCTGCGGTTCGAGCTTGATGACCGCGTGGCCGTATTGGCCGCGTCCACCGGATTGGCGGATGAACTTGCCTTCGGCTTGAGAGGTGGAGCGAATCGTCTCGCGATAGGCGATCTGCGGCTTGCCCGATTGGGCCTGCACGTTGAACTCGCGGAAGAGTCGATCGCGGATGATCTCCAAGTGGAGCTCCCCCATACCGGAAATAATGGTCTGCCCCGTTTCCTGATCGGTCTTCACCACGAAGGTGGGATCTTCTTCCGAGAGGCGTCCCAGTCCTAGAGAAAGCTTTTCCTGATCAGCAGTCGTTGCCGGCTCGATAGTCATCGAAATCACTGGATCCGGGAACGACGGCGGTTCGAGAGCCACGTCCAAGTTCTTAGCCGAGAAGGTATCGCCTGTCCACACGTTCTTCAGTCCGATCGCTGCGCAAATGTCGCCTGAGCGAACTTCATTCACATCGTCGCGGCTATCCGCCTTCATGATGAGGAGTCGGCTCACGCGTTCGGATTTGCGGGTTCGAGGATTGTACAGGACATCGCCCTTTTTGATCGTTCCGCTGTAGACTCGAATAAAGACCAGCTTGCCTACATAGGGATCGCTCCAAAGCTTGAATGCGAGAGCTGTGGCCAGCCCGTTGTCGTTCGGCTCGATCGAGACGTCGCCTCCTTTGCTGTCGCGCCCTTCCACCGCATCCATATCGAGGGGATTGGGCAGATAGTTAACGACTGCATCCAACATGCTTTGCACGCCTTTGTTCTTGAAGGCCGATCCGGGGATCACTCCGACGAATTGACGGGAAAGCGTTGCCTTGCGAATCGCGAGAACCAGATCGTCCGTTTCGATTTCCAGGCCGCTCAGGTACTTTTCAGCAAGATCGTCGTCGAAATCCGCCACCGATTCGATTAGCGATTCGCGCAATTCGGCGACCTCGTCTTGCATGTCCCCAGGAATCTCGCAGTCGATGACGTTGATGCCCATGGCATCGTTCCCGTCGAACTGGAAAGCCTTAAGCCGTACCAGGTCGATCATGCCCGAAAAGCCGTCTTCCGAACCGATGTTCAAGAAAAGCGGATGAGCATTCGCTCCAAGCTTAGAGCGCATGTCTTCGATCGCTCTTTTGAAGTTCGCGCCCACTCGGTCCATCTTATTGACGAACGCGATGCGCGGCACCTCGTACTTGTCGGCTTGACGCCATACGGTTTCGGACTGCGGCTGTACGCCGGCAACGGCGCAGAAGACCGCTACGGCCCCATCGAGTACCCGCAACGAGCGCTCAACTTCAGCGGTGAAATCCACGTGACCGGGTGTGTCGATTATATTGATCTGGTGCTTGATGCCCGCGAAAGGTCCTACCTGGTTTTCCCATTGGCAGGAAATCGCGGCAGACGTGATCGTAATGCCACGTTCGCGTTCTTGCTCCATGAAGTCCGTGACGGCATTGCCATCATGAACTTCCCCAATCTTGTGAACGACTCCGGTATAATAGAGTATGCGTTCTGTGGTTGTAGTCTTCCCGGCATCGATATGCGCTGCAATACCGATGTTGCGTGTCCACTCCATGGGCACTGGGCGACCAGAGCCGTTCTTGGGGGACAGACTTGCGGGAGCTTCAACCATTTTTCAAAGAACAATAGAAAGAGAAGGCAGCATCACCATCGAAGGTGAGCGAACGCGCGGTTCGACTGCGCCATCTTGTGAGTGTCTTCCTTTTTCTTAACCACCGAGCCGGTGTTATTATAGGCGTCAATGATTTCGTTCGCCAGAGCTTCGCGCATCGGGATGCCCTTGCGAGCGGATGCTGCAGTGACCATCCACCGCATTGCCAAGGACTCTTGACGTTCGTAAGGAAGTTCGAGCGGTACTTGGTAGGTAGCGCCACCAACGCGGCGGCTCTTCACTTCCAAGCGTGGGCGGGCGTTTTCCAAAGCGCCGAGCAATAGATCGACAGGATCGCCCTTCTCGAGCTTTTCGCTGACGCGTTCGAAAGCCGCGTATACGATGCGCTCCGCTACAGTCTTTTTGCCGTCACGCATGACGGTGTTCACGAGATGACCCACCAGAGGGCTTCCATAACGGGAATCTGGCTTGGTGGGGCGTTTAACTGCTCTTCTGCGACGTGACATTGTCTAAAATAGTTGTGTTTCTTAACTCTTAGGACGCTTGACGCCGTACTTGGAACGGCTGCGACGGCGCTTCTCTACCCCCATGGCATCCAAAGTTCCACGCACGATGTGGTAACGAACGCCCGGGAGATCCTTTACGCGGCCTCCGCGCACCAACACGATACTGTGCTCCTGAAGGCTATGGCCTTCGTCGGGGATGTAGGCGATTACTTCGACCCCGTTGGTCAAGCGAACCTTCGCCACCTTGCGGATAGCCGAATTCGGCTTCTTGGGAGTACGCGTCATTACCTGAACGCACACGCCACGACGGAACGGATTTGCGTCAAGGGCGGGCGACTTGGACTTGGTCCGAGTTGCCTTGCGTCCTTTTCTGACGAGTTGATTGATTGTTGGCATGATGAGAGATTTTGAGAAAGGAGCGTGAAATTAGTTACAAGCATTAGCTCGGCAAGGATTTTCTGCCGAAAAGCGAGTAAAAAGTATCCCCCGCCACATGGTGGCTTGGAATACTTTCGAAAAGCGCGGATTTCCGTTGGGGCGATCCTATGTATTATCAGCTACGATAAAATTGAGAGCCTTGCGTTTTGCCGAGGTGGCGCAATGACATCAAGGCTAAAACGCATCTATTATCAGAATATGGTTCATTTCTGCATCGCCCTGCCCTGCGAGGCTCGGGAAATCATCCAATCCTATCGACTGAAGCCCTGTGGCAATCACGGCAAAGCCTCCCTATTCGAAGCGGATAAGGCCCGTTTGGCCGTTACGGGAATCGGATCGCTTTCCAGCGCGATAGCGACAACCGCGTTGGGAACGCGATTTCCCTCCGCGACCGCTACGTGGATCAATATCGGCATATGCGGTCATCGAGATGCCCCTATTGGGGAAACCTTCATCGCCAACCGAATCGAATCCGATCGCGAGCCGGAGAGAATTTTCCCGCAGCTGTCCTTGAAGGCGAATCTTCCCGGCGTAGCGCTAAAGACAGTCTCGGAACCCACTTCCGACTATCCCGCCAACCTCGCCTTGGACATGGAAGCCTACGGTTTCTTCAAAGCCGCCATCCCTTTCGCCACTATCGAACGCGTCCACGCCATCAAAATCGTTTCCGACAACGCCGCCAATCTCCCCCCGCGCCGATTCGACAAAGACTGGATCGCTAGCCTTGTAAGAGACGCCCTTCCAAAGGTAATGAATCTCATTGAAGGCATCGAATCCAATACCGCAGTCGTCCAGACAAGCCGATGGCCTAGGGAATTCGCCGCTAAGGTCCGTGCCCGCTTCCGCCTTACCGAGACCGAGCTACAGCAGCTCCGAACCCGTTTGCGCAAGCTCGACTTCCTGTTAAGCGATTCCAAGCAACAGGACCTGGATTCCAACCTGGAAGAGGCGGATAGCAAGAAAGCGCTGCTCGAGTCCTTGCAGCAAATCGTAGACAAGCAGTCCTCCAGAGCCTTGAGCTAGCAATGTTCGACCGTATTTATATAGAAGAGAGCGTTCGCGAGCACGAACGGGTCCACCGCTTGTTGGAACGATACCCGAAGGCGGAACGAATCGCCTGCGAACGCTACGGCGAAGTCTTCAATCCAAGCCGTCAGAACTTTCGCCTTCAGAAGAGAAACCCCGCCCTAATTCTCGCGAGCAAAGGGGGTCAGCGAGCTCTACCCACGCCACAGGAATACGGTCTCGGCGCCGATCGGCATTACTATTTCTCGCATATGCTCAACTGTCTCTACGACTGCCGATATTGCTTTCTTCAAGGAATGTATCAGTCGGCCAATTATTTGCTCTTCGTCAATTACGAGGACTTCCAATCGGATATTCGAGATATCGCCGGCGCCGCGCCCGAGGAAACCCACTTCTTCTTTAGCGGTTACGATTGCGACAGTCTCGCCATGGAAAACGTAACTCGGTTTACCGATTCCTTTTTGCCGGTCTTCGATGAGTTACCCAACGCCTGGCTGGAATTGCGCACGAAAAGCGTTAACATCCGGCCCCTGCTCGATAGGGATCCCACGCCCAATACGGTGGCTGCATTCAGCCTGAATCCAGAACCGGTGGTCCGGGCAGTCGAAGCGCGAACGCCTCCGCTGGACGCCCGCATGGACGCCATTGGGAAACTCGTTGAACACGGATGGAAAATCGGTCTGCGCTTCGATCCTCTGATTCATTTTGACGGCAGCGCAGAGATCTACGAGCAGTTCTTCGAAAAGGTGTTCGAACGCATCCCCAGCGATTCCATTCACTCGGTCACGCTCGGCTCTTTCCGGTCCCCTAAATCCGTTTTCAAAAAGATGGAAACCCTCTACCCGGAGGAACCCCTCTTCATGGGCAACCTCAGGCTCCAAAAGGGCAGGGTCGCCTACGAAGCCGCCGTCGAACGCGACTTGTTCGAACGCAGTCGCGAACGAATCCTGAAGCATATCGATGAAAGTCGCTTCTTCCCCTGCCAATAGACCAGCTTCCTCGGTCTAGACCCTCCATCCAAATGAAAAAAAGCCGCGGTCCTAAAACCGCGGCTTAGAAAATGATCTTATCCAATGAGGCGTTTAAACGACTTCGGAACTTGGCATCGTTTCCGCAGCCACTTCCTCTTCAGTCGCTTCCGCCTCCAACTCGCTTCCGAATGGAAGCGTGATACGAAGGTCGCGGTATTGAGGCAGACCGGTTCCTGCGGGAATCAAGTGACCCATAATCACGTTTTCCTTAAAGCCGTGCAGCTTGTCAACCTTGCTCAAGGTCGAAGCATCCGTTAGGACACGTGTCGTTTCCTGGAAGGAAGCCGCTGAGATGAAACTCTCCGTTTCAATCGACGCCTTGGTGATACCCAAGAGTACAGGCTCCGCTTCCGCTGGCTTGCCACCCGCTTCAATGATAAGATTGTTCTCGCGAATGAAAGTCGTTCGCTCGACTTGTTCGCCCCAGAAGAACTCAGTGTCGCCCGGATCGGTGATACGTACCTTACGGAGCATTTGGCGAATGATCAACTCGATGTGCTTGTCGTTGATCGTCACGCCCTGCAAACGATAGACTTCCTGGACCTCGTTGATAAGAAACTCGTACAAGCGACTCGGCCCAAGAATATCCAAGATTTCGTGCGGATCCGCGGACCCTTCAGTCAGGTGCTGGCCCTTGTGGACCACGTCGCCTTCCTGAACGATAATCTGCTTGGCGTGCGGAATGAGGTGCTCCTCTTCCAACTCCGTCTCCTCGTTGGTAACGATCAGCTTGCGCTTCGCGCGAACCGTACCGCCAAAGGAAACCACCCCGTCCAGACGAGCCATTTCCGCAGCTTCCTTTGGACGCCGCGCCTCGAAGAGCTCTGCAACGCGAGGCAGACCTCCGGTGATATCCTTGGTCTTAGATGCCTGACGCGGAGTCTTGGCGAGCAAGGCGCCTTGAGCGATCACATCGCCCTCGGCAACTGCCACCTGAGCCCCAGTCGGAATACTATAGACCGCCAGCGCCTTTCCGGATTCGTCGAAGATCTCTACAGACGGGTTCAAGTCTTCCTTGTGCTCGATGACCACGGTCGCGATACGACCTGAGCTTTCGTCGAGCTCCTTCTTGATCGTAACGCCGCGAATCATGTCGCGGAAGCGAACCGTACCGGCTTTTTCAGACAAATTAGGAATGTTGTACGGATCCCAGCTCGCGAGAACGCCACCCGCTTCGATCGTGTCGCCATCCGATACCCGAATCGCCGAACCCACCACGATATCGTAGGCTTCGAGCTCGCGATCGTTCTTGTCGAGGATCTGAATCGAGCCAGTCTTGTTCAAAGCAATGTAGACCGCGCCTTCGGGCGTTTCGATATGCACCAAACGCAGTCCGCGGTACTTAACGCGACCGGAGTTACGAACGATAATGCGCGGATCGGTGACTACCGAACTGGCGATACCGCCGATATGGAAGGTACGCATCGTCAACTGAGTACCGGGTTCTCCAATCGATTGGGCCGCGATTATGCCTACGGAATCGCCAAGCTTGGCGACGTCGTTAGACGCTGGGTTGATACCGTAGGACTTCGCATCGATTCCGTAATCGGCAGTCGACGTCAGCGGCGACATAACCTTTAGACGCTCGATACCGCAATCTTCGATTCGTTGAGCCGCTTGCTCGGTAATCAATTCGCCGGACGTTACGACGATCTCATCTGGATTCGAAGGATTGAAGACGTCATCGCATGAACAACGACCTTCTATACGCTCGCGCAAGCTGACGATCTCGTCATCACCTTCGAAGATAGCGCGTTTCCAAATGCCTTCTCGCGTACCGCAATCCCCTTCAGTGATGATAACATCCATCGCCACGTCACAAAGCTTACGAGTCAAGTAACCCGCATCCGCAGTCTTCAGAGCGGTATCCGCAAGTCCCTTGCGAGCGCCGTGAGTCGAGATGAAGTACTCGAGTACAGTGAGACCTTCGCGGAAGGACGAAAGAATAGGACGTTCGATAATTTCGCCGGAAGGCTTAGCCATCAAACCGCGCGTTCCGCAAAGCTGGCGAACCTGGTTCGGATTGCCGCGAGCGCCCGAGTCCATCATCACGTAAACCGGATTCACGCCACCCTTGCCATCGTTGGTCTGGAGTTTTTCGAAGACGGCCTTCTTGATCTCGTCCGTCGCAACGGTCCAAATGTCGATAATCTTATTGTAGCGCTCACCTGTAGTGATGATACCCTTACGATATTGTCCTTCGACCTCATCGATCTTACCGAATGCATTGTTGACGATGTCGGACTTGCTTTCAGGGATGATCATGTCGTCGATACCGATGGAAATACCTGCCATCGTCGCAACGTCGAACCCGAGCTTCTTCAATCGGTCCAAAGAGGTCACTGTTTGCTCGGGACCAGACACCTTGTAGGTGTTGTTGATCACGTTTCCGAGTTCTTTCTTATCTACCTGGAAATTGAGGAATCCCAATTCCTTCGGCCAAATCTGGCTGAATCGAATCCGACCCACAGTCGTAGTAATGACTTTCCGATCGCTGTTCCCGAAAACCGTTTCCCGACCGTAATCCGGATTTGGAATACGGATCCAATCGTGAGTCTCCATCGCGCCATCCATCTGAGCGAACAACGCCTCGCTCTGGGTACCGGCCAATGGAATTCGACCGGCATCTTCTTCCGAAAGCGAAGGTTCGATGGTCAGATAGTAAGAGCCAAGAATAACGTCCTGCGAAGGCGTCAGAATCGGCTTGCCGCTTGAAGGCGAGAAGATGTTTCCACTCGCCATCATCAGAGTCTTGCACTCGAGAGTCGCTTCCAGCGAAAGCGGAACGTGAACCGCCATCTGGTCGCCATCGAAGTCCGCATTATATGCAGTACAAACAAGCGGATGCACGCGAATCGCTTCCCCTTCGATCAACACTGGCTCGAATGCCTGGATCGAAAGTCTGTGCAATGTGGGAGCGCGATTGAGAAGCACCGGGTGCCCCTTGGTCACTTCTTCGAGAATGTCCCAAACTTCTGGAGACTTCTTCTCGATCATGCGACGCGCCCCGCGAACGGTGTGGACGAATCCGAGTTCCTTCAAGCGACGGATGATAAACGGCTCGAACAGAACCAGAGCCATCTTCTTGGGCAGACCGCACTGATGCAGACGCAGCTCAGGACCGATAACGATGACCGAACGACCCGAGTAATCGACGCGCTTGCCGAGGAGGTTCTGGCGGAATCGACCTTGCTTGCCCTTGAGCATGTCGCTCAGAGACTTTAATGGACGATTGCCAGCGCCGGTAACAGGACGACCGTGACGACCATTGTCGAATAGCGCGTCCACTGCTTCCTGCAGCATACGCTTTTCATTGTGAATAATCACATCCGGCGTCTTCAACTGCATCAAGTTCTTGAGGCGGTTGTTGCGATTGATAACGCGGCGATACAGATCGTTAAGATCGGACGTTGCGAAACGTCCGCCTTCCAAAGGTACCAATGGACGCAGGTCGGGCGGAATAACAGGAAGGACTTCCTGTATCATCCACTCCGGGCGCGAGCTCGACTTAATGAAGCCTTGGATTACCTTGAGGCGTTTCGCTAGCTTCTTCTTAATCTGCTTAGACTTCGTGCTGCGCATGGATTCTTGCAGCTCTAGAACCGTACCCGGCATGTCCATGATCGCGAGTACGTCGCGCAAGGCTTCGGCGCCCATCTTGGCAACGAACGAATCGTCGCCATATTCTTCCATCGCCTGGATGTATTCCTGATCGGTCAGCAGTTGCTTCTCCTCGAGCGGCGTGCGACCGGGATCGGTCACCATGTACGCTTCATAGTAGATAACGCGCTCCAAGCTGCGAGCAGTCATGTCCAAGAGCAATCCGAGACGTGACGGCATGCTCTTGAGAAACCAAATATGCGTAACGGGTACAGCGAGCTCGATATGGCCCATGCGCGAGCGACGAACCCGCGAAACGGTGACTTCGACGCCACAGCGATCGCATATCACGCCCTTGTACTTGATTCGCTTGTACTTGCCGCAAGCGCATTCGTAATCGCGAACGGGACCGAAGATGCGCTGACAAAAAAGTCCGCCTGGTTCCGGCTTGAAGGTTCGGTAATTGATCGTTTCCGGGTTCTTGACCTCTCCGCGAGACCAAGAGCGGATCGTTTCCGGAGAAGCGACGTTAATCGTGACGCAATCGAAACTCGATTCGCGTTCGACGCCGAGTGTTTCCTGTGCTTCTTGGGTAGACATTATGTGATCCTATAAGGGTTGGCGATTACTTGTATCCCAATTCGCTTTGACGGCCGAGACGAACGTCGAGGCCAAGCGATTGGATTTCCTTGATCAATACATTGAAAGACTCCGGCGTGCCGGCCTGTAGCGTAGAGTCGCCCTTGACCAGCGATTCATAGATTTTCGTACGACCTTGAACGTCGTCCGATTTGACAGTGAGCAATTCCTGCAAGGTGTAGGCCGCGCCATAGGCTTCGAGCGCCCAGACCTCCATTTCCCCGAAACGCTGACCACCGTATTGGGCCTTTCCACCCAAAGGTTGCTGCGTAACCAAAGAGTAAGGACCAACGGCGCGGGCATGAATCTTGTGCGAAACCAAGTGGTTCAACTTCATCATGTACACCCAGCCAACGACCACTTCGTTATCCAGCTTTTCGCCGGTGCGACCATCGTAGAGCGGACTCTTACCCGTGGTGGGAAGTCCTGCATCCGCCAAGTGCTGACGCACCGTCTTCTCGGGAATACCGTCAAAGACCGGAGTCGAAACCTTCATGCCGAGCATCTTACACGCCCAACCCATGTGAGTTTCGAGAACCTGACCGACGTTCATTCGAGAAGGTACGCCCAGTGGATTCAAACAAATTTGAATCGGAGTGCCGTCTGGAAGGTACGGCATGTCTTCTTCCGGAACGATCTTGGCAATGACACCCTTGTTACCATGTCGGCCTGCCATCTTGTCGCCCACCTTGAGCTTTTCCTTGGTCGCGATGTAAACCTTGACCTGCTTGATCACGCCCTGACCAGCGTCATCGCCCGTTTCGATATTGGCGGTCTTGCGCTCGCGATCGGCTTCCAACTCGTCGAACTTGCCCTGGTACGAATTGATGATCTCCATGATCTTGATACGTACAGGAGATGGGTCGATTTCCACATGCTTGGAAACCGCCGCTAGCTTGCGAAGCAGAGTCTTAGTGATCTTGCGATTCGCGGGAATGATGATTTCGCCATTCTGGCCATTCACCACATCCAAAGGAATCTTTTCGCCCAAGAGGATATTCGAAAGCGCCTCGGTCAGACCTTCGCGCAGCTTATCCATCTGCGTTTTGTACTCCTCGTTGATCTGCTTCACCTGACGCCGACGGTCCGAAGGACTAAGACGCTCGCGTTCGTAATCGATACGGCTGGATACCTTGACATCCATAATGATGCCTTCGACTCCGGAAGGAACGACCAAGGAACTGTCCTTTACGTCGGCCGCTTTCTCGCCGAAGATCGCCCGAAGCAATTTTTCTTCAGGAGCCAACTCCGTTTCGCTTTTCGGAGTGATCTTACCGACTAGGATATCGCCCGGGTGCACTTCCGCCCCGACGCGAATAACGCCGTCGTGATTTAAGTTGCGTAGGGCCTCTTCGCCAACGTTTGGAATGTCGCGCGTGATCTCCTCAGGTCCGAGCTTGGTATCTCGAGCAGTCACTTCGAATTCCGCGATATGGATCGAAGTGTAGATGTCATCCTTCAGTACCTTTTCCGAAATCAGGATCGCATCCTCGAAGTTGTATCCATTCCAAGGCATGAACGCGACCAGGATGTTCCGTCCGAGAGCGAGTTCGCCCTCTTGAGTACAGGGTCCATCCGCAATGATATCGCCCGCCTTGACCGGCTGACCCTTGTTGACAATCGGCTTCTGATTGAAGCAGGTACCCGCATTGGAACGCATAAATTTGCGCAATTCGGTAACGTGAACACCATTCGAGTGGTCCGAGAATGGCTTGCTGAAGAAGTGCTCGGGCAATTCGCCATCGTCCGTAACGACAATGCGATTCGCATCCACCGAAGCGACGATGCCATCGTGATCGGATACGCACACCGTCTTGGAGTCGCGAGCCACGCGCTCTTCAATACCTGTTCCGACGAACGGAGAGTCCGCCTTCAATAGAGGGACGCCTTGGCGTTGCATGTTCGAGCCCATCAAGGCGCGATTCGCATCATCATGCTCCAAAAACGGAATCAAGCCAGCCGCGACGGAAACAAGCTGCTTGGGCGATACGTCCATAAAGTTGACTTGCTCCTTGTCGACTTCGAGGAACTCGCCGCTTTGACGTACGGTCACCTTGCCAACGAAAACGCCCTTGTCGTCAACTACGCAATTGGCTTGGGCAATGACCTTGCCCTCTTCCATATCCGCATTGAGATAGCGAATTTCGTCCGTAACCTTGCCTTCAACGACTACGCGGTACGGCGTTTCGATAAAGCCGAACTCGTTGACGCGGGAGAAGGTCGAAAGCGAATTGATCAAACCGATGTTCGGCCCTTCCGGCGTTTCAATCGGACAAATACGACCGTAGTGGGAAGGATGAACGTCGCGCACTTCGAAACCGGCGCGTTCGCGATTCAAACCGCCAGGACCGAGCGCTGACAAACGACGCTTGTGCGTCAGTTCCGCCAGTGGGTTGATCTGGTCCATAAACTGGGACAGCTGACTGCGAGCGAAGAAATCGCGAATAACCGTCGTCAATGCCTTCGGATTGATCAACTTTTGAGGCGTGATCGAATCGACGCTTTGATCGTAGAGGGTCATGCGCTCGCGAACGAGACGTTCCGTGCGAGAGAGACCCAGGCGACATTGATTCGCCAAAAGCTCGCCTACCGTACGAACGCGACGGCTTCCCAAGTGATCGATATCGTCGAGGTAGCCTTCGCCCCCTTTGAGCTTAATCAAGTACTTGGTCGCGATGACCATGTCTTCGCCTTGCAACGTGCGTTGTTCGACATCGACATCCATTTCCAGTTTTTGATTGATCTTGTAGCGACCCACGCGACCGAGATCGTAACGCTTGGGATCGAAAAAGAGTCGCTTCAAAAGCGCTTTGGCATTGGCAGTCGTCGGCGGTTCGCCAGGACGCAACCGCTTGTAGATTTCCTTGAGCGCTTCTTCTTCGTTTTGAGTCGTGTCCTTCTTCAGAGCGCGAACGATGGCGCCCTCGTCCGAGGAGGTATCGATCACCTTCAATGCAGGAATGCCATGAGCTTCGAATTGGCGAACGATCGCTTTGGTAAGCGGCTCGAATGCGCGAGCGATCACAACGCCCTTCTCGGCATCGATCGCGTCTTCGACCAAGACGTACTGGCTGACGTTTTCCTTGGCCAAGGCATCCACGACCGGCATTTCCTCGATCGTGTAGAAAAGATTGAGAATATCGATATCCGAGCTGTATCCAACGGCTCGAAGTAACGTCGTGATGAGGAACTTGCGACGGCGACGGCGACGGTCCAGGTAAACGTACAACAGGTCGTTGTTATCGAACTGAACTTCGAGCCATGTTCCGCGGTCGGGAATAATTCGGAACGAGTGCAGCAGCTTGCCATTGGTATGCGGCGTCACTTCGTAGCAAATGCCAGGCGAACGGTGCAGTTGGCTGACGACAACGCGTTCGGCGCCATTGATAATGAAGGATCCGCGACTCGTTACCATAGGCATTTCGCCCATGTAGATTTCCTCGTCCTTGAGATTGTCCTCCTCGCGAAGACGCAATTTGACATAAAGGGGAACGGAGTAGGTGATTCCTTCTCGGATACACTCGATTTCCGTAGCCTTGGGATCTCCAATGGTGTAGGAAACGAATTCAAGCACGAGACGGCCGTCATAGCTCTCGATAGGGAAGACTTCGCTGAAAACTGCTTCGATACCGTCGTTCTTGCGTTCGAGGATCGGCGTTTCTTTCTGAAGAAAATCCAGGTAGGAATTGATCTGAATCTCGATCAGATTGGGAGGACTGATGGTGTCCTTGAGTTTTCCGAAATTGATGCGGTCGGCCATGAAAGGTTCCTTACTTGAATTGGGTGATTGGGTGCGAAATAGAATTCGAAACAGTCGCTAAGCTTGAATCAGCGGCCGGTATTTAGAGACAACAAAGACAGGCGCGCGAAAACGCGCCTGTCTTGAATTGAAAAGCTGTTAGAAACAGAGCTGAGCAATGTTATTTGAGTTCAACCTTTGCGCCAGCAGCTTCGAGCTTGGACTTAATCTCTTCGGCTTCTTCCTTGGTTGCGCCTTCCTTAACAGGCTTTGGCGCGCCTTCGACGAGGTCCTTCGCATCCTTCAGGCCAAGACCTGTGATACTGCGAACTTCCTTGATCACGTTGATCTTCTTAGCCCCTGCTTCCGCAAGGATAATGTCGAACTCGGTCTTCTCCTCAGCTGGAGCTGCGTCGCCGCCGCCAGCGCCAGGAGCAGCCGCTACGGCTACCGGAGCAGCAGCGCTTACGCCCCACTTCTCTTCCAAGTCTTTAACCAAGCCTGCGATATCGAGCACGGTTTGGTTGCTGAGCCATTCGATTACATCTTCTTTAGTGATGTCTGCCATTGTATTTCTTGATCGGCTAGTTCGGTTACCCTCATTTAAGGCCAATTGGCGGCCCTAGCCTGTATCTTTGGTTTACTTTGCTATGGTAAGACGAAGGCATCCAAGCCCTCGAAATTATTGCGATTAATTGCCGCCTTCCGCGTCGGCTTTCGCCTGCAAAACATTGAGAATGCTCTGCGGAACGGCGTTGATAACGAACACCATCTGCTGCGCGGGTTGAGAGAGCAATCCGAGGAACTGAGCCCGAAGCGCTTCCAGGGAGGGTAGCTTGGCCAAGGCCTTAACTTCGCCTTGCTCGAGCTTCTGGCTGCTTAGGACGCCGACCTTGACCTCCATCTTCTCCGCTTTGTCGAAGAATTTGGTCAATACCTTGGCGACGCCTGACGGATTCTTCCCGCCAATGACGATTGCGTTCTGTCCAGTAAGGTGGTCGTCGAGCTCGGGATATCCACGACCCTTTGCCGCAACTTTCAAAATGCTGTTTTTGACAACGTGAAATTCCGCTTCTTCCTGAGCGAGTTGGCTACGAAGTTCAGCGATATCGGGAACGGTCGCCCGTTCGTAATCGGCCAGGAACATATAGTCCGACTTTTCCAGGTGAGTGTTGACTTCGTCTACGAGAAATTGCTTTTCCGGTCTCATTTTTCCAATGCTTCCAATTTAAAGGTTAGAATTTCGAGTACTCGGATCCGGCGAGTTTAATGCCGGGAGTCATGGTTCCAGAAACGGTGATGCCGTGAATGTAGCGTCCTTTGAAGGCCGCGGGGCGAGCCCTGCCGATCGCTTCTATAAGGGCATTCACATTCTCTATGAGTTGCTCATTCGAAAACGAACGCTTGCCAACGCCAACGCCAAGCGTCGCGGACTTGTCGAGCTTGAACTCGACGCGACCCGCCATCACTTCCTTGATCGCCTTTTCAATATCGGGAGAAACGGTACCTGCCTTCGGGTTCGGCATCAGTCCCTTCGGGCCCAATACGCGAGCGATCTTGCGCACTTCCTTCATCGCGTCCGGAGTCGCAACCGCCACATCGAAATCCATCCAGCCTCCCTGGATCTTTTCGATGATGTCCTCGAGGCCAGCTTCGCTGGCGCCCGCCGCCTTAGCGGTATCCGCATCCGTAGTGAATGCGAGTACGCGAACGGTCTTGCCGCTTCCGTGAGGAAGCATAACGGTACCGCGAACCATTTCGTCGCCCTTGCGGGGGTCCACCAACAGCTTCATTGAGAGCTCGACCGTTTCGTCGAAGTTAGCCTTGGGCAACTTCGAGAGGGTCTCGACCGCATCTGCAACCGTATATTCCTTGCTTAGATCGGCCGTTTCGATAGCGGCGCGATAACGTTTTGTCAGTTTTACCATTGAGTACTCCTTGCAGTGCAAACGCCTTTCGGCTCCTGCGTTTTGGATGATCTATTTGGGAGAGATTCTTTTAGTCGACGACTTCGATCCCCATGGAACGAGCCGTTCCCGCGATGATGCGCGACGCCATTTCAGGATCCGACGCATTCAAGTCGGCTTTCTTGGTCTCGACGATCTCGAGGATCTGCTTCTTGGTCACCTTGCCCACTTTGTCGCGATTCGGTACACCCGAGCCCTTGGCCAAACCAGCCGCCTTCTTCAGCAAAACGGCTGCGGGGGGCGATTTCAGCACAAAGCTGAAAGACTTGTCTTGGTAAACAGTGATTACCACAGGTAGAATCGTGCCCGCCTGGTCCTTGGTCTTGGCATTATACTCCTTGCAGAACGCCATGATATTGACCCCTGCCGCGCCGAGCGCAGGACCAACAGGAGGAGCTGGATTGGCGCCACCAGCGGGAAGCTGCAGGCGAATGGTTCCGGTTACTTTCTTTGCCATCTGATATTCTAGCTAGTTATGCGTTCGACTTGCCAATATTCCAGTTCCACGGGAGTGAAACGCCCGAAAATGGATACGGAGACCTTGAGCTTGCCTTTTTCCGGATCGATCTCGTCGATCCGTCCATTGAGATTGAGGAATGGTCCATCGGTGATTTTGACCTCTTCTCCCTCTTCGTATTGGATCTTCGGGGTTTCTTTGCCCGAAGCCGCTTCGATTTGGCTGAGAATAGTGTCGATCTCCGACTTTTTTAGAGGGGCGGGACGATTGCCCCCAACGAAATTGATTACGCCCGCGGTTTCGCGAACGAAGTACCAAGGCTTATTCAGCAGCTTACCGCTTTCGTCGTAAAGACGCATACGGACAAATGCGTAGCCTGGGTAAAACTTACGGGTGATCTGGGTTTTCTTGCCGTTCTTGACTTCGACAACCGTTTCCGTCGGCACGAGGACTTCGAAGACGTAGTCTTCCATCTCCTCTTCAACGATAAACTTGTCCAGATACCGCTTCACCTTCCCTTCCTGATTGGAAAGGGTCTGGATGACGTACCACTCGCCCTGCGTTCTGTCGATTGTTTCAGTCATGACGCGAATGGTCTAGCGCATCCAGCCAGTGAACAGGTTTACGACGTTCGCTAACGAGAAATCCGCTACCGCAATGAAAAGCCCCACGATCGCAATTGCCACAATTACCACAATCGTGGAGTCGCGCAACTCGGTCTTGGTAGGCCAAGTGGCCTTCTTCAATTCAACCAAGGTCTCCCCGGCGAAAATGCGGATACTGCGAAAAGGATTTTTCATCAAACGACGTGTTACGAGTGGCAGGGCAGGAGGGAATCGAACCCCCAACCAATGGTTTTGGAGACCACTACTCTACCAATTGAGCTACTACCCTATACCTTAAAAAATAAAAAACAGAATTGCCGGAACCCGATTAGCGGGTTCCGGCAAGAGAAATAAACTGTAGGCGAAACGCTTACTCGATGATGTCGGTAATGCGACCCGCTCCGATGGTACGGCCCCCTTCGCGGATAGCGAAGCGCTGTCCCTTCTCCATCGCGATCGGCTTCGTCAAGGAAACCTCGATCGAGATGTTGTCGCCAGGCATTACCATCTCAACGCCATCCGGCAATTCGCAAACGCCAGTGACGTCCGTCGTGCGGAAGTAGAATTGAGGACGGTAACCGTTGAAGAAAGGAGTGTGACGGCCGCCTTCGTCCTTCGAAAGGACGTAGATCTCAGCCTTGCCCTTAGCGTGAGGAGTGATCGTCCCAGGAGCCGCGAGCACTTGACCGCGCTCGATTGCATCCTTTTCAACGCCACGAAGCAGGATACCTACGTTGTCGCCGGCTTGACCTTGGTCGAGCATCTTGCGGAACATTTCAACGCCCGTAACCGTAGACTTTGCCGTGTCCTTCAGGCCGACGATTTCAACTTCTTCGCCCACCTTGATGACGCCACGCTCGATACGGCCCGTCGCAACAGTACCGCGACCGGTGATCGAGAAAACGTCTTCGACAGACATGAGGAATGGCTTGTCGATTTCGCGTTCCGGCTCCGGAATGTCGGTGTCGATAGCATCCATGAGCGCCTGGATGTGGGCCTTGCCCTCATCGGTGCCTTCGAGAGCCTGCATAGCGGAACCGCGGATAATCGTGGTGTCGTCGCCTGGGAAGTCGTACTTGTCGAGCAGTTCGCGCACTTCCATCTCGACGAGCTCGAGTAGCTCTTCGTCGTCGATGAGGTCGCACTTGTTCAGGAAAACAACAATCTTAGGAACGCCTACTTGACGCGCCAAAAGGATGTGCTCGCGAGTCTGAGGCATTGGACCATCAGCCGCGCTAACAACCAAAATCGCGCCGTCCATTTGGGCCGCGCCAGTGATCATGTTCTTGACGAAGTCCGCGTGACCCGGGCAGTCGACGTGAGCGTAGTGGCGATTGTCCGACTCGTATTCTACGTGAGCGACGGAGATCGTGACAATCTTGGATTCGTCGCGAACAGTACCACCCTTAGCGATGTCCGAGTAGCTCTTCAACTCAGCGAGGCCCTTGCCTGCCTGTACTGCCAAGATCGAAGTCGTCAACGTTGTTTTACCGTGGTCAACGTGTCCGATTGTGCCGACATTGACGTGTGGTTTTGTTCTTTCGAAGGTTCCTTTAGCCATTTTTGGTTGTTAGTTAATTTGGTTTTTAAAAAATGTTTTCCTTCTCCAACACTACCAATCAAAGGTCCTAGCTCGAATGGAGCCCTCGAGCGGATTTGAACCGCCGACCTCATCCTTACCAAGGATGTGCTCTACCGACTGAGCTACAAGGGCCTTTCCAACTGGTGTGTGTCGAAAAAAGAAGCAAGAAGATGCATAACCCAAATTTTCCCGTCAACTGAAATTTCAATAAAAAAGCCAGACGGACCTACCGGGATATTCGAATCAGATAAGACCCATTGATTAGCAGGCCTTTAGGCAAAAGTTCCCGCCTCATCAACTCGCTAAACCTGCGGTCGATCTCAGGAAATTGGCTAGACTTCACTACGGTGGCGGCGCCCGCGGCGAATGAGTCCAGGATTTCGACCAAATATTCCACCGAATCCCAACCCGTCTCGAGAGCGGCAATATCGAGCGCAGCATTATTATATACGCGCCGACGCTCGATTGTCTCGCCCGTTCGCAAGTTAACCACTTCCAATCCCAAACTCTCAGGAACGCGGTCGGCGGTTGCCAGCGAACCCCTGCCAAACTGCGCCAATGTCGCTACGGGGAATTGCAATTGCGTTTCCTTTGGCTCGGGAGCGCCCTTCCACTCATTGCCAAACGACGCGACAAAGTCGCCAGTATCCGAGGCGAACATAGGCGCGTAGTCGACGAAAAGAGCCGTGCCCGCATCCTCGCTCAACTCGATACGACTGAAGTTAGCTCCATTCCATCGCGTGGGCTTCATCAAAGGCTTTGGGTCGAACAAGGCAATTTGCTCCAGCATCAATGGAGACATCTCTTCGGTAGTCGACCCGACAAAACGAATCGAAGCCCCGCCCGATGGCGCTGCGCGCTGAGCCGGTTCGCCATCTCCAACCCAACCGATGAGCCAGAACAGTCCCACATGGACGATCCCTCCAACGCCAACGCCCGCAATCCATCTAGAAGTAGACCGCTTCATTCAACCTCCGGTCCAGCCAAGGGGTCGACAGCGACCGCTCGCCGTTCCGTCGCCCACTGGATATCCTTGTAACCGGCAGCCTCCGCGATCTCGAATACCGAGGTAATGGTTTGAGCGGAGACCGTCGCGTCAATTCGCAGCAGGAGAGTCGCGTTCTCGGGAACTTCACCTCGTTTCTCCAACATGCGGCTAAGCGTCTCCAGGTTCAATACCCGGTCCTCGAAGATAATCTGCTCCTCTCCTCCCAATTCCTCGACCGACATAACTTGAAGGCGATCGGACACGACCGTTTGCTGGTGATCCGACCGCGGAAGGTCGATATTGATCCCAGGAGCGATCACGTAGTTCGACCCGAACAAGGTGGCGAACAACCCAATAGCGCAGAGGTCTACAAAAGGCCAAAAGCCGAGCTTGGCAGCCCGCGGCACTTCAGCGCTAAGATTCAGGGCTAGCAGTCTCATCAGCGATTTCCTCTTCCGTTTTCACTTCTTGCGCCTCGACTTGGGTGTCGGATTTTATTTTCGCGAAAGACAACATGAGTTCCTGCCCCAGCCACTCCATCTCATGAGTCATCGCTCTGACCCGTCCCACGAGAAAGTGATGGCCAAGCAGGCAAACGGCGCTCAAAGCCAAGCCCGTCGCAGTCGAAACCAGCGCCTGCCACATTCCTCCAGCTAGAAAACCAGCGTTCAAATAGACTCCTTGCTCTTCGTACTGGGAAAAGGCGTCGATCAAGCCAATGGCAGTGCCAAGCAATCCAAACAAAGGCGCCGCATGGGCGATCGCCGCTAGGGCTCCCATTCGACGCTTGATGGGACCCAGCTCCACGACTGCGGCTTCCCGAACCGACTCTCGAATTACCTCATCCGCATTTCGAAACGCCATCAGGCCCGCCTTCACCATAGCCGACGCAGGACCCGGCGTATCCTGGCACACAGTCAGCGCCTCGATCAACCTCCCCTTCAAAAGCGAATTTTCGATTCCCGCAAGGAACTTGCGCGAGTGGATTTGGTTGCGATGCAAAAACAACGTTCTCTCGATAAACACCGCAAGCGCCGACAGGCTCATCAGAAACATGGGCCACATGATAAGCCCTCCTTGCTGGATCTTATCGAATAGCTCTATGTGTATTGCGTCTATGGATGCGAAAACCATCATTTGAATATCATTGCGTCGTCGCTAACGGCGAACGATTTTTAATTTGCTCGATACGAGCTCTGGCAACCGCCCCGCCTTGCAAGCCGAGCGATTCGATCTGCTGATAGAACTCGATTGCTCTGTCCAGCTCCCGCTCGTCTTCGAAGATTTCAGCAAGCTTAAACATCGCTCTCGAGAGCCAATAGCGAGCCTTTTCGCTCAAGCCTTGAATACGCCCTTCTTCAACAACCAGTAGATCGTATAAATTCCAATAGGATCCTTTGGCCTTCAACTTCTCGCCCTGATTTTCCCAAGCGTTGCCCAGCTTGTATCCCGCTTCCACTCGCAACCCTAGTGGGACTTCCGGCAGATCTATCAGCAGCTCGAGCCGAGACAATCCCGCTTCGAACTTGCTAGGATCCTCGCTGGCCTGAGCGACTAGCGTATCGGCTAGCGAAATCTGAGCCAGGTAGCGATCCGGACGGTCCCGATAGGTGTTTTCGAGCAACTCGTAAACGAGCTCTGCCGTCCCAAATCGATTCAATTTGCGCAATAAGTCCCCTTGCTTCAACCGAGCGTAGTAAACCAATTCGGAATCTGGATACATAGTCGCGATTCGCTCGAGCAAGTCCATGGCCTGAGTCAAATATTCTCCTTGGCCACGTTTCTCGGCAATTAGAGCGGTTTCGTACAACGCCAATGGGGCATAGCGACTGTCAGGAAAATTATCGAACAAATAGGTTAGCAACTGGCCCGCTTCGACCACGAGATCTCTATCTGACAGGTAGCGCGCTTCGACGATATAGGAACGTTCGGACGACTCGGATCCAGAATAATCCTCTCTCAATTTCTTCAATAGATCGACGCCTTCCGTTTCCGATTCCCCCTCCAAGGCAAGAAGCGATTCCGCAAGCGTCAACATTCCATCGGATCTGATTTTCGCAACAAAAGTTGGATCGCTGTTCTCCGATTCATCCAATACTTCATTAAGCCTCTCCACCCAAGTACGCGTGTCTCCATAAAGTCCAGATTCGTAGGCGAGCTTCGACCCCAACCACAACATCCGCAACTGCAAGCCAGTCCTCATGTCATCCGAGTTCAAGTACTGCTCAACCCGCTCATAGGCTTCATTGGAACGACCCCTCTCGCGCATTTCCTTTATGAGCATCCACTCGGCCTGCCAAACAATACGTTCTTCCGCCTTCCCCACTTGATTCTCGTCGTCGAGAATAACCTTCGCCATCTCAATGGAACCGGCATTCAATCGAGATAGCACGAGCTGAAAAAACACATGGCTCGCCATCGTTCGATCTTTTGCGGAGTCCAACGCAACCTCGTACGCCTCCGACGCATTGGCGAAGTCCTCTGCATTCTCGGATGCAAGACCTGCCCTGAAATAGCAATCGGCGATCAACACGCTAAGAGTCGATACTTCCAGATTCTCCGGGAATTGGGAACGAACCTGCGTAAGTAGGCTCGCCGCGGTCCGGAAACGCTGCTTCTGCCACGACGAGGACGCTAGGAGGGTCATCATCCCACGTCGATAAGGCGATTCCGGGAAAGCATCTAGGAGCAGATAGGCATCGTCTTCTACGGCCTCGTCATCGCCCAATCTAAAATTTCTTACTCCCCTGTAATAGAGCGCCTCTGCAGAAAGCGGATGTATGGGCTGAGCGGCGATGACCGAATCCAAGGTTTCGCTGAGGGCATCGCCCAGTCTGCCATCCTCGTCCAGGCTTCTCGATATAAGATGCTGCATGGCAATCCGCTGGAGCGGCAAAGTCGACCCATCTAGAACAAGCTGGCGTCCTGCGCTTTGACCTAGGTCCGAGTCGGCGCCGGACAGCAACAGTTGCAATAGCAGATATTCGTCTTTGAAATTCGAGTAGACCTCGGGAAGTTCCCTCAACGCTTCATTGACCACTTCCATGGCCTCTTCGTTGCGCTCCTCATCAAACAGAGCGACCGCTAAAAGCTGCGCGTATCGAAAGCCTGCCTCCAAGCCTCGCGACGCTTCGTACGCGCGACGCAACTCCTCTATGGAAACGGTCTCATCTTCCGCTTCGGCGCGATATCGATAAGCCAAGTACGCGATCCGCGCGGCCAACGCCGGGGATTCCGCCGCCGCATCTTGTACTGCAGCATCAAACTGCTCTACCGCCCCTTCCGCATCGCCCGTTTGCAAGGTCAACCAACCGTTCGCCAGCTGGAGCCAACTCTTCTCCCCTGAATCGAGACGAGCCGCATCGAAGCCGTCCAGGAGACGGGAAAGCGTTTCCAGGGTTTCGTTAGCCAAAGCGATCGCGACGCGACGCAAGCGACGCTTTTCCGCAAAACGCCCCCTCCATTGCTCTCGGTCCAGGATCTCTTCCGCCCGCTCAGGCTCGCCCTGTCCAAGCTTCGCATCCACTTGAATCAACCTCAGAGCCAATCGGCGATCCACTTCGCTAGGATCGCTAGCATCCCAGGCGTCTTGGGCGTAGCGTTCGGCGAGTTCGTACAATCCGGATTTGAGAGCGCGGCTAGCGCTTTCGCCCTTCCAAAACGCATCATTGCGCTTCGACAATGGATTCGATTCATCGGGAGCGAAGGGAATCGTCTCGTTCTGGCCCCAAACAACCCCTTGAAGCATCGCCAGCGCTGCCCACAAGGCCATCGGCGTTCGGAGTCGATCGAGAACGGCATTCATAATGGCATCGTCCTGCGCCCCAATGGCGATTAGATATGACGCGAATCCGCTTCGTCCTTCTCCGTATATCCGGAGTCCTGACGCGCGTGATTGACCTTGTTCTTCGCGACATAGGCATCGAAGACGTCATCCGCCGTCATCCCCAAGGTCTGAGCCAGCGAAACGAGAAAGTGAAAGAGGTCGATCACTTCGACTCGAGCATTCTGCTTGTCGAATTCCTGGTATTTCGCCCACCATTTCCAAGGCACCGAATCGGTCAGCTCCGCCATTTCCTGCTGCATTGCCCGAGTATAGTTGAGCACCCATTTCGTCTGCTCCGATTCGTCGATGCCCTTCAGATTTACTCCGATTCGGGCATTCAGTTCTTCTTGCATTTCGAAAATCTGCGCGAGCTTATCCATGAACTGATCGCTAGCCTCCTATGACCAGCCACGCAAGCCAATTGCCGTCTCTAATGCTCCCTTGGAAATCGAGTTTCCGGCAACCGGTACATAGCCCAGCCGCGCTTTAAGGATTGTATTTTCCCCAGGATCCTTAAAGTACCCCCTTTTCGCAGCGAAAACGGTTTTCGAAAAAAGACGAGAGTCCGTCGCTGCGCAGGAATCACCTTGCGCCCGCCTCTGGCGACGAACGCCGAGGGGCGCCAACAGCAAAAAAAATGCCTGATATAGAAGACAACAACGATGGGAAGCTGGAAAGCGACGCGAGCGACGCTCAGCCCCAGGAGGCGATCGACGCCGCTCCGGAAAAAACGGAGCCTGCAGCGTCACCCTCTCCAGCACCCGAAGCAAAAAAAGCCATCCTGTATGGCACACGCAAACGCCGGCCTGGCGCCGATTCGTCGTCAGCCGCTAAAACCCTAGACCAAATCAGAGGCCCCATAGAAGAGGATGAAGAGATCGAAATGGACGATCTCGTAATCCGAGCCACCGCTCCCGAACATCTCGTCGAAGGCGACCGACCCGACTCCTCGAATAGAAGAGATCGACGCGAGCGAGCCCCCAGAAGACAGAGAAGGGAAGAAAAGGAAGAAGATTCGGCGGAAGACGAGCCGCTGGATACCGATATAGAAGCCTATCCGGAAGACGAACCGAGCTCGGAGCCCGTTGGCGAAGAGGACGATCGTCCCGAACGCTTCGGCAAGCTGAAGGAAGAGCAACGTCCTCGCCAACGACCTGTGGAGGAGTTTCGCCCCTCTCAGGATGGAAAACGAGCGGAACCGAAAAAACGGGCTCGCCGCGAGGAACCCGTGCAACGAGAGCGCAGCGCCCCTCCTAAAAAGGGATTTTTCGCCTGGTTGAAGTCGCTCTTCGCAACCGAAGAAGAACCCAAGAAACGAGATCGCCCACGCTCCAAAGGCGGATCGAACCAACGTCGACGCAGACGCGGCGGCCAAAACCGATCCAGGGGCGAGGATTTCGATGGAAATCGATCGAACCGTTCGCGCGGCGGTCGGGGACGCGGACGCGGCCCCCGCAATCGCAACTCGGGCAACGGTCCGGGCGAGGGCGGAGACGACAACCGAGAAGGGGGCGGCAACCGACGCCGACGACGCAGACGCAAGCCGCAAGGCAATCGCGAGCAATCGTCCTCGCAATAGAGAATCTACAAGTCCCGCGGCGCTCATTCGCCGCGGGACTTTTCTTTTTCGGGATCGATAGATTCAAAACCCGATTGGGCGCTTCCTTCCGCTTGCCCTCGCTCCCACTGCCTGATTTAAGCAACTACCAATGAGCGATCCCAGTCACACCGGCGTAGATTTCTATTCGAACGCGCTCGAGACATCCCTGAATTCTCAAACCGAGTCGATTCTCCGCCCCCTATCCTTCGCGGACTTCGTCGGGCAGGAAAAGACGATCGAACGGCTGACGATCATGACAGGCGCGGCTCGAAAGCGAAACGAAGCCCTCAATCACGTATTGCTCAGCGGACCGCCAGGGCTGGGGAAAACAAGCCTTTCCTTCATACTTGGATCCGAGATGGGGACGAATGTTCGAGTGACCTCCGGTCCCGTTATCGAAAAGGCGAGCGACTTGGCCGGTCTGCTCACGAATTTGCAGGAAGGCGACATCTTGTTTATAGACGAAATCCATAGATTGCCTAAAGCGGTCGAAGAGTATCTCTACTCGGCAATGGAGGACTACCGGATCGACATCATGATCGACCAAGGTCCCAATGCCCGCTCGGTTCGCCTGAATATCCCTCGTTTCACCCTGGTGGGAGCCACAACCCGCAGCGGACTGCTAACCGCCCCGCTTCGCAGTCGCTTCACGCTCCAAACGCGGCTCGACTACTATTCCCCCCAAAATCTGCTCAGTATTGTCAAACGGAGCTGCAAACTGCTCGAAATTCCAGTGCAGGAAGAGGGCGCCATGGAAATCGCCCAACGGTCTCGCGGAACGCCAAGAATCGCCAACAATCTGGTGTATTTCGTGCGAGACTATACCGAGGAGCGGGGCGATGGCGTCATCTCCAAACCCATTGCCCAAGCAGCATTGGAACTACTCGATATCGATCAATACGGTCTCGACGAAATCGACAAACGCATATTGAGGACGATCGCCAATACCTACAAGGGTGGCCCTGTCGGCCTGGGAACGATCGCCGTCGCCGTAGGAGAAGAAGCGGATACACTCGAGGAAGTGCACGAGCCATTTCTCATACAAAACGGGTTTATTCAGCGAACGCCCCAAGGGCGCATTATATCGCCGAAGGGGTATCAGGCGATCGGATTGCCTTCATCCGAAGCGTCTAAAGAGGGATCGCTGCTGTGAGCTTCGCTTAAGCCAATTTCCCTTTAGGGCCCTTAAACTCCTTGCTTTTCGACATTCCCTGGGGTTGAGTATCTCGACAATTTTGGGAATACGCTTCAAATAGCGTATACCCAGCAGCTTTGGTAGGGCGTCACGTATCAACTCTGTTCAATGCAAACGATGACGCTTTATTACAATGGATATATACGTAGGAAACCTGTCCTTCGATGCCTCTGAAGAGGACGTTCGCGAGGCCTTTGCAGCATTCGGGTCCGTCGACTCGGTTAAAATCATCATGGACCGCGAAACCGGACGACCTCGGGGATTCGCATTTATCTCAATGGGCGACTCTGCGGAAGCCCAGGCCGCTATCGAGGCTCTAGACAGCAGCGAATTGCTCGGGCGCGAAATGCGCGTTCGCGAAGCGACCCCTAGACCGGAGCGTCCCAGTGGCGGTGGCGGCTACGGCGGCGGTGGCGGCGGTGGCGGCTATGGCGGCGGCGGAGGCGGCTACGGAGGCGGTGGCGGTGGCCCTCGCCGAGGCGGCTTCAATCGTGGCGGCGGCAAAGGATCGCGCCGGAACGACCGTCGCCAACAACGCGACGGATTCTAGAAATCGGGCGATAAATCGCTCTGAAACGCGCCAGGCCGATAAGCCTGGCGGACGCATTTGGCTGTTCCTTCAAGGGCAGCCAAATTTTTTGCCCCTATACTAGGGCGCGACTTGGATTTCGAATCGAAGAAAGCGCTCGCGGCGATGGATCGCGGTTGATGCTCCCGCATAAGCGAATTCCTTGGGCTCGCCCGTGTCCTTGTTCCACAACAGCCAGAAATCGCTTTCCGACCCATGAGCGATTCCCGTAGGACTACCTTTGCCCTGCTCTTCGGCCCCAATGAGGTTGTCGTTTCGGTACTCTACGAGTCCTAAATCGAATACCTGGAAGGCATGGCCATTAATCGTGGGGTCGACGCTTTCAATCGAGAGGATCGTTCCATCCGCATCATCGATGCGCGACTTCCATTGAACCAGAAACTTGAGCCTTCGTCAGGCGGAGTCCTCAATTTCGGATGAAGCACCGCTCGGACCAGCTAGTCTTCTAGACCGATCTTCTCTAAAATCCGCTGCAAGTCGTCGTTCCCGGAATAGTCGATGACGATTTTGCCCTTCTTAGGAGCGTGCTTGAGGGCAACGGTGGAGCTGAGATAAGACATGAGACGCTTTTCGATGTCCTCGATCGCCGCTCGCTCGGCTTCGGGAGCCTCTCGATTGGGTCCGCTTTTAGCCTTGGAAGACCTACGAAGCTTCTGGATCAGTTCCTCTGCGGCGCGAACGCTGACGCCATCCTCGATAATCCGACGAGCCACCAAGGCCTGTTCCTGTTTGCTATCAAGACCCAGAATAACCTTCGCATGACCGATCGACAGCATCTGGGTCGAAAGGTAGCCGCGGACTTCGTCGGGCAAGGTCAGCAAGCGCAATGAGTTCGCCACGGTTGCCCGCCCCTTGCCGACTCTTTCGGCGACCTGCTCTTGAGTCAGGTCGAAGTCGCGAATCAAACTCGCATATCCCATCGATTCCTCGATTGGGTTGAGGTTTTCGCGCTGCAAGTTTTCGATCAACGCCATTGAAGCCGCCGACGAATCCCCCGCCTCGATGATTCGCGCGGGGATCTTCTTGAGCTTGAGCAATTGAAATGCCCGCCATCGCCGTTCGCCCGCGATCAATTGATAGGAACCCTCCGCTTCGCGCACGACGATCGGCTGTATCAAACCTTCGCTCTGAATGCTCTCCGCTAGATCGAGCAATTGGCTCTTTTCGAATTCCTTCCTCGGCTGGTACGGATTCGGCTCGATTTTCGCAACTGATAGCTCGAGAAAATCGGGCCGCTTTTCTTCAACGGGAAAGCCAGGCTTCGAACTGGGTTTCTTTTCCGAAGCAGCCTTCGCGTCGCTTTTCGGCCGGGCCGAGGTCTTCTTGACAACCGCTTTCTTGGCAGTCGCCCCTTGCTTGGCAGCGCCGCCCGAGATGAGTCCAGCCAAGCCCTTTCCGAGTCGAGATTTCGAATTCGCCATAAATGAAGTCTAATTGTGTGGAATAAAGAGTTTCCGACCCGCTTGCAGATGCCGAGGGCTCGCGATTTCATTCGCGTTTTGAATCCAATCGATCGTCGAACCGAACTGCTGGGCAATTGAAGACAAGGTATCCCCGGACCTCACAACATAGGGCGAACCGTTCTGAGGAATTCCCTCTTTCGGGAACTCCTTTCTAACATTCAGCGGTTTAGGAGCCGGAGCCGGCATTCCACCAATGGATTTCTTGATCACGTTCGCGAAATCCGTGATCTCCTTGTTCACTTTGAGAATCACCTCTTCCTTCATCTTCTCGTCGCGCCGCTCAAGGGACGCCACTGCCTTGGCAATCGCTTCTTGAACCTGACCCAGCGTAGCCAGGTGATCCATGCTCGAGCCGATGCGAGATTCATACGCCTTCACTTGCTGTCGCAATACTTGGTTCTCCCGACGCATCGAATCCAGCTCTACGCGCATCGAGCGAATCGCCTCGTCCAGGAGTTTCATATCTTGGCTCATGTTGGCCACTTGATAGGCCAAATTGCTGGACTGCGCCTGCGCCGATACCACCCCCAACAGCGCCGCAATCGACAGCGACCTGAGCGTCTTCTTCCAAAAACCGTTTCGATTACCCATCATGGTGAAAATCGTGGAAAAATTGATAGCGGAAAACAAGCTTCAAGCCTGCGCCCGCGTCCCTCCATGCGTCATCGCGCTTTTTGAAACCCTTTTCACAATTAATGGATGGGGCTGGGGGTCGCTAACACGGGCATGGGCTTCGACTCCAGAATCGATCCCGACGGTATCTCGAATCCCCTCGAAAAGGCCTCCGCATCGAGCATCTTCCCACCCGGCCGCTGAAGTCGCTTGAGATAGAGAACGCCGGCCCCACAGGCGACCGCTAATCCACCGGATTCGAAGCCAAGGGCTTCGCCGTGGACGCCTCCACGCGACGCATCATCGAAATCCGCCAAACCGATTTTAATATCGACCCCCTTCCATTCGAAACGCGTTCCGGGCCAGGGGAAAAGGCCATTGATTCGACGGGCCAACTTCCCCGCGGGCGCAGCAAAATCCAAATTGCCGTCGGCTTTCCCCAACTTCCGAACATAACTTGCATGCAATGCATCCTGGGCCACCGGTTGAGCGGCGCCCTTCAATATCGCATCGAAATTTCGCCGTATCAAGGGCACGCACGCGCTCGATAGACGCGCTTCCACTTCGATTGCAGTATCCAGACGATGAATGGGAACGCTCTCTATATCCAAAACGGGACCCGCATCCATTTCCTTCACCACTTGCATGAGGCTGACTCCCGACTCCGTCTCCCCTTCCGCAATCGCGCACTGGATAGGCGACGCGCCCCTGAACTTGGGGAGAATCGACGTATGCAAATTCCATGTGCCTCTGTCAGGCGTATCGATCAATGCCTGCGACAGCATATGTCCGAAAGCCATCACCAAAATCGAGTCGATTTCCATCGCAGCGATATCGAGCCGATCCTGCTTCCCCATTTTCTCCGGCTGGAATACCGGTATGCCCTGCTCCAATGCCCAAAGTTTGATTTCGTTGGCGGCGATTTTCTTTCCCCTACCTCTCGCTCGGTCCGGCTGCGTATATATCGCGACGATCTCTATCGACCCGCAAAGCCCCTTCCCGATCGCATCCAACACGGGAAGCGCAATGGGGTCCGAGCCCATGAATACGATTCGCCAGCTCATTGAGGATTCCTTATCGAATATCTACTCGAACTCCAACTTCAAGAGTCTTCCCTTACATAAGGGTTCTTCTTGTTGATCAAATCGAAAACCACGGGGCAGCCTTCCAACTTAAACGCCTGGACCACCTCCGCTTGCATGTATCGCTTATACGAGTCATTTAGCTTTTTAGCCTGATTGCAGAACAGTTTGACCCGATAAGGGCGTGTTCCCGTGTGGACCGCATAGTACACTCGAAATCTCCGCCCATCCACCTTCGGGGCCGGCATCCGGTCGGCGATTTTATAAAGGATATTGTTCAAACGCCCCGTCGGTATTCGCTTTTCCAGACGTTTGTCCAGCTGGCGAGCATCGTAGAGCATTTTCTCAATATCGATATTCTCTAGAGCCGAGACGAATCGAATAGGGGATCCCGGCGTAAAGAAAATTTCCCTACGCAGCCCTTTCTCGAATGCCCGGCGAAAGTCCGTTTCCGAATCGAATCCATCGATCTCGTTATTCTTCCAAGCCTCGAGCGCTAAATCCCATTTGTTTACAACGATTACAATCGGCTTATTCAGCTTCGCCGCTTCCCCTGCAATTGCCTTGTCCTGGTGAGTCGGACCTTCTTTCGCATCGAGGACCATAAATACCACGTCTACATCGCGGATCGCATCCAAGGACCGAACCCTGGAAAAATACTCTACCGAAGAACTCAATTTCGTTTTCTTTCGAATGCCCGCCGTATCGGTCAATGCGAAATGCCAGTCTTCCCCCCGCTTGGATCGCCAGGTGAAAGGCGTTTCGATGGAATCGCGCGTCGTGCCCGGAATGTCGCTCACAATGAATCGATCCGATTGGACGAGGCAATTGCTAAGGGAAGACTTCCCTACATTCGGACGACCGATAAAGCACACTTTGATCCGTTTCTCTTCCTGTTCGTCCTTTTCTTCTGGAGGGCCGACAATCTCGTCGCGCCTCGCTAAGATCGCCTTACGCAAGCCGCCAATCCCTCTGTCGTGCTCTGCAGACACGAGCATCGGCGCCCCTAGGCCCATACTATAAAAGTCGTTGATTTCGATCGGCGTATCCTGCTTGTCGACCTTATTGACGACCAAGCCAATAGGTTTGCGACTTCGCCTCAGAATATCCGCCATCTCGAGATCCAAGGGGGCCAGGCCCTCCCGGCCATCGACCACGAGCAAAACGTAATCCGCTGCATCTATCGAAAACGCCACTTGCCCTTCCACTGCATCTACCAATTTCTCAGGCGTATCGCTCATCCCGGCAACGAGACCCATCCCCCCCGTATCCATAAGGGTATATCCGTCATCCTCCAACTCATGAGTCAAAACATCGCGCGTGACTCCAGGCATGTCATGGACAATGGATACACGTTTTCCAATGAGCCGATTGAATAATCGGCTTTTGCCAACGTTAGGACGGCCAACAATAGCCACTGTAAAGCGCGACGATAAATCCATAAATCGAGTATTTGCGAATCGACCTTTGCGAACCCTAGGAACTCGCGATCTCCGTTACCTCCGGATCCTCCGTCGATGCTTGATCATTTCGACCCCGAATCTTCGTCGCAAACCGTTCAATACGATTGCAGGCCTCAACCAAATCATCGTATCCGGTCGCGAAGCTGCAACGGACATAGCCTTCGCCATATTGGCCGAAGGCCGTTCCTGGCACCATAGCCACGCGCTCTTCCTCCAAGAGACGCTTGGAAAATTCAGTCGAGTTCAAGCCTGTCGATTCGATATTGGGAAACGCGTAGAACGTCGCCTGTGGCAGGTGGCAGGTCAAACCCATCTCATTGAAACGTCTAACCACTAGATCGCGACGACGTTGATACTGCGTTTTCATCTTCGCCACCGCGTCCGAACCGTGTCGCAGCGCTTCGACTGCCGCGTCTTGAGCGATAATCGACGCGCACATCATCGAATACTGATGTACTTTCATCATGGCTTCGGTCAGTTCCGCAGGCGCGCAAGCATAGCCCAATCGCCACCCCGTCATCGCCCATGCCTTCGAGCAGCCATGCAGAAAAATCGTTCTTTCCTTCATGCCTGGAAAACTAGCGATACTGACATGTTCGCCCTCGTAAGTGAGCTCAGCGTAAATCTCGTCGCTTATTACGATCAGATCCTTCTCGACGGCGAATCGAGCGATCTCCTCAAGTTCTTCCTTCTCCGCCACACCGCCTGTCGGATTGCAGGGAAGATTGATAAGGATCGCTTTGCACCCCGGCTCCCAAGCATCTTTGACCGCCTGAGCCTTTATCGTGAATGCGGAAGACGCATCCGTCTTTACGGCGATCCCGACGCCATGGGCCAACATCACGGTCGGGTGGTACGACACGAAACAAGGATCTTGGTACAGCACCTTGTCGCCGGGATTCAGGATGGCCCGCAGGGCGATGTCCATGGCCTCCGACACTCCAACCGTCACGATCGCTTCGCTCTTCGGGTCGTATTTCAATCCGAAATGACGCTCCACGTACCGGCAAATCTCCCGGCGCAATTCAATCGTGCCCAAGTTCGAGGTATAGTAGGTCCTCCCTTTTTCCAGAGAATAGATCGCGGCTTCCCGAATGTGCCAAGGCGTGGTGAAGTCCGGTTCTCCGATTCCAAGGGAAATCACATCATCCATGGCCGCTACGAGTTCAAAGAAGTCGCGGATTCCCGAGCGCGGGAGTCCGATTACATGTTCTGCGATAAAACGATTTGGATCTTTCTGCGACACGACTGGATAGCGTTTCGATTTAAACGTAAAAACGAATGAAGGAGACTGCCCGCTCATTTCGAGCGTCGCGAGCCCTAACTTCGAACCAATTGAGCGCCTCAGGCGCTGACGTCGAGGCGGCCCTTTTCCTCTTCTTGCTGGGCGATCAGATAACCTTGTTCCTTGTAGGCTCTCAGCATGAAGTGCGTCGCCGTAGAAACGATTCCTTCGATTGTAGACAAACGCTCCGAGACGAACGATGCTACCTTGTGAAGAGAGGACTGCTTGACGACTACCAGCAAATCATAGGCTCCCGACATGAGATAGCAGGACTCGACCTCCTCGAAACGAGCGATTCTCTGGGCCAGACGATTGAACCCTCCTCCGCGTTCCGGAGTGATTTTCACTTCAATCACTCCTCTGACAGCGCTTTCCGCCTCCGCTTCAGGATCAAGCACAGGAATCCACCCCAACAGCAAGCCCTGCTCCTGGAGCGCGGCTAACTGAGCGTTCACCTCGGACTCGGACAGTCCGAGTATTTCGGCCATCTGAGCTTCATTGAGACGTTCGCCCTCGGCGAGTAGCTTGAATACCTCGTTCATTATGGCGGAGAAAAATGCGCGCGCTGGGGATAATATCCAGCCGTAAATCGCCTTCGGTATTGGTCCGGCGAAACTGCCGCCCCGTAAACGGACTCGAATTTTCGCAAAGCGGAGGCTTTACCCAAGGCCCCCTTCTACTCAACCTGCGTGCTCTATGTTCGAAAGTCTTACCGATAAGCTGACCAACGCTATGCGCCAACTTCGCGGCACCGCGAAGCTCAGCGAAGACAATATGGCCGAGGCCTTGAAGGAAGTGCGGGCCGCCCTGCTGTCCGCCGACGTCCATTTTAAAGTCGCCCGCCAGTTCATCGAATCGGTCAAGGAGCAGTGCGTCGGACAAGAAGCGCTCAAATCGGTTACGCCGGGTCAGCAGATCGTCAAGATCATCAATGACGAACTCGTCGCTCTTCTAGGCGAAGGCAGCGCCGCGCTTTCAGAGAAAAAGCCGCTTAAGATCATGATGGTCGGTCTGCAAGGGGGCGGTAAAACCACTACCTCCGCCAAGATCGCCAAACGTCTGAAGAAGGAGGGCTATAATCCCATGCTGGTCGCCTGCGACGTCTACCGTCCCGCCGCTATCGACCAACTAGAGGCCGTGGGCGAGCAAATCGACGTTCCCGTCTACGCTGACCGCTCGACTCCCGATGTTCCGAAAATTGGCGAGTCCGGGTTGAAACAAGCGCTCGGGGACGGTCGCGATTTGATTATTTTCGACACCGCGGGACGCTTGCAGATCGACGAGCCTTTGATCGATGAAATCAAGGAGCTGAAACGACGCATCCAACCCGACGAAGTCATCTTAGTAGCCGATGGCGCCATCGGCCAAGAAGCCGTCAATGTCGCCAAAGCCTTCAACGAAGCGGTCGAGCTCACCGGCATCGCCATGACCAAGCTCGACGGCGATGCGCGGGGCGGCGCAGCGCTGTCCATGAAGCAAATTACCGGCGTCCCGATCAAGTTTGCAGGTACCGGCGAAAAGCTAGACGACTTCGATCTCTTCCATCCAGAACGCATGGCGTCGCGTATTCTCGGCATGGGCGACGTCGTCTCTCTCGTAGAACAGGCTCAAGAGAAGATCGACGAAAAGGAGGCCGAGAAGATCGCCGGTCGCATGATGGCCGCCGACTTCAATTTCGAAGACATGCTCAACCAATTCCGTCAGGTCAAAAAGCTCGGCTCCATGCAGAGCATTATGAGCATGATGCCAGGAATGAGCGGTATGCAGATGGACGATAAAGCGGAGCGGCAAATGAAACAGTCCGAGGCGATCATCCTCTCCATGACCTATCAGGAACGCCGCGCCCCCAATATTCTCAACGCCAGCCGGCGGAACCGCATCGCAAAAGGATCCGGGGTCAAGATCAGCCAAGTCAATCAACTCATCAAGCAGCACATGCAGATGAAGAAGATGATGAAAAAGATGAACGGCGGCGGAAAAATGAAAAAGATGATGCGCCAGATGAAGGCTCAAGGCATCGACCCTTCGCAAATGCCCTCGGATCCCGGCAGCCTCGGGAGCGGACTGGGCGGATTCAAAGGCAAGCTGCCGTTCTAGATCGGGTTCGGACCGGGCCCGGCCTTGGACGCCGCCCGTTGTAGCGGACTACCCGCTGGAAGAATAAATTCCCGAGTGAAGCGACCGAAGACTACTTTACGTCCTTGTCGGCCTTCTTCTTTTTCTTCGCCATCGTTCTGCCAAGCGCCTCGAAGGCTTTGTCCAGAGCCCCTACCATTTGCGTGGCCGTGAAATTCGCGCTACTCCCAGGATTTCCCGCGCTGATGCGGCGATCGTTCGCCCCGGACATGAATGCCAAGTCATTTCGGGAGGTCACCATCATCTCGTGAGCCGCGTCCGGATCGATGTCCGCGATTCGCTGCAATCGGCGCCGCGGACGTGGGTCGAGACGCTCCATGAGCTCGCGCTGTTTGCGCAAATCCTGACCCTCGACACTAAATGGCTTCAAAGTGACCAGGTCGATTTCATCGCTGTTCAGATGCGCAGGCAGTCCCTCGCTCATCTTCTCGTTATGCGCCTTATAGTCCTTGTAGAGTCGCTTGATTTCTTCCTCGTTGTACACCGTCGTCCGACGAATCGTCACCGCATCCACAGATACCTCTTCATCGTTCGACTCGGCAATTCCTTCGCCAACGGGCTGCTCGCCAATCAAGGGCGCATCGGACGTTTCATCAGCGCTGACGGCGAACCATCCTAAACTCAGGCTACTGAAGAGAATCGCAAAAATCGAACGTGGGGTCATAGGAATCGGGTATTACAAATCATCACTGTAGGAAAACAAGCGCGCGAGGCGAACTAAAAATCAATCGGCCCGCAACGCTCCTATCTCGCTTTTGACCCGTTCAAGGCGATTTCGATCCTTCATTCCCGGAGAAATCTCAATCCCACTGTTCAAGTCGATCCGAGTCGTTCCCGTTTCCGTGACGGCATCGCGAATGTTGTCAGGGCCCAAGCCGCCAGCCAATACCCAGTTCTTATCCGGAAAGCGTTCGCGCATCGATTTAAAGCCCGCCCAATCGCTCGTTCTCCCCGTGCCGCCAAACGCATCCGCCTTGAACGCATCCCAAAGCCAAGTGTCAGCTAGAGACAGAGCGCGTTCGTCCAAACTCTCGCCAGGCGCTCTTCGGGGAGCCAGCCACAGCTTTTCCGGACCGACGAGCGTCGACCATTGCTCTAAGCGCTCGATATCCGTGGCAGCCTGGGCATAATGGATCTGGACGATCCCAAAGCCATGGCCACGCAAGGTTTCAAGCAGCGAGGGGTCAGGCAAGACCACCACAGCCACTTTTCTCGATTCAGGAAGATCCGCGGCCAATTCCTTGGCCAAATCCAGCGACACGCAACGGGGCGACTCCGGATAAAAATTAAAGCCCAGCAAATCCGCCCCAAGCTCGAGTGCATCCAGGGCATCCCCTCTCCGAGTGATACCGCATACTTTGACTTCCGTTCCGCTAAACACGTTTCAATACAATCAACTTAACTTCAATCGAGCCCGTAAGCATCCCCATCGTCAATATCCGTTCCGAGCGCGAACGCCTAGGCCGTTTTCCCGAAATTCTCCGCGACCGTTTCAATCAACGAATCGAGGCTGGCTTCGTTCGCTTGAAAATCCATAGGCATGCCTTGCTGAGCCATGCTAGCGCTCGTAATCGGGCCGATGCTAACCGTTTTCGGTCGCGTGGCCTCATCGCTCAAAACCAGATCCTTCGCCTGATCGACGAAGGATTTCACCCCCGATGAGCTCGTAAAGAGAATCGCATCCGCGCCCCGCTCGCGAAAATGCTTCGCTGTCGGGTTCGCCGACAAGTCCGTCGATTCAGTCCGATAGACTTCGAATCGGTCCACGATCGCCCGAGCTTCCTCCAATTTGCGCGTCAGCGCATCTCTACCCAGATTGCCGCTCACCAACAATACCTTAGCGCTATCCAAGCTATCCGTCGCCACCAACGCTTCGCCAAGACTGTCCGCATTCGCTTCATCCGGTATTAGATCCGTGGTGACATAGAACTTCTTGATCTCTTTCGCGGTCGACTTGCCGACAGCGGCTATTCTGAGGAACCCCAACGACCGGATGTCCTCGAATTTTTCGAAGAACGCCTCGAAAAAGAAGCGAACCCCATTGGGGCTGGAGAAAACGAGCCAATCGTAGGAAGCGATTTCCGAAAACACGTCTTCCGCGGTTTGCGGATTTACATTCTTCTCGATCGAAATGAGCGGCAATCCAATCACTTCGGCTCCCAACGCTTCCAGTTTCTCGCTCAATTCGCTGGCTTGGCCCTGACTACGCGTCACCACCAATCGCCGGCCTTGCAGCGGCTTAGATTCAAACCATGACAACTCTTCTCCCATAGCGGCATTCTCTCCTATTATCGCGACCGCAGGCGACACGAGTCCGATACGCTCCGCCTCGCCTGCTATCGTATTCAATTTTCCTCGGCAAACGCGTTGCCTTCCCAAAGTAGCCCATTCGACGCACGCGACGGGCATCTCCGGGTCGTATCCAGCTTTGAGAAGTCGCTCGACTATCGCTTCCAAGCGCGAAACGCCCATATAAATGCAAAGAGTCGCGTTGGTCCGAGGCAAATTGTCCCAATCCACCATGGTTTCGGGCTTTTCCGGATCTTCGTGGCCCGTCACCAGCACTAAGGTCGAACTCGTATCGCGTTGCGTCAGAGGCGAACCGCTGTAAGCAGCCGCCCCGACCGCAGCGGTAATTCCCGGCACCACTTCGAAGGGCACGTCATTCCTTTTCAGATACAGAGCCTCTTCGCTTCCCCGCCCAAACAAGTAGGGATCTCCCCCTTTTAGGCGCACCACGCGTTTTCCTTGGCTCGCCTTTTCAACGAGCAGCGTTTGAATATCGTCCTGCGACATTGCATGGACGCCAGCCTGCTTCCCGGCATATACCAACTCGCAATCGGGACGCAGGAACTTCAAAACGGAGGGATGAGCGAGGTGGTCGTAGACTAAGGTATCGCATTCCTGAATCAGACGATACCCTTTCAGCGTCAGCAAACCCGGATCCCCGGGGCCCGCCCCGACAAGGAAAACCATCCCCTTAAGCATCTTTCAATTCAAGCTGCTCGATGAGCTGTTCCGCGATTTGAGCGGGCTTTTTCATCGCGTATTGATAAGGCACCGCCCGCGTTTCCTTCCCGCATTGGCGGTGATAAATACGAAGGGTTTCATCCGTATAGTTCACCGCAAACGCGACCTGGCATCCACCGCCCAAGCGCTCCATAAACGCCCGTTCGAGCCGTACCGCGACATTGGTCTCGTCATGCAAGGCGCCTTCGTAAATCGAAACGTCCTCTTCGCGACACTGAATCGCGACCGCCGCTTGTCCGACCGCAGGAATGCAGTCGTCCAACGAAAGGGTTCGAAATTCGACCCCATCCCAGCGTTCGATTCCCAATCGCTTCAAACCGGCTGCGGCCAGCATCGTCGCATCCGCGTAACCTTCCGCGATCTTATTCAGACGCGTATCCACGTTCCCTCGAATTTCAATGAATTCAGCTTCCGGATACAAGAGCCGAAGCTGTATCCGACGACGCGGACTGCCAGTGGCGACAACGCTCGGCGTCCCCACGCCTTCCTTCACCACTAAAACATCTTCGGTCGTCTCGCGCGGCAGGAAACCCGCTATCGCCAGGCCCGCGGGCATGTCCGACGGCAAGTCCTTGGCGCTGTGAACCGCGAAGTCCGCACGACCTTCCAGGAGAGCATCCTCGAGCTCTTTGGTAAATAGCCCTTTCCCGCCTTTCTCTTCCAAAGACCATTCCCTTCGTCGGTCGCCGGTCGTCACCATTTTTTCGATCCGAATCGACGTTCCGGAAATCGCTTTCTCGAAACACGCCGCCGCCATTCGAGCCTGGGCCATCGCCAAGGGACTCTTACGAGTAGCCAAAACGAGTTCTTTTCCAGATTGAATCATGGGATTCGATTCCAAACTTCCGAATGGAAATGCCGAGGGCTCCTAACGGTGCATCGCCAAATTGCCTGTGCGACCGAGCTCGAGTATGCCAAATTTTTCGATTAGATTGAGAAACGCCGTTATCTTGCCTTCATCTCCAGTCAGCTCCGCAACGAGGTCGTCGTGCTGCACATTGATGATCTTGGCCCGAAACAGCTCGCAGATTTGGATTAGCTCCGACCGATTCTCGGGACCCGCTTTCACTTTTACCATGATCAGTTCGCGCGACACCGCTTGCCCCTGCTGAAAATCGTGGACTTCGATCACGTTGATCAGCTTCTTCAATTGCTTCGTAATTTGATCCAACACCGAATCGTCGCCGCGCACGACCGCAGTGACGCGAGAGATTTTCGGATCGTGGGTCGGAGCGACATTGAGCGTGTGGATGTTGAAGCCGCGACCGCTGAACAGCCCAGCGATTCGGGCCAAAACGCCGAATTTGTTTTCTACGAGGACGGAGATGGTGTGTCTCATGCTTGGAAGTGATTCGAATTAAAGGAGCCTTCATAGACAGCCCCTCGGTCGCATGCAAGGGGGATATTCGATAAGTCCGCGATGCCGCTTTACCGTTTCGACAGCGCCCTTTCAAGGGGGGCGTCGGTAAATCGCCTCCAATCACTTTTTCCGAAAATTGCCTTGCCAAGGCGAATCGAATTTATCCTTATTTCGGCCTTTTCCGATGCGCGGGTAGCTCAGTTGGTTAGAGCAACTGGTTTACACCCAGTAGGTCGGGGGTTCGAGTCCCTCCTCGCGCACCATTTTTTCCCTTCGAGTTTCACATCACTCGAAAAGCCATTCGCCAGTGAACGTCTCCACAGGAGAGACGAGAACCCATAGGGTTCGACGGAGCGAACGAAGAGAGCGGAGAGGGGCAAACCACAGGTTTGGGACGCAGTCCTGAGCGAAGCGAATCAATCCCTCCTCGCGCACCACTCTTCGCTTAGGACCTCGCAGAGGTACGAGAAACGAAGGGTTTCGCCAAGCGAATCAATCCTGCCTCGCCGCTATTCTTGGATCTGGCGCTAGAAACTCGAATGGTGGAAAATTGGAATCGCAACCGGTTTGCGGAACCGAACAGGC
The DNA here is from genome assembly GCA_965655705.1 of Candidatus Pelagisphaera sp. Classification (GTDB taxonomy): domain Bacteria; phylum Verrucomicrobiota; class Verrucomicrobiia; order Opitutales; family Opitutaceae; genus Pelagisphaera. Next base: position 138,194 of record CBFHHM010000012.1, read on the forward strand.
AGGGGAAAAGAGCGAAACGCGGCGGCGAGGCCGTAAAGTCACAAACTCACCATCGGTTGTAGAATAGGTCGAAATCTATATCCGAAGACCCTTCTCTATCATCCATTTTCATAACAAGACGACCTTCGGAGTCGATTCGCATGAAAAGCAAGTAAGTGCCGATTATCTTATTGCTAACCTCCAGCTCCGCCTCTCCTGCCACTGCCGAAAGCACCCGGTAAGGCTCTGTAACGCGCTTCTTGTTCTTGGGGATAATCGTAGAGATTCGGTCCGGCTGAATCTTCAGTTCCGAGGATTTCAGGACCTCGATGAACCCAGATAGAAACGTCCGGGCCAGTTCGTCCTCCACCTTGAACAGCTCCGCTTCCACGGCCTCGGCATCCAATCGCCAGGATCCGATAAAGGCGTCCATCGGGTTGGCAGCAGACGCGCTACTAGGTTTAATGGGGTCGCCAAACTCGATCCGGGCCCCTTGCCCCCCTCCAATGCTGAAGAAGTAAAAGCGGCGCCCATAGGGTTCGTAGAGATTTGAAAATTGCTGATTCCCGTCGTACAGATACAGCGTTCCCGTCACCACAGCGTTACGACTATCATTGGGGAAATCGAAGGTTCGCTTGGCAGGCGGGTTCTCCAGCAAATAGAAAACGCGCCCGCTTATCGCAATCGCCGGAGCGGCAAAGGCGCTCTTGTGGAAGACGCCATCCACTTTCGCTGGCTTTCCGATGAGCGCCCCTAGATCTCCTTCAGACGCATACGGTTCGATTTCGGTTTGCGCTCCTAGCGGGGCAGCCCCGCTCAGGAGTAACCCAATACTCGCTGCAATAAGATTCTTCGGTCCCATATAAATTGTTGCGAATCATCACAACCCATGCGGCTTGGATCCTCAACTACTAAACATCGCCCCAATCACTCGCAAAGCAACTCCGCGATTTGGATCGCGTTCAAGGCGGCCCCTTTCCACAGCTGGTCGCCAGCGACCCAGAACGCCAATCCATTTTGATAGCCCAGATCCTTGCGAATACGTCCGACGCCGCAATTCGCCCGACTAGCGAAATCCAAGGGCATTGGATAGCGGAGGTTCTCTGGATCGTCTACCAAATCGATGCCGGGAGCGGCTTCGATCGCTTCGCGCGCGGCTTCCACCGAAACGGGACGTTCGAACTCGGCATTCACCGCTACCGAATGGGAACGCATCACTGGAATGCGAACGCAAGTGCAAGACGCCACCAGATCCGGCAGATCCAAGATCTTGCGACTCTCATTGAGCATCTTCATCTCTTCTTTCGTATAGCCGTTCTCCAAGAAAGCGTCTACATGCGGCAGAGCATTGAGCGCGATCTGGTAGGGATAGGCTGCTATGGTCACCGACTCTCCTCGAGACAGCTGCCCCATTTGCGCTTCCAATTCGGCCATCGCCGCCACGCCGCTCCCGCTGACCGCTTGATAGGTCGAAGTAATCATTCGCTTCAAGCCGAACGCTCGATGCAGAGGGTTCGCAGCCATCAAGGTAATGGCGGTGGTACAGTTGGGATTCGCAATGATGCCCTTGTGAGCCTTCGCGGCAGCGGGATTGATTTCCGGTACGACGAGAGGGACGTTGGGGTCCATGCGAAAGGCCGAGCTATTGTCGATCGCAACCACGCCCGCTGCGGCCGCCGCAGGGCACAGTTCCTTGGACAGGCTTCCACTTGCGGAGAAAATCGCGTAATCCAGGCCATCGAAGCAGGATTTCGTCGCTTCTTCTACAGTCAGAGTTTGCCCCATAGCCTCAATCCGCTTTCCTGCAGAACGACTGGACGCAAATAGCTTCAGCTCGGAAATCGGAAAATTCCGGCTCTCCAGAAGCGAAATCAACTCCTGACCGACCGCTCCGGTCGCGCCTACTATACCTACTTTGTAACCCATTGCACTTAAACGCTCGCTTCGCCATCGCGACAAAGCTCCTTCAGACACCTCTATGCCCTCGGATTTTAAACAGCCGTACACGCATAAGCTAGAACGCTTGAATATCAAGCCCTCAGCGCGTCTCCTAGTCGTATCGATTGACGATCAACGCCTGGAACTATTCGAAAACGGCCTGTCGAAAAGAAGCTTTCGAGTCTCGACCAGTTCGAACCCTCCATCGAATCGACAAGACTCCGGCGGCACGCCATCCGGGCTGCATCGCATCGCCGATAGAATTGGCGAAGGGGCGCCGTTGGGCGAAATATTCAAGGGGCGGGTCAGCATCGACAAACGCTACCAGGAGCTGAGCGGAGAGGAGCTTCGCCCCAACCTCATCACGACTCGAATCCTCTGGCTGGACGGCCTCGAACCAGGGATCAACCAAGGCGACGGGCACGACAGCTACCGACGCTACATCTATATCCACGGGACGAATCATGAGGACAAAATCGGAACGCCCGCCAGCGGCGGCTGCATCCAGCTGCTCAACAGCGAAATGATCGAGCTCTTCGAAGCCGTCCAGTTGAATGACCATGTTTTCATCGCCTAAGCCGCTTGTGCAAAGCGCTCCCTGAGGAAACGAGATTAAGCTCGACCCGAAACGGAAAGCGACTCTGCTCCCAAAGCAATGATATCTCCGAACGACGGCATCGAAAGCGCCCATCCTTCGGTGGACTTGCCAAAAATCGTCGGAAGCGTCTTCGAGCCAGAAGGCTGGTTGCAGAGCATCCTTTCGCTCGAACATCGTCCCGAGCAGTTGGCAATGGCCAATGCCGTCAGCCAATCATTAACCACGGATCAAGCCCTCGTGTTCGAAGCGGGAACCGGCGTTGGCAAAAGCCTCGCCTACTTGGTCCCCGGCATTATTCATGCGATCGAATCGAAACGCCCCGCAGTCGTTTCCTCGAATACCATCGCTTTGCAAGAGCAACTCCAGGAGAAGGATCTGCCGATTTGCAGGGAGCTCTTCCGGGCCGTACCGGAACTCGCTCCCTACTCCGATTTCAAGTCCACTTTGCTCATCGGCAAGGGCAACTACCTATGCCCGACTCGACTATCCAACGCGATCGCCAACAAGACGGAGCTGTTCCCCAACGACGAATTGGATGAACTGCAGCGCATCGCCGCCTGGTCGCAGCATACGAAAACGGGCCAGCGCCAAGAGCTCAATCCACCGCCCAATTTCGATGTTTGGGAACTGGTCAATGCCGAAGGTTCCGCCTGCAACCGCAAGAACTGCGCTCCCGATACCTGCCACTACCAGCGAGCCCGGGCCGAAATGCGGAAGGCTCAAGTGGTCATCGTCAATCATAGTCTGCTCTTCGCCCTCTTGAATGCGGGAGGGCTAGCTCCCAATTCGAAGGGCATACTGCTGCCGGACGACTTTCTCGTCATAGACGAGGCACACACAATCGCCGAAGTAGCGACCGAGCACTTTGGAGCTCGAATCAGTTCCTACGGCCTCGATCGCCAGCTCAAGAGCCTCTTCAATCCCAAGCGAAAATCAGGCGTCGTTCGAAAGTTCGCTCATCACAAGCAACTTCAGGCGATCATCGACGCGCAGGAAGCCTCCCAGGAATTCTTCGGCTACCTGGCGGCGACGCGACTCGAGAAGCGGCCCATAGCCCGCATTTCGGAACCGGACTGGTGCGAGCCTACAATCGTAAACCCCCTCAAAGCCGTCGTCGAAATTATGGATAGCATACTTTCCAAGATCGAAGACGGGGCCATGCACGACGAAATCAAGGACCAGCGAAACCGCGTGCATTCCTACTACGCAGGCATCCTTCGCTTCATCGCCCTCGCCGAAGACGATCACGTCCATTGGATAGAACGCAGCGGACGTCGCAAGCAGATCGTGACCTTGCGTACGGCGCCTATCGACATCGCCCCCTACCTCAAGCAAGAGCTCTTCGAAAAGGACGTTTCCGTCACCCTGACGAGTGCCACCTTATCGATCGCCCAGCAAATGGAGCCCTACCAGCGAAAAGTCGGTGCGCTCGCCGAAACCGCCCACCGCGTCGAATCCCCTTTCGACTACGATGCCAACACCCGTGTCTACATCGCTTCCGATATTCCCGCTCCCTCAAAGGAGGACGCTCGCTTGGCGATGGATGCGCTCATCGACTACCTCCGATTCTGCATCGAGCGGGTCGAAGGAGGCACCCTCGCCCTTTTCACGTCCTACTCGGACCTCCGCAAAGCCGCGGACGCGCTTGAATCGCATTTCGCAGAACTGGGACGACCCTTCTTCGCCCAAGGCGAGGGACTCTCCCGCTCGGAGCTCGCCCAAGGCTTTCGCGAAGCGGGCAACGGCGTGCTTTTCGGAACCGATAGCTTCTGGACCGGTATCGACGTACCTGGGCCCTCCCTCTCGCAAGTAGTGGTTACGCGACTACCCTTCGACGTGCCCACCCATCCCATCGCCGAGGCAAAGTCCGAACGCATAAAGGAAGAAGGGGGTAATCCATTCGCCGAGCTCACTCTACCGGAAGCGCTCGTGAAATTCCGCCAGGGCATCGGACGCCTAATTCGCAAAAAAGACGATCGCGGCATTGTGACCATCCTAGACTCGCGAATACTGCAGAAAACCTATGGCAGACAGTTCTTGCAGAGCCTACCCAAACCCAAATTCATTCGCATTGCTCAAGCCGACCGCGAGGATCGGTTTAGCGGAATCGAGCGCATTCCCCCGGCATTGCGCAATCGTCCGCCACGAAGCTGAAGGAAAGGAAGATCCATCCCATGAAATCCGAACGATTCCAGAAACTTGTCGACGCCAACCCAAGCAACGAACTCTTTCGCTTCTCTCTCGGCCAAGCGCTCATGGAAGAAGGGAGCGAGCGAGACGCGATCGCTGCCTTCGACAAATGCCTCGAGAAGAAGCCCGAATGGATGGTGGCCTCTATTCTCCGAGGGAAATGCCTACTAGCGAGCAACCGGAAGGATGACGCAAAGTCCGAACTCCAGCGATCCCTGCAGCTCGCGATAGACCAACATCACGAAACCCCGGAAGCCGAAGTCCGAAAATTGCTAGAAGGACTGTGACACGGGCCGCGAATTCGTTAATCCAAACTTGACTTGACTTCGATTTGGAGCAGCTTCTGTTGCCTTTAATTGGATGCCAGGGTAGCTCAGTGGTAGAGCAGGAGACTCATAAGCTCTTGGTCGGCAGTTCAAATCTGCCCCTTGGCACCAGTCTTCGTTCCAATCCCGCCGAGCGGTAGATTCGCAAAGACGGTCAGAGCGTATCGAAGCGAAGTCGGACCTGCGGCGCATTCAACCCGATTCGAAAACCTTCGCTCTAATCCGCCCCTTCTCAGGCCGGGCTAGAATTCCAAGTTACGAGGTCGGTACCAGAAGGCGACTCCCCCAATGATGGCTAAGAGCGCCCAACAGCACCATACGAACCAATCTCCGTGTTCCGTGTAGTAAGTCTTTTCCCCTTTCCAGCGCCTATCTCGATCCAACGCCCAAGTAGTGCCTCCGGAAAACCAGATCTCGCCATTTTCATCCAGAAGTTCTTCGCGCGCGTTGCCGTACTCGTCGATCCAACCCGTCCACCCGTCGTTGCCCACTCGTAGAACGATGCGACGATTCTCCACCGCTCTAAGAACGGAATGAGCCATGTGTTGAGCAGACGCCCCACTCTTCCCATACCAAGCGCTGTTCGTGGCCACGAATAGCATCGCTGCTCCCTCTCTCACCGAGTCGCGGGCCAAGTTCGGGAATACATCCTCATAGCATATAAGCGGTCCGATATTGATAGTCCGATTGGGCATGGAAATCGGAATCAAAGACACCCCATCGCCTGGATACAAATCGCCCTCGATCGGCACTACTTTCTCGATCCATGGCCAAAATCGCCGCAATGGAATATATTCTCCAAATGGAACCAGATGCCGCTTCGAGTAATAATTCGGATACAGTCCCCACTCTGGGCGAATCAAGTAAACGCTATTGCGCCAAACCTCATCCGACTCGCGAGCAAGCGCTCCCGCTACAATAGGAATCCCGCCTTCCACGGCCAATCGCTCGGCCCAGGCCCGCATCGTTTCGTCGCCCAGAATGGGATAAGGGAGCGTCGCCTCAGGCCAAAATACGACGTCTGGTTTCATCGGAGACAGTCGCAACGTATTGCGCTCGATCTCCCCTAAAATAGCGCGGGCCCGAGCGTTATCCCACTTTTCATCCTGCGGTATCGCGGGCTGCATAACCGCGGCTCTGAACAAGGGCTCGCGATCTTGGCCTGAAATATTTCGAGTCTGCAAGAAAGTGAGGCTCACGAACACAATAAGCGCCAAATAGAATTCCGGACAAAACGCCCTTCGTCGCGTTCGGGCGTATTCAACGATTCGTACCGAATAGGACGCAATGCCTGCATTGAGAAGAACCAAGGCGAAGGACACGCCCCACGCCCCCAAAAACGTGGCGCTCTGAAGCATAACCGGCCGACTCCATTGGCTCGCAGACAGCGGTAGCCACGGGAAACCAGTGAAGATCCAAGATCTCACGAATTCGATTGCCACCCAGAGGGCTGAAACGCCAACCGCAAAGGCGGCCCCCGCCCATGGATCCCCCTTTTGCAACCGTCGGCTCAGCCACGCCGCGCCAACGCTCCAAAGCATGAAGTGCAACGCCACGATAGCCGAAAGCGCAATCAGTCCAAACCAGGTCACATGGCGCAACCAAAATATCAATACGAACCACGCGATCCAACCGATTCCAAAACTCGTCCAAGCAACCCGCCTGAGGCTCGGGCCGAATCGAAACCATACAAGCATGGGAATCAGAAGGGCAAATCCCGCCTCGGGAACATCAAATGGAGGAAAAGCGACGATCGAGAAGAAGGTCGTAAATACGCAGGCCGCTGCCTGAGCGATGATTGCCTTCCTACGCGCAAGCCAATCCGATACCTCGCTTATCCACATAATTCGCTACACAGGCTCAATTCCTTGATCGGATCAATCCCAAATAGGATATCGTCCCAGTCGAAAATCGTTCGCGAAAACCCACCGTCCGCCTACTCCGACTTGACCCATTTGGCAACGGTCGCAAATTACTCCGCATGGCGACTTACGTTTACGAAACGATCCCTTCATCGGAAAGCGAAAAACCGGTTCGATTCGAGTACCGGCAAAGTATGAAGGAGCAGCCGCTTTCACACCATCCTGAAAGCGGCCAACCTGTGAAACGCGTCATCACAGGAGGATTCGGCTTCTCGGTTGCCGGCAGCGCCCCGACCGCTCCAACGCCTTCATCCAGCTGTTGCCATACCGGCGGTTGCGGCTGCGCTCCCCATTAGGGCCCGCTAAGCTAGACGCGCCAACTTCCTCCCAAACCGCTTTTCCAATCATTTGAACGTCTGTCTTCTAGAGCCCTTCTACACGGGTTCCCACAAGCGCTGGGCCGACGAGCTATCGCAGCGGTCCCGGTGGAAAATCGAGATCTTCTCTCTCCCCGGCAGGCATTGGAAATGGCGCATGCGCGGGGCAGCGATCACACTTGCCCGTCAGGTCATGGAATCTGGAACTCGATACGACGCGATTCTCGCGACGGACATGCTCGATCTTCCCCTATTTCAGTCGCTTATCCGCAAGCGCTACTCGAACGTCCCCATAGGGCTCTACTTTCACGAAAATCAGATTCTATACCCCTGGTCCCCACGCGACTCGGACATTCGTAAGGGACGAGACGCGAGCTATGGCTTCATCAATTACGCAAGCGCTCTTTCGGCCGACAAGGTCTTCTTCAATTCGGACTTCCACCGCAATGCCTTCCTAGACGCCCTTCCCGATTTTTTGGGGCGATTCCCCGATAGCAAGAATCTCGATACCCAATCGGAAATCGCCGACAAAAGCGAAACGCTTTGGCTAGGTCTCGACCTGCAGGGCCTGGATATCGAGGGGCCGAAGCCAAAACCCAAGGACTACCCTTTGATCGTATGGAATCATCGTTGGGAATACGACAAAAACCCCATCGGGTTCTTTCGAATCCTCTATCAATTGCGTGAGAGAGGCTGCGCCTTCAACCTCGCCCTTTTAGGCGAGCGCTTTGACGAGGAACCCCCCTATTTTCTAAAAGCAAAACGCATTCTGGGAGAACGCATACGGCAATACGGGCGCCTGGATAAATTTCAGGATTACGCTCAGTGGCTATGGGAAGCCGACATTGCCTTGGTCACCTCCAAGCAGGATTTCTTCGGCGGGAGCGTCGTCGAAACGCTCTACTGCGGCTGCCATCCTATTCTGCCTCGCCGACTCGCCTATACCGATCACATCGACCCTGCAGAGCATCCAGAATGCTACTACGAATCCGAAGGCGACGCCGTCGATTGCTTACAGGAGCTGATCTCTGGCCAAAGGTGGAGATCGCCAGCCCAATTTGGCAAACTCGCAGCTAGGTACGATTGGTCGGCTCGAATCGCCGACTACGATCGAGCGATCGGGCGACTTATGGAAATATCCTAAGAGGCGCCCCTACCCACTGGATTCAATGACATGGGCATCGAAGAGGTGCTTCACGATATATTCGTATTTAACGAATCCATACCCGCCAGCGCCCCACTTCGCTCCCCAGGAATTTCGGAATATGAACTTTATATCCTCCATACGTCCAGACGGACAGCGATAGCCCACCAAGGTCACTGCATGACCGTATCCCGGCCGCGGCTTCTGACTCTCGATAAGGGCCGTTTTCCGAATCGAATGAAAATAAGGCCATCCCATTCCTATCACCACGGGAGCTCCCGTATTGAGCGCATGCACGATGTTGCCCAATCGAACTTCTCTCGTTCGCCCTGGTACGGAAAACGAACGTAGGTCCACTCGCTGGCGGGCAATCTCGACTATCTCGGTGGACGGCGGTTCAGCCTCTTTCCCGATGCCCGAGTTGCCTAAACCGGGCGCCTCCTCGATGGTTGGAATGCCAAAGGTCCGGATCGCTTGCAGCACTTCTGGAAGCAAAAAGCCGGCATCTTCATCCTCGCCGCGACTGACCCAGTGGCTCGACTGATCGAATCTCCCCAGCGTCTTGAGAGTCGCCCAATACAGATAGTACTCCGAAAAATTCTTGGCCTCGCCCGAAAGCGACCCTTCCAGATATTCCAAGGCGCCGACGATCGCGTGAATCGCGCAGCTTGGACGTCTCCCCTGATTTCGTACGCCGATCCCCAATTCCCTGAACGCAGGCCTGAGATCGACCTCTTCCTTCAATTCAGGCTCTTTCCCAAAGGCGCCGAAACGAGAGGCTTGCGTCGATTGGACCTTTTTCGCCTCAGCAGCCTTCGCTTCTTCGCGCAAGCGCTCCAGGCGTTTCTTGGAAGCGCTCAGTTGCGAAGAGCGAATGCCGTTCAACTCCCGTTGGCGATTCTCGTCCGCCTTGGCATCGTACCCATACTTCTGCTGCAATTCAGCAGAGAGCGACGCAAAGGGAACTTGGGCGATTCCCTTGCTGTGCGCGATTAGAATCGAGGACGCATTGACCGACCGAACCACTGCGTTTCGATACGTTTCCTCTCCCGCTTCCAAAATCTCGTAGCGATCGGACCCTTTCGCAAAGCACGACAAGGCGCATGCGAGACAGAGACCCACTACCTGTTTGAGCCTATGAAAAACCATACCCACTAACATCGGATTCAAACGACCGCTCTAAAATCGAACCCCAAGCCCTCTACTCTAAAAACGAAAACGCGCCTCCGCAAAGGGAGACACGCCTTCTGTCGCTATTCTGATGAAAGTATTAGTTGTCCCAGCCGTCGATGAAGGCGTCATCCAAATCAGCGGAAACGGCAGCGGTCGCCGGCGCTCCGGCGCCGCGAGCGGGTGCCGAAAAGGTATTTTCAAAGTCCTTGGATCCACCTTGAGGAGCGATATTCTGGGTCGCTTCGACTCGATTTTGAGTTTCAAGTCCCTTGTCGCCATTGATCACGGTAACAAGATCGGAAATCGCCCCTTGCATTGTATTCGATTGATCGAGCAAGACCTTGGATGACGAAGCCGTTTCTTCCGCTCCTGCGGCATTGCGCTGCGTCACGCTGTCCATGTTGGTAATCGCGTTTTGAATCAAGCCGACGCCGCGATTCTGCTCGCTCGACGCATCCGATATCTGGGCGACAAGCTCGTCCATATGCTGCGTATGCTCTACAATCGTCTGCAGGTTCTGAGCGACACGCTCGTTCAACTCAACGCCCCGTTCGCTCTTTTCAACCGAGTTCTCGATTTTCTGAGCCGTCACCGAAGCGGCTTCGGCGGAACGATGCGCCAAGCTGCGCACCTCGTCCGCAACGACAGCGAATCCCGCTCCCGATTCTCCTGCTCGCGCCGCTTCAACCGCTGCATTCAACGCGAGGATATTGGTCTGAAAGGCGATTTCGTCGATCGTCTTGATGATATTCGCAATGTTGTCGCTGGAATCTTTTATGTCGTGCATCGCAACGATCATATCCTTCATCGACTCGGCGCCAGACTCGGCGGCAACGCGGGCTTCGCGAGCCAGCTTCTTTGCCGTTTCCGCATTCTCCGCATTCTTTTCAGTCATGGCGTTGACCTCCTCGAGGGAAGAGCTCGTCTCCTCGATGGACGCAGCCTGAGCAGACGCGTCACGAGCCAACGCTTCGCTATTGGAAGAGACTTGCTGCGACGCCGTGAACGTTTCGCGAGAGCATTGCTCGAGACGCGATACAATTCCATTTACGCTACCCGTAATGTTTCGAATAATGAATACACTGCAGATAATGCCAGCCGCGAATCCAATCGCTCCGATCGCGATTACCCAGAGCTGCGATTGAGCTTGCAAGCTTTCGGCGCTATCGAGAAGGCCTGCCTGTTCGGCGCTAACGTTCTCCTGAACCAGAGCCATTGTCGCAGCGAATTTCTCCCCGCCTGGAAGCAGTCGTTCGGAGTTGATGCTTTTGATACTCGCCAGTGTGAACCCCAAAGCCTCTAGGCCATTCGCGTAGTCCTCCGCAAGCGCAATGCTGCTGACCAGGGCCTGTTCCTTGAACTCGTCTTTCAAGCTATCATCGGAAGCAACTGCAATCGTGTAGTCTTGATCCAACGACGTCAGCTGTTGGCTAAGCTTGGCGATCGTCGCCTTGGCCGTATCGGCATCTTCCTCATCGAAGCTAACGATGAACCGATTCACAGCGGACTCGGTCTCGAACATGCTCTGAAGGGCCGAGGACGTAGCGAACGCTCCCACAATATCGCCTTTGCCCTGTTCGGAGGCGAGCAACTCTGCAAGCAGCCTCTTTATCTCTTTGCTTCCCGGGTTGATCTTCGTCGAGAAAATCTCCTCTTCGGAATCGCGAAGCTCCACAATCTCGCTGAACGCTCGATTGTAGTCGCTCATGATATGGGAGGCCGTTTCCATGAGCTCCTTGCGATCGCTGTCGTCCGTAGACTCGATAATCGAGGCGAATGTCGAATCGAGATCATCGAACAAAGCAGCCTGCTTATCGATCAGTCCGCCGTCTCGAGTACTCAGATACTCGCCTATGTTAGAGCGCATCGTGAGCGCCGTGGCGATATTGTCGGAGGTCGTGTTGCCAACCTCTACACTCTCCGAAAAAGATCCAAACGAGTGATTAAGACTTCGAACCGCCCAGAACGAAACCGCTGCTAGAACGACGAAAAACAACAGAATCAGCAGCACTGTCGCGCTGATTTTTTTGGCTAAGGAAAACGTTGTCATTGAGGGATGGTGTGTATTGCGAATTATCGCCAGCGTTAACGCGGGCAGTGTTTAGGAATATTGAAGATCCCATCGGAAACGCCTCTGCCAACTTAAGCGCTTCATACTACGAATACAGTAGTTTTACTGAATGATCCAAGCTCTCGCGTCTTCAGTGGGCTCTTCTACCTAAGATTACGCAGGGCATACCCTTAATAATCCTCATCGAGACCACTCGACCGGTCTCTTGCTTGGGCGCTATCGACTAGAGACTACTAGTCCAGGTCCACGATCGAGGCATATTCGGGGTCGTATAGGCGCTTATGCATCCTCAAGGCTTGCCCATCCGTAAGGCCTGCAAGGAAATCGCGACCGACCAATCGCTTTGCCGCTTCGTCTCCATCCGCCGCAGCCATTAGTCGAGCCGCTTTCTCGGGTAGGATTGAACCGGACGGATTCCCTTTATCGAAATAGGAATCGCGAAGGGCTCCGAAGAGGTCTTCGAGCACGCGATCGCCCTTGTAGTCCATTTGCTGCAAGGGGGCCGAACGAAAGATCAGGTCCAGAGCGATCTTCTTGTAGAATCGAGCGGTCCGCATGGACTGAGTATCCACAATCAATTCGAAGGCGTAACGCTGAGTGGCCTTCGATAAGCTATTCTCCGCTGGAACCAAACGGCACGCGGCGATAAAAGTCCCTATCTTTTTCGCAAAGGTCGCCTCGAGTCGATCCCCCCTGACATCGGCAACGAAGGCATCGAAGAGCGGTTGGCTTTCCGCATCCAAACCTACGCGCGACGCCCAACGCTCCAATCGTTCGATCGTAATGAAACCCGCCCTGACACCATCGACAATGTCGTTAATGCAATAGGCCGTATCGTCGGACCAATCCATTATCTGGCATTCGATGCTGGAGATTCGCTTGAACGCTCCATCCGTTTGCTCTCCTAGCAGAGAAGCGTCCGCCTCGTGAACGAAATCGCGGTAGCCTCGTTGGAAATCGTACAGAAAATGATTCCTGGGGTTTCCGCGTTCCGATCGCGTTGACTTGTATTTCATGACTCCATCCAGAAAAGCGCGCGTCGGCGCCATTCCCATCTGACGTCCGTGAGTCACGTAAAGCGTATCGGCCACCAGTCGAAGCGTTTGGGCATTACCTTCGAAGCCATCGATTTTCTCGAACAACCGGTGCAGCGTCCGCTCGCCACCGTGGCCAAATGGGGGATGCCCTAAATCGTGGCTCAGACAACAAGCTTCTACCAGATCGGCATCAATGTAAAATCTCTCGTCGAGACAGTCCGAGGAGCTCTTCAAATACTGGCAAATCGAGCGACCGATCTGGGCCACTTCGATCGAGTGGGTCAAACGCGTGCGATAGAAATCGTATTCGCCCGATAGATAAACCTGCGTCTTCGATTGCAACTTGCGGAACGCGGAGGAGTGGATTATCCGATCTCGATCGATCTGAAACGGCGTCCGGTAGTCTTGAGGACGCGATGGGCCTTCGCCCAGAGGCTCCACATCGTATTCGTTGTAAAACGCGTTCATTTAATTCGCTAGCTTCTCGGAACGGAAACGCCGCAATCCCAAACGCTAACCGAGGCAGGAAGCGAGCGAAAACGGCCCTTCGGTCGAAAATGGCAGTTCTATCCCGATCAATGCCACCTTCACGTAGGGATCCAGCGCATACGCTGCCCAATCCGCAATTTCGAACGAATGGGATACGAGAGGCCCTTCTTCTGCGAGCGTTCGGCAATGCAATCGATTCGACATAAACGTAGAAGCCATCTCATCCACTCTCTCGTTTTTAGCCTTCTTTATTCTACCTAAATCCATATGGTACCTGTCCCAATGAAGCCTTCTTGGGATACGCTAAAAGTACTCGCTGAGCCCACTCGTCTGCGAATCATCGCGCTGCTTCGAACAGAAGAGCTTTCCGTCGCCGAGCTTCAATCAGCCCTCGACATGTCGCAATCGCGCATCTCCTCCCAACTTGCGGTTTTGCGTCAAGCCGAGTTGGTGATCGATCGTAGAGACGGAAAAAAGTCGTTTTACTCTCTCCACCCTTCGATCGACTCCGCCGCATCCGCCCTAGTCGAAGCGGCTATTCAATCCGTCGCCCATTCCCCCGAAATGGCCGCGGACACGGCGAATTTGGAGCGCGTCCTCCAAAAACGGCGGAAAGTCGCGGAGGAATACTTCAATTTGATCGCGGGGCGACTCGGCAAGAACTACTGTCCAGGGCGATCCTGGGAAGGCATAGGCCATATGCTTTTGCACCTTCTTCCAAAAGTTACGGTAGCGGATCTCGGGGCGGGAGAAGGGATGATTTCCCAATTGATCGCTCGCCAAGCGGAAAAGGTCTACTGCGTCGACCGATCGACCAAGATGGTTGAAGTTGGCACTCGATTGGCCCAGACTAACCAGCTTGAGAACTTGGAGTATCTGCTGGGCGACATCGAAGATGTTCCCCTACCCGACGCCTCCGTCGATATAGCTCTGCTGAGCCAGGCCTTGCATCACGCCGACCATCCTAGCAAAGCGATCGATGAAGCCTACCGTATTCTCAAGCCCTCAGGGCGGATCGTAATTCTGGATTTGAAGGAACATACCTTCGAAAAGGCGCGCGATTTATACGCGGACACATGGCTCGGGTTCGCTGAGAACCAATTGCATGCCTGGCTCAAGAACGCAGGGTGCGACGGAGTCGAAGTTTCCGTCGTTTCACGAGAGGAGCAGGAGCCTAACTTCGAGACGCTCCTCGCGACGGGAGTGAAAGGCTAGTGGCTTCTCAATACAGCACCGCCATGCGAGAGCTGTAGAATTCCAGCAAGCTCTCGAGTACCTTGGAGCCGTCGGGTTCCTGCAAGGCCATTGTGGCGATATCTTCCGCATCCTTCATCGTCATGTTCTGAACCACGAACTTCACGTTGGGCAGCAACGCCGGGGACATGCTCAGCGTATCTACACCCAAGCCGAGCAGCAAAGGCGCCATAACCGGATCGCCCGCCATTTCCCCGCACACGCTCACACTCAAGTTCCCCTCGCGCGCCGCATCGACGATGCGCTTCAAGGTTCTAATAACAGCTGGATTAGTCGGCTCGTACAGATGGGCCACGCGATCATTCAATCGATCGACCGCCATCAAATATTGAATCAAATCATTGGTGCCTACGCTGAAGAACGCAGACCCATTGACCAAGGTGTCGCAAGCAATCGCCGCGCTCGGAATCTCTATCATCGAACCCGCTTGCAGCGATTCGTCGAAAGCGATTCCTTCCTGCCGAAGTTCCTCCTTTGCTCGCTCTAGGAGCTCGTTCGCCTGCTTCAATTCCAAAGCGCCGCTGATCATTGGATACATAATGCGGACATTGCCGTAGGCGCTTGCCCGCAGGATCGCCCTCAATTGGGATCGAAATAAATCCGTGTGATCGAGGCAGTACCTAATCGCTCTGTAACCAAGGAATGGATTCGACTCCGGAGCCCACTCGCGCTCTTGCGACATGGGCATCTTGTCTCCGCCGATATCCAAGGTTCGAATTACGACCGGAAGTTCTCCCGTTGACTCTGCAGCCTTTCGATAGGCCGTATACTGCTTTTCTTCTGATGGAAGCTTGGACTCCATGAAAAGGAACTCCGTCCGAAACAAGCCAATTCCATCCGCTCCCGAATCGATCGCAGCAGTCGCTTCTTCCGCCGCCTCGATATTGGCCATCAGGTTTACTCGCACGCCATCTTGAGTCTGCGACGCCTCTTTGGAGAGAGCGATCATTCGCTCCTCTATCGACGCGCGCTCGTCCTTCAGTTTACCGTACTTGAAAAGAGTTCCGTCGCTCGGGTTCGCGATGACCTTTCCCTCGTATCCATCAACCAATACGATATCGTCGTACTCGAGTTGCGATGAGAAGTCGCCCATACCTACGACTGCGGGAATATTCATCGAGCGCGCGACGATCACCGTGTGGCTCGTCTTGCCGCCCGCATCGGTCACCAACCCCAGCAGATGGCGCTTGTCTACGCTTGCCGAATCCGATGGCGCTATATCGCGAGCGATTAATATGTGCTTGTCCTCCAGACCGTTAACGCTCTCCAGAGCCTGTCCCGTGAGATTGCTGATCAAGCGGCGAAGCACATCGCGAATGTCGCTCGCGCGTTCGCGCAAGTACTCATCATCGATCTTGCCCAGGGCTTCGATATAACGATTTCCAACGGACCATACGGCCGCTTCAATATTCTCCCCGGTCCCTTCCATCTCCCGGATGGACTCGTCGATCAGGGCGTTGTCTTCCAAAACCAAAAGGTGCGCGTCGAATATCCGCGCTTCGTCCTCTCCTAGACTAGCTCTGATCGCCTTTTGTATCGCTTGGATCTGCTTCCGAGTTTCGACCAGCGCGTTCTCGAATCTTCCTATCTCATCTTGGATACGCTCTTTCTCTATTCGGTATTTTGGCACCGAAAGGGCCTTCTCCCGGAGTATCGACACCGGTCCATGGGCGATTCCCGGCGAAGCGGCAATCCCTGTAAAGGAGCGTTCTTCCTTTGACCTAGATTCCATTGAAGAGGAGTATTTTCGGGCCTAGCGAATCTGCAGAGTTGCCCATTCAGATAATTCCGGCCCCCGCTTCACGATGAAAGTCCAAGGAATGCCGTCAATCAAATATCTTCAATGCGCGATACCCGAAAAAAAGCGTTGTTACCCCAGCAATCGACGACAAGGGCTCGGATTCGCTCTACATCCGAATCTTCCGCAAGCGCGTAACAGCAACTCCCGCTCCCGGACATTAGACAAGCGCTTCCAATAGAATCCCTTATACGCTTCAACAAGAGGGGAATCGCTCCATATTTCTTTCCAATCGCTCTCTCGAAGCTGTTGAAAAGCAAGCCTTCCAAACCAACGTCTCCATCCTTCCAGGATTTGATAGCCGCTTCAGCAGCTTCCTGCTTCGTATAGGCGCTCGGATCAGCGGCTAATGTCCTGTATGCCCAAGGCGTCGCGATGCCAAAACTCGGCTTGAATAAGACAAGCTGCCGCCTAGCCAATGACGCCCGAGCGTTGTCGCCGATCGAATCCAGCTGTTCGCCTCGTCCCCGCATCACTTGCGGAACCGAGCGAAGAAATAGCGGACAATCCGATCCGAGCGACTCTGCAATTTCCGTAACCTTCTTGCTATCTGCAACTTCGAATAGCTTCGTCAGGGCTAGAAGCATCGTCGCGGCATTGCTGCTTCCTCCCCCGAGGCCCGCGCCCACAGGTATTTTCTTGTCTATCCCGATT
>CBFHHM010000012.1:155181-165181 GCA_965655705.1 Candidatus Pelagisphaera sp.
GCGAACGCTGGCCTGGATATCGAACGCCTCGAGAAAAGCGGACGCAGCCCTCCATGCGAGATTTCCCTTATCCAGGGGAATACCAGCACGGGAGCATTCCAGTTCGATCCCCGACTCGCCGGGCTCAACGCTGACCGTTACCCGGTCTCCGAACGTCAAGGGAGCCACCAAGCTAATCAAGGAATGGAAGCCATCCTCCCGACGTCCCGTTACCGCTAGATAGAGGTTGATTTTCGCCGGACTGAGCAACTCGATTTCGGTCATCTTCAGCAAAATTCTCCCCAGCAGCTCGCAACGGTCAAATGCGCAATCCCACAATCAGCGCAGTTTGTTGCGAATTACCCCTCATTTGACTTTGCCAGATCGAGGCAAACGCGAACAGAATCGCCTCCAAGCTATGTCTATACCCATTGAAAAGACACGGAACTGCCAATTAATCCTGGCTCTGGATATCGAAGAACGAGCAGACGCGATCGAGCTCGTCAGGAAAACGGGCGAACGACTGGAATGGGTAAAAATTGGCCTGCAGATGTTTACGCGCTACGGCCCAGACTACGTTAAAGAAGTCGCGGATCTCGGGAAACGTATCTTCCTCGATCTTAAACTGCACGATATTCCAAACACCGTCGCCAAAGCAATCGCCTCGGTGAGCGATCTCCCCATCGGCATGCTGACCATTCATACTTGCGGCGGACGCGAGATGATGGAGTGGGCGGTCCGGTCCCAAGAGGACCACAAGCCCGAACTACAGCTGCTCGGGGTGACCGTATTGACGTCGATGGACGATCAAGGGCTCGCAGACATCGGGATTGGACGCCCTGCCGCGGAGCAGGTAAGCGCCTTGACTGCGCTCGCTCGGGAAGCGGGAATGAGCGGACTGGTTTGCTCCCCCCATGAGGCTTGCAGCGTGAAATCAGTTCACGGCGATCAATTTAAATTGGTCACGCCCGGCATTCGACCGGCGGGGGCGGATGCTGGCGATCAGAAGCGTATTATGACCCCAAAGCTAGCGGCCGAACACGGTTCCGACTATATCGTGGTTGGACGCCCCATCTATCAGGCAGCGGATCCAGCCTCCGTAGTGGCGGCGATCCAATCCGACCTCGGCTAACTCGTTTTCGCTCCGGAAAAACCTATGAGCGACACGCCTTTCGCCACCGCTATTCTCCTCGCTGGAGGCGCCGGCGCTCGCATGGCAAACGCGGTCGAAGATAAGATCCTCTCGCCGATCAATGGCCTTCCTGCGATTCGCTACTCGATCGAGGCGTTCGCTCGCAGCGAAACCGTAGATTCGCTCGTCATCGTATATCGAGACGACGATCAGCGTTCGCGCATTGAAAATGCCGTTTCCAAGGGCGAGTTTCGATCCCTGATCTGGACGCGGGGAGGGCGCGAACGTCAGGACTCCGTCTGGTCCGGACTACAGGCTGTCGAGCCGAATTCCGAGATCGTTCTGATTCACGACGGAGCCCGTCCTCTCATCGCTTCGGCAACCATCGACTCCGTTGCCCGCGCCGCGAGATCGAATCGAGCCGCATGCGTCGCTCGCAAAATGAACGATACGATCAAGCAAGCGACCGCGTCGGACGAAGGCTATCGTCTGCAAACGCTCGATAGATCGAAGATCTGGGCTATGGAAACGCCGCAAGCCTTCGCGAATTCCCTGATCGTCGAGGCCTACAGAACGGTCATCGAGCAAGGTAAATCGATCACCGACGATCTCGCCGCAATCGAGGACCAGGATCTACCCGTTTCGCTTCTCGAGAACGCATCCCTCAACCCGAAACTCACCACGCCCGAGGACATCGCGTTCGTCGAATTCTTGCTGGGCAAGCAAAGAGGCTCCATTTCTATTCACCGCTAAGCTCGATATGAACATTCGCATTGGACAAGGCTACGACATCCACCCCTTCAAGGAAGGCCGTCCCATGGTTCTCGGAGGCGCTAAGTTCGACACGCCCTACGGACTGGTCGGTCATTCGGATGCGGATGCGCTGACTCACGCAATATGCGACGCGCTCCTCGGAGCTGCTGCCCTTCCCGATATCGGTCATTTTTTCCCGAATACAGATCCTAAGTACAAAGGTATCGATTCCCAGGAATTGCTGAAGCAAACCTGCTTGGAGATCAGGGGTCGAGCCTTCGAAATAGGCAACATCGATGCTACTGTCATTGCCGAGAAACCGAAGATTGCCCTCAAGCTCGACGAAATGAAAGCGATTCTCAGCTCGAGCGCCGGAATTCGAGCCGACCAAATAGGAATCAAAGCGACAACGAACGAAGGGCTTGGATCCATCGGTCGCGGAGAAGGAATCGCCGCAATGGCCACTGTTCTGCTCTATACCGAGCTATGATTCCCACCCCTAGAAGAGCGATCCCCAAGAAGGCAGACAAGCGACTTCTTACCCTTGCTGTCATCGCGTCGAGCGTTCTGCTGTTCAGCTGTTCCGACTCGACAAGTCCGAGCGCCAACACCCTTAGAATCGGCCATCCTGCAGAACCGAAAGGAATTGACCCCCATAACGCCATCTCCGTCGCCGAAGGCAATATTGCCAGCGCATTGTTCGAAGGGCTGGTCACGCAGCCGCCACAAGGCGACGCTGAAATAATGCCGGGTGTAGCGAGCAGCTGGACCGTCAATGCGGAGAGCTCGAGATTCGTCTTTTCAATCAACCCGAGCGCCATTTGGTCCGACGGCGTTCCAATCGACGCCCATACGTTCGTAGAATCGTACAAGCGGATACTCACGCCTCGTTTCGCTGCCCAAAACGCCATTCTCTTCTACGACATCGCCAATGCCGAAAACTTCCACAAGGGCGAAATCGCCGACTTTTCGAAAGTTGGCGTATCCGCGCTATCTCAATACCAATTGGAAATCAGATTGCATCGATCCGTTCCCTATTTTCTGCAGAAGCTCAAGCATTTCGCTTGGTATCCAGTGCCCATTCATAAGATACAAGCGAATGGCGATCTACACGCTATTGCGAACGACTGGGCGAGCGGTCCCGGCTTGGTCTCGAACGGTCCTTATGTATTGAATTCCTGGCAACGGAACCTGAGAATTTCGCTCGTCAAGAATCAGACCTACTGGGATGCGGGAAACGTATCGGTCGATTCAATCGAATTTCACCCTATCGAAAATACTCAGTCCCAATACAGAGCCTTCCAAGCGGGTCAGATCGACGTAACCGAAGAAATCCCTTCTGACTTCAAAGACGCCAATCTGCCGAACGCTCGTTTCGACCCCGTTCTTACAACCGCTTATTTGGTCCTGAATACGGAGTCCTCTCCTCTGACAAGCCCTCGCGTTCGGACGGCTCTCGGCAATGCCATCGATCGCAAGCTTCTAATAAAGGCCGTTCTCAAGACGGGAACGCCCGCAAGTCGGTTTACTCCGGAATCGATGCCTGGCTATCCGCTTCAATCCGTCACTGCCCGCAGGGAGCCGATCGCTCTTACCAAAGGCGAACGCGACGCAATCGGAGAATACGGACCTCTCACAATGGTCGTATCCAATCGCGACGTTTCGATCGCCGTCGCCGAAGCGCTCCAATCCATGTGGAAGACAAAACTGGGGATCGATGTCCGAATTCAAAACATGGAATTCAAAACGTTCTTGAGCCGGCTGGACGAGGGAGATTACGACATCGGCTATATCGCTTGGACAGGCGACTACATTCATCCCTACACATTTCTCGACGTACAGCGGAGCGATGGATTGCACAATCGATCTCGATGGAAAAACTCCGAGTACGACCGACTTTTAAATGAATCCCTAACTCAATACGATTCCGAGTCTCGACTCGAAACGCTTTACGCTGCTGAGAGTCTATTAATGGAGGAAATGCCAATCATCCCAATTTTCTGGAAAACCAAGGACTATTTTGTGGGTCCTCGCGTTAAAAACTGGCCAAGCTCCCTTGTTCTTCTTCGCACTTACAAATACGTTCAGCTCAAAAACTAAGGTAACTATGACAAAACGATTTTTTCGCGCCGCTTTAATCGCAATTCAATGCGGACTCCCGCTCTCGATTGCCACCCCAGCGGATGACGCCATAAAGGAAGGTATTCTCCTACTCGGAAACGGCAGCGAACCGCATAGCTTGGACCCTCATATCAACTCGTCGCTGAACGGCCACCATGTCGTAGTAAGCCTGATAGAGGGACTCATCGCGCCCCATCCAACCGACGACAATCTACCCATGCCTGGCATGGCGGAAACATGGGAACACAAAGACTATACGGTATGGACGTTTCATCTTCGGGAAGCCACCTGGACGAACGGGGAACCTGTGATCGCGAGCGATTTTATCTACGGCTTCCAGCGAATCCTATCGCCCAGGCTTGGATCCCAATATTCGGAGATGCTCTTTTCGATCAAGAATGCCAAGGCTTTCAATGAAGGAGAAATCGAAGACTTTTCCCGTGTAGGTGCCTCCGCTATCGACGATCGAACGCTGGAAATCACTCTGAACGGACCCGTCCCCTACTTTCTCAACATGATCAAGCACGAGTCCTGGTTCCCAGTGAACAGGACCACCGTCGAGAAGTACGGCGCGATGGACGACCCTGCCAACAACTGGATACGCGAGGAGTATGTCGGCAACGGTCCCTTCAAATTGAAGAACTGGCAGATGAATCAGATCATCGAGGTCGAAAAGAACCTGGACTACTGGGACGCCGAAAATGTTTTGCTCAATGGAATCAAATTCTACCCGATCGCTAGCTCGAACACCGAAGACCAAACCTTCAATCGAGGAGGACTGCACAAAACCTACGAGGTACCCGCGGATCTGATACCCCTCTATCAGGAACGCAAAGACTCGCATCTGAGAATCGATCCATTTCTCGGCGCCTACTTCTATGTCCTAAACAACACCGTTCCGCCTCTCGACAATCCGAAAGTCCGCAAGGCCCTGAGCTATGCGGTCAATCGCACCTCCATCGTGCGCCGTATAACGAAAGGCGGCCAAACGCCAGCTACCACCTTCACCCCCTCCGGCATCGCGGGATACGAGGCAACCCCAGCCGTCGAGTTCAATCCGAAAAAAGCGCGCGAATTGCTAGCCGAAGCGGGCTACCCGGACGGCAAAGGCTTCCCGAAACTGACACTCCTCTTCAATACGCTGGAAAGCCACAAAGCCATCGCGGAAGCGATACAAGAGATGTGGCTAAAGATCCTCGGAGTCGATATCGAGCTTAGAAACCAGGAATGGAAGGTTTTCGTGGATACGATTTCCGACGGAAATTTCCAAGTCGCCCGCTACGGTTGGATAGGCGACTACGTGTATCCGGATACCTTTCTAAGAATCCTTCACTCCGATAGCGGACAAAACGATTCAGGCTATTCCAATCCCGAATACGACAGATTGCTCGACGAGTCCTTTGTCGAAAGCGACCCGCAACAGCGACTGGATAAACTAGCGGAAGCGGAGGCTATTATGCTGAGCGACATGCCCATTATCCCGATCTACCACTACGTGAGACCGATTCGATTGGATCCCCGAGTCAAGGGCTGGTACCCGAAAGTGATCGGTATGCGAAACTACAAGGGAATTTACTTCGAAAAGTGACTCGCCCTTTCCGCTGCATCCCATCATCCTCTGGCGTCTCTATATGCTGAGATTTATCCTCAATCGCCTCGGACAAGCGATTCCCATCCTATTTGCGATCTATACGATCACCTTCTTCATGGTACGAGCGGCCCCCGGAGGGCCTTTTAGCCAGGAACGCAAGGTAGCTCCGCATATTCTCGAGCAGCAAATGGAATATTACGGTTTCAATGATCCGCTTCCCGTCCAATTTTTCAGGACGCTTTGGCAACACGTCACCTTCGATTTCCCTCCACTGACGAGCTATCCGGGACTGACTTCCATAGACATCATCGCGGATACATTCCCGGTCTCGTTAGAGCTCGGTTTACTCGCCATGATCGTGGCCTTGGCGATCGGACTTCCAATAGGGACGCTTGCCGCCGCCAAGAAGAATAGCGTTCTCGACTATGCTCCCATGAGCTTGGCCATGGTGGGCATCTGCCTGCCCACATTCGTCATTGGGCCTATCCTGGCCCTGCTCTTCGGAGTCTGGCTGGGATGGCTGAACATATCAGGGTGGTTTTCGTTCTCGGATCGCATCCTCCCTGCATGTACCCTCGGACTGTTCTACGCCGCCTACATCGCCCGTCTGACGCGCGGCGGCATGCTGGAAGCCTTGAATATGGATTACGTCAGATCGGCGCGGGCGAAGGGAGCGTCCGAATTCAAGGTGGTCATCGTCCACGCCCTGCGCGGGGGCATCATGCCAGTCGTTTCGTTTTTCGGTCCTGCCCTCGCAGGTTTGATTAGCGGCTCCTTCGTAGTCGAGACCATATTCCAGGTTCCGGGACTAGGCCGGCATTTCATACAAGCGGCGCTCAGCAGAGACCACTCCCTCATTCTATCAACGGTATTGTTCTATGCCGCGTTGATCATTATCGCCAATATGGTCGTGGACATCATCCAAGTTCTGCTCAATCCCAAGCTACGCTATCAATGAGCAGTCGCGATTCCATAGACGAAACACGGGCTCGCTCGCCATGGCGAGACGCTTGGATAAAGCTCGGCAAGAACCGGTTGGCGATGTTCGGACTGAGCTTTTTCGCCATCATGGTCGTCTTGTGCTATGCGAGCCCCCTCTTCTACCCCTATTCACCCACCAACCAAACGCTCTCCTTCGGAGCCACCCCTCCGCTCGCTCTGGGAATCGAGTTACGCTACGACGGCGAATCCGAAGAGGCCGACGAGGTCATTACGGCTAAGGAATTCGCGGATGTCTACGCTTCCGACCTGCAAAAGGAAATCGACCGCATCGAAAACGGCGAATCAATCGACATCGATGGACTGTTCTTTCAGAAGTCCGCCCGCATCCACATCCTGGGCACGGATAGCCACGGGCGCGATTTGATGGCCCGTATTTTCCAAGGGGGCCGTATTTCATTGGGAGTGGGGTTCATTGCGACCTTCGTTTCGCTTCTCATCGGAGTGTTCTACGGCGCTGTATCCGGGTATTTAGGAGGTAAGATCGACGCCTTCCTCATGCGGGTCGTCGACGTATTGTATGCCCTACCGTTCCTCATCTTCGTCATTCTGCTAATGGTCGTATTCGAAGGCTCGGACCATCAGCTCCTCTTGATCTTCCTCGCTATCGGAGCGGTCGAATGGCTCACGATGGCGCGGATCGTGCGCGGCCAAGTCGTTAATTTAAAGGGGCAGGATTTCGTTGAAGCCGCTCGGGCAACTGGCGTTCGCACGCTCACGATAATCATTCGTCACTTGGCGCCCAACATTCTCGGCCCAGTCATCGTGTACTCGACGCTTCTCATTCCCGCCGTCATGCTGCTCGAGTCCACGCTTAGTTTTCTCGGACTGGGGGTACAGCCGCCCAATGCATCTTGGGGCACCCTCATCAAAGAAGGCGCTGAAAAAATGATGGTTTATCCATGGTTGCTAATCGTTCCCGCGAGCTTCTTTTCTCTTACGCTTTTCGCCATGAATTTCCTAGGCGATGGATTGCGCGACGCCTTGGACGTCAAATCATCCAAGGACTGAAGATCAATCGCTTCCCATGTTGAACGACTTGAAGCTCTTCCTGAGACTGCTTCGTCCCTACCGGAGAAGAGTGAATCTCGCCCTTCTGGTTGGCGCTGTCGCTGGCCTATGCACGGGAGCGGGTATTACATTCGGAGCGGAAAAGCTATTCGGCATCGTGCTAGATGGCTCGCAGCAAAGACCTCTCGGCGACGTCGTCCTGATCGCTGCCATGTTTCCATGCCTCTTTCTGACGATCGGCGTCTGCACTTATCTCAGCACCTATCACCTCAACTACGCGGGGCTCGCAGTCATACGCGATTTGCGACAAGAACTGTTCGCCCATTTGCAGCGACTCCCGCTCGCCTTCTTTCAATCGAAGAAGACCGGCGATTTAATCGCTCGCCTAACCGCCGACACCCAGGCCATGCAGTACGCTCTCACGATCACGGGACGGGATCTCGCGATTGCGCCGCTTACCTTTGTCGGGGCCGTCGCGATGCTCGCCTACAAGGGCTGGGAGCACGACGGGGTCGTATACGTCTACTGCAGCATCGCGCTCCTACCGCTTGTAGTCATTCCCGTTCGCAAGCTGACCAAGAAACTAGGACAGAAAGCCAAGACCCAACAAGAAGAGCTCTCAAACGTCACCAACGATCTCTCTCAGAACATCGGCGCCGTAAAGGAGGTGCGGGCCTTCAACTTGCAGAATCGAGAAAATCGCCGTTTCGCAGACAAGCTCAAAGAGCTTTTCCTTTCGCAGATGAAGGTCGTCAAGTACACCTTCTCGCTTTCGCCCATCGTGGAGATAATCTCCTCGGTAGGTCTAGCGTCCGCTTTCGTCATCGGATACTATAAAGGCGTTTCGGGAGAGGTGTTCATCGCGATCTTCGCCGCGCTGTACTTCAGCTATTCCCCTATCAAGCGCATTAGCTATCTCGCCGGAGAGCTTCGGAAAGGCGCCGAATCCCTCAAGCGCATCCAAGAAATTATCTCCGAGCCAATCGGAATTGAAGAGCCCGCCTCTCCCGTTCCCTTCGACAAGCCAATCGGGAAGATCGAATTCGAGAACGTCTCGTTTTCCTATGGGGATGCGCCCGCAATCGCGCAAGCGAACGCCCGTATCGAACCGGGCCGCGTCTGCGCGCTAGTCGGACCGAGCGGCGCAGGGAAAAGCACCTTCGCAAACCTCGTCCCCCGTTTCTACGATGTGTCGGAAGGCCGCATCTCAATCGATGGAACGGATATTCGCATGATTGGAACCGACGACTTGCGCCGCAATATCGCGGTCGTCTCCCAGGATCCTGTCCTCTTCGACGACACCATCTTCGAGAATATCCGATTAGGACGCCAGGACGCGACGGACGCGGAAGTCATTCAAGCGGCTAAGCATGCCTTCGCAGACGAGTTCATTCGCGAACAGCGCAATGGATACGAAACGATCGTTGGGGAACGAGGAACTCGACTTTCAGGAGGGCAAAAGCAACGCATTGCGATCGCCCGCGCGTTTTTGAGAAATGCGCCAATCCTCATACTCGACGAAGCGACTTCAGCCTTGGATTCGGAAAGCGAACAGATGATTCAAGGAGCGCTGGAGAAACTAGTCGTTGGCAAAACGGTTCTCATCATCGCCCACCGATTCAGCACCATTAGAAACGCCGATCAGATTCTCGTCTTCCAAGAAGGTAGAATCATTGATGAAGGGCCGCATTCCGAGCTGTACGAAAACTGTCCCTTGTATCGCAGTCTCTACGACCAACAGCTTGGCTAGATATTTTCCGCGGGCCCTTCCGCATACATTCGATAAATCGAAGTCAGCTCGCCGGCTTCCCGCTCGATGCTAAAGGCATCTTCGATACGGCGGCGACTCGAATGCCCCATCTCATTCAACGTTTCCCCATCTTCAAGCATCTCTTCGAATGCCTCCTCGATCTGCTCTGCATCGTCGCAGTCGACGATCTTGCCATCGACGCCATCCCTGACTACCAGTTCGAAGCCACCCGTTCGACTGGCGATGACGGGCGTGCCCGAACTCATCGATTCCAAACAGGTCAACCCAAAGCCTTCGACGCGAGAAACCGAGGCGACGATTGACATAGCGCCGTAAAGCGCCGGCAATTCCTCGAAATCCACCTCGCCTTTCCAAACGAATCGATCTTCAAGGCCCGCCTCCTTTATCTTTTGCTTTTGCTCGCGAACGAAGGGTTCGAACTTAGGAGTCGTTTTTCCTACGATAACCGCCGTGAAATCGGCAAATCGCGGCAAGACTTCCAACATCGCATCGACGAATAGATCGATTCCCTTTTGAGGACGAACGCGCCCGAATACGCCAATCCCTCTTTTTCCTGGCAAATTCAGCTTATCCCAGGCGACGTCCTTATCCGCGACAAACGGATATCGATCGATGCGTATCCCGTGAGGCACCACGAAGTCCG
>CBFHHM010000013.1:0-1674 GCA_965655705.1 Candidatus Pelagisphaera sp.
TCTATCTCGCACTTCCTATCCGCTGCGATCATTCGAAGGAAGCAGCCATAACAATCTTGAAAACCCTCAATTGCCGTTGCTGTTGCCATTGCTGTTGCCGTTGCTGTTGCCATTGCTGTTGCCATTGCTGTTGCCATTGCTGTTGCCATTGCTGTTGCTGTTGCTGTTGCTGTTGCCGTCACCGACTTCTTGAGGGATCGGGAAAAAATACGCGGTGAGTTCCTGGCCCTCAGTATTGCCTAAGGTTACCCGCAAGACATTCTCCGTGCCCGCCGGGGGTATGAACTCAACACCGTTTGCATCGAAGTCGACCCAGCCATTGTACTGTACACTGTAAGCCGGCGGTGGCGAACTGACCGCAGCTGCGCTTATCGCGGCAGACAACCCAGGTATATCTTCCTCGTATTCCGTCCGGTAGAGCTGCCACCAGGCATCCATTTCCGACCGGAGAGCAAACGCTTGCGGACCCTTCGTCGCAAGGCTTCGATTACCCTCCAAGCTCGATCCTATGAGCGGAAGCAACAGGGCCGCCGTCACTGCCGACACCACGATTGCCGCCACAATTTCAATTAGGGTAAATCCCCCTCGTCCGTTAATCATTCGAAGACTCCCAAAAGTTTTATCTGATGAGCCCCGTGCCCGCCAAAATGGTTAACTGCCTGCTTTCCCCGCCTTCGGTGAGCGTGACTGACAAGTCGGAACTAAGCAATGACCCCGCGTCAGTGAGCGGCCTTCCCCACGAATCGAAACGAATGACAATGTCGGCATCGGCCGTCACGCCGCTGGGGAGCGTCCGCTGCGTCGCGCTCGAACCGGGAATGGGCGTTGGCGTGAAGCCAGCGCCCGGAATGATCACCGGACCGATCTCGTAGGTCCGAGTATCCGTGAAGGCGAGTCGCCACTGGTAAACATCTGATTGGGCCCGTATTTGCGTATACCGTATGTGCGAGCTAAGCCGATCGGCCTCCACCGGCAGGACCAGTCGCGAATCTGGAATCGAACTGACTACGCCCGCCGCCAAGACGGTAATTAAAAAAAGGACAGCCAAGATCTCAATCAGCGTAAAACCACTCCGATCTCGCCCTGCTCCGACTCTCGGCTGCATCCTGCTCAAAAACAACATCGCAAAGCGGTTATTATCGGGTCCAAACCGCCGGAGAAGTCGCCGTTGATGCGGCCCGTGACGGCGTTACGGTAGTTCCACTTCCACCAACGAACAGGAGGTCGCCACCACTTGTTGTCGGGTCGCCTGAAGCCCAATCATAGTCGGATCCAAGATCTGTAAAAGGCGGTAGGACGTCATCATAGGACCCCTCCCACCCATTTGTAAGCGATTCACGTCCATTCAGCTCAGCGATTGCAGCGTCGACTGCCTGCGTCTCAGCGGCAGTCGACATGTCGACGTACTTAGGCAGAGCGACGCTCGCCAAGATACCGAGCAGTGCGAGTACCGCGATGATTTCGATCAAGGTGAAACCACCTTTTTTATTTAGTTTCTTCTGTATTTTCATGTTTTTTTTAACGTTAGGTTTTAGTTTAGTTTTTTGTTTTCTTGTTGGAAACCCAGACGATGCCTGGCTTACCAAAAATTTAATGACCGAAAGCTACAAATACTCGCCCTTTCGTGGACTCTGGCGAAATGGGGACTGGCTTTCTGGGAAACCCTCAAGCTCT
>CBFHHM010000013.1:1774-56947 GCA_965655705.1 Candidatus Pelagisphaera sp.
CCGAAAGCTACAAATACTCGCCCTTTCGTGGACTCTGGCGAAATGGGGACTGGCTTTCTGGGAAACCCTCAAGCTCTTCACCCCCCCCTTCCAAGGACCCTGCAGGAGAAAGTCTAGGCACTCTGCCGGAGATCGATTGACTGCCAAGGTAGTCGCGGAGAACCGACTGCCGATTGGCCGCTTTGAAAGCCTCTTCCTCGGCGATGAGGTTTTGTTTCACCTTGACCGCCAAGGAGAGTTCCAGCGGGCACATGCCAGTCTCGAGACCCGCCACGAGCGACGAGTAGATCTGATGCGTGTTGCCTTCCCGAATCAGCGTTCGGGTGGCTGCGTTCGCTACTAAGATCTCCCGAGCGGCTATCCGCCCTTCGCTTGATGCCCTTGGAAGAAGCGCCTGCGTGACGACCCCTTGCAGGACCGAGGCCAATTGAGACCGCACCAGCGCTTGCTGGGCCGGCGGGAAAACATCCACGACGCGGTCCACCGTTTGCGATGCGTCGGTCGTATGCAAAGTAGAGAAGACCAAGTGCCCGGTCTCGCTAGCAGTCAAGGCCAGTTGAATCGTCTCCAAATCGCGCATCTCCCCGATCAGAATAACATCCGGGTCTTCGCGGAGCGCTGACCGGAGAGCGGGCGAGAAGCCACGCGTGTGGGCCCCAAGTTCCCGCTGCGTGATGCAAGACCGCTTCTCCGAGTACGTGTACTCAATCGGATCTTCGATCGATACTATATGCTTCGGGCAAGACTGGTTGATTTGCTCGATCAGGCAGGCCATCGTCGTCGATTTGCCGGATCCGGTTGCCCCTGTGAAGAGGACCAATCCCCTTGGCAGTTTGGCAAAATCCAAAAGAGAACGCTCCAACCCGAGTTCCTCTGGCGACGGAATGTCGCTTCGAATGACGCGGAAAGTCGCCGAAAGGCCGCGACGCTGCCTGTGAACATTAATACGAAAGCGAGTGGGTCCGCTCGCCAGCCCGACTTCGTACCCTAGATCGATTTCCAGATCCTTGTCCAAAGCGCTGCGCTGGTCGGGGCGCAAAACGCTGAAAATCATTTCCTCGCAATCTTCAACGGTAAGCGGCTCGAAATCGTCCACCTGGGGACACAGCGACCCATCTATACGGAATGCCGGACTACGACCGGGCGCCAGGTGCACATCAGAGGCCCTTCTCGCTAGCGCCAGATCCATTACGGGGAGTATACTCATCGAAGATTTAGCCATTATTCTATCCCCGTTGCGTCGCCATCTCCGTGAGCTCCCACATGGGAGTATAGATCGCCAATGCGAAGAACCCGATAACCCCCGTTAGGGCGACTATCATGATAGGACCTATGGAATCCGTCATTTTTTTGAGGGAGTAGGCGATTTCCACGTCGTAGTGTTTGGACACATCCCGGAGCATCTCTTCCAGTCGCCCAGCTTCCTCCCCAACCTTGACCATATTCACGACCATCGGGGGAAAGTATTTCGCTGATCGGAGAGGACCTGAAATCCCATGACCCTCCTCCAACAGGGAACGAATCTTATCAAACTCGCCAGCGATGGCTGAGTTGCCAATCGTTTCCTTGAGAATCCCAAGCGAATCCAAAACCATCACCCCG
Source organism: Candidatus Pelagisphaera sp. (assembly GCA_965655705.1). Classification (GTDB taxonomy): domain Bacteria; phylum Verrucomicrobiota; class Verrucomicrobiia; order Opitutales; family Opitutaceae; genus Pelagisphaera. The sequence continues at coordinate 3,377 of CBFHHM010000013.1, forward strand.
CTCGATTGGAGGATAGCGAAGATGCTGGCGAATCGCGTCATCGCTGCTTTTGATATTACCGGTCCAATTATGGGTGCCAAAAGCAGTCCGCGGTCCCTAAAAAGCTTACCCGATGCAGTCCGATTGAGCAGGTAGTACAGCAACAGTCCAATAGCGGCCGACAAGAAACCTATCAGGGTTCCATGACCGGATAGGATTTCGCTTATCCCGATACAAATCCGTGTCGTCAAAGGCAGCTCCAATCCCTGCTCGCTGAAAAACGTCACAAAGCGAGGCACCACGAATGTGATCATAACGATGAACGCCAGGACGATGGTTGCCACGATGAAGGCTGGGTAGCGTAGGGCCGACTTGACCTCCGCCTTAACTTTGCTCTCGTGCTCGACTAAATAGATTAGCCGATCGAGCACTTCTGGAAGCGTGCCGCTCGCTTCTCCCGCCGCTATCATGCTGCAATACAGACGGGAAAACACTTTCGGGTGCTTGCCCAACGCTGCCGAAAGGCTCGAACCCGCCTCCACCTCGCTCTCGACCATTCCTGCGATGCGCTTCAGTCTTGGCTGGACGGTCTGGTCTTTCAAAATCCCAAAGGCCTGCGTCATGGGGATGCCAACCCTGATCATCGTTACAAGCTGTTTGGTGAAAACGATCAGGTCCATGGTCGGCACTTTGAAGTACCGGGTCTTCAGACTGACAAGAACCCCTTCCACGCTCTTGTTGACGAGCTTCAGATCGACTGGGACTAGGTCCGCTTCCGCTACTAGCTCCAACGCATCCTCCAAGGTTTCAGCCGAGAGCGTCCCTCTTCTGATTTTACCGCTTTGATCTGACGCAGTGTAATTATAGGTGGCCACGGTCCAACGCCTCCTTCGTTTCGTTCATCGCCCTGGATGGGAACGATCCCTCCAACAGATGCAGCAACCGGTTCGCTTCTCTCTTCTTCATAGGTCGATGTTCCCTGCTGCCTCTTCCAGAGTGGTTAATCCGCTCCGAATCTTTTGAGCCGCATCCTCTCGCATCGAGGTGAACCCACCTTCATCGAGAGCCGCGGCACGCAATTGACCTTCGTCCGCTCGCGAGGCTATTTGGGCCTGAATGCCCTCGCTGACGGCTAATACCTCGTAAACGCCGAGTCGGCCCCGATAACCCGTATGGCGACAGCGGTCGCACCCTTTCGCTTTTTTGTAGCTGGCGCCGGGATCTTGGCTCAGGCCCCAATATCCAAGGGCATCGCTGGATGGAGACCAAATCTCCGAGCAAGCCGGGCAAACCCGACGGACAAGCCGCTGGGCTATCACGCTGGACAGCACCGAAGCTATCAGAAACCGCTCAACCCCCATCTCCGCCAGGCGGGTGATCGTCCCGATGACGTTATTCGTGTGCAGGGTGCTGAGGACCAGATGCCCAGTGAGAGCCGCTTGCACGGCTACCATCGCCGTTTCCGAATCTCGTATCTCCCCGACCATGGCCACGTCCGGATCTTGACGCAGTATCGATCGCAGACTACTGGCAAAGGTCATGCCCGCTCTGGCGTTCAGCTCAACCTGCCGTATGCCCGCGACCCTGTATTCAACGGGATCCTCTACTGTGACGATGTTTACATCGCGCCGGTTCAACATAGCCAGCAATGAATAAAGTGTAGTTGTTTTACCACTACCAGTGGGACCCGTATTCAAAATCAAACCGTGAGGCTTCTTGATCGCCTTTTCGATTTTCCCTGCGTCCTTTCGACCCATGCCCAGTTGATCGAGCTTGAAAATCAGGGCGTTCATATCGAGCAAGCGCATCACGATGCTTTCACCGTGTATGGTTGGCAGTGACGATACGCGCACGTTGATCTCCCTACCCCCTAGTCGGGCGGTGAAACGGCCGTCTTGCGGCACCCTCGTCACCGCAATGTCCATCCGCCCCAAGATTTTCAAGCGAGAGACAACCGACAGGAGCAACGTTTTGGGAATCGGGGGCAGATCCTTGAGGCCACCATCCACTCTGAGTCGGACTTGCACGTGATTTTTCTCCGGGGAGATATGTACGTCACTCGCTCCTTCGCGAACGGCCCTAGTAAAAATCCAATCAACGCTGCGGACTGCAGATGCCCCCTCCGCTATGTCCATCAATTCCTGAAGACTAGCCTCCTCGGTCGTTTCGCTACCCTCGTCCGACGACGTTCCTCCATAGTCGACCTCCTCGAAATCGTCTAGGATGGAGGCCAATCCCGAATCGAGCCCGTACACGGAATTCATCAGCTCGTTGTACTCCGCCTCCGTGCAAATTACGGGCTCCACCTCTTTTTTAACATGCCTCTGGACAGCGTCCATTTGCACTAGGTCCGAAGGATCCGGCGTCGCGACAACCAAAAGACCTTCCTGCGCCTTGAGAGGCACGACGTGATGCTTTCCTGCCACGGAGGCAGGCAATGCGGACGCCAATTCAGGGTCTACGGGATACAAATCAGGATCATATCTCTGGATACGCAGCCTCGAACTGAGCACGCTGACCATATCCGCGTCATCGACTAGTCCCTCCCGCAGTATATACTCCTGTATCCGGAAACCCGGAGGCCGGGGGATCATCCGAACCTGTTTCAGTTGTTCTTGCGAGAGGAGTCCCTCCGCGAGCAGCATCTCCTCTAAATTTGGCCTCACTCGACAGACCCTCCTTGGCTAGAACTCGAACCTGAATTTCGTGGAGTCAGGTTTCCACGCTCATCGACTTCGGCTCGCGGAAGAATGTGCGGAGTTATGAAAATCAGGGTGTCGTTCAGTGAAGTTCGGCTGCTGCTGTTCCGGAACAAAGCGCCGAATCCTGCCAAGTTCTTAAGACCCGGAATCCCTCCTTCTTGGTCACTCTGCGTTTCAGATGAGAGACCTCCAATCACAGTCGTCTGCCCGTCAGCCAGGTAGAGCGATGTGAGAGCCGAACGAGTCAGTATAGGAACTTGGACGGTCCCCTCGATCACAACCGATCGTGCGTCGTCAAATTCGTCCTTTACGGTGTTGATATCCAGCTTGACCCAATTTTCGTCAATCACCTGTGGCGTCACCTCCAATCGCAACACCGCCCGCTTGAATTCTATTTGCGGGAATGAAGCAATGCCAGTTCCAACCGCAGATACGAAGGGTCTTTCCTCTCCGCTCTCTATAATCGCAGTCTGCTGGTCGAGGGTTGTGATAGATGGCGTTGAAACAATATTCAGACGCCCGTCTTTCTGAAGGGCTGTCAACTGCGTCTGCAGAATATCCGTGCCTTTAACTCGACTGATACCGTATATGAAACTGGGTTCATCTGGAGAGAAGCTCCCCGGGAAGTTAGAGTTGAAACCATTCCCGCTTTCGGTTGTCCCGAGGCTGAGTCTGCCATCTTCGGCCGTGCTGAAAGCCCCCCACTGAAATCCGAGCTCCCTTGCGACTTGGCTATTCGCTTGAACGATACTCGCTTCGATAAGGATTTGCGCAGCCGGTTGGTCCAGACCCCGGACGAGTTCGCGTACCCGAGCTATATCGTCTGGAACTCCGTTAATAATCAGTTGCCCTGAGTCATTATCCGCCCTTATCATCAGACGCTTTTCGTTTGATTCAGAAACTCCCACCGGGTCCGTCGGCTCCTCCACCAAGCCGAGAGCCTGCATCGTCACTCTCACGGTTTCGGCCAGTCGATCCAGATCGGCGTAATGGACGCGCATCATCTCTATGACCATAGGCTCTGAACGGGTCCGCTGCTCCGCTGCCTCAAGCTGGTCGCGTAGCGCCTGCTCCATCGCTATGTTTCGCTGGACGTCCTCTAGCGCAAAGACGCGGAGCAAATCGTCTTCGAGATCGTAGTGCAATCCATGGGCCTCGATTATGGCCGCAAATAGACGATCCCATCGGGTTTCCCGTCTCAAATTAACCAATACAGGGCCACTCACATTGTTGCTGACTATTATATTCAGGTCCGCCGCGTCGGCAAGAGCCCGTAACAAAACGCCAACATCCATTTCTCTAGCGAGCATGAGTTCGCTTACCGGTATCCGCGGGAGCATGGACTCGTCGGATATCGATAGTTCCTCAACTTCCTCTTCTGCATGGAAATCCTGCATAGACGGCAGTTCGGGGGCGGGCGGCGCAACTCTGAAAGATTCGGTGGCTTTCGCCTTCCAGTCCTCTAACTCGACATCCAGATCACGACCAATTCTCGTCTTGGTGGACGCACAGCCCGCAAAGAGGGCTAAAGTGAATACAACCGCCCCCAGAGTAAGCAGTGAATCTCTCGACTTTTGGCGCTGTTTCTTGCTCGCCGCACCGACGACAGTCTTTCTGCTTAGTGGAATATTCATGGTGCTTGCAGTTTTTCAATTGGTACGCTAAATGTGACCCCCGCTCCTCTCCGAAGCAGTCGTATGTGGTCGGCAGCGATCCCGGACACCTCGAATTCCCCTCCGCTTACCAATTCCCCGGGCCTGTAATCCAGACCGTCGATAATCGCGATCGGCTCCGGTCCTGTATCAATAAATCCGGTATAGCTGGGCAAAGGAAGCTCGGCTTTTGGTTCGTCTCTCGTGAATTGCAAAGGCTTCGAGCGGAAAGGATCGCGCAGAGATTGGCGGGCAGCTAAGTACAATACCCTCGTTTCCCGATCTGTTAACTCGCTTTCAGCCAAGCCTTCCTTAGCTTTAAGCACCAGCGAAGCAATGTCGCGCTCGCTAGTTGATGGATCCGGGTTGTCAGACGAGCCTAGCGCGTAGAACAAGCACAACCCGACTGTCGTCGCTCCGCAGAGCCCAAGGACTATCTTTTCTCTAGTTGTCATCGGATAGATAGCCAGACTGAAAGGCTCAATTCTTGTCCCAATTCCGTAACATCGATACCCAGGGATTCGATCGCATCGACAAACTGTACTTCAACCAACCTGTTCAACAAGGCATTGAAGCTTAGAAAATTTCCGCGCATCCGCGCGTCGACGCGCAGCATTGCCCTGCCATCTTGGAGCGATCTCGCTTGAGGTGTAGCCGATACGAGCTCCACGCCCGCTTCGCTCGCCAGGTCTTCGAAAACCGCCGGCAATGAAGTTAGGTCTTCGACCTCAAGCGACTCCCGCTCGTAGGATTGAATTCCCGCGGGGAGAGTGAGCTTCATGCTGTTTTGCAACCGCGTATGGACTGGCTGCAGCATGCTCTGAGCCTGTAAATCGGATTCGAGGCCCTTCACCTCCAACCTAGCGTCTTCTATCCGATGAGACATCGAGAGAAAGCCGGAAATAGCGAAGATAAAATAGGCTATGGTCGCGATTCCCAATATAGCCCCCTCCAATCTACGATTGTTTTTCCCTGCTAAACTTACCGTATTCATCTTTCTGCTACGATCTCCTCTCCTGCTCGCTCGTCGTTCGCCTTTAAAGCGAAAAGCAAATGCAATCCCTCTTCGCCATCAACCAGCCTCAAGGAATCTACTTCCACTGATCCGAATAAGGGCGACTGGTTTAAGCGGGCCACATAGACAGTGAGCGTCGTTTCCAGGGATGTTCTCTCCCCCGTTACGACTCCCTTCAATAAAAGCTTACGGTCAACGGGTTCCAAACCTCCGCTGAACCTTTCTCTCGCTTCGCTCGAGATGTGTACCAGCGATATGCTTTCCGGTGTCAAGCCGGCGATTTCCGTCAGAGCCGCGAGGGTTGCATAGCGCCTCGTTAAAGTCTTTCGCCTCCCATGGAAGGCGGACGCCTCTTCGATCGACTCATCGATGATAGCCTCTGTTAGTATCGGCGCCGAAGCGCCCAAGGCCCGATTGAGCTCATCTCGTTCCGCACGCAATGCGTTTAAGTGCGATTGCTGCAAAACGAAGAAAAATACCGTCAGCGAAACGGCTAATGCCAGACCCCCAAAACCGTACTTTACCGCCCTACTACGCTTTTCGTCATTCTGGCGATCCAACCGCGTGTAGGCTAGATTGACTCCTGCTTTGCCCCCTTCGAGAGCTATACCGTAAGCCGCTGCGAATGAAGTTACGCTCTCGCTCGTATCCCGTCCAATTGGGTCCGCTTCTATTTGGGGCCCCAGGGGATCGAGTATAGAGACAGGCAAGGCAAGCTGCCTGGAAATAGATTCGAATAAACCCGTTTTGACCCCTATGTCGCCGCCAAAATAGATCTTCTCGACGGGGTTTGTATCGTAGTTGCTCGTGTGATACTCAAGGGTTCGTTCTATTTGCCCGGTTAGCCGCTCTCGAATCGGGCCTAGCAAAGTGTTGATTTTTTCTTCGAGCAAAATATCGTCCGAATCGAGATTACCGGATTGATGTCCACACCTTGAAACTAGTTGAATCGCTGCATCGAGGCTTAACGTAGAGTCGAACTCTTTCACAACCGCTTCCGCCATTACCTTCAACCCAATGGGCACGCTTCTGGAAAACACTAGCCTTCCATACCGTAAAACGCTAAGACTCGTTGCATAATACCCAGTGCAACAGATCAATACGGCCGACTCTTTCTGGTGCTCATCTGAGAGACTGACGAGATTGCAGAAGGCAAGCAAAGGGACCGTCAATCCTGCAAGCGGATAACCCGCTCGCGAGAACGCCTCTTTGATTTCTACCACATCCTCACGGGAAAAAAGCACCCCGGTTATTCTCAAATTTTGGTTCGCATCGAGCTTCCCTTCATCTTCTATCTGGAAATCGACCAGCGTCTCCTTCTCCAAATACGGTTCCTTGCGATGCAGGGCCCACTGAACTGCCCCATGCAGCCGAGAGGCTCCAACCGGAGGCGTGTTTACGCTGCACACGCGACCTTGCTCCGATTTGGGCGCCGACCAGATCTCAACCTCACTCGATGGTCCACAAAATTCGTTCAGCGCTTTTTTAAGCGCGGCGGCAAACTCCGCGTCTCCCAAGGCCAACTTTTGGTCATACTTGAACTCGCGATAAATGTCTGACCTGATCGCTCCGTCCGACACCGATCCCAAACGAACCATGTAGATGGTGTCATAACCGATTTCTACACCTACAGTCGACCCATGACGGGAACCAATTCCGCCTGGGGGAGTGTCGTGCTTATCGTTGACTCTAATCATCGCATGTGACTCTGCTACGCTGTGAAATTTGATATTCGCTTGCCACTTTAGCAGCTATCGTGCCAGTATTCCTATTTTCGTAAGTATCAGTCTATCAAGTTTTTAAAGCTACCTACTCCTTTCCCTGAGAAGACGGATCAGTATATTTTACATCTTTTTGATATTATTGTAATTTTTACATTATGCATTTATTACAATCCCAGAAGCCAATTACGCCTATCGCTGGATGTTAAGTCCAATTCCCAGCGCCTGAGTCGACCACGGTTTGAATTGCCGATCATTGGGGCAGGCGTTGCTTCTTTTCGATGTCCCCGAAATCCTTGCGTAACGCAGCCGCACTCTTGTGGAAATCCTGGCCATTGCCACCGTCGAGAAATTTGTGATAGCCGCTGTGTATAGCAGGGAGGCGCATTGCGTGCTTGATCGGGCACCAATATTGTTCAGAGCGAGCGGCGATCTCCTGCACGCAGGCGATCAATCCCTTGAAGTACCTGCAGTATTCGCAGTTGAGCTTTTCGATTCGGTTGAGTTTATCATCTCCTCGATTATACTTTTTCGCCTATCCATGGTCGAGTGCCCCATACCTAACGTCCCCGCTCAACGCGGGCGACCAGCTATCGATTTGCGAACAACCCGTCAACTCCCATCCGAATCAAATCGGAACGACTTAATTCTCTCTCAACTTGCCTGATATGAGACCCTGCTCAAATTTAATCACAACATTATTTCGCCTTTTTTTGTAAAAGCTCAAAAAAAATCCTTTTACGTTGATTTATCCGGAGGGAGCCTCGATTTACTGACCTGATCATCCATAACACTTTCCAATGCCAGCTGCACCGCTCCCCGAAAACGAAAACGAACGCCTCAAAGCCCTCCGACGTTACGATATTCTGGATACGGAAGCTGAAGTCGCCTACGACAATATCGTTGAACTCGCATCATACATTTGCGAAACGCCCATTGCCCTTGTTAGTTTGGTGGACGACGAGCGTCAGTGGTTTAAGGCCAAAGTCGGACTCGACGCCGAGGAAACACACCGAAACCTCGCCTTTTGCGCTCACGCGATTCACGATGACAAGGTCCTCGAAGTCGAAAATGCCGCGGAGGATGCACGGTTTTCCGACAATGCGCTCGTATCCGGAGCGCCCAATATCCGTTTCTACGCCGGCGCCCCAATTATTACTAACGATGGTCACAAGCTCGGCACGCTCTGCGCGATGGACACGGTTCCCAAGAAATTGAATGATAAGCAACGCAGTGCCATGCAGTCCCTTGCTCGCCAAGTTCAATCGAATTTCGAACTGCGATACCGCTCCGCCCATCTGAAACAGCTCAACGAAACCAAGAACAAGTTCTTCTCTATCTTATCGCACGACATTCGCTCACCCGTGAAGAGCATCATGGGCCTATGCGAGTATCTGAAACGCAGAGCTGAAAACATGGGCAAGGATGAGCTCAAGGAAGTCGTCGAGCATCTCAACCGTACTTCCGAAACAGCCGACAAACTTATCCACGATATTCTAGACTGGGCGCAATTCGATCGCGGAGAAATGCGATGCGAGCCGAGAAACATCGAACTCAAAGCGGTTGTCGACGAGATCGTCGAACTCCTTGGTCCTCTCGCAAACAAAAAGGGCATTCATCTATCCAGCGAATGCGACGAAGCAGTTACCGTATTTGCTGACGGCACCATGCTCCGCTCCATCATCCAAAACCTTGTGAGCAACGCCTTGAAATTCACCCACCGCAATGGATCCGTTACCATTCGATGCAAAACGGATGCCGACAAAACATGTATCGATGTTAAAGATACAGGCATCGGCCTCTCGCAAAGTGCCCTCGAATCTGTCTTTTCATACGAAAAGAGCTACAGCACCGAGGGTACATCGGGCGAAAATGGTTCGGGACTTGGCCTCTCACTCTGTCGCCAGTTTACCGAGAAGATGAAGGGCTCAATAAACCTTATTTCAGAGGAAAATGCGGGCACAGCGGCCCACGTCGTTCTCCCGAGCAAGGAGTCATAAGACTCAGCAAAGAGCCGCGCACGAATTACAGCGCTCCCGCGTAGGCATCGCCCAGAATCTACATTGTATGGCTCCCCTTCTCTCTTTTTAAGGGGTCAAACGTCAAAGCATACAACGCGCCGCGAAGCGACTAATCCGTTTCGACCAAAGCGAATTCCTCGAGGACTCCACGAGAGATGTATTTCAAGGCGGCCTCGCTCGTCGCTTCCAGAATAACGATAGGCGCTGAACCGGCCTCGTGGGCCTGCTTCCATCGCTCGGCGCAGAGGCGCCAGCGATCCCACGCTTTGAAGTGGCGGGAGCTCATCCTCAAGGCCTAGGAGGTCGGTCGCCTCATTTGCCCGGTCTGCTCGCGGCTCATGCGCATCGCGGGAATACTCGAAAGTCCCGAACAGGCGGCAGCCCTGCTTAAAACACTAGGCTGGCACGCCTACGCCACCGACAGTCAAGGCGCTCGAGCGCCGCCACCTACGGCCGACCAAGAAGCGCCCGAATTGCCCTTCGCCGTTTTCTCGACGGTATAGTCTACGAACTCGAGTCCTGGGAACAGGCTCGACGGGAACGGCTCGCACACTACGCTCGCGAACGCGACGATCTCGCAGGCATCGTCGTCTACGACAGAGAATGGGACGATTCCAGCGACTCGCCCTCCGAGCATGATGCCAGTCGGCAAGACCTCGACGAAAGCCAGGAGACAAGCTTCCAGGACGACTTCGACCAGCGCCATCCCCCGCAATGGGAAGAAGACCAATGGAATCAGAGGCCAATTGGAGATCCGACCGTCCCGCAGACGCTAGCTGAGCTCGAAATCGACCAAAGCGCCGCCGAGGACGAGCAGCAGTGGGACCAAACGTCTCTCTGCTGGAGCGATACCCCGCTGGGCCGTTGGGCAATCGAAGCGAATCGCTGGGATGGCGTCGATCCCATGCCGCAAGACGACGAACCTGTCTTCTACGAAGAATAACTCGCCGGATCCAAGATCCCAGCGAGACAATATTGTAGTGAGTTGGCCCCAGGCAATTTGCGGCAAATAGGCAAATGCAACAGGTCATTTTCGCAAAATCGACGCTTGCCAGCCATTTAACTCGACCAAGGGCACCCATTAACCCTTGTGGTCCAAAACCAATCCACGTATTTTGTAACGTGATAGTGCAAAACCAAGCCTTCAACACCCCTCCGAATTAAATCGGAACAATTGACGTAGCGAAGCGAAGATGGCGGAGCAATTTCCTATCAATCCTAAATGGGCTTCTCCTACCTAAAGATAGGTTCAAATAAGGGCTTATCAGTTGCTTTGGGAATGGATTGGCTGGCTATCCTTAGTCAGCCAATACAGGTGATATTTAACGAGGCAGCTGGCTAGAGATAGTCAGTCCAACCAACAGAACTCTTATACTTACCTGGGCAGTTCTCTGAACTTCCGACTCTTGACTGAAAACGCCGTGACTCGCCTCAGGTTTATCGATTCAATATTGAATCGCCTCGAGTTTAAGTTCGCTCTAAACAGACTCTATTAAACCATCATGCGTCGGCCAAATCAAGACCAACTCTCTCAGGATAACGGCTCGCAGACGATCATCATTGAACGCTGCCCGTTATGCGATAGTGCCCAGGCAAGCCCGTACGCCGAGTTTCCAGAATTCACTTGGGTTTCCAGCGATTGCGGATTGATCTACAAACGTTCTGCTCGAATCGGAGCCACGAGCGACGATATCTATGACGCGAAGTATTTCCGCTCGGGAGATAGCAAGCATGCTCATGATTATGATAAACGCACGGGGCGCCGTATCCGAAAGTCACGTAAACAAATTCTCGACGCCCTAAACCACACAAGACCGGGCCCTCTATTGGACATAGGCTGCTCGCTTGGGTACACGCTTCGAGCCGCCAGGGACCTTGGACTTGAGTGCGTTGGGACTGACGTTGCCCCTTACTCTGTCGAAGCCTGCCGCAAACAGGGCCTGAAAGCTGAGATGGGGGATCTTGAGCACCTGCCGTTCGTAGAGGGAGCCTTTCGTGTCGTGATCATGAAGCATGTTCTGGAGCACACGCCTAATCCGCGAGGAGCCCTGAAGGAAGCCTATCGAGTGCTTCAATCCGGGGGCGTCCTTTTCATAGCTGTTCCGCATGCTGAATATCGCAAGGCGGAGCGTAATCCCATGAAAAGCCGTTTTTATCGTCCCGATTGCAAAGGCGGGAACGAACATTTCGTCTACTACACTCCGGCTACCTTGGGTCGTCTTCTTGAGCAGGCTGGCTACCGAGTTGGCAAAGTACACCCTCACCTCCTGCGCAAACACGCTTCGATATTAGAGAGAATAGCCGATCTTACCTTGGCGCCTTTTAATCTCGTTGGGGGACTAGCCAAGAATGCATTAAAGCTTCGCAAAGAATTTTGGTTGATCGCCGTGCGAACCTGAGGGTCGCCTAATGGGGTCAAACGTCAAAAGGTCAATTTGCGCGCCGCGAAGCGACTAATCGGATTCAACCAAAGCGAATTCCTCGAGCACTCCGCGAGAGATGTATTTCAAGGCGGCCTCGCTCGTCGCTTCCAGAATAACGATAGGCGCTGAACCGGCCTCGTGGGCCTGCTTCCAACGCTCGGCGCAGAGGCACCAGCGATCCCCCGCTTTGAGACCCGGAAATCCGTAGTTTTCCATTGGCGTGCTGAGATCGTTTCCGACAGCTTTCGAAAATTCGAGAAACGCCTCCGTGACCTGAATGCAAACGGCGTGACAGCCATGGTCATGCGGGCCGGTTTGGCAGCGACCCGTTCGATGAAAGCCAGTCAACGGTTCAAAGCTGCAAGGTTCCAACGCTCCGCCCAGCACGTTTTTCTCATTCTCAATATCCATATTCAATTGATACGAGATCGCCGGCGATTCGTCAACCCAGACTCGCTTTGGGTGTGGCAATCGAACGCGGCAACGGATTGCCGTTCGCATGCTCCAATATCTTCCACGCCCCCAAGGGCTAAGTACACGATCCGCATATCGCCAAAACCGAGGTCGTCCGCATTACCGTCTTCGATGGACCATTGACTGTTAAGTCTCGCTAATGACTCAACCCGCTCGATAATCGGATCAACCCCTCAAACAATGATCCCTGTCCTTTCTTGCCTCTTTCCATACCCATCCTTTGTGGCTCGTCCCGATCGAGGACCACAAACCGCTCGAACGGCAAAGGTATTTCAGCGCATGCTCGTGTCGTCGGCGCTCGCCGCAATGGTCGTCGCCTTCATGGACCCCGCAAGCGCCCAATCGCCGACAGACGGTTGGACGCCACGAAGCGAGGTAATCGACGGTAGGAGCGAGAGAAGGCCTGAACACAATTTCCATGAATCGCGCGTGCCGGACTACACGCTGCCGGATCCGCTTTTATCGGAATCGGGGCAAGCAATAGCGAGCGCCCGCGACTGGAAAGCCATACGGCGACCCGAACTCCTGCAGAAGTTTCGCGAAAACGTCTACGGCATTCGTCCTTCTACAGAATATAAAATCGGATACGAAGAGATCGGTCGGAAGGACAACGCATTTGGGATCGGAGCGACCGTCCGACAGATTCGATCGACGATCCATGCGCGCGGAAAGTCGCTTTCCTTCGACTTCGTATTCGCTACGCCACGCTCGAATGGGCCGATTCCGGTAGTCGTTCAGATCAACAACCGCTATCTGATCCCACTAGACAAGGCAGTAGATGAGTTCGACCCCTTCTGGCCCGTCGAGAAATTGCTTCGGCGGGGCTACGCGACCGCCACTTTCCACACCTCGCACGTAGATCCCGATAAAAAGGAAGGCTACGAAGCGGGGATCCGGGCTCTTTTGGATGATCCCGACTCAGACCCCGAAACGCGCTGGAAAAGCTTGTCCGCTTGGGGATGGGCGGCAAGCCGTGTATTGGACTTCGCTCTACAACAAACGAACATCGATCCGGAGCGAACCGCCATCGTAGGCCACTCTCGGGGCGGCAAAGCGGCCTTATGGGCAGGCGCTGAGGACGAACGCTTTCAAATTCTCTACAGCAACAATTCCGGCTGCGGTGGAGCCGCCCTATCCCGGCGCGCCTTCGGAGAAACGATCGCTCGCATCAATCGCTCCTTCCCGCATTGGTTCTGCGATCGCTTCAACAACTTCAACGACCGCGAAAGCGAGCTGCCCATAGACCAGCACCAACTAATCGCCCTCGCCGCTCCACGGGCCGTGTACGTCGCCAGCGCCGACGAAGACCTGTGGGCCGATCCCCGAGGCGAGTACCACTCTTTAGTCGCGGCAGGCCCGGCATATGACTTGTTCGAGCTCGGGCATATAGCCGACCCGGCAATGCCCGTCCTGGATACGCCGCGCCATGTTGGCTCGACCGGCTACCACATTCGAACCGGCGTTCACAATCTCACCGAACAGGACTGGGGCTACTTCCTCGATTTCGCGGACAGCGTTTTCGAGTAGTAGCCCTTTAGCTTATCTCACGCATTCCTATGAGTCCGTTAACCCCTAGCCGCTTCAAGTGAGCCAGATTCCAATGAGTACCCGAATTAAGACTCTGATTTTCCAACTTCCCTTTTTGATCGCTCTACCCTTTGCCGCGATCGGAGATAGCTTTCCCGCGGTAGACGATCTAGCCATCCAGAAAGAAATGCCGGATCCCTTCCTCATGGAGGATGGGGGTCGGGTTGAAAACCTCGAGGACTGGAAAGCGCAAAAGAACTACATTCGAGCCATGCTCGAGCATTATCTGTACGGAACGGCGCCTTCTCTGCCAAAACGAGTCGAAGTAGAAAGGCATGACTCGAAAGCGGTGTTCCAGGGAAAGGGATTACGCGAAACGTACACCCTTACTATTCGACGAAACGGACTATCTGCCAGTTGCAAACTAGTAGTCGTCCGACCCAAGGCCGACCAGCGCTACCCGACCGTCATAAAGAACGATCGCGTCGCCTTCGATGAAGAGTTGGATGCCTACACGAGCTTCGCCAGCGAGGAAGCGGTGCGGCGTGGCTACCTGCTTTGCCGATTCGAACGGGAAGCCTTAGCCACAGATGACAAACGAGCGCTGCGAACCGCCGGCGTCTATCCATTGTATCCAGAATATACCTGGCGAGCCTTGGCAGTATGGGGCTGGGCTCACGGAGTCGTTCTCGATGCGCTTGATCAGTTGGGTCTCGCAGACATGAATAAAGTCGTCGCTACGGGCCATTCCCGCGGCGGCAAAGCGGCTCTTTGCGCCGGCATCTTCGATGAGCGGGTCACCATCACCGCCCCGAATTCCTCCGGGACGGGAGGCACCGGAAGCTACCGGTACTTCGAAGAGGGGCAACGTCCTCAAAGCATCAAAAGCCACATCGGCAACAACGAACGCTGGTTCCCTCCCGCCTACTTCACTTTCGCGGAGAAAGAAGATCGGATGCCCTTCGACTCCCACTTCTCGCGCGTCCTAGTCGCTCCAAGAGCTTTCTTGAACTGCCATGCCCGGCAGGATTACCATGCGAATCCCTACGGAACGGAGCTCACTCATAGAGCCACACGCGTCGTCTACGAATGGATGGGGGCCGAAGACAAGATAGCGCTCCATTGGCGCCAAGGCGCCCACGCTCAGAACAATGAGGACTGGACCGCCTTGTTCGACTTTTCGGATCGACAGTTTTTCGGGAAGCCGTCGCCCACGGTATTCAATGACTGGGCATATCCAAACGCAACGCTCCCGTTTAGCTGGAAGGCTCCTCGGTAGGCATTCTCGAAATAAACTGAAGGAGGCGTATAGTCAAACTCAAGGCCTGGCAGAGTGGCCCGCGCGCCAACCACGCTTCTACCTGAGCCCTCCAGGTTGTCTCGGGCTCAACTGAAAAGGAACCGTCGATTCCACCCCCCCAGCGACCTCGGAAACTTGCAGCGAATGCCTAAAGGCACGGCTCCTGACGGAGGATACTCGACCGCGACCAGTATCCAATCTTTCAATCTAAGTTTGATTTCATTTTCGAAAAGCGACCCCTTAGGCAGCTCTATTTCAAACTTGATAGCGAAATTCCTAACATCATTCTCTTCGATAAATTCTACCGAAAGAGACTATGCGAATTCTATTCACAGGCGGAAGCGGCAAAGCGGGGCGACATGCGGTCGCCTACCTAATAGCGCAGGGCCATCGCGTCCTGAACGTGGACAAAACCCCACTCGATCTCGCGGGCGTCGACAACCGGATAGCCGATATCACCGATGCCGGGCAGATGTACGACGTGATGGCGTCCTACGCCGGATTCGACGAAATGCTCCCAGGAACGGGCGTACCGCAATTCGACGCCGTCGTACATTTCGCAGCGATACCGCGAATGCTGCTAACCTCGGACAACGAATGCTACCGGGTCAACGCCATGGGTACGTACAACGTCATCGACGCGGCCTTGAAGATGGGGGTCCGAAAGATCGTCTTCGCCTCTTCCGAAACGACCTACGGCATCTGCTTCGCCGATGGGGAGTTGAAACCCGAATACCTGCCGATGGACGAAGCCCATCCCACGGTCCCGATGGACAGCTACGCCATGTCGAAGGTGGTCAATGAAACCACTGCCCGTTCCTTCCAGCGCCGAAGCGGGGCCGATATCTACGGCCTGAGGATCAACAATGTGATCGAGCCGCACGAGTACCCGGCGAACTTTCCCGCCTATCTCGAGGACCCCCAACTCCGTTTGCGAAATATCTTCGCCTATATCGACGCCCGCGACCTCGGGCAAATGGTGGATTTGTGCCTTAAAACCGATGGGCTCGGCTTCGAGGTCTTCAACGTTTCCAACGACGACCATTCCGTGAACCGGACCAGCGCGGAACTCCACGAGACCTGCTACAGAGGCGTTCCCCTAGCCGAAGGCCATGGCCCCGACGAGACCTTCTATTCCAATGCCAAAGCCAAGCGGATGCTTGGATTCCAGCCGCAACATAGCTGGCGCCAGTACCTCGACGACCCTCGGAAAGCGAAGTAAGGGGTCGAACGTCAACCTTAGGATTTTCCGGGAATGAGCGGGTGATAACGAAGGCGTAGACCACTCGCCACTCTCTCCTCAACCCTTCCGTTTCAGGATCGCCAAATGCCGATCGACCGATTTGCCAGGGAATGCGAGCTTGCGGGATTGCTCATTGGCGCGAGTTAGCAAGAGCTCTCCGCCTTGGTTCTCGATCGCATCGATCGCTTCCAAATGCTCGCGATCGAAATAGCTGGTGATGATAAGTCGACCGTCGGGCGAAAGCGTTTCCAGCGCTTTGTGATAGATCTCTTCCCAGGTCCGTTTGCCATTCCACACATTCTGATGTCGCATGAAGACGACATCGAAGGAACCCGGTAGCTGCTTGTAGTTTTCCAGCTTGGTCGCATCGCCATTGATGAACGCGAACTCGGCCTTCGAATCGCCAGCGAATCGGGTGGCGGCCTCCGCGATCTCGCGGGCTCGAACATCGAGACCGACAAACTGTAGATTCCGGCCTTCCCCCGTCTCCTGTTCGCCGCTGCCAAAGACCTTCGCTAGCGTCTTCGCCTCGTCGCACGCGCCGCAGGCCAAATCCAAGAGCTGCAAATCCCCTTTCCCCTGGATGGCGCGCTGCAGCGCCGCATCCGACCGGGCAGCCTTCCCTAACAACGCTTCCAGGCGCTGCATATCTTCCTCTAGGAATCTCCGATGAGTGGAATGGTCCATACGAGAACTAAGCTAGAGATGGACGATTCCAAATGGCGAACCCTAACGTCGAAAAGAAATGAAACTCAGAGAGGTCCGTACGTGGTTCTCGATATCCCATCCCCACTCACCCCGCCTGATCCAGGAGATAGCTCGGTTCAATGTAGGGATAGTCTTCGTCGAATTCCGTCAGGGGCTTCGGGTCGTCCGTTATGGCGCGAGCGCGCCGTTCCTTCCCGGGCGCGCCCCGTAGGTCATCTCCGATCCGGTCGCCCATGACCCGCATCCGTTGCATGAGGTCCTCCACGATTTGAGGATGCTGGCTAGCTACGTTGCGTTGCTCCGACACATCCGTTGCCAGATTGTACAGTTCAGGTCTAGAGGGGTCGGGATTTCTGCGGTTCGGGATATTGTAACGTAGTTTCCAATCCCCTACGCGAACAGCCTGAAGCTGATCGACGAGATAGTAGAAGAAAGCGTCGTAAGGGGATTGAGCTCCTGGTTCGCCTTTCCAGATCGCGCTAATGTCAAACCCGTCGCGAATGGGGTCGTTCCCTAATGGCTGCCCGAGGATGGAAGCGAAGGTCGGATAGAAATCCATCGCCGTGACCAGTTCGCTAGACATCGACCCCGGCTCGATTTGACCAGGCCACTTCACTATACAGGGAACGCGCATGCCTCCCTCCCAGGTTTGGCCCTTGATGCCCCGCAACACGCCGTTGCTGCCTCCGTGCTGATCCACCCGACTCCCATTATCCGAGGTGAATATGACGATGGTATTTTCATCCAGTCCCAGGCGCTTCAGCTCTGCGACAATCACTCCCGTGCTCCAATCGACCGCCGCCACCGCCGCGCCGTAGACGCCGTTGCGGGAGGCTTCGAGAAAGGGATCCATCACATAGTGAGGCAAGTGCACATGCATATGGGCGAAGTAGAGGAAAAAGGGGCTATCTCGATTTTCTCGGATAAAGCTCACCGCTTCTTCGGTATAGCTCTGGATCAAGGGGGCTTGCTTCGGCTGCTCGGCGATCACTTCCTCATCCCGCAGCAAGGGCATTGGCGGGCTCTTCTTTTTCCGAGGCATGATCGCCATATCATTGCTGTACGGGATCCCATAGTAGGAATCGAATCCATGACGCGTCGGCAGGTGCTCGACCTGGTCTCCCAAGTGCCACTTTCCTACGTGACTCGTCGCGTAGCCTTGCCATTTCAAATATTCCGGCAGCAACAGCTCGCTCGGGTGCAGGCCCTCCGCGTAGCCGGGAAAGAGCACCCAGCTCTTTCGGTCTCCATTGAACACGTCGAAGCTCACCCTGCCCGGATAGCCGCCCGTCAACAGAGCCGCCCGCGACGGCGTACACACCGGACTCGCCGAATAGTATTCCGTAAAACGCATTCCATCCGCTGCCAGCTGATCCACGTGAGGCGTGTCGTTCTTCTCGGACCCGTAGCACCCTAGGTCCCCGTATCCAAGATCGTCCACATAGATCAGAACGATGTTCGGCTTGCTTTGATCGGCAGCCAATTGAGTTAAAAGAAAACCCAACGCCAACAAGGGGGAAACGAAATGTCGCATACACGAATCATTCGCCTTCCTCACTGCGCGGCAAGCCTGGTTTTCTCGGAAACGATCGGCCTGGGGAGGATTGAGGGCAAAGGAGAGGCGCCAAGCTTCCTTGGCGCCCCAGTCATTTTCGCATCGCATTCCGATACCCTAGCATGAAAATCGCCCGACGCTCCCCCTTACGTGCTTGCCTGTAATGCGTCCAACCGCTAGTTTATTATATCCCATGAAACGACAATCGACCCATAGAACGCTCGCTTCGCTCTTAGCCCTAGGTCTCGCCGCCTGCGCCACCGTTCCCCAAGACACAGAGCAATATATCTTTCTCGACGAATCGGAAACGCTCTATGTCGACTTCAGGAACTCGGCAGACCCGAGACTCATGATCTCCATGCCCGAAGTCGCAGAAAACATGCGAAAGCTCCGCCGAGAGGATTTCAGAGTGGCGATGGCCGAATTGCTGGAGCTGTACGAGCTTCCGATCGATGTCCACCTTCTCTCCGAATTCGAAGAGCCGGGCGATGGACCCGTGCTGGTTATAACCGCGCTCCGATTCGAGCAGGATAATTCCGGCGATCTCGTGGCAGTAATTCGGGCCCGGCTGTCCCAATACGGAGAGCTGAATACGCTGGGAACCTACAACGAGCGCAAAACCGGTTCAGTCATGATCAATGACCAACAGCTCGACCGCGCCTATCGCGAGCTCATTAACGAGCCTTTGCGGGAATTGATGGATGAACTCCTGGACCGCTTTCCGACGCCCGAAGAACGCGAACGCGTTAACGCCCCCCTGATCGGTTCGGGCGCCCAATAGCGTCGCAGTTTTTTTCCCCGAAAAGCTCATCGCAGGGATCGGTCGCATACGATAAATCCCCGCCTGATGGGAACCCGCGCGCTGATGGCGCAGGGCCTACCTCTACCTCTCGTTTCAGCGCATTGCGTGAAATCGAGTATTGCCGCGAATGTCGCATCGCTCGCTCCCCTAAACTTCAAATAGCCCGAGAGGTTCGCAATCCAAGTAAACGAGTCACCCATGAAGCGATTGACCCATAGCGCTCCCCAGAGATAGTCCCCACCTCATGCTCGCATCTCGATTCTCCCGATTGCTCGTAGTCGCGATGCCACTAGCCTTCCTGACGGTTCATTCCAGTCAGACCTCGGGGGAATCCGATCGCCCGAATATTATTCTCTTCCTCGCGGACGACCTAGGCGCAGGGGATTTGGCTTCGACTGGGCATCCCTACGTCAAGACTCCAAGTTTGGATACCTTCGCCTCTCAATCGCTATCCATTTCCAATGCCTATTCAGCAGGAACCTGGTGCGCCCCGAGTCGTTATGCCTTAATGCGCGGTCAATATCCAGGTCGCGGATTCTACAAAGATCTGACCCTTGACCCGGGCGAACCGACCATCACTTCATTTTTGAAAGCGAATGGCTATACGACGGCTCATATTGGCAAGTGGCATTTGAAGGGCGAGGCTTACCAGGGCTACGAAATCGACTTTCACTACGCAATAAACGGTCCCGAAAACGCGGTCGCCGCCACGAACGATCTCGATTCGGTCGCCTCAATCGACTGATCCCTGTCTCCTCGAACTGCAATCGCCTTGAGCCTTCCAGCCAAACGCCTTCCTTATATCCTCACCGGCTACGGGCTCCCCTACACGCTCGGATACATCCCGCTCAAGAATGGTTCGGCGAATCCATCGCCCCTCGCCTTGCTCGATCTCGTAGGGCGAGCGGAGAATCTCGGACTATCCGGTATCGAAGCCCCCCTTTCGAACCGCATCCCCTCCTTCGATGGTAGGATTGTCGAGCGGGACGCCTCGAAGCAGGATCTCGGGGAGACGCTCCGGGACAGAAAAATGAAGGTGGTTGCGGATGCCGGCATTCTTTTAGACGAAGACCCCAAGCAGATCGAAACATCGATGCGGATGGCTCGGGCGACAGGCGCCACTATTTATCGAGTCATGCTCAGTAACCTGCTCTGCGGCGACCGAAGGCCCATTGAAGGCGGTTGGCCTTCCCATCTGGAAGCAACGGCCCAAAGGCTGCGGCAAATCCTCCCAATTGCCGAAGATCTGGATATCGTGATCGCCGCTGAGAACCACCAAGATGCAACCGTCGACGATTTGCTTACGCTCTATGACTCCGTCAATGGAAGTCCCGCTTTCGGGGTCACGTTCGATACGGGCAATCCTTTAGCCGTTGGAGAGGACCCTGTCGAATCCGCCCGACGCCTCGCCCCAATCATTCGCCACCTCCACCTGAAAGACTACACCATGCATCCGGCGCCAAACGGCTACCGCCTCGTCCGCTGTGTCGCCGGGCAAGGCGTCATAGACTTTCCCCGTATTCTCGAGATCGTTCACGCCAACGGACAGGACGTCCTCCCTGGAATCGAAATCGCCGCCCAAGCCACCCGCTCCATTCCCTTACGGGATCCCGATTGGTGGTCGACCTACCCAAACCAGCCCAATCTCGATACGCTTCTCTCCTGGCAAATGCTTCGCGAAAAGGGACGCCCTGTAGACGAGCCGTATTCAAGTCCTTGGGAACAGGGCGCCGACGCCGAAACCGTCCTGTTAGACGAATGGAGCCTATTGAAAAAGAGCGTAGACTATTTTCGCCAGCTCGAGATTGCCCCACCCGTCTAATTACCCGTTGGGGACCCACTGCATTATGTGGGTGGCGACCGCCACGAGCTGATCATCCTGATTCGTTATCTTGATCTTGGCGAACGTTCGGGCGGCTTCCTTGTCATAGGATTCTACGGTATAGCGAATCTCAATGACATCGTCGATGAACACGGGCTTGATGAATCGAATTCGGTCGTAGCCCAACGATATCGGAGTAGCGTCCCGCTCCGCAGCGGAAAAGTCCTCGATGATCCGAGAGGACGCTTGGGAGGAATAGGCGACCAGCAAGGCCCCATGAGCGATCCGCTTTCCATAGGCCGACTTCGCCATGAATGCCTCATCCACATGATTCGGCGCGAAGTCTCCCGAAAGCTCCGCGAACCGATTGATGTCGTCTTCGGTAACCGTCTTTCTGCAAACAACCTCGCTACCTTTTCCTATAGGTTCCTTCGCGCTCATCGCTTAAATCATACTATAATCCCGAGGCTTGCGCATCGCCCGCTTTACCATCGCCGCCGCTTCCTTGTCGCCCACGTATTTCTCGCGCTTGGGGTTCCATTTCACCGTTCGTCCCAAGCGAATGGCAGTCACCCCTAAATGGCACATGGTAGCGGATCGATGCCCAATATCGGCGTCGCAAATCGCCTTCTTGCGCGCTCGCACGGAATCGATGAAATTCGCCACATGATTGTCGCTTGCATACAAACGTTCGTCGCTCGGCCCAAACGGCGTCGTTAGGATATCGGGATCGCTCGCTTCGATCTCGCCGCGCGTTACCCAAATCCAGCCATTCGTACCCTCCAATCGTATACCGTGATGCTGGCCTTGCTCGTCTATCACCATCCCATTCCATGCGCTTGCCGGGGTACTGCGACTGCGGTGCGTAACTCCATTCCCATAGGTGTATTCGACATCGTAATCGCTCGCCGCCGTAAAACCGCCAGGAATCATCTCGACCAGCGACTTGCCTCTCGCCGATACGGGACCACTGCGCTCGAAGCCCGTTGCCCAGAGGGCGATATCATTGTGATGCGCCCCCCAGTCGGTCATAGTGCCGCCCGAATACTCCCACCAGTAGCGGAATGTCCGGTGAGCGCGCTCTTTTACGTATGGCGTGTCGGATGTCTGTCCCTGCCACATATCCCAGTCGAATCCACTCGGTACTGCGGCAGTCGGGAAGGGTCCTTCTCGACGCCCTTTCGGCAAGAAAACGTCGATGCTCTTCAGTTTGCCAATCCGCTCGTTGCGGACCAACTCGCATGCCAAGCGAAAGCGCTTGTCGCTACGTTGCTGCGTACCCGTCTGGAAAATACGGCCCGATCGCTTTTCCTCCTTCACGATATGCTTGCCCTCGTCGATGGTAATCGTAAGCGGCTTCTCGCAGTATACGTCCTTGCCGGCCCGCATCGCGGCCAGAGACACCAGGGTGTGCCAATGTTCCACCGTGCCGCAGACCACCACATCGACTTCCTTCATCTCCATTACCTTGCGAAAATCCTTAACCCCCTTCGCCTTCGGCCAGATTCGCTTGGCCAAGTCGATATGGGCTTCATCGACGTCGCAAACCGCGATCATATCGCCATAATAGGCAACCGCCTCCGCCACCCCGCGTCCCCGACCACCACAGCCAACCAATGCGACGCCTAACCTTTCGTTCGCCAGGCCCGGCTTGGCGACTGCCGCCCGGGCTAGCGATTCTTCTTGAAACCATTGGGGGAGAGAAGATGCCGCAGCGCGAACGCCGGCAGATTTTATAAAGGTTCTACGCTTCATAGGGGATATAGTTTGGGGTCATTAGCGAACGTGGAATTCAACACATCAACTGAGCATCGGCAGCATCGATTCAAACCGACGCGATCTCTTCGCGACCGAGCAAGCGATACTCCCCTGGAACAAGCGCTGGATCCAGCGCAATCTCTCCCATGCGTTCGCGATGCAGGGCCACTACTTTATTCTCGAAGCGCCAGAACATGCGCTTGATTTGTCGATACCGTCCTTCGTATATCGTCAAACGGGCTTCCCGGTCGCCCAACCGCTCCATGCCAGCGGGCTGGGTGACGATATCTTCCGGCAGCAAGTGAATCCCTTCCGCGAAGCGACGTTCGCATTCGATCGAAATCGGTTCCGAGGTTTCCACTCGGTAGACTTTCGGCTTCTTCGATCGAGGATCGGTAAGGCGACGCGACCAAGTCCCATCGTTAGTCAAAATTAAAAGCCCGGTCGTATTCAAATCGAGGCGCCCCGCCGTGTGCAACGAATCGCTTCCAGGAATATCGACCCTCTCCAAGGCAGACGGATAAATCGGATCCCGGCGCCCACTCACGCACCCAACCGGCTTGTTGAGCATGACGTACAAAGCGGCCTTGTCTTGCAGGACTTCCCCATCCGCGACGACGCGACAGAATTCAGTGACCTCAAGCCGACCATCCTTAACGATAACCCCGCCTACCGACACTCGCTTTTCAAGGAGCAGAAGGCGAACCCCCTTGCTGCCTAAGCGCAGCTTGCGATTAAGAAAGCGATCTAAGCGCACGCCTGCCTGACTCGTCGACGGTCTACCATGTGAACGTTTTTGGCGCTCCGCTCAATCCACCCAATCGGCAATGCCCTTGCCAAGCGAATAAAGTCGTTTGACTTCCTCAGGCGACAGCGCTCGATCGAAACAAGCGAGTTCATCGAAATCGCCGACGTAATTGACGCCCAGTCGGATCTGAGCCTCCTCGATATTCCAAGTATAGCGCTGCGTCCAACCTGTCGTTTCGCCCTGACGCTATCCATCCAGATAGAGAACCGCCGATCCATTCTTATCTTCGTTATTGAATCCATCGATCGCCACCAACACATGCGTCCAGCGCTCCCGAGCAAAGGAAGGTCGCTTTTCCGGAACCAACGGCTTTTCCGCATTGGGAATTTCGCTCCGCCTCCGATTTTCGGGATTCCAGAGCGCCTTGTCGGGGAAGGCGCCCATACGAAACTGACGCGATTCGGCCCGGTCGAAATCGACCCAAATTCCCCCGTCCAAGGCGGACTTGGAGGTAAGCTGAATCGGATCCGTAAACCCAGGACGCAGATCTTCCTTGGGAGACAATCGCATCCAAAACGAAACCGCGCCGCCCCAATTGCCCGGTCGGTAGGGAAAATTGTCCTTCAGCTTGAAGAAGGCTCGCGTCCCGCTGATTCCCCGCGGCGTGGCGAAGGACAAGCAATTCCCAAATTCGCCTCCTGCAACCGCGATCCTCGCTTCCTCTGGCAGCCCCGGGGCGCCCCGCTTCCCGGATTCCGTTGCCGACTGCGCGTAGAGGGTCGCATCGCCTCGAGCGAACTCCGCATCCGGGCCGTCATCGAAGGACGCATAGAAAGTCATCGCCTCCCGAAGCGAAGAATCCACAGGGCTGGAGTCGACCCCGCACCCTGCCAGAACAAGCATTGGCAACGCGGCCAAGCGCTTGGAAAGCGATATCATAGCATCCATTCCGCACGCTACCATAGGGCAGTTACTAATGACAACCTTCCGGCGCATCGACCGCAATCGCCTTGCCGCATTTCGATTTCCGCTCGCTCTCCGCTAGGGAATGCAATCGAATGAATACTGCATGAAACGACCTCAGCCCCTTCTCCGCGGCCTCCTTGTCACCCTGCTGCTTCCTCTCGTGGGACTCGCCGAGGAGCGACCCAATATTCTGATCCTGTCAGTTGACGACCTGAACGATTTCCCTGCTTTCATGGGACGCAATCCGGACGCCCTAACCCCGAATATGGATCGACTCGCCAGTCGCGGCGTCACCTTCGCCAACGCCCATACACAATACCCCCTGTGCGGTCCCTCGCGGGCTAGCTTGATGTCCGGCCTCTATCCCTCCACCGTTGGCTTTCCCAGCCATATGAAAGATTCCGAACTCCAGGAGCGGGCAGGCGAACTGGGAACCGACTTGCTTCACAGCTACTTCGCCAAGCATGGATACAAGACCATGGCGGTGGGAAAGATCTGCCATAACCATGTCCCTCTAGACACAGTGGACGCTTCGGGGGGACGTGGCTCGTTCAATGCCACCACCGGAAAGCTCGGCAGGAATTGGTCCCATTCCACCACTAGCACCGACTGGGCAGCCGCCCCCGATCGCGACGATCAACTGCCCGACTACGACGCCGCCCAGTGGGCTGTCGAGCGATTGGGAGAATCGCACGACGATCCTTTCCTTCTCATGGTCGGTTTCCTGAGGCCTCATGTCGCTTGGTATGTCCCGCAAAAGTGGTTCGACCTGTATCCGAATCCCGAAGAGCTGGCCCTGCCGCCATACAAAGCAGATGACCTCGAAGACGTATCCGAACACGCGCGACAGATCAGCTTGCGACACGGCATGCCAAGCGCGGATTGGGCCATCGAAAACGACCAATGGCCTAAAATCATTCAGGCCTACCTAGCCTGCGTGAGCTTCGCGGATCACTATGTAGGGCAAGTGCTCGATGCCCTTGAACGGAGCCCCTACGCAGACAATACCATCGTCGTTCTGCTTTCCGACCACGGCTACCACTTGGGCGAGAAGAATCGCTTCCAAAAACACTCGCTGTGGGAACGCTCCTCCCATATTCCCTTCGTATTCGCAGGACCGAACATTCCTCATGGCGAGCGTTCCGACCAAGCAGTCGGACTCATCGACCTCTATCCGACATTAATAGAGCTGACGGGCCTTCCCGAAAACTCGACCAACGAGGGAAACAGTCTCGCGCCCTTGCTCGAAACGCCCTCCGCGACGTGGCCCCACCCCACTATTACCGAATACTTCGGCCTCGAGAACGGCCCTTTCAGCAAGAACTTCGCCGTGCAAAAAGATACGCTTCGCTACTATCGCTACGCGGACGGAAGCGAGGAGCTGTACGATCACTCCACCGATATAAACGAATGGAAAAACCTCGCGAACCGACCCGAATTCGCGTCCATCAAAACCGCCCTCAGGAAACACCTGAAGCGCCCGTCCTTCCAAAAGCCGTTCTAGAAAGCTCTCGTTTTCGTCTCGCTATTATCAGTTATCCTCACCGCTAATCGAAGAGAGATTGCTTCCTCCCAACCGGTAATCGCCCTTCGCAGGGTCCCTAAAAAGCGGATCGCCAAACTGGGGACTTCGGCCGGGATGGGAAACGATTGCCGTTTCCTTTCGATGAAACCAATTGTTCTCGATTGCGTTCGCGGAACCCGCTTTGTCGACCAGCAAATCGCCTTGCGAGCCTACAATGATGTTTCCAGCAAATCGATTGTTCGCAGGCGCCACGTTTTGCGCGCCCTTTTCCTTCCAATCCTTTCCACCCCCATCTCCAATGAGAATCCCGACCTTCGCCGCTTCAACGATCGTATTTTCAGTAATGATACAATTTCCCGCCGCTTGATAGTGACCCCCTTGATCCATGGTCATTCCATACATGAGTCGAATTCCGGTACCTTTGCTGTTGACGACTAGATTTCGTCTCACGGTATGCCCCGCCCCGCTCAGGCGAATCCCGCCCTTTCCACCGAAAAACCGATTTTCCTCGATCAAACAATTCGTTCCCCCTCGCATAACCAGCTCGCCACTGCACTGATTGAATACATTGCGTCGGTAGATGTTTCCCGAGCATTTATTGCTGATGATTTCCGCTTCCCCATCGCAACGCTCGAAGACATTGTCCTCTACCAAGGTTTCGACGACAATGTGGCCGTAGGTGGGCTGATTGGTTCCAATCTTGATCGTTTCCCTGCCGTTTTCGTTCGCCGGCGGAATGTCCTGAAATCGGTTGCCTCGTATCACGTTGCCCGACGGAATGCCACGCGTGACGATTACTTCGTTTATATTTAGATTAATGCAGCGAGCCGCGATATTCGAGAATCGGCAATTTTCGATTCGATTCGCCTTCGACCCCGCCTTTATGCCAATCGTCGCTCGGTTGCCCCCGCTATTCTCGAACACGCATTCGAAAATGACGCAGTTCTCGGAGCCCATCAATTCAAGCAGATTGTCGTCGAGTATACAGTCCTCGAAACGAAATCCTTCAAAGCGAATATTCCATCCCGTAAAGGCGAAATGGTTACGTCCCGAGAAGACCGCCCCTTGCTTCGATTGAGGCCTCAGGACGATTGGAGCGCTCACGCTGCCTTCGCAGTTCAGTTCGATGGACCAGTCGGCGTACTGCCCATCCGCCACGACAATCGCATCGCCGGGCGCCGCGGCTTGGATCAGCCGCCTCAATTCCTCGGGTTTGTCCACCGGGCCCAATACAGCGGCGCTAACCGCCAACGGCTTCGCGCAAACGCAAACCAAGATCGCAACCCAAACACCTGGAATTCCCTTCAACATATCCTCGCGCGTCCCCCGCCTTTCAATCGCCCGGTTCGCTCCGTACGCGCCTGCCCCGATAGACCGCAATATTGTCGAAATAGGCGTGGACATCGGCGTAGTCCCCGCGTTCGTCACGCGGCGCCCAGTGCGGTTCGTGGCCGCCGTGAAAAGTGCTGAAAAGAAATTTGCTGATTAGCGTCTCCTCGCCGACCTCGCCGCGGAAACGAATCCGTTCATGCCGAATGACGGGTCGCCCATCGATGTAGATGCGGGCGAACCCAGTGGCGGCGTTCGCATCCTCGTTTAGCTTCACGTGCAAGGAGATCGCATAATAACGTCCCTTTTCGAAATGAAACGTCGGATTCGAAATACTGGTCCCGTACTTTCCGTCTTTGTTTTGGCAATACAGATAGGATCGCACCGTTCCCTCTTCCTTGAAGGTGACCCGAGCGCTCCAGCCATCGGGGCGCATCGCCTTGCCACCGGTTATCGGTTGATCGGGGCCGAGTCCGTGCAGCTTGCCTCCCTTGACGAACTGAAAATTCTCGTCGAACTTGACATCGTAATTCAAGGTGTACTCGAGTCCGCGCTCGCCAAGCTCGAATCGATCCGTCAAGCGATGGCTCCCTCTTTCATAGCCTTCATAGGTCGCTCGAAGGGCGTGACTGCCCTCAACCCCCTCATTTGGGACCACCTTCATAAGTCGATCGCCTTCCAAGGTCTCGGAAATATGCGTCCGATTAGCTGGCTCGAAGTTCTCTTCCAATATCGCTGGGCGCTCGGCGCCGCTGACCGCAACGAAGGACACAAGGACTGCCTGGCTAATTACTAAAAGGCGCATCTCATCAAGCTAGCTAAACAAGAATAGCGAATCCAGCCCTATTCTCTTTTCCATCGGAACGCAAAAACCATTTAAGAATCGAGCATCTGGGATCGTCGGATCCGACCGAAGGCCCCTTACTCTCCATTTCGCTACGGAATGCCGGTCCTAATCCGAAACTACTCCTTATGAACGTCCATTTGTTTCGCCTCTCCGCCACAAGACTACTGGCATGGATTCTCGTGTCGACCGCGCCGACGGGCCTCCTGTCCGGGCTGGACTCCACCCCCGAATGGACCACCGACCTCGGTTCCAACACCCAATGGGTAGAGTCCACCCCATTCGGCGAACTTATCGTAGCGACCCGCGACGGGCTGATCGGCTTGAATCCAGAATCCGGACAGCCTCTCTGGCATTGGGGCGACGCCCAAACCCTTCGCGATGTCACGCTAAGCCCACTACCTGGCTCCCCATTCTATCGCATAAACTATCCGGGTGGAATCAAAGTACTGGACCCCCGCTCAGGCCAAATTCTCTTCGACTCGATCGACGCTGGAATCGATACGCTCGAGGAAACCCATTTCCTTTTCGAATTGAACGCGATGATCGCAGTCGGCGATTCCAGGATCGGTCGGCAGCGCACCCTCGTCTACATCGACTTGGACACCGCCCAACCCAAGTGGACCGTGGAAGCGGACGCCGGTCGAATTCTCGACATCGAAAGCATCCCCGGCAACAAAGCGCTCGTTGTCTCGCTATTCGAAGTACGCTGCTTCGACGCGAATACCGGGGCGATCGTCTGGACGAAGCCCACCACTCTCGAATCTGGCCAGCTCAAGGGAGCCCTCGGCGGATTCCTCAAAACGCTTGCGGAAACCGCCGTCCAAAACATGGAAATCGAAGTCGACTACTACCTCGAGGGAGACACCTTTTATATTGGGAGCGGAAACGACGAGGAAGCGACTTCCACCTATATCGCCTATGACGCGAGCTCAGGCTCGATGCGATGGCAATCCGATCTGCGAGCCTACGCCGGAGATCTGCTCTTCGCTCCCCAGGGAATCGTCACGCTCTCTCGGGTATCCAATCACCCGACACGCATGATCGGCGCCTACCGGGTCAATCTACTCGACCCGGCGAATGGCCAAGGCCAATGGGGCAAGCGCGGCAACGGAATCGCCTTGAAGGGAGGAGCGACCAACTACTTCGAACTAGGCGATCGTCTCATCGTATGTACGGACGCGGGCAAGAACGCCTTGGTTTACTTGATAGACCTCAATACCGGCACGCTCGTTCACGACAAGCCCGCCAAGTTCAATGGCGACTTGCAGGGCCTCTATGCGAGCGCCTCGGGCATCATCTGCCTAGGAAGCGAGGAAACCAATCTTTACGACCCCAACAAAGGGGAATTCGTCTGGAATAAGTCGATACGGACCACTCCCGAAGACAAGACGCCTCACTACACCTTCGACGCCTTCGAAAATCGATTGTACCTCGAGCGGGGCGACCAAGGCCTCGCTAGCTACCGACTGTAGCGGATAGCGGCTCCTTTGAGCGCGATTCGAACAAGCGGTCTACGGACTTCTTGGGCGTTTTGGTCAGCCGTTTCATTAAACCGAACGATATATCCGGCACCGCGTAGCGCCGATCGATTGTATCCAGCATAGACATCCACAGCTTGGCCGTCATTTCGGAATCATACAGGGCCCGGTGATAGGCGCCTTCGCTGGTCAGGCCGACGTAGCTGACGATGTTGCCCAGAGTGTGATTGGGAGCCTCCTGATACAAGCGTCTTGCCGCCAGCATCGAACAAGCGAAGGAGCCGCTCCGATGCAAACCGGCCTGCTCGAATTCCGCATCGAGAAAGCGCTGATCGAACGCGGCATTGTGGGCGACCAAATTGCTGTCGCCAATGAAATCGGCGAAGCGCCGCATCACCTCGTCACAAGGCGGAGCCGATTGCAGCATCTGGTTGGTGATCCCCGTGTAATCTTCGATAAAGCCGCTGATTCGCCACCCAGGGTTCATAAGTTCCTGGAAGCGATCCGTCACTCGCCCATTCTCGATGCGCGCCGCCCCAATCTCTATCGCCCGATCGCCCATTCCAGGGGATAGACCGGTCGTCTCGAAGTCCAATACGATTACGGAACGCGCGCTGCCCATTAAAGTGTACGCGAACAGCGAAGGCCCTTTTCTCGAAAGCGTCAACGATCAACCGCAAGGCGTCGTCGCCGAGCCCCCGAATTCCCTAATCTAATCGAGCTTGAATCGGTCCGAGAAAGCGCTGGGCAAGCGGACTGGCTTTCCGGTTTCGTAATCGAGCCCCGCCATTTCCGACTTCGCCAAAATAAGCAGATCGCCCCAGCTATCGAAACCGCGATAGCAGAGATCGAAACGCGTCGGCCTCACATTCGACACTGCGATTTCCAACCTAAGCGTATCCGGGTAGACTGCCTGCTTCGTGAACTTAACGTGTAGCTCCGATAAAATCAAGGCAACCCCAGCGACATCCCTTTCGGTATAGCCAAGCGATTCCAGGAATTGCACGCGCCCTTCGTGCAAGTACTCGACGAATACATTATTCGCAACGTGGTCCCCGTAATTATGATCCGTTATTCGCAAGGGAATTTCGGTCGTGAAGTCGATTCGTTCGAGACGTCGTATTTCCTGAAACATTACCCGAGCAGTGTGATCCTCTCATTCCATTCGAGTCCACTCGAATCGCAACATTTCGCCATTGCCCCCATCGGGGGCGACTCCATTTCAGGCATCCCCGTGGACGCGCCCAAGCCATCGACGAGCCGGTTTACGCGGGCAGCTCCACTGGAAATCCAGATTGATCGGAACGAAATCGATGTCGATGTCGACCAAAAGCGCTTCCGACAATGCCCCTCGACATTGCGCGAATCGCCCTCCGGTAAGTGGATACTCGCTTTGCCTACTTGCAAATCGTCTGAACTTCAGAGAAGACTGAGGATCGATGACGCCTGAAAGCAAGAAACGCCTCATTCGATTTTCGGTGGGATCGATATTCATTATCGGAATCGCTTACGCCGTTCAGTTCTACCTGGGCTTCATGAATATCGGTCAAGAGTTCGGCGTGTACGGACCCTACAACCGGACCCTCAATGCCGTCGAGGAAATGGAGGACTTCACGGTCTCTAGCTCGCGCATCCGCCGGACCTTTCACTACAAGCTCTTTTCCACCTTGGAAAACTTTGCCGTCAAAGTCGAAAACGCTCGCGGGCAAACCGCTACGCTGACCTTCGAAAAAGGCGCGCCCGAGTTCGAAGAAACGGACCGAGAACGGATAATGGAGTACATTCGCCTCGAAGCGAACACGCAAATTGCAGAGAACGAGCCCTTGTAGGGAACCCGCCGAACCGCGATGACGACTCCCCTCATAATGATCGCGATTCTTACGGGGCCCTTCTTGCTCGCGCGCCTCCTTCGTCCTGAGAAAGCGCAATTGGCCGCGATCGCCGGCGCCAGCGCTTTGTTCGTTTTCACGGGAATCGGCCACTTCGTTAAGACCAGTGGAATGGCGAGCATGCTTCCCGCCTGGACGCCTTGCCCAACCTTGATCGTCTATGCGACCGGAATTATCGAGTTCGCTCTAGCGACTCTATTGCTGATTCCCAACACTCGTTCAATGGCCAGCCGGTTCGCCATCGTCCTCCTCGCCTTATTCCTACCCGTAAATATCTATGCAGCCTTCCAGCAAGCCAATATGGGCGGGCACGCTTGGGGGCCTGCTTATCTGATAATTCGGATACCCTTGCAAATCGCGATTGCCGTTTGGATCTACTGGCTTTCAATACGATCCCCTTCCTTCCCTCCCCCTAATACCTTATCGCTCTCTTTATCGCAATCCGGCCCTGCCCGATTCCCCAATCACCTATGAGCAAATTCAAATCTTACCTCGCCTTCGAACGGTTCATCATGCCGTTCGCTCTTCAGTTTCTTTTCTGGTCTGGAATCGCAGGCGCGCTCTACGGTACTTGGTGGCTCTTCGCGCACGACAACTGGGCGTGGATGCTTTCGCTCGTTTTTGGGACGCTGGTCACCCGACTCCTCTTCGAAAGCCTCATGATTCGCTACAAAACATACGAATACCTAAAGTCTATCAAAGAGCGACTCCATGAACGCGATTAAGAGCATCCTAATCCTCGCTGGCATTGCCGTTTCATCCCTCTTCGCGACCGACGAGACCGTAGAGCTGAAAGTAGTCGCGACCGGAGCCAAAGCGAATACCGGACAACTCCTGCTTTCCGTTTTCGATAGCGAGGAGTCCTATCTCAAGCGCCCCGTTCTGGAAAAGCAACAGCCGGTCGGCGAGGCCGCGGAAACCGTTTTCCAGATCGACGGTCTAGCGCCGGGAACGTACGCTGTGAGCATTATTTACGACGAAGACAGTAACGGTAAGCTGAATACAGGTTTCCTCGGTATCCCTTCCGAATTGGTCGGAATGTCCAACAACGCCAAGGGACTGTTCGGACCGCCATCCTTCGCCAAATGCGCCTTCTCGCTTTCCGAAGATTCGATCATTGAAATCGCCCTCTCCAAAGCTAAGAACTGACTCCCCACCCCAACTCGGATGCCCTCAAGCCCCATTCTTGAAGCGCTCAATTTGGGTTGTCCTCGACCAATTTCCAAGCAAGCTGAACTCCGAAATCTGAGATTCCAGTCCTAGGCGACTCTCATGAAGCACCCCTTTACGATCATCGTTCTCTCCGCCGCAGCAATCCCGCTAGCGGCTAATCCTTTGCCTGCCGAGAATATCGAATTCTTCGAATCGAAGATCCGGCCCGTTCTCGCCGAGAACTGCTACGATTGCCACAACAGCGTCAATAAAACCAAAGCCGGTCTCGCTCTCGACTACCGGGACGCCTTGCTAGCCGGGAGCGAAAACGGGAGTATCATCGAACCGGGGGCCCCGGAAGACAGCGTCCTGATGTGGGCCATCCGGCACGAAGAGGACCTTGAGATGCCCTCCGACGCGCCCAAGCTTTCCGAATCCGTCATCGCGGATTTCGAGACTTGGATCGCGATGGGCGCCCCGGACCCGCGCGACAAAAAGCCCACCCAGCTCGATCTGGATAACGCGGTCGCTTGGGAGACCCTTCTCGAAAAGCGCCGTCAATGGTGGTCCTTCCAACCGCTCGTACCCAAGCAAGCCCCTCGGGTCGGGGATCCCGCTTGGAACAGCGGTACGATCGACCGATTCATCTATTCCGAACTCGAAGCCCAAGGCCTCGAGCCAAGCGACCCCGCTGCTCCCCAAACTTTGGTTCGACGGGTTCATCTCATTCTTACCGGACTGCCTCCCAAGCCAGAGGTCAGCAATGCCTTCGTGGAGAACCCCTCGGAGCGCGCCTACCGAAAAATGGTAGACGAGTTGCTCTCATCCGAGGCCTACGGCGAAAAGTGGGCCCGCCATTGGATGGATTGGTACCGATATGCCGAGTCGCATGGCAGCGAGGGCGATCCTAACATCCCCTACGCAAGCGTCTACCGCGACTACCTGATCCGCGCCCTCAACCAGGACGTTCCCTACGATCAGCTCCTTCGCGAGCATCTTGCCGGAGATCTCCTGCGAAACCCACGGATCAATGAAGAGCTCGGAATCAATGAATCGGCCATCGGCCCCGCCCATCTGCGCATGGTCCCACACGGATTCGGAGTCACCGACGCCTATCAAGAACAGATCGCCACGATCGATAATCAGATCGACGTCCTATCCAAGGCGATGCTTGGAATCACCGTATCCTGCGCCCGCTGCCACAACCACAAATTCGATCCTATCAGCCAAGCGGACTTCTATCGCTTCTTCGGTATCATGGCCAGCGTCCGACCCGGAACGATCAATGTCGACACGCCGGAAAAGCAGACGCTCCACAATGAAGCGCTCGAAAAGCTAAAGCGAACGCTTCGAAAGCCCCTCGCAGACTATTGGCTTGAAAACGTGGATACTGCGATCGAACGCCTTTCGAGCTTTCAATTCGAACAGACGGAAGAAGAAACCCTATTGATCAAGGAATGGGGGAAACCCCAGCGGAAGCGAACGCGCCCGATTCCGACCGATCCCGAAACCCTGACCGCTCTGCGCCTGAAGCGGGAGATGGATCGAATCGGCCCCTACCACAGCTTCGCTCCTCTGAAAGACTGGGACGCGCTTTCTCCCGATGAACTGTCGAGAGAATGGATGGAGCAGATCGAACGCCACGAGCAAGACCGCGCCTCAGTCGCGCTCGCGAAACGCAATGCTTCCTTCTACGCGGATCTCCGTGATCCGGATACGCTCGGCGATTGGTTTCTCGACGGCAATGGATTGACCCCGAAACCGAGCCCGGCCGGCGTCTTCGCAATTGCGACCCAGGGAGACCGGGCCATAGCCGGCGTTTATCCGGCCGGCGTTTACAGTCACTTGCTCTCCGACAAGCATATCGGAACGCTCGCCTCGCCGAATCACATCGCCGAAGGCGATTGGGCGTTCGTTCGCGCCATGGGCCAGGATGGAGCCGTTCGCATGTCCGCGCGCAACTACCCGCTCGAGCAAGGGCTCCACCCCTACGAAACCGCCGACAGCATCACGCCGCTATGGCTGCCCATGAGGAAGTACCAGTTCTGGAACGAAGAACAGGTTCACTTCCAGGTATCCACGCTCGGCGAGAAACCGGTCAACGCCAAGGAGAGGCGGTCCTGGTTCGGAGCGCTCGAAGTCATCGGCGGCGATGCTAAGATAAAAGAGCTGGGCAACCCCTTGCATTCCGTCTTGAAAACCGAACTGCCGATTTCCGATCGAGACGAGCTGATCGACGCCTACCAGCAGGCGCTCGAGGAATCGATCCGCGCCTGGAGACGATCCAGAATCTCGGATGCCCAAGCGATGTACCTGAATCAATTCGTCCAGCACGGATTTCTGCCCAACCGCATCGAGGCGCTTCCCGATAAGCTCGCTTCGCTCGTCGGGAAATATCGACGCCTGGAAAGCGAAATCCCAATACCGACCCGAGCGCCAGGCGTCATTGAAGCCGAGGTCGTCGACCAGCCCTTGCTCGTTCGCGGCGACTACAAAAATCCGGCCTCGCCGCTTCCCAGACAATTCCTCGAGGTGTTCAGCGACCAGGCCTACAGCGACCGGCATTCCGGACGGCTTGAGCTCGCCGAAGACATTGTCAGTCAGACAAACCCCCTGAAATCCCGCGTCATTGTGAACCGACTTTGGAACTACGTATTCGGTCAAGGCATCGTCCCCACTACCGACAATTTCGGGCGACTCGGGAAAAAGCCGACTCACCCCCTGCTGCTCGACCAGCTCGCGATCGATTTCGAGCAGAACGGCTGGTCCATCAAAACGGCCCTCCGGGAAATCGTTCTCAGCAGGACCTTCCGATCGTCCAGCCAAGCTAGCGACACAGCCAATGAAAAGGACCCGAATAACGTATACCTGTCCTGCTTCACTCCAAGACGACTGGACGCCGAAGCGATCATGGACTCGATCAATAGCCTGGCGAGCGACGACTTCGAGAGGGCCGTCTACGCAAACGCCAAGCGCAATCAGCTTCATCCCTTCCTCAAGACCTTCAACCTTCCGATTCCCACCAGCGCCGTCAGCAAACGCGACCGCACCAACGTACCCGCTCAGGCGCTGACCTTGATGAACGGGCCCTTTGTCCAGGACGCGGCCAAGCGCTGGGCCGACAAGGTCGAATCGAGAACCGAATCCCTAAGTCCGGAAGCGAAAATCGAGGCGCTCTTCCTGGACGCGTATAGTAGAATGCCGAGTCCAAGAGAGCAGGAATCGCTTGCCGCCTACTACCGAGGCATCGAGGATTCGGATACCGCCCTCGAACGAACCGCCTTCGCCCTGCTCAATTCCAAGGAGTTCATCTATGTATACTGATCAATTCAATCGGCGTCAGTTTCTAAAGCTCGCTTCCCGCGGGGCCAGCGCCTTGACCCTTTCGAGCTTGATCAATTCGACTGCGGCGACCGCTCGCTCCCTTCCCAAGCGCCACCACCCAGCGAAAGCGAAATCGGTCATCTTCCTCTACATGTCGGGCGGCGTTTCGCATGTGGATTCCTTCGACCCCAAACCCTTGCTGAGGGAACTGCATGGACAGCCCATGCCGATGGAGCTCGAACGCACCCAATTCGACAATGTCGGCAATATCATGGGTTCCTATTGGGATCATAGGAAGTACGGCGAGTCGGGGATCGAGATGACCAACCTCTTCCCCAACATCGCCGAACAAGCCGACGATCTCGCGATCGTGCGAGGACTCACCGCGAAGTTCAGCGAACACGCCCAAGGCAACTTCTTCATGCATTCCGGCTTTCCCTTTCTCGGGTACCCTAGCGCCGGAGCCTGGGTGAACTACGGACTGGGAACCGAGAATCCGAATCTGCCCGGGTACATCGTCCTGCAAAGCGAGAGCTCTGGCAATCCCCACGGCGGAGTGAGCGTATTCGGAAACGCCTTCCTGCCAGCGACCAATGGTGGATCGATTTTCAACGTCTCAGGCAAACGAGCCATACCCAATATCGAACCGGCGATGCTCAAGCATGAGCAACGCAAGGCGCTCGATATCATCAACTCCCTCGACTACGGATTCGCCGAACGCACCGCGGCCAAGGAGGCGGTCATGGCCTCCGTGCAGAACGCGGAAACCGCTTACCTGATGCAGAAAGCCGTTCCCGAGCTCGCCGATATTTCCGAGGAATCGGACCGAACGCTGGAAAGCTACGGGGTCAACGATCCCGTGTGGTACAAATCCGAATACGCGCGGCAATGCCTGATGGCCCGCCGCCTCGTCGAACGCGGCGTGCGCTTTGTCGAGCTTTCCTGCTGCCCCTTCGAAAAAGGCGTCCAGAAAGCCAACCCCTGGGATCAGCACAATAAGATCGAAGTCGGCCATGGAGCCATGGCCTCCCAGGTCGACCAGCCGATCGCCGCCCTCCTGCGCGATTTGAAAGAACGCGGACTGCTCGACGAAACCCTCGTCATTTTCACAGGCGAGTTCGGGCGCAACCCCTTCGCCCAAGGCATCGGGCGCGATCACAACCCCCAAGGATTCAGCGCTTGGCTCGCCGGGGGCGGCGTCAAAGGCGGAACCGTCTACGGAGCGACCGACGAATTCGGGTACCGTGCCATCGAAGAGATCTCCAACATCTACGAGCTCTGGGCCACCGCCCTGCACGCGCTCGGCGTCGACCACGAAAAACTGACCTTCCAGTACGGAGGGCGAAACCTCCGGCTGACCGATGTACACGGCAAAGTCTGGCGCGATATTCTCGCATAAACCTTCGTTCCTCGTTTGAGCATCAATAACAATCTATGACACTGAAACTCGCCCTCCTCGCCACCTCTATTTCATTAATCAGCCTCTCGTCCGCTTCGGCCCAAAGCGAAGCCACGCAACGCTTGCAGGAGCGCAACAAGATGTTCGCCCCCCAGATCATCCAAGTCGCCGACAACGTCTACACGGCAATCGGCTACCAAGTGACCGCTAACTCCATAATCATCGGCAAGGATGGAGTCATCATCGTGGATCCCGGCCAAATGGCCTTATTCGCGAGCCGGGTTCGCAAGGAATTCGAAAAAATCACGGACAAGCCTGTAAAGGCGATCATCTACACGCACGGGCACGGCGATCACTACAACGGCGCCCCCGCGTTCTACGAAGCGGACAAAGGCATCCAAGTATGGGCCCGATCCAATTTCGGCTCGGAAGGCAATCGCAATGCGGTGACAGGGCTCGCTGGCGGTGTACGCTCGTCGAATACTCAAGGCTTCGACCTCAAACCCGAACAGAAAATGGGAGTCGGCGTCGCCATTCCACCGGAACGCCGTCCCACCAACAGCATGATGGTCGATGGAGGGTCCGGCGCCCCACGCCGCGCTCAGCGTATCGAGCCTACCCATACATTTTCCGAAGACCGCAAGCGCATCGAAGTGGCCGGCGTGACCATCGACCTCGTCGCCGCTCCAGGTGAAACCGATGACCAGCTTTACGTATGGCTGCCCAAGGAAAAAGTCGTCTTCGCCGGCGACAATTTCTATCAGTCCTGGCCCAACGTCTACCCCCTCCGCGGCACTGCCCGCCGATCGATTCGCGATTGGATCGTCAGTGTCGACAAGATGATTCAGGAAGACCCCCTCCATCTGGTCGGCGGCCATACAACCCCGATGCTGAACAATGCAACGGAAGTGCTGACCAATTATCACGCAGCGATGAAGCACGTCTACGACAAGACCATCGAAGGCGCCATGAAATACCTCACGCCCGACGAGCTCGTCGAGTACGCCGCCCTGCCCCCGCATCTCGCCAAGCTGGACTACCTCGCCCCCTACTACGGAAGCATCGAAGGCACCATTCGCGACATCTACGCCCAGGACCTCGGCTGGTTCGACGGCGATGCGCTCAACCTGCATCGCGAATCGCCCTTGAAGCAGTCCCAACGCATGGCCGATCTCGTCGGTGGGGTAAACGCTCTCATGAAGAAGGCCCAGGAGGCCATGAAGAAGAATGACGCCCTCGGGGCCGCCCAACTGGCCCAGCACGTCATTCGACTGCGTCCCGACGACAAAAAGGCCAAGCGTCTAATGGGCGAAGCCCTTGCCATCGTAGGAGAACGCACCTTCAACGCCCCCATGCGAAACTACACGATTTCCACGTCCAACCGTTATCTCGCAGAAGCCGAGGAGTGACTCGCAGTCAACCAACAGCGCATTCCTCTTCCATCATGTTCGTCCTAAAAAAAACATCGCAGATATTCCTCATTTTAAGCGCTCTCATTCTATTCTGGGGCTGCAGCGAGAAAACGCCTGAAACAAAACGTCCCAACTTCATATTCATCCTCAGCGACGATATCGCTCAAGGCGACCTCGGAAGCTATGGACAAACTCTAATCCAAACGCCGCGGCTCGACCAAATGGCCGCAGAAGGAACACGTTATCTTCAGGCCTATTGCGGCACAAGCGTTTGCGCTCCAAGCCGCTCCTCATTCTTCACAGGACTGCACTCCGGGCACTGCCCCGTGCGCGGAAACTACGAAGTACCCCCCGAAGGCCAGCTGCCGCTTCCGGACGAAACCGTCACCATTGCAGAGGTCGCCAAAGCCGGCGGATACGCGACTGCGACATTCGGGAAATGGGGTATGGGGTTCTTCGATACGAGCGGCGACCCCAACAATCAAGGCGTCGACCACTTCTTCGGCTATAATTGCCAGCGTCACGCCCACTCCTACTTTCCAACCTATCTCTTCGACAACGATCAAGCCTTCTTATTGCCCGGCAACGATGGTCGTACTGTCGGCGAAACCTACGCCCAAGAGCTGATCCAAAACGACATGATTCGATGGCTTCGCGAAAATGGCGACCGGCCCTTTATGCTCTTCTACGCCATCACGCTTCCTCACGGGCGCCATGAAATCGACGATTACGGCATCTACCGCGACAAGGATTGGACCGACAAGCAAAAGGCCTACGCCGCCCAAGTCACCCGAGTGGACACCGATGTCGGCGAACTGATGGATACCTTGCGAGAGTTAGGTATAGCGGAAGATACCTTGATCGTTTTTTCCGGAGACAATGGATCTTCCTTCGATCCGGAATCGGAAATCGGACAACGCTTCGACCAGGCAAGCAATGGGCTTCGCGGATACAAACGAGGCATGTACGAGGGCGCCCTGCGTCAAGCCGCGTTGGCATGGTGGCCCGGCAGCGTACCCGCCGGTCGCGTCGACAATCAACCCTGGGCTTTCTGGGACCTCATGCCTACATTCGTCGAATTGGGCGGGATAACGCCTCCCCGCGGATACGAGACCGATGGATACTCCCTCGTCGATTATCTGAAAGGCGGCGATGCCCCCGCACGCGACTACTTTTACTGGGAATTGCATCTCGGCGAACGTCCCGTCCAAGCCGCTCGTTTCGAAAATTGGAAAGCGGTCCGCAACGGATTCGATCGACCGATTGAAATATACGATCTCGATAAGGACACCGGCGAAACGAACGATCTGGCGAATATTCGTCCCGATCTCGTCGAAAGAGCAGCCACTATATTATCTGAAGCGCATCGCCCCGACCCTAATTGGCCCCTCGATGGCAGAGCCGAGCGGCACACTCGGCTCTCGACGGAAGCCTGGGAAATCAAACGCGATCGCGATCGCGAATATTGGACGCCTCCGAAAGCAGTGTCGCGAGAGCTGTAGCCGATTCCAACTCCAACCGCTACCTCGCCGAAGCTGAAGCGGAAGGCCGGAGCGGGCTAAACGCGCCTATCGAATCGGAAAGAGCGTCTCGAATAGTTTGTCGAGCCGATTAATCGTGTCGTCCCATTCGCCGCCCTGGCGATATTCGACCCCCGTAAAGTCGTGTCCCTTTTCCCTCAGGGCATCGGCAAATCGCCTGGCCCCGGCAACGACATCCGTGCCCTCGTTCGGGCTTCGATAGGCGTAAGAGGCCCAGTCATTGTATATGAGGAGCATACGCGATTCAGGATCCGGAATGCGGGGCGTATACTCGCGGGCCACGCCTTCATCCCACCACATATTATGCAGACCGATTTTATGGAAGTGGCCCGGATAGTTGAAAGCCGTGTGAATGGTAGCGGTCGCTGAAAACCCAGCGCCAACCATTGCCCGCTCATCTGGACTATTCTTGATCGAATAACGCCCATCGATTGCCGGTATCACCTCTTTCAACACGAACCGAGCGTATCGATCTTTGAATAAACCTGCATACTCTTCATACGAAGTCACAGGGTTCGTGCCTAAAGTTGGTATGAAAACAACAATGACGGGCTCGACCCTCTCGCCTATGAGATTGTCCAAAGAACGTTCCATCATGCCGGTTCTCAAAGCGGTCCCTGATTGATTGAAATAGGCAACTGGATACGAACGCTTTCGGGAATAGCCGTGAGGAAGATAGACGTCCAATTCGATTTCCTTACCCAATTCCTCCGAATCGAACGAGATCGCTTCCATCCGACCGCGCCGGTTGGGGTCCGACTCTCGAAGATGATTCGGTCGAACGAAATCCGGCATTTCGACATAGCCGGATTCATTCAGCGGATCGACGATCGTCTGGCTGAAGTCCTTGCTGAAGCGATAAGAGACCCGGGCATCGGATTCCAGCCTTGTCGAATAGTAATAGAAATCCGTGCCCGCCACGCGATTCATCGGGTGATCGAAGCGGGCGCCGATAATCGGTGTCGAAATCGCGAGGTCATTAGCCGTACCGCGATAAACGAAATGAACCATCTCCCTATCTTCGATGATCGGAAACTCGCTTTGGGATTCCATATAATCGTCGATGGCCGCCTCCCGATCATCGAACCGATCAAGGCTAGAAATGAAGCCTCCGAAACGCGAATCGGCGATAATTCCAAGCTCCTCGGCCTGGGCCAGAGATGGACCTGTAGAACCTTGAATATCGACGCGCGCCAATTCCGTCATGCTTCTCAAATAAAGACTGCCGTCCGCATAGCTCGGCGGCGACCAAACGAGTCCATCGAACAACTGCATGCTCGCACTCTCCTCGTAACCCCTTGAAGTCGCCGGAGCGATACTAAGTTTTCCCTGCTTGGTGATAATGACAAGATGCCCATCGACGAGAATGGGAAATCCGTCCCCTGGCGGTCGAGAGCGCCAAACCAAATCACCGGTCTCCTCTTCGACACAGCAAAGGGTACGCGTATTGTATCCAAAAAAGTGACCATCGTAGTAGATGCTTGGAACATACGTATTCTTTAAATGAGGCGTGGTCCACAAGTCCTCGATAGACCATTCGCCCCCTTGTTCGCTCAGCTCTATCAACCGCGATGCCGATGAGCTATCTTTGAAAAGAAGTCGATTTCCAGACCCGGGCGTCAACGTCGCTGTCGGCGATCCGATAGGCTGGTTCGTTCCGGTAAATTCGTATTGCCACAATTGCTTGCCGGACATGGGTTCTATCCCCCAAAGACGATTATTGGAGATGGCCAGCAATTGACGCTGGCCGGAAGCCTCCCAGACCAAGGGTGCCTGCTGTTCGACTCTGCCCGATCCTATCGACCAAAGGGTCTTGCCAGTCGCCATGTCGAACCCTGCAACGCTTTTTCGATCGGGCCCTCCCGTTTGCACGAGCAGTACCTCGCCGACATACGCGGGAGACGAACCGAAACCGTAATGCGGGACATAGGCGTCGAACTCCACAGGCAGGTCCCTCGTCCAAAGTTCCTGCCCATCTTGAAGACGTATAGCGAAGAGCGTTCCAAACGTATCGAGAATAAATATACGATCGCCCACGATAAGAGGCGTCGCGATGGGCCCATCGTGCGATCCGGTGTGCCCTTTGTACACCGGGCCAAGCTCATACTGCCAAAGCCGAGTACCCGTACCCGCATCGAAAGCTCCAACGTAATTGAATGCGTCATCCGAAAATCCAGTAACGGCCACACCGTTCGACACGGATACGCAGGAATAGCCCGATCCCAGCGGGACCCTCCAGGCAACCTCTAACTTGAACTGCTGTTCAACAGGAATAACGCTCTCGTCCAATGCGACCAAATTGCCGGCTGGGCCACCCCAACCTGGCCAATCTTCCGCATGGATACCGAAAGGAAGCCATGGGTTTGCGACGAGGCATGCAATGGGGAGGAATCTGGGGAACATAGATCGATCCTTTCTAAGAGGGATTGGGTGCAATAGGAGGATGAAGGGAGACAGACCGATACGTTAGCGATCCAGGAAGGAAAAGTAAAGTCTCGAAAGAAGCGCCCACCCTTGGCCTTTCCGCTCGGTCAGCGCGCCCGGTTCCTTTCTGGCAGCCAGATCGGCGATCGCGCAACAAACGGACCCGTATTCAGGTCTCCCAGGAGAATAGAGTTCTCTTTTTCCAGAATTTCGCCTAGCCCCTTCGTCCATATCAATGGTTCGGAAACTTTCAAATTTACTTGCTTGCAAAACCGATTTTCCAACTCGCTTCGTCTTATTGGCGATTGGGGCGCTCTGCCT
The DNA here is from genome assembly GCA_965655705.1 of Candidatus Pelagisphaera sp. Taxonomy (GTDB): domain Bacteria; phylum Verrucomicrobiota; class Verrucomicrobiia; order Opitutales; family Opitutaceae; genus Pelagisphaera. Next base: position 46,434 of record CBFHHM010000013.1, read on the forward strand.
TTGGGCCCCGCTCACAACCGCTAACGAGGCCGAAATCGCCGCCCTTGAAGATTGGCCCGAAGCGACCTTCCCTGATGCCGCCATGCGTGGAGCGGGTTTGGCTCCGAACGAATCGTTCACCTTTCGCATGCAATGGGGATTTATTCGCCGCGCCGGCACCACCCGGATTTCTACCTCCGTCGAGAATGCCGCTAACGAAAAAGAGACCTTGATCGTCGAAACCAAGACGAATTCCAACGGCCTAGCCGACGCCCTCTACCCGATCGAGCTCTCATTGAAGGCTCGTTTGGATACGGAACAATGGCGCTTGATCGACAGTTCGATGAAGGGATCCGAGGGCAAACGCCTGCGCGACATGGACAGCGTATTCGACTACGAAACGAATAACATGGAGCACCTGGATCGCCACTACGCCGACCGTTCTGGAGACAAAGACCTGCCCTACGCTTTCCCGGTCGACGACTCCTCCGCCATGCTGCAAATGCGCGGCTGGGATTTAACCCCCGGCAACCAATACCCCCTGCTCGTCAATTCCAAAGGTAAGCTCTACTACATCGAAATGAAGGTAGCCGAACGGACGAGCATTCGCTCGAAATTCGGTCAACGCGATGCCTACCGCATCGAACCCGTCAACGCCTATCCGGAAGGAAAGCTCTTTCGCGAAGGCGGCAACTTCACCTTTTGGATTTCAGACGACGAAGAACGGCTCCCCCTCCGTTTCGACGTCAAAATCAATATTGGCACCCTCTCGATGATGCTCGAAGACTATACCCTCTCGAAAACCTTCCCATAACCCATCGAACCCTCAAAGGTAGCCTTGAAGCGTCCCCCCCTCCGCCGCCCAAGTGGCTCTTTCTTCACGAGCCCTACCGCTCAACGCGATCACCCCTACTCCTTCTCCATGAAAAAACTCCTCCTTCCCCTGCTTCTCTCCCTCTCTCAATCTCTCCTCGCCGCTCCCGACCTACCCCGTATCCAAGATGGAGTGACGCGTACCTGGATCGGCCCGGAATACTGGACCAATCCACTGATGAACTGGCAACTCTCCGAAGGCCGCATCGAGTGCGCTCACGGCGGCTGGGTCAACGAACTGCACGCCCTCACCCACCAGCTCAAGCCAGCCGACGGCGATTTCTCAATGAAAGTCCATTTGGGCTCGCTCGAGCGATCCGGCATCCCCGACAACAAAACGATCTTCACCGGCTTCAAGTTCGCCGCCCTTGGGCACCGCAACGACTACCGCTCCAACATCCTGCACAACATCGCCGATGGTTTTGGGGCCATTCTGCAGCAGGAGCGTCCTGTTCGCGCAGGCATAGACACTGAAGGACGCCTCGTCATCGATTCCCATTTTTCGGAGCCAATCTTTTCCGAGCAGGATCGCGAACGCCTCGAGCTCCAAGTCGATGTCCAGCATGCCAACGGGAAAGCAAAGGTCACCCTAAAGGCTTCCTCTAAGTCCGGCAAGACGGGACAGCTCGAAGCTACCCTCGATCGCGATTCGCTCACCGGCAATATCGCCCTGGCCTGCCACCCTTTGGAAATCATCTCGCGAAGCCGGAAAGACGACTCCGACCCGGATCATCCAACCTTCTGGTTCGAAGACTGGAGCGTTAGCGGCAACAAATTCGTTTACGACGCGTCCCACCGCTACGACCCGATTCTGTGGACCCAATACACAACCCACCAAAAGGTCCTCAAGCTCATGGCCTTCCTCGTTCCCATGGAGGAATCCGCTAGCGACGCCGTCAGCCTGCAAACCCGGCGAGGAAACGCTTGGCGCACCATCGCCCAAAGCGCCATCGACCCTCTTTCTCGAACCGCAACCTTCCGTGTAGAAAACTGGGATAGCAGTCGCGACCAAGACTACCGCGTCATCTACGATTGGACCTCCCCCCAAGGACCGGAGACCGCCACTTGGGGAGGACGTATTCGTAAGGACCCTACAAGCCAGCATACGATTTCGCTCGCCGGCCTGTCCTGCTCCAACTCCGAGCTCTTCCCCTACCGCTTCCACGAAGCTAACTTGCTCGCTCAAGATCCGGACCTGGTCTACTTCTCCGGCGATCAAATCTACGAACCTAACGGGGGATACGGAATCGTTTTCGCCGCCACCGAAGCGGAAGTGCCTCGCGCCGCCCTAAACTATCTGGGGAAATTCTGGTATCTCGGCCTCAGCTTCCGCGAGCTCCTCAAGGATCGTCCATCGGTTATGATGCCCGACGATCACGACGTCTACTCCAACGACCTGTGGGGCAAGAATGGAATCGCCATGCCCGGTGATGGAGCCGCCAACGAAATGCGCTGCTTCGGCGGATACCGCATGCACCCCACCTGGGTCGACCTGGTCGAACATACCCAGATGGGACACCACCCGGATCCCGATGACGCAACCCCTATCGAACGCGCCCTCAAGGCCCGCTATACCAGTCTGGATGTTGGGGGCGTCAGCTTCGCTCTTATCAACGACCGAAAGTTCAAGTCCGCGCCTGGAGACGTCATCGACCTCATGGAGCCGCTCTTCGCCCTGCGCGGCGAACGCAATCTCCCAAAACTGGATACGATCAACGAGGAAACCTTCGACACGACCCAACTGGATCGAGCCAGTCTCACTCTACTTGGCCAGCGTCAGCTCGACTTCCTCGAGAAATGGGGGCAAAACGGCGCCGAACTCCGGGCCGTGCTCTCCCAGTCGCCCTACTGCCAGCCTCACCATCTCATGGTCGCCGACTTCGATTCGAACGGCTGGCCCCAGTCCGGACGCCGCCGAGCCCTCGAAACGATTCGCGAAACGGGAGCGGTTATGATTCACGGCGATCTGCATTTCTCCACCCTCGTCCAGCAAGGTATCGACGACTGGGAAGACGCGGGCTGGAGCTTCACCTTGCCCGCTGTCAACACCGCCACCCACCGAGCGTGGCGCCCCAAAACCGAGCCCATGAATCACCAGCCCGGCATGCCGGAATACACCGGTCGCTTCTACGACGGCTGGGGCAATAAGATCACCATGTGGGCGGCGGCCAATCCCTTCAGTTTTCTCATCGAGGACAACTATCGCGGTGACGGACGGGCGACGCTCGACTACATGCGCGACGGCGGACTTGGCTACGGCATCGCGCGCTTCCACAAAAAGGAAAAATCCGTCACTTTCGAAAGCTGGCCCGTATATGGAAGCCCGAACGGCGTCCGCTCCCGTCCCCAACACCCCGGCTTCCCCAAGACCGTCGAAATCGATTAGCAAGTCGCGCCCCACAGCGCCGCAGCGGTTGAAATATTCTTCTTACGCGGCATCGCTCGGACGCGATTGCCCTACCTTCAACTCGATATTTGACCAATTTCCGGGGCTCGCTTGTAATAATAAGAGATGAGAAACGTCATCAGCCTCAATCGACGACAATTCCTCCGGGGAGCCGGGGGTCTTATGGCCCTGCCTTTCCTGAATTCCCTGCCGCTGCCGACAGCCGCGGCAAGCTCGCTCGACATCGCTCGACGACGCCTCGTTTGCGTCGGCACCTTCCTCGGGATGTACCCGGGAGAGTGGCATCCGACGAAGGACGACAACCGAGTCCCACGACTGCTCGAGCCGCTAAAGCCTCACCGCAAGGACTTTACGGTCGTTTCGGGCACTGACCACGGGATCAATGGCGGGCACAAAGGTACCCCCTCGTTCCTTTCCGGCGTCTACAAACCCGAGTACATCGGCGAGTCCATCATGGTCCGCAATGAGGTCACCCTCGACCAATTCGCCGCCAAGACCCTCAGCCGCGACAGTCGCTATCACTCGCTCCAGCTCGGTGCCTCCGAAGGCAAGCCCACCCAATCGCTCTCCTGGGACGAAAACGGCGTGCCCCTGATGCCGCAAGCCGATCCGGTTAAGGTTTTCCGAAAATTATTCGTCAACGATCTGAACCCGAAAGCCGCCAGTCGGGCGATGGGGTTCAAGCGCAGCGTGCTCGACATGGTGGCCGAAGACGCCAAAGCCCTCCAAAACGAGATCGGCTACGAGGATCGGGGAAAGGTCGACTCGTACTTCAGCTCCATACGCGATGTCGAAAAGCGCATCGAACGCCAACAGCAATGGGTCAATACGCCCAAGCCCAGTATTCCTCCGCTCATGGAGCGCCCCACTACGTTCCACGAGAATCTCGACTTGATGTACGAGCTGACCGCGCTGGCCCTCCAGCACGACTGCACACGCGTCGCTTCCATAGAACTTCCCGCGGGCGGCTTGCCGATCATCCACAACGGCAATCAACTTTCTGGCTACCACGGCCAATCCCACCACGGCAAGGACCCCGAGGTCGTCGAGGAGCTGGTGCAAATCGAACTCATGCACATGCGATCCTTAGAGACATTCATCTCACGTCTGAAGGGAATCCAGGATGGCGATGCATCCCTCTTCGATCGGACGCAGATTCTGTTTGGCAGCGGTTTGGGCAACGGCAGCTCCCACTCGAACAAGAACCTACCCGTACTGCTCGCAGGCGGCGACTTGACGCATTCCGGAACGGATATTCTCTTCGAAGAAGGAAAAGTGCCGCTGACCAATGTATTCGTAACGATGCTACAGTCCATGGGCATCGAGACGGAACGTTTCGCTGGCAGTACCGGCAACATCAACAACGAACTCGCCTAGATTCGGAATCCGAATATGAATGCGATTTCCCAATGGATCGGGAAAACCGGCTCGGTCCTTCGATGGATTAGAATGGACGGAGGGTCAAGCCGGTCCTCCCTACCGCTCGCCCTGAGTGTTGGGACCTTGATTGCGGTCGCTCCTGTTTCCGTCGCCGACGAATTCCAAGCGCTCGTCGAACCCTTCATCCAGGACCACTGCATCCAGTGCCACGGCGAGGAAAAGCAAAAAGGCGACGTGCGTCTCGACCACCTCGAAATGGACTTTTCGCGCGCGGAGGTAGCCGTCGCCTGGCAGGACATCTCAGATATGCTCATCATCGGCGACATGCCGCCCGAAGACGAGCCGAGACCTGATGCCGGAAAGCTGGCGAACGTCATCGACGCGATCGACGAGCGCTTGCGGGCCGCCGCCGAGGCCATGAACGAGAGCGATCGAATCGCCATTCGTCGCCTGAGTCACAGCGCTCTGGACAACACCGTGAAGGACTTGCTCGGCATCGATCTCAGGCTCTCCGAGAACCTGCCTGCAGATCCCGAACTGGAAGGCTTCGACAGTCTAGCCGTCACCCTGGACGCCAATCCTGAGCTCGTTCTAAAGCTCCAGGACAACGCCCAAGCCATCGCTAAGCTCGCCATCGCCGAAGGCCCAGACGCGCGGCAAGAACTGCGCTATGAACTCGGGACGATCGGTCACGGAAACAACGTGGAGGAGCGCGATGGATTCGTTGTCACTTCGTCCAGTCGCGACCGCAAGCACGTCATGTGGCCCGCCGGTTTCGTAGCGCCCCAAGATGGCCTCTATCGCATCCGAGTCGAAGGATTCGCCCTCGACAAGCGAACGGAGCTCGAAGAGCAGGGCATCGGATATACCTACATCGACGACAACTACGAGAAGAGCCTCAAGAAACGCGACCGCAAGCCCAATGGCGATCCTCGACTCGTATCCATTGTAGCCATTCAAGCCTCCGAAGCGCGCCACATGGACGCGGCCACTGTCCCCGGACGCCGCGCCGGCTATTTCTATTTGGACGACGATATCCAGGCCCGCTCCGTCGAGGTCCGTCTCAAGCGAGGCGAAAACTTCATGGTTCACTACGCAGCAGCCGGGGCCTTGAATCGCTCGCCCATTGCCGAAGTAAAGGGAGAGCGAATGCTCGTATCCGATCTTCTGCACGTAAAATCGATTGAGGTCTCCGGTCCCTCGATCGAGTCTTGGCCAACCAAAGCCCAGGCCGCGCTGCTCGGCGAAGGGCACAAGACGCCTTCGGACATTCAAGAACGCATCGCCGCGTTTCTTTTCCAAGCGTTCCGCCGACCCGTGCCAGAACGCACCACTCGTAGTTTCGTCGCTCTCTATGAAGCGGGGATCGATTCGGGCCTTACCTCCGTCGAGTCCATCCGCAATGTAGTCGAAGGCGTCCTCTGCTCGCCGCGCTTTCTTTTCAATCACGACTCGGGCGACGGACGCGATGCTTGGGCGCTCGCTTCGCGCCTTTCCTACTTTCTTTGGAACTCCATGCCCGACGAGGCGCTCCTGCGCCTGGCCAGCAATGGCCAATTGCTCGAGCCTCAGGTCATTCGCAAGCAAGCCCATCGCATGTTGAAGGATCCGCGATCGGAGCGCTTCGTCGAAGACTTCACCGGACAGTGGTTGGGCTTGAAGAAAATCGAGCTCATGAAGCCAGACCCCAAGCTCTACGAGGACTACGATCCACTGCTCGAGAGTCTGATGCGGCGAGAGAGCGAAACCTTCTTCGCGTCCATGCTCGATGACAATCTTCCCGTCACTTCGTTCCTCGACTCCGACTTCGTGACCATCAACGATAGACTGGCCAGACACTACGGAATCGAGGGCGTCAAGGGAACCGAGTTCCGCAAAGTCGCTCTCGACGAGAAAAGCCCTCGAGGCGGCCTACTCGGCCAGGCCAGCATTCTCAAGCTCACCTCGAACGGCACGCGCACATCGCCAGTCGTCCGAGGCGTTTGGATACTCGAAAATATCTTAGGTGATCCCCCTTCGCCCGCGCCCGCCGACGTCGAGCCGATCGAGCCGGACGTGCGCGGCTCCAAGACCATTTTCGAAATGCTTTCCAAGCATCGAGAAGTCGAGGCCTGCGCCGACTGTCACCGGAGCATCGATCCCTGGGGATTCGGTCTCGAGCAGTTCGATGCGGTCGGCAGCTATCGCGAACGCTATCGCAACAAACAGCCCGTCTATTCGAAAGGAAGCGTCAGTGGCGACTCCTTCGATGGGGTCGAAGAAATGAAGGCCGCCTTGCTCGATCGATCCGATCAATTCGCTCGCGCCCTGACGGAGAAGCTCTATACCTTCGCCCTGGGACGACCGCTTGGCTTTTCCGAGCGTATCGCGGCGGACGACCTCGCGATCGCCAATCTCGAAAGCAAAGCGGGATTCAAAGATCTGATCGTCGAGATTTGCGCCAGCCCGCTTTTCCGGGGGGAGCCTAAACCTAAGGAAATCGCGACGCGATAGGCCTCTTTCGTTTCAATAAAGCCAGGGCGGCAGCCAGCTATTCCAGTAGAATAGGTAGGCGTTCGCCAGCACTCCCGACAGGCAAGCGAGAATCAAATAGCCTTTCGTGTACCATTTCATAGGCAAGCGCTTCCGGAGCGCCCCATATAGCATCCACGCGGCCAAGGCCATTATCGCAAACTGGACCCAGCTCAGGCTATAGCTCAGCAAACCCACCCAGGTGAACGTGCCCAATACCGTAAAAGGATCGGACAAAAAAGGAATGATCACCAGCTGGGAAGAGAGCAAGGTCGCGTTCGCCACTGAGGGCAAGAGGCGGACCAACCACGGTTTGCTCCGATCGATCTTGCCGATTAGGAAACCGATTCCAGCAATGAGGAGAAAGAAGAGCGATACGATGAAGGTCAGGGCAAACGCTACCGCCAGCGCCAAGGGCGCGAAAGCGCTCGCGGAGGAAACGCGCTTCATCGCTTCCAAGCCGCCGGCCTGATAGCTCATCTCACCGCTGAAGTTCTCGAAAAATACGCTTTGGGCGACTTTATCTCTATTCCGGTAAAAGCGACTTCCGCCCGCGGGCTTGAGGGTGAAGCTACTGCCCAATGCGGTCGCCTTCAAGCTACCCTCGACTGCTTCGATCGAAACGATTCGAAGTCGCATTAGCCCCAGCGCATTTTGCTGGCGCACGGCTACGGGCCTATATAGACCCGCAAATCGCTCCAATTCCTCATCGCTCAAACTAGCGTATTCAGGTTCTGGAACGTCCGGCAGACTATCGGCCAGAAATCGAGCGATCCGCGAGCTCATTTCCGAAATGCCTCGGTTGTTCTTATTCACCATAACCGCATAGCCCACGCCGCGATCCGGCAAATAGCTCAAATCCGCCAAGTAACCCATCATGCCGCCATTATGCCCCTGCCAGGCCCAACCATGACTCGCCTTGTTGTAGTTGTTCAGCCCATAGCCAAAGTCCGATCCCGCCTGCGAAGCCAACGTAGTCGATACGGTCTCCATGCGCTGCAAGCTCTCCTCGCCTAGCAGACGCCCTCCTTGCGATTGCCCTCTATTCAAGAGGAACTGAATGAAGCGAGCCATATCGTTGGCGGAGGCATTGATGCTGCCTGACGGGCGCATTATGATATGCCAGTAATCGACCCGTTTCTGGTTCGTTCCCGAACCTTGATACCCAACGGCCAGCGAATCCTCCACCTCCGGAGTGAGAAAATAATTGGCCCCATTCATCCCAATGGGATCGAAGAAAGTGGTTTCGACGTATTCTTCGAAAAGAATTTCCGTCTTCAATTCTGCGGCGTAAGCGACAATCGGCGGATTCGCGTTGCTGTAAGTCGCATACTCGCCAGGCCGCCATCGACTCTTTCGGCTTCGGGGATTGAAATTCAACGCCGCGGGCAGCCCTACCTGAGGATCCCCATAGGCATACTCGTTCATATGCAAATCATCGAAGCCCGAAGAATGCTCGAGCAAGTGGGCAATCGTTACCGGATGCGTGTCGCTCCAGCGATTTTCGTAAGGCAACTCCGGCGCATGCCAAACGATCGGATCGCTCAAGCTCCAAACGCCTTCCTCCTCCAGTTTCAAGGCGCTCAAGCCAACGAACATCTTACTGATACTACCGATCCTCCACAGCGTATTCGAGTCCGCATTACGGCCCAATTCGATATCGGCCTCGCCCAAGCCGCCCACCCAAATCGCTTCATTGCCGCGAACGATCGCCACGCCCGCTCCCGGAACCTCGTGGCGCTTCATGATGCTCTCGAGGTCTTCGATCAATTCCGCGAGGCGATCCGCTTCGCTGGTCGGCGCCGCATCGGTCTCCCCATCGTCTTGCCCGAGAACGGAAACCGAAAGACAAGCGATTACGACAAGGACCGAGATGCGAAGGGACAACGAATCTAACAGCATCCGGAAACGCTACTTGAGATTCCGTCGAGGGCAATGCCCAATAAACGCGATAACGCCAGGGCGATAGTCGGTCGCGCAAATCCCGATACATGGCCCATCGAACGAGGGCCTGAGTCCGACTTACTTCTTCTTTTTCTTGGAAGCCTTGGACTTCTTGGATGCCTTTTTCTTGGATCCGCCCGATTTCTTGTTCGACCGCGCCTTTACAGCGCTCTTCTTGCTCGACTTAGCTTTCTTGGCCTTCGATTTCGCCTTTGGCTTCTTCTTAGTCGCCTTCGCGTTTTTCTTGGCCGCCTTAGGCTTCTTCGAAGCCTTAGAGGCCTTCGATTTCGGAGCCTTACCCTTGGCCTTCGACTTGCGGGAAGCCTTGGCCTTTTTCGGTTTCTTCACCGCTTTCGGTTTCGAGGCGCTTTTCTTCGGTTTCGAAGGGCTCTTCTTCGGCTTAGATCCGACTAGCGATTTAGCCGCCTCGAGAATGCGGGCCGCGCGAATTGGCCCAAACCCAGGCACCTCCGCCAGGCTGTTGGCAGTGCTCTTGGCGATCGCGGCAACGGACGCGTATCCATTTCGAGCCATCGTGTCGGCAGTGGCTGGGCCAATGCCTGGAATATCGGTAACGTCTGTACTCATAAGGGTAAGAGGGGTAGTTGAGGCGGATGAGCTCACGAAACTGCCCCTTACTTAGATAGTTATCCAAGGTCTCGCGGCGAGTCAAATAGAGATGGGCCGATTTGTGTTACAATTTGGCCGGATCGCCTCTTCTTCCGACAATCGAATAGAGGCTCGCAATGAAGTTGCCCTGACCGTCAATCGCTCCTGAACTGGATCCGATGAACCATTTCAAGCTACTCCTGATTCCCCTATGCCTCGTCTTCGCCCTGTATGCCGAATCCGCAAAATCCCCCAATGTTCTCATCCTCCTGGCCGACGACATGGGATCCGTCGACTTGGGAACCTACGGCGGCGTAGCCCTTACGCCGCATTTGGACGCGCTGGCCGCTAGCGGCATAAAATTCGAGAACGCCTACTCCGGGGCCCCAAATTGCTCGCCCGCGCGCGTCAGCATTATGACCGGTCGCATGCCAACCCGCTCCGGCATGTACAGCTATCGGCCCCCGAATCACCCCATGCATCTCCCGGACGGCGAAATCACCATCGCCGAGATGCTCAAGCCGAAGGGCTATCAAACGGTGCACATCGGCAAGTGGCACCTGAGTTGCCTGCCGCAAGATCCAAAACTGAATCAGCCTCAACCCATCGACCAAGGCTTCGACTATTCCCTGGGAACGGAAAACAACGCCGAACCCTCTCATTTCAACCCGGCTAATTTCATTCGCAATGGCGAGGCGCTGGGAGAAGTCGAAGGCTATGCGGCGCTGCTGCTGGCCGACGAAGTCGATCGATGGTTCGAGAGCGAATACGATGGCGACAAGCCCTTCTTCGCCTACGTTCCGTTCCACGA
>CBFHHM010000013.1:57046-88974 GCA_965655705.1 Candidatus Pelagisphaera sp.
GCCCCACGCCAAGATCGTTTCGCCTCCCGAGCTGATCGCCCACTACTCCGAATACGCACCGAAAGACGCCGAGTACTTCGCGAGCGTCGAAAATCTGGACATCGGCGTCGGGCGTATTCTGGCGAGCCTGAAAGAACGGGGCCTCTACGAAAACACATTGATCGTTTTCGCCTCCGACCACGGTTCCTATCGCATGGGTTCCAACGGCGACTTTCGCGGCCTCAAAGGCGAAGTCTACGACGGCGGGATTCGCGTCCCCCTAATCGTCTCCTACCCAGGCGTCTTTCCGGGACAGCGCGTCCTGGACGACGTCGTGTGGTTTCCCGACTTGCTACCGACGATAGGCAAGCTGGTCAATGCCAAGATTCCCAGCGACCGCGCCATCGACGGCCTTAGCTTGCTGCCCTTGCTTCGAGGAAAGAAGCTACCCAAACGCCGCGATCCCATGCTTTGGTTCTTTTATCGCAGCTCGCCGGAGGTCGCCATGCGCTTGGGCAATTACAATCTGATAGCCCGCTCGGACGATTCCCTGCTGCGGACGCATCCAATAGCGGACGTCGACATGCCCTTCATCCAGAATTTCGAGGCCAAGTACTTCGAGCTTTACGATCTTGCCGAAGATCCCGGGCAGCAGAACGACTTGTCGTCCAAGATGCCGGAAAAGCTGGATCAGCTCAAACGCCTGTACGTCAAGCGATTCAAGGAAGTTCAGCGGGAAAGCCCCGCTTGGGAAGGACTGCCCAAATACGGTTCGATGAGAGCTTATCACGACAAGCCCAAGGAGTTTGAGAGCAACGAAGAGCGCTTCTTGAAGCAGTAGACAACTGCTCAATCTCGGGTCTGGACAGCGTCGAGCATTTCCTCAAGATCCGCCTTCAATGAGAATCGTTATCGTAGGCGCCGGGGAGGTCGGCTCGCACTTGTGCGAAACGCTCAGCTTGGCCGATCACGACGTCACTGTGATCGAACGCGATCAACAGCTGGCCCAGACCTTGCACGAACAGCTCGACGCCCGCGTACTCAATGAAAACGGGAGCTCGGCCCTGACCCTGAAGAACGCTGGCGTGGCCAAATGCGATTTCTTCCTGGCCATGACGAGCAGCGACGAAACGAATTTGGTTTCCTCCTCTCTCGCGAAAGCCTTAGGAGCGAAGACGACCTTCGCCCGCGTTCACGACGCCACCTTCCGGGACAATTCCGTCATCAATCATCAGAGTCACTTCGGCATCGACCACCTCGTAAATCCCGAAGCCCTGGCGGCAGTCGAATTAGCGAAGCGGATTCGAAACCCCGGCCGCGTGGCCGTAGAGGATTTCGGGAGGGGGCAGATTGAAGTTCTCTCGCTGAAAATACAGCAGGGAGCGAAGATCGTCGGCGCTCCGCTGAAAGAGCTGAAATTGCCCGGCAACATGCGAATCGGCCTCATCTCGCGAGACTCCGAAACCGAAGTCGCCCACGCCGATTCCGTCCTGCAAGATGGGGATCAAGTGACCCTCTTCGGACACCCGGACTCCCTATTCGAAGCGAAACCGCTCTTCCGGCCGGATTCCAAGCTGTCGAAAAACATTTCCGTCACGCTGCTGAGCGGAAGCGAGATCGCCATCTCACTCATTCGATTGCTCAGCAATCCGCGCTTCAAGATTCGCGTTATCGAGAAAGACCTCAAGCTGTGCCGAAGCTTGGCGGAGCAACTGCCTCAGGTGACCTTGGTACACGGGGAAGGCACCTCCCTTCGGGTCCTCGAAGAAGAGGAGATCGGAAGCGCCGACTTCTTCGTCGCCTGCTCCAAGGATGACGAGGATAACATCATGACTTGCCTTCAGGCATTCAAGCTCGGGGCCCAACACACCATGCTCGCCATCAATCGGGCCGACTATATCGAAGTGCTCGGCAAGCTGAGCTGGACGCTTGGCCTGGAGTTAGCCGTATCGCCACGCGTCGCTACCGCTAACGAGATTCTTCGCTACATCGGCAAGAAGTCCTTCATCGAACTGGAAGGCAGCGATAAATCCGACAGCAGCTGCATCATCGAAATCGACATCAGCTCGCGTTCCGCTGTCGCGGGTAAGCGGATACGCGATATCGATTGGCCAAGCAAGTGCGTGATTGTGGGACAGGAAAGCGGCTACACCCCTCGAACGCCCACAGGCAACGATGTCATCGAAGCGGGCGACTCCATCATCGCCATCGTCTGCAAATCCAAATTGAAGGAGCTCCTGAAACTCGCTCGATGAATTTCCGGCTCGTATCCCGCCTGCTCAGCGTCGCGCTCGCGATTATGGCGCTCGCATTCGGCGCCTGCCTCGCCATTTCGCTTGCGCTCGACGAGGACAAAACGCGGCCGATCACAAGCGCCGCATTCCTCTCCTCTATCGCTGTATCCCTTATGCTTGCGGGGGCCCTCTACGGATCGGGCAGGAAGGCGTCCTCGCGGTTTTTCCGCAGGGAAGCCCTCAGTATTATTGGATTGGGATGGATTCTCTGCAGCTTCGTCGGAGCCGTTCCCTATCTGGTAATCCTCCCTGAAATCGGCGTGGCGGGAGCCATCTTCGAGAGCGTATCCGGAATTACCACAACCGGAGCAAGCGTGCTGACGGACCTCGAGAAACTTCCGCCGAGTTTGCTCTTCTGGCGGAGCTTGAGCCAATGGATCGGCGGCATGGGCGTCGTTGTATTCTTCGTCGCCATACTGGGGTTTTTAGGAGCCGGCGCCAAATTGCTCTACGCGAACGAGGCCTCCGGTTCCACAATCGAATTCGAGGAAAGCCGAGTCCAATCGACGATCCTTCGGCTCATTTACATTTACCTCGGCCTCTCCGTGGCCTGCGCCGTATGCTACCATTTCGCAGGCATGAACTGGTTCGACGCCGTGTGCCACATGTTCGCTACCGTTGCGACGGGAGGATTCAGTACGCGTACGGATAGCATCGCTGCCTTTCAGAGTCCCGCCATAGAAATCGTGGGCATCGTATTCATGATCCTGGGAGCGATCAGCTTTCCATTGATTCTCATTTTGCTGAGGGGGCGTTTCAATCGACTCCGAACGAACACCGAGCTCATTGCCTTCGGAGCGATCCTCGGATTATCCGTCACTGTCATCGGCATCGTGATCGCGATCGAAGACCGCTCTCCCGATACGGTTCGAGCCCTGCTCTCCAGCTCCTTTCAAACGGTGTCCATTATGACGACCACAGGCTTCGCCAGCGCAGACTTCGCTCGCTGGTCGGCCCTGCCTCAGTCCATACTGCTCGTCCTCATGGTCATTGGCGGATGCTCCGGGTCGACTGCAGGGGGCATCAAAATCAATCGCCTAATCGTCGGATTGAGACTGTGCATCCTGACCGTCGAACATTCGTTTCGCTCGCGGGTCATCCGTCAAGTGCGCCTCAATAATCGCGTTCTTAGCGAACAGGCCACCCAAGAGATTGCGATGTACCTAATCATGACCGGCGTAATCTTTTTGATATCCACGCAAATCGTATCGCTCTTCGAAACCAATTTCGACATGGGGACCAACCTGAGCGCCGTGCACGCTTGTTTCTTCAACATTGGTCCCGGCTTTGCGGAAGTGGGTCCAACGGAAACCTACGCTCCTTTCCACACTCGTACCAAGCTGTTTCTCTCCTTGCTTATGATCATGGGCCGCTTGGAGCTCTTTGCCATACTCGCCCTATTCGCCCCCTCCATGTGGCGGCGCCTCGACTAGAATCGAGCGGCCAAAGAAAAAGCGCATACCCTCTCGGGAATGCGCTTTGGAAATTCGAGGGTCTGCTGAAAGCGCCTTATTCGTCGCCGTCGTCGCCAATCGCCTCGACCGGGCAGCCTTCTAGGGCTTCCATACAGAGATCGACGTCTTCTTGCGACTCGGGTTGCTTGTGAACGAAGGAATAGGCTTCGTCATCGTTCCGGGTGAAGAAGTCCGGAGCGGTCTCACGGCAGAGATCGCAATCGATGCATTGTTCGTCTACGTAGAATTTACCAGCGGCATTGTCTGCCCACTTTTCATCTTTTTCAGCCATAGTAGGCGTATAAATCCAAGATGGGCTCGCCCTGTCAAGGCGAGAGCGAGCCGTTTTCACGAATTTGACTTCAATCCGAGTCCGCGATCCTGCCTGCGAGAGGCGAATCGTAGCGAGCTTCCCGCGATAGAATCCCCCTATTGACAGACCCCCCATAAGCGTCTACTTCCTGCCCCTTTCTCAAACATACACTTCAATCATGCCCATCGCTCTAGACCTTAGAAAAGGCAACGTCATCAATTACAATGGCACGCCTTGCTTGATATTGGAATCCCATCACCGTACCCCTGGCAAAGGGCAACCGGTCGTCCAAACGAAAATGCGCAACTTGAGCACGGGGCGCTCCGCAGACGTACGCTTTCAATCGACGGAAAAGGTCGAGGTCCTCATGACCGAGCGAAAGAACCTGGAGTTCAGCTACGAGGATCGCGGGGTCTATTCCTTCATGGACTTGGAAACGTACGATTCCCTGGAGCTCAATCCTGACATGCTCGACGAAGCCGTGAATTTCCTCGTGCCCAACACGGAGTACGAAATCCTCTTCGTCGACGGAAACCCCGTCCAGCTCGTGCTACCGTCCACTGTCGAATTGAAGGTGATCGAATCTCCGGAAGGCATCCGCGGCGACACCGCCAGCAATGTGCAAAAGCCCGCTAAGCTCGAAACGGGGCTCACCATCCAAGTGCCGCTCTTCATTAAGGAAGGCGAGACCATCAAAGTGAACACCGGCGACAAAAGCTACTCCGGCCGTAGCTAACTCCCACCCCATTTTAATTTCCGAGAAACGCGTCTCCAATTTATTGGGACGCGTTTTTATTTGGGGTCGCGCCCCAGGAATAGACGGTCCAACGCTCTTACCGTTAAAGTTGCAACCTTGTAATTTTAACGGCTATTCCTTCCCGACCCTTTATTTCTCGAGGAACGAAAAAGCCGATCGCTCGCGAGAAGGATCGGCTTGATAAAGCGTTGCGTTTCGCTCGGTCGCTTACGCGACGCGCTCGACGATGAGCGGCGGAGGCGTGGGACGTTTCGGAGCGAGTCGGTAGGCTGCCTTGAAGTATTCCAAGGCCTGTTCGAGCTTCGCTTCGTCGTTATAGTGAATCATCATGAGCGGCTCGCCTTGCTTAACCTGCGTGCCGACTTTCTTGATCTCGGAAACGCCCACTGCGTAGTCGATCTTGCCCTTTTCGTCGGCGCCTGCTCCGAGGAGATGCACGCCTTTCGCGATCTGCGATGCGTTGATCGTATGAACGTATCCACGTTTCGGAGCCGGCAGCTTGCGAATATGCTCCGCCGTTGGGAATTTGTCCGGATCGTCGATATAGCTGGTATCGCCCCCTTGAGCCGCCACGATTTCCTTGAGCTTGGCCAACGCCGTGCCGTCTTCGATGTGACGCTGCACCGTTTGCTTCGCCGAGAGCGTGGAACCGGCTACGCCAGCGAGACGGACGATCTCCATACCCAGCTTCAAGACCAGTTCCTGCAAGTCTTCCGGACCTTCGCCCTTCAGTAGCTGAATCGCCTCTTTCAGTTCGAGAGAAGTCCCTACCGTGTCGCCTAGCGGTTGATTCATGTCCGTTACCAAGGCGACGCAGCGACGCTTCATCGAGCGACCCACCCGCGTCATCGAGCGAGCCAATTGCTTGGCCTGCTCCAAATCGCGAATGAAAGAGCCGTTGCCCCACTTCACATCGATCACAAGCCCTTCCGCGCCCTCTGCCAATTTCTTGGAAAGAACGCTGCCCGTAATGAGCGGCAGACTGGGAATGGTCCCCGTCTTCTTGCGCAGCTCGTATAGTTTAGCATCGGCCGGAGCGAGCTCCTCGCTTTGACGCACCATGGCGCCCCCGATTCGTTCAAGCTGTTCGGTGAACGGATCGATATCCATGATGGGATTGAATCCCGGCACGGCGCTCAGCTTGTCCAAGGCGCTAACTGCAAAGTCCTGGTCTACGCTTCCCATCATAGGCAGAACAATGCCACTCGCTACCGCCAATGGAACCAGCACCAGAGAGGTTTTATCGCCAACCCCTCCCGTCGAGTACTTGTCGATCTTCGGCTTAGCGATGTGCGACAAATCGATCACCTCGCCGGAAAGCATCATTTCCTCCGTTAGAATGGCCGTTTCCTGAGCGGACATTCCCTGGAAATAGATCGCCATCGCCATCGCGGCCATCTGGAAATCGGGCATATCCCCATCCAAGATGGAATCGATGATGTATCGGATCTCTTCTTTAGTGAATTCCTGCCCGTCTCTCTTCTTTTCGATGAGATAGGCATAACTCGGCTTGATAAATCTACGGGTGCTTAAGGTCTTTCTAACCATAATGTGTGAGCGAAAAAACTGATACGAAAGTAACGCATTGATCGACAATAGCTTGCCAGAAATAGCTCGGGCATTCCGAGTCGATCGATACGCGTTCAGAACCGACGGAACCGACGATAAGCCGTTACGCGAATTTCGCGTTCGGCCTGAGCGCCCGCCAATTTTGAAGGCGCTATTATGCCACACGTGTCAAGACCCTGTTTCAAGAGCAGAATAAGGGTAATTACTATGCAAAATTCAACATTTCATTAGGCCAATTCCGATCGCGTATTACTCCTACTAATAGGCGGACCCATTTCGAAGGATTCGAGCGCATTGCAACGATCGCTCCCTCCCTGCCGATTCCTTTGAATCCGTGCTTGCTCGCCCGAACGATCCACCTTTTATAGCGCCTTCTTATGCAAGACTGGTTCGACGTAGCGAAGAAGATTGAAGCCTGCGCCTTGGATGCCGCCCGCAAGATCGGTCTCGACGAGGCTCTCTTCTCAGCCGATGTTCGCCCGGCTGACCCGCGTTTTGGCGATATGCAGATCAATGGAGCCCTGCCCTACGCCAAGCGCCAGAAAGTCAACCCGCGCGAGATCGCCCAAAAGCTGGTCGCCGCCCTGGAGGAGGATGAAGCGATCGCCTCGCGGGCAACTTTGGAAATCGCCGGTCCGGGCTTCATCAATCTCCGTTTCGATCCGAAGTTCTACCTCGATTGGCTCAACGCCTTTTCGACCCAATCCGAATTCCAAGCATCCGCGGCAAAGCTTTACGCCAACGAGCGCGTTGTCGTCGATTTCAGCTCCCCCAATACGGCCAAGCAAATGCACATCGGGCATCTGCGTTCGTTGATCATCGGCGAATCGATTTGCAAACTCCTCGAGTTTTGCGGCGCCACCGTCATTCGCGACAACCACTTAGGCGACTGGGGCACCGCCTATGGACGCCTTTTCTACGCATACAAGCGTTTCCTCGATGAAGAGAACCTGGCGACGAATCCTCTCGCCGAGCTTGAGCGGCTCTACAAGCTTGGCAGCCAGCTGGCTTCGGAGGACGAAGACGTACTCAAGGAGTCCCGACAGGAAATCGTTAAACTGCAGTCGGAGGATCCGGAGAGCATGGCCCTTTGGGAAACCGTCAATAAACACAGCGTCGACGGTATCGAGGAAGTCTACGACCTCTTCGACATAGAGTTCGACCACTATCTAGGAGAGAGCTTCTACCGCGATAAAGTCGATCAAGTGTACAGCGAACTCGAGGAATCGGGCATTGGCGAGAAAAGCGAAGGCGCCTGGGTGGTCTTTCACCCAGAGCATCCCCGCTTCGCCACTCAACCCTTTATCTATCGCAAGTCCGATGGGGCCTCCAACTACGCGACCACAGATCTCGCCACCATGCTCTATCGAGCAGAGCGCTTCAACGCCACCAGTATTATTATCGAAACCGACTTCCGGCAAAAGGATCACTTCGAGCAACTCGAGCTGACCACTCGAAAATGGTTCGAGAAAACGGGTCGCGAATTCCCCAAGTTCAGTCACGTTTTCCACGGCACCATCATGGGCGAGAACGGAAAGGCGATGGCCTCGCGCTCCGGCGAGCCGGTCCTGCTCAAGAACCTCATCGCCGAATCCATCGAGCGAGCGACGGCAATCGTGCGGGAAAAGAATGCCGAAAAAGCCGATAAAGGCCAAACGCCTTTGACCGAGGCGGAAATCGTGGCCTCCGCCGCAATCATCGGAACCAGCTCGATTCGCTATGCGGAACTTTCCCAGAACCGAACCAGCGACTACGTTTTCGCCTGGGACAAGCTTCTGAGCTTCGAGGGCAACACTGCTCCCTACCTTCTCTACGCCGCGACGCGCATCAAAAGTATCTTTCGCAACCTCGACCCCAGGGAGCTCGAAGCCCTCGAAACGCAGGCCACCCCGTTCGAAACCGCTGAAGAGTTGGCTCTTGCCCGAAAAATCGTCGAATTCGTCGGCGCCCTGCAGGTCACGACCGATACGCTCCGGCCTCACTTCCTGTGTACCTATCTGTACGAGCTTTCCGGAGCTTTTAGCGGCTTTTACAATGCCAACAAAGTGATTGTCGATGATCCGGGAGAGAAAGCTCGCCGCATCATTCTCTGTCAACGAGCCCTTCTCGCGCTCGAATCCGGCCTTTCCCTTCTCGGAATTCAGACTTTGGATCGCATGTAATTGGGCATTTTCAGGGCCGATTATCGCAAAATCCCCCCCTGAGGCCACTGTAGGGGTAGCTTGCAGGCCCAATCCTTGACTTTTCCCTCAAGTCAGGCGACTCATAACCCGTAAATCCAATTGATGCCCGAGTACTATATACGTAGAGAAGGCGACGAAGACGCAAGTGGCCCTTACGATCTCGATCAAATCACCTCGTTATTCGAGGCGGATAAGCTCGAAAAGACGGCGTATGTCTACGACATCGACACGGAGGATTGGATTCCTATCGAGGAGTGCGAAGAGTTGATGAAAGAACTCTTCCCCGAAAAGAAGAAACTGACGCTCCGCTCCAAAGACTCAGCGGCCGAAACGGAAGAGAGCGAGGAAAATGCTGCCGACGAAGCCTCTCCGGACCCGACCGATACAGCGCCCGACGAAGATTCGAGCAAGAAGACTCCCCGCTTGAAGCGAAAGAACAAAGAGGAGGAGAAGAAAAAGTCGATCAGCGTGACTGCCATGCTCGCCCAAGCGGAAGGTCGAGAAGGCGACGACCCGAAGGGCAAATCCCCAGTGGAAAAACGCGCTCAAGCCGCCTTCATTGGCTTGCGCTGCGCTACGCTTTTCATGTTTGGGTCGGCCCTGGCCATGATTTTTCTCGAATGGGAGTTAGCCCTATCCGCTGACTTCATCAATATGATGGAGAGTCCCTATCTGATATTCGCAGTCGTCGATATCATTCTCGGATTCTTCCTTCTCCTGCAAATGACCGAGGTCTTTCCCCTCGTTCGTTTCCGAGCGGCAATCGGGCTTGGCACGCTCTCCATTCTCTTCCTGTCAAGTGGCGACCCCAAGCTAGCAGCCGCCAACGCGACCTTGGCCATCAGCACCTATTTCTCCACGGCTACCCTGAGTATCCCCAAAGCCACCCTTCCCTGCGGAATCTTGGGCACGCTCAGCCTGGGTGTCTACGTCTGGCAGATCATTCTGCCGATTTTCTCATAGAGATCAAGGGCCCCCGGAGCCCGAAGTTGCCAGCGGACTCGGAACGGGAGGATTGACCTTTGGGGCTCGAATTGACGATAAGTAGACATAGACCCTAAGCCGGCATGTCCCCCAAAATTCAAAGACTGCTTGAACGTAAGGACCGCATTCGCGCCCGAATGTGGAACGTCTTGCCGCAGAGCGCCAGCTTCAACGAACGCTTCTTCTACTCCACGCTTCGCATTGCCACGCTCACCCTGATAGGCGTCAAAGAGAATCGGCTGCTGAACCGAGCGGCCGCGTTGAGTTTCAGCTCGCTGATCGGATTGATTCCGATGACGGCGATTATGATTCTGGTTTCCGGATTCGCCCTCGAGAAGACCGATCCCGACTTGGTCGTTAACAATATCTACAAGGGAATCAGCTACATCGCTCCCCAACTTTCGAATCTCGAGGCTCTTTCAGAGCAAGAAACCACGGACGGCGAACCCGCCAAGGCCCAATTGAAAGTCTACCTCGAAGAATTCGTCGAAGCGAGCCAGTCAAGCGCAGTCGGAACCGGGAGTACCGTATTTCTCATTCTCATCGTAATCCAGCTATTCTCCTCCATCGAAGCCGCCCTCAACGACATCTGGGGGGTCAAGAAAGGCAGAAACTGGATTACGCGCGTCGGCATCTACTGGACCGTAATTACCCTCGGCACCGTTCTTGCCGGAGCAGGGCTCGCCATGCTGGCCACTCAAGCCTTGAAATGGAACGACCTCTCGCAAGCCCTCCCCGGAGGCCAGAGCCTGTCCGCCATAATCGGCGTCTTCGCCAAAATCGGGAGCTTCCTCCTGCTGTCCATGGTACTCGCGACGTTCTACCGCTTCATCCCCAACACGCTCGTCAGTTGGCGGGCAAGCGTCATCGGAGCCTTCTTCGCATTGGCCATCATCGGCGGCAACAACGCCGCCGCCTTTCTCTTCTCGAATCGCGTTGCCCTCGATCGCAGCCTATACGGCTCCCTCGCCATCATCCCCGTCCTCATGCTGGGAATGTACGTCTTTTGGTTTATCATACTCCTGGGCGGACGCCTCACCTACGCAGTGCAAAACGCCCAATTCAAAAGCGACAATATGGTATGGGACCGACTGAGCTACGCGTCTCAAGAGAGCATATGCCTCCTCCTGTTCGCAAAAATCTGCCGACGCTTTCGCGCCTGCCAGCCCGCCCTCAGCGGCAAGGATCTGGCCGAACGGACTACCTTACCCGTGCAGTTCGTCAACGCTGGGCTCTCCCGGCTCAGCGACATGGAGCTGGTCGTTTCAATGCCCTCCGAAAAGGGCGAGCCCTTCCAGAATTATAAATACCAGCCAGCGAAGCCCATCGACCGAATCGAACTCAACGCCTTCAAAACCCAATTCGACCAACTCGGCAGCGATCCCGACGACGGTCTCTTCGATCATCTCGATCCAGTCGTAGAGCGCTTTCATCAAACGCTGGGCAACGCCCGAAAAAGCGCTTTTAGCGATCTCACGATCGAAGACGTCATCGAGCTGGCGGACGACTCCAACGAGGCAATTTCGGAAAGGACCTCCTCGGAAGCCGATACGCCAACGCAATTACGCTAGCTCTCCCCAATCCCACAAGAGCCGGAACAACGCGTTTTGCCCATTGACAGAGCAAGGGGCGATCCTAACTTAGGCCGTTCTTTAACCGCCAAACGCACATGATTTCCTGGCTTCAAACCAATCTGCAGAAGCACTTCCGCTTCGTATTCATCGTTCTCCTCGCTGTCGTTATTGTCGCATTCGTCTTCACGATCGGAGCGGCTCCTGGCATTGGCGACGGACGCAACCGCATGAACAATCTGAGCTTCTTTGACTATGAGCTGAGCTCCGAAAAGCAACGGCAGGAATTCTTCAATGGCGCGTTCTACAGCGCCATGCTCCAATTCGGAGGCGCCCAGATGATGAATCAGGAGCAGTTGAATCAGTACGCGTTCAACCGAGCAACCGCCCTGCATCTCGCAAATCTCCACAGCCTGCCAGGACCTACCGCCGAGCAACTAACCGAACACATTCAAGGCCTCGGAATGTTCCTGGGCCCCGACGGCCAATTCAGCCGAGAAGCCTACGCTCGCTTCCGCGACGAGACTCGAGCAACTGGTAATATTAGCGAAGGCGCTATCTCCGCCATTATCGTGGACGATTACCGCGTAAACCGTATCTACGACGCCCTTTCGAGCCCCGGATTCGTACTCGATTCCGAAGTCTTGGACGAGCTCGCGGCCGACCAGACTCAATGGACGATCAATATCGCCACATTCGACTTCGAACGCTTCGAACCGGAAATCGATACCTCGGAAGAAAAGCTGGAAGCGTTCTTCGCTCAAAACGACTTCCGCTACACCTCTCCCGCTCGTCGCGTCGTATCCTATATCGAATTCAAGGCGGACGCCTACTCCGATGCCGTCGAAGTGGAAGAAGCGGACTTGAAGAATTACTTCGCTCGAAACGCCTCGAAGTACACCAAAACGGTTGCCCCTGAGCCTGCGGAAGGCGAAGAGGAAGAGGCTCCGGAACCGGAAATTGTTCCCGCAACATTCGAGGAAGCCCTGGCTCAGGTAGTTGCAGACTACACAATCGAACAGGCCCGCACGATCGCCCAATCGAAAGCCGAAGCGCTCGCTCTCGGATTCGTCGAGGCGGATAACGCATCGGGCGCGGATAATTCGCTCGACCGAGATCGCTTGGAAGCAATCGTCAGCGACCGCGGCTACGAAGTGAGGCAAACCACTCCCTTCGCCCGCAACGAAACGCCGATCGGACTGGCTTGGACGCCCAATCTGGTCGCTCAATCCTATTTGCTCAGCGAAAGTCACATTTACTCGCAGCCGATCGTCGAAGGCGAGTCCACCTACGTGCTTTTCCTCGAATCGGAGAATCCCGAGTTCATTCCTTCGTTCAAGACGGTCGAAAACCGAGTGAAGGAAGACTACATGCAAGAAGAGTTGCGACGCCTGCAGACCGAACACGGCCAAGCGCTCGCAGACGCGTTGAGGGCGTCGACCAATGCCGATGCGTTCAAAGCGGAAGCGGAAGCCAAAGGCATGACCGTTACCGAATACGCCGATTTCACCCGTCGCGAGCCCGCAGAAGGACTCGACACGAGCCTTCTGTTTTCCCTGTCGGAAATGGACGCGGGCGATGTTTCCGACTCCATTATTCGCGAGGAAAAGGGAACCATTATCCAAGTCGCTTCCAAATCCGTGCCTGAAGTGACAAGCGAAGGAGACGAATTCGACAATCGAATGACGTCCTTGAAAGCGAATTACGAACGCTTCGCCGTCGCCCAGTACATCAGCAAGCTCACCGGCGAAGAACTTGTCCGAGCAGGACTGGCCGCTAATTAGAGGGCCCAGTTTCTTCTCCCGCTATGCCACTGCAGCGTTTCAGACCCCTGTCCGGACGCTGCAAGCTGTGCCAGGGCGAAGTCGAGCTTGCCCTAGCCGGAAGCGACGCGACGCCTTCGGAATGCCCTAAATGCGGCCAAGCGATCGAACGCTGTCCAAATTTGTCCGCTCCCGTGGCAAAGATATTGAAAAAACCGAGCGCCACGGATGCGAAAGCAGCCGGATTCCAAGTCTACAAGCGACTCGGCAAAGGCGAATACGAAAAACAATAGCGATCGAACGCAACTTTACGCCCACCACTGGTGTATAGGTTTCACCGCCGCGTTCCCAATACGGCAGCGTACATCGCAAGACCCACATGAACCGCGATTCCCAGCACATCCTATACAAGCTCGGCGACCGAGACTACTCGACTAGAGGGCTATGGCTGCTCGCGCTGCTCTATTTCGGATCCCTTCTAGCCGCTATCGGCATCAGTCTCATCGCCTGGCATGTCGTGCACGCGATGGACCCCGAGGCCAACGGCTACCTCGCGAACAAGCCGTACCCAAAGTTCTTCGACAGAGCGCGCTGGCTCTGCGTCTTGCTGTTGCTCCCCTACTTATTCTGGAAGTGCCGCATAAACTCATTCAAATCAGTTGGGTTCGCGAAGCCATTTGCGAAGGACGCCGCCCTTTGGTTTCTCTACGGAGTAGGCATGATTGCCCTCATCTACGGGGGCTCCTACGCATTGGGCGGTCTCGAACTCAGAGAAGGCGCTTCTCTGCAAACCCTTTTACGCAGTTTGGGTGACGCCCTGCTTGCAGGTATCCTCGTCGGCTTGCTCGAGGAAATCGTATTCAGGGGGCTCGTATTCAGAATGTTCTATACCGCCCTCCGTCCCCTGAGCGCCATAATGGCTTCTTCCGCGTTCTTCGCGATTCTCCACTTCAAGGCGGAGTCCAATCAATTGGACGCGATCGACGCCAGCGATATCGGCCTCGCGGAAGGATTCGGCATCGCTTGGCAGACCATCGCGTCGCTGGTCACGCAATTCGACTTCACCTATCTGACAGCGATTTTCCTCGTTGGCGTCCTCCTGCATCAAACGTTTCTGCTCAAAGGCAATCTCTGGGCGAACGCGGCATTGCACGCCGGTTGGGTCTTCACGATCAAATTGGTTAGCAGCGCCTTCCAAACCTCCGAGAGCGCCAACGCGTTTACCGGCACTACCCGCGTAGCCGACGGTTATTGGGTTATCGTCGTACTCGTCGTTTTCATACTGCTCTTCGCTAAGCGGCAAGCTGCCAACGAATCTCAATCAAAGTCCCGACTCTCTGAATCATGAAACGTTCGCCCCTCACTCGATATTCGCCTCTGCGAAACGCCCTGGCCATGACCATCGCCATTGCCCTGGCGAAGACCAGCTTCGCGAATTTCCTCTCCGTCGAGGATTGCATCCGAATCGCCCTCGAAAAGAACTTCGACGTTCGCATTAGCGAGAACGAGACGAAGCAAGCCGAACAGGATGTCGAAATCGCCAATTCCCAATTCCAACCCTCCGTCTCGGTCAATACATCGGACAGTTTCAGCACCCAGATTCGATCGGGAGACATCCTCGACGGCGCCGACCAGCCGCAATCGAACAGTCAAACCACTCGGGCCACCGTTTCGAAGGCGATCGATACAGGCGGCACCGTTTCGCTGAGCACACGTCTTAATCGAAACTACTCGAATTCAACCAATAGCCGGATCAACCCTCGCTACAACGCCAGCGCCGTATTGAGCATAAGACAGCCATTGCTAAGCGGCGCAGGTCCCGCGGTCGCTCGGGCACAGCGCAGACTATCCATGATTTCGCTCGAACAATCCAAATTGGATTTTCAAGCCACCGTACTCTCGGTCATTAATCAAACGGAAGCGGCCTATCATACCCTGGTTTTCGCCCAAGAGCAATTTACCGTTCGCGAATTGGCGCTCGAATTGGCGCAGGCCCTACTCCAGGAAAACGAATTCAAATTGGAGAGCGGCTCGGCAACCAGCCTCGATGTCTTGCAGGCCCAAGTAAACGTCGCCAATGCCAAGGATCGTTTGCTGCGAGCGGAAAAGTCAGTGGAAGACGCTCAAGATCGCCTTTTGACGATTATCGGGGAAGACGCCCTGGTCGGGGAACGGCTCGCTGTCGAAGCGCCCGATGTTTCCAATCCCCCGATCCCGGAAATTGAAACCACGTTCGACAAAGTCATTCAAAACGCCCCGCGCTACTTGACCTTGCAAAACCAGAAGGTGCGGCGAGAGATCGAACTGAGACGCGCCAAGCGCAATCGACTCCCTTCCCTTACCTTGAATGGCGATTATGCCCTTACCGGATTGGAAACATCCAAGCTCGGAGCCTATGATGACGTAACGGAACGCGACAGCTTCAACTGGAATTGGTCTCTCTCCCTGAACGTGCCATGGGGGCTCAACGAAAAGAAGGCCAACTACCTGAAGGCTCAGATTCAACTGGACAGCGAAGAGGCTCGGTCATCGCGGGAACGACAACGACTGATGCGAGACACGCGCATCGCCATCAGAGCAGTTAACACGGCAATAGAAGGTACGAGTATTAAGGAATTGGCTACACAGCTCAGCGCCGAGGAGTTCGAAATGGAAAAGGTCAAGTTCGACAGGGGCCTCAGCACCGGGCGTCTCGTCCTGGAAGCGCAACAGCGAATGGACCAATCCAAAGTAGACGAGCTGCAGTCTAAAATCGACCTGCTCGACGCCTTCTCGGACCTCCGCGAGCTCGATGGCGGATCGCTCTCGCGATACGGCATCCAATTCGACTAACGCTGCGTCGAGGTGAGCGCCGAAGCATCTCGTCCATTGGCCATTGCGGTCCTCTCGGATACCCACAACCACCTTCCCGACCCGGTCGTGGATGGGATCGCCAGCGCCGATGAAATCTGGCATTTGGGCGATGTCTGCAGGCCCGATACGCTACGGGTCCTCGAATCGATCGGATCGCCGCGCTACATTGTGCGAGGGAACTGCGATCCGTACTTCCATTGGCAAAGCAAGCTTAGGCTCGAACGAAATGGGAAAATCTTTCAACTGCAGCATCTCCCGCCTCGAGAAGCGTCCAACGACCTGACGGCATTGCTGTTCGGTCACCTCCACTATCCGGTTCGACAGTGGATCGATGGCGTATGGACGCTCAATCCCGGAGCCATCACGGGGCCTCGCAATCAAACCCCATCCAGCTTCGCATGGCTTCGTATCGCGGCAAACGGAGATTGGAACTGGGATGTCGAAACGCTTTAGGGAGGGTCTTAAAATCGCAGCAGGCAGGCTTCCACTTATTGGAAGCCGCGCGGAAAACGCAGTCGGTGATTCGCCCGCTGCCGCTGCTTCGGTTCCAGAGGCGGCAAGGTCTCCAGTCCCATTATCGAAGCATCGTTATCGAGATACAATCGAACCGATTGCTTGAGCTCCATCCAACGCTCCCAATCCAATTCAGGCGCATAGGCAATCTGCCTGAGTAGACTCTGCCATTCCAGGCGAACGCGCTGCACGTCTCCCGGTTTGAGATACTCGTCATACATCTTACGCGCCTCGCTAGGCCTATCCAAAATCGCCGCGATGACCTCTGCGGCCCCTTCTCCGTACTGCGGGGGAAGACCGTGCTTTAAATAGCCTTCGTAACTGCGGTCGCCATACGCGAGGCGACACGAACGCGCCAGGCGGTGACTGAATTGACTGTGCTCGTCGAAACGAAAGCCAGCCCGCAAATTGGCGATATCGACCGCAATCGCGTCGACCGAATAGCTTTTCTCTTCCAGAGCGGCCGCAATCGCCAGTCCCTCTCCCCCATTGAAAAAGCTGAACACGTGGCCTCTTGGTGTCGGCCGACCCGACGTGTCTATCAGATTCAGTTGCTGCCAAGCCAGGACCGGCGTTCGACGAGTCGGCGCCTCTCGACACCAATCGTATTCGCTGCAGCCTTTGCATACTCCCGGCGTCGACTCTCGCGTCTCCGGCTCTACCACCCCCAGTCCCGCCCCATCGAGACGAGCCGGTATCCCGTGATCGCGAAGATCCATACGAAGGGTCCATCGCTTGCCGTCTTCGCCGGCCGCTACGCACTCCCCCATAGCCACGACGCGACTCAGCTCCTCTCGTCCAAGGGCCGCTAAGGCGCCGCTTTCCCACTTCTTTGGTATCGATTCGACGGCCGCCCCTCGAATACGGGCCATCCCTTCGCGAAACCACCGAGCCAAGGAAAAGCGATCGGGCGCCCGCGAATCGCGAAAGGCAATCGTAACGCGCAATCCAAACCGCTTCTCGCCCTCGCCGCTGAACGCAATCAATCCACCCGGTCCCAATTCCTTCACGCGGTCGGCAAGCGACAGTAATGGTCGCCAATGGCCATTCGAATACAATCGGGCATCCTGAGCGGGTACCATTTTCTCTTCTCGCAAGGGCTCCCAATCGCCCCGCGTATTACGCATCTCGATTTTATCCGGCCGCGCGAACCTCGCCCGAGACGCATCATCGCGCAATCCGCACGGCGCCTCCGGAAACTGAATCGAATGCTCCACCCCAATCGCGATGGGCCGTTCGCTAAAGAGTCGACCGCACGCCTTGGCAGCCGTTTCGAAAGGATCCTCCTGCCTTTCCACTGCCTTTGCCATCTGCCCTATTAAGCTTGGCCAGTCCAAGATTGCGGGACGTTTCACCGGCAACGGGCGGGCCTCTCTCAATCGAGGGCGATCCGAAATCGCCAAGGCATAACCCACCTCGTCGAGCCCCCGTCGTCCCGCCCGGCCGAACATTTGCAAGAGCTCGTCCGGGCGAAGCATTTCATGCCCGTAATCGATTCGATACTGGGCATTGGTCACCGCCACCGATCTCATCGAGAAATTAACGCCTGCCGCCAAGCCCGTTGTCGCGACCACCACTCTCAACTGACCCGCTTTGGCAAGCGGTTCGACTAGGCCCGCCCGTTGCTGGTAGCTCAATCCGCTGTGGTGAAAGGCGACTCGCTTGGCCAAAAGCTTCTCCAGCGGATTGCCCGCCAAGGGCTTCTGTTCGCGAGATAGGGAAAGCGGCTCCTCGATTGGCAGCGCGGCGGCGAGGTGTTTGGCAAGCTTTTCGGCCTCGCTGCGCAAGGGGGCGAAGAGCAGTATCGGACCCAAGTCAGCCATCAGCGCCTTCGCGATCAAACGAGGCCAAAACCCGCGCACCGATTTCGGCGGATTGAAGGAAATCGCCTCCAACCGGGCCTCCTCCAGCGGAACCGGTCGCTTTCCTGCCCTCACCAATTTGGGATCGCGCCCCATCCGTCCCAGCCAATCCACTACCGATTGCGGGTTGGAGACGCTTCCGCTGAGCAAGAGCAGCCGCGTATCCGGAGGCGTCATGGCAATCGTGTGCTCGTAGTTGATGCCGCGCGTCGGATCGCTCAGCATTTGATACTCGTCCACCACGAAGAGATCCGGACCTTGGCCATCCAAGAAACGTTGCTTTTGCGTTTCCAACGTAGCCACGATCAAGGGCGCATCCGGGTCGATCGAAAGATCGCCGGTGACGATTCCCACGCGCCAACCTTTCTCCTGCCACTCCCTGACCTTGTCATTGGCCAAAGCGCGGGTCGGGACCGTGTGGACGATTTGCCCTTTCGAATTGGAATCGAAGAGAAGTTCGACAAGGTAGGTCTTTCCCGCCCCCGTGGGAGCGTCAACCACCACATCATGGCCCTCCCTCAGCAGGGAAAGGGCTTCCTGCTGCCATAGATCGGGAATCCGCAAACGCAGATCCAATGTATCGAATGCCTCCACTCTCGCCATACTGCTACGGAAATCGTCCCGGCGCAAACTTCGTTCTTTCCTGAGGACCCCATGACTCTAGACTGTATTGCAGATGTCTAAGCGCCCGCCGAACGAAACCACCTTCAGTTTGATCACATTCAACATCGCGCACGGGCGCGGCCTTTCCCTCTACCAAGGCTTTCACAGCTCGAACAGCATCCGCAAGAATCTCGAAAAAATCGCCGCGCTCGTAAGTCGGCATCAGCCCGACGTAGTAGCGTTTCAGGAAATCGACCAATCCTCGCATTGGAACAAGCACATCGACCTGCTCCGGCACATTCAAGACGAGGCAGGCTACCCTTATTCGGAGCATGGAATTCACAATACTCGTTTCGGACGCAAGCCACTGAGATACGGAAATGCCTTTCTTTCCAAGCACCGCATCGAAAAGAGCGCCGTGTTTCCCTTCGGAGAGAAAACGGTAGGAGAAAAAGGTTTTATGGAAGCCCGACTCGAAATAGACGGCCATTCGATAGATCTAATCAATCTGCACCTCGACTTCAGATCTCGTCGCACGCGCATCTCCCAAATCGAGCCCATCATCGATCGCATTCGACACCGCTCGGAGTCCAGTCCGCCACCCATTATTTGCGGCGACTTCAACACGAGCTCGAAAGCGTTCAGCGATGCGGTACGGCAATTTCTGATACGCTCCGCTCGACACGCCGAATACACTTACCATCCCCAAAACGTAAGGACCTTTCCTTCCCATTTGCCATCGCGTGGACTGGACTTCGTCCTCGTTCCCAAACCCTATGCGGTCCGCGAAGCGCGAGCGATACGATGCTTCGCTTCCGATCACCTTCCTGTTTGGATCGAACTGTCCATCGGAAAGCAATAGAATCGGCAATTGCAGGCCCGCGGCGCTTTCGACGCAAAGAAGCCCGAGGCGCTTCGCGTCTCGGGCTTCTCCTAAAAGATCGAACGATTCGTTAGCTGGTAACGTGATTCGAAACGAGTTTCGTCATTTCGAACATCGACACCTTTTCCTTGCCATCGAAGACCGCCTTCAACTTATCGTCGGCGATGATTTCGCGCTTGTTAGAGGGGTTTTGCAAATCGTTGGATTTAATGTAATCCCAAAGCTTCTTGGTCAGCTCGGTGCGAGGGAGGGGATCCGCCCCAACAACTGCCGCTAGAGCTGCATCTGGAGTAACGGGTTTCATGAATGCCGCGTTGGGCTTTTTATTTGAAGAACTCTTAACCATAGGACTCCCTTCGATAATCCCATAGAGGTCCGAAGCAAACCAAAATAGCTTCCTCGATTCAAAAATCGGCGGATTCCTCCTATTTACCCCGAATTTCGGCCGAATACCGTGCTTCCTCCAAGGCGTTCAGCGCCCCCCAAAGCGGTCAATTCTCGTAGATTCCGCACTGCGCGCTTCGTCAGAGGCGTCGACACAGCGCTATCCCTACGCGGATTCACCTTGTCTCAACACGAAAATCGCTTATTAATAAATATTACGCACTCTTTAATTGATGCGTTAAAAAAAAACCCTTCGATTATGGCCAATGATCGCTTTACAATTCATACGCCCTATCGGCGTACTGGCCGCCCCTGCTTGCAGATAGACCATACAACCGCAAAATGAACAGCACCCAAACACGCATTGTAGTAATCGAAGACCAGATTATGCTGCGAGACCTAGTCTCTAGCATGGCTGGATCCTTGCCTGGAATGGCAGTCGTCGGCGAGGCGACCGACGGGCGAGAGGGCCTGACGCTTTGCGACAATGAAAAACCCGATCTCATCCTTTTCGACCTTTTCATGCCCGGACTCAATGGCATGGAAATCCTGAGACAGCATGGCCACAAGCACCCCAAAGCTAGGTTCATTGCGATTTCCGCGCATTTCACTCCCGATTCCATCCGGGAACTGCTCGAGCTGGGCTGCCACGGAATCATCGCCAAAAGCTCTTCCGCCGCAAAGCTCAAGGAAGGCATGCGCGAGGTATGCAATGGCAGCGGCTATCTCTGTCCCGTTGCCGCGAGCCTTCTGCGCGAATCGCATGTCACGCGCTCGGGATCGAGCCGGAAGAAGGGTCGACTCTCCAATCGCGAACGCGAAGTCCTGCAAGCAGTCGCAGAGGGATACAGCACGAAGCAGATTGCCGAGATGCTCGAGGTTAGCGTTAAGACGATCGAAGCGCATCGCGCCAATTTGATGAAGAAGCTAGATGCTCGCAGCGCCGTCGAACTCACGCGCTGCGCCTACGAAATGGGAATTATCGAGTTGCCTGCTCGCTACAACCAGCCGTCGACGTCAACGCAGCCCCTTTAGCCCGACTCGAGCGTATCGACTTTGCGGCATCGGATTGACCGAATCCTCGCGCGGAGAGCCAATCGCCGCTTGCCCTGAGGCGCCAAAGCCCCACTTTGTTTGCGTACGCAATCGCATCCGCCATGAAGATCCTATCGCTTGCCCTGACCTCGCTAATTGTCGCTTCTCTCACCGCGGCCTCATTACAAGCCGCAGACTTCGACTCGGCCACTATCGAACAGCGCTCGCTTGCTATTTCCGAGTCCCTTTACAGCTTTCAAAGCGATGCCTTGGCCAGCATTCCGGCCTCCGTTCTAAAACAAGCGAAAGGCATTATCGTTCTGAGACAGCACGAAGCCGGATTTATTTTCGGAGGCAAAGGCGGCATCGGCGTCGCCCTGATTCGCGACTCGAGCGGACGTTGGGGCCCGCCCGCCTGGCTCAAGACCGGTTCCGGAAGCTGGGGACTTCAATTTGGGTACCAACAGCTGAACGTTGTCCTCCTTCTCATGAACGAGAACGTTCTCAACCTTCTCTATCGCCCGAAATTCAGAATCGGGGTCGATGCCGCGGCCACCGCAGGGCCCGTGGGCAGCGCCGTGGAAGCGAAATTGGGATACGAGGCCCCCATACTAGTGTATACCGAAACCGAAGGCCTGTTCGCAGGGGCGTCCTTCGAAGGCGGATTTCTCGTTCCAGACAAAAAGGCCAACCGAGTCGCGTACGGAGGGGATTACAGCGTGCCCCAAATTATTTCCGGACGGATCGTGCGCTTCCCCGAGTTCGGGCGACCCATCCGCACGAGCTTGGAAAACATAGAACGCAGCCGCTAGCGATTCCCCTTGCAAGGCCTCTCCCGGTATCAAATGCGGGAAGCCTCATGCATTGACATTCCCTACATATGTAGTAAACAAGTTGGCTCAGCGAATCTCGAAGTTAAATTCCAGCGCTATTAAGGCGGGGATACGCTTGACTCAACTCTTGAAGCGCTATTTCAAACTCTTCTTCCGCAAGCCAAATCCTCTTTCTCCAAGAGATCTGCCGCGCGCGAATCCCAAACGCCCATTGGGCACCTCACCAGAGCCGATTTACCTCAATCAATGCAACAAAAACCTTATCTCGAAGAAGCGATAGAAATCCTCCAGTCGGGCGGATTCATAATGATTCCCTTGTTTTTACTCGGATTGATGGCCTTTTACGTAGCCGCTCGCCTCTTTCTCTATTTCCTGAGAGGGCACTTCGCCAAATTGTCTATCGAACAGTGCGAAGAGTGGGTTAAGGACGCCAGCAAGGCGGAAGGCCAAGTAGGCGAAATCATTCGCTACTCGCAAGACAGCGTCGACTCTCTCGACGACATTCAAGACCGATTCGCGGAAATCCGCACTGCGGAAATGCCGCGCCTGAATCAAAATATCACAATGCTGACCATTTTGATCAATACCG
This sequence comes from Candidatus Pelagisphaera sp., assembly GCA_965655705.1. Taxonomy (GTDB): domain Bacteria; phylum Verrucomicrobiota; class Verrucomicrobiia; order Opitutales; family Opitutaceae; genus Pelagisphaera. Next base: position 79,469 of record CBFHHM010000013.1, read on the forward strand.
CCCCTCTGATGGGACTGCTCGGTACGGTTTTGGGCATGTTGACGACCTTCTACGGCATTTCCCTTGGCGGGTCCGAAACGACGACCAATATCGTGGCCAGCGGTATTCACGAAGCTCTGATCACCACTCAGATGGGGCTTTGCTTGGCCATTCCTGGCTACTTTCTAATCTACTACCTGCGTCAGAAGGTCATCGATTACGAAAGCTTCCTCGTCAGACTGGAAAGCATGACCCTCCAAACCTTCCGCAATCGCGTCTGATTAGGCCACCCCTAGGATCGAAACACGACCATGAGCACCAATTACAAAACTTCCAATCAGACCGGCAACCTATTCGCCAACGGTGTCGTAGGCTTTCTTTTTACGGGAGCGATCTTCGCTCTTTTGCCCGCTCTGCACATTCTCGGGCAAATCAATCTCGAAGAGCGCAATGTCGTCACCGCTGACGCGAACGACGCGCCGCCTCCGCCTCCACCGGAAGACCTGCCCCCTCCCCCAGAGGAACAAGAAGAACAGGACAAACCGGAAATGGAAGAGCCACCGCCTCCCATGACGCTCAGCCAATTGGAAATGGCGTTGAATCCCGGCGCCGGCAATGCGATGGGCGACTTCGGGTTCGGCGATTTCGATACCGGTATCGACGCTCTCGGCGACATGGAGATCTTCGATTTGGCGGATGTAGACAAACTCCCCCGCGCCCTCTTCCAAGTAGCTCCCAACTACCCCTACTCCCTTAAGCAGGCTAAGATCGGTGGCTGGGTCGAACTCGAATGGCTCATCGATGCGACCGGCAAGGTCCTGAGGCCAAAGGTCATCAAGTCGTCTCACCGCGAATTCAATCAGCCGGCGATCGACTCGATCATGCGTTCCAAATGGTCTCCCGCTCGCAAAGGCGGCAAACCCGTTGTCGTTCGCGTACGCCAGCGTATGGACTTCAATCCGTAAAATCGGATTTCATAGAATTTGAAAAAGGCCGCTCCTTGGAGCGGCCTTTTTTCGGCTCTAGAACATCGTTATTCCTACAGCTGTAAGTATTAGGGCGACTCATGCTCCGCTTTGCATACAGTTGTAGGCATTAGTAATTCCAAACCCAGCAACTCGATCGCACGATGAACACCGTCTATACCCCATCCGCCTCTTCCGAGGGAACCCCTACGAGCAAAGGCCTGATCGCTTTAGCTCTCACCCTGGCGATCTTCGCCGTCCTACCAACGCTTCATCTAATTCCAAATTTGCTGCCGAACAGTGGCGCCGCGCCGACAGTAGCGACCGCTCCGGATTCGCCTCCGGTGGTGACAATCCCTCCCGAAGTGAAGCCGGAGGAAAAGGAGAAGCTTGAGAAACCCGAATTCGACAAGCCGAAGCTGACCCTCACTCAAATCGAGGCGATTGGTTGGACCCCTCAGTTTAGCCCGGTTTGAATGAGAGATTCTCGACGGGTTTCCTGTTGTTGGGTTTCGGTTTAAGCTGCCTGAGGCGGAGATCGCCCAAAGGGCGGTCGGAGCCGCAGGCAGGCTAAGTCGTGGTGCACCGCCGCGAGCTTCACCCGCCTTTGCGGCAATGGCTCCGTTTCCGCAAACGATACCTTTTTCCACGTGACGCGTCCTTTATCCGTCCAACGCAAGTGAAGTTGGACATGAGCTACCGCAGCATCGTCCGGAGCCAAGTACGTGTCCCTGACCAGTACAGAACCATCATCCTTGCGATCCCAATCCCGTGGAAAATCCGGTCGAGCCATATCCGAGCTCTTTCCCAAGTAGTCGGGATTCACCTTGTGCGGACTTACGACCAGTTTTCCCTCGGAACCGTACCATTCGATACGGACCAAGCAACTCCGGCGTTCGTGGTCGATGTTCTCGGCCAATCGCCACGCCGAAAACTCGTAGCTCTTTCCTCCTTCTACCGAAAACGTCTTTTCCCAGTGGCCATTGATTCCGGGCCTTTCCGAAGCGAGCGAGAGATCTCCCTCTGACGTAATCGAAAACACAGGCGCGATTTCCTCCCTCGGAGAATAGCGCGTCCAATCGTTCCCAACCGCTCCACTGCCAAACAGAAATTGAACTGAAACACAGAAAACGAGAAGGAGCGCCGGAGTCGATTTCATAGGGGCACGATCCAAGCAAACTCCCCCTTGCGCATCAACCTTAATGGCAGGTCGCGCTGGAGCGCATCCAGCTTATTTGCTAGAGAGCATCTTTTCCTTATAGATCGACTCCAGTTCCGATTGGCCGATAGGCGCATTCCCGGAGTAGAAATATACGCCGTAGCGCATGCGCAGGGATTTTCCAGGTTCGACCACCACTGCGCTCTGAACGCCCTGCCTCATGGCCTTCCTTCCAAATGCGTTAGCAACCATCGCCCCGTAGTTTCGATTGTGCCACCACGAAGGACGGAAATTGCCAGGGTGGGCGAAGATCGCGATTCCCGCATGATAATCCTCTGCGATTCCGGAGTAGCTACACCATTCCGCTTCCTGACCCCAGGTAGCTTTAGCGGTCTCCAATCCACGACTGCTATGGATCCGTCCGGTCGCCTTTTCGGTTAACGATGTCGCCATCCGCGCCCCTAGTCCCATTTCTTCCTGATCGCCGAAAACCAGTTCATTTCCAATCGGTCTGTATTCATCGTCCCATGATAAAAAGAAGCCGTGACTCATTTTCTCGATCGCAAATTGGGAAATTTGAGTTCCGATCTCCCTTCCGTCTTCGCCCACCAAACGGTTCTCCACTGAGAAAGCCAAGCCACCGCTTTGCAACCGTGGCATTTCCAAAAAACGTCGATGACGCGCGGAAGCCTTATTACGCCAAAAGTCGTGACCGCTAATGTCTCCGTGCGCCATCCAAAGCCCTGGGTGATAATCGGGGTGATCGGTCGCGTCTACTTCCTCGATTGGCGGGTGATTGCGGGTAACCTGGACGCCGTCATGGGTTTGAAGGTTCTTGAAATACGGACGCGGAATATCCGGATCGTTCATTACATAAAACGCAATGTCCTTTCCGTCGTATGAAATCGAGAGCTCATTGGAACCCAATTCGTATGCAAACCCCTGCGGCTCCTTATTATCGGAAGTAAGGCTCGCCAAGTAGCTGACCAAATCCACCACATCCTGCGGGGCCAAACTGGAAGCAAAGCTGGGCATGCTCGAAACGCCTAAACTTTCTCGGGATGTGATCGACGACTTTTGCATACGAATTAGCTCCCCTGTCACCTGGCGGAGAGAAAGCGAAAGATCGCTTTCATCCACGAGGACTCCAACTCGAACAGCCCCATCAGAAGTCGAGACGCGCTGCGTGGCGAATCCTTCCGTTACGATCGCATTGGGTTCGAGGATCGATTCAATCCAGTGACGCCCGTTGTCGCGATCGCCAATTGTCGAAAGATCCGGGCCGTACCCGCGACCCTCTCCGTCAACTTGATGGCAGGACCAGCAAGCTGGCCCCTCTCGCCCCAGAAACAGCCATTCGCCGCGATCCCGATTTCCTGTATCGAGCAATGCTAAAACGTCATCAACTGAAGTTGAGGTTTCAGGCGTTTCGAGAGGCTTGGGCTCAAGAACGACAAAGTAATTGATTGGCGCTCTCGATTTCGGATCGACCATGTTTCCACCTAAGCGCGCTTCGCCAGGAGAAAAGTCCCTAAAATAGACCTTGTAGCTTTTGGCAGTTCCGCGAAGCCCTTTGGATCGATACGCTTTGAAATTATCCGTCAGCCAGCTCGGACGGCTCTGCCTCATATCCTCGTCGTGAGCCACATACACCCTCGTCGCAGTCGGCAGTTCGAAACTCAAAAAGTCATCGCCCGCTGAGCGAGCATCCTGGTTGTATCCACGAATGAAGCTAAGACCTTCGAAAGGACTGCCGTAATCGGTCAGCAAAACGCTGTCGTCGCTGTACATCTGAACGCCAAACGCTATGCTTTCCGGGCTCATTCGGTAGTCCCGCCCACTCGCCGCTTGGATATTCTTGACGAAATTTCCGTAAGGCAATCCGTCAAATGATTCGGCCACGCTCGCGCTGCGTTCCGGAGCGATCGTTCCGGACTTCTCGAGAAAGGACCGTGCTATGGCGACGACCTGAGCATTCGAATCGCCTAAGAGCGGCATAACGCGTTCCTCCGAAACGGACCGCGTCTCCAGCAACGCGAGAAGCGCCGCCCGTCGCACGGTCGACTTTTCATGATTCAAGTGGGCGACTAATTCATCTTTCGACGCAATCCTCCGCCAGGCCTGCCAAGCTGAGTAGAAAACCATGCTATCGGATTCCTTCGACAACAGTTCGATGAGAGCGTCTACCTGAGTTCTGTCCGAGGCATCCAAAATCGCAATCGCCGCCGCCTGCCTGCATCGCGGCTCGGGGTCCTGCAAAGCACGTCCGATAGATGGATGAATAGGCCCATTCTCGCGATCGGCTCGAAAACCGAGAATGCGGATACACTGCAATCGCGTATTCAAATTGCTACTATCCCGATCCTCCAATCGTTGCGCAAACCAGTCATCTAGGCCATAGCCACCACTCTGCATGCGTCCCAAAGCCCAAAAACCCCATGTTTCTTGAGTCGTATTTAGCGAACCGCCCTCCAGCCATGATTTTAGCTCCCGAGCAGACTCCCGACGAATGAGCTCCTCGCTTGCATTGGTTCGTCGCGCCTTCAAGGCATGATCGAGGTCGTCAATCAGACAATCTATTGAACGATCTGCCAAGGCAACTGCCGCTTCGCTTAGGTTCCACGTTTTAGTCTCGTTGCCTTTCCAAGCGATACGCCACACCCGCCCTTCGTTGACCATCTTTCCATTTTCGAAAACCGAACCGTAAGTCGTTCCCCAGCTGAGCGCGTAAAGAGCCCCATCCGCGCCGGTCTCGAGATCAGTCGTCCGAAGCAATGACTTGCCGCCTTTAGCGAAATCCATCGGACCGTCTCCCTCCATTTCCATACGCGCTCCGTTCCACTTAGGACGAATGAAATAGACGACTTTCCTCAACCAGTCCCCGACAAAGAAACCTCGGTACTGCAGAGGGAAGCCGTCCCCATCATAGTAGACGACCCCTGTCGTCGATCCGTCAACAAGGGGCAATATAGCGGGAGCAGTAGCATCCCCATCGACACCCGTCCAATCGCTGCTCCAACTGTGGTTCCATCCGTGATGAGCTCCCAGAAATGGTCTAAAAAAGCGGTCCCCTTCAGTCTGATCGTTATCCGCTCCCAGCCAATCGAATGTCTCGGAAAAATTGATATCCCAAGGATTTCGCGCTCCGTAACTGACGATCTCCAATTCCGAGCCATCGGGATTGGCTCGTAGAATGCCACCCATTCGACCCCAGTCGTCATTAGGATCATGAAAGGTAGCTTCGTAACTCTCGGCGGTGAATACTTGCGGGGGCGGAATATCCAGGGAGCCCTCTGGAGCATCGATCCCCCACAAGTCGCGAAACGCTTTTGGCGCCACTCGACCTGGAAGGCTTAGACCTTTGGAATTGCCCTTCGACATATAGAGTCTGCCATCCGGGGCAAAATTCAGGCCATGCAAAGCGTGCTCGATATTGCCTAGGTCAGTGTAGAGCTTCACATATTCGTCAGCCACATCGTCCCCGTTTAAATCGCGCGCGATCGTCAGGTCTGGCGAATTGGCTATATAAAGATCATTGCCCCGCCATACCATTCCTTGAATGCCATTGAATCCCGTCGCGAATACCTGGCGACGATCAGCGACTCCATCGCCATTGTCGTCGATCAGCAAATACACCGAATCCTTCGGAGAGTCCGGCTTCATTCTCCGGTACTGAGGCCCTTGCCCAACAAACATCCTACCTCGCCCGTCGAAGGCGATCGCGCAGGCATTCCTCACGAGAGGTTCTTTAGCGACCAGTGTAATCTCAAAACCATCCGGAACGGTGGGAATAGCGTCGAGGTCCGCTTCTGGGTCGCCTCCTTTATTAGCGCTGTAGAGTAGCTCATTCGGCGTTTTCGGTTGAGCCACGACTGAGAACGCCAGAAAGAGCGAAAGCAAATACGCCGCCAGACACCGAAAGCCTAAGCTCGAACCCTGTCTGAACTTTGCGCGCCTACTCATTAATCCAGGCGAGATTAAAACGGGCCAGAGTGAGATTCGCGTAGGCCCAATCGCGATTGCGTTTCACCTTCGGCGGATCGACGCCACTTTCATAAAAACATAGGATCGTTCCATTTGGCATCACGCCGAGATCGCTATAAGCGCTCGGTCCGTCTTCCAGCAGTTTTTCCGTAGGCCAGGTCAGCCCGCCATCGCGGCTGAGTTTTATGGTCACATCGTGGCGTGCGGAGTGCTTTTTCTTGGTCGTATTCGGATTGGAGAACAGCAAGAAGGGCTCAGAAGATTGGCCCTTCCCTGGATGGGCTACCATTCCCGCCATGCATCCCGGTTCGAGCAAATCCTCGATGACTTGTGGACTCGACCAATTAGTGCCGCCGTCTTCGCTGTAGCTGGCAAGGCGACGATTTCGCTCATGCGAGTTTCGCGACGTCAGGATTACGCGTCCATCCGCCAACTGGGCCATGTTCGGTTCGCCGCCCGCTCTAATCGCAATTTCGCCGGTCTTCCAGGACGCGCCGTTATCATCGCTGTAAATAACGCAGGCCGCTTTCCGGAGCGGAGCATCCTCCTCATAAGTGGCCATCCAGAAAGGTACCGCCAGTCGACCGTTTTGCATTTGAATGCCGTGCCCCGGACCCGAAGCGATCACCTGCCAATCCAGCTCGTCGCGAAAGCCATCCATGGCATAAGTGATCTCGACAGGATCGCTCCAACTGACTCCATCGTCTTCGCTGACCATGTAAAAGGCTCGCGCGTATTCGACGCAGTACACCATGTGGACGAGACCATCGCTGCCCGCAATGGCCATCGGATTGTTGACTGTCTGCTCTTCGGGGCCGCCCATGTCCTTGCCACGCTTTTTTTCCGACATATGCGGATTGCGAGGAAGCCTCGGACCCATGTGAGCGATTCGCTCGGCAGGTGAAAACGTCTCTCCCCCATCAATGCTTCGACGCATATGAATTTCTATCTCGCCCCGATCCGCTTCTCTCAGTTTGCGAGCTTCGCAGTAGGCCAAAATCGTTCCTCTTGCGGTAACCACCATACCCGGAATACGATAGAGCGAATATCCATCCGTTTTCTCCTCAAACAAAACGCGTTTCGTCAGAAAGGGCTTCTCGGAGGCGGAAAGAGGCAAAAACCAAACCGTTGTCAAACAACACAAGCCGACAAGCCATCGGAGAACTCGAACTCTATCTGTAAAGTAGTGAAAAATCATATACGTTAACGATTCGCTCTCATTTGCCTCGTCATCTCCGCTACGCTCCCTCGCTATTCATCCGTTTTAATTTCTACGCTATCCCAATAAAGCGCCTTTTCCACTCCATTCACGCTCGCGCGAACGATGACCTCAATCTGTCTATGATCGGAAACGTCGACAGCCTGCCGACGGACCGCAAAAGTCTCGAACCCTTCTTGAGGGTCAGACGAAAATTTCAGCGACTCGATCAAGGTTTCCGCTCCTGCATCTAATCGATAATAAACATCTAAGGTATCCGATGCTCCAAAGTTCCCTATCTTGATTGCATCAAGCGCGATCGACAGCCGTTTGATCGACGACACATCGATCTTCTCGCTTCTCCAGATCAGTTCCCGGCCAGTATCGCGGGCTCGGAACTTGCCATAACTGATTCCCGAATTGCGGGTCGAACCCCCGCTGCTTGAAAGATTCCAAGTCGATTTATCGTGTCCGCCAAGGGACTCCTCGGAGCCATTGAAATCTTCCCGCCAAATCACATTGCGCATATCCCTTCCCTTAGGGAGCGCTGAAATCCGCCTGACCCGTTCGCTCACATGTTCCTTGCCATCTGTAAGCCAACCCATGTTGAAGCGTACGAAGTCGATGCCGTGTTCGCCCTTAAATCCATGATTGTGCGACATGGCGACGTCATAGTTATCCAATATAATGGTCGAACTGTAGCCTCCAATTTCGTGGAGCAGCTTCTTGAAAGGCCACGTTTTCCCTTCATCGTAGCTGACAAAGCAAGTAAGATCCTTGCGTTTGACGACGAGCGGGTGAATTGCGAAGAGGCGGCTTCCATCTGAAACCTCCATTCGGGCCAGCGATCCGTGACCGGATTCCCAGGGGAGATCGCGTTTCGTCTCAAGGCCATGCCAGCTCTCCCCACCATCATCGCTGTACATGAAGTTTCGATACGCCGGATCGAGGCCTGGATCCAATTCTCCGTGAGAGCGGATATTCATCAGTACCCGACCATCGCCCAATTCGACAATGCTAACTTCATCCGATCCCTGTACAGCCGTTTCGCTTACCTTCCAGGTTTCGCCGTGATCGTCGCTGTACCAGACGACCGAGAAATGCCGATTTTCATGCGTCACGATATGCCCGGGAATAAGCATCCGATACTTGTACTTTCCTCGCTGCAACTGGATAGCCGGACCGGGATTATTGCGCCAGCGCTTCCACTCAGGCCTGAGCAGGCTGTCCGGTATCCGGATGGGATCCGACCAAGTATAGCCATTGTCGTCGGAAGTCATATAGAACAAGCGCTTCTCGCTCTCGTTCGTATTCATAAAATAGAACATGCGCCCCGTGGTCACATCGACCACCGGAGCCGGATCCTTCCAGCCCGCGTCGTCCTCCTCCAGATGTCCCCATACTTGCTCGTAGGGTCCCCAGGTAATCCCGCGGTCCTTGCTGCGCCGCATGAGAACATCCTTCTCGTTGTGATCGTTTACGCCATGACGCGCTTCGACAAAGGCAAGCAAGTCGCCGTTTGGGCACTGAATTAACGCTACGTTTCGAAAGCGATAGACCTGCCCAAAATGTTCCCCGTTCTCGAACAGTGGGCGAATCTCGCTGTGAAACGGATCCGGATTCTGGGCGGACGCATCATATTCCAATGAGAACGCCAGAAAGACGCTGAGCAGACATTGAGCGATTCGAAGGGGCATAGTCACTTATCCTAAACTCCAATCCACCCGTGAAGTCAAATGCGCGGCCACTGGTATAATCAGAATACCGGACCCTAGAAGTTTAATACCCGTAGTTCAATCGATATCCGATTCCCGACAAGCCGGACGTTGCCCCCAATGGGGAACAAGTCTCTCACAGATGCGAACGGTTCAACCCCTATGCCCAATCACACCTCAAAATCATCGGCTTTCTACAGACATGTATTCATCGGCATCTTCCTGTGCATGGCCTGCCTACTTCTGACCTCTCTCGCCTAGGGACAGACCCTCCAAAGCGGCCAGCCGATACTCGTCGGGGGGAAACGAAGGAATTGGCCCGCTGGCGACGATCAGCATTAGTTCAACTCCGCTGGGTTACGCTCGTATATTCAACGGTGATCGACCGGATATATTCGTCAGCTCGGATCGATGGGATCCCGGCTTCCACCTTTATCGATGGATAAACGATACGAAGGACGGCGTCCCGATCTTCGGTCAGCCCATCGGAGTGGATACCTCCGAAC
>CBFHHM010000013.1:89072-94084 GCA_965655705.1 Candidatus Pelagisphaera sp.
ATAGCGCAATTGGAGGATCATAGTCTGCAAGACCATGCAGTGGCCGGCTACGTTTTCGAGGCGAAGGACGGACGTGTATTCGGTATCTGGGTCCGACGCGAAGAACTGGTCATCGTCAGCTTCGAAAAGGAAGACATGCGGTTCGAGCCCAGCCAAAAAGGCGCCTCTTCTGTCGGGAAACCGCTCAAGGGCAACAGACCATCCAATAAATTGTGACCAAATACCAGTGACAGTCCGATACCCTCGAGCCCGTTGAATGAAGTGTAATGGAGGCTTTTTACAAAACCCAAAATCCGGCGGCATTCTTTCCTCCCACCCATGCGATCTACCAAAGCGTTCCCATAAAGAACGGGATCCAGTTCTAGCTAAAGATCAGGGGGATACCTCGTACGGGCAAGATAAGCTATTAGGCTATCGGGTGGTCAAGATTACTAAGAATTTTCTCTCACTAACTAATCTATATGTGTTCTCGCCATCAGTTCTTAGTACTTTTGCTAAAACAAAACAGCTCTTCGAGTAACTGATAAAGCATGTTGTGGGGTAACGCCCTTTAGACACGGTCTCAGATCGATCCTGCGCAACATACAGAGAAGACATATTGAAGGCCGTTCCGTGGGTGGGATTTATCCTTTTCTTCTAAAGGGAAGTATTAATTGTTTCAATCCTGTAATACACGGCATCTCTTAGTCCTTGACTAACGATGGTCCGGATATGTCTTCGGCTATATGAATCTCGACCTGAGTAATCCCGATGGAAAAGGAACTTTCACAATAACTGCCATAGGCCAGAAAGTTGACGCTATGACAGTATGCATGGAGGGAAAGGTAGAGGGCTATGGCTTTGTTACGTTAACGCATGAGTATAAACACATGGCCCTTGGGGATTGCGGGGAGCGTTCAGGCGGAACAGTAACTGGGACTGCTGAAGCTATTTTGGAGGAAGGTGGTATTGTGAGCACACCGCACATGGGTACTTTCACCCGTGATGGCAGTAAAATGAAAGTCTTTTTTACGGATTACGTGACAAATGGAGATCAGAATTTTGTCCGTTTCGAGATCGATCTGATTCAGAAGCAAGCAGGCGTCTCGTTTTGGTCGCTAAAATAGGGAACGAAGCGGATATCAAAGTGGTAAGATTGATCCTCGAGAGGGTATCCGGTGCTGAACACCGCCTGGGCGGTTTTGGGGAGGGATCCGCCTTCATTTTTGCATTGCCCGAGGAGTCTCAGTCGTAGGCTGCTTCTGGAACCTTCCAATCAAAAGGGTTTCTGAATAGGAATACCTAGATACATTTGCCGACAAGCTCGCCGTCAGGGCGGTTTGGAGGTGGGATGACTCCTGGCTTGAGCAACACGATCCAAATACTGCATCAAGTGGTCACACAACTGACCTTTACTGGCAAAAGAGCGGGCATAGGAGCTATCCCGTGGCACTTTGAAACAAAATTCAAAGCCCTCGGCAGCCTGAGTCGCCCAACACTCGACTCAGTCTATTGTTGGCAGTGCGTAAAAGGAGGAATAAACCTCCACTGTATCGAAAATCTTCAAATGCTCACTCATCAATTCAGATGTCCGTGTCTTCGCCGGAAGGAAAGTTCCAAGCTACTTTGGGGTGCTCCAAGCCAAGCCGACAGAATAGTATGGCATCTGACTATTCTTTGACGATGTCATACTTTTTTTGATTTATTATGCCCCTGTTCAAGGTTTGATGTTCGATTTCCAGAAAAGGTTTCAATAATTGAGCACGCTACCTGTTTGCCGGAAATCACAGCGCCTTCGATCGAAGCGGAACCCAGATGATCGCCACAAAGCCAGAAATCGCTGTGCTTTAAAAACCCTCTGGAGCGACTGCGTTGACTCGAATCGGGCAGCTGCTCGGGAAGGGCGCGTTCGATCCGATCTGTGCGCAAATGCTGCCACCTCTGCACTGTCGGCCCGAACCAGTTTACCAGTTCTTCCCGAACATTCCCTTCGAGGACTTCGTCTTCGGGTAAGCCCAGAGCGACAACCGATAGCAGGGCCTTGCCCGAAGGCGCATAACCCGGCACGACGTCGGAAAGAGCACTTACAGAATTCACCCGTCCGGTGCCGGAACCGTTCAGACAAATGATGGCTTCGTTAATGGGCGAAGCATCCGCAGCGAAATAAAGTGTTGTCACCGAACGCCAGCGAGGCTCTGCGAGCTTCAGTTCCGGCAAAAGTCTTCGTACGGCAGATGCATCTGTGGCTACAACCACTGCCCTACCTGTTACGCGTTCACCATTTTCCAAAACAACACACTGCGGCTCAATGGTTGCAACGCTTGCATTCAATTGAACGGAATCCACCGGTAGTTTTGCCGCCAATTGTTGAGCGATCATGCCCATGCCCCCCGACGGTAAAGTCGCTTTGCCACGACTGAACATCTTGAAAGTAAACTCAAACATACGACTGGATGTTCGTAGCTCCCGCTCTAAAAAAATTCCTCCGTAAAAGGTGCGAAAAAAGGCGTCAATCATGTCACTCGAAAAACCACATCCCTTGAGATAAGATTCGGTCGACTGCTCCTCGCGCGCTGCAATTGCATCGATAGAGCTGATTTGCAATTTTGTTCGCAACAGACCTACACGCAGCTTATCCGTCAGACCGCCGACGGGGGCGGTAATACTGGACCACAGACTTCCCGGATGACGAAAAACATCCATAAGCCGATGAAGCCCTCCATTTCGATAGACCAGAGCGCCGGACTTGAAAGATTTCAAATTTAACGCCTTTATGTCGAGCAGCTTGCCTGTTTCAGGGTACGCGTCCAGGTAGACCTGAAAACCGCGATCCAGCAAGAAGTCGTCGGCTTCATCGGTCTGCACTCGGCCACCAACGCCGTTGTCCGCCTCCAGAATGCGAACTGGCACGCCTGCACGGTGCAGATGCAGAGCACAGGACAGACCGGCCATGCCGGCACCGACGATGAGCACCGGTCTCTGTCTATCCTTTGTAATTGAAGTCATACGCTCTTATTTGTAACCATTCTCATAGAGATTCGGGTTTTAGTCGAACTTCATAGTACGGTCACGCTGACGCTTAAAACGTTTGCGATGCTTGGTCACTCGTCCACTCACACGGGCGCGCCAACAACGAAAGCTACCCGACTTGAGTTCCCGACGCATGATCTTAATCACATCGGATTCACTTAAACCGGTGCGCTTACGAATTTGCTCGAATGAACAGCGATCTGCCCATGCCATACCGATAACGGCATCCGTGCCGACACTGGATTTGTTTATATGAGTGTTAATCATCTAAATTCATTTCAGTCTGGTTATTATGCTGTGTTTTTCTGGAACGCTTGGGTCTATTCCGACTGTCTGATTTTTTTCGACTGCCATGGCGTTGCATAACTTCTTTTGCATGATACCAATAGTCGTCACGTTTTCGTAATTCTGCAAATCGTGAACGTGCATATTTCACCGCTTCCTTGTGGTCAACGATCGGCAGTGGATAATCAGTTCCCATCCTGCAATTTGCTTCGATTTGTTTCAATTCAGGTATTTCCCAAGGCTCGTGTATTTGATCCTCCGGAACAAAACGAAGCTCTGGCACCCATCGACGTATGAAAACGCCATTCGGGTCATGATCCTGACTCTGTTTGATCGGATTGTAAATCCGCAGGGTATTGATGCCCGTTAGTCCACTTTGCATTTGAACCTGCGAAATGTGAATACCCGGCTCATAGTCGATGAACTGACAAGCCAGCCAGTCTTTGAAAAGACGCCAATCGAGCCACAGATGATATGATGCAAAGGACACCAGCATCGCACGCATTCGAAAATTAATCCACCCGTGCGCTTTCAGTGAACGAATGCAAGCATCCACAAAAGGGTAACCCGTAAGCCCTCTTTCCCATGCCTCCAGTCGCTGACCAACATGTTCGTTTTCATTGCGCAAACCATCACAAGCGCGATTGAATGCCCGAAACTCGATAGCGGGCTCACTTTCCAGTTTTTGCATAAAGTGACAGTGCCAGTGACAACGCGACAGGAAAGAACGGGCTGCGACTTTAGGCATCTGCTCTCCGGCAGCTGCACGGACTGTTTGGACTACGGTGCGCATGGAGACACAGCCCCATGCCAGATATGCGCTCAACCGCGAACAACTTCCATAGGCGGTGTTCGGGCTACTCATCTCGCGATGATAACGATGGCCACGATTTTGGATAAAGCTGCGCAAAATCTCGAGGCCTTCCTTTTCCCCGCCTTTGACGTCAACTGCGCGTTTGAAAACTTCGAGTCCCAGATCAAACGCTTCTGGGATCGGGGATGGTTTTAATCCTGCCGGACACAATAAATTCCGCGGGGCAGCGACCAGTGGTTCATGCATGCCCTGTTCCCACTTTTTTGACCAGCCATCCCGATCCTTCAGACGTCGCACCACCCCATTTTGTGGCAATTCAACCAAGGACACACCTCTGGAGATAGCCCAAGTTGCAACCGCCTGATCGCGCCTGTAGGTAATTGCGTTTCCGGTCTCTTCGTGCGCCCAAATATTTTTAAAGCCGTAATGCTGCTGCAGAGAATCAAAAACATCCACTGCACTCCCTTTCAGCACCTGCAATTCCACTCCCCGTTCTGAGAGGGAAGCCTGCAGGTCGATCAGTGACTCTGAAATGAATTGCCAGTGAAGAGCGTCAAAATCAGGAGCGCGAATAACTTCCGGCTCGATGATAAAAACCGGCAAGACGCGCCCTGACCGGACGGCATTGACAAGTGGGCGGTGATCGTGAATTCGCAGATCTCGCTTAAACCATACGCAGTGTATTGGCATACTCATCCCCACCTTGCTGTTTTTATTACAACGACAACCCTCAGAGCAACAAACAACTTCCCAGAACAACCCAAGAACAACATACACGCCATTAACTGGCGAATTTAAGTTATTTTTCGACTCCTTGCCGGCCAGCAACTCTCAATCTCCAAGCGTACTATCAATCAAACCTCGCTACATCCCGCTCTGCCGGCAGAAACACAACTACATTGTT
>CBFHHM010000013.1:94184-137580 GCA_965655705.1 Candidatus Pelagisphaera sp.
GTGGCTAAAGATGCCGATCAATCAAGACATAAACTCTACCACCTCATCCAGGGCAGCCCCTTCCGGGAGAAGCCTCCAGCACAGATGATGGGCATCCTTCTCGGGGTTGTAATTGTGGTACTGGTCCTTGAAGGCTTTAGGATGGGTATACCCCATTTGCTTCATGGTCCTACCATGTCGCTGTATTGGTGATAGTGGTACGTTCCGAAACTGTGCCAGAAGACGTCGTGCTTGCCCTTGATGCCGGCAGCGTCTATCAGCTATGCCTGCTGCCTAGTTTTGAGAATCCGCAGATCGGACCCTACCTCTTCGTCGTGAGAATTCTATCCAGCCACTTGATCAGATTGGGCTCCATTTCCACTAGCCTTCCCTCTTTGAGTTTGTCGCTCTCTGGGGGAACATGAATATAGGGCTTCTTGTGAGCTCCCTTACTCTTTAGAATTTTTCCTAATCAAGCGGCTCCTTGCCCCGATTACCCATAAGCTCGGACGGCCTCAGGCCAGCAAACATCAAAATTGCCAATCCAGCCGCCAGCTCCTTGTAATTGTCAGACTGGATGAGCTGAACCACGCGGTTGAATTCCTTTATGCTTAGATCCTCTGGCCCGTACTTGAAAGACTTGCGGAAATGTTCAGTTGCCATTTTCCATTCGGCAATTTCTTGGGTGTCAGTTGAGGTCGCTTGAGCGTTTGGCACCCTTATACTGCCCCGAAAACCCGATACATAGAGTTCAAACGAGATACAATTGGCTGGAGTGGAAAACGCCTTGTCCAGCTTACTCACTGACTTACAAGCAGAATGGCGGAGAAGGAGGGATTGGTTCAAGCGCTGCGCGCTTTCAGGGCTACGCCCCGAACCTGCGGTTCGCCCATCTGCGCTCTCCCGCGCTGCGGCTTCGCTTCGTCGAACTCCCCTCCTTGGGTTCTCATCCCTCAGCAAGCGTTCTATAGCGATCAACCGTCATCGCAAAGCCACACGATTCATTCAGAGCTAAGCGTGGCGGAGAAGGAGGGATTCGAACCCCCGGTAGAGTTACCCCTACAACTGATTTCGAGTCAGTCCCATTCGACCACTCTGGCACTTCTCCGTCAAAGAAGCAGGCATCAAAAGGACTCTGCCCCCCATTGCAAGGCCTGATTCCGCTTTTGCGATTCTACTGCCTACTGACTTCGGACAAATAGCTATAAACGCTATAGCGAACGCTCTCTAGTTACCTCCCCTATCCACTAGTGAATTTACGCAAATCCAAGCGGAATCGCTCCTAATGCCTTAAGATCCAGCAGGTAGGCCCGTAATAGCTTTTGAAACGCGGCCACCATCGCCGAAAACAATCCATCCACGAACATATATGAAAACTGCAACACGCATCACTGCGGCGCTTTCCGCCGCCCTCTTAGCTGGAGTCGTATCTCTTAGCGCGTCCGATTTCGGTCTGAAAGACGGTACTCAAATCCAAGGCGATATCTACAAGGTCCTAGAAGACCAAGTAACATTCGCCCGATCGAACGGTACCAAGGAAACGCTCCGCTTCGACGCATTCGACGCGCCTAGCCAAAAGACCATCAAGTCTTGGCAGCGCGAAAACCCTGCCAAAAGCGACGTCTTCACCCAGTGGGACAAGCAGCCCGTCATCCTATCCAACGCTATGCCGCAACTTCCCGAGCAACTTCGCTCCGGTAGCTTCAATGGAATGACCAGCGTGGAGCTGGTACTAGACGAGAAGGGTCAAGTATTGAGCGCATCGATCAACAAGTCGACCCATCCCGAACTGGAAGGCCCCTCGATACAGGCGACCAAGGCCTGGAAATTCGAGCCTGCTACAGTGCAGGGCAAGGCCGTTAAGTCCAAGCTTCGCGTACCGTTCAATTTCTCTTTCACGGAAACCGAACTTGAAATCAGCCCCATCCAGAAGGCCGTGCGTCCTTACTTGAGCCGCGGCTAATTCACGGAAGCAATTCCTAACGCTTTCCAAAGCCGATCTCTAGCAGATCGGCTTTTTTGTATCCCCATACTGGGCGCTATCCAGTGTTTGGGACACAAAAAAAGGCGACTCCGCATCAATCGGAATCGCCTTTTGAAGTTCTATGCCTCGGATCAATCCTCTGCGCTCTCGCCGATTTGGAAACGAGAGAAACGATTGATCTGCATGTTCTCGCCGAGCTTTGAAATTTGCTCAGTAAGCACGTCTTGAACCGTCTTTTCGCCATCCTTGACGAACGGTTGGTCCAGCATGCAAGCGGTGGAGTAGTACTTGTTCAGCTTGCCCTCGATGATTTTCTGGACTGCCGCAGGAGGCTTTCCTTCCGCCTGGGAAGCTGCGATCTCACGCTCCTTCTCGATCAAATCCGCTGGGACCTCCTCGCGGCGAATGCAAACCGGATTGGCCGCAGCGATGTGCAAGCAAAGGTCCTTCACGAAGGCTTTGAAGTCATCGGTCTTAGCGACGAAATCGGTTTCGCAATTTACTTCGATCAAAACGCCTACTTTGCCACCCAAGTGGATGTAGGACTCGACGAGACCTTCCGAGGTCGCGCGACCCGCTTTCTTGGAAGCGGATGCCATACCCTTCTTGCGGAGAATCGTAACCGCTTGTTCGATGTCTCCACCGGTCTCTGTCAACGCCTTCTTGCAATCCATCAAGCCTGCGCCGGTTTGGGCGCGAAGCTCGCCTACTTGTTTCGCTGTAATGCTCATTGAATACCTTTCAAATGGGTGATCTTAACTTAAATCGATAGCGCGCTTAAGCGTCTTCCTTGTCAGCTTCCTCGGAAGCTTCCGGAGCGGGAGCCTCTTCTGCTGCGGGAGCTTCTTCTGCTACAGGAGCTTCTTCTGCTACAGGAGCTTCTTCTGCTACAGGAGCTTCTTCTGCTACAGGAGCTTCTTCTGCCACAGGAGCTTCTTCTGCCACAGGAGCTTCTTCAGGAGCAGGAGCTTTCTCTGCGGCTGCAGGGACGGGTTCTTCGGCAGGTGCAGGAGCCGCTTCCTCCGCTACCGGAGCAGGCGTTTCCGCGACCATTTCCTGAACGGCAGCAACCGCCGGCTTTTGAGCGCCTGCCTTGGCCTGGCGCGCTTGTCGCTGGCCAACGCCCGATTGAACGGCTTCTACGAGCGTTTCGAGGATGATGCGAATCGCCTTAACGGCATCGTCATTGCCTGGGATCGGGTAGTCGACAAGCGAGGGATCCGAGTTGGTGTCCACCAGAGCCGCAACGGGAATCTTGCACCGCTTCGCTTCCGCAACGGCGATATCCTCGTACTTGACGTCGATTACCACCATCGCCGCAGGAGGCTTATCCATTTTGACGATCCCTTCGAAATTTCGATTCATCCGCTCCATCTCGCGGCGGATTGCAGAACCTTCCTTCTTGGGCAGCTTGGCCAAGCTGCCGTCCGCTTCCATGCTCTGGTACTTCTTGTACTTGGCGATACTGCGCGTGATCGTCTGCCAATTGGTCAGCGTCCCACCCAACCAACGGCTGGCGCAAAACGGCATGCCTGCTTCCGCAGCGGCTTCGCGAATGACCTCTTGCGCTTGGCGCTTGGTGCCGACGAACAAGATTTCGCCTCCTTTGGCGACCGTCTCTTCGATGAATTCGCACGCGGCCTTCAAACCGTCGTAGCTCTTGGAAAGATCGATGATCGAGATCCCTTGGCGGTGATCGAATACGAAGCTCTTCGACTTCGGGTTCCAGCGTTTTACTTGGTGTCCAAAGTGGACTCCAGCATCGAGGAGGTCAGTAAGTTCTACATTCATATATGCGTGCGTCATAACGTTCGTTCGAACGCAGGTTCATTAGGCCTTGGACGCGGTTTATTGGTTATCGTTTAAGGTTCCGATTTTCGGAAAAGCGACCAAAGTAGGCGGCGCCACTGGCTTGGCAAGCGGTAATTTGCGGCAAATTCGTAAAATTCGCCGCGAAAGGCATTGACAATCGATTTCGATTTCCGCTTTTTCGCCGTTCTTCGATCACCAGAGCGAAGACTCACACATTTTCCCGTGTTGCAGGGTGGAGCAGTCTGGTAGCTCGTCAGGCTCATAACCTGAAGGTCGCTGGTTCAAATCCAGCCCCTGCACCCATGAAGGCCAGCTTCCGAAAGGACGCTGGCCTTCTCCATTTTCAGCCGCCTTAAACGACTCGCCCTTGACCGTCACGCATGCAAAAGACTTTACTAATCGTTAGTAAGTTCGATACTACCTGAGTATGCCTTTCCTCAAAACAGTAACGTTTCTGCTCATAGCGGCTATCGGCAATCCGTATTGCTGCTGTTTGGCGGACACGAGCTCCGAGGAAGAGGCAGTCCAACACGCCTGCTGCGAATTAACGCAGGGCCTTGGGCACGCAAAGGACGATGCTGCCAGCCACAATCCGGACGACTGCCAACACCAGGTCAAAAAGGAAGCTCAGATCAGCCAAGTATCGGAGAGTGGCGATGCGGTTGCCAAACCAACCGTTTCCAACGCGATAATGAGCGTTTCGTTCTCGGAACGGATCGTCAGTTCATGCGGTTCCAAGTATCAAACGGCCCGTTCGATCGAACTCGTATCGCAGGCAAAGCCGCCCATCGCCCAGGCGTACTGCATCTTCCTGATTTGAAGCGAGCGTTTCGCTACCCGAACCTTCCGAGGCCCGGCAGCTAGCAGGAACCAATCTGGATAGGGCCTTCCCTATCCAGAATAATGCCATCGAGCCCTGCTCGCCCGGCATATCCAAAGAGCCATCTCGGGCTCGAACCACTCGCTTAATCATGACTTCTAACGAATCGCGTTTCTCAAAGAGAACGCTCCTGAATATCACACTCGCTTATACTCTTTTCGCTTTGTCCACGGCAATGGCGCTGAGCCAAGAGAGTATGCCATCGCAAGCCCGCGAGCTGACGGGAAGCGACATCGTTGGGTCTCTGGTAGCCGAGGCGCTTTCGAACAATCCAGGCCTGGCCGCTGCCGACAAACGCTATCTTGCCGCCCGTCAATCCATCGTATCCGAAGGCTCCCTGCCGAACCCCAAAGCGCAGCTCACTCGATTCGTCGAGTCCATACAAACTCGAACGGGCCCCCAGCGGAATGCCCTTCTGCTCCAGCAGGCGCTGCCTTGGAGAGGAACGCTGAAACGAAAACGGGATATCGCCGGAGCTCAATCGGAGGCGCTTTGGAACGCCTATGCCGTCCAGCAGTTCAAGTTGATCGACGAAATCGCGTCCCAAGCCTTGGAAGGGGCCTTCCTCGAAAAAGCGATCGCCCAAACCGGCGAGATTATCGAATTGCTGCGCCGTCTCGAATCGATCGTCGAAAACAAAGTCAAAGCGGGGGGCGCCCTGAGCGATTTGCTTCGACTGCAATTGGAGATCCAGCGCATGGAAACGCTCGTCGCGCGACAAACCACTGCTCGTATCGGAGTCCAATCCCAACTCGGAGCCCTGCTAGGAAGGCCCGGTTCCCTCACCGACTTCCAATTCAACTTGCAGGTCCCCGCTCGAATCGAAGCAGACACGCGCCAATGGCTGGATTCAACCGCTGAACGGTCGCCGCAAATCGCTATGCTCAGATCCCTCGAACGAAGTCACGAAGCCCGCGAACGACTCGCCCGGCTGTCGAAGAAACCGGATATCTCACTGGGACTGAACTATATTGAAACCGGGAGCGCCCTCAGCCCGAATACGCCGGGAAGCGGTTCGGATCCCTGGGCATTGATGATTGGCGTCTCGCTTCCTATTTGGGGAAAAGCCAATGACGCAGTCGCCTTGCAATCCTCCCTCGAAACCGAGGCAATTGTCGCCGATATCGAGAACCTTCAACTCCAACTCGCCGCGAAAGCCCAGACTCTAATCGCGCAACTGGAGGACGCTCAAGACCGTATCCAACGCTACGATTCGAAGCTTCTTCCGCTGGCCAGGCAAAACCAGGAAATCGCCACTTCCAGCTATCAATCGGGACAAACGACTATTCTCGATCTGATCGATAGCGACCGAACCTTGCTGGAACTCGAAACCGAATACTGGAGAGCCGCAGCGGATGCTTGGACCGCTCGATGGAAGCTCGCCACCCTCTCCGGAGGACTATGGCTCCACTAATCTCAGCCGAATTCAATTTACCATGAAAACGAAAACGTATCTAATATTTGGAGGCATCGCTCTTCTCGTTCTCTCCTTTTCCATCGGCCGCTGGACCTCTCCAACGACGCCCCCTGCCCCCCACGCAGGCCACGACCACGGCAGCGTGGCCGCCACTGCCGCGCCCGCAATCCACACCTGTTCCATGCACCCGCAGATTCAACAGCCCGGACCCGGCGACTGCCCCATATGCGGCATGGACCTGATACCGCTGGGGAAAGACTCGGCAGACGACGGCCCTAGAACCCTAAGCATGAGCGAAAGCTCCCGCGCCCTCGCGGATATCCAAACCACAGTCATAGAGAAACGATTCCCCGAAGCCGAAATTCGTCTCGTGGGCAAACTCGATTACGACGAAACCAAGCTCAAATCTCTCGCCGCGCGCTTTCCCGCTCGGATCGACGAACTTTACGTCAGCTTCGCCGGCGTTCCTGTCAAGATGGGCGATCACCTGGCTCGCGTCTACAGCCCCGAGCTGCTGACCGCTCAAAGCGAACTGCTCACCGCTTACCGTTACGATCCCAATAGCGCCGCGACGCGCTCGGCCCGCGAGAAACTCCGTCTCTGGGACCTTCTCCCTGAGCAAATCGACGCGATCGTCGAAAGTGGGCAAGCGAAAGATCATGTCGAACTCAACGCACCCATTGCAGGCGTCGTCGTAAAGAAGAACATCAACCAAGGCGACTACATCGAAACCGGTCAGCCCCTCTTTCAGATCGTAGATCTGGATACGCTTTGGCTACGACTCGGCGCCTACGAGTCCGATCTGGCCTGGCTTCGCTTCGGCCAAACCGTCCATTTCTCCGTTGAAGCCTACCCTGGCGAAACCTTCCAAGGGCGCATTGCCTTCATCGACCCGGAAATCGATCGGAAAACGCGCACCGTATCCATTCGCGTCAATGTGCCTAATCCAGACGGCAAACTGAAACCCGGCATGTTCGCCAAAGCGGTGGCTCGTTCGCGCATCGCTCAAGCCGGTAGCGTGTTCGCTCCGGAATTCGCGGGAAAGTGGATCAGTCCTATGCATCCCGAAATCGTCAAAGACGAACCCGGATCGTGCGATATTTGCGGCATGGATCTCGTTCCTGCGGATGAGCTGGGCTATGTCCAAGATCCTAGTTCCGAAGCCCCGCTCGTCATTCCCGCCTCCGCCGTTCTCCGGACAGGAAAACGAGCCGTGGTCTATATTGAACTCCCAGAATCGAAGACGCCTTCCTATGAAGGCCGCGAAATCGAAATCGGCTCCCGAGCGGGCGATGTTTTCATCGTCAAATCCGGTCTCGCGGAAGGCGATCGAGTCGTAACCAAAGGAGCGTTCAAGCTCGATTCCGCCCTCCAAATACAAGCGAAGCCAAGCATGATGGATCCGCAAGGCGGCGGAGCGGTCCCCAGTCACCACCACGAGGGCCATCAATCGACTCCCGAACAGGAAAAGAGCGAACCCACCCCATTTTCGATTTCGATCGAAATTCTGGAGAAAACGCTTCCTAGCTACTTCGCAGCGCAAACGGCGCTCGCCAATGACGATCTCGCGGCGGCAAAGCGCAGCCTCCAAGACATTATGGACGCGAGCGGACACTCGGGCATTCTAGCGGAATCGATACACGCAATGCTCGAAGCCGATACCCTAGACGCCCTGCGTAGGCCTCATTTCGAAACCCTATCGAACGCCTTTATCGCCTCGGTTTCGCAACACTCGAATCACATCGATGGGGAAGTCTATCTGATGCATTGCCCGATGGTATACCCCGATCGCGGCGCCGACTGGCTGCAGGCTTCCAACGAATTGATAAACCCCTATTTCGGGGCCGCCATGCTCACCTGCGGGGAGCTTAAGAAATCCTTTTAGGGCGCTCGCCTTCATATCATGAACGCCTTCATACGCTTCTGCCTCGAAAACAAACTCGTCGTCCTCCTCTTTGCTGCAGGAATTGCGTTTTGGGGCATCTTGGTAGCTCCCTTCGACTGGAACCTCCAAAGCCTGCCGCGCGATCCAGTGGCGGTGGACGCCATCCCGGACATTGGCGAAAACCAGCAAATTGTATTCACAAACTGGGCAGGGCGATCGCCTCAAGATATCGAGGACCAAATCACCTACCCGCTAACCACGGCCCTGCTCGGACTCCCTCAGGTAAAGACGATCCGAAGCTATTCCATGTTCGGTTTTTCCTCGATTTACGTCATATTCAAGGAAGAAGCCGAGTTCTACTGGACGCGAAGTCGAATACTGGAAAAGCTCAACAGTCTCCCCGCCGGCACCCTGCCGGAAAACGCTACCCCGCAGCTCGGTCCAGACGCTACGGCTCTCGGCCAAGTCTTTTGGTATACGCTGGAAGGCCACGCTCCCGATGGAACGCCCGCGGGCGGATGGGATCTAGACGAATTGCGCTCTACCCAAGACTGGTACGTTCGCTACGCCCTCCAAGGCGTTGAAGGGGTGGCCGAAGTCGCCTCGATCGGAGGCTACGTCAAGGAGTATCAAGTCGATGTCGACCCGGATGCCTTGCGAGCATTCGATATCGCCCTCCACGATGTCTTCGACGCAGTGAGATCGAGCAACATCGACGTGGGCGCTCGGACGATCGAAATCAACTCCGTCGAGTACGTGATCCGTGGTCTGGGCCTTATCCAGTCTCTCGACGATTTGCGGCGCACCGTCATCACGCAACGCGCCAACGTTCCCATTACGCTGGACCAAGTAGCGGAAATCGAATTCGGTCCCGCTCTCCGAAGAGGAGGGCTGGACAAGGCGGGAGCCGAAGCGGTCGGAGGAGTCGTTGTCACGCGCTATGGCGAAAACCCGCTCGAGGTCATAAAGCGCGTCAAAGCTAAAATTGCCGAAATATCCCCGGGTCTCCCCACGAAAACGCTGGAAAACGGAATCGAGAGCCAAGTGAGGATTATTCCCTTCTACGATAGAACCGGACTCATTTACGAAACGCTTGGCACTCTCGAAAACGCCGTTCGTCAGCAGATACTGATTACAACGATCGTCATCGTGCTGATGCTGTTTCACCTCAGAAACGCCTTTATCGTTTCCAGCGCCCTTCCGCTTGCAGTTCTCTTCGCGTTCATCGCCATGAAGATATTCGAGGTCGATGCCAATGTTGTAGCCCTGTCGGGCATAGCGATCGCGATCGGGACCATCGTCGACATGGGCATCGTCCTTACGGAAAACATACTTAAGCATCTCGAGAGGGCCAAAGACAGCGAGAACCGACTGGAAGTCGTCTACCGAGCCTGCACTGAAGTCGCCGGCCCCGTGGTCACTGCCGCGCTCACAACCATCATCAGTTTTCTCCCCGTATTCGCGATGGAAGCCGCCGAGGGTAAGCTTTTCCGGCCACTCGCCTTTACCAAGACCTTCGCGCTTATCGGAGCCGTGGCAGTCGCCCTTACGATTATTCCACCGCTCGCCCACTGGCTTATTGCAAGACGTTCCCAAACCTACCGGAGTCGCGACCTTCTCTGGGGCATCGTCGCGCTCGCGAGTATCATCGCCCCATTCGCTATCGCGTGGTTTCCATTTTGGCTGGCTTTCGTAGCGATAGTCATAGCCGTCTACAATCTCTTCAAAGCGCACATCCCTCCGTCGGCCCAAGGCTGGGTCGCCCTTGCGTTCAATATTTCCGTAGCGATCGCGCTCGCCATTATCCTTTCCCAAGACTGGCAACCGATGGGGGTCGAACGGGGAAGCGCCAATTTCATATTCGCGATACTATCCATCGGAGGCGTGCTTGGCTTCGCCTTCCTCTATATTAAGCTGTATCCGCTCGCTCTCAAACACGTCCTCGAATGGAAAGCCCCTGCGACAATTGCTGGATTCGCAATTGCGCTCTTCGGTGGTTCCGTCTGGCTCGGTTTCGGCTCCGTATTCGCCTGGGCTCCTCAGAGCCTTAAGGAGACCGGCGCTTGGAGCGCGGCAGCTCGAGCGCTGCCGGGATTGGGAAAGGAATTCATGCCCTCGCTCAATGAAGGTTCCTTTCTCTTAATGCCTTCCACTATGCCGCATGCCTCGATTGGGGAAACCATGGATGTGATGCGGAAGCAGGACATGGCGATCAATGCCATTCCCGAAGTGGAAACCGTAGTGGGCAAACTGGGACGAATAGAAAGTCCCCTTGACCCCGCACCGGTCTCCATGATCGAGACGATGGTCAGCTACAAGGCGGAATTCGCCGCGAACGAGAACGGGGATATCGTTCGCCAATGGAGAGACCACATTCGATCGCCCGACGATATTTGGGACGAAATCGTAGCAGCCGCAGCCATCCCGGGCGTCACCTCCGCCCCGAAGCTCCAGCCGATCGAGACGCGCTTGATCATGCTGCAAAGCGGCATACGAGCTCCCATGGCCTACAAGGTCCAAGGCCCCGATCTCGAGTCCATCGAATCCGTTTCCCTAGAGCTGGAAAGCCAGCTTAAGCGCGTTCCCTCGATCGCCCCGGAGACCGTTTTCGCCGATCGAGTCATCGGCAAGCCCTACTTGGAAATCGACATAG
Organism: Candidatus Pelagisphaera sp.; assembly: GCA_965655705.1. Taxonomy (GTDB): domain Bacteria; phylum Verrucomicrobiota; class Verrucomicrobiia; order Opitutales; family Opitutaceae; genus Pelagisphaera. The sequence continues at coordinate 104,795 of CBFHHM010000013.1, forward strand.
ATCGCGAATCGATCGCTCGCTACGGCATTAAGATCTCTTCGATACAGGATGTCATCGAAGTCGCCATCGGCGGCGCGCCGATCACTCAGACCGTTGAAGGTCGCGAGCGCTATCCCGTGCGCGTTCGCTACCAACGCGAATTCCGCGACAGCATCGAGGAAATCGAGAAGATTCTCGTGGCCGCTCCCGACGGTACTCAAATCCCCCTCAAAGAGCTCGCTTCCATAAACTACGCTCGCGGCCCCCAAGTAATCAAAAGCGAAAACACCTTCCTAACCAGCTACGTAATATTCGATATGCGACCCGGGTACAGCGAAGTCGAGGTCGTCGAGCAAGCCAACGCCCACTTGAAGGAGCAACTGGATGCCGGCAATTGGACGCTTCCCGCGGGGGTTCCCATGCCCCAAGCCATTGGATCCTATGAGAATCAAGTTCGATCGGAGAAAAAGCTCAAAGTCGTCCTGCCTCTCGCCCTTTTTGCCATTTGGCTAGTCTTGTATTTGCAATTCAAGCGCATCTCTATGACGCTTCTGGTCTTTTCGGGCATTCTCTTCGCCTGGGCCGGTGGCTTCATTCTGATCTGGCTGTATGCCCAAACGTGGTTTTTCGATTTCGAGATTCTCGGCAGCAATCTGCGCGAGTTATTCCAAATGGGACCGATCAATCTTAGCGTTGCCGTCTGGGTTGGATTTCTGGCTCTCTTCGGCATTGCGACCGACGATGGAGTCCTCATGTCAACCTATCTCGAGCAGAGATTCCGCGACGAATCTCCCACCAGTAAGAGCGAGGTACGCCAGTATGTTATCGATGCGGCCTCGCGCCGCATTCGACCTGCGATGATAACCAGCGCCACGACCCTGCTGGCGCTCTTGCCCGTATTGACTTCTACCGGACGCGGCTCCGACATTATGGTCCCTATGGCCATACCGATTTTCGGCGGGATGCTCCTCGCCATACTCACCACCTTCGTCGTTCCTGTTCTTTACTGCAGCTTGAAGGAGCTGAAACTCGCCCAGGCTCGATAACGCTCTTCGTCGCCAACTTGGGGCGATCTCGCTACCGTTTAAGGCAACTCTCCCAACAGCTCTTCGACGAACCGCCGAGCCGCTCGCTCTGCCAACGCCTCGACATCCTGGTGGACGATGCGCCTGCCATCGAGGGCGCCATCGTAGCTTTCCCTCACGAGGACGCTCGCGATCGGGTCGCCCGTCTCCAAATCGACCACGATCACTTGAGCCGCGAATCGCGCGTTTCCTATATTCCTCCCGAAACGCAAGCGCTCGGCCGCGTTGCCACGATCGTACACGACCACCGAGCCTTTGACCAGAAGAGCCTTGCCCGAATACGCCAATCCGGCGACTCGCCGATCGATGCCGGCATCCGCAAAGGCTCGCCCCAGTCTCTCCGCGAAGACTCCGCCGCTTGAACCCGGTCCCTCGAAGGATTCGATCGCGACCGACCTGTAATCGCTCATCGATACGAAGGGATTGTATTCGCTGATCGAGGCGCAGCCCGCTAACGCCAGCGCGACAATCGCAACGAAAACCTTACCTGCCCTGGCCCGTTTCATTCCCCAATCCTCGACTGAAGAAACGGACGAAGGGTCGAAAAGACTGCCAAGGCCTCAAGCGAATCAACGAAGAGCCGAACCCGAGCGGCCGTCCATATCGTCCCGATCGCATTCGGGCGATAGCGGAAAGGCAATAGGCGCATTGTCCCGGGTCGATCGATAGATGGCCGAGAAGAGTTCCACGACTTTGCGGCCGTCTCTTCCAGTCACCGCAGGTTCCCGGCTTTCTCGAATCGCAATGGCGAAGTCCTCGATCTGGCACCCAATGTAGTGGACCGTCGCATCGATTTTTCCATGGATCTCCGCGTCCTCGGCCTTCCACTCGTCCAGCAGTTGCTCTTCGCCTGGCACCGTCCACAAATCGTTGATCGGCGGATCGGGAATGCCCGTGGAACCCGCGATGAACATCGCCCCGCCCTCAGGCTGCGTTCCCACCGATGCGCCGTTCTCGCCGTGCACGTGCACCTTGCCGTACAAGCCCGGCTTCTGCGAATTACTGAGAATGATGTTGCCGAGCGCCCCATTCTTGAATTTCACCACGGCCACGGCCGTATCCTCGACTTCGATACCAGGATGGTTCAAGTTGCGACTGATTCCATAGACTTCCTCCACATCCCCCATAAACCAGAGAAACAAATCGAGCGGATGCGGCGCTTGATTGACCATCACTCCACCGCCTTCCATCAACCAGGTGCCTCGCCAAGCATCCGCATCGTAATAGTCCTGATCCCGCCAACCGAACAGCATCACCGACCCCAAGATGGGCGTGCCGATCTTGCCGGCCTCGATCGCCTGCTTCACCCGTATCGACGGTTCGTACCAGCGACGCTGGCAAATAACCCCGAGACGTACCCCGGCCGATTCGCAGCCTTCGATCATTCGATCGCAGTCTTCCAAGGTCGACGCCAGTGGCTTCTCTACCAAAACATTCGCTCCCGCTTCCGCCGCCTCGAGGACAGGGTCCTTGTGGAACGGATGAGGCGTACACACAATCACCAGATCCAATCCCTCCGCTTCGACCATCGCCCCGATGCTCGGAAAGACGTTCGCTCCGTATTCGGAGCCGAATTCCGCAGCCGTACTCTCCGAGCGACTCCAAACCGCTGCGAGCTCGACCGACTCCAGCTCCTGGATCGCTTTCGCGTGCAGATGGGCTACCTTGCCGCAGCCCGCTATCCCGACTTTGCAAATCGCTTTCATAAGTTCGCGGCCCTACGGTTGCAGGATGACCTTGCCGGGCACCTCGTTTTTCTGAAGCTTGTCGAACCACGCGGCGCCTTCGGACAAGGGAGCGATCTCCGCGATGTGCTCGTCCACATCGATCTTGCCTTCCGCCAGCAGGCGCAAGGCCTCGGGGTACTCGCCGCAAATGGCGCAACTGCCCTGAACGCGAATCTGCTGAGTCACCACCTTCTGTACCGGAAAACTCACGTCCGGGGTCAAGTTGCCAACGAGCATGGCCGTGCCCCCCTTGCGCAGCAAATCGATACCCAGATTGACCGTCGCCTCGATTCCCACCGCTTCGAAAACGATGTCCGCCCCACGACCCGCCGTAACCTCGAGAACGGCCTGCTTCAGCGCATCGTCGGATGGCTCGAAAGCATCCGTCGCCCCTATTCGTTTCGCTCGCTCGCGGTTGCGCTCGCTCAAGTCGATGGCGAATACGTCCTTCATGCCGTATACTTTCAGCGCTTGCAGAATGAATACGCCAATCGTTCCGACGCCGACTACGACACAACATTCCGCATCCTTGATATCGGCCAATTCGATCGCATGCAGGGCCACCGCGATCGGTTCGACCATAGCCGCTTGCTCGTAGCTCACTGTATCCGGAATCCTATGCAATATATGCTGCGGAATCGCGACATACTCCGCGAAGGCCCCGTGACGCTTGAACTCCGGCGGAGCCACGCCCAGCACTTCGCGATTGTCGCTTAGATTGTAGAGCCCTTTTTTAGTATACCAGTCGTCCTCATTGTATACCGTCGAGTCGAAGGTGACTCGATCGCCAATCTGCCAACCCTCAACCGCGCTGCCAATCCGCGTAATTTCTCCCGACGCTTCATGCCCCATGATTAGCGGCGGAATACGGCGGCCGCTGCTGCCGTCCATTCCATGCACGTCCGATCCGCAGATCCCGCAAGCCTTCACGCGTACGAGCACGTCCGTATCGGAGATCTCCGGCTTCGGAGCGTTGGTCTGATATTCGAAGCGATTGTATTCTTCCAGTACTAGAGCATTCATTCGATTAAAGGGGTTCGCGCATTCGCCCTCGCAAAGGCGAGCAAACGGTTGCTACTGCGCATTGGGCCCAAAATTGAGACTCTCGCCGCAATGCCAATCCAAATCTGATTCAATCGCCGCTTTGCCGCGACGATATCGGATTCGCGACACTGTCTAGTGGAAATCGTAGGACGCCGACGCCGGCAATTCGCGCCAAATCAAGGGCTCGATCCGATCGGCTTTCACATGGATCACCCCTTGCTGATTCTGCAGGACGCCCGACACCAGCAGATGCCTCTCCTGCGTAATCGTCAGCCGGTACTTCTCGAACATCTGCGGGAGGACCACCACGTTGGAAATCCCGGTCTCGTCCTCCAAGGAAATGAATACGAAACCTTTCGCCGTACCCGGTCGCTGACGGCAAATCGACTGCCCCGCCACCTTCACCCGATTGCCATGAGGCGTATGCTCCAGATCCCGAGCCGTCCAGACCTGCGGCAAGCGATCCCGCATCGCCGCCATCGGGTGGGCCCCCACCGTCACGCCGATTCCTTGATAGTCCGCCTGCAATCGCTCTACATGCGTCATGATGTCCAAGGGGCTCAGGCCGCCTTCCTCGTTCGCCACGTCCGCAAACAAGTCGCCCGGATCGTAGCGCGACTCCACCGCCCACAACGCATGGCGGCGGCTCTCGGCAAAGCAATTGAGCGCCCCAATCGAAGCCAAGGTACGCAGCTCGTCGCGATCGAAATCCGTCCGCCTCCGAAAATCGCGCATGTCGACGAACGGACTTTCCTCTCGAACAGCCAGCATGGCCTCCGCATGCCCTCGACGCACCCCGTTGACCATGGTCAGTCCCAAACGGATCGAATGCTCGTTCTCCACCGAGCAACGCCAATCGGAAACCGAAACGTCCACGGCCCGAGCGCGAATCCCATGCCGCTTCGCATCCTGAATCAGGGTTGCCGGCGCATAGAAACCCATCGGCTGATTATTCAAGAGCGCCACATAGAATTCCGCCGCGTGATGCGCTTTCAAATACGTGCTCGCATAAGCCAGCAAGCCGAAGGAAATCGCATGGCTTTCCGGGAAGCCATAGTGGGCGAAGCTCGAGACCGATTGCACGACCTGATCGATCTTCGTCTCCGGAACCTGCCGCTCTTCCATCGCCGTCACCAAGTCGCGCAGGACCTGATCGATCCGATCCTCGGTCCGATAGAAGCTTACTGCCCGACGCAGCTCCTCGGCCTGGGCGCCCGAAAAATCCGCCATAACCATCGCCACCTTCAGAATCTGCTCTTGAAACAAGGCCACGCCCAAGGTCCGCTCCAAGGTCGGCTTCAGGCGCTCGTCTATATACGTCACCTTCTGGCGACCCGCCCGACGCTCGAGATAGGGATTGACCATATTGCCCTGGATCGGTCCTGGACGAATGATGCCCACCTCGATGGCTACGTCGTAGAAGCATTTCGGCTTCATCCGCGGCAAGGTCGCCATTTGGGCCCGGCTCTCGATCTGAAAAACGCCGATCGTATCCGCCTTGCCCATCATCTCGTAGGTCGCCGTATCGTCCTTCGGAATGCTCGCCAGATCGATACTCGTCCCCTTTGACCGCACCGCTTCGAAGGCATCCTGCATCACCGCCATCATTCCCAAGCCCAGCAGGTCCACCTTTACCATACCCATATCCTCGCAATCCTCCTTGTCCCACTGAGCCACCGTACGCCCGGGCATACTGGCCGGCTCCAAAGGCACCAGCGAATCCAATTCCCCCTCGCAAATGATCATGCCCCCGGAGTGCTGGCCCAAGTGACGCGGCAAGCCCAGGACCCGCGGAAAGAGCCGGGCCAAGGCCTTTGCTCGCGGATGAACCGTCGCGATGCCGGATTTTTCCAAACGCTCTTCGATCGGAACGTCATGCGAGTAGTGATGGCTTCCATACAAAGCGGAAAAGCGCCCCAGGGCCTCGTCCGGAAAGCCCAGGACCTTTCCCACCTCCCGCATCGCGCTGCGGCCCCGATAGGTAATGACATTCGCCGTCATGGCCGATCCTTCCCGCCCATAGCGACGGTACACCTCCTGGATCACCTGCTCTCTCCGATCGCCACTCGGCAAATCGATGTCGATATCCGGCCAGCTCCGCCGCTCCTCGTTCAAGAAACGCTCGAACAGCAAGCGCCCCCCGACCGGGTCGACCGGCGTGATGCCCAGACTGTAGCACACGGCGCTATTGGCCGCGCTGCCCCGCCCCTGAGCCATGATATTATGCTCGCGACAATAATTGACCAAATCCCAGACGATCAGGAAATAGCCGGAAAATCCCAAGCGTTCGATCACGTCCAGCTCGTGCCGCAGCTGGCGCTTCACCGCTGGATTCAAGCTCCCATAGCGCTGCTCGGCTCCAAACCAGACGATCTTCTCCAAAAAGGAATCCATCGATTCTCCCTTCGGCACTGGAAAACGCGGAAACTCGTATCCGAGATTCTCTAGCGAGAACGCGCAACGCTCTGCGATTTCCACAGTGCGGGCCATTGCCTCCGGCATATCGCGAAACCAATGAGCCATCTCCGCAGCCGGCTTGACGCAACGCTGGGCATTGCGACTCAGCAAGGCCCCCGCCTCGTCCAGGCGCGTCCTCTTCCGCAAGCAGGTAAAGACATCCTGTACCGCCCGCCCCTTCTGCGTCGCATAGCAAACCCCATTCGTCGCTACCAAGCCCAAGCCCGAAGCATCCGCCAACTCCTTCAAAGCCCCAATCCAACGCTCTTCCCCGCGAATGCGGCGACGCTGCACCTCGACGTAAAGATCCTCGTCCGCGAACGAGCGACGCAATCGCTGCAACGCCCGCTCCATTCCCTTCGGGCCTTCTCGCTCCCAAGCGCGAGCCAGTGGCCCCTCCTCGTCGCCAGTCAAGGCGATCATGCCTCCCGACAAGGCTTCCAATTCCTCCCACCTCACCCGTCCCTGACCTTTCTCCGAACGCAGCTTGGACTGCGTCAGCAATTTGCACAAATTGCGATACCCTTGTCGCGACTTTATCAATACAGGAATCGCGTCTTCACCCTCCATTTCCAATTCGCATCCCACGATCGGTCGAACGCCCCGTTGACGCGCCTCCTTGAAAAAACGCGGCGCTCCATAAACGCCTCCGCGATCGCACAAAGCCATCGCCGGCAATCCCGCCTCCGCCGCTGCCGCCGCCAAATCCCGCGGCGGCGAGGCCCCCCGCAGGAAACTGAACGCCGACCGGGCATGAAGTTCGATGTATTTAGCCCCCATCCTCGTCTTATCTTAATCCCCCTTTTAATCCCATCGCTAATCGCCCACAGCTAATCAATCATACACCCCTTCGACGACCCACCGTCCAAGCTCCTTGACCAAGCGATAGGCGCCGCCCTTTTCCAGCTCCACGTCCCATTCCACGCGATTCCAACCGGCATCGTCCCACCACTGACCCGAGTGAGCCCAAGGCCCTCGACAGTCGATTACGACACCCTGCCCCGTCCGGCAACGCATCCAAACCGGTTGCCTCTCCCACAGCCGGACCTCCGCCTTCAAGGGCGGACGAAATCGCCGCAACGCCAAGCCGAAACGCCCCTTCAAGCCAGTCCCCTTCATCGGTGGAATCGAACTGGGCAAGCGCTCGAGCGTCACCCCATCGGGTCGGCCGTTCGCCGGCGCGCGCGGTCGCCCGGCATTGCCCTCGCCCACAATACCCGCCACGCGAGCCAAGGTCTGCGTAAAGCGATAGGGATTCTTCAAGCTCGTTTCGAACAAGCCCAGCTGGCACTCGCTGCGATCGACCGGATCGACCTTCAGCCCAATCCCCACCACTCCCGCGTCGGTCCGGACTTCCTCCAAGCGCGTCGCCAGCAACAGAAACAAGGCCTCCGCATCGCATGTCGGCTCCGGAACCTTCAAGCGCAAGATCACCGCCTCGACTCGTTCTCCATCCTCCAGCCGAATATCCGCCAGATCCAGCTTCAAGGAAAGCGCCTCGGCGACCAGGCCGCTGGCCCGCAAGCGCAGGCATAGTTGATCGAGGAAGCGACGCATCAGGAATTGCAAGGGCTCCAGCGCTTCGATCTCGTATTCGAATTCCAGCGACTCTTCATACAACTTCGGCGGCTCCGAAATACGCAACGGGCGCTCCTCCTCCCCCGAAACGCGATCCCACAGTCGCAATCCCTCCGAGCCGAGTCGCTTGCCCACTTCCGCCCGCGGCAACGCAACGAAGGCCCCCGCTGTCCGAATCCCCCATTGCCGGGCGATCGCTCCGATCGTCTCTCCCGGCTCCGTCGCCTCCATCGGCAATTTTTCCAGAAACGCCCTCAAGGAAAGGCGGGGCTGACTCGACGCCAGGGGCAGTCCGTAGGGCGAAGACGCTTCTTCCGCCAATGGCAGCGTCTTCTCTTCTCCGGTCGATGGGGGGCAATCGACCCGGCCTAACTCGATCCTCTCCTCCACCAGCATCACGCGCTCCGTCTGGCGAGCCGCGAGCAAGGCCAAGTCCGGCGTGATCGCCACCCCCATCCGGCCCCGAAGTCCCAGTCCTTCCAAATCGGATACCATCTCCGCGCAGCGAAACGCCAAACTCGCCCGCTTCACGCCCGCCAAGCCAATCGAGCAGACGCCGGAAAACGATTCCTCGACCCGAGGCGATAGCGAATAGGCTGCATCGAACAAAACGCGTCCCGCCATCGCTTCCGCCTCCGGCGAGCAATAGCGCACGATCAGATCCTCGCAACGAGCAATGGCCTGGGAGACGGCCGAACCGACTTCGACTCCCTCCCTTGCCGCCGGGCGCGTACAGTCGACCACCGCCGGCTTCGACATCGTTGTATCCACTAACGCCATCGGGACGCGCCGAAGCTCCGGCTCCAAACGCAGGACCGATTGCAGGGAAAAGCGAGGAATATCGATTGCCGCGTACACGATTAGCCCGCCTCCACCAACTGCGGAAAGCCCCCCCGCTCCCGCTTTCTCAAGCGGGCGACGCGCGGTTCGATTTCCTTCGCCACCTCGCTCAAGGCCACATCGCCCAGAGACACCCCGATTCGCCCCGCCAACTCCACCCGAACCTGAGCGCTGGGAATCATTGCCTGCGGCGTAAAGACCGCGAAGGCGCCCGCCCATTTGCCCGCCAGGCGCTGCAAGCGGTACCAAATCGTCGACCGCGTTCGCCGCAATTCCCAACGGTCGCAACCCCGCAGATCCAGCAGGATCATGCCCAGGTTCTCATCGCGCAACAATACATCGGCGACCCGCAAAGCCTGCTCCGCCGCGCCGCAGCGTACCCATAGCAAATGCTCCAGCAAGGCCTCCGGAGCCGTTTGCGGATCGAAGCTATTGGACCCATCGACCAAAGCGGCATAGCGACGCTCCCGCCGAGCCGCCTCCAGCAAGTGAAGCAACGCGGTTTGCCCGCCCGAGCTCGGAGCGGGGACGACGAACTCGCACAAGAGCCCGGTCGACAATCCCCCCTCCAAGGCCCGGTCGAAACGATCGATGCCAGTCCCTAAAGTATCCCTATCGGCTTGGGTCGCCCGACGGACGCCCTCCCCTATGATTTCCCTTAGGGCGCCTGGCTCCAGCTTAACGGCTTGAGCAAGCGCCATCCCCCACCACAGCGCCGCGCCCCAGACCCTGTCAATCGATTAAGTGTTCATGAACACTATTATTATCTCTACTCAATCTCGCCCACTCCAAAGCAATGATTCGATTTCCTCCGAACTCAAATCATAGGCCTTCCGCTCTTTAGTCGGCAGCTTTGGCAAGCGGGAAGAATCGGGCTTCGTCTTCTTCCCGAGCAGCGCGAGTCCCAAACTTCGAATCACTAGTTTCCCAAAGGTCCTTCCCGCTCCAACCGCGAGCGATCCAACAGCAACGAGTATTTTCGATTCCATAGCGCAGGTATTTCTGCAATTTAGTATCCGAAACTCTAGAATGCGCAAGATATAGCGCAATCCATTCCCATTCATGAGACGCTGGACCCATCGCCTGAGAGCCCAATCCTACAGTCGCCGCTTCATCTGGAAAAGCGCCATTGCGATCCTGCTCGGGGGCATGGCCCTCGGACTGATCGCCCAACTGCTTTTCCAGAACCGCGGACGCTCCGCGAGCCAAAATCTCTTTCTCGATCTTTCGAATCCAGAATCCCAATACTTCATCAACGCGAACCGTCCGTCCAACCAGCTTCCGGACGCCCTGATCGAGTTCTTCGAAACGCCTGGACTCGACGTCGAATCCCTTCTGGAAATCGATTCCCTCATCGAACCCTATCTTCGCGGAGCCAACCGAGAGCGCCTGGAGCAGCTCATCGGAAGCGCCTTCGGCGAGCCGCTCGGCCCTCTGCTCGTCCGCTACTTCGGCGCCCTCGGCGAGCCGGGCGGAGCCAGTCGCCAGGCATTGGAAGCCGCCGCTGCCCAGGAACCGCCGCCGCGCTACGCCAATCGCCTCCTCGGACAGCTCGAGACGAAAGCCCGCCGCTACCACCTCGCTCACCCCTACTTCAAGCGAGAAGGGCATTTCCCCGACGCCGAGATCGCTCGCGTCCTCGCCATCGAAACCCTCCGCTACGACAAGCAGTTCGACGAACTGAGCGCCTTGCTGCAAGAACCCGGCTACCAGACCCACGTCACGCCCTTTCTCAGGCTCGAGTTGACAAAGCATCGACGCGACTGGCTCGGGGTCGCTCTCGCCTTACCCGCCTACCTCTTTTTCCAGTTCGACTGGCGCATGGCGGTCATCGCGGGAATCGCCGCCTTCGTCTGGGCCAGCCTGCTCCTGCGCCTAGGCCAAATCGATTCCTGGCTCAGCCGCCCCGGCGGACTCTGCGGACTCGCCTTCCTCGCCGGCGCCGCCAGCGTTCTGCCCACCCTCTTTCTGGTCATCCTACAGGACGCCTACGTGGGCTACGATCCACACGGCGACGATGACATCGTTCGCATCGCGGCCTACTTCATCGGCGGGGTCGGCCTGCGCGAAGAGTTCTGCAAGTTGCTCCTTTTCCTTCCCTTCGCTCTTCGATTGGCCCGCAAAGGCTCGGAGCTTGACGCCCTCATCGTGGCCAGCTTCGTCGGCCTCGGCTTCGCCGCAGCGGAAAACGTCTCCTACTTCGACCGCTCGGCCGCCATCGCCGCGCCCGCCCGCTTTCTCACCGCCAACTTCTTCCACATCGCCCTCACCGGCATGGGGGGGCTCTACCTCTGCCGGGCCCTCCGCAATCGGGACTGGAACGAGTTCCTCTACCTTTTCGGCATCATGATCGTCGTGCACGGACTCTACGATACGCTGCTATCCCTTCCCGGCTTTCCCGAAGGCGCCTTCTTCGCCATGATCGTCTTCATCCTGCTTTCGATGTACTACTTCCGAGAGCTCAACGCGCTCAACGCCCACGGACGCCCCGCCTACAGTCTGAGCTTCCTCTTCGTCTGCGGACTTTGCCTGATCATCGCCTCGGTCATCATCTACCAATCCTCCCAAATCGGACTCTTCACCTCGCTCCGCATCGTCATCCCGGAAACCCTCGGCGTCATCCTCATCGTCTTCATGTTCTTCCGCGAATTCAATGAGGCGCTCGGCGATTGAGGGGTTTCGCTCCGCCCGCCAAGCCATACACCAGGTTCGGATGGAATCGACGGGACGCCCATCGATGACCTCCAGACCGTATTTCTAGTAGAAGTCCAGGTTACAGGCCGCCTCTGTATTCAGGCATCGTATTCATTATACGACGCCCTTGCCGCATTCGCCATATCGCCGAGGGAACGCTGCGGTATCGCCTGGTTTAGTCCCGGTCGTTCAGAAACGCTTCGATTTCCTCGAGCGTGCGATCCAAGGAACCCCGGTTCCGCTCGGCCCAAGCCACTTGCCTCTCCGTTTGCTCCGCCCGAGCCGCATCGTCGAGGGCCAGAGAAACGATTCGCTCGATCAAGGCGCGTTCATCGGCGACGCCTTCCGCGGCTCCCGACTCGAGCATGCCCGCTCGAATGCTGCGGAAGTTATTCATGCCAGGACCGAAAAGCAAAGGCACTCCCAGCAATCCGCACTCGATAGGCGTTTGCCCCTCCACGTGAGGAGGCAAGCTCTTGCCGACAAACGCCAGGTCCGAAACCTGGGTCAACATTCGCAGCTCGCCACTGGTATCGGCCACTAGCACGTCCACATCCGCCTCCGGCAGTCCCTCGCTTTTGAAATGCCAACGCCAGTCCGAAGCCTCGCTCTTCAATAAGGCGCGTAGCTCGCCCCGGCGCTCCGCATGGCGGGGCACGAGCATGAGGCGGCAGCTGGGAAGCGATTCGCGAAGCCGCCTGAACGCTCTCAGCAAAGCCGCTTCCTCGCCGGGCCAGGTCGACGACCCCAAAAGCGTAAATCCATCGCCTAGTCCCAGGTCCGATTTGAGGGCCGCTTTTCGCGGAGTATCCAAGCGCTCTCCAATGTCGACATCCACCTTGAGATTGCCCGTTATCGCAATTCTTTCAGCCGGCACTCCTATCGACTGGAACCGCTGGGCATCCTGATCCGAAATCGCCAACACTCGATCGATGCAATCCAGATGGGATCGAAAGAGAAATGACAGACGCCGGGCATAGCGAAAGGACTTGTCCGACAAGCGGCCGTTCACCAATACCATCGAGGCCCCGGCATTCCGAGCTTGCTGCATATGCTCCGGCCAGAGCTCGGTCTCCGCGCAAATCGCTACATCCGCTTTCGCTCGCTGCCACACCCGTCGACTGAACGGCCAGAAATCCAGGGGAAAATAAGTTATTCTGTCGCAGATATCCGAATACTTTTCCGTGGCCAGCTTGTACCCCGTGCTCGTGGTCGTGGTCAGGAGAATTTCCACTCGTTCGTTATCCGCAAGCCGACGGAGCAGGGCCTCGATCACCAGCATCTCCCCTAGGCTAACCGCCTGTATCCAAACCCTGCGGACCCCCTCGCGTCTAGGCCAATCATCGAAACGCCGCCCAAAGCGCATCGCCATAGCGCCGTCGTAGTCGCCGCGCCGCTTCATCTTGAGCAAATACTTCGGCGAGAGCAACAGGGCGAACGGAGCGAAAATGACTCTGTAGATCCAAATAAACAACCCCGCCTACAAACCCGCTTCCTCCCTCGAAGGCAAGCCTGCTTATCCCATCCTCTACTCCCTATTCCATCTTCCTCTCCCTTCAATCCCAACGTCCGAAGATAAAGATAGGGAAAAGGAAATCATATCCTCTCATCCCTCGCTCGATAATCCCTTTTGACAGTTCCCAGCGCTCGAGCCATCTTCTCGTTTACGCTATGGACCATCTACACGCCTACTGGAGAATGGAGTACGTCACTCAGGAGAAATCGCCCGAGGAGCGTCGCCCCTTCGTCGACTTGCCGAAGCTGGACGACGACAAGACGACTTTGATCCTGTCCCGGGAATCGCATAGCTTCATTCTAATGAATCGCTACCCGTACAATGCGGGCCATCTGCTCATTCTCCCCTACCGGGAAGTGCCGGATATCGAGGATCTCACACCCGAGGAGCGCGTCTGCTTTACCGATACCACGATCAAGGCCAAGCGCTTGCTCAAAACCGCTCTCAATCCCGATGGCTTCAATATCGGCATCAATCTGGGCGAAGCCGCCGGCGCGGGTATACCCAAGCACCTGCACCAACACGTCGTGCCCCGCTGGAAAGGGGACACCAATTTCATGCCAGTGCTCGGTTCCACCCGCGTCCTGCCCCAATCGCTCGAGGTGATGTGGGACCATTTGAAGTCCGTTTGCGAAAAGCTGGACTAAGGGGCTCGCGCTCCTATGTTGCCCTCCTTCGCTTTATGGCGTCGACCAAGCTACACTTCCAAAACGCGCGACAGCTCGCCCAACTCTTCGGGGGGAAAGAGGAAAATCTCCGCCTGATCGAAGAGCGCTTCAACACGCGCATCGTGACCCGCGACGAGTGGGTGCAAATCGATGGCGACGAATCTGAGATCGCACGTGTCGAAACCGTTTTTGAAATCCTGCAAATAACTAGAAATCAGGGACTTAATATTAAAAAGCGGGACTTCGAAAACGTCGTTGACGGCATCGCGGACGGGCGAGAAGACGAGCTGCGTTCGCTCTTCGACCAGAAGACCGTCATCAAAACCCGCCGTACCAGCATCGTACCCAAGACCTTGGGTCAAAAACGCTACCTTCAGGCTATTCTAAACAACGACATCGTTTTTGGCATCGGTCCCGCCGGCACGGGTAAAACCTACCTCGCGATGGCCGCAGCGGTATCCAAGCTGTTGGATGGCAGCATTAAGCGACTTATTCTGAGCCGTCCAGCCGTCGAAGCAGGCGAAACACTGGGGTTCCTGCCTGGCGACCTCCAAGAGAAGATCCTCCCCTACCTAAGGCCCTTATATGACGCGCTTTATGATATGATGGATCGTGACGACGTCGCGAAGCTCATCGATAAAGGCGTCATCGAAATCGCTCCCCTCGCCTACATGCGTGGACGCACCTTGAGCGATTCCTTCATAATTCTCGACGAAGCCCAAAATACCACGCCCGAGCAGATGATGATGTTCCTCACCCGGTTGGGCAACGAAAGCAAAATGGTCATCACCGGGGACATTACCCAAATCGATATTCCCCGCTCCAAGACATCCGGTCTGCTCGAAATCAGAAAAGTAATTAAGTCATTGGATGGCATAAACTTCCACTTCTTCGAATCGACCGACGTCGTCCGTCATCACCTCGTCCAAAAGATTATCGAGGCTTACGATCGCTACCGAAATGCCGATAAGGAAGGTCCGATCGTCTCGAACTAAGGATTGCGCCCTCAGCGGAATTTGAATCTTTTGGTAGCTCTCACGTCGAACCCGTATGCCTCTTTCAGAGCAATTTAAAGCGTTTGTACATCGGTTCTTCCCGAAGAAGCGAAAGAAACGCAAGACGGAGAAATCCTCGTCCGTACTGGTCTTTCTCGAAAAGAGCCCAGCGATTTCCGTGGCTATCTTCGCCGTTACGGTAATCGGTATCGTGGTCACCAGCTTCATCGGCATCAAGCCTTCGGGCTTCCAGTTCCTGCCCAATCAGCTCGCCACCATTCGCATCGTCGCGGCCAAGGACTTTACCTACCAAAGCGCCATTCAAACCGAGCGCAAACGCGAGCAGCTCCTTACCGAAGTGCCTCCGGTCTATCGGACCAATATGAGCTTCTTCGAAACCTTCGGCCAGCACGTCACCGCGCTCCTGGACGAAATGGACGCCTTCGCCGCGATCGAACAGGATCTTTCCGCCACCGCCGCTCAGAACTACATTCAACGTATCGTCGATCGCTACAACGCGAAGGGAGAGTACCGGCTGTCCGCCTCCGACCTGACGACCATTCTCGAGTTTTCGGATGCCGAGACGCGACGCGACCTCATAGAAACGGGTCTCATCAGCCTCCGCGAAAGCTATAAGATCGGGATCTACGACAAGGACGATTCGAATTTCGACTTCGGCGACAACTCCGTCGCGCTTTTCAAGACCAACGGCGGCGTCGGTCAAAAGCGCATCGAATCGACGGACGACGCCCTGACCATGCTACGAGTCGCCCTCAACGCGGAAAACGTTCCTCCACTCGTTTCCAGCGCTTTCAGCCGGTTCTTCAGAGACGGGGTACGGCCTAACTTCGAGCGTGACGAATCCGAGATCCAGGCATTGCGGCGTAAAATGCTCGAGTCCCTTCAACCCGTCATCGTTCGCGTCATGGAGGGCGACAGTATCATCGAACCCGACAGACGCGTCACTCCCGAACAATACGAGCAGCATCTAGCCTATGTCCGCCACCTGGATGGCCAGTCTACCGATGCCATCGATTCCCAACTCCTGGGACGCGGATTGATGGTGATGGCCATGCTCATCGCCGCCTCGTTCTACATCCGGTTGGAAGACCGGCCCACCCTTCAAAGCAATAGCCGCCTCGGTCTCCTCGCTTTGGTCGTGGTCTGCAATCTACTCATCGTTCGCCTCTGCTTCGAGCTGGGCGATATCGACGCCTTTCTCTACGACAGCAGCCTTTCCGCGATTCTTCCCTATATCACGCCCACCACGCTCGCCCCACTGCTCGTAGCGATTCTCATGGGCAGCGGACCGGGATTGCTCACCGCGTTCATGGTAGCCCTCTTCTCGGCCGTCATGTTTGGCAACCGGCTCGAGCTCATGGTCATGTCCTTCCTCGGGTCGTGCGTCGCCATTTTCATTTGTCGCAACATACGCCGACGCGGACGCGTGGTCACCGCCGGATTTATCGGCGGCGTATGCATAGCCCTTTTCACCCTGCTCTTCAACCTAGCGGATGGGCTTCCCAAGGACACGATTTTCCAACAAGTATCCGCTGCCATCATAACCGGTCTGGTCGAAGGCGTCGTTATCGTCGGCGTGCTGCCGATCCTGGAAGGACTCTTCAAGCGCACGACCGATATTACCCTGCTGGAGCTCAGCGACTACAATCACCCCATTTTGCGCCGCATGCAGCTTGAAGCGCCGGGCACGTGGCATCACAGCCTCATGGTGGCCAATCTGGCGGAAAACGCCTGCAACGCCATTCGCGGGAACGCGCTGCTGGCGCGCGTTTGCTGCATGTTCCACGACATAGGCAAGCTCGTTAAGCCCGAGTACTTTACCGAGAATCAACTCGATGGATACAATCCGCACGACGAAAAATCGCCTTCGTTCAGCGCCTTGATCATCAAGAGCCATGTAAAGGAGGGCGTCGATTTGGGACTGACCTTCAAACTGCCTCGTCCGATCATCGACGTCATTCGCCAGCATCATGGAACCAACCTCATTCGCTATTTCTATCACAAGGCGGTGCAACAGGCGGATGCCGACGGGGACGACTCGAACAAGTCATCCGTCCTGGAATCCACCTACCGCTACGATGGGCCCAAGCCTCAATTCAAGGAGAGCGCCGTCATTCTCCTAGCCGATTCCATCGAGGCCGCCAGTCGTTCGCTTCCCAAGGCCACTTCCCAGAACATCGAAGAACTCGTAGACCGTATCTTCAAGTCGAACATAGATGACGGGCAATTGGACGAGTGTTCCATCACCATGTCCGAACTCGCCAAGATCAAGGAGAGCTTTATATTCACCTTGCTCAACTCGCTCCATTCTCGCATCGCTTACCCAGGTTCCGAAAAACAAGAATCGGGATCTGGTAAAAAGACGACGAATGAAAGAAAGCCCGAACGAGTCGAAGCGAGCGCAGGTCAATAACGCCTGCCCCAGCCTCCACGCCGATTCGGTGGAAATCGAAGCCCTCTTCGCCACGCTGGATCGATTCGGAGGCTTCGACGCTCCTAGCGGCGAACTTTCGATCGCCTTCCTCTCCAAGGCGGAGATCTCGCGCGTCCACCAGCAATTCATGGACGACCCCACGCCGACGGACGTCATCACTTTCCCAGGCGACCCGGAATTCAATATGGCCGGCGAAATTTGCGTGTGCCCAGAAATCGCCTACGAATACGCCCTGGCGAATCGAATCGACTTCTCCAAAGAACTATCGCTTTACCTGGCCCACGGCTACCTGCATCTTTGCGGTTTCGACGATATCGACGATGACCAACGCGAAGAAATGAGACGGGCCGAAGCAACCGCGATGAAGACGCTTTCCCAGCGCAACCGCATTCCCGATTTTCGCTACCGCCCCGAAACCCGAGATGAATAGCGCTCCGCCGGACAGTCCTAGCGATAGACTCGCCCGACTCGCCTACAGGTCCATCTACGGAGCGGCGCTGCTTTTTCTCGCATTCAAGATCTATCAGCATCACCACCACAATTACGGCTACACGCTCCTGCCCCTGTTCAGCCACCATTGGCAGGAAAGCTCGTTGGATTCGCTCAAGAAGACGCCTCACTACACCTTCGAACGCGGGTACGACGGCCAATTCTATGCCCAACTCGCGTTAAGGCCTTCCGCCCGCGGCCTCGACCTCGAGCACGCCCTCGACAACCATCCCTATCGAGCGAGACGTATCCTCTTCTCGTGGACAGCAGCGGCATTCGGATTCGGAAACCCACTCTGGACCCTGGAAGTCTTCTCGTTTCAAAACGCAGTATTCTGGTTTCTTTCCGCCTTTCTGCTCATTCGATGGCTGCCGCCGACCCATTGGCAAAACGCCCTGCGGTTCATTTTCTGTCTCTTCACCCTCGGACTCGTCAACAGCTTCAATCGAGCGCTTTTGGATGGACCCAGCCTCTTCCTCATAATGCTCGGCGCCTACTTCATCGAATCCAAACGATCCTGGCTGGGAGCGGCCACCCTCGGATTGGCGGGACTCGGCAAGGAAACCAATCTCCTATCCGTATTCGCCCTTTCCGAGAAAGGCTCTGTCCGCTCATTCCTGAAGCCGGAGCTCATGCTCAAAGCGGCCCTCGCCTGCCTGCCGTTCTTCGCCTGGTACGTTTACGTATTGAGCGTTGGGGAGCGGGACTACAGCGCAGGCATTGGCGGACGCAATTTCACCTTTCCCCTTTTCGCCGCCTTCCAAACCTTTCTGGAAATCATTCGAGAAGCGGGCGACAAAGGCTTCCCTCAGAGTTCGTTTTGGAAACTCGCCATGCTCGGGGCCCTGGTTCTCCAGGGGATCTATTTGCTCGCTCGACCGAAGCGAGAACTCGTGTGGTCGCGAATCGGCATCGTCTTCGCCCTCTTGATGCTCGTCTTGGGAACACCCGTCTGGGAAGGCTTGCAAGCGATTCCTCGCGTCCTCCTCCCGATGACGATCGCCTTCAACATCCTGTTTTCGCGGAGACTCGTCCTGCTTCCCGTACTGATTTTCGCCAATTCCTTAACCTTCGTTGGAATCAATTCGCTTGAACCCATTTTCCTCGAGGAGCGCTTCGAGATGGCGGACGAGTCGAAACTCGCGTACAATCCCGAAACAAACGAGTCCTCCCACCTCCAGTTCCAAGACGGCTGGTCCACGGGAGAAGGCAGCCAGCGGCGCTATTGGAGATGGTCCGAAGGTGACAGCGTCATCGAATTCTTCGCGCCCGGCAATCGCCGCATCGAAGCGGAGTTTCACTTGATTCCGAAAACGATCCGCGCGCGAGACATCCTGTTCGAGCTCAATGGCGAGGCAATTTGGCAAACGACCGCAGAGCCGACCTACGGCGATTTTCATTCGATTCCGATTACGCTCGCCCCCGGACTCAATACCTTTCGATTCCACAGCCCGGCGCCACCCGACAAGATCGGAGCGGACCCTCGAAAACTCAGTTTCGCGCTAGTCGACTACAAACTACGCCTCATCCGCGCGATTCCTGAAAGCGAGTAGCTACCAAACGGACGGATCGTCGCCGCTCGCCCGCAACGCTCTCAAGCTCTTCGCCTTGTCTCGCTTCGCCAAGCGCCGCCCGCTCTCGTCCAGAATCAGAGGACAGTGGTAGAATGCCGGAGGCGTTTCGCCCAGACTTCGATAGAGCAACAGCTGGCGGGCCGTCGACACGAGCAAATCCTCGCCGCGCACGACCTCCGTGATCCCCATGGCAATATCGTCCGAGACGACCGCCAGCTCGTAGGAAGCCATGCCATCCTTGCGCCACACCAGGAAATCGCCGAAGTCGACCCCCGCCACGAATGTCTGCGGCCCTTGGTTGCCATCCCTAAAGGAGATGCGCTCGCCGTCCGGGACGCGGAACCGCCAATTAACGCGCAAGGCCTCCGCTTCCGATTCGAACCGATCCTCAGCCTCTCGGCAGGTACCGGGATAAATCAATTCCCCATCCTCCCGATGCGGCGCTCTGACCGCGGCCTGCGCGTCCTTGCGCGAGCATAGGCACGGAAAAATCGCTCCCACGTGTCGCAATTGCCTCCACGTATCGATAAATGCATCGCGGCGCTCGCTTTGCCTATAGGGTCCTCGATCGCCCCCGCAGTCCGGGCCCTCGTCCCACCGCAGCCCCGCCCATCTCAAATCTTCGATCAAGGCATTCGTATACTCCGGCTTGCACCGATCCCTATCCAGGTCCTCCACTCGGAGAATCAGTTCCCCCCCTTTTATTAGAGCCCGTTTTTGAGCAGCGAGGAAAGTCTTCGCATGCCCCAGGTGCATGTAACCAGTCGGAGTTGGCGCGATCCGACCTCTATAGGCCTCGTCCCCCTCCTCATTAAGCCGGCTTGTGACCTCGGAATGCTCCATACTTCTTCGTTTGGCCAGCTTGTCCACAGACGCTCCCGCGGCAATCCTCCAATCGGTAAAACCTAAGCCCTCGAATTGCCAATAACGCGCGTTAAACCCATCTGTAGGGCCGATTTCCCTACGCGCTAACGCGTACGCGTCGCTTCGATCGGTATTTTTATGCAACTTTTTCTTGCGCGCTAAGGGATATCCGCCATTAATCCTACCAATACGAATCACGTATCATCCAAAAACCACTTAGTACCCACTAAAACATGCGCCTCGCAACTTCCCAGGTTTCAGAAAATACCGGGCGCCATTGGATGAATCGTTAGACGCAACAAGCACCCGAGCTTATTAAAGAGCGGGTCAAAGAATTTCCCTCCCATCCCTATATGGCCCGCTTTTTTTAAAAGCGGGTCTTTTTTTGTCTGCAAACCTTGCTCCTATTCGCCGATCCATGCCTTCGAATACCCAGGTTCCCCGTTCCCAGACGCAATCCGCGTTGCGGCAGATTTGGTCCCTCATCCGAGGGCATCGCTGGCGATACGGCATCGCCACGGGAACGCTTTTCGTAGCTACTGGCCTCGAATTCCTCGTTCCCCTAATCGGAAGCGCCACCATCGACTTTGTTTTGACGCCGGCGAATGACGCGTCCAATCCGTTCCTCTTTAAAATTGTCGAGGTTCTAGGCGGCGCCGAACGCCTCGAGGGCAATCTTTGGATTCCCGCGCTCGCCATGCTGCTTCTCGCTGTAGCCAGTGGACTGTTCAGCCACTTTCAGAAACGGTTCGCAGCCCTCGCTTCGGACGGTATCTGCAGGCGATTGAAGGACCAGCTCTACGACCACATCCAACGACTGCCCAATCGCTATATCGACAAGACCCAAACCGGCGACCTCGTACAGCGTTGCACCTCGGATATCGAGACAATGCGGCTGTTTCTCGCCGCCCATGTCGTGGAAATCGGGCGAGCGGCCATTCTCCTCGTCACGGTCGCGCCGGTGATGCTCCTGCTCAACATCAAGCTTACCATCGTATCCTTGGCGCTCATACCGGCAATCGTTGGATACGGCTACGTCTACTTTAAACGGGTGAAATCCATCTTTCAGGAAGTCGACGAAGCCGAAGGTCGGCTCACCACCGTCGTTCAGGAGAACATCACGGGGATCCGGGTCGTTCGCGCATTCAATCGGCACGACTACGAAATCGAAAAATTCTCCAAGCCGAATAGCGAATACAGAGATGCCAATATCCGACTCATACGCTTGATGGCCAATTTCTGGGCGCCATCGGATATGCTCAACTTGACCCAAATCGGCATTGCTCTGGTCGTCGGTTCCTACATGGCCATGCTAGGGCAAACCACGATTGGAACGCTCTTCGCCTTTCTCGCCCTTCTCAATCTCGTCCTATGGCCTGTCCGGATGATCGGACGCATTCTCATGGATCTGGGGAAAACCGTCGTCGCCCTCCAGCGCATCAACGAAATATTCGCCGAGCCCTTGGAGACGAAAGACGATCGACCGAGCCCGGGCTTGCCCACCCCCATATCGGGGCGCATCGAATTCCGCGACGTGTCCTTCAGCCATTCCCAGGACCAGCCAACCGTTGAAACGATCTCCTTCGCGGTCGAACCGGGCCAGACCCTCGCTATCTTGGGGCCTTCCGGAGCAGGCAAAACCACCCTTATGCATCTGCTGCTTCGCTTCTACGATTGCGACACGGGCGCGATCGAGATCGATGGACGGGACATTCGAACGATGGATCGCAACGAACTGCGCTCGCAATTTGGAGTCGTTCTTCAAGAGCCCTTTCTCTATTCGAGATCGATTGAGGAGAATATTGGGTTCGGCTCTCCTCAATCGAGTTCGAGCGACATCGAGCGCGTAGCCCGAATGGCCAGTATCCACGATGCCATACGAAATTTCTCGGACGGATACCGGACCGAGATTGGCGAACGCGGCATCACGCTTTCGGGCGGGCAGCGTCAACGCGTGGCATTGTCGCGGGCTTTGCTCAGCAATCCGCCCGTACTTCTCCTGGACGACGCGTTGAGCGCCGTAGACAATAAGACCGAGAGCGCCATCATCGACGCGCTCGAATCGAGGCGTGGCAATAGCGTCACCATCGTCATCGCCCATCGCCTTTCAACGCTCGCTCACGCCGACCGGATCATCGTAATGGAGAGCGGGCGCATTACGCAGACCGGCAACCATGACAGTCTCGTATCCCAAGAGGGAATGTATCAACGACTCTGGAACATTCAAACTCAACTGCAAGACGATCTCGCGTCGTAAACCGAACCCATGAGCGCCCCCGATCCCAGCGACTTGGATACCGAATACCAGAGCAATCTCGACTACGATCTCTGGAAACGCATCTTCGCGTTCGCCCTAGGACACAAGCGCTTGCTTTACCCGTTGGCCTTTGCCGCCGTCGCTCTCAGTATTGTCGAATCCCAATACCCGATTGCCACCAAAATGGCGGTCGACATCATTCAATCCGATCAACCCATCGAGGCCTTGTGGAAGCCCGGACTTTTTTTCTTCGGTCTGTCCATCGTCCTGTCGGTCCTCGTTTGGCTCTTTATCGTGTGCGCCGGATCGATATCCCATCACATCAGTTTCGATATCAAACGCGCTTGCTTCAAGCGCCTGCAGGAGCTCGAGTTCTCCTTCTACGACGCGCAACCCACGGGCTGGCTTATCTCGCGACTGACCGCGGACTGCGACCGCCTTTCTAGAATCCTTGCGTGGGGATTTCTGGATATCGTCTGGGGACTCTGCTTCGTAGGGGCCATGGCAGTCACCATGTTGCTGCTCAACGCGAAGCTCGCCCTTATCGTACTCTCGACCATCTTGCCCCTTATCGTCATCAGCAAGTTCTTCCGCATTCGCATGCTCGTCGCCTCTCGGCAAATACGGAAACACAACGCCCGCATCACCGCTTCCTACAACGAGGGCATCGCCGGGGTAAAAACCACCAAGACCCTGGGGCGCGAGTCGAGCAATCTCGAGGAATTTCAAGGTGTGTCGACCGACATGTACGGCGCCTCGATTCGCAGGGCCCTACTGGGAGCCGTCTACATGCCGCTGGTCATGGCGATCGGCGCAGTGGGTTCGGGTCTGGCCCTGTGGTACGGCGGATCCAGCGTCATCGCCCAAACCCTATCGCTGGGCACCCTCATCGCCTTGATCAGCTTCGCCGGACAATTCTTCTTTCCGATCAATCAGATCGCTATGGTACTGGCGGAATTGCAAGGGGCCCAGGCCGCTGGCGAACGCGTGATGAGCCTTCTCGCTACGCGTCCCAACATCAACGACTCAACGCAAGTCGAAGAACGGCTCGCTCGATACGCCGACCCGTCGGATCCGGCAATCGCTCCAGATGGATACGACGATCGAATCGAGCGCATCGAATTCGTCGACATCGGGTTCTCGTACAACGACCAGGAAATCATCCTCAGCGATTTCAACCTGGCCGTCCAACGGGGTCAGACGATCGCCTTGGTAGGTCCTAGCGGCGGCGGCAAGAGCACCATCGTCAGCTTGCTTTCGCGCTTCTACGAACCGACTCGAGGATCGCTTGAAATCAATGGCATCGACTATCGCGAGCGTAGCCTTTCATGGCTGCAAAGCCAGCTCGGCATCGTCTTGCAAACGCCCCATCTCTTCAATGGAACCGTGCGCGAGAACATCCGATACGGCAGACTCGAAGCGACCGATGAAGAGCTCGAGGAAGTCGCCCGATGGGTCAATGCCCACGAATTCGTATCGAAACTGAAAAACGGATACGACACGACGATTGGAGAAGGCGGCGCCCGTCTGTCCACCGGAGAACGACAGCTGATCTCGTTCGCTCGGGCCCTAATCGCCGATCCGCAGATTTTCATCATGGACGAGGCGACTTCGTCGATCGACACGGAAACGGAACGTCTCATCCAAGAAGGGATGCATCGCATCTTCGAAGGGCGCATCAACTTCGTCATTGCCCACAGGCTTTCTACGATTCGGTCGGCGGATCGTATTCTCGTCATCGAGAAGGGCACGATCGTCGAGCAGGGCACGCATGAAACGCTTCTATCCAAGAAAGGTCACTACCGCGACCTCTACCTCACCCAATTCCAAAACGAACGCATCGCTCGAGCGCTGGAACCCTCTTGAAGCAGACCCTCTGGGGGCGACTCGACCGGCCGGAATCCTACTCCGGACGAATCCTCCGGATGGTCCAGAGAATGGCGCAAAGAGTAACGCCCGGCCAGATCACGAGCAAGGGTTGCTGAAGCAGGTGCTTTTGGTGCTTGTGGAGAAGCGTTCCTAACTCGGCCCAATTGGGGTCGCCCGCTAAACCCAAAAAAGTCAAGGCGCTGAGCTCCAGTATCGCCACAGCGAATGCCAGCTTCCAGAGCTCGAACAATTGCGGACGGATATTCGGCAATAAACTGAATAGAAAGACATGCCGGTCGTCACCGCCAACCGCTCGACTCGCTTCCACGTGCATCGCCGCATTCTGCTCGATCCAGAGAATGCGAAGCTGGCGAAAGGCCAGCGGTACGCCCGCAATGGCAATCGCGATCGACAGCGTGGATGGCGAGCGATCCATGAAGATCATAAAGAGAAGTCCGAGAAACATGACCGGCACCGCAATCCCCAAGGAAACGAGGGACAGGATGAGCTGGGAGACGCTCCTTCCTCCTTTCCGTTCGGCCGTCAGCAATACGGTCGATAGCAAGAGCGTTCCAACGCTGGCAAGAAAGGCATAGCAAATCGTATTGGCGGAACCCCGCCACACTCGGCTAAGCACGTCTTGGCCAAGTTCGTCGACACCGAATGCATGGCTCCAGACAAAGCCCGACTCCGCCTTATCCAAAAACAGCTGCCCATAGGGATCGAAAGGGGTCAAAGCGAAGCCCATCAAGCAGAATCCGAAAAGGACCAAGGGTCCCATGTTTCGACGCGCCGCGTTCACGCTCCCCGTCCCTTCTCGTTGGACCCGCTGACCACATCCAGCCATCGAGCAACCACATCGGAAAGAAATGCTACGGCAAAAACCAACATGATCAGCATCAGCAAGAGGTATTGGGCCACGAAGAGGTCGCGATCGATTATCGCCGTCACCACATAGCGTCCAATCCCTGGCCACGAAAATACTGTCTCGGTCAGGAAGGCCCCTCCTAGCAACGCGCCGAAACTGGTGCCGATCACCGTAGCCACAGGCGCGCCTGCAACCCGCAGCAAGTGCCGAAATACGATCCGAATCGGACCGAAGCCTCGCGCCTGCAAGGCGGTGTAGAGCGCGTTGATCTGCGGTTCGTTCAAACGCGCATAGAGGACGGACGAAACATTCGCAGCGGGAAAAACCGACAGGCATAGCGCCGGCAAGGTCAAGTAGCGGGCCGCCATTCCCCAGCTTTGCCAGTCCATAGCCAGGGCGCTGTCGATTAGCAGGAATCCCGTTCGACTCGGAGGAGGAATCGCCGCCAAGTCGAATCGCCCGCCTAATGGAAAGATTCCCAGCCAAAGCGCTCCGACTACCAGGGCAAGCAAGCCGATCCAAAAAATGGGTACCGTCAGACCAATCGTGCCAAATGACATGGCTATGGCTTTAGCCCATCGACCCGGACTGACCCTCGCATACAAAGCGGCGCTCGAACCCAGGAAAACGCCCAAGATCATGGCCAGGAGGCTCAGTTCGACGGTCGCCGGAAAAAATAGCTTTACGTCTTCCGTGGCCAGGCGTCCCGTCTGCAAGCTCCGTTCCCAATCGCCGCTCAGGAATTTGCGGTGAAACAAGCCGTATTGATACAGCCAAGACCGATCCAACCCCATTCGCTCGCGCTCCGCAGCGATCTGTTCGGGATCGGGAAACTTCTCGAACTTCAGCTCGATCGGATCCTCGGGGATCGACTTCATCGCCAAGAAGAGGGCCCCGCTGGCAAACAGGTAGACGAACGCCAGATAGAGCAGCTTACTGAAAACGAATCTAAACACGAGTTGCAATCAGGTTGCGCGATCCCCTACTGGCTCTTCTTTATCCAACTGAGCCTCAAGTCGCCGATCTTCTGCAGTTCGAAACCTTCGTATCCAGATCTCATGACCACGATATTGTCTCCGTGTACGAGGGGGAGAATGGGTAGATCCCGACGCCACAGCTTCAAAACATCTTCGTAAATCGCTCCGCGCTTCGCGAGATCCGTCTCCGCCCTCCCCGCGAGCAGCAAGCGATCCATCTCCTCGCTGCGATAGAAACTGTAATTCGTCGCCGTCCCTCTCTCCGCAGCCCAACTGGCGAAGAACACGCTGAGGAAATTGTCGGTGTCTCCATTGTCGCCCATCCACCCGATGAGCCCCAACTCGAAATCGCCGTTGCGCAAATTGTTGAGGTGAGCCTTGAAGTCGCTCGAGACGACTTTGGCTGGCAACCCGACAGCTTCCAACTGTCCGCGAATGAACGTCGCAACGGTCACCGGATCCGGGAAATACTGTCGCGGCGCATTCATAACCTGGATTTCCAAGGGCTCTCGCGTCCACTCCGGATGAGCAGCCACAAGCGCCCGGGCTTTTTCCACATCAAGCGGTATTGCCGCTTCCACGCTCGGATAGCCAAGAAAGCCTTGGGGCAACGGATAATTGGCCGAGCGCCCAGCTCCCTTCAAACCGACCTTGGCTAAGGTATCGCGATCGATGGCCAGGGAAATTGCCTCGCGCAGTTCGCGGTCAGCCATTCGCTCGTTGTCCAAATTGAAGGCCAAATAGCCGACATTGAGGCCCGCTTCCTGATAGACTCGAATTCCCTGATCCTGCTTCAGCGCGGCCAATTCCGCAGGCTGCAATCCGTCCATCCCTTGAATCTCGCCCGCTTTCAGTTTCAGAAGCCGCACCGTATTGTCCGGGGCTACCGTCATAACGATGCGCAGCAAGCTCGGTTTCTCTCCCCAATAGTCATCATTTCGTTCGAGAACGATCGCCTGATTTGGCCGCCAATCCACGAACTTGAAGGGACCCGTTCCCACGGGATGGCGTTGGAAGTTCGGCCCATGCGTTTCCAAGGCTTTCGGGCTGATAAGCGACGCCGGGAAAACCGCGAGCGAATGCAGCAAGGATGCGTTCGGCTTCGACAGAACAAACTCCAATTCCATGTCGCCGACCGCGCTCACCTCGACAATATCCTGGTACAAGTACTTCCAATACGAAAACGAAGCCTCCTTCAAATGACCTGGATGATTCGGATCCATTTGACGATGAAAGGAAAACAATGCCGTTTCCGCGTTTAGGGGAACGCCGTCATGGAATCGTACTCCCGGGCGCAGCTTGAAACGGTAGCTCAAACCATCCCGAGAAATCGAATACGATTCCGCCAAGCAGGGCTCTATCTCCAAGGTCCCGCTTTTGAAGCGAACAAGCCCTTCGAATATCTGGCTCATCGTATTGACCGATTCGCCGTCGTCCACGTCCGCTGGATCCAGCTTTTGGGCATCGCTGCCGCGAGCGAAAACGAACACATCCGAGTTGCCGGTTTCCTTGCTTCCCGAACAACCCGAGAGCAATGCGATCGCCGTAGTGGCGATCAATGCGAGAATCGATGAAAGCGCCCGGGCGCCGAAAGGTCGAAGCATACCCAGACAATGGGCGAATCTTGCCTCTCAGCGCAAGACTGCTTCAATTGAATCCGCCGCATGCGATACGATTTCCCCGCCCTTTTTCGATTCGCCAAAGAAAAAGGGCGAGGCATCCAAGCCTCGCCCCCGAAATAGAATCTAGCGAAACAGACTCGGCTCGACTCCGAGACAGCCATCCAGCTTCTCTCGGTACGCAGGCGAACGGAAAGTCTCCAATCGACGAGCGATCCGACGGCGCAGGCCTTCTTCATCGATTCGATCGCTCATTCCGCGATTGATGTCCTTCTGCAAAAACTCCTCCAGGTAAGCCTGGTGACGCTCCCAAAGTCGAACGTCCACCGCTTGTTTAGCATCCAACCGCTCTTGATACCAGTCGCTCGCTTCCAGAGACTCCAGCGTGAACAAGGCTCGGAATGCCGCATCGCGGTATCCCATTCCTTCGTATTCGCCGTGAGCCATCACGTGCAATAGCGCCTTTAGCGGCGGGCAAGCCACGTCGACCGACCCATCTTCGAAGTAGTTGAGCGCCACCCGTCGTTGCGTCTCCACGATATTCTTGATCCCGTCGACGAATACGTCCATGTCCTGCAACTCCGGCTTCAGGATGGTCTCAGGAAACACGGAACGCGGAGTCGAGAAGATACGTCCGCCGAACTCTTGAATGAACTCGCTCGTAATGCGGTAGCCCAAACGCGAGGCTTCCACCTTCTCGCCCTCGTAGTCGAAGTCGTCGCAATGCTCCAAGTAACCGTTTTCGATCATATAGGAAGCCTTGCGCTCGTGCGGGCGCATGCGGCACCAAAGCTCGGGAATCAATAGGCTGATGTCATGATCGCAGCGGAATTTCGGCCCAATGCACCCAGCTGACGATGCAAACGATTCGTAACCAGTCACCAAATACGATACCAGGGCGCTATTCAAATCGACAACCGGTTGCAGCATATTGAAGGGACCTTTGGTCATAGCCCCTTCCGAGCCGGCGCCCGTCGTCGAGGGCGACTTGCCCGTCAAACTCGCGGTAAAGTCCATCATCAACTCCGGCAATTCCTGGTAGTGGACCGGATTGTAGACCGCCAGGGCCCGAACGCCTTCGGACGGCGGGTTGTTCCGACGTCCCGGCAAAACGGCATTCACAGGGAAAGGCGGTATCTTGGCCGATTTCATTCTACGGAAGAGACGGGCTCCCACGTTGGCGATATACGTCGAGCGGCGATCTTCCATGTCCAAGCGATTCTGCAAATAGCGAGGATTCTTGGAAGGCTTGCCTTCCCAGATGCGCGGCTCCGAAGACGAAATGGCATAGTCCGGAGATTCCGAGCGATTGAACTCGCCCAGGACCCGCTGCATCGGCTCCGTGAAATTGCCGAATCGAATCGCGTCCTTCTCGATCTCCTTGGTCTGCTCGCGCGTCAGCGGCTCATAGTTGGAAAAGAAGAGCCCATTCCGGGAAAAGTCCTTTTCCGTGGTCTTATCGTAGCCGCGATTAATCGCTTCATCGGGACGCTGGAAGAGGCGGTATTCGCAATTGAGAATAAACTTCAAGGAATGGTCTGTCTCAACCCCTTTATCCAACCCAGCCACCAGCGAAGCGGGCACGACCACCGAAGCGGATATATCGTCTTCGGTTTGAATTTTGACCGCTGGATAAAAGTCCTTGCGCAAGCTAAAGACACGCCAGGATCCGTCTTCCTCGAAACCGACGCGCAAATACTGGCTGATCAGTTTCTGGTCGCGATACTTCAACTCGTTGCCCGACTTGCCGTTGACCACATCCACGCTGAAGCGATTCCTCCAGTCGTCACCCCAATCGTCCTTGTAGAATCGCTTCACCACGAGCACGATGTCGATCACGTACCCAGGAATCGAATTCAGCCAATCGTTGTATTCGTCGCTGTAGGATGGCGATGACGATAGCAGCTTGATAACCGACCCTAGCGAGCGCTCGTCGCCCAAAATCGGACGGCCCTTCGCTCGATTGAGCGATGGATCCTTAAAGCGCGTGCCATACTCCTTGTTTACGACCTCCTCCACGAGATCGAAGTCCTGCTTGATATCCGCCGTGAAAACGGGGCCTGCGACAATCGCGTCCGCGAGCGACTTGGAAATCTCCGATTTGCCTCCGCCAGATACGGTGCAGGGCTTGTGACAATAGGTGCTCACTGCCCCCGTGCCAATCAAACGCCAGCGGCGCCCTACCATGGGGCGGATCATTTGAACCTTGTAGCCCGATGGCAAAACATAGGTCACGTCCGGCTGCAACTGGAGCGTCTGCGAGGTCCCGTCCTTCGTCCACTCCACTTTCTGGTCGTGAAGAGTAATCCTCGAATCGCTAGGGATGTATATGATATCCGAATACGCTTTGTCGATTGCGTATCCCTCCTTCTGAAGATCGATATCATCGCCCAAGGCCAGGATCGTTTCGTCGAAGCCATGATCGACTTCGCGAATATACTTGCTCAGATGGAACTCCTCGCCGAGGTCATAGCTGGCGAACGCAATCGCTCCTCCGGCGTGTTCCTCCTCGACATTGCCCAGCAGATTAGCCGAGTAGGAGATCTGCGTCTTCACCTCCTTCTTGCAGTAGCCATAGTAGTTATCCGCGATCAAGGTGACCACTACCCCGCGACTGTCGCGCGAAGTTACTTTAAAGGCGCCGCCATCATTGTAGCGTTCGTCCTCGGATTCCCAGCACATGCCGTCGCGCTTCTGGCGTTCGGTCGCCTCGCTAACATGCGGCAAGCCGAGCTCCTTCTTGGTAAAGGAGATCAAATGGGGAGCCAGGATCACGCAGCCCGTATGGCCCGACCAGTGCTTCACATCGAGACCGCTATCGTTCTCCGAAAGATAAGGATCGCCCGCGTTGCCGAAAATACTCTCCACGAAATCCAGATTGCTGCACAAATTGCCGGGGGCGAAGAAGCGTACTTCGAGACGTTTCTCCTCGGTCACTCCCTCCACGCGCGGCTGCACGATCGGGCGCAGCATAAGCGATACGAACACGCGGGCCTTTTCCTCCTGAGTCGAAGTGAACGGCAGCTCCATCAGCTCGTCCGGCGGATTGAGGGCCTTCTCGAGCAATTTGGCGAATACCGGCAATGGGACCGCCTTCTTGTCCGCAGGAATGGGCAGGCCGCCCTCCGCGACGTGGAAAACGCCTTTAGTCGTGCGGCGATCGCTGGCGGGGTTGTTCAGAACGCCCTGCGCCACACGAAAACTGCTCACGATGTTCGATTTGAAGGAATCCTTGTTCGGCGGCAAAGAGAGCGCGCGGGCCAGTCCGTGGCGCTCCAGGATTAAAGAGTCGTTCGGAACCCACTTTCGATCTGGGGTCTCCAAGCCTGAAAACAAGTCGGCGATGTAGTCCTGGATCCGCTGGTCGACCGGACAGAGATGCTCCCGCAGCAAACGATTCTTCTCGGCGACGCTTCGAAGCAAGGAGTTGCCCATCTGCAGGAAGGGATAGTCCTTCTCGTCTCCGAAAATCGGATAGCCACGCGAACGCAGCTTAATGTTCAGGTACTCGACCAACGCCTTTTCGTCATAAACGTTTTCGCCCGTTTCCAGGTCGAACCCGATTCGCGTATTCAAATTATTCCAGTCGTTATCCATAGCAATGATCAGTAGGTAGTAAGCGGGAGGGAGCCCCCATAACGAGCAAATGGCGCGCCGCGATCAAGCCAGAACGGAAACCCGATCGAAAATCTCCAAAAAAGGCGCAAACGCGCTCCAATTTGATCTCGAAATTCAAACCCCTGCCACACGGGGCGACGATTAAAACTACAACCTTGTAATTTTAACGCTCGAAATAGCTTATCCTGCCCCGACGATCGTCGGCATCTTCGGCACCGCATCCAGCAGTCGCTGCGTGTACGGATGCTGCGGAGAGCGGTACAAGTCGTCGGTCGGGCCTTGCTCGACGATCTCGCCCAATTCCATGACCAAGGCTTCCTGGCAGATGTGCTCTACCACCGCCAGATCGTGGGCGATAAAGAGGTAAGTGATCCCGAGTTCGTCCTGAATATCCTGCAGCAGATTGACTATTTGAGCCTGTACGCTGACGTCCAGAGCGCTCACGCACTCGTCGCAAATGATAAAATCGGGGCTGGAGCTGAGGGCGCGGGCGATGCAAATCCGCTGGCGCTGCCCGCCACTGAACTGGTGCGGGTATCGATTCATCGCATCAGCGGGCAATCCAACCTTGTCCAGCAAGTCCGCCACGCGATTCAATCGATCGGTCTTGGACATCTCGGGAGCATGCACGATCAACGGCTCCGAAACAATCGAGGCCACCGTTAGGCGCGGATTCATCGAGGCATACGGATCCTGGAAAATCGTCTGAATCTTCTTTCGGTAGGGCATAAACGCCTGATCGCTCAAAGACGATATCTCTTCGCCTTCATAGCGAATCGAGCCCCCCGACAAAGGCGCCAGGCGCAAAATAGCCTTCCCGATCGTACTTTTGCCGCTGCCGCTCTCGCCCACCAAGCCCATCGTCGTGCCGCGCTTGACGTTGAAGGACACGCCCTTGACCGCATGGATATACTCCACGCGCTTGATGAAAGCCCCTCTCTGGGCCTCGTAGGTCACCTTCAAATCCTCGACCTCGAGCAAGGCTCTATCATCCACCGATTCCGCTTCACCATTCACCATTTAATTACCCTCCCAATTCCGCGTAGTCGACAACCGGCAACCGCTCCTGCTTCGCCCCCATTTTCGGGATACACTTAATCAAGGCCTGCGTATAGGGATGCGTTGGATTCGCTAGGATCTCAGGAGCGGGACCCGCTTCGACGATTTCGCCACGGAACATCACCGCGATCTCGTCCGCGAACTCGTCGACGATTCCGAAATTGTGCGTAATGAGGATGATCGACATATTCAGCTCCGATCTCAACGTCTTGAGCAGCTCGATGATCTGAGCTTCGATCGTCACGTCCAATGCCGTGGTCGGCTCGTCCGCTACCAGGATTCTCGGCTGGCACGCCAGGGCGATGGCAATCATCACGCGCTGCTTCATGCCGCCGCTCATTTGATGCGGATAGTCCTTGGACCGCTTTTCCGGATCCCGAATACCCACCTGATCCAAGAGCTTCACCACTTCCCCCCATACATCTTCAACGTCGTCGCGGTGATACTTGATCGCCTCCGCGATCTGGCTTCCCACCGTGTAGTAAGGATTCAAGGACGTCGAAGGCTCCTGGAAAATGTAGGCGATTTCCTTGCCCCGCACGGCCTGCATTTCT
>CBFHHM010000013.1:137679-147711 GCA_965655705.1 Candidatus Pelagisphaera sp.
TTCGACGACAGAGAAAACAGATTCTTGCCGTCCATCAATGCTTCGCCGGAAACCCGGCACAAAGGCGGAGGAGGCAAAAGCTTGGTTAGCGACATCGACGTAACGCTCTTGCCGCTGCCGCTTTCGCCTACGATGGCCAGCGTCTTGCCCTCGTCCAACTGAAAGGAAATGCCTTTGACTGCCTCGTTAACGCCATCGCGCGAATGAAAGGAAACGTTGAGATCTTTGACGTCGAGAAGCATAGGCTCAGCCCCACTGTGGGAAGTTTGAGGCAACCGCCAAGCGCAAAGTCCCCCTGATTGGTTCAGCCACGCTATTCAAATCGCTTAAGAATGACGTCAGCGGTGAAGATGCTAGCCATCATAACCGCAAAAAACAGAAGGGCCTCGCCGCTCAAGGAGCCCAAACTCACCAAGGCCGGTCCCGGACACAGGCCGACCAGTCCCCAACCGAGCCCGAACATGATCGAACCAATGAAGAAGCGAGGCGTCATCTTCTCAGGCTCCAGCCAAACGAACGGCAGCTTGGGGCGCGTCTTCAGCATCAAACGAGCGATTTTAACCGATACGAAGTAGATCGGCACGGCCACCCCCAACACGATCATCAAAGTAGGATCCCATTTCCCGAAGAAATTCAGAAAGCCCTTCACCTTGTCCGGGTTCGTCATGCTCGAAAGCATGAGTCCCAGCCCGAACAGCGCCCCTGATACGATTGCCCAAACGTGATTGCCCATCGTGCTACGCTCCGAAAATTGCAACTGCTCCGGCCCCTGCAGCGATAAATACGAGCGTCGCCACGATCGAATCTCGATCCAGCCGAGCCATGCCGCACAAACTGTGACCGCTCGTGCAGCCCCCTGCGATTCGAGCGCCCGCTCCCACGAAAATCGCTCCCAAAATCAGCTTCCAGCTCTCTACGCCCAAGGAATCCACGAGCCAACCCTTGCTAGCAAGTCCCCCAATCAGGCCCACCGCCAGCATGCCAGCCAGAAAGCCCCAACGCCAATCCGCCTTGCCCGGAGCCGACATCGCCTTGCTCAAATAGCCTGAAATGCCCACTGGGTAGCCAACCTTAAACAAAAGAAGCGACGCGGATCCTCCAATCAACGCGCCCCCCAGAATCGCCATGCCATAGGTGTCGAACATGCCGGCCACACTAGGACGCAAGTTCCTTCAAGCAAGCAAGATAACGCAGAGCAGCGCCTATCGAGAACGACCCAACCAATTTTGAATGTCGCCTCCACGGATTTTTTCTTGCCCGACGAAGAGAAATCCTATTCGTTCCCCACCCTTCAATCGCTTGCCCAGGTGGTGGAATTGGTAGACACGCATGATTCAGGTTCATGTGCCGCGAGGTGTGGGGGTTCGAGTCCCCCCCTGGGCACCAAAAAAGATAAGGCCGCGTTTAGCGGTCTTTTTTGTGACTAGCGTGAGGGACGAAGTTCCGAGCGTTAGCGACAAGACCGGACTCTCCGAGGACCGGAACACCCCGAGTGAACGGAGCGATCGAGCAAAGGGGTGTCAGGCCTTCTCGATGTACTCGTGAACGACGGAGCGAAGCGGGAGAGTGTCCAATTCGTTTTCGATGCCCAGCGCGGCTACGGTAGCGGCTCCATAGTCGCCGATGGATTCGCCAAGCTCTGCGGGAACGATCGCGCAGGCTTTGCCGGTTTCAGGCATTGCTTCCTTCGAAATAGAGTCTTCGATGGATGCCCGCAGCAGGTCTTCGCAACGGGTAAAAATCGAACCGAGGATAATCCGTTCGGGATTCAGAACATCAATGAGAACTGCCAACCCTTGGCCAAGTTTGCGGCCGCACTCTTCCAGTATAGACAAGGAAAGAGGGTCTCCTTGACGCGCTGCATTGGCTACGTCTTTTGCGCTAGGCTCTTCCGGTAAAAGAAGACTCGGATTCGTTCTTTGCTTGTCCTTTGCCAGCATAGCGATTCCCGCACCCGAGGCGAATCCTTCCAGGCATCCCGGCTTCTGCCGTATGGGCGGTCCGGCTTCTGAAACTCGCATGGTTCCGACTTCACCGGCTAATCCGGTTTTTCCTCGGTGGAGTGTTCCGTTGAGTATCAAACCAGCGCCCAGTCCCGTTCCGAAAGTCAGAAAGATGAGATCGTCGCAACCCCGACCCGCCCCGAAACGCCACTCCGCCAAGGCGCAGGCGTTGGCGTCGTTTTCGCCAAAAACCGGCACTCCGAAGGCATCCCTCAAAGTAGAAATAATCGGGAATCCGTCCCACAAAGGAAGATGCGGGGCATGCCGCATGCATCCTGAATAAACATCATACATTCCTCCAACGGAATCTCCTCAAATGGAAGATTGCCTTCACTTTCGGCGGGAATCATGGGCCGATCAAGCTTGGGTCCCCGCAGGGCATGCTCACTCCAGATAGTCATGCGAAGACGGGCTGGGTTCTTGCCGGTCATTATGGAGGCTCGGGTGGGCGTGCAGATCGGCGCGGCAGCATAGGCGCTGGTAAACTCGATTCCCGATGCGGCGAACCCATCCAAATGTGGCGTTTCGTGCAAATCGGAACCGTGAGTCTTTAAATCGCGCGCGCCCAAGTCGTCTGCCACAATGAGCACGACGTTAAGCGGACTCGCTCCGTGCGCCTGTTCCAGGAATCCGAATACAACCACACAGAAGAAGCTTATTGCTGAAAGGAGGGATTTTATCTTCATAGGTTTTATCGAAAAATCTAAGTTCACAGTCGTTCGAAGAACACGGCCTTGATGTGAGGCATTTCCACTCCAGCCTTCTTTACTGCTTTCAGCTCAAGCGAATGAGCTCCTTTCTCCAATACCAGTTCGCCCGCATCCAGATCTTTCCATTCCCGAGACAGATAAGCGCCTTGGTTTTTAATCACCTGTTCCGCCGCGCCATGCGGCGCGCTCACCCAGGATTCCTGAATACGAATGTTTAGCGACGCGTTTCCCGCGTTGAGACGAAACACCGAGCCGACTGCATCCTCGGGACAGGCGTAGCGAAGTCGCACCCGATACCGTCCCTCCGCAACCACCTCGATCGGGCGGGCCGCGTACGCTTTTGGATCCGACCAACTCTCAATCCACTGATGGGCAAATCCCTGCCTCCCACTGTAATTGATCCCTTCGCCCATTCCCGGAAAGATATCCATCTCATGCGCCTTTACTTCCACCATAGGCCACTCCTCATAGCCAATCGGTATGGGCAGAAGGGCGGGCGCCTCTTCCGTCGATTCCGCCGACCAAGCTCGGTAGGTCTCGAGCAGCTCGCCATGGATTTCCGGCCGCATCTTGGCCAGATTGTTCTTTTGACCCGGATCCGCAATTAGATCGTGCAACATCGTTTCAGTCGCCCGGTAGCGGCTTGTCCGAATCGACCATCTCCTGGAATCGCGCCAAACAAACAGATTCCGTTCGGGCATTTCGAAGTCTTTCTCCTCAAAGAGAAGGGGTGTCACGTCCATTCCGTCCAGCGGCAAGGTCTTGCTCTCCGGATTCTCCACCCCCGCAATCCGGCATAGCGTCGGCAGCAAGTCGATATGAGCCGCATTCGGCTTTACAACCGTGCCCGCCCGGATTCGCTCCGGCCAACGTACGAAAAGCGGTACACGCACGCCGCCTTCGTTGACACTGGATTTCCAACCAAGCATTCTGTCATTGAAGCGCGAGCCATTAGGGCCGTTGTCCGTCATGAATATAAAAACGGTTTTGTCCAGTATCTCCAGCGCTTCCAGCTTCGCGAGCAAACGCCCCATATTGTCATCTACATTTTCGACCAGCGCATACATCGCACGGTCGAAGGGATCTTCCACGTCCGTCCGATCCGCCCATTGCCTCCACGTGTCCAATGGCACACTCGCCGGCGTGTGCGGCGTGTTGTAGGGAACATAGCAAAAGAAAGGGCTTTCATTCGCCTCGTGCTCGCGTTCGATAAACGCAATCGCGTGGTCGGTGATGATATCCGCGATAAATCCACGCGCCTGGAAAGGGGAACCGTTTCGCTCCAGGATCGGATCAAAGTAATCGTTCCAATGCCCGCCGCAGAACCCCACGAATTCATCAAAACCTTGCGCATTCGGATGGTAGGGCCAGACCCCGCCGTTGTGCCACTTGCCGAAACAGCCCGTCGCATATCCGGCTTCGCGCAAAAGCTCGGCGATCGTCACTTCCTCGCCACGCATGAATTCATAGCCGCGCGTTACCCCGGTCACCCCGGTGCGTTGCGCGTAGCGGCCGGACAACACGGCGGCCCGCGTTGTGGCGCACGACGGTTGCACGAAAAACCTATCGAACCGCGCTCCCTCATTCGCGATGCGGTCCATGTTCGGCGTTTCGATCCACGGGTTTCCGTTGATCGACAAATCTCCATAACCCTGGTCGTCCGTCATCACCAGTACGATATTCGGCCCCGCGCCAACCGCTCCGGTCGTTAGCAGCAAGCAGTATAAAAAGTATTTGTATTTAGTTTTTAAATACATTGGTATAATCTATTTGAACTGATTCAAGAGGCTTTCCAATTGGGTCCTCATTTCTTTGAGCTGAGTTTCTTGCTCCGGGTGGTTGACTAGATTCTTCAGCTCTTTAGGATCGGCCTTTAGATTGTAGAGCTCATCCATTCCCTCGTATTTGGAATAGCGGATGTACTTCCAATCCTGTGTGCGGACCGCCTTCCAAGTGGGGGTGCGTCGGGCGACTTTTTCGAGAAAGTACTCGGCCAAAAATGCCTTCCGCCATGGCGCATCATGATCCTTCAACAGGGGAACGAAGGATTCGCCATGCATGGGGATAACCGATTCCACTCCGGCGAGATCCAACAATGTTGGAGCCACATCGATGTTCAGTACCAGCTCTTCGCGCATACTTCCCGACGAGATCAGCTTGGGATATCGAATGAAGAACGGAACTCTCAATGCTTCGTCGTAGGGCATGCGCTTGCCATTGAAACTTCCATGTTCTCCCATAAAGAAGCCATTGTCGCTGGTGTATATGAAGATCGTATTCTCAAGGACGCCCGCGCTTTCGAGGGCCGCGAACAGCTGCCCGACGCCTTCATCGACAGAGGCCAGACAGCGTAGTTGGTCACGCACGATAGATTGAGGGTCGCGACCGCGACCGCGTCTGGGTTCAGCCGGCTCCGGGCCGATGCCTTCCAGTTCCAGATGGTTGTTGCTTTGTAGTTTCCGCGCCAGCACAGGCTTGCCAGCGAGGTCTTCCTCGTTGGGTGGCGGGACTTTAAAGTCATAATCGGAATAGAGCTCTTCGTGCCGCTTGGCGGGAAGAAATGGATTATGAACGGCCTTGTGACCCAGGTATAAACAGAACGGCGCGTCGTGAGGTTGTTCGATGAACTCGACTGCGCGACGGTTCAGGTAGTCGGTCATGTTGCCTCGTAACTGTTTCCGCGTGCCGTTGTCGTTGACGACGCCATCGATGTAGATGCCCTGGCCTTTGAAGCTGATCCAACTGTCGAATCCCGGTCGGCGCGAATCGTCCAGCCCCATGTGCCACTTGCCGATGTAGGCGGTTTCGTATCCCTGCTCGCGAAGCTGTCGCGGAAAGGTCATCAGCGTATGGCTGACCACATCGATTCCAAGCTTGTCGTTGTTGAAAACCCGATGCGTGTGCGGATAGAGTCCCGTCAGAAAACTTGCCCGACTCGGTGAGCACAACGGGGTCGCTACAAAGAAATTATTGAAGGAAGAGCCTTCTTGGGCAATGCGGTCGATGTTTGGCGTTTTCAACACTGGATGGCCGGTATAACCGAGCTGGTCCCAGCGCTGGTCGTCAGTGATGACAAAGACGATATTGGGTCGCGAGTCCGCTGCGTTGATCAGGCAAGCAAGACCATTGAAGCATAGTAGGGCAAACAAGAGGCGATACACTGTCATTTACCTTGATTGTATCATACTATTGGAAGAACGTGCGACAGTATCTATGCTAAATACGACAATCATTAGGCCTAAGATTCTGCATCGCAAGCGTTCGACAAAACCCCTTCGCAAACTCGCTTCTGAACGAGATGCCTGGCTCGCCCAAATACCTTCCTGGGGACTGTTTCATCGGATATTCGACGAGATTCCTGGGTATTATTTCTTCGCCAAGGATCGCGAGGGACGTACCATGATAACCAGTCAATCCGTCCTGGACCGCTACCAGATGGCGAACGAGGAAGAGATGCTCGGCTTTACGGATTACGACATAAACCCACAATCCATGGCCGAGCGCTATGTCGAAGATGACGAACGTCTCCTCAACGGCGAAGTCGATCGGATCGAGCACATGGAGCTCTGGTTCGATAAGCAAGGTATGCCCGATTGGTACATCGTAACCAAGCTCCCCGTTTTAAACCGAAGGCGGCGCCCCATTGGCGTGATGGGCGTTCTCCGCCGGGCTGCGGAACAAGAGCGGAAATTGCCCGTTCTGGAAAGCGTCGCCAAGGCGGTAATGATTATTCGCAAGGAATTTCCCGGAAATATTTCCATGCTGGACCTAGCCGACTCGTGCGGACAATCGCTTCGCAGCTTGCAGCGTCGATTCAATGAAGCGTTTGGCATTAGCCCACAAGAATTCCTCATAAAAACCCGGGTTTCCGAAGCAATGAAACTCCTCCAAGAGACCAGCTTGACAGCCGCTCAAATAGCAAGCCGTTGCGGATTTGTGGATGCGAGCAGTTTGTCCGATCAATTTAAGAAACGGAGCGGATTGACTCCGATCGAGTATCGCTCGAGCCACCGTCTAAAAACTCAGTAGTTTATCGTCTAGAAAGTAATACATTTACGTCTCCCGAATTCGATCCCGCCAGTCTCTGGCAACTACCGATTTGCTAACTATTTGCTGGATTCAGTGCATTTCGTTGCATCTGCCTGCATCTCCTTGGAAATCCACCCGGCAGCAAGATGCTGATAGGCAACATTAAGTGAAAACAGATGCAAATAGATGAGCGCAAACGTAGGTTCGAGTTCCCCCCCTGGGCACCAGTTCATATCGCAAGTAGCTACAAGTAAGCTACTTGCGTATATGGTGAAATAGTTCATACATAATCCACACATAACGAGAGTCCAAACCTAGTTTGGGAAACTCGACCACCACTCCAAATATTCGACCGTCCGGAAAGTCGGAAGCTGTAAAGCGTACGTGTAGACCATCGTGGTTAAGCGAGAATCAGCTTTTCATCATTTGCTCACTCCTTGGAAATTAGCATTTTTCCAACTTGCCGCCAAGGTTCAGAGCTCCCACATAATTCTTGTGAGTTCAATTGCGAACCGGAACGCTACAACTGCAAAACCGTATTTGAACCACAATCACTTACAGTGCGATGTGTAAGGTTCGATTCCTTACGCCTTTTCCAGTTTTCGATTCCATAATCAGAATTCCAATGTCGATCTTGCCCAGCAAGCATTCGAATGCACAATCAGGCCAGACATAGATTCGATCAGTCGCCTCTCTCTCCGACGTTGACGGAGGCAGATCACCCTCCATGGTTGACCCTTCGACATCGCTCAGGACCGGCCGGGACAGCGTTCGGCGGAGGGCATGGCGTCGAGTTGTTCGGACGAATAGAGTCGCTTTAACGCAAAGGGCATTCCTCAAAAGCTCACCGAAAGGCCCAGGCCGTTGGAATCCTCCGAATCGGAGCTCCTGCCTAGACCGATCAACTCAACAGGAATCTCGGAAAAATCGTAGTTCTTGCTCAAGTACCGAGGAATGAAGTGACGACACCTCAACGCAGCGAAGCGGAGAATAACAGCTGGTCAGATCGCATTAATCCAAAAAAGTTGGCTCAACGCCTGCTACTGGTTTGGCTTGTGGAGCTCACCTAAAAGACGAATGTCGCAGAGCGACAAAGCGATCAGAAAGTTCGAAATTGTCTCTGGCCGCTTCATAACGAGTCACTCGGTTCGTGGCTTGGCCGGTCGAGCGAACTCAACGAAAAGCAATCTGGCCTGTCCTTTGACGAAAGTCGTGTTTGCTCCACTGCCTAAAAGCGCTAGGAGGTTGGGAGCCCATTTCGCGGTTGACCTCACGTGTAGTTGATTCCCAATGCAATATGGCTTTCACTGCTTTCTGACGTAGGCATAAAAGGCTCCGACTTTAACGCCTTCCCTGGTTGTGAAGAACGAAGACATGCGAGTCGTTCCTGCAGGTAAGTGCATTTCGAATACTATCTCTTTTGCTCCGGGTTCGATCGGAGCCTCCACGACTTGATCGCCAATCCGGACCGTGGCCTTGACGGCTGGAACGGCGTTGCCGGGACTTGCGCGGAAGGGAGTCTCGCCGGGCACGTCATTTCCAGGAGGAAGCGGGGCGTCGATCGCTGTATCGGCTTCCACGGGCCAACGGCGCAAACGGATTTCGTAGTCGCCGGCCTCGACCACTTTGACATTCCAGTCGCCGATCACCGCTGGATTGTCCATGGCCTCACGTACAAAGGCTTGGTTCCAGGGGATCTTGGCCCTGGTGTCCTCGACCATCCAATCATGGCTGGTTAGCAGGGTTGGATTTTCGGCAGGGTGGCCCAGATGGATCGCAGGAATATTTTTGAAAGTGGGTTTCAGTTCGGCCCACCAGTCATCGTAGAATGCTCTGAGCCGGGCCATTTCTTTGGGATGCGTATCCGCCACGTTGTTCGCCTGTCCTGGGTCCTGCTTAATGTCGTAGAGTTTCTTGCCGTTTACCAGTCGCCATCGGTTGGTCATGACGGAACTCTTCTGCCATTTGAC
Organism: Candidatus Pelagisphaera sp.; assembly: GCA_965655705.1. Lineage (GTDB taxonomy): Bacteria > Verrucomicrobiota > Verrucomicrobiia > Opitutales > Opitutaceae > Pelagisphaera. The sequence continues at coordinate 146,392 of CBFHHM010000013.1, forward strand.
CGGATCGATTACCCGTTGCGAGTCGGTGATCAGGATGCGGTCCGGCCAGGCGCCGTCGGCCAAACGGGCCTTACCCTCCAGTAAGGGGCGAATGCTGCGGCCGTCGAAGTTAACGCCTTTGAGTGGAGCGATCTCGCATAAATCGATCAGGGTGGGAAACAGGTCGACGTGCGCGGTGATTGGTTCAACATCTCGGCCGCCGGTGAGTCCTCCTTCAGGCCAATGGATAAAGAATGGGACTCGATGCCCTCCGTCATACTCGCTGGTCTTTCGGCCACGCATGCCGGCGTTGAAGATTTTGTCCCCTGTCTTGGTGCCGTTGTCGGTGGTAAAGATGAAGATCGTATTGTCCGTCAGTCCTTCTTCCTCGAGAAAGCTGCGGAATCGGCCGACGTTGTAGTCGATGTTGGCGATCATGCCGAGGAAGTGACCGACATAGACACCGTAATCCTTTTCGTAAGGATCCGCGAATTCCTGAGGGGCATGCATGGGCCAATGCGGCGCATTGGTGGAGATGTAGGCGAGGAAGGGCCGGTCGGCTTTCTTCTGGGCCTTGATAAAGCGCTGGGCGTAGTCGAACCAGACGTCAGTGCAGTAACCCTCAGTGGGTTGGGGTGTTCCATTGTGAAAGTAGGTATCGTCGAAGTAGGCGTTGTTCCAGTAGTCGGACGTTTCAGCGATTGTGCCACCGCCATGGCGCAGCACCTCCTCAAAGCCGCGATCTTCCGGGCGGTAAGGATAGTTGTCGCCCAGGTGCCACTTGCCGAACATGCCGGTGGCGTAGCCGGCCTGCTGAAAGACCTGGCCCAAGGTGACCGCGTCCTCCCGCAGCAGTGAGCGACCGAAGGTAGTGTGCCAAGCACCCGTGCGATTGGGCCAGTGGCCAGTCATCAGCGCGGCGCGGGTGGGGGTGCAGGTTGGGGCGACGTGGTAGTCGGTCAGGCGAACCGACTCGTGATAAAGTTGGTCGAGGTTGGGGGTCTTGAGCACGGGGTTGCCGTGGCAGCTGAGGTCGCCGTAGCCTTGATCGTCCGTCATGATAAGCACCACGTTGGGCCGCGCGTCTGAGGACGCGGCGGCGCTGGCGTCAAGAGTCGCGGCGGCGCTGGCGTCAAGAGTCGCGGCGGCGACGAGCATCGCTAAGAGAAGCAACACCTTGTTCATCATGGTTTCTTCTCGCTTCATTTCGTTCTACTTTTCGGTCTGGGGCCAATGGGCGCCAGGCTGACCAGCCCGCCAACGATCGCACCGGCGACGAATGAGGCGAACACCATTGATCCGAGGATGCAAGTCGTTCATTTTCTCTGCCTTTCCTCAGTC
>CBFHHM010000014.1:0-8233 GCA_965655705.1 Candidatus Pelagisphaera sp.
GATTCAGATAGAAGGGGATGCATACTATGTACCAATCATGCTCAAAAACATCGGTTGATTAAAATTAATCTCTAGGCGAGGGGATAGCAACAATCTCACAGCATTGAGGAGCGTAAGAAAGAGACGAGGTACACGAGGCATATTGTAACTCAGGAAGAGTATGAGGGGATATTAGCTAAAGCTAGGGAGAGGATGGGGCAAGTCCTCTACCGTAGAGACTTTCAGCGACTAAAAAGTCGCTATTGAACTCCTCAATGGATAAAATTTTACCATCCTTGAACTTAAACAGCCATGAGTAATCATTATTGTACTGACCGTACTTTCCCTTGGCTTCTCCTTTTTGCCGCACGGCAACTCCATTTTCATCCGCAATGATGTCAGTCGTTTTAAGTTCTATCCCAAAGGGTAAATAATATGGTTTCGAATCCCGGTGGCCTCTGGGGGCTTTATGTGTTAATAATCAATCACTTAAGCCCGATGAGAGTATGTGGGAAAAGGTAGGAGGACCAAGCTAAGAACCAGGTATTATTTTGTTGCAACCCGTTGTTTATCAGTTGACAAGAAATTCATGAGTTCAGGCCAAGGATCAGGCGGAAACGTGCTTGCTGCATTGTGCAGCTTTTTTATCCCGGGGCTGGGACAGCTGTTGCAAGGCAGGTGGATCATGGCCATCGCTCAATTTGTTCTCGCTGGAGTCTTGTGGATTTTCCTTCTCGGTTGGATGGTGCACTTGTGGTCGATTGTAAATGCAGCAACATTCAAACCCTGACCGAAAAGATTAAATCCCAACCCAAACAGTACGCTCTGCCGCTCAGGGCGCCAGCGTAGATGGATCAGCCCGAGAAGAGGTCTACCAATATAGCGACCGGCTCGCTTACGGAAGGGCTTTTAGAATACTTGCTTGCATCGACCAATGCAGTCGGTATCTGCGTCTCCCGTACGCCGACACATCGATCGAAGCCGGCAAGGTGGCCGGCTCGCTAGATCTTGCCGGGGCCCTTCCCGAAAACATTACGGTGGACAACGGTCTGGAGTTCAGTGGAAGGACGCTCGACCAACGAGCCTACGAGAGAGGTGTGAAGCTAGACTTCGTCAGGCCGGAAAAGCCAACTGAGAACGTCTTTACAGAAAGCTTCAAGGGACCCAGGGGCGAACTTCTCAATACGGAAATGTTCCTGAGCCTGTATGGAGCTCGCAAAAAGCTCGAAAATTGAGTCGAGTTAACAACTTCAGGCCACACGGCTCGTTGGGGAAGCCGGACTCCGGATGAGGCGGCCTCGAGACCCCTAGAGGGCTTGTGTAGACACAACAACCTCAACCCAAGAGCAGACCGGGAAGCACTAACAATCGTCGGAAACTAACACCGCAGGTGAACTGATACGGGATAGGGCCAACTCTTCGTAAGGGGTGCTAAACACTGAGTTTGACGCTCATTCCAAAGTCTTTTGCCAACGACTCGCACCACTCCTCGTCTGTTACGTTATGCCAATTCGCCCACTCTGAGTCTGACTTGCTCTCTCTCCATTCAAGAAACGGGATAGCATCTGGTCCAACTGGATGCCGTAGACCTTCCCTTTTACCAGCCACGATCTCAACTATAGCGTCAGCCACAATTTGAGTCGATGCTGGGCTTTTGAGAGATTCTACGAACATAGCCGCCATCCTACTTTGCTGTGGGTAGTCAGGATCGTAATTCGCCCTGCTTATGTCAGCAGCCATGTCTGTCGCGATTATCCCGGGCTCGATTATCGCTACTTTGACGCCATGCGGCAATACCTCCTGAGCGAGGCATTCTGAGAGTGCCTCCAACGCGAATTTAGATGCTGTGTAAGGTGCAAGAGGCGAAGCGGCCACCTTGCCAGCTACAGAAGTGATATTCACTATCAATCCTGTACCACTCACCTTCATATTCGGTAAAGCTGCCTGAATGCAACGAATGGGGCCCAAATAATTGGTATTCATTACTTCCTCGAAAGTTGCGATAGGACATTTTTCAACAGATCCTCGTCTCTCGATTCCAGCATTGTTAATTAAAATGTCCACTTTTTCTCCTGAGGACTCAATTTCAGCAAAACAGCGTTTGACCGATGCTCCATCATTAACATCGAGTTCTACAACTTCTACATCTAAGTCATCCTCTGAGATAGAACCAAGAAGGTTTTTTGAGTTGGTCTCCGGCTCGCGCATACCTGCAAATACCTTAAGCCCGTGGCGAGCGAGCTTGATAACGGTAGCTAGGCCGATTCCTCGATTGGATCCTGTGACAAGTGCTGTTTTTTTCATTTAATTAAAATTTCAGTTTTTCGACGTAAGGTGAATGGAGGCTTGGAAGTAAAAATCAAAACTCTAGAAATTACTTTTCATGCCAAAAAGGTGGCCAACGGAACTTATAAGGCTTCGTCCAGGTTTATGATTTCGGAATGCGTTTTTCCCATGCTGTTTCATTCGGATCCAAGCGGCTGGCGAGAATCAAAAGTGTAAGCTGGCCTTTTGAGCAACTTCTATCTTTCCAGAATTTAGACTTCCAATTCTAGATCCATGAAACCTGAAATGTAGACCATTCTTAGGCAACCCGTCGGCTCGGGGTTGGCTAACATTTGCACCGCCTTCCAGGAGTGCATCAATCATATCGAGACTTCCGATAGCACTTGCGATATGCAAAGCAGTTAACCCATTCCAATTTGATCCGATGTTGGGGTTTTGTCTTTCCGAAAACCTCAGTTGTCCAGGCTAATTCGAACTACTGACTCAAACGATGTGACGTACATATTTTCCTCCGCAGCATCGAAACATAGGTTGGTCGCGGGGCTTGGCAATGGAATCGTGGCGAGAAGTTTTCCTTCTGGAGAGATTACTAATATTCCGCCTGGGCCTGTTGTGAAAATGTTGCCACTAGAATGCATTTTCATTCCATCAAACCAGCCTACAGCGTCTTCAGGAAACGGACCGTCGAAGAATAATTCCTCGCTTCCGGTAGCTAAATCAATACGCATCATTTTCGGTTCAGCCATGTTTGAGCTATTGACATATAAAAATGACTCATCCACTGAAAGCGCGAGACCGTTGGGAAAGTCTATACCCGACGATATAAGATTCACACTTTTTGCGATTGGATCTAAAACGTAAACACCATTAAAATCCTTTTCGCGTACCTGAAAATCGAATACGATCCGCTTCGCTGCTGGGTCACTTCGAGGTAAATCCGCGAAACCGTAGGGCGGATCCGAGAAATAAATTAGTCCGTCCTTAGAAATCGCCAAGTCGTTGGGGCTATTATATCGCGATCCTCCGTAATCAGAGGTTAAAGTGGTGTAATTTTCCGGCAGAGGAGCGTCGAGCGGCACAGAAACTAATCGCCTATCGCCATGTTGACAGAGTATCATTTCGCTATCAGTGATCGCCAAACCGTTCGCACCTAGGAGCAAACCGTCAGGATACGAAGGCGAAAAGCCCGTTTCGCCACTTTTAGGAAGGAAGAAGCTAAACCCGTCTGATTCAGACCAAGAGTAGACAGAGTTCGCCATTATATCCGAAAAGAATAATCGTTCGCCTTCGGAATCCCAGACCGGTCCTTCTCCCAAGCCCAAGCCGTCCCGTAGCGTCGACAACACAACAACGTCTGGAAGAAATGCTGCTCCACTTTGATCGTTAAACTCTACGTCAAGAAGCAGTGCATCTGAATTATGATCGCTTCCGATGGTGAGGTTTAAAGGACAGGTCGCAGCAATTAGAGCGACTTTGATCATCCAAAAATGCTTAAAATTAATCATGATATTTTATTCTAAGGACAGCTGCAATTTAGATATCAACCTTTTCAACCTTCCGAACTACAAGGCCTTCTGGAAAGCCGCCTTCTAGCATGGGGCCAAGCAAGTCACCTATTCCCTGTTCGGTTCTCCATTCCAGATACTTATCGTAATCCGAATGCGAACTCCAGTTAGATAAGGCATAGAAAACCGATTTTTCTTGGTCTTCAAAAATGTCAACGCCCTTGCAGCCCTCGAAGGACCGCGTTTCGACAAGAGCGGCGGCCAGCATTGATTTGAATGCTTCGGCTTGGTCCTCTTTAACCCCGAACTCTGCTATTATTTTAATTTCCATCATATGAGGGTTTCAAATTTTGTCACCTATACCGCTGAGCACAGTCATGAATGCTATCTCACCTCGTCCGTCCTCTTTTTTAAAATTGGCTCCCCCGGCGGTAGCGGGCAATGCTCTAATCCTGGTTAGGAGAACAGTTTTGTTTCCAAATGGTTGGTCGTCTGATATGATCTTGAGCTCAAATAATATTCCGATTGGTTCTGATTGCGATTCTTTTGGGGCAGGATTTGTGCCGAAAGAATTGTTTCGATTTGATTTTTCTTGGTAAGGTTTGCAAAAACCGATGGCATTTCCATGCTTAATTTTTCTTCGAACCTCGAACCACCTGTCCACGTCTCCTTCAATAAATCCATGCCACCCAACGAGCCTGATCCATTGCCCGGCCGCTTTCCCTTTCGGCAAAGTTTTCGGTTATCGTGTGAAACGTGTGCGTTTTACCATACACTCGTCTCCAAACCCTGCGCCTACCAGCCCCACATTCTTCGTACGCTTGGGTAATGGCGACAGCAGGAAAGTTCCTCGTCGTACCTTGGTGGGGGATCATCACCATAGGTGAGAAGCGTGCGCAGATTCTCGTCAATATTATTTAATGATCGTTGCATAAATGGCACATTTGAGGAGGAATTGAGTTCAACTGAACTTACGCTTTGATGGTACGGTAACAAAATCGTTGATATAAGCGGGTGGGAATGCTCGTTGGAGAACATCAATCTACGCTCGACTAAATGGACTAAAATATTTCCACAATTCTAGTGGAAACAACGGTCCCATGACAATCTAGATTAGCCTTCAGGCGATATTCTCCGACTAGTTTCCCCGATTTAATCTAATTCGCCGCTAGTAGCTCAAAGAACTAATTTTGCGTAGTTGATTGATGCCCTGACGAAAAACTAAGGTGCGATACCCCTTGCAAGAACCCATCCGACATAAGACCGTGGGCCCAAGCTTCGTAATGCTGTCAAGCTCGAGAGGTGTTTCACAAAGCCCAAGGCGTAACCATAAATGGAAAAAGAATGCGTTTAAGAATTTTAGCTTGTCTCATTTCAGTTACATTTACCGCGAGAATTGCTGCCAACGATGAGTCAGAGCCGAATGGAATGGTTTTTGTACCCGGGGGAGTTTTCAAGATGGGTGGAGACGCGGGGTTGATGAGTGGCGGGTCTCAATCCCACGGTACATCATACCCAGTGCATGAGGTATACGTTGATGGGTTTTGGATGGATGAGACTGAGGTGACTAATCAGCAATTCGCCGATTTTGTTCAGGATACAGGTTATGTGACAATAGCTGAAAGGCGGCTATCCGAAGATTACACCCGGGAAATGAGCCAATTGGCGAATGCTCGAATCAGAGAGCTAGAAGCCATGCAGCAAAGGGCCACTTCCGAGGACAAAGCGGCAATCGTCAGTGCAATCGAGAGAATAAAGGAAGCATCGAATTTCGGCGAAACGGCTGGTTCGATCGTTTTCAAGGAACCAGTCGGTGCGCTTCACGGCAAATATGACTATACTCAATGGTGGAGGCTAGTTCCCGATGCAAACTGGCGTTCTCCAGAAGGAGGTGACTCGACTTGGAGAGGCCGAGAGGATCATCCGGTTGTTAACGTGAGTTATGAGGATGCCGAGGCGTATGCTAAGTGGGCGGGTAAAAGACTGCCCACAGAGGCAGAGTGGGAACGGGCTGCACGAGGAGGCTTGGAGCGTCAGCGGTATGTGTGGGGAAACAGCTTTTTCCCAAAGGGAACGGGCGTTTGGATGGCAAACATTTGGCAGGGTGAGTGGCCACTTGAGAATACACGCGAAGACGGATATTTCGGCACCTCGCCGGCCAGAAGCTTTCCACCGAACAGCTATGGACTTTATGACATGGCTGGAAATGTTTGGGAGCTTGTATCTGATCTCTACTACCCAAATGCATACAGCATGCGTGCGTCGAACCAGGTATCGAATCCAACGGGACCGAGCAAGGAGTTCCTAGATAGAATCGGTCACAGCGTAACAAGTTACGTTTTGAGAGGCGGTTCGTTTCTCTGCTCTGATGATTGGTGTCGAGGGTATCAGCCAGGTTCCCGGCAACTGGCTGAAAGTGACTCCCCGTCAAATCACGGCGGATTTAGGTGTGCTAAGGACGGTAAGGAACCAAAGAATTAGTTTTTGGGCCGAAACTCGGCCGTCAATTGATTGGGACAGCACTTCAAGTGCAGGTGTCGGCCTGATTGGCGACATTTTCTTACGGAGGTAGTTGACTAAAATATAAAGATATATCCAAAATTTTGTAATTGTTTTATTGATGTCGGGATTTATTATTTAAGTATGATCTCTAGACAAAACGGAATGAGAAAGAATGATGGTATGAGAATGTTAAGGTCAGTTAGTTCAATAATCGTTTCCGCTTCGTTTCTTGTGACGGTCCTTGGTAGTCACCACTCAGATCCGAACGACGAGCAGATGATATTTCTTCTTGATTTAATGGTAGTTGAAGGAAAAGAAGCAGAGGCTGAGGTTCTAATAGACAAACTTGTTGAGAACGTCAAAAAAACAGAACCTGGAACGATCGTTTACGAATATTACGCATCATCCAAAGACAGATACTTCCTCTATGAAGTTTATCGTAATCATACCGCCGCGGAATTTCACGTCGACAGCTTCATGAAGGGTAATCTAATGCCTGCCTTCGTCGAAACATTCGAGGTGATAACTTTTGAGGTTTTGGGTTCGACGAGTGATGAACTAAAAAAGAAGATGATAGACTTCACCTCTGACCATCGCGCGAAAACGGATGGTTTCAAGCGCTGAGCACATTTCGGTGCGACATTAGTTTGCACGATAGCGAGCTTCAAAAGCCCTCAGGACAGCTATTTTTCTTCTGGAAGTTGATTCAGTTTATCAGGATCAAAATCTTTAATTGGTCATCCTCTACTTTTCTCCCAAGCGATGAATTTTTCTTTCCAGTCTGAAGGACTGTAGTTCGGTGAACTTTTGAAAGCATCCAATTCCTTTGCCCATTCTGAGTTCCTTATTTTAGTATCTAAACCTAAGAAGTCCCAGAGCGGTCCTCTGTTTGCGGCCATTTCCATGCTGAATCGATAAGGCGCATAGTCCATCAGACCAATTGTGTGCTGAAAGTATGAGTCTTCAAGGCGATAGAATCGGGCAAACTCATGTTGCAAGAGCTGGCCTTTGATTTCCACATTTTCAAGTAACGAGAACTCTGCATCTACAAAGACCCTGTGATACATTTCTGAAAAGGCGGCGTCCCTAGCATTTGCTGAGCATTGGTCAATTATGCCAGAGACCCTCTCTTGCCTGATCTCCGATAGAGCAATCCTCCGAGTCTGCTTCAATTCAAATAGTAAAAAGATCAGGCCAATAAGGACCCCGATATTGGCAGTTGCTGTGCTTAAGGTGATAAAGTTGCTCGTTTTCATAATAAAACCAAACATGAAGAACACCTGCAAGGGCGACAATTTTCTCTGGGGGCAGTTGATGAATACTAATGCAGAGGCTGCTACTCGAATAACCCCCGCCCCCCCATCTAATTTCCTGTCATTTTCCTGTCATAATCGGTGCAGGACAATGCACTCTCAAGACACTAGCTGCTAGGTGTTAGCCCCACAACTCATTGTACCTCCAGGGGTTGTGCAATCTCAAGTCCCGCCCCGGGCACCAATGTTAATTTTCGGATACACGGGAAATGAGCGGTCAACCCTTCACCCGTTCAGGCTACGGGCGTCGCTGCCCCGTTTTTCTAAAACCTTCCAAAATTGCTCTATTTTCAACGTTCGGGACGTCGAAGTCGCTGGTTCGACGGAACTGATAAAGGTTTTTCGTTCCTTCAGGTACAGGACGACATCTGCCGAACGTGGGCAAAGGCACTGGAATTGTAAATAGGGTTGATGAAAGGAGAGTAGGTAGGGAGGTCGTCTCCTCGCCAGGGTCGGCTTGATTGCAGCGGTTGAGCGTTCAGGGTAGGGGTGCAACGAACGGCGATCAATCGGTTTAAAGGAGGGTGGAGGATTTGATATTCATTAATCGAAATCGATTCTTCATGATTGTTTTTCCGCTCACCGAGACTGTTGCTGCAAAATCAAACATTTCGCTGACTCGATCATGTAGCGAGACGGTCGTCACTA
>CBFHHM010000014.1:8330-22278 GCA_965655705.1 Candidatus Pelagisphaera sp.
TAATAGATCGCCTGGCCTCGCAAATCCTCTGTATCTAGCATGATCGGTTTTCACTAGGACTCCCAAGGCATACTCATTGTGATGCGGATCCTCGGTGTCGAAGTCTTTCATCGGGTTGTATTGGGATGCGATCAATATACCTGCCGATTGCGTCGTTAATTCGTGCATCATCGCCCCTGGAAAAACCGGAGCGCCGGGAAAGTGCCCTTGGATGAATCCCTCTTTGCCCGTTACCATTTTTTGAGTTACTGCCTCTTTCGATGAGACTGAGACAACGTGATCGACGAGCAAATAGGGAGGGCGGTGATGGAGGTATTTCGTTACTTGGTCAAACTGGTGCTGGTAGTACGTCATTATTGGAAGAATCTGAGCATATGCGGCTAAGTCGGCTCGTATCATTGAGTGAATAACCACGAGAGCAATACCTGTCTTTATTCGCCTTTGAACATGCTTTTGAACCGTAGGGGTTGGCCATGAGGGCGACCATTTTTTATGAGGGCAGTTGATGCATAATCGTACACAGACTGCCGTTTCAGCAACCCCTCCTCCCCCTGGTTGGTTCCCTGCCATAATCGGTGCAGGCTAATGCAGAAGTACGGCATCTTATGCGCCTTTTTTCATAAGTACGCTTTTGTCCCCTAGGCAGTAGCCGATTGCAAGCCCCGCCCCGGGCGCCAATTCCTTAACCAAACGGTCGGCTATGAATGCAGGTCGTCGCGTTCGCGTTGCCTAGGCGAGACCTCGTCGAGCGTAACTCGCGGCTCATGGGGTCGAGCCCATAATGGCCGCGCCGGCGGCGTCTTCGAGAGCGCTTGCTAACCCAGCCGCTAGGGCAATCAGCGCAACGGCCCCTATAACCATCCAAACGACTTTTCCATCCTCGTTGGTTCGCTTGACCGATAGTTGCCTCACGTCCTCCAACGCGATTGCTCGAACCGCGCGCGATTTATCGGATAGCTTGATTTCCTCGGAATCTATGGCGACGAATGGACCTCTCTCTATCTCGCCATTGTTAAGCTCGACGATCACGGTCTCTCCCGGACGGATGCTCGGGGAGGTTTTCGAAACCGTACGCACGGACGCGCAGCCCTGCAGCAACATTGCCGCTGCCACTGCCCACGCCACCAAAGTCTTTGGACTTGCTGCTTTTTCTGCTGAATACCCCATTGCGCCTAATTTAACTTTCGAGCCTTCATTCCTCTATAAGGTTTATGACCCTCTTTGCAAAGGACTATCCCTAACAGTTCCGTCCGATACTGTCTGTGCGTATCTGGCTTACTGTTTTGCCAATAGCGCCGAAATCCTAATTTCCCCTTTCATAAGGCGTTTCACTAGCCCGTTCAGTTGCCATATACGACGAAAGAAGGTCTCGATTCGGCTAGCGTTTTCCGCATATTCGAGATAGACTTTTGAGCGGTGGAGAAATAGCGGATGACCAACCCGACAGAGAAGGTTTATGGCAATGCAAGGCTCCGGTTTATACTCGGCGCTTGTTTGGCAACGTGCCTCGTCGGCTGCGCGACCTCCACCAAATACAAGCTGAAGACCGATCGCGTTCAGGCGATTGATGTGAGCTTGACCGCCGCCTCTCAACCGATCGAAGGCACGGTCCACACGATAATCTTTTATGAAGGTCCTGGCTCTTGGAAGGAAAAGGCCCTTTGGGACGAGTATCTCGTGTCCGTAACGAATACCGGACCCAGCCCTGTCGTTTTGGAAGCGGCCCAGCTAAATCACCTCGGGGAGTATATTCAAGAGCCCGGAAACGATCCTTGGGAACTGGAAAGGACGAGCGAAAAATATTGGGACCACTACAGGGAAACAGGCGTAAATCTTGCGAAAGGATCGATTGGAGTCGCGGCTCTCGGAGTGGTATACAGCGCGTCCTACGTCGTATACGGAGTAGTGGACCCCGTTTTTGTCGTGGTGGCCCCGGTTGCCATCGTCGCGAATGCCTACAACGTCAAAGCCGCCGATGACATCAATAAGCAGGTTATCGAGGATGAGTTCGAACGGAGGACGCTATCCTTCCCGGTTACTATTGGGCCTGGAGAAAAGATCGCCGGCTGCCTTTTCTTCCCTCAGTCGCCCAAGCCTGAAACGCTTGCTCTGACGTTCGGCTTCGGAGAATCCGAAAAGAGACTGGAGTTCAATCTAGCCGATACGCCTTTGGCGGGGCTTCATATCGATGACGAATCGAAGTAGCAGATTGCGGATACGGCGCCGAAGGATATGCGGGCCAGCCAAATACGACGTTTCGCTATTTGCGGGTCTCTGCGCGTTGATTCTCTTGCTGGGATCGGGCTGCGCCAGCAAGCGAGGCAATCCCTATGTATTCACGCCCATAGCCATGCCAATCGGGGAGCCGGGCAGCAAGGAGACCTATAGCGACGCAGAGCCCGCCTCTGTCTCGAAGAGCAACGAGGAAGAAGAGGAAGACCCCCACCGAGACGCGAATGCGTTTATAGCGAGCGTAATGGGAAGCCGGGCGAAGCAATTGGACGCTTCCATTTGGAATGAGGATAATAGAGAGGAGGCCAATCTTCTCGAAAGCCCCGTGACCAATCCCGCAATCGTACCCAGAGCGGGCGATACGCTTCGAATACTGACGAAAACAGGGGAACGCATTTTCATGACCGCCACCGAAATGGATGACCAGAGTCTGCTGGGAATGTCGCAAGGCTACGTGTTGAAGCCTATCCATATTCCTACCGAAAGCGTACTATTCTTAGAACTACAGACACAGGACAAAGGACGAAATTATTGGACGATATTCCCCGTATTCAAGGATTCGATTCCCGACGACGAATTCCTGTCATGCCGCGATATCGAGGAGCAGCTTCGCAGAGTGGACGGATTCCGGAGGGCCATGAACGATGAAATAGCCAAACGAGGGTCATACAATACGGGCCTCGAAAAAAGGTTCGGCGATCTCGTTGGCGACTTTGACTCCAGTTCCAACAAGTATTCCAAGGTCGCTCTGACTGCCGCTATTGCTCGGGAGACCAGACTGCTTGAGCTTTGGATAGAGTCGTCCTGCGATGATGATTCACTTAAAGGGGCGACTCCTCCCTCCGAGATTCAAACCATGATTGAGGACCTCAAAAGGACGACGGATCCACGAGATCGGTACGCATATAACTACAGGTTGAACAAGATCCTCGACAAAGTCTTTTGACGCTCAATGCCTTGGCGCGGGTTGAGGCGATTCGCCAACGCTCGCCGCATGGATACTAACGGCGAACTGGCCCCGATTCCGGACGAGCAGAGATTTGTTCCGGATAAGCTGGCGATAGCCATCGGGGATAATTGACGAGCCCGATTGTTACTGCCGCGTTCCTCTCGAAATGGATGGAACCTATTTCGGAAGCTTGCTGATTTTTCGGGTCGCGAAACTTCGTGCTCCGGAAAGAAATTTTCTTTCGGGTCCCGTCCGGAGGCGCTGCGTTTCGTTGGTAAGGCCGGAAGGGAATAGCTCGGGAAGACTTAGCCCTGGGGCCTACTCGTCCCACTCGATATCCGCGCCGAGCTTGCGTAGATTTTCGGCGAAGTAGGGGTGGGCGCGGCGTATGGGGTCGGCCTTGCGCACGATGCTATTGCCTTCGATGCTGGCGGCCATCATGTAGAGCGCTACGGCGGCTCGGATGATGTAGGGGGGCTCGACCGAGGCCGGCCGAAGCGGTTTGTTGCCGAAAACGATGATACGATGCGGGTCGCTGGAAACGACGTGGGCCCCGAACTTACCGAGTTCGGGAATCCAAGAGAAGCCGCCTTCGTAGACCTTGTTCCAGAAGTGCATGACGCCGTCCGCTTTGGTAGCAAGCGCGATCATGAGCGGTAGCAAATCCACGGGGAAGTAGGGCCAAGGGGCCGCTTCGATCTTAGGCAGCAGGTTCGATGTAAAGGGCTGCTGGATACGTAGCGACTGGTTGGCGTCGCAAACCGCGGTGTCGCCGTCGTGGCGAATTTCCACGCCGAGCTTGGCGAAACTGCGGCCGATGAGGTCGAAATGCTGGGGCGAGGACTGCAGGACTTTGACCTCTCCGCCCGTAATCGCTCCGAGGGCCAGGAACGTGGCTACTTCGTGATGGTCGGACGAAATGGCAGTCGCGGCCCCGCTCAAGGCGTCGATTCCGGTTACCTTAAGGACGCTCGTGCCAATGCCTTCGATTTGGGCTCCCATGCTCTGGAGGAAGCGGCAGACGTCCTGAACGTGCGGTTCGCTCGCGGCATTGGTGAGTCTCGATTCGCCTTTAGCCATGGCGGCTGCCATGACAAAGGTCTCGGTGGTGGTCACGGACATGTAGTCCGCCCAATGATCCGCTCCTTCGAAGCGGTCCTCGATTTCGATTTCCAGGCTGCCGTTGTGGGCGATTTTCGCTCCGAGCTTGCCGAGAATCTCCAAATGGGGATCCAGCTCGCGAATGCCGAGAGCGCAGCCCTTGGGATTTGAGTCCAGGGACAGGCGTTTGAAGCGGAAGAGGAGCGGAGCGAAGAGCAGGACCGCGGAGCGCATGCCTTGGGGCAGGTCGTTGGGATCGAAGCGCTTGCTGAGATTCGAATGATCCAGCCGCATGGTCTTGGCCTCGCGGTTCCAGTCGATCTGCGAACCAATGCTGCGAAAGAAGGCGATCAGTTTTTCGATGTCGGTAATTGCCGGCACGTTGCTCAGCTCGACCGGCTCCGACGCGAGCAGGCTGGCGCAGAGAATCGGCAGGACCGCGTTCTTGTTCCCGGAGGGGAGAATTTCGCCGCTGAGGGGCTTGCCGCCGTGTACGATTAGGTCCGCCATAATGAGAAGTTCGAATGGTCAGCCTTTCGCTTGGCGAGCGATTGCGCAAAGTAATTTTTCGCGTCTTTGCATTTGCGGGCGTTTGACGCTTCGAGCGGACGCGTCGCCCGACGTAGTTGCCTCTTGGTTACCGTTAGGGAGCGAGGCCCATCTGCCTGAGGGCTGGGCGCCCCAGAAGGCCCAGAGGGTTGGCCATAGTTTCGATCGTTTCGAAATAGTTGTAGCCACCCGCTCGAATGAGTGTCACTGGCTTGCCTGCGTCGCCAAGAGCCTGCGCGAATTCGATCGACTGGCGTTGGAATTCGGGGGTTTCGAAGTCCCCGTATGCGACGATCACGGGGCAATGGATCGGCTCGATATGCCGGATGGGACTGAGGGTTTGGATCGTTCGTTCGTCGAAGTTTACTTACTCCCGGCGATAGGAACGGCTCACCGGAAGCAGGTCGTACATGCCGCTGCACAGCAGGGCGCCTTTTATGGGATTGGCGGGAAGGCCCTCGTAATCGCCCCATGGCGTCGTTAGGAGGGCGCCGGTCAGGTGGGCTCCGGAAGAGAATCCGGAAAGGTACTGTCGCTCCGGATCTCCTTGGAATGCCTCGGCGGCGTTTCGTTATATCCAAGCGATCGCTTTGCCCAGCTGATCCACGATGGGTTCGAGCCTTCCATCGAAATCCTGAACGTAGGCGAAGTCGAGGGCGACGAAGTTCGCGCCGGCATGGACGAAGCTCGGGGCGAGATAGAGATTTTCGGAGGCGGCGCCGAGTTTCCACGCTCCGCCGTGTACGAACGCGTGAATGGGCGCTCCGGGCGTCTCCGCCTTGAAGACGAGGGCCGTTTCGCGGTCGCCATCGCCATAGGGAATGACTTCGGGCTCTCCGAGAGCGTCTCTCGCTCGCTCGCTGATCGATTGGTAGCGACCGATAACTTGCTCGAGATTGGGGGCGTAGACGCTTTGGTTGTAGGCGTCGTCCAGCTGCGATTGGGTCAGGCTCTGCCAGTCGCCGCGCATTTGAGGCAGGCAGGGGCTAGCGAACGAGAGGATCAGGAGGAGGCCGTGGATTCTCATTGAATGCCATCAGCAGCATGCGCGCCATCGCCCGTTGCGGGATTGAGTTGATAAAGGTTGCTCTTTATCGCTCAATATACATGACGGTTTGCCTGCGACGCCGATCCTGCGAGGGACGCGCGATCGGGCTGACACTCACAGACGAATATTCCATAGAACCAATCATTAGGATCCTGATCCTCCGCGACAGGCACCCGACATGAAAACAATACCAGAATTCCAGAAATGGAAGGCGACTGGCAGGCCCATTACGATGGTGACATGCTACGATGCCGCCACGGCCAAGATCGTGAATGAAACGAGCGTGGATGCCCTCTTGGTCGGCGATTCCTGCGCCATGGTCGTCCATGGCTTCGACAGCACTATCCACGCGACCGTGGACATGATGGTGGCCCACACCGCCGCGACGCGACGGGGAGCTCCCGACAAGGTCGTCATTGCGGATATGCCGTTTCTTTCCTACCGGGGAGATATCGGAGAGGCCACGGAGTCGGTCAAGCGGCTCATGCGCGCCGGGGCGAACGCCATCAAGGTCGAGCGTTGCAAGGGCAATGCCGCGTTAATCGGGCGTCTGGTCGATGCGGGGATTCCGGTGATGGGGCATTTGGGCATGACGCCACAATCGATTCACGAATTCGGGGGGTTCAAGGTGCAGGCTCGCGACGAGGCGGCGGCTCAAACGTTGCAGGACGAAGCGCTCGAGCTGGAGGAAGCCGGGTGCTTTTCCATCGTGCTCGAGTGTATTCCGGGCAGCGTCGCGGAACGCGTAACCGACGCCCTGGAGATTCCGACGATCGGGATCGGTTGCGGTCCGATGACCTCGGGTCAGGTGCTCGTCATCAACGATCTGCTAGGGCTCGATTCGACGTTTCAGCCGCCGTTCGCCCGTCGCTACATGGATGCGGATCAGATGATCGCCCGCTCGGTGGAAGGCTACTGCGAGGACGTGCGCGAACGCGAATATCCCGGGGAAGGAGAATATCGGAAATGATTCGAATTTTACGCAGTATCGAAGAGTGGAGAGGATACCGCTCCAAAGTCGTGGGCTCGAGCTCGCTCGGCTTCGTGCCGACCATGGGTGGCTTGCATGAAGGCCATTGCGCCCTGGCCAAGCGATCGTTGCAGGAAAACGACCGGACGGCGGTCAGCATTTTCCTCAATCGCGCGCAATTCAACAACGCCGCCGATTTCGACTCCTATCCGGCGGATTTCCAGCAGGACATCGCGGAACTGGAGGCCCTGGGCGTGGATGCTGTTTTCGCGCCCGACCACGAATCCATCTATCCGGATGCCTACACCTATCGCGTATCCGAGATCGAGGCGTCGCTCCCGCGGGAGGGTGCCCACCGCCCCGGCCACTTCGATGGGGTGCTGACGGTGGTGCTCAAGCTACTCAATCTTTCGGGCGCTCAGCGGGCGTACTTCGGAGAGAAGGACTACCAGCAGCTTCAGCTTGTCAAAGGCATGGTCGAGGCGTTCTTCCTCCCGGTTGAAATCGTCGCCTGCGAAACGGTGCGCGATTTCGATGGGCTAGCCTTGAGCTCGCGCAATCGCCGCTTATCCGAAGCAGGGCGCCGCATGGCGGTCGCGTTTCCGCGAATCCTGGAGTCGGCGGAAACGCCGCAGCAAGCGATACGGCGGCTCGGAGAAGCCGGGTTCGAGGTAGAGTACGTGGAAGATATCGATGGACGTCGATTTGGGGCGGTAATGCTCGAAGGGGTGCGATTGATTGATAATTGGCCCGTGAGCGTGGAGGCGATTCGCTAGGATGCGGGTGACCGGTCAGTCCGAGCGCGGCGCTTCGCGAGCGAAAGCCCTTCAAGGCGAATCCGTTTTCTCATGAATCTCTGTATCGATGTCGGCAATTCCCAGCTTCATGGGGGCGTCTACGATGTGGACGGGGCCTTGCGTATGCAAATTCGCAAGGAATCTTCCTTGCGCGTTTCCAGCGACGAAATGGGGCTTTTCCTCGTTTCCGCGCTGAGAGAGAAGGGGGTCGATCCGGAAGCGATCGACCGAATCGGGGTGAGCTGCGTCGTGCCGGACGAAGTGTATACGATTCGAACCGCCTGTCGGGAATACTTCGATACGGAGGCGCTGTTCTTGGAAGCGGGTATCAAAACTAAGCTGAAGATCAAAACGCGCAATCCATTGGAAGTCGGAGCCGATCGAATCGCCAATGCCATTGCGGCGAGCGATTTGTACCCAGGATCCAATGTCGTAGTGGTCGATTTCGGAACGGCGATTACCTTGGATGCGGTGAGTGGGGCCCGCGAATATTTGGGCGGCTCGATCTGCGCGGGTTTGGGGTTGGCCATGGAAGCGCTGGGGACCAAGACGGCGAAGCTGCCGCATGTAGAGATTCTCGAGGCGAAGCAGGCCTTGGGGCGTTCCTCGATCGAGAGCATTCAGGGCGGCTTGTATTTCGGCTATCTCGGACTGGTCAAGGAACTGGTCAGTCGAATTGGCCGCGAAGCGTTTGGCGATGATGGTTGTCGAGTCGTAGCGACCGGCGGATTTTCCAGCCTGTACGAGCGCATGGGCGTCTTCGACGAGATCGTGCCGGATCTGGTGCTCAAAGGCGTTAACGCGATGTTAGCCCTGAATCCGATAGAGGGGACGCAATAGAAGATACCAATTTCAGAAGAGACGAAATGAAACGGACACTGTTAAAGTCGAAGATCCATCGCGCGGTCGTAACCGATGCGGATCTGAACTACGAAGGATCGATCAGCATCGACCCCGCCCTTTGCGCAGCGGCGGATCTGGTCGAATTCGAGAAGGTCGACGTCTACAATTGCGACAACGGAAATCGCTTCCACACGTACGTGATTTGGGGAGCGCCCGGCGAGATTTGCATAAACGGGGCAGCGGCCCATTTGACCCAGCCCGGCGAAAAAGTCATCATCGCCAGCTACGTCGACGTGAAGGAATCCAAGGTCGATTCATTTAGCCCGAAGCTGGTACTGGTCCATGATGACAACCGCATCAAGGCGCTCAAGGAACCGGGCATTCGAAGGCCGTAAGGCAGCTCCTTCAAGATCGGCGGGGTCCGATAGGCTCGAAGAATCGCGCGATGGCCCCTCGCTTACGAGCCGTACTGGGCTTGGCTTTCCGCGACCAGAGCGTCGTCGTCAAGATCCTCGGGCAAAGCGTCGGCCCCTTCCCGAGGAAGCGCCGCGATAAGCCGAGCGGCAACGGTATCGAGGGTCTTGAGTTCGCATTCCCAAATAACCAAGGGGGTCCAGCCGAGCGCCAGAAGGGCTGCTTCGTTTTCGCGGTCGCGCTCTACATTGCGCTCGAATTTCGGGATCCAGTATTCCTGGTTCGTCTTCGGGGTCGTGGCATGCGGGCAGGCCTTGTGGCGATGCCAGAAGCATCCGTGCACGAATACAGCGGTGCGGTACTTGGGTAGAACGATATCCGGCTTTCCGGGTAGCCCCTTGTTCTTGGGGCCATTGACGGTGAAGCGATAGCCAAGCTGATGCAACACGCTGCGGGCGATGCGTTCGGGCTTGGTATTCTTGCCCGGAACGCGACCCATCAGCCAGGAGCGATGTCGCTTCGAAAGTTTGTCCGCCATGGAAGGTTTCATGGTCGCGATTCGAAGGTTGGAGTCAAAAGCTTATAGGGAAGGATCGAGATCGCCTTTCAGCCTTTATGGCTGGTCATGGGACAGTCGGGACTTAATGGTCCAGCGATCATGGGCCGAGAAATGTGCTACAAGTGCTACCGACCGCGGCAGCTGTGCTGGTGTGGGAAGATTACGCCTATGCCGACTCGGACGAAGTTCGTATTTCTCATGCACCCTTACGAGAACCGACAGGTCAAGTTGAACACGGGGCGACTTACGCATCTCTGTCTCGCTGACAGCGAGCTGCATGTGGGCGAAAGCGTCGATGACAACAAGCGGGTACAGGCTCTGATCGATGATCCTGACAACTGTCCCGTATTGCTTTATCCAGGCAAGGACGCTCGGGACCTGTCCAAGGGCGAATTTCTGGCGGCCGATTTCTCAGGCCGCCGCCTCGTCGTCTTTTTGCTCGATGCCACTTGGCGACTCGCCCGTCCGATGCTTCGTTTGAGTCGCAGTTTGCAGCGCTTGCCGAAGATCATGTTTTCGAATGCGGCTCCGAGCCGTTACGTCATTAAGCGTCAACCGGAGGCGGGCTGTCTCTCGACTTTGGAGGCGACTCATGAACTGCTTCTCGAATTGGATCGATGCGGCTTGGACGACTACTCGATGCCGGATCAACTGCTCGCGCAATTCATGAAAATGCAGGTCTTTCAGTTGAAGTGCGAACAAGCGAATCGCCGGCCGGGCTTCGTCCCGCGCAAGTCGCTCGAATTGTTGCGCAAACCTTCGATCGATCCCACGAGCGCTTCTTCGAAGCGTCGCAGGATTTTTTCTACGGAGGCGCCCTTGCGAGATCGTCAGTTAGGTCAGTTCTAATGTCTTGGCTTGTCGCCGACGTAGATCCTGTAGGTCTCGCGTTTAGAAGACCCGCACAATTTGGCTGGGATCGCTTGAACCTTGAAGCCGACTTTCTTCAGCCGCTTTTCGATCACGAAATCGACTGACGCGGACCAAATGGCCACGCGTCCGCCGGGGCGCAGGGCGTCCCGCATTTGCCGTATGCCCCGTTCCCCGTAGAGATGATTATTCTCGTTTTTGACCATGGCGGTGGTGCCGTTGTCTATATCAAGCGCGATCGCATCATAGGGCTCCGTCGCCGCTCGCGAAATCACGGTCCGTACGTCTTCCTCGAATACGGTAGTCCGTGGGTCTTTGAGGGCGTCGCCGTTGAGGTCGGCCATGAACGTTCGGTTCCATTCCACGATCTCGGGAAACAATTCCGCGACATGTACCGCCGCCTGCGGCCCAGTCTCCTGCAGGACGCTCTTTAAGGTAAATCCCAAGCCCAGTCCGCCGATTAGGACTCGAGCTGCGGACTCGTTGGCCGAAATCCACTCGCAGCCTATTGCGCCGAGCTTGATCTCCGAAGTCGCGACCTTGGAATGCATGAGCTGCTGGCCGTTCACTCGGATGCAATAGCTGCCGTCATGCTCGACAAGCGTCATACGCGCCCCGTTGGGCGTTGTGGTTTCAGCGAGCGTTACGTTCGGCTTCATGGAAAGGCAGCATAGACGAGCCAATCGAATTTGGCAAGCGCCCTAAAGTTCCTCGGCGAAGATCTTTTCAGTGATCTTCCAAAATTTCCCCTGTTTGCGGCCGATGACGAAGGAGGGCATTCGGAGGAGTGGTTGGATCTTCAATACGTCGCTTGCGGTTTTGATGGGAAGTTTCAGTTCAGGCTTTCTTAAGTGCGACCTCAGGAAATTGACATCGAATTTCTTAAGACTGGTCCGGTTGTCGAGGTAGTGCATCTCCGATAGGTAGCGAGCATCGTAGTCGTAGTATTTAACCTGCAAATAGGCGTTCCCGTTTTTGTCGGTACGCTCTAGCATTTCGATCGAATCGGGCGTGAGCACATGGGCGTTCATGGAAAGCTTGGCTTGCTTGAGTTTCACATCGGGGTCGATCAGCGCTTTGCCGCAACGGCAGCAATCGCGGGCAGCGATGTCGTTTTCGGCCGAGCACTGATCGCAGATCTTAAAGCGAAAACGATAGTCGCATGGGATGAATTCGTAGGTTTCCGGTCTTTGCCTGGCGCCGCGGCATTTGCGACCGAAATGCTCAATGACGTTGCCCTCCTCGTCGACGATACCCCAAAAATTATTCACGAATTCGCACTCGGGACACGGTATCTCGACAGGAACGGATTCGCGGGCGGGTTTCTTTTCGCCGATTTCCGGGGCGTAAATGTTATGGCCCATGCCGGTGTAGTCTAAAACGAGACAATCCTGCTTCCCTGTATCCAGCCTTAGGCCACGGCCGATGATTTGCTGGTATAGGCTAACGGATTCCGTGGGTCTCAGTATCGCGATGACATCGACATGCGCGGCGTCGAATCCGGTGGTGAGGACGGAAACGTTGACCAAGTACTTGAACGCCTTGTTTTTGAAGGCCTCGATGATCCGATCGCGTTCGCTGTCCTCAGTGTCTCCCACTACAAGACGCGCCTGTCCCGCAGGGAGACTCTCCATTACTTCTTGAGCATGATTGACAGTGGAACTGAAAATCATCACGCCCTGCCTCTGGTAAGTCTCTGCGATATCGACGATATTTTTGATGATGAGAGGCGTCAGTCTTCTTTGCCGTTTTAGAACTTCTTCCAGTTGCGCCATGCTGTAAGGCCTTCCGTCCTCGGTGAGTTCGGAGAAGTCGTAAGAGGTCACGGGAATATCGACCTTTACCGGAGGGGTAAGGTATTTGTTTCTTATCATGTACTCGAGCGGAAGCTCGTATATGCAGTGCTTGAAGAAACGCATTTCCCGAGTCTTCAATTCTCCGCGGCGCGAGTAATTGTAGATCCATCCTAGTCCTAGGCGATAGGGGGTAGCGGTGAGACCTAGTATGCAAATGTCCTTGTTGTTCAGCTTAAGGCGTTTGATGACCTGAGCGTATTGGCTGTCTGCCTCTAGGCCGACGCGGTGGCACTCGTCAATTACGAGCAGAGTGAAGTCGCGGAAAAAGCGATCGTCGGCATTGGCGACCGATTGAATGCTTCCGAAAATGACCTTTTGGGCCCTATCCTTTTGGTTCAATCCCGCGGAATAGATCCCCGCTTCCAGGCCATAGCTTTCGTATTTCAAGTGGTTTTGCTCCACGAGCTCTTTGACGTGAGCCAAGATCAGGACGCGCCCCCTAGCGATCTTCGCCAATTCCGCGATGACCAAGCTCTTGCCGGCCCCTGTCGGCAGAACGACCACTGCAGGCAGTCGCTTCTTTCTGAAGTAGTCGAGCGCGCTATCGACTGCTTCCTGCTGGTATGGCCTGAGTTCGTACATGAGCCGGGCAAGCTAGAATAGGGACCGGATGAAGTATAGGAAATTTATCTGGCAATGAGGGGTATTCTGCGATCCTGAGGCAGGGGTTGTCGCTTCAGCAATTCCGCGGCCAACAAAAAGCGCTCAACCTGAGGATTGGTCTTTTCCTTTTTATAATTTGGGTTAGCTCATGTCGCATGAGCATTGAGCGACAAGAAACGAAACAACGTATGAGCCGTATCGTCATTCACGATGACACCGTTTACTTGTGCGGGCAGGTATGCAAGGACGCTACCAAGGGCATAGCGGAACAAACGGCGACGATGCTCGAGAAAGTAGATGAGCTTCTACTTCATGCCGGATCGGATCGGGAGAACATGCTGTCGGCAACCATCTATGTGAGGGATATGAAAGATTTTGCGGCCATGAATGAAGTTTGGGACGCTTGGGTGCCAGAGGGGTGCGCTCCCGCCAGAGCATGTGTGGAGGCTCGCATGGCGCGACCTGAACTTCTTGTGGAAATCTCAGTGATCGCTGCGGTAAAGAAGTAGCCAGAATAGGCTACTATTCATATCCTGAATCAGGATACATTTAGAAAATCGAAGAAGACTAGGCAGACGGAGGTTTCGACTAAGGCCCCGTGTAGGCTTCCGGGCTTTTTTCTGCGCCCTGAATTTCGATACGATTCCCTTCGGGGTCAGCGGTAAAGAACCGATCGACGCCCACGATCTTGTAGGGGTCCCATTCTACCTTGTATCCCGCGTCTCGAACCACACGGGCGCAGCCATGAACGTCATCGACCCAAAAAGCGATGTGATGGGCCCCTCGCGCGGGCTTTCGAGGGCCGACGATATGCAGAACGATATTTCCGAGGTCGTACCATAGACCCGGAAAATCGAAACTCTCTGGACGAGCGATTTCCGCTAGCCCCAGCAGGTCGCTGTAGAAAGACGCAGCCTTCTCGACGTCCATTACGTCGAGCGCCACGTGATCCAGTCTCTTTACGGTGATCTTATTCATGCTGATTGTGAAACGTTGCGTGGAGATTTTGCGGGACTCGCGCGAGCCATGGTTGAAGTCGGCTTCAACCGCGACTGATATACAGGACTATGGCGTGTTCGCCTGGAGAAGCGCTTGCTGATAGAATGCTTTGGCTTGGTCGTAGGCTTTTCGAGCGGCGGGGCGTTCCGATTCGCGAC
>CBFHHM010000014.1:22376-80236 GCA_965655705.1 Candidatus Pelagisphaera sp.
ATTTGGCCGACTTTGGAATCCCAACAGGCATCCACGGCTTCGATGCACCATTGGGCGCTGCGTTGGCTGGCGTGGATGGGCTGGCCGGCGACTTCGATGAAAACGGGATTGGTGTGGGCGCTGGGGAAAATGCGGGCGGCGACCCAGCTGGATTGCTGGATGTCGATGTCGAACTGGAGCGCCTTGGTGGATCCGTCGGCTTCGAGTTCGCGCGTGGCGACGGGCAGTCCGTTGACGATGATTTCGACCTCGACGTTTCGCGTATCGTCGATTCGACTACGCTCGATGTGCCAATAGGGCTTGGCGTCTAATCGGCTATTGCGAATGCGCTCGGTTTCGGAAGTTGGCTTCGGCTGGAGCATTGCGGCAGCGTCCATCGTGACTTGGACTTTGCCGGGAGCTTGAAGGTCGAGGTGGCTGATCATACCGTCCGAACCCGGTTCTCCGACGGCGACGCCGCCGACGTTGAAGTCCAAGAGGTGGCTCATGCCATCGCCGACGTAGCTGCGGCCGTTTTTAAGGCCTTGGGCCCAGGCGTCGAAGTCGAGGGGCTGGTTTTCATCAAGTTTTACGTAGACGCGCCCAAGACCGACTTTGTCGCCATAGATGCAGGGGAAGTCGGTTTCGCCGGAGATTCGAGTGCGAACGCCGCAGTTGAGGGTGTGGTACCAGATGTTGAGCTCCCAGATTGAGGGGGTATCGACGGTGGAGATGAAGTCGCATACGTCGTGGGCGGCGGCGACGATGTATTCGTTGGCCCTGATCCCGTCGAAGGGCGGCATGGCGTAGTCGGGCAGGCGATCGGCTGCTTTCCCGGCTCGAGCCTGGCCGCGACCGGGATTGCGGTAGGGCATGATTTGCAGACGAGCGCCGCCGGGTCCGTAGTCGGGAAGGCCGAGACCCCAGCCGGAATGGCTGTAGCCGACGACGCCGTTTTGGCGTTTGCCCCATTCGAGGACGGGCAGCGTCCAGCTGGGCCATTCGTCGACGAGCGTGGTTCCCGGGTAGTCATCTTCGGTGAGACGGAGGAGGCAGAGGTGGCCTGCATGGGAGGAGGGGAAGCCGCTGACCTCTACGTCGTAGCGCATGAGGTATTGGGGAGTGGAGAGCTCGGAGACTTTTCCATCGAAGTGCTGCTTTTGAGCATACCAGCAGGGCCCCAGCTGAGCACGCAGCCGACATTCAAGTCTTCGCCTAGGATGTGACGCATCATGTCGGCTGGCGAGACCCCTTGAGTGGGGTTTTCATAGTGCTTGCAGCCCGCCGCGTGAACGTGATGGTCGCCCGAATACCAATTGCGCGTCGCTGGATGGATCCAGCGTTTTAGGCGAATTGAGATGGCTTGAGGCGAACCGTCCGGGTCAATAGAAACGGATGTCGTTTGCGGGTAGTACTCCGGTCCCCGAGAAACCGATACGCTAAAGTCTCCTGGAGGAAGGAGCAAAGACTCGCCGTTTGCTCGATACACCTGGTCGTGAAAGAAGAAATCGGGCGCCAGACGGCGAGCGGGGTTGGGATAGATCCGTCCGTGGGCATCCCTGACGACGAAGGTGGCGCTGGTGGGCGATCCATCGAAGTCGCGAAGATCGATGGCAACCGGGATTGCGGGCAAGCAGTTGAAGAGAATGGCGACTTGATTCCTAAAGCCAATATCCTGGGTGCCTTGGCCCACGTTGAATCCGAGAAGGGCTTCCCGCTGGCCCGAATCGCGACTGTAGAGCTGAATAATCCGATACTCGAGATAGAGGCCGGACAGGCGTTCGTTGAGGGGACGGCGAACGAGCATCTCGATATCGAGCCAACGCTGAGCGACATCCGCGAAAGTGATGTCCATGCCAGGCGACTTGCTTGCGTCGCTTTGGCGAAACTGGGGGCCGCGTTTGGGCTCTCGGCGAGAAGGACGGGCGTTATGCTCGCCTCGTTGTGGGTCTTGACGAGGAAGGAGCGCCATCCCTGCTGGAAGAGCTCCTTGGGGGCTGGACCGGCCTCCACGCGAACCCGGCTTTCCGGGTTTATGCGAACGCCGGCGACGCAATAGCGATCCAGGATGGCTTGAATGGCCGGAACGGAAGCAGTCCCGTCCGTCGATTCGAGGGCGTCTCGTATGGATGCAGTATCGTCCGGGCTGATGGGCGCTCCGGCAAAGTCCATCGCTTCGAGCAGGCGCTCCGTGGCCGAAGCGAACGGTTGGAAGGGCACGTTTTCGACCGGGAGGAAGCTTTGAGCGGTAAGCGAAAGCGGCAGAAACGCGACAAGGAGGGCAAGTAGCAGAGTTTTCATGGGGCAAAGGGTTCAAAAAGCGTGGCGCAGATAGAGGAACGGTTCAATCTTCGACTGCCGTTCACACGCCTCTATCTGCTTGCGCTTGAGAAGAGGGGCGGCTTCTATCCAGTCCAACCTATTCGGGTTTGCTTTTCTATGAATGCTATCCCTTTTTCGCGAATCCTAGCGCTTCTTGGCCTGAGCGTCTTTCTAGAGACTGCGGCATCGACGCTTAATATTGAATTCGAGGAATACGACTTGCCGAATGGCCTGCACGTGATTCTCCACCGGAATAGCGACGCTCCCGTCGTCTCGACCTATGTGCTTTATCATGTCGGCAGCAAGGACGAGCGCCCGGACCGGACGGGATTCGCTCACTTTTTCGAGCATCTGATGTTCGAAGGTTCGGAGAACATCGAGCGGGGTCAGATCGACAAGCTCATCTCCGGCGCCGGGGGCAATCTAAACGCCTCGACTTCCTTCGACCGAACGGACTACTACATCAATGTGCCAGCCAATGAGTTGGAGCTGGCCTTGTGGATCGAGTCGGAACGGTTGCTGCACGCAGTGATCGACGAGACTGGAGTGGAGACGCAACGCGAAGTGGTGAAGGAAGAGCGCCGTTCGCGCTACGACAACCAGCCCTATGGCTCGATCATGGAAAAGATGGCCAAGGCGGTGTTCGATGGGACCTCCTACGAATGGACGCCTATTGGCTCGGCCCAATACATCGACGAGGCGACCATCGACGAATTTCGAGATTTCTACAAGAAATGGTACGTGCCGAACAATGCGACCCTAGCGATCGCGGGCGATATTGATGTAGAGAAAACCAAGCTGCTGGTGGAGCGTTATTTTGGAGAAATTCCGAAGGGGCCGGATCCGGAGCGCGTCTCGATCGATTGGGAATTGGATGCTCCGACGACCACGACCGTGGTCGAAGAACCCATGACGCCATTGCCGGCGACCGTGCACATTTGGCGAGCCCCGGTCATGACGCATCCCGATGCGGAAGCCGTCGATCTCTTGATCAACATCCTCGCGATCGGGAAAAGCTCGCGTCTTTATCGTCGCCTAGTGGATACGGAGAGGGCGGCCGTCAATGCGGCGGCATTTACGTGGCTGCAGGAGAAGGCCGGACTTGTCGCGGCTTACGCGATTGGAAATCGAGGCATTACGATCGAACAGCTCGATGCCTTGGTCGAGGAGGAGGTTCAGAAACTGATCGACGAAGGCGTTAGCGAGCAGGAGCTGCAAAAAGCCCTCAATCAGAAAGAGTCGGAAATCGCGTCTTCGGTAGGTACGATGAGCAGTCGAGCGCAGTCCTTGGCTTATTATCACCAATGGTATGGCGATGCGGGGCGGGCCAATAACGAACTGGAAGCCTACTTGAAAGTGACTCGAGAGGACATACAGCGAGTCGCCAAGGAATATTTGCAAAAGCAACGAAGAAACACTCTCCACTACCCGGTTCCAGAAAAGTGAATACGATTAGAAGCGAAATGAATGCAAAACGGATTATCCTCTTTTCGATAGGGATCGCGGCGCTTGCGATAGTTGGGTGCAGCTCCGGTGGCGAGGCGACGTTCGACGGCCCTATCGATCGGTCCAAGCGTCCGGACCCCGGACCGGCTCCCGCGTCGTCGTTCCCGGACTACGACACGGTTGAAACGGGGGAAGGCCTTACGCTCTACGTCATAGAATCGGATCGTCAGCCAACGGTCACCTACCGGTTGATGTTTCGCTCCGGAGGGTTGTTCGATGGAGACAAAACGGGTCTGGCGGAATTTGTCGCCTCTATGCTCGACAAGGGAGTTGAAGGGAAAAGCGCCTTCGAATTGGCTCGCGAGATCGACTTTATCGGGGCGAGCCTTTCCGCATCCGCCACCTCCGACTTCCTGGCGATTTCCGTCTCGGGGCTTTCCAAGTACAAGGAACAGCTTTTCGAAATCCTCGCTTCGGTCGTGCAGGCGCCGACGTTTCCCGAAGAGGAATTGGAGAAACTCAAACAGAGAACGCTCTCGAATTTGATTTCGGAGCGGAGCGAGCCGGATGCGTTGGCGGACAAGCTACGCCGCAAGCTCGTGTATGGGGACGGTGGTTACGGGGCGTTCAAGACGGAGGAAAGCGTCGCGGCAATTGGACGCGCCGATTTGGTCGCTTTCCACCAGACTCACTTTCTGCCTAACAACGCATCGCTGGCAATTGTGGGCGAAGTGGGCAAGGCCGAAGGAGAATCGCTGCTGAAGCGTTTCCTGGGCGACTGGACGAAAGGGGAGCTCCTTCCTGCTCCGGAAATTTCGGCTCCTGGCGTGGAGGAACGATCCGTGCATTTGCTGGATCGAACGGATTCCGTGCAGTCGACCGTGCGCGTTGCCCAACAGTCGATTCGGAGATCCAACCCGGACGCTCCGGAATTGAAGGTAGTCATGTCCGTGTTGGGCGGCGGCTTCTCGGGTCGAATGTTTCAGAACTTGAGAGAAGACAAAGGATACACCTATGGAGCGGGAACCTACGCGGCCAATGCGGCGAAGGCGGGAGCGATCGTTACGTACTCGGACGTGAGAAACGAAGTTACGGCCGATGCGGTAGGCGAGATTTTCAACGAGCTGAATCGCATTCGCGAGGAGCCGATTCCCGAAGCCGAGCTGGAAATGCACAAAAAGTACTTGGCGGGCAACTACATGCTCAGTTTGGAGAGAGCGACCACCATCGCCCAGTACGTGCAGGAGATCGATATCTACAATCTGGCCCCCGATTACTACCGCACCTACGTGGCTCAGTTGATGTCCGTGACCCCGGAAATGGGACTGGAGCTGGCGGAAAAGTACTTGCTGCCCGATCGGAGCATGATCGCTATTGTGGGCAAGCGCGAAGAAGTCGGCGAATCTCTCGAGCGATTTGGACCGGTTACCGTTTACGACGAGAAGCTGGAAACGGGGGAGTAGGGCCAGCGCGGGCTCGCATTGCTTGCACGGGAGGCCACTATGGAGGAAAGCCGGTCGGCTAGTTTGGGCCGAAGCTGATGCCGATCATTTCGCGCGTCCGACTGCAGACATCATCGTCTTCGGACATGACCATGCAGCGTTGCATTAGCGACACTCGGGCGAGCTCTTCGGGACTGGAGGCGATGCTGTCGGCGGCAGCGTTCAAAAGGGACCATTCTTCTTCGTTTAGCGGCACTTCAATCTTCATGCCTTAAGGCATCGGATTCTCTCTAGGGGACTTTAGGGTCAATTCGGCTCTGCATAGACGACAGCGTCTATTCGGTGAGTTTTTTGCGCGGATCGAACTTAAGCGATAGGCAGGGCGACCGATTCATAGGCTGACTTTCGCTGAACGCATGGGCAATACGACTACATCAACGGTCCGTAGCGCCGATCTATAGAATCCCTTTCAAACACAGGAGAATATGATCCCTCACCCAATCAATCTCGATGACATCGAACCGCAAATAGACGGTCTTGCGGTGTCTCCTCAAATCTTGCCCAAGCTGCAAGAACTGATCTCGGACTGCAATACGAACCCGGACGAGATTCGAGATATGATTCGAATGGACCCGGCCTTGAGCGCCATGATCCTGAAGACGGCAAACAGCGCATACTTCAATCCCGGGTATCACATCGACAGTATCGATGACGGGATCATGCACCTCGGCTTCAGCGACGTCTATCAAATCGTCACTATGCTCGCCTTCTCGGATCTGTTGTCAGAGCCCCTCGCAACCTACGGAATCAGCGCAGGCGAATTCTGGCGCCGCTCCGTTGCGTGCGCCTTGGCGATGGAACGTCTGGCCCGCAAGTACAGCGAAGATACCGGGGTCGCCTACACCGTGGGCCTGCTCCACGGTATCGGTATGATCTTCCTCGAGCGTGAAATCAAGAACGCGCCGGGCATTTCCTTCAAGGCTAGCTTGCCTGAGGATACGGCGCTGGCGAACGAGGAAATGGAGATTTTCGGCATCAATCACGCCAAGGTTGGTGCGGCGATGATGAGGGAGTGGGGATTCTCGGAAGAGATCGTTATCCCCGTTCTAAACCAGTTCGAGCCCTCGGAAGCCGGAAAGCACGAGCGAATGACGTGCTTGATCTCCTTTGCCAAGCGGATGATCGGAACCGTTATCAATGATCCCTCCAGCGGATCCACGACGCCCGGCCCGGATCCATTGCTGATCGCGCTGCTTCATTTGTCGAAAGACGAATACTTGAAAGTAGTGGACCAGCTCAGAATCAAATTCGAAAAGGCGGAAAGCCTCGTGACCGATAAGTCGGTCAAGCCTCGCGGAGAGCCCGCAGCCAATGGGGCCGTAAAGGAAAAGCTCAAGAAAGCGATCGCATCGAACCTCGGATACGGCAACCGATCCGTGCGCGTCGAAACGCCAAATCTGTAGTAGAATAAGAGGGCAAGATAGATATGAATGACTCGGAACTAATCGATTGGGAACAGCTCGAAATGATCTTCGGCGAGGACGACGAAGAATTCGATGAAGATATGGCGGATCTGTTTCGCGAATTCATCGAAGACGGGAGCAATCGCTTGCAGACGATCAAGAGCGCTTCATTCGAATCCGACCGGGTTTCGATTGCCCAGGAGTCGCACCGGCTGAAGGGCTCTTCGAGCAATTTCGGATTCGCCCGCGTGGCTACCAGTCTCGCCAATATCGAAGACAACATCGACTCGATATCGGCGGATGCCTACGAGGCGGCGCTCAGCCAAGCGGAATCGGATTTCTTCGCTTCCGTCAAGCAAGTAGAGGCCAAGTACCTTTCGCTGCAAAACTGAGGTCGCAAAAAGCGCTGGCTAGCTAACGAGGACGGTTATTAGACCGTCCTTTTTTGCGCCTGGACGGGTGGTCGCTTCGATTGCGTCTTGGCATCCGCGGCAGCTCGTCCTATAGCCCTGGCATGAAAACCCTAATGGAAGCCGTGGCGTTGGTCTTGGTGGCGGCTAGCTGCTCGACGCTTGCCTACTTCGTCCACCCGAAAGCGCCATCTTTTGAAATGGATGCGCATTCCATCGCTCTGGATGCGGCTCGCCAGGAAATAGGCGTTCTATGGGTGGATGCCCGAACGCAGGCGGACTTCGAGCGAGGACACCTAGAGGGAGCGATCTTGCTCAATGAAGAGAGGTGGGAAGATCTGTTGGCAGGCTTTTTCGAGGTGTGGTCGCCCGATGCGAAGACGATCGTCTATTGCTCGAGCCAGTCTTGCCTGCGCTCCCACGAAGTAGCGGCGCGCTTGAGGGATGAATTGGGGGTCGACTCGATTTTCGCGCTCGAAGGCGGTTGGGAGGCCCTGGTGGAAGCGGGTCTCGCGGAAGGGGGAGTAGAATGAACCGTCTCAGCTGGATCCTCTACCTTGTTCTCGGGATCGTTTTCGCCTGGGCTGGGGTCGCCAAGCTGCTCGATCCATCGGCGTTTCTCACCGCAATATTGACCTACGAAGTCTTTCCTCGAGGGATTGCCGTGGCCGCAGCGCTGTTCGTGCCCTATCTGGAGCTGTGCGTGGGGGCTTCCTTGGCCACGGGAGCAATGCGAAGCGGGGGCCGTTGGCTGGCCGTTCTTATGACGTTGGTATTTCTTGCCCTGCTCATTCAAGCGGCTGCGCGTGGCTTGGACGCGGATTGCGGCTGCTTTGGAACCGCGGCCCATGCGTCGGAATCGGGCTATACCTGGCCGATCCTCCGCGACTTGTTCATGCTCGCCGGCCTAGGATTGGCGATAGCGTTCGAGAAAAAATCGGGACGGTCGGGGCGGTTTGACATTGCGGCAAAGGGCGACTGGACGTTGGGGCGATGAAAGCGATTGGCGAAAAACTGGACCTCGATTTCGAGGTGAACGTATCGGTGGACGGCAAGAGGGCGGCGAAGCGATTTGGCGATTTAATCGACGGTCCCACCATCGTATCCGTCTACATGCGCAACAACACGGGCAGCTGCGACAAGCAGATGATAAGTCTGGCCTCTTCCGCCGATACGATTCGCAAGCAGGGCTTCGCCCTCATCGGCTTGAGCAAGGATACCGTGGGATCTCATCAGCGATTCGCGAGCAAGCATGGCATCGACTTCGATCTGGTATCCGATCCAGAGCATCGCTTCGCCCAGGCGACCGGTTCGCTCGTGGAAAAGAAAATGTACGGCAAGACCTTTTGGGGACCGACGCGCACGGCGTACGCAATCGCTGCTGACGGCACCCTTCTTGGAGCCATCGAAGTCGACTCCCCCAATCACGGAGAGCAAATCCTCGACTGGATTCCAAGCGTGTAGGGCGCGTTTGCGCTTAAGCTGAAAGGCGACTGGCCTTAACAAGCTTGTTAATTGGGCCAAAATTTGACTTAACAATGGTCGAGTATGGCAAATGTCGCCTCAGTCGATCATCAAACGATAGAGAAACCGCTTCTAGACCAATGGGATAGGAACCATTCCTGGCATCCGTTCACTCAGATGGAGGAGTACTTGGATTGGCCTCAATTGCATGTCGAGCGGGGCGAAGGCTGCTGGCTTTTCGATACGGAGGGCAATCGCTATCTAGATGGAAACGCTTC
Source organism: Candidatus Pelagisphaera sp. (assembly GCA_965655705.1). Taxonomy (GTDB): domain Bacteria; phylum Verrucomicrobiota; class Verrucomicrobiia; order Opitutales; family Opitutaceae; genus Pelagisphaera. Next base: position 31,181 of record CBFHHM010000014.1, read on the forward strand.
GATTTGGACGAACGCCCATGGTCATTGCGATTCGGAGATTAACGAAACGCTCAAGGCGCAAGTCGACAGGGTCTCCCATTCCACTTATCTAGGATTGAGCCATTCGAATGGGGCGGCACTGGGTCGAAAGCTCGCGGAGCTTGCCCCCGGCGAGCTCAATCGGGCGATTTTCAGCGACAATGGATCGAATGCCATTGAAATCGCGTTGAAGCTTTCATTCCAGTACTGGCAGCTGACTGGCCAGCCGGAGAAGCGTTTGATCGTGGGAATGGAAGAGGGCTACCATGGCGATACTTTTGGGGCGATGGCAGCGGGGGATAGCCGCGGCTTTCATGGCCGATTCGCCCCATGGCTCTTCGATACTCGAGTCTTTGCGGCCCCGTGGCGCGAATCGGAGTCCGCCGAGTCGAGCATGGCGTCGTTGGAGACGATACTGAAGGAAGATGGGCAGCGTGTGGCGGCGGTAGTCCTGGAGCCATCGATTCAAGGACCCGCGGGCATGCGCCAGCAGCCTCCGGGATTCGTCAAGAGCGTCGAGAGGCTTTGCCGACGCTACGGGGTGCATTTGATTTTGGATGAAGTCTTCGTTGGCTGCGGGCGGTTAGGGCGCGTTTTCGCGGCTTCAGCGGAGGACGTAGAGGCGGATTTCGTCTGTCTTGCGAAGGGCTTGACGGCAGGCTACCTGCCGTTGGCGGCGACCCTTGTAGCGGAGCCCATTTACGAAGCCTTCCTGGGAACGTTCGAATCGGGCAAGGCGTTTTTCCATGGGCATACGTTTACGGGAAACCCTCTTGGGGCGGCGGTTGCCTTGAAGAGTCTGGAAAAGCTGGTGCGCTTGATTGAAAGCGGGCAACTGAAGGGGGCGATCGACTATTTCGGGCAGCGTTTCGAATCCCAGTTCGCCGGCAGTCCTCACGTCGCTTCTCTGCGTCAGCGCGGTTTGGCGGCGGCGATCGATCTTCAACCGGCTCCTGGGCAGGCGCCCTGGGCTCCCAACGATCGCGTCGGACTTCAGGTCTGTATGCGGGCTCGAGATTGCGGCTTGCTTTTGCGGCCGCTCCTGGACTCGATACTGATTGTCCCTCCCTTGATAATCGAAAATTCCGAAATCGACTTTCTCTTCGAAAAACTAGACGAAGCCATCGAGGCGACATTAAACACTATTGGTAATTGATTATGCAATACACGTTAGACGAGATTCGCGACATCTACAATCTGCCATTGACGACTTTAATATTCAAGGCACAGCAGACTCATCAGCAATTCCAAGACCCATCTGGGGTGCAGCTTTGCACTCTTAAGTCGATCAAAACCGGGGCCTGTCCAGAGGACTGCAAGTATTGCCCGCAGTCGGCTCATTCAAATACGGGACTCGAGCGCGAGGAGCTTTTGGATACGGAAACGATTCTAAAGGATGCCAGGGCGGCGAAGGCGGGCGGCGCGACAAGGTTTTGCATGGGCGCGGCCTGGCGCCGCGTTCCCTATGGGGGAGCGTTCGACTCCCTCTTGAGCACGGTCCAGGGCGTGAGCGATATGGGGTTAGAGGTCTGCTGCACGCTCGGCTCGCTCGAGCAGGATCAAGCGGATGCCCTGAAGGGCGCCGGCTGCTCTGTGTACAATCACAATTTGGATACATCTAGAGAGTATTACGAGGAAATCATTACGACTCGCACCTACGACGAACGCTTGGACAACATCCGAAAAGTAAGGCAATCGGGTATGGAAGTCTGCAGTGGCGGTATTATCGGAATGGGCGAGTCTATTGACGACCGGCTCAAGATGTTGCAAGAGCTCGCCAACATGGAGCCCTATCCCGACTCGGTACCAATCAATGCCCTGATCGCTTGCAAGGGCACGCCGCTGGAGGATCGTACCTTCGTCGACAGTTTCGAATTCGTACGGGTGATCGCGACCGCCCGGATTCTCATGCCTAAGACGATGGTCCGCCTCTCGGCCGGCCGGACGGAAATGAATGAAGAGCTGCAGGCGCTCTGCTACTTGGCAGGGGCGAATAGCATTTTTCTAGGCGACAAGCTTCTGACCACGGATAATCCCAAGGAAAGCGATGACTATGCCTTGCTGGAGAAGCTCGGGTTGAAGTCGCTCGACCCGGACGACGCTCGGGCGATCCACGCTCGTGGCGAGGAAGAGGCGGCGACTTTCGCATAGAGAGCGATGAAAACGGTGTTCGTAACTGGGAGCGATACGAACGTTGGAAAGACTTGGGTAGCGGGGACAATCGCATCCTTGCTAACGCGTCGTGGAAATAGAGTTCAAGTCGTCAAGCCCGTGGAGACAGGGGTCGTCGATGTAGCGCAGTCGGATGCAACGCGGGCGATATCCGATTGCGAAGATGGGCTGGCAACGGCTCATACCTTGCATTCCTTTGCCCTCCCGATCGCTCCGGTTTCCGCTGCGAAGAAAGCGGGCAAGCGCCTGCGGGTTTCGGTGATGATCGAGTCGATGGACGCCTTGCCCGATTGCGATTGGAGAATCGTCGAGGGCGCGGGTTCGCTAGCGGCGCCTCTCGAAGAGGAAGGGGCGGATTGGTCGGATTTCGCTCTTTTAGCGGGATTCGATCGCATCGTCTTGGTGGTGGAAGATCGGGTCGGGGCGATTGGCCAAGCGAGAATGCTGCATGCGTATGCCCGCGAGAAGGGACTGAGCGGGGGAATCTGGCTCAACGAGATTAAGGAACAAAGCGAGGACGAGCGCGCGGCGTCTCTCGATGGAATTCTAAACTGTGGGCTGCCGCTCTGGGCGACTCAAGAGCGAGGCAATGAGCGGGCTTGTTTGCGGGAGGACTGCTGGAAGTGAAGCTGCCATTGAGAAAGCGATTGGTGGAACCCCTCTTCGAACGGGAAGATGCCGGAATCAATCGATCGCTCCGAGTATTCAATCGCAGCGAGGGGGTTCTCGATTTATCGAACAACGACTATTTCGGATTGAGCGAGGATCCCGAGATCGTGAAAACGGCTCAAGAGGCATTGCGATTGTTCGGATGTTCCGCGTCAGCATCGCCGCTCATCACTGGTTTCGGGCCCGCTCACGAACAGCTATTGTATGCGCTCGAAGACTGGCACGGCTACGATCATGGAATGATATGGAATTCTGGATACGCAGCGAATCAGGCGATTCTCGGCTCGCTACCACGTAAAGGCGATATAGTGCTGGCCGATCGGTTGATACACAAGAGCATGATCTCCGGGATCTTGAAAAGCGGCGCTCGGTTGGTCCGCTATCGGCACTGTGATACCGAACACTTGGAAGAATTGCTAGAGAAGCACGACGCTTCCGGGCGTATCGTCTTCGTGGTGACGGAGTCCGTTTTCAGTATGGATGGGGATTATCCGGATCTTGCCGAAATCGCCAAGTTGAAGGAGCGCTATGGATTCTTCTGGATTGTCGACGAGGCCCATGCCTTGGGTTGGTATGGGGAAAGGGGAAGCGGCCTAGTCGAACTATTCGGCGTGGAACGTTCCGTCGACATTCTCGTAGGAACGCTCGGAAAAGCCTTGGGTTCGATGGGAGCCTATTCGCTTTTCCTAGACCAGGATGTGAAATCCTACCTGATCAATTTCGCGGACGAGTTCATTTACTCGACCTACTTGCCCCCGTCAGCTGCCAGCGCGGCGCGGCAAGCAGTGTCTCGACTCGTGGCCTTGAGAAAGGAACGGGAGACCTTTGCGGCGAATTCGCTTCGCTTTCGCAAACGATTGGCGGAAGAGGGGCTGCAAGTGTATTTGAACGACTCGCCGATCGTTTCATTGCTATTGGGCGAACCGGAATGCGCCCTCAGGGCGGCCCGGCGATTGGAGGGGCAAGGGATTGCCGTGGCAGCCATTCGCCCGCCCACGGTTCCCGAGGGCTCCAGCCGTTTGCGCTTATCGCTCAAGGCCTTTCTGAGTCGAGAGGATTTGGACGGAATAGCGGCCAAAGTAGTTGCTGCGATCGGAGGAGAATCGTGAGAATCGCCTGTATCAATGGCTGGAGCTTCGGTGACGCTGAAACGCGTTGCGTATTCGAACGACGTTTCCTCAACACTGAAGTCTGTATCGCTCAGGCTGTCGAGGATTGGGAAGCGCGCTTGGAAGCGATCGGCTCCGTAGATTGGCTATTTGGCTATTCCTTAGGAGCTTTTCTGCTTTTATCGAGGCGGGACTCGATTGATTTCGAGGCCCAAAGAGTTACCTTGCTGGCGCCGTTCGAAGATTTCAAAGCGGAGGCCAATCGCGGGGGGAAAACGAAAAGAGGACAGTTGAGCTATCTCCTGAAATGGCTGGACCGCGATGCGCAGGAAGCGGTATCCGATTTTAGAAGACGAGCCAATTTGACGGCTGCGATGGAGTTGCAGGTTTCGCCCGAAGATTTGAAATGGGGTATTCGAACTTTGCGGGACGAGTCGATCGTTCCGGGTTCCTTGAAAGGAGTCGAGAGCTACCTAGGCAGAGAGGATCCTCTCTTGGATGCGGGGTCGATGGAAAAGCGGTATCCGCACATTGAGGTCATGGATGAGGTGGGACACGAATTGTCGTCATTATTGATGGGAGTGAAGGAATAATGAGTTTCGATCGAAAGGCCGCGCGGTACCATGAAAAGGCGAATATTCAAAAAGTCGTCGCCGATTGGTGCAGCGAATGGATGGAGCGCGATTGCAAGGGATTGCGGGCGATCGAATTGGGAGCGGGTACGGGGCTTCTCACGCGCCACTTGGCCTTGCGCGGCTTCGAGTCGCTTAAGGCGACGGATTTATCGCCGCAAATGCTGGAAGAAGGACGGGCTCGATTGCCGATGGCCCGCTGGGAGTTGCTCGATGCCTGGGACCTGCGCGTCGAGGAAGTGGATAGGCTCTATGCGAGCAGTCTATTGCAATGGGCTCCTGATCCGGTCGCAGCGCTCCGTTCCTGGAGGGACGCTCTCGCTCCGGGAGGACGTGTCTTGACCAGCTTTTTCGCGAAGGGATCCTTGAAGCAGTTCATTCGCCGCCGCTCGGAGTTTTCGGCAATTCCTTGGAGGCGGAAGCGGGATTGGCGAGGCCTATTCGAAGAAGCGGGCTTTCGCGTTTTGCGAATAGACTCGAGGCGAGATCTCGTAACCTATGAATCGGCTCGGGAGGCCTTAAGGGCGATTCATGATATGGGAGCGATCAAGGAGCGTCGCATGAAAATCGGCGAGCTTAGGAGCTTGCTTAAGGAGTGCGACGCGGACTCGAAAGAAGCGTTCGAGCTCAGTTGGCGGGCTTTGCGGATCGAGTGCGCGAGAGACTAGGCGAAGGCGGCCCAGGAGCCGATCAGAGAGTCGGATGCCAGGGCGTCTTCGAGTTGCGTCAGGAAGTCGCTGCGCGAAACGCGTTCCGCTCCCAGTCTTTGCAGGTGCGCGGATGGCGTTTGAGCGTCGATGAATCGGAAATCCCTCTCGTTCGCGAATTCGACTAGACGCGCGAATGCGCGCTTCGAGGCGTCGGGGGAATGGTGATACATGGATTCTCCAAAAAAGGCCGCTCCCAGGGAGAGTCCGTAAAGTCCGCCCACCAATTCGCCGTTTCGATAGGTTTCGAAGGAATGAGCGATGCCCATCCGGTGGAGTTCCAAGTAGGCCTCGATCATATCCTCGGTGATCCAGGTACCTTCTTGGCCGGCTCGCGGCGTCGCGGCGCACGCTTTGATGACTGCCTCGAAACGAGTATCGATCCGAACTTCGTATCGATCGCTTTTCAGAACGCGCTCCAGGCTCTTGGAGCATTTGAATCGTTCCGGGTAGAGGAGCATCCGAGGATCCGGGGAAAACCATAAAATGGGTTGCCCGTCCGAATACCATGGGAAGATCCCCGCTCGATACGCGGCGAGCAATCGCTCGGGGCCAAGGTCTCCGCCGATGGCGACGAGGCCTTCGGCATCCGCCTGTCCCGGATCGGGAAAATCGTTTTCGCTGCCGAGAATAGCGATAGGCATGGCGCTGGCGCTCGGAGATTAGGCTTCGAAAGCCGGGAGCTGGCTGGGGTCTTCGAATAGGTTCAATAGGCGATCGTATGCGGGGCGTTGAAGCTCGGGCGCCTTTCGCTGGAAGAAGGTATTCCACGATTGGGCGGGAATGATCTCGCCTTCGGCGTCGGATCGATCGTAGCCGACGAGATTCGCGTCCGCATCGAATTTCAGCTCCCAAGGAAGCTGAAACAAAGCCTTGGAATCGTCGGCCGTTATAAGAATTGCTCCCAACTGGGGCTCGTCGGCCTCGCTTGCTCGGGCTTGAATGGCGCTGACGAACGAAACGAGTTGGAAATCGTATGCGATGATCAGATCGGAAAGAGCGCTGAGCAAGGTAGCTCGGGATCGCATCGTCTGATTGGGCAAGGTCAAAACGACGAAGGATCCCGCCATCCGCTTGCCGAGAAAAATGGGCAGAATGCCTTTGAGAGACTCGAACGTATCTTCGGCATGCTGGGCCATCGCTTCGTGCGCTCCGGAGGTTGCGGGAGAGTTCTCTGCGAGTCTTTGTTGCAGGCTAGGCATAGGGATCCACTTTCGATACGAATGGATTGGAGTCGAGCGCTTAGCGCCACAGGAGCTAAGGGGCTGCCTGGAAATCGAGCGACGCGGAATTGATGCAATATCGAAGGCCAGTGGGTTTCGGACCATCTGGAAATACGTGCCCAAGATGTCCTCCGCAGCGGGCGCAGTGAACCTCCGTACGCGTCATCCCATGGCTCGTATCGACGGTTTCTCCGACTTTCTCGGATTCGACACCCTGAAAAAAGCTCGGCCAACCGCTCCCGGAATCGAATTTGGCGGCGCTGTCGAAGAGTGTCTCGCCGCAGCCGGCGCAACGGTAGAGGCCTTGGTCCTTGAGGTCCCAGAGCGCATTTCGAAAAGGGGGTTCGGTTCCTTGCTGGCGCAATACTCGGTACTGTTCTTCGTTCAGCAGTTTCCGCCATTCATCGTCGCTTCTTTCCAGTTTTCCCGCGGCGTCAATCTCCGCGTTGGATGAGAGCGAGCAAGCGCTGAGCGATGGGCTTGGTTTCGCGCTGTCGGACTGTTTTTCGGAATTGTTCATAGGTAGAAGGGTGAACGAATAGCAGTCGCATGCAAATGCGAATGCGAAACGCTCCGGCGAGACGAATCCTGCCGGAGCGTTCGGTTTGCAGTCGCGGTTGCCTACTTGCCCAACGGAGCGAGCTCGGAACGGGCCCAGTCTTTTAGCAAAGACCGGACGTAGTAGGCCGTTTCCTGCTTTCGCGAGGGCAAGTCTAGCCGCCAGAGAAAGTTTAAGTCGGCAAGCGATCGCTCGCCTTCCAGTAAAACGCCCCCCTCGGCCTCTCTCACAGCGAAGCGAAAGTCGAATCGAGGCGGATAGGTCGCTCGCATAATGCGAACGCGATCGTACTTGGGATACATGGGCTCATAATAGCCGGCCAGATCGATGTCGTCGACGCGGACCTCTAAAGCGTATTCGATAGGAAGATACAGTCTGGCCTGGTCTTCCATCTCGGATCGAATGGCCTCCAATACGATACGTTGTTCTCGGTCGCCGGAATACCCTTCGATTTCGATGTCGGTATAGCCACTGGGGCTCCCGAAATCGATTGAGACATCCCTGTTTTCGCGCTCGCTCCTAGCGAGCCCGGCGAGCCCGATCGTCAGACTCAGCAACCCTGCGACTGCGCGGTGATACGTTTTCATAGTTTCCTCCCTTGTTAGCGTTTCCGTAGCTGATTATCTAGTACGCAAGGGAGGCCTTGTTGGATTCCGAATTCGGCCCGAGTAAGGGATCGTCGGATACTCGCGGGCGATCCCTATCGGCCCGAACCTACGGGCTCCCTCCGAATCAAATAGGAATTGACAAGGGGTGGGCGCGCATTTTTTTAGGGCGTTCTAAAATTCGAACAGCTATGGCAGAGGAAAAGAAAAGCGCAGCTAAGAAGCCGGAATCGAAATCGAAGCCGGAATCCAAGCCGAAATCGGAATCTAAGCCGAATGCGAGCGATGCCTCGAAGAAGTCGAAGTCGACTTCCGATACTCGAAACGGCAAAGGCGATGGGCCGAGAAATATATTCTCGGAGGAGTTTCGCAGCAATTTCGACGCGATCGATTGGAGCAAGTAGGCGAGACCGCTCGGCTACCAGATTCCTTGCTCGCTTAGTTGCTTCGTCGCCGCTTCGGCCCAGCCGCGATTGGCCGCGGGACTTGCCGGGGAGGGGTGGAGCACCTTTCCATGTTGGAGGTCGCCGCCTTCGAGAGCGATTTTGGCTCTATTTTGAGCGAAGCCGCCCACTCCAACGATCCAATCGGGCTCGAGGATCTCGATGCAGGCTTTCAAATGGGAATCGCATGCCTCGAAGAGGGGTTGCGATTCGGAGGCAGGCAATTTGTCTGGGGTCCGGTTTCGCGAGCTTTCTTCCATAAACACAAGCGGGCAGTAGTTGAGGACGAATTGATCCGCGAAGAAGTCAGGGGCGTTCGGGAAGCGCTCGCTGAAAAGTCCCCACAAGCGGCGCCCGGAAACTTCCGACTTTTCGCATGCGAAACCGAGGATGGGGCGTTTGGGATGCTCTGGAAAGGGAATGTCGACATCGGCCTCGATACCCATCCAATCGCGGACCGCAGGAATCTCTCCGAAGGGCACGCCCGTTTGAGCCATGCCCCAGGGGCCGGGATTCATGCCCATGAAGACGATGCGCTTGCGAGAGGCGCCGTAGGTCTCCAGGTAACGCCGGTATGGCTTCCAGGCATAGCGCAAGGGATTGTAAACGTAAGCGACGGGAGCGTCGAACGCGAGGCGGTCGACCTGGTCGCTCAAGGAGCGAGCGACATCGACCAATTGCTTTGAGCGAGACATGCCTGCCTTTTCGGGCAAGGCGGCGGTCGGGTCAACTTCATTGAGGCAAGTGTCGTGCGCATTCCTTTTATTCGTTAGCGAATCTTAGCGTAGAACCGGTGCAGCTGGAAGGGACTAATGCCGGCTTGATATGCGCAAACGATTGCGAGATTGCGTATTTGCTGCGTCAGGACACCAGTACGATCGAATCGTCTTGATGAAGTGATTACCGGAAGGGGAGATTTAACGAAACGTCCATGAGCGCGGAGACGCGCTTGCATTTCGACATCTTCAAGAAATGGATACGACTTGAATCCGTTTAGTCGTTCGAATGTTTCCTTGCGAAGATAGAGCCCTTGGTCGCCGTAGGTGAAACTGGCGAGATTGAGCTTGCTGCAGAGGGCGAAAAAGTCGAGAAGAAGGCTGGAGCGATCGAATCCCAGTCGAAACGAACCAGCGATAACCCCGGGTCTGGATAAGGCGTCTCGAATTTCGAGGCCTGCGTTTTTCGCGACGATCGTATCCGCATGGAGGAAAAGCAAATGGGTCCCCGTTGCCGCTTTGGCTCCGGCATTCATTTGCGTCCCTCTTCCTGGGGGACTGGAGACGATTCGGCAACCATAGCGTTGCGCGATGTCTAGGGTCGCGTCTCGGCTGCCGCCATCGGCGATTACGATTTCCGTATCGATGTTCTGGTCCTGCAGGGCATCGAGTGTCGCGGGCAGGGATACCGCTTCGTCGAGCGTAGGGACAATGCAAGAGAGAACGGGAGGCATATCAGTCCCGCAGCGCGTGAATTACGCGCTCACGCCTCGAGGCAGTTTTTCGACATTGAAACGGTGCTCTTCGAACGGATCGGCCTGCTTGCCCGCTGCCGACATTGTAGGCATTTGGGTTTCGTGGACGGGAACCAAGGAGCACAGCTTTTCCAATTGGGGATGGTCTTGTATGCGCTGGAAGACGTTGGCGAGAAGGATCGCATCGCCTTGGGCGTCGTGTCGGCGGATCGACGACAGACCGGCCGATAGGCGTTCCGCTATGTCGTCCAGCGAATTGCGCAGACGCGAAAAGTCGGGCCAAAGCGCCTCGAAAATGTCCATTGTGTCGATGAAGCGAACGGTACGCGACTCGCTTGGGTCGGAGCTCACGTGCTTTTGGATAAAGCGAAAGTCGAAACGGTATACATCGTGGCCGAAGAAAGTCGCCTGGCCCGCGAAATCGGAAAGCATTTGGACACCTTCGGCGGGCGAGGGAGCGTTTTCGACATGCTTGTCGCGCACTCTCGTCAGCTTTTGAATAAGCTTGGGGATCGGCTTGCCCGGATTCACGTAAGTCGCGAACGAATCCTCCACCTCCATGCGCAGGCCTCCCAGCCGTATGGCGGCGATTTGAGTGATCTCTTCCAGCTTTGGTCGCAACCCTGTGGTCTCCAAATCGAAGGCGACCAGTTCGGTTACTCCAAGCAGGGGATGGAAGTGACTGCGATAGGCTGGGTTTAACGGTTTCACGTGATTGAAAGGAAAGAAAACGGGGCGCGGTTCATGGGACCGAGAATTATAAGGCTCCTTCCCATCGCTGGAATGCTATTTGGCAATTCTATTATCGTCAAAATTCGGCGCGTTTTGAATTTGAGCCCGGAATTTCGCTAAATCGTTTGTTTATCGACTCTATAGCGATGATGGATCGGAGGCTTTACCCTCACGTATAGACAAAAGCATTTGAATGTTGGACAGACGATGGGCGATTTCTTGAGCGATTTTCAGGTCGTTCTCTCGTTCCAGGGTCGTACCCAGACGTTTCTCGATTTGCTCGAGCTTAGCCAGAGCGCTATGATACTCTTCCCGAAGAGGCGACGTCGGGCCTTTCGGGCTATCCGGAGTGGGTCGAATCATTCCGATATTAGATTGAGTTTGGAGGGCGGCGTTGACAAGCAGGATTTTACATTTGTTTTATAAACTGGATTGATGGCTCGAACCGAGGCTGTCGGAGCGGGGCGTTTTCCGAGCTTGTAAAGCGGGCGCCTCGCAAATTGATTGAGACCTCACATGAAAGCATTTCTTTCGGGCAGGGATATTTTGGTCGTCGATGACGAAGCGTTGCTCAGAAAGCGTTTGGCTCGATTTCTGGAGTCCGAGGGGGCGAGCGTGGTGGCCGTATCGACCTTCGAGGAAGGACGGCGCGCATTGGAGTCGTTGCCGTTCGACTATGCGTTGCTCGATGTTCATCTGCCTGACGGACTGGGCATTGACTTAATCGAGCGCGCGAAAGGCGTTTCCTGCATCACCATGACGGCGGATGGCGGGGTCGAGCTGGCGGTGGAAGCGATCAAGCGCGGCGCGGCGGACTATTTGGTCAAGCCATTCGACGTGCAGGAGCTTCCTTTAATTCTTTCTCGTTGCGCGAGCGCCCGGAAAAGCAAGCGATCGCGCGATCACCGGATGAAGGCCTCGGGAGAGGCAGGATCGGAGGGCGAAGCGCTCTATTTCGGCGATGGCCTGAAGGAGCTCAAGGAACAGCTCGACTGCGTCCTCGCGGCGGACCGTCGCCTTTCGAGTCGCTTGCCGCCGGTATTGCTCGAAGGGGAGACGGGAACGGGCAAGACGACTTTCGCCCGTTGGCTGCACGCGCAAGGGCCGCGCAAGGGGGAGGAGCTGGTCGTCGTCAACTGCGCGGCCTTGCCGGAGAATCTAGCTGAATCGGAGTTGTTCGGCCACGAAAAGGGAGCCTTTACGGATGCGAAGGAGAAGCGTATCGGCCTATTCGAGGCCGCCGACGGGGGTACGCTCTTCCTCGACGAAATAGCGAGCCTCTCGCCCGCGCTGCAGGCGAAAGCGCTGGTAGCGATCGAGGAAGGAAAAATAAGACGCGTGGGAGGCGTTCGCGAGATAATGGTGGATGCTCGCGTAATCGCCGCTTCGAATCGCGATCTCGAAGAATTGGTTGGCGAAGGGGCGTTCCGGGAAGATCTATTCCACCGCTTGAATTTGCTGAGAGCGCGCATCCCTCCCTTGCGCGAGCGAACGAGCGATTTGCTGGAGCTTGCGGAACATTTGGCGAGCGGTTTGGCCCATCGCTATGGACTAGGGGAAATAACGATTTCCGAAGCGGGTCGCTCGCGATTGCTGACCCACGATTGGCCGGGCAATATTCGCGAACTTTCCCATGAAATCGAACGGGCGTTAATCCTCGGGAATCCTGGCGATCTCGATTTTCCCGCCTTGGCTCGACCGGATGGCGAAAACGAGCAACGGCCTGAAGGCGATTGGCTGGTTCCTCAATGGCGCTTTCCCGAAGATGGCTTCGATCTCGAGCGGGCTATCGATCGACTAGTGGATATCGCTATCGAGCAAGCGCGGGGCAACGTCTCGCAAGCAGCCCGATATTTGGGCGTACCGCGGGACTATATCCGCTACCGAATTCGCAAACGGCGCGAAGGCGCTGGGAAATAGGGCCCACTTTTGAGGGCCCTTGGGGGCGTTTATTGGGAAATAGTTCCCGATGGGAGCATTCTCAAGGGAATGCGTGGAGCGCACGTATTATCTTATAAACTACTGGATAACAATATTCTAGGAGAACTATAGCGAGTTTGGCACGCGCCCTGCAAGACAACGAGTGGTTATCGAATTCTGTTTAGGGAAACGGAGGACGAATTTAAAATTAACGAAACACCGAAAAGACGAAACACTATGAAGAAATACATACTCGCGCTCATCGCGCTCGCTCTGACCTCCAATATCGCCTTGGCGCTCGATGGGGAGCGTCCCAGACGCCCAAGCATTCTCGACCGACAGATCCTGAGAATTGGGGAGTTAATCGAGGCAGGAGAGTTGTCCGCTGAAAGGGAAGCCTACTTGCAAGCTCGCTTGGGCATTCTCAGCATTCAACGCGACTTCCGCACCGCGGTTAAGGCTGCCATGCAGGAATTGGGAGAAGAGGCGACTCGAGAAGAACGTCGCGCGGCAATGGAAGGCGTTCGCGAACAATTCGCCGACCAGCTAGTAGTGCTGAAGGATACGCGCCGCTCGTTTATCGACAAGCGTCGCGAGCGTCACCAGCAAGCTGGCGACGGCGAATAAGGAACGCTGAATAGAACGATTTCTCATTAGAAGAAATTTTGTTGATCAGTCAGTCAGGCTGCGGGCTGTATGGAGGGATTCATGCATGCTCGCAGTTTGCATGTACGGGTATGAGGGAATTACGATTACTACTAGCGTTGGCCAGCGTCCTTGGGGGAGGAGCGCTGGCGGACGACGCGGAAGACTCGTTCAACGTGGGTGTTGGAGAGTTTGCCGTCTACGGAGGTATAGGCTACCGGGAAAACGCGCTGTATAGCGAAATCCTGCCTATCGACTCCAGCTTCGCGTACACGTCTATCGAAGGCGCGGCGCAAAAGGACTTCGTGTCTTCGGGCGCGGAATGGACGTCTATGTTTCTATTGGACAATCGAAGCTATTTGAGTCGGAGCGATCTGTCTGACGAGACTTTCGGCATGCTGTTGTCGGAATTCGGCAAATACGCGACGATCGACGGGCGTTTCGGATTGGAGTTCCAATACATCTATCTGAGCCAGGCCTTCGATGCGAGTTTCGACATCGAAGAGGAAAACCGCATTCAGTTGAGAATTCAGGAACCCCGACTGTCGCTCAAGTGGAACTCTTTCTTCTGGAAATTCGAGTATGAGGCTTCGATCGGAGCATCGCGGATGTACTTTCAGGATTCCATCAATGATTACGAAACCGTTCATTGGGAACTGGAGACGGCGAAGCGGATAGACGATCGCTCGAGACTCTTTCTGACCGCCAATGGCTTCGTTCGCGATTATACGGATCGGAATGCTCGGGATGTAGAGGGATACAGCCTAGCGGACTCTCCCCTGGGCGTGGATCAAGTGGGCTGGGAAGCTGGCTACGAGCGCGATTTCCAATGGGGGAATGTGAATGGGGAATGGGAGCTGGAAAGCGTCTTCCGCCAGCGTCGCGATCGCCATTCGGGCTATTACGACCGGGATCGATTGAAATTTGGAATCGACGGAAAGCTGGAGGGAGAAAAATGGACCTTCCACGCGGATGCGTACTACGCGAAAAGCGAGTACGTGAATCAGCTAGCGGACGACGATCGCCTGAGAAACTCGGACGAGTGGGTATGGGAAATCGAGTTCGTGCGGAAATTGAACGAGAAATGGAGTCTCTTCGCGCGAGCGAACCGAGAAATTTCCGATTCCAATGAATCCTTTTTCAGCTATCGAACGAATAGTATACTGCTAGGCATGTCGTACCATTGAGGACGCTTGCCGTTACTCCTAGCTCGTATACTGCTCCAATTTAGATGACTGATCTCTCGGATGTTCCTCAAGGAGGAAGAGGCCCACGGTGGGTGGCGCCGGTGGCGCTCGCCATGATTGTCGGGTTGTTTGGGGGCATGGTGAGCATCGGGAGCTTTCAGCTTCGGGAGGAGCTGCGCGAACGGGTCGTCCAGCGCTACGCGGAAATCTGGGCGTCGATTTCTAAATTCCAAGTAGTCAAAGGGTTGGAGGACGATTTTCTAAGCGGGTTGAGATTCGAGGATACGATTGCCTACGCGTTGATGGAGGCCCAGGATGTGGAAGGGTCCCTCGGCGTACAGATTTTCGACGACGAGGGCATCTACCTGGCGGGCGTGCCTTTTGGAGTAGACGACGATCCATTGGATGCGGAGAAGATCGCCCGGTTCAAAAGCGGGGCGCCTTGGGGCAATTGGCTCCCCTCGGGTCAGGGAACCGCTCGTCTCGAGCTTTTCGTGCCTATACGGTCCGAAGCGGTCGGGGAATTGCTCGTGCTGGCCCGGTATCTCATGGAAGGCGCTCAAATCGAGTCGGAGTTCGTCGCGATCGATTCCCGCTTGGCCAAACAGGCGACCTTGGCCTTTTTAGGAGGCACGGCATTGGTGTCGGCGATCTTCCTCTGGTCCTTTCGAAAACTGCGCAAAGCCCGGTTGGAAGTCGAAGAGCGCGCGGCGCGATTGGCGGCGGCGAATGCGGAATTGGCGATGGTCGCAAAGACCTCTGCCATTGGGGCCGTCGCATCGCATCTAATTCATGGATTGCGCAATCCCTTGGCGGGGATTCGAGAGCACATCGCTTCCGATGGGGAAGGTCTGGATAGCGAGGATTGGGACGATGCCAAGCAGGCGGCCCGCAGGATGCAGTCGATGATAAACGAAGTGGTCGACGTCTTGCGCAATGAACGCATCGACGATGCGGAGACCTTGGATGGAGAGTACTTGAAGAGCTACTTGATCTCCAAGTATAGGCGCGGTGCGGAGCGGAAGAGATTGGACTTTGGGTTCCGCTTGCGCGGGGACGCGAATCTGTCCGCTCGCCGGGCGAATATCGCCAAGCTCATTGTCTCGAACCTGGTGGAAAACGCGATCGACGCGACATCAGTAGGCGGAGAGGTTGAGGTGCGCATCGAAGAAGTCGGATCAGCGATCGATATTACCGTTTTGGATACGGGAAAAGGGTTCAGCGAGCGGGCCAGGGAATCCCTGTTTCAAACGAAGGAGCAGTCGACCGAAGGAGGGGCGGGTATTGGGTTGGCAATCAGCAAGCAACTGTCTCGACATATTGGGGCCGAGTTGGAATTGCTGCGTACCGGTTCATCGGGGACCGAGATGCGGCTGCGAGTTCCAATCGAAGAGGGCTCTGGGAGCGCCGATTGACTTATGGGTAGGGTGACTATCCGAGCGTCCTTCCTGGCATTCGTCCTTCCCGTCGTTTGCTTCCTCAAATCGCTCGATGCGGAAATCGGAGCTGAAAAGTGGACGTTCGAAACGGGCGAAGCGATCTTTGCTTCGCCGACCTTGGATTCGGAGGGCAATCTCTATTTCGGAACGCTCGATGCGAATGTGTATTCAGTTGATAAAGATGGAGTCCAACGTTGGGTGTCGTCCGCGGGGGATTGGGTGCAGTCGTCGGCGGCGCTGAGCAACGACGAATCGACTCTGTATTTGGGGTCTTGGGACAACTCCTTATACGCGTTCGACAGCTCCAATGGGCAGATCCTTTGGACTTACGAGACGGGAAGCCTCATCTACGCGTCTCCAGCGATCGCGAACGATGGAACGATCTATTTCGGGAGTTCCGATGGCTTCTTGTACGCGTTGGATTCGAATGGGCAGTTGAAATGGGAGGCGTTCGTGGGGGGAGAGCTGGACGCGTCGGTCGCTATCGGGATCGATGGCGAGCTATATGTCGCGTCGACCGAAGGTACGGTGCTCTCGTTCGATAGCGACGGAAATGAACGTTGGGCGTTCGATGTTCCCGCGGAAGCCGGGGCTCTAAACCGGGAAGACGTCATAGCCGCGAGCTGCGTATTATCGGGACAAGGCGCCTTGTACATCGGTTGCGAAAACTACTTTTTCTACGCCTTGGATACGAGCGATGGCAGCTTGTTGTGGAAATACGAAACGGGAGGGGAGATCGACGCCTCCGCGACCCTCAGCATCGATGGGAATATTCTTTTTTCGTCGCTCGACGGATATATTTATTCGCTGGATACGAATGGCGATCTCGTTTGGAGAACGCTCATTGGCGAGAATTATTTCACTTCAGCAGTGGTGGACGAAATCGGACGCATCTATGTCTGTTCCACAGTCGATGACACTTCCAACTACTTGAATCTTCTCAGTCCCGATGGGACTCTACTTCAGCAGGTACCATTCTCCAACATCATTGACGCTTCGGTTGCGATCGGGCCTGATGGCATTCTCTATCTTTGCGGCTACGACGGCGCGTTGCGGGCCTATCGCAATGGAGCCCGGCTTTCCAACTCGGTTTGGCCGAAGTTCAGGAAAAATTTGGCTGCCCAAGGAAACATGGAGAATTACAGCGCTCCGGTGGCGGGCAAGGAGGAGTTTTTCAATATTGCCTTGCGCGGCTCTCCCTCAGGGGGCCAGAACGATATCATCGCGGGCTTTGTGGTAGCAGGAGCGGGAGAGAAGAACTTGCTCGTAAGGGGAGTGGGGCCTGGTTTGGAGTCCTTGGGAATCGAAAGCGTCCTCGAGAATCCTAAAGTCGAATTCTATGGACCCGATGGAGGTGGAAAGTTCGCGGAAAACCTGGAATGGGAGGCCAGCGCGTCTGCCAGTACGATTGCCGATGAGATGGCAAGGGTTGGGGCATTCGCGCTGGCTGAAGGCTCCTTGGATAGCTCGGAAATTCTCACTTTGGGAGCGGGCCTCTACACGGCGGTGATGTCGAGTGGAGGCGGCGAAGATGGAGTGGCCCTGCTTGAGGTTTACGATGCCGATGATGGCGATTCCGGGGCCCGCTTGGTTAACATTTCCATGCGCGGTCGCTCGGGACAAGGGGAGGAAGTGCTCATCGCAGGATTCGTCGTTAACGGAAATTTGCCGAAACGGGTTCTGATTCGGGCGGTGGGACCCGGAATCGCGAGTAAAGGCGTTGGAGACCCCTTGCTGGATCCAACTCTGAGCTTGTATCGGGGGTCGGGGGTGCTCGATTCCAACGACGATTGGGAAACCCATCCTGATCGGGATCTGCTCGAGGCGTTTATGGAGGGCGCGGGCGCATTCGATCTGGACCCCGAGAGCAAGGACAGCGCCCTGTTCGTATGGTTGGAGCCGGGTTTGTATACGGCTATCGTTTCGAGCGCCGATGGCGGAACGGGAGTCGCCTTGGTCGAGGTTTACGATCTGACAGGGCTCTAGAAACCCCTCGGTCCAAGCGTTCAGCGCAATGGAACGGTTGACCTAGTGGCTGGAATTCCAGAAAAAGCCCGCGTTGGCCCACGAACTGGATATTCTGTACGAAGATGACGATCTACTTGCGTTGAACAAGCCTCGCGGCTGTTTGGTGGAAGGGATTGCGGGAGGGGAGCGCTCGCTTTCCGATAAAGTCGTTCAGCTGCGAGGAGATAAAGCGCGAGCGTTGCATCGATTGGATCGAGAGACGACCGGCATCGTTCTTTTCGCGAAGAATGGACGTTGGAATCGAGAGTGGAGCGCTCTTTTCGAAAGGAAGCGTATTCGCAAAGCGTATTTCGCTCTCACGCTTGGTTCTTGGGATAGGCGTATTGGAAGAGTAGATACCAATATTGCATTGAAGGGGAAAGGAGTCTGGGCCAATGTCGACAGCGGAGGAAAGCCCGCGACAACGACGTTTCGGCTTTTGAAAGAAGCGAACGGAACCTCTTGGATAGAGGCTTTGCCGAAGACCGGGCGCACGCATCAGATACGCTTGCATTGCCAGGCAGTGGGTTGCCCGATCGTCGGCGATACGCTTTATGGGCAATCCACGGAGGGTCCGATGATGCTGCATGCCCATTCGGTCGCGTTGAATCTCCCGAACGGCGGGAAACGCATTGAGATTAGCGCCGCATTGCCAGGCGACTGGGAAAGCTGGACGCGAGAAGAAGCGGCTCGTTGAATCGCGATTGCGATCACTGCGCGCTTGCCGATTGGGCGATAACCGATTTGATTCGAAGGATGTTACGCGTGTATTCATACAAGGGATGCGATTCCTGTCGCAAGGCGCTCCAATGGCTTGGAGGGCAGGGCATTGCGTTCGAGAACCTTCCGATCCGAGAGACTCCACCGAGCGTAGAGGAGCTGGAGTCGATGCTGGGGTTCTACCAAGGCGAGCTGAAAAAACTATTCAACGTTTCGGGGCAAGACTACCGTTCCCTGGGAATGAAGGACCGGCTTCCGACTATGTCCCAGGAAGCGGCGATCCGGCTCCTGAGCGAGAACGGCAATCTAATAAAGCGGCCCTTTGCGATTGCCAAGGATGCGGGCCGTGTCGGGTTCAAGCCCGCCGAATGGGAAGAGCGATTTGGGGGGTAGGCGTTTGCGTCAGCTAGTTTCCTGGCGATCGCTATGGCCCAGGTCGCGATCTGGGTCGATTCGATCGCGGACGAGCTGCTTGACTTCTTTAGCCTCTGGAAAGCGGCCTGCCTGCTTGCGGGAGAAAATCAGTTGGCCATCGAGGCGGATTTCCAAAATGCCGCCTTCTCCTGGTTGGAGGGCCACTTCTCCAATATCTTCCGCGAATGTCGTCAGCAATTCCTGGGCGAGCCAAGCGGCTCGCATCATCCAACGGCATTGGCGACAGTAGAGAATGGAAATCCGAGGGGATTTTAGATCGCTCATCGAACTCGACTTTCGAGGGAGAGCGTCCCGGCGGCAATCGAAAAGCGGCCTGAGCTAGTTGAGCTCGGCCTGTTCGATGAGAGTTTGAATTCGAGATGCGGGCTTGCGGGATTTCCGTTCGGAAAGCTTGTTTACGATGTTGAGGGCCGCGATTCGGTAGGCTTCGCCCAAGGTTGGGAAATTCAGGACATTCTCAAGGAATATACGGACGTCATTGTTGTTGATAATGGCCATTTCGCCTACGTGAATGAGGTCGGTGGCGCCCTCGGCGACAATGTGCACGCCCAGGATCTTCTTGCCTTCCGGGTCGGCGATCAGCTTGAGAAGGCCGTCCTTGATCCCTGCTATTTGCCCTCGAGCGACTTCGTCGAAGCTCGCTCGTCCGACAACGATGTCGTCTCCGTACTTCTCCCGGGCTTCAGCTTCCGAGAGGCCGACGCTAGACAATTCCGGGACGGCGTAGATACCGATCGGGACCAATTCGAATTTGCTTCCCGGATCCGTCCCGAGAGCATGGCATATCGCTCGGCGACCCTGCTCCATGGATACGGATGCTAGAGAAGGCGGGCCGATGACATCGCCTACGGCGTAAATGCCTGGAATCGAAGTCTCATAGTTTTCGTCAACGGGGATCGTGCCGTTGCGCCCGAGCTCGATGTCGAACACGTCTAGGCCAAGCGCCTCCGTATTGGCGATACGCCCTTGAGCGACGAGCATTTTATCGCTAGAAATTTCGTCGCTATTCTTAAGCGTCGTCTTTACTTGGGAGACGTTGTCCCACACGACGGATTCGTAAGTCGTGTCTCCAATATACTCGCCTCCGTTGGTCGTGAAGTGGTGGAGGAATTTCTCCGTACACTCCGGTTCCATGAACATCAGAGGGCGCGGAGTCCGGTCGAACATGGTTACCTTGACGCCGAGCAAGGAAAAGATGGACGCGTATTCGGATGCGATTACGCCGCCCCCTACGACCGTTAGCGACCTCGGCAAATAGATCATGCTGAGGATGGAATCGCTATCGAGGATGTTCTCGTGATCGACTGGAATGTCCGGTGGCGTGCGGGGACGGGATCCGGTGGCGATGACGACATGCTTGGTCTTGAGGTAGCTTTGCGTGCCCTTGAGGGTCGAAAGGGAAATGGTGTTGGCATCGACGAAGGTGGCTTTGCCGTGAAAGTAGGAGATCCCTTGGCTGCGAACGTATTCCGCGATGAAATCGGTGTAGGAGCTGAGGACGGAGTCCAATCGACGCATGAGGGTGGAGACCTCCATGTTGTCTTTCAGTTTGAAGTCGAAGACATCCGCATTGCGTCGCAGCGTGGTTATCGTCAGCGCGGCTTCGCGAAGGGTCTTGCTTGGAATCGTGCCGTGATGCACGCACGTGCCGCCTACTTTACGCTCGCGCTCGATGAGGGCGACTTTCAGACCGGCGCTGGCCCCTTGCATTGCGGCTTTCTGACCTCCCGGGCCGGAACCGATTACAATCAGGTCGAATTCTTCGTCTATGGTCATAGCTCCATGGCCGAAACCACGGCCTTAACGTCGTCTTTCTTGTCGAGTAGATCCTGAGCATCGTCGGGATAGAAATTGAGATAGCCGAAAACGGGATCCGCGGTGAGTTCGGCGGCGTTGAAGTTAGCGGGATTGATAAGCCAGCTAGCGAGCAACTGGGACAGGTAGGTAGCGGCCGACTCGTCCTTGAAGGAGGGAGCGGACTCGTACTTCTTGAAATGCACGGTCGTTATTCGAAGCTGCTCTGGGAGCTTCCACTCGATGGCGACCTCTGAGGCGATCTTGCGATGAAAGGTTCCCACGAGTTGAGCGACGCTTTTCCTGTCGATCTCGAGGCTCTTTTCCTCGGCGAGCTTGGCGACCAGCTGAACGGCGATGGGCTTGCCTACCGAATGAAGCAATCCGCAAAGGAACTGGCCCTCGACGTTGCGACGGCGCTTTCGGGCGATCTCCTTGCCATAGGCAGCCGATGCGAGAGCGTGGCGCAGCAGCTGGGTAATCTGGGCCTCGTAGCCCGGAGCCTTGAAGATGTCGCTTTGCAGCGAAACGGCGATGGCGATATCTCCCAGGAGGTTCATTCCCAGACGCGCGACGGCTTGCTGAAGCGATACGATATGGTCGCCCCCGCCGTGGATCGCGGAATTCGCGATGCGCAAGACATGGGAAGCGATCGACTGATCGCTGTGAATCAGCTGCGATAGATCGCCCACTTCCGCATTCGGATCGTTAGTAAGCGTGAAGATCTTACTGGCAACTCGAGGCATTACGGGCAGCTCGAGCTTGGAAGAGGCAAGGCCCGCTTGGAGTTCTGCGGCAATGATTTGCCGAGGATCTGAGGTTTGACTGGCGGATGAGTCGATAGACATGGCAGCGTGTGGGAAAGCGTAGCGATGGATTCGAAAATAGCCGAACCGCAAAGTTTAGCTAAGACATCGGCGCTTGCGGGCCCCAATTAAGCGCTTTGCTGGATTGGATGAGTAAATGCGCGGCCACGTCGAATAGGTAAGAGATTGTAGGTATAAAAGGCCTTGATATGTCTAAGTAATAGCGCGTACCTTTTGGATTCGATGAGAAGGAATTCCAGACAATCGGGCGGCGGCAAGGGCAAGGGATACGCTCCCCAAATAGATGTGATTTGACCTGTTCGTGGATTGGCGCCCCAATTTGGGAGCGTATGATCGTTTTCACCAGTGATGATTCCGTGGCGAACGCCTTGAACCGGACGGATCCGGACTTGGCTGTTTGGGCCTGGTCCGAATCCCTTCATATGGGAAGCGTCGAGCGGGATTACGACCTCGATGCGTTTGCGAAGCGGAGAGCGGCTTCCTTTCGCGACTGGGGTTGGGACGAATGCGTAGAAGTCGAGGCGGACTGGACGCTCAGAAACGACGCCTTGATGCAAGGGCTCGCGGAAGGGCAGGAGATTGGGCTGCTTTTCGGCAAGGGCGTTCGCGATCAGCTGCCCCTGGCCCGAATCTGCGGCTGGCTTGCGGCCAAGGCGAATCACGCCCTCGACAAGGTGAGGCTTTTGAACGTCGATTCCTCTTTGACGGATCGTTCGGACCAATGGCTCAGCAAAGCCGTTTCCAGCGCCCCTCCGGCTGGCATCGAGGCGATACGACAGTATGAAAGGGTATGGGAGGCGTTCGTCTCTTCGGACCCGAAGCAGCTGGAAGGGTGTTGGCGGTCGTTTGGGGATGGGCCTCTGCAAGAAGCCTTGGAGCGCCTTTTGAGGGAGTTCCCCAGTTCCGAAAACGGCCTCTCGCTCACGGAATGCCAGATCCTGGATGCGCTTTCCTTGGGCATTCGATCTCCCAGGGAGCTATTCGATCGTTTCAGCGAGACGGAAGACCCGCCCTTTCTCAATGATTGGGAGTTCTGGCTGATTCTGGAACGGATGGCCACGGGCGCGTCCCCGCTGATTGAATTGGGAGATCAGGAGAACTTTCTGAGGCCGCCTAACGTCATGGCTTGGAATGCCTTCCATGATCAAACGCTGGGTTTAACTCAGACGGGAGAAAGCGTCTTGAAAGGGAGTGGAAACTATGCCGCCCTCGACTTTCAGGAGAGGTGGATAGGGGGTTGCCGCGTAGCGAAGGACAACTTCTGGTTTTGGGATTACGAGGC
The DNA here is from genome assembly GCA_965655705.1 of Candidatus Pelagisphaera sp. GTDB lineage: Bacteria > Verrucomicrobiota > Verrucomicrobiia > Opitutales > Opitutaceae > Pelagisphaera. The sequence goes on from CBFHHM010000014.1 coordinate 53,777, forward strand.
GCGGGAATTGGCTCGAACGACTCCTTTGGCGAGCGCTCCATGAGTTGTCGAGCGAGAAAAGGCGCGTTTTCCAGTGAAAATTGCGCGACTTTCGCGGCCTTGACTGTGTACTGTGGCTAGAAGGAAGCCGGACCTCTGAAGGTCGCTATCTCAAATGACAGATTCCCAAAGCTTCGAGTCCTTCATGCGAAGCTATCAGAACATGGTTTACACGACGGCATACAGACTACTATCGAATCATGCGGAGGCGCAGGATATTGCTCAGGAAGTCTTTTTGAAAGCCTACGATCGCTATGACGAGATCGGAGGCAGTCCCCGCGTTGGCGGTTGGCTGAAGACTGTTACGCGCAATTTATGCCTGAACCACTTGACCCGGTACCGCAAGCGCTGGCGTCTGTTTTCTGATTTCAAGCGTGAAGGAGAAGAGGACGAATCGGATTACGGCGCGCGTTTGGAAGACGAACGGGCGCTTGCTGGCGGATCCGACGACTCTCAAGATCAACGACGTATTCTGGAGGCGGCCTTGGAAGGCCTGCCTGACGATCAGAGGGTGGCCATCGCCCTCTATCACTTCGAGGAGATGCCCTACCAGGACATTGCGATCCGGTTGAAGGTGTCCTTGAGCAAGGTTAAAACGGATATTATGAGAGGTCGTCAGGGGCTTAAGGCGCGATTGGCCGGAAGCAGAGAAGAGCTAGGAATTTGAGATGAAACGAGAATTTGAAACGAACTGGGAACGCGAGCTGGATGCGCGCATGAAAGCCCTCCCGGAAATGGAAGCCCCCATGGACCTATTGGCCAATGTAATGGGAGCGATCGAAAAGCGGCAAACCCTGGCCTGGTATCGGCGTCCCTACTACACGTGGTCGAGCGGTCTGAAATATGGGGGAGGACTGATTCTGGCTGTGTTGGGAGCGTCCATTGCGGTTGCGGCTTACTACGGATTCAATGCGGTGTCTTCCTCGACGGAAGCAACTGGGGCGGGCGTATGGCTGGAAAGCCTCTTCGAAATCGCCGATGGCCTGGGAAGCAGTGTGGCGGCGATCGGCCGAACGATACTGGGAACCTACGCGTTGGGCATTTTGCTATTCGCAACCGTGGTGTACGGTTCGCTCTTCGGGACGAGCGCGTTTGTATATAGAATATTGAAGCAACGGATGGGAGGCGAACATGTCGCATAGTCTCACTTCTCTAAATCGATTCGCTATGATGAAGCATTCCATTGCCGCCCTCTTGGCCCTCGTATTGAGCGCCAGCTGGAGTGGCGTCACCGCTCAAGACGAAGCGGAAGCGGAGGTCGACGGGGCACGGCCGGAAGCGGAGGCGTCGCCCTCTCCGTCCCGAGACCGCAACGACTGGGTCAATCAGGACGGAAGCATCGTAAGCATTCGCAAGAACGGTTATCTGGCGCCTAACCGCTCGGTAAAGGAAATGGTGACCATACTCGGTTCGTCGCGAGCCGAAGGAAAGGTGACCCGCGAATTGGTGACCATTCTTGGCAATGTCGAGCTAGAGGGAAGCGTTGGGGGGGAGATGGTGACCATACTCGGCAATGCTCGCGTGAACGGCGAAGTGGAACGAGAAGTGGTGGTCGTGCTTGGCAACTTGGAACTCGGGCCGCAAGCGGATGTGAATGACATTACGGTAGTAGGGGGGGCGGTCGAGCAGCATCCGGACGCCCGGGTTTCCGGCAGTTTCAACGAAGTGCCGATCTACATCCCCTTTCTTACAGATGGTTGGGAGGACGTGCATCCCTATATCTATGAAGGCCTCGCATTGGGGCGCTTCGTCGTACCGAGAATCGGATGGACGTGGATGTTCGCGGCGGTAACGCTGGGCGTGCTCGTGTTGCTCGTGGCGGCCTTTCCGAAACCGGCAACGGCGTGCGTCGATGCGATGGAGCGGAAGCCTGCTCAGTCAATCGTGGCGGGATTCGCCTTTCAACTGGTGGGATTGCCACTGGTATCGATTATCGTCTTACTGCTGATAACCACAGTAGTGGGCATACTGGCGATTCCCTTCTTGTGGATGGCGTTTCTCTTTATGTGGCTTCTCTCGTTCATCGCGGTTTACGGAGTGATTGGCCGACGTTTCGGGGCGAAGGAGAATATCGTTTTCGCTACCTTGATAGGCGGTATTTTGATGACGCTGTTCTATGCGGTTCCCGCGTTGGGGTTCATTGCGGCGCTTTCGATAAGCGTTGTTGGTTCGGGGGCGGTAATTGTCGCCGTTTTCTCGGCGATGCCGAAGAACGGGCGCAGCGAAAAGCGCCCGTTGGAGCGTCGCTATGTTTCCCGCCCCGCTGCGGTAGAGTCGGCGACGGAGACAACTGCGCCGGGCGCGGAGACGATCGTCTCGGGCGCGGACGGAATGCCGCGAACGGAGACCGAGGAACCGAGCGAATCGGGAGAACGACCGTCCCCAGAAAGCGGAGGTGCCAATGAAGCTTACGAACCGGTGGGGTTTGGGCCTCGATTCCTGGCCGCCCTCATCGACTTCGTTTTCGTGGTCTTTTGCTTGGTGGCGCTTGAAGCCTTCGGAGGCTTGGATCTGCTCGACAATCTCCTATTGCCTTGGCTGGGCTACCACCTGGTCTTTTGGATGTGGCGTGGCACGACGCTAGGCGGCATTGCTCTGGGACTTAAGCTGGACCGAGTCAATGGAGAGGAATTGACCTTCGGAGTGTCGCTCGTTCGGGCCTTGGCCTCGATTATCTCGTTCGTTTGCCTCGGCATAGGCTTTTTCTGGGCGAGTTGGGATGCGGAACGGCAGAGTTGGCACGACAAGATCGCAGGGACGGTGATCGTGCGCGTTCCGAAAGGCGTATCGCTGATTTAGAGTTCGTTTTCGGCCCGGGCTTGGCAGGTTCGATCGGAGCTCTTTCTTAAACGAAATCGGCTCCGATTTTCGTTGGGTCCGAACGCATTATGCGCTTTTGCGTGGGGGATGTCAGGATTCGTCGTTGGACAGCGTTATATCAGCGAGCCCGAACCGGAGTTGGGGTTGGGGTTCGTTTCCAGCGTTGCGAGCTTTCAGATTGGAATGGACTTTCCTGCGGCTGGAGAACAACGCCTTTACGCTGCGGATACGCAAGTCTTGAAACGAGCCGTCTTTCGGGAAGGGGAACGGGTTAATGCTCGCGACGGTCGTGGCTTCGCAATCGAAGCGATCGAGGAGCGTGGAGGTATCCTTTATTACCTCGGAGATTCCGAAAGCGTGTGCGAGAGCGACGTGTCGGATGTGGCGAGCTTTAGCTCTCCCCGCGATCGACTGATGGGAGGGATCGCGGATTCGGGCGAGGTCTTCGATTTGCGATATCGGACGCTGCGCGCTCAGAACCAGTTGAGACGATCGCCGCTCAGAGGATTTACGGGCGGCCGAGTCGACCTGATTCCGCATCAGATGTACATTTTACGCGAAGTGTCATCGAGACAGTCTCCGAGGGTATTGCTATCGGACGAAGTGGGTTTGGGAAAGACGATCGAGGCGTGTTTGATTATGCAGCGGCTGAGGGCAGTTGGAAGAGCAGAGCGGATTCTCATCCTCGTACCCGAGTCGCTGGTGCATCAGTGGTTTGTCGAATTGCTGCGCCGCTTCAATCTCTGGTTCAGCATTTACGACGAAGAGCGCTGTCGAGCCGCGGAGAAGAGCGGGGAGGGGCAGAATCCGTTTTTGGATGAGCAGATGATTCTGAGCAGCATCGACTTTCTTTCGGGAAGCGAAGTTCGTTCGGAACAGGCGATCGAAGCCGGTTGGGATTTGGTGGTGGTCGACGAAGCGCATCACCTGGAGTGGTCGCCGTCGAAGGCGAGTCCCGAGTACGAACTCGTCGAGTCGCTGGGCAGCGCCAGTCCGGGCTTGCTTCTACTGACGGCGACGCCGACCCAGTTGGGGCTCGAAGGTCACTTCGCCCGTTTGCGCCTGCTCGATCCGAATCGCTACTGCGACTTCGCTGCCTTTCAGGAAGAATCGGAAGGATTTGAATCCGTCGCCCGCGTTGCCGGCAAGATCGTCGATGGAGAGCGTATCGTCGAAGAGGACCGGAAGGCGTTGAAAGCGATCTTCGTCAAGGATGGCGACGAATTGGAAAAGCGCTTGGCTCGTTTCGAGCAGGGCAAAACCGGGGCAAAGGAAGCATTGTTACAGGCCCTTTTGGACGAGCACGGCACGGGTCGCGTGGTCTTTCGGAATTCGAGGGCCAATATGAAAGGCTTTCCCAAGCGGATGTACTGTCCGGCGCCTCTTGCCATCGCCGATGAAGGGAAGCTCTTGCTCGCTCGCTTGGCTCGCGAGTTCGAGGCGGAGTTCACCGGTCAGGAAAGCGACATTCGCTATTCCTTTAAAGACGATCCGCGGATGGATTGGCTCGTTTCCTTCCTCAAAGGCAAGCGAGAGGCGAAGATACTGTTGATCTGCAAGACCAAGCGAAAGGCCTTGGCCATCGAGGCGGCCTTGCAGGACAGAATGAACGTCAAAATGGCCCTCTTTCACGAGGACCTGCCTTTGGTCCAGCGGGACAGGAATGCGGCTTGGTTCGCGGAACCGGACGGCGCTCGAATTCTAATTTGCTCTGAAATCGGCAGCGAAGGACGCAACTTTCAATTCGCCCACCACATGGCGCTATTCGACTTGCCCGCGAATCCGGGACTTTTGGAACAGCGTATCGGACGACTGGACCGTATTGGCCAAACGGCTACGGTGCACATTCATGTTCCCTATGTCGTGGGGAGCGCTCAGGAGTTCCTTGCGGATTGGTATCACCAGGGTCTGGACGCGTTCGAAGTGTGCGCTCATGGAGCGATCGAATATCGGGATCGGCTTAGCGAGCGATTAGGGTTGGCGGCCTTGGCCTATGGCCGTTCGGGCTCGCATCGAGATCGGGAGGAATTGGAAGCTTTCATAGAGGAAACGATCGCGTTTCGCGAAGCGTTGACCGAAAAATTGCGTCATGGGCGCGATCGCCTGCTCGAGCTGAACTCCTTCGATGCGTCTATCGCCGATGAAGTGGTTGAATCGATTCGCAACGTGGAGACGGGTTCCCATATCCGAAAGACGGTTTTCGAGCTATTGGATCATTTCGGAGTCCGCATCGACGAGCATGAAGGGGGCGATGTGTTTTTCGATCCGACGCATGCCTACGTAGACTCGTTTCCGAATATACCTCGCGAAGGACTGCTGGCGACATTCGATCGCGAACGGGCAATCGCCCGCGAGGATGTCGTTTTCATAACTCAAGACCATCCCCTCGCCTTGGAGTCGATGTCCTTTCTCGTTAATTCCGATCGAGGAACGTCGACCTTCAGCATATTGCAGTCGGATGAGCCGAATCTCTTGCTGGAAGCCATTTTCGTCCTCGAGACGGTGGCTCGGACGAGTCTGCATGTGGATCGCTTTCTCCCCCCCACCCCGTTACGAGCGATAGTCGACATTCGCGGCAACGATTTGACGCGAACTATGGACCCGGCTTGGGAACAGGCCCGGCTAAGCGATGGTTCCGTCAATCGATTTTTGGAGCGGCCCGGGTTTTCCCGCGACGCGCTCGCCGCTATGCTGGAAGGGGCGGAGGCGATTGCGTTCGAAGAGGCGGAGAAGATCCGCAAGCGAGGGAAGTCGGAAATGAGGGACGCGTTGGGGGAGGAGCTCCAACGTTTGAAAGATTTGCGGCGATTGAATGAAAACGTTCGCGATGAGGAAATCGATCTCGCCAAGTCGGAAATCAGTGGAATCGCGGACGCGATCGAATCATCCCGGCTTCGACTCGACTCGATTCGATTGATCGTGCAAGGCGAGGTTCAAGATCTGGCCCCCTAGCGTTTAGCGTATAGCGCGATATAGGGGTCTCTTGCAGTCGCTTGTTGAGCAATTCTCGCGGGAAAATGCGGAAAAAAGCTTATTTTGAGTAGTTCACTCTATTGCCATTTTATCGAAATGCGCTAAAACTGTGTAAATGAGTTTTACCGATGCCATTCCAGTTCAGTCTCGATCGCAAGGGCGCCCCCGCTTTGGCGAGGCGGGAAGGTATGGATTGGACTCTAACGCCGGCAATGTCGGGCGTCAAACGGTCAACATTTCCCGTGAAACCATGGATCGAGTGGCGAGGGCCAAGCTAGGAGGCGCCCTGTCCAGCAAGCTTGCCTACAATCGGTCCGGTTCGCTTGGCCAGGTTGAAACGATTGGTCAGCACCTATCGACTAAAGCCTGAGCCCAAAAACTTTCTCTATCACTCTACGACGAAGGCTGCCCTATTCGGGCAGCCTTTCGTCTTAGGAAAACCGGGGCAGGGACAGCTACTCTACCGTAACCGACTTGGCCAGGTTCCGTGGCTTGTCCACGTCGCAGCCTCGGAGGTGAGCAATGTGATAGCTGAGAAGTTGCATGGGGATGCTTGCCAGGATGGGAAGAATAGCTCGGTGGCAATCGGGGATGAGGATTTGATCGTCGACGAGTTCCTCGGGAAGGGGATTGCTTCGGTTGGCAATTACAATAACGGGGGCCCCGCGAGCCTTCACTTCCTGAATATTGGAAAGGAGCTTGCCGTGAATATCGGGTTGTGTCGCGAGCACGATTGCAGGGCAGGCTTCGTTGATAAGAGCGATCGGACCATGCTTCATCTCGGCCGCAGGATAGCCTTCCGCGTGAATATAGGAAATCTCCTTGAGCTTCAGCGCTCCTTCGAGCGCGATCGGAAACATGTCTTGCCGTCCTAGAAACAGGCAGTCCTGCATGTCCTTGTACTTTTTGGATATTTCCAGGATTTCGTCGCTCGAATTGACCGTTTCCGAGACGAGGTCGGGGCATTGCTTGAGACCTTTCACATAGTCTATGCCGTCCTGGTAGCTCATGTCGCGGAGCCGGCCTAGATAGAGGGCCAGCATGGACAGGATTTGCAGTTGGGACGTAAAGGCCTTGGTCGAAGCGACGCCAATCTCCGGCCCCGCGTGCTGGTAGATGCCGCCATCGGATTCGCGGGCGATGGTCGAGCCGACGCTGTTGTTGATGGCGAGCGTCTTGTAGCCTTTGCGTTTGGATTCTCGAAGCGCGGCGAGCGTATCGATGGTCTCGCCCGACTGACTGATCACGAGGACGAGCGTGTTTTTGTCGAGTGGCGCGTTGCGATAGCGGAACTCGGAGGCGTACTCGACTTCGACTGGAATGCGCGCGAAGCGTTCGATGAGGTACTCGCCAACGAGGCAGGCGTGCCAGGCCGTCCCGCAGGCGCAGAGCAGAATTCGGTCGACCTGACGCAATTCTTGGGCGGACACGTTCAAGCCGCCGAACTTCGCTGTGCTCTGATCGTCGGAGAAGCGCCCGCGCATAGCGTTTTCCAACGCTCGGGGCTGCTCGAAAATTTCCTTGAGCATGAAGTGCTCGTAGTCGCCGAGCTCGCTCTCGGCTATTTCCCAATCGATTTGCTTGATCTCCGGGGTCAAGACCTCCTCTTCGCTCGTCAGGAGATTGAGTTCGCCATCTTTCAGGCTCACGATTTCTCCATCGTTGAGGTAGACGACATTCGACGTGCGACTGATGATGGCGGAAACGTCGCTCGCGAGCAGGTATTCGTCCTTGCCGATGCCCACAATTAAGGGAGAGCCTTTCCGAGCGCCGACTAGTTCGTTCGGACAATCCGTGCAGATGGCGGCGATCCCGTACGTTCCGTCTATATGCGAGAGGCTGCGACGCACGCTGTCGAGAAAGCGAGTGGGCGAGTCCTCAGGTTCCTTTTCGTAGTGATAGGCGATCAGGTTGCAGAAGACTTCCGAGTCGGTCTCCGAATAAAAGGCAACTCCCTTGCTCTCGAGAAAGGCTTTTACGGAAAGGTAGTTCTCGATGACGCCGTTGTGAACGAGCGATATTTTTCCGTCATGGCTGACATGCGGGTGAGCGTTTTCTTCGGTAACCGCTCCGTGAGTGGCCCAGCGCGTGTGGCTGATCCCGAGAGAGCCCGAGAGTCCCTTCCCCGGGACGTTTCGGGCGAGGTCGGTAACGCGTCCTTTATGCTTTTTTAGCTTGAGGGCTCCCTCCTTCAGGACCGCGACCCCTGCCGAGTCATAGCCACGGTATTCGAGGCGTTTGAGGCCTTCTAGAAGAATGGGAGATGCTTCCCGGTTTCCAATGTATCCGACGATGCCGCACATAACGATTGAGATTGGCTGATTTGCTATCGTAAAGTTGTTTAGAGTAACGCGGCAAAATGATGCCCCTTCTATTGCAAAGGTAAATGATCGATATTCGAATGGATTGCGATGGCAAGTGGGTCCGTTTGCGTAATATCGGTGTGAACTGCACATTATGAACATTAATTCGCTCTTCTACTCTCTCGGCCTCTCCGGCTTGTTCTCCTCTCGCATCTTTCTGCCGGCGTTTGTCACGGCAGTATTTCTCAAATATGGCCACTCATGGCCCTTTTTGAACAATATAGAGTTCCTCTCGGAACTGGCCCAGAAGGCGGCGAATCACCCCACCTGGTTCACGAGCGGAGGTGTCATCGTAACCTTGGGCGTCCTGTCTATTGCAGAGCTCATTGCGGACAAGTCGCCCGAAGCCCGCGAATTGATGGACGATTTTTCGGTCTATGCGAAGACTGGGCTGTCCGGCTTGACGACTCTCGGCGTTATGAACACGGCTGACGCCGATTTCGCTGAAAACGTGCTGCAACAAGCGGGAATCCTCGAAACCTTTCCAGCCGTTTTGTCGGCGGCGGCGACTTACTTTGGGGCGACTTTGAGGGGGGGAGTGCTGGGGGTCCTTTCCGATGCGGACCCCGATGATGCGATCAGCCTTCGAAGCTTTATCAGTTGGGGCGAGGAGTTCCTAATCATCGTGGGCGTGCGCTATCTGTTCTATGCGCCGCTGGTGGCTTGGCTGTTCGTGCTCGGTTTCTTTGGAATTCTTCACCTCGTTAAACTTCGCAACGAATCCAAGCTCGAGAAGGCGAAAGTCGCCTGCGACAGCTGCGGCGAGAAGATTCACTCGTTCGCTACGGCCTGCCATTATTGCGGGGCCGTTCGAGAGAGGCCGAACATCATTGGGTTCCTGGGTGGAATCAAGGAAGAGAAAGCCGCAACGGCCGAGGAGCAGAAACTGAGGCTGATGCGTTTGAGGCGCTCGCCCCTGTCGGGAGAGCGTTTCGAAGGGAAAGGAGTCGAGCTCGAGTGCGAAGCAGACGGGACGAAGGCCTTTTCGGATCCTGATTTGACGAAAGCCTACGTGGAATCGGTCGCGGAGAAACTGCCCCGCGTGCTGCTGGTGAGCGCAGTGTTGGGAATCGTTCCCGTCCTGGGCCTGATCGCTGGCGTAATCTATTACCGCCTTCGACTCGTGGCTCCATTCCGTCGCTATCTGACTTTGGGCCAAAGCTTTATAACGAAGTGGCTTCTGCGGGTGTTGCTGGTGGCTCTCGCTGTCCTCCAAGTTTCGTTTGGCGGGATCGTCGCGGTCCCACTCATGGCGTTGCTCAATTTCCTCTTTTATCGCTCGGCCTTCCGCAAGGCTCTGACGAAAGCGGGCATTAAGGGTAGCTGAGCGTTGCAGAGACGAAAAAAGAGCCACCGTTTCCGGTGGCTCTTCGATTGAAAATTGGGCTCCCACCCATTTACGGATACTTATCAGGGATCGATTAATTGGATCCTGTCAGAAGGTATCTATTTCGACTCTAAGCGCTTACGCGTGATGCGATCTGAAAAGGCGGAACCCGCGAGCGACCGCTTTGCGGGCTCGGGGCGTTTCGCTACGATAGGCGACACGCGTGAGATCCATCACTCCTAGCCCGATCAACGTGGCGGCGACCGCAAGGCCCGCAGCCAATTCCGCGACCGGATGCGCCAAGGCGAAGACGCCTATAGGCACAAGTGCGAGAATGATGGAAGCGATTAGGTTACTCTTAGTTTTTGCGTTCATTTTTTAAGTCAGTGTTAGCTGACATGCGCAGTATCGCACAAAACCGTTATAACTTGAAATACTTATAACTTATGAAATCTATAGGTTAAAACTATGGAAATGCATCAGCTACGCTATTTCTTGGCCGTCGCAGAGGAGGGCAACTTCACTCGAGCGGCGGCGAAGAGCTATGTTTCGCAGCCGTCCTTGAGCGCTCAGATCATCAAGTTGGAAGAAGAGCTGGGGGCGAAGCTCTTCAGTCGGATGAGTCGGAGAGTGGAGCTGACGGATGCGGGCGTTAACTTCGAGGGGCGGGCTCGTCGGATTCTCATGGAGGTGGAGAATGCCCAGCGGGAAATTGGCGAATCGTCTCAGCCCAAGGGAGTCTTGAAGGTAGGCGTTACGCCGACCGTGGCGCCGTATCTGATGCCTCCAGCGATCGCCCGTTGTCGCGTTCAGTATCCTGAATTGGAAATACGCTTGGAGGAAAACTTGCGGCGACCGATCATGGACAATCTCCTCGAAGGGCATTTGGAGGTGGCGATTTCATCGTATTCAGGGGATGAAACGCGAATCGATGCGGAGCCGATCTTGCAGGAGGGCCTCTATTTGGTGGTCCCCACGGGCCATCGCTTGGAGAAGAAGTCCCAGATTTCCATCCGAGACTTCGCGGATGAGCCTATGGCCCTTCTAGGGGAGTCCCTTGCGTTGGGAAACAAAGTGTTGGAGCTATTCGAACGGAATGACTACGAGCCCAGAATTGGGGCGCTTTGCTCTCAAGTCACGACTGTGGAAGCCCTTGTGCGCGAAGGCGTCGGCCTTTCGATTTTGCCTGAGATGGCGCGGGAAAGCGCGTCTGCCTACGGATTGACCTTCAAGCCGCTGGTGTCATCCCGCATGACCCGATTGTTGTTTGCGATCACGCATTCGCAGCGGTATTTATCTGTAGGAGCGCGGGCATTCCTCGACGCGCTGCGGAGGGTCGTGGACGAACGCGACTGAGGGGGTCGAATAGAATGGCCACCCGATTTTCGAGTGGCCATCAGAGTGTCTTTCAACTGCGGAGCGCTATGCGTTGAGCATCTTCGTCCACTTGGACTTGCTCTTGGAGCTTTTGACTGCCGTCGCAATGAAGGCCATTCCCTTAACGCCATCGTCGACGTTGGGGTAATCGAGGTTCTTGGGGATTTTCTTGCCGCTCACCTCTGCGGCAATCGCTTTTGCGGCGGTCAGGTAGACATTGGCGAAGGCTTCGATGAACGCTTCGGGATGCCCGAAGGGCGTGCGCGTGTAGTCCGCCGCCGCTTTGCCGACATAGTCGTTGCCGCGACGCAGTATCTGGCGCGGCTTGTCGGAGTATTTGACGATGAGCTCGTTCGGATGCTCTTGGTGCCACTCCAAAGAGGCTTTGGTGCCGTAGATGCGGATATTGAGATTGTTCTCGTCGCCATTTGAAATCTGGGAAGCGTAGAGCACTCCTTTGGCGCCGCCTTTGTAGCGGATGAGGATGTTTCCGTCGTCGTCCAATTCGCGGCCAGGAATAAAGGCGGTCAGTTCGGCGCAGAGTTCCTCGATTTCCAGGCCGGTGATGTATGCGCCCAGGTTTTCCGCATGCGTGCCGATGTCGCCAATGCAATTGGAGGCGCCGGCTATGGCGGGGTCGGTTCGCCATGAGGCGATTCCGCTGGTATCCTTTTTTTCAACATCGCCTACCGCGTAGCCTTGAGGGTACTCCGTAACGACCTTGAGAATACGGCCCAGCTTCCCCTTTTTGACCCAATCGCGGGCTTCCTTTACCATGGGGTAGCCTGTGTAGTTATGCGTTAGAGCGAAAACCTTGCCGGACTTTTGGACGATTTTTCGCAGTGTTTTGGCCTGTTTGAGGTCGAAGGCGAGCGGCTTGTCGCAGATCACATTGAAGCCGCTCTCCAGAAAGCATTTCGCTACGGCATAGTGTAGGTGATTCTGAACTACAATACTAACGAAGTCGATGCGTTCGCCTACTGGTAGCGCCGCTTCCTTTTCCGCCATCTCCTGGTAGGAACTGTAAACGCGAGAAGGATCGAGGAAGAAGTCCTTGCCCGAGAGCTTTGATTTTTTCGGGTCGGAGGAGAAGGCTCCTGCAACCAATTCGATCTTCCCGTCGAGATTCGCTGCCATGCGATGGACGGCGCCGATAAATGCGCCGCGTCCCCCGCCGACCATTCCCATTTTCAGCTTTCTATTCATTGCATCTCCTTTTGGGTTAGCAAGCGACCGGCTTGCCCGTGCTGGCTGACTCGTAGATCGCGTCGATGATCTTCATAAGCGATACGGCTTGGTCGGGGGTATTGATCGGCTCTTCCTTGCCTTCGATGGCGAGTACGAAATTAGCCGCGGAGCGAGAGCGTCCCATGTCTTCGCACGCTTCGACTGTAATGTCGCGGTTTACGGAGTTTCCGTTTTCCTGGACGTAGAGCTCGCAACTGTCGATACAGGTTTCGTCTAGACCATCGGAACCGAATAGGCGTTCGATCTTGCCGCCGGCTCCAGTTCCCTGAAAGACCACCGACACTTCCTCGCGCTTGACGAGCTCGGCCCACGATACTTGCAGGTTTAGGACCTGGCCGGACTTGAATGTGACGAAGCCATGGGCAGCGGCTTCAACGTCGTTGACGCCTTCCGCATTGTCCGGGATTCCCCATGGGCCTTTGAAGCTCTTGTCGTCGATGAAGTCCGAGAATGTCTGGCCCAAAACATGGGCGGGCTCGGGATAGCCCATCAAGTACATGGCAAGATCTACCATGTGAAGCAGATCTATAAGCGGTCCACCGCCCGAGAGGTTCTTATTGGTGAACCAACCGCCAAAACCGGGAATTCCGGTACGGCGTATCCATTTCGCTTGCGCGGAATTGATCGTGCCGATCGTTCCGTCTGCCACGTAGCCCATCATCGCGAACGATTCGGGGCGAGCGCGGTTGTTGAAGTTGAACATGAGTCGCTTGCCGGACTTGTCTGCCGCATCCTTCATCTCCTGCGCTTCCGGAGCGCTGAGAGCTGGGGGCTTTTCGCAGAAGACGTGCTTTCCTGCGTTTAGCGCTTCGATGGCCAAGGAAGCATGGAACTTGTTGGGAACGATGATGGACACGGCGTCCAGATCCGTCAGTTCCGTGTACATCGTCTGAGTCGAAGCAAAGGTTTGGCCGATGCCGTATTGGGCGGCGGTCGCCTTGGCGGCCTCCTCGTTCAAGTCGCAGACGGCGACGATGTCGGCGCCCGCTTGGCGGAAGCCGTCGATGTGGTATTGGGCCATTCCGCCCGCTCCGATAATTGCAATTCGAGTACTCATATTAGCGTAGTTGTGAGCCGGTTGACTATTGGTTCTCCTTGTCGAAGGCAGAGTCGAAAGCGATGTTGCTAGTTGGGAAATCGACGGAGCGGACGAAGGCGGAGGCTTCGCTGGCGCCGTGGACGCGGTCCATTCGAATGTCTTCCCATTCGACCGAGAGCGGTCCCTTGTAGCCAATGTCATTCAGGGCGACGATAATGTCCTCGAATTGGATATCGCCGTGGCCGAGTGAACGGAAATCCCATGAGCGGCGCGGATCGCCGAAGTCCGTATGTCCGCCAAACACCCCGACCGAGCCGTCGCCGTGTCCCCACCAAACGTCCTTCATGTGCACGTGGTAGATGCGGTCGGCAAAGGTTCGAATGAACTTCACATAGTCGACGCCCTGGTAGCCCAGGTGAGATGGGTCGTAGTTGAAGCCGAAGCGTTTGTGGCCCTTGAGGCTTTCTACCGCTCGGGCCGCGGTAGCAATGTCGAAGGCGATTTCCGTCGGGTGTACCTCGAGAGCGAAATTGACGTTCTGCTTGTCGAATTCGTCGAGGATGGGGGCAAAGCGCTTGGCGAAGTCCTGAAACCCCTTCTCCAGGAAGGCCTGATCGGTCGGCGGAAATGCGTATAGCGCGTGCCAGATGGAAGAGCCCGTGAAGCCATTCACCACTGCGGGGAAGTCGTCCTTCTTCTTGCGCCCCGGCTTGAGGTCCATGAATTTGCGGCAGGCCTTGGCGGTTTTGATGAGTTTGCGGGCGGCCCGACGGCGAACGCCCTCCGGTTTGCCGTCCCCCCATACGTCAGGCGCGAGAATCGCCTTGTGGCGCTCGTCGATATTGTCGCAGATCGCTTGCCCCACGAGATGATTGGAAATCGAATAGCAAGTGAGGCCATTATCGGCGAGCAGTTCCCATTTCTCCTGGCAATATTTCTTGCTGCGGGCCGCTTGATCCACGTCGAAGTGGTCGCCCCAGCAGGCGAGCTCGACTCCGTCGTAGCCCATTTCTTTGGCGAGCGGCGCAAGTTCCGCTATTGGCAAATCGGCCCACTGGCCGGTGAATAAAGTAACGGGTCTAGGCATGGCGCTGATTCGTTATTCGGGGGTTGTCGGTTGAAAATCGTTATTTTAAGAGCGGCCTTTCTGACGTATTCCACAGTCGGAATCAATGAGAAATCGCGCCTCGGAAAAGGGAGCCGGTTGGGGAAGCCTGCGAAGGGACGCGGGCGTTTGCGAACCGCCACTTAAATGTATCTAGTAAATAGATACGTTTATACGTCAATCGTAGAGCCAATAGCGCCGGCTTTCGAGCTGGAATTGCTTGGATTGGCGTTCCCAGATGCCAATATACCCAGCCCGGTTCGCGTTGGCGCCTTTCTGGCTCAGCTCGCGCCACCACCCGGTGGAGCCTACATGCTTATTGAAAAGACTGCTCTGATTGCTGGTTGCTTTGGCGAAAGGGTTCGGCTCGTACATCGCCGCGATTTGCATCATGTGAAAACTCAGTTCGGTCGGCCGCCAGGCGTTCCAATTGGTGACTCGGACGTAGAGTCCCGTGTCGCTGCCGCTTTTGAAGCGCTTGCGCTCGAAGTCGATGCCTGGAATGGCTCGCCCTTTCAATTCGCGTTCCAAACGGTCCAGATCGCCGCGCTTGTGCGTGAGAATTCGAAACGGATATTCGCTGCCGATGCCGTGCTGAAAGCTGCCCAGTTGGGCCCCCAGTCCAGTCATCGCGTAGCCCACCGCGGCGGGAAAGTCGGGAATGTTAGGGGAAGGAGCGATCCACTTGAGACCGAGTTTGGGCCAGCTCATGTAGCGTCGCCATCCATCCATCGTGATCACGCTTAGCTTGCCTGCTCGTCGTTGGGAGTCCGTGACGTCGAGGATGCCGGCCTTGGAAACGGCCATGCGGGCCAGCTCGCCGATGGTCAGCCCATGCACGTAGGGAACTTGGAAGGCCCCGACATAGCTTTGCCAGGTCGATTCCATGGGCGGGCCATCCACTTTGAGTCCTCCCAAGGGATTCGGTCGATCGAGCACGATGACTTCCACTCCGTTTTCGAAGCAGGCCTCGATAGCGAGCTTCATACAGCTGATGAAGGTGTAGGAGCGAACGCCAATATCCTGCAGGTCGATGACGAGCGTATCTAGGCCTCGAAGCATTGCGGGGGTGGGCTTGCGATACTTGCCGTATAGCGAGTAGACCGGAAGGCCGGTGCGCGGATCGACTGCGTTGTCGATGGGTTGATTGGCCTTTTCGTTGCCGTAAATACCGTGCTCTGGCCCAAAAAGGGCAACGAGATTGACTGCTTGAGCTTGCTCCAGAATGCGAACGGTGGGCATCCCGAAGCGATTGACGCCGGCAGGGTGGGTGAGCAGGCCGACTCGTTTATCGCGAAGCGCCGCGAAGCCTTGGTCGGACAGAACGTCGACTCCGAGCTTGATCGCTGGCGGAAGATAGGCCCCTTGCTGTTGAGCGATGGCGCTGCGCAGGGCTGTAGTGGAAAGTTGGGGAAGGAATTGGCCGGCGAATGCGCTTGCCGATTGGATGGCGAGAATCGCCAATAAAGAGAGTGCGCGTGTCATAGGGATGAAAACGCCCGCTGGACGTTGATTTCACCGCAGATTGGAAAGGAAAGTCGGCTGGGGCAAACCGGAATGCTACTTTTTAAGCATTCTCTTTAGATTCACGGGTCGTTTTTCCGCTTGGGCAAAGAGAAATCGGTAGACCATATCGAATGCGAAGGCGACGACCAGTCCTGCGACGACCCCGCCAATGACGAGCGAGTAGACGCTGTGTCCCACCGTCGAATCGAGCGGTTCGAGTCCAAGCCAATCGATCACTTGGCTGCCCAAGACGCCCATTGCCGGGTAGATCGCCCACATGGTCGCTAGATTAGTAGTGAGCTGGGCCCCCATTATGATGGGTAGATTGGCTCTCAGCGCCCACGCGGCGAGCAACGCGAGGATGAATTGGAGACCCACCAAGGGCAGAAAGGCGATCACAAAGCCTAAATAGAGGGCCACGCTTACTTCGCGAACGCGAAAGGACCAAAGGTAGGGCCGTTTGCGGGCCGCAGACGCGAACCATTTGAGTATGGGCCAGCGGTGCAAGGTCGCTTTGCGAGGGAGGGGTCTGAGAAACTGTTTTGCGCGGCGAATGCGAACGTGGCGGAGCGAGCGCGTTTCGCGTTCGTATTCCGGTTCGATTTCGGCGAGTTTCATGACGTGGGTCTTTGGTTTGAAGGCAGATCGAAAAGTTCGAGTGACATCTATGATTAAGGTATCGGCGGCGGCTAGCCTTAACCGATTTCGACACGCGCTTTTAACGAATGTTTATAGCCTCCGTTAACAACTCTGTTAGGGATCGGCGCAGAAGCTGTTCAGCTCGCTGGGCGAGCGGTTGGAATGCGTTCAGGCGAATGTGGCTTGTACGGCTCGAACGAGGTTCGCTTGGGTCGCGGGCAAGGCTTGCTCCAAAGGCAGGTCCTCAGGGGAAATGGCAACGAGGGAATGGGCTTCGAAGAGATCGTTCTCCAAGGGGCCGAGACTCCCGGCGAACACGTAGAGGCGTTTGCTGGCGGCGATTGTCTCCAGAGCGAGGGCGCCGGGACCTTTGCCTTGCAGGGAGGAGGCGTCGAATCGCCCTTCGCCGGTAACGATGCAGTCGGCTCGATCGAATTTGTCTTCCAGCCCAATCCACGTTTTGACCAGTTCGTAGCCTGAGACGATGGTGGCTCCGAGTCCTGTTTTGAGACCGAATGCGGCGCCTCCCGCTGCCCCGGTTCCAGGCGAAGCCATCGTTTCGGGCGAGGCGCTCGCCGCTTGGCATAGGAGCCCTGCCAGTCGTTGGGTGGAGTCTTCCAGCTCTTCGAAACGATCTTCTGTCAGACCTTTCTGAGGACCGAATATCGCAGCGGCCCCATTCGCCCCGAGCAAAGGATTCTCGACGTCGCAGGCGAGACGGAGCTCGAAGCCGGCGGGAAGATTAGAGTTCGAAAGATCGATAGACGCGATTCGAGGCCAAAGGTTTGGACAGGGGGGATGCTCGATCTCCAAGCCTGCGCGATCCAAGAACCGGACTCCCAGTCGTTGCAGGGCGCCCAGCGCCAGATCGTGGGTCGCGGATCCGCCGAGACCGATTACGGCGGCGTGAGCTCCCTTGCCGGCGGCCGCGGCGATTGCGTCGCCCAAGCCAGCGCTCGTGGCGATCCAAGGCGAGCGGTTTCGAATTGGGGTCAGGGCGATCCCGCTGCATTCGGCCATCTCGATGATGGCGATGCGTTCGGTCGAATCGGTTAGCTGGAGCAAGGCTTTGGTCGAGCTTTGTAACTGCGCTTTCGATACGATTCCAAATGTTGCCTCTGTCGTTTCGCCGAGGGGGCCAGTGACGGGAGCGCTAAAGAATTCTCCGCCTGCGACTCCAGTGAGCGTGTCGCAAAAACCGTCTCCTCCATCCGCTAAAGGGGCCGTTTCGATTGTCCACTCCGCTTGGATTTCCGCAATCGCCTTCTCCGCGATCCGGCAAGTGTCGCGTGCGGTGAGAGCATCTTTGAATTTGTCGAATGCGAGGAGGATGCGCATGGAGGAAGGACTATTGAATCAAAATTATTCGCCCGAGGATGGGGAATATTAAGGAATTATCGTATTAGGCTGGAGAATACGATGCAGGCAATCGGGCAACGAACGCATTCGGCGCCGATACCTATTCCTCGGGAACGACTTTCAGCTTGGAGCTCACGTCTTTAACCCCGCGAGTATCCAAGGCGATGTCCCGGGCCTTGCGCGCTTCCTCTCGAGTGGACACTTCGCCTAGCAAGGTGACGGACCCATCTTGAATGCGGATTTCGATGCGGCTCGGGTCGACCGCTTTGTCGAGTTTCAGCTTGCCGCGAATGGCGGTCTTTACGCTCAGGTCTTTAGTGGACTCGATGATGTCCTTGCTCTTTTCAGCGATGGCCCTGGCGCCGTCGCTCGCTTTTTCCTTGAGGCTTGGCTTTTCGCCCTCGTTGGACGAATCGTCGGCTTGCGGCGCTTCCTTTTCAGGCGCTTCGACCTTGGGGCGATCGTCCCGTTCGCTACTAGAGGGAATCAAGGATTGGAATGCTTCGGGCGAATTGTAGTAAGCCGTAATCATGGCTCCAATGAAAATGCCCATAATGAGGGCTACGAAAAAAGTCTTCATGTGCGTGGCTATAGAACGAAAGCGATACTCGCCGCTTCTCCTATCTTAGTCAACGCGCGAACGGAATGAGTTCCAGGCGGCTTTGCATCCACTTGGGTGGAAGCGCGTCATTGGGGTGGACATCGCCTAGGCAGACAAAAGAATGCGGGCATGAAATCCCTTCGTCTATCCCTATGCGTGGCGCTCGCTGCGGTGACTGCCTCTCGACTCATCGCCAACACGGATGTACCGAGCGGCTATCCGTCGATTGGGAAAATCAACAAGTTCGACGAACGACTGGACGCCCTCATCGATGAGGGGGCGGCGATTGAGGTCATTGCTTCGGGATTCGTTTGGACGGAAGGTCCGGCCTGGAATAAGGAAGGCGATTTTCTGGTATTCTCGGATATTCCACGAAATGTGGTGCTTAAATGGAGCCCGACGGAAGGGCTGAGCGAGTTCCTGCGTCCGGCTGGCTATACGGGTCTAGTCGACTATGGTCGCGAGCCCGGCAGCAATGGGCTCTTGTTCGATAGCCAGGGCAGGCTTACGCTTTGCGAGCATGGCGATCGACGGATCGCGGTGGTTACGCGGGAGGGCGGCAAGCGTACCCTAGCGGACAACTACCAAGGCAAGCGCTTCAACAGCCCGAATGACTTGGTCTACCATTCGAACGGCAATCTCTATTTCACGGATCCGATCTACGGCTTGCCGAATCGAGCGGAGGACGCCCGCCGGGAACTGGATTTTTGCGGCGTCTACTTGCTCCGTCCCAATGGCGAGGTGGTATTGCTGACAAAAGAGTTCGAGCGGCCCAACGGGATCGCTCTGTCGCCTGACGAACGTACCTTGTACGTGGCTCAGTCCGACAATGAGGCTCCGGTATGGCGGTCCTTCCCCGTGGGCGCGGATGGGACTCTCGGAGAAAGCGCCCTTTTCTTCAATGCCAAGCCCTTCAAGAAGGACGGGGTGGGAAATCCGGACGGAATGACGGTCGACCAGCAAGGGAATCTTTGGGCGACAGGGCCGGCTGGAGTGTACGTGTTCTCTCCGGAGGGCGATTTGCTCGGGCGTCTCGAGATGGGCGAGCATGCCAGCAATTGCGCTTGGGGAGACGATGGATCGACGCTTTACATGACGGTCGACATGTACCTCTGTCGCGTGCGAACGAAGTCAGTGGGGGTTGGCTTCTAGGAAAGAGGGGCAAAGGCGGGACGATTTTGGGATTGCCCTGATCTAATCGCTGGAATCGAATTTTCGCCCACTAGCGGGAGGTTAAGATGGGAATTATGAAAACGAAACGAAGACTGCCTGTGAGCGTTTTATGGTGCGCGGTCGCATCGATGCTGCAACCGACGATTTTCGCAGGACTATTCGATCGCGGCCAGGCGCGGGTACTCGTCGACTCCTGGGCTCGCGAAGACTATCTCGAGGCGAAGGTGAACGACGGGGAAGTCCAGCGGGAAACCTATCATTTTTTCGAAGGCCGCTATTTTGGCGGGAATATCAAAGACAATAGTCTGGAAGACGTGACGTTCGTCGAGGTCGCCGAGTCTTTGGCGGAGGAGATGGAGACGCGGAATTACTATCCGGAGAAGAGCCCCGAGGCCGGCGATTTTCTTGTTGTCGTACATTGGGGCGTGACGGGAATCGAAGAGCGTTTGGACGACCTGTTCCTCAATGAAGCCGCCGATCAAGGCGTCGAGGTCCTGGACGCCATCCTCGACACCTCGCAGGGAGTTCCTCAGCAGGGAGGCGTTACGACGAGCGCGCAGGATTCCTTCCAGTCCTACAACCAATCGGGGCCCCGAGGCTCGGACCGAGAAAACGCGGCCTTGATAGGCTTCGATCGAGCGCTCGGTAGCGAAGGACTGAACCCTTCGGATGCGAACGAGCTTCAATCGATGCTCGAAGACGAGCGCTACTTTATCGTATTGATGGCCTACGATTGGCCAAAGCTGCGCCAGGAAAAGGAATACGAATTGATATGGTCGACGCGTTTCAGCTTGGATGCGATCGGTACGAATTTCCGAGACGCTCACCTGGCGCTGAGTCGAGGAGCAGCCAACTATTTCGGCACGAATCTGGATGGCGAGCTAGGCAAAACCAAAACCCATTTGGGAGAAGGCAAGGTTGAGCTCGGGGATGTCCAGGTAGTGGATACAGTGGAGGAAGGGGCGCAGTAGCCCTCTCAAGGTTCGACGTCGACCTCGATCCAGATCGGTTCCGATCCTAAGGACTCGAACCAGCACACGCGTTCCGCGACGAGATCGAGCTTCAGCCAGTAGCGCCCTGGTTTCTTGGGAGCGATGGGGATTTCGCCCTCGAACGCCTCTCCCGGCTCGATTTGCTCGGGGATGCGAAAGCGACTGTTGTCGATGACGAGCTCACGCGTTTCGAAATCCAGCAAGCGACTGGCGATATGCACTACGCCGAAATGCTGTTCGTTCTGATTCAACCATCGAGCGCTGCCGGTGTTGCGAACGGAGACGGCGAAGGGCTGGGGCTTGCCGACGGTCATCTTTCTCGGGCGATCGTCGCAGGATAGGTTGTGGGACAGTCCCTCGCCCTGTCGGCTATCGCTGAGAATGGGCCCTTTCTGGAAGAAAAAGACACCGCTGTTCCTCTGGAAGTTCTTGATCGCATCCATCATGGAAGGAGGGGCTTGGCCCTCTCTGCACTGTAGCCATTCCTCGAAATCGAGAGAATATTCGGGCGTCGCGGCGACTTTGAAGATGGGGCTTTCGAAGCCTGCGTCCATAAACGCGTCTCTCAAGGCTTCCATGTTGAGGTCGTTCTCCAGCACGCCATATTTCCGCATTTCGTTTTGCGAATCAGGGGTCGAGGAATGGGGACCGAGCGGTTCGTTCAGGGCAATGCAGCCTCCGTATCTCAGAACGCGATAGAACTCTTGGATAACGGTTTTTTGGTTGGGCACGTGGTGAAAGGTATCGAAGCAGACGATACGGTCCGCTTCCTCGTCGGCTAAGGGAATGGCCTTTCCGTCGAATAGCCTGGTTTCCCAATTGCAAGGAGGCTTGGCGGGAACGGGGAACTCCTCGAACAGCCTGCGACCCAATTTAAGGGCTTCTTCCGAAACGTCCGTGGCGACAACGGAACAGCCCATTTGCCAAAAGGACTTGGCGATCCAACAGGTGCCTGCCCCGAAATCGAGAATCTTCATGCCTCTCCCCAGGCGCATATTCTCTATGATCAGCCCCAGTCTAACGAGCAGCTGGGCAGTGTGCAAGCCGTTGGCGAACGGCTTGCCGAGAAGGTAGTCCAAGTTGGGTTGCCGCTTGTAGTAGTCGTCGGAATTGCGATTGAGCGCGTCAATGCCCAGGCGCTCGATGAGCGCCTTTGGATCGATGAGTTCGTTCGTATCGGATGAGCGTTGGCTAGTAGAGTCGGAGGGAGGCATTGCCTTTTTAGCCGTAGGCGGCCCCGGTATCCACGTCGATTACGCGGTAGTTTTCCACGTGGAAGTGCTGGTCCGAGCGAAAGGTCAATTGGGCATTGTAGTCCTTCTCGAGACTGATCAGCAGATCGGCATCCTCTTCGCGCAATCGATCTATAATCGCTGGATTTACGAGAACGCGCAGCTTGATGGGCTTGCCCAAATCGGGCATGCGGTTGCGAGCCCGCCGCACGATGCCGGAGAGCTTGCGTTGCAATTCTACGCTGACGGTGGTCGCCGACTTTACGATTCCCTTGCCGCGGCAGTAGGGGCAATCCGTATACAGGCCGGAGGATACGCTTTCCTGCATCCTTTGTCGGGTCATCTGCATGATGCCCAAGGCCGAGATGGGGAGAATGTGGGTTTTCGCCTTGTCCAGGGCCATGTGGGAACGCATGCGACTGAGAATCGCGTTGCGATACTTCCGCTGCTTCATGTCGATGAAGTCGATAATGATCAGGCCGCCGATATTGCGCAGTCGGATCTGCCGGGCGATTTCCGCAGCGGCCTCGCAGTTCACCTGGAAAATAGTGTCGTTTTCGTTGCCCTTGTTCTTGTGGGAACCGGTGTTAACGTCGATAGCGATCAGCGCTTCGGTCTCGTCGACGACGATGGCCCCCCCCGAAGGCAAAGGCACGGCTCGCTGAAAGGTCTGCTCGATTTGATTCTCGATATTGTAGCGCTCGAAAATCGGAATGCTGTCTTCGTAGAGCTGGATCTTGCTCGCCGATCGCTTGGAGATCTGGCTGACGTCATCGATGATGGATTGATGGTCCTCGGGATTGTCGACAAGGACGCGATCGATATTCTCCGTGAGGAAATCGCGTACCGTGCGCTCGCTCAAATCGGGCTCCTTGTAGAGGCAGGAAGGCGCCTTGACCGAATCCATCTTGCTTTGGATCTTATCCCAGGTCTTTAGCATGATGTGCAAGTCGCGCACGAAATAGCGGGCTTTCTTCCCTTCGCCGGCCGTACGAACGATAACGCCCATACCTTCGGGGATCGTCAGATCGCGAATGATCTTCTTAAGCCGGTTGCGTTCCTTGACGTCTTCGATCTTCCGAGAAATGCCGCATTGATCGGAGTAGGGCATCAGAACCAGAAAGCGACCAGGAAGCGAGAGATTCGTCGTCGTGCGCGGTCCCTTGGTTCCAATGGGTCCCTTCGTGACCTGGATGACGATTTCCGTGCCGATCGGGTAGTGCTGAGGAATGTCCTTCAGCGTGATTTTCTTTTGATTCTTCTTCTTGCTCGAACGATTGACGCGTACGACTTCGACCGAAGAGTCGGCCGCCTGGGGAAGGATATCCCAGTAGTGGAGGAAGGCATTCTTGGGCAGGCCGATATCGACGAACGCCGCTTTGAGTCCTGGATCCAGATTCTTGATCCGTCCCTTGAAGATGCCACCGACGATTCGCTGGGCGCTGCGACGGCGCTCGATGTCGAATTTGTCGAGTACGCCGTCGACCAGAAGGCCGACGCGCGTTTCCAGCGGCTCTGCGTTGATGATCAGCTCCCGGTAGGGGTGCTTCTCTTTCTTGAACTTTTCGATGATCTTGGTGACTAGCGGACGCTTTTTGGCGCGTTGACTGGCTTCGCGCTTGAGTTTCGCTTGATCGACCGGTTTGGCGGGCTTGCGAGAAGGCGGTTTTCTTAGCTCTTCTTCATGCTCCTTGGAAAGATCCGATGAATCGGTATTGATTTTGTTTTCGCTCATTCTGTAAGGTTTTGTGGGTTACAGAAGGCGCCTTTCCATGGGTTGCTGGCATTGCGTCGAGGAGATCCTTTGGCAGATATTTCATCGCTAGAACTCCTTTCGAAATCGGTACACGCTTTGCGCCAGTCCTTGAAGGACGCAGCAACTCACCATAAAGGTGCCTCCGTGACTTAAGAACGGGAGCGGTAGTCCTGTGATAGGCATCAGCCCAATCGTCATTGCGATATTTACAAATACATGTACGGAAAACAGCGTGGCGACGCCGATAGCCAGCAAGGTGCCGAAGCGGTCCCTGGCGATGGTGGCGATGCGGATGCTGTTTCCAATTAGCAAGCCGAATAGGGTGACGACAACTACGCTTCCCAGAAAGCCGGTTTCCTCCGCGAGAACGGAGAAAATGAAGTCGTTGTGGGCAACTGCGCGAGGCAGGTAGCCCAGTTGAGCCTGATTGCCGTTCAGGTAACCTTTACCGAACAAGCCTCCAGATCCAACGGATATAATTGATTGTTCCCGGTTCCAACCCTCGTCGCGACGGTTGACTTTATCGGGATAGAGAAAGCCCATTACTCGTTCGCGTTGATAATCCTCGAGTACCGGTATCCAGTAGCGAGGTTCCTCAACGACCTGTCCTTCCGAACGGTCCGCATTCACGTACTCCGCGTAGCGGTGGGTATCGAACGCAACCAAGCCCACCAAAAGTACGCCGATAGCGATAGCTGTGGTGAAAAAGGACTTGGATAGGTTCGATGCGTACAGTTGAGCGAACACGACGGAAGGGATGATTAGCGCCGATCCCAGATCGGGCTGGAACAAGATGAATAAGAATGGAATGGAAATCGCAAGCGCCATTTTGGCTAGGGTAAGGCGCGATTCTTTGAGAGTTCCG
This sequence comes from Candidatus Pelagisphaera sp., assembly GCA_965655705.1. GTDB lineage: Bacteria > Verrucomicrobiota > Verrucomicrobiia > Opitutales > Opitutaceae > Pelagisphaera. The sequence continues at coordinate 78,191 of CBFHHM010000014.1, forward strand.
ATTTCCGAACGCGTGAGCAAGTTCGCGGCCATCACCAAGCAGGCCATTTTCGCCAGTTCGCTCGGTTGAATCGTGGTAAATCCGACATTCAGCCATCGCTTGGCTCCATAGATGGTAATTCCGATTGGGTAAGGGCAAAAGGCGACCAGCGCGAGCAGGATCAGGGCGATAAAATACAGCCAGTGAGAGTACTTGAGGAAGAGCTTGTAGTCTAAGTAGGAGACGACGACGTAGGCGGAAAATCCGACGCACACCCATACGATTTGCTTTATCCAGTCGTTGCTTTGCTGATAATGCTGGGCGCTGTATATGAAGAAGACGCCGATGACTGACAACGCGATGATGCAAAGCGGAGAGATCAGATCGAGGCGGGAATACTCGTAGCTGAATGCGGAACGGCGGGACACTGGATTGTCGTGGTAGGGCGGACTCAGGAGTTTTGAAGCAGGGGCTCATCAGTTGAAAGGAAAATTCGCGCGGGAAGCGAAATGAGCGCTGGGGCAGTTAGGAGTCGGAAGGCTTGAACGTCTTTTCGATTGGGTTCAGAGTGCTCTTCGAAATGAACGGGGATGCGAGAAGCGAGCGGACGTCGGAAGAAAATCGAACATGAGCCTACCCATTGTTGAGAAAGCGCGGGTCGATAGATGGTTGTGGGCCGTTCGCTTGTTCAAGACGCGTTCCCAATCCACCGAGGCCTGTCGAGGAGGCAAGGTACGCATTCGCGACGAGAAGGTGAAGCCTTCGCGATCGCTCAAAGTGGGGGACACGCTGGCGGTTCAGCAAGGACTGGTCGCTCGGACCGTCAAGGTTGTAGGCCTGATCGAGAAGCGAGTGGGGGCGAAGCTAGTAGCGGATTTCATGGAAGACCTCACTCCGCCGGAAGCCTACGAAGTCCTGCAGCAGACCCGGGCCCAAAGCATCCTGCAACGCGATCGAGGCGCGGGCCGTCCGACGAAAAAGGAACGAAGAGAGATCGAGGAGCTCCTTTGGGGGGAGTAAGTCTTCCCGTTAAAACAGCTGGGTGGGCGTTTTCAGGGTTGGCCTCCGGAATTCCGTCTGCTCGGCCGCATGCGTTTCACGGCGCTGAAAAGAGTGGCCAAGCGCCTTAAAGCTGTTTGGATCGGTGGCTATGTATCGGCCCCCGCCATTGGGAAAAGTACTGCCCTTCCCGCTTATTGTCGCGACGCTTCTAGCGATCGCGATCGCGGTGTTCGCTCCCGAGTTGGGTCCGTTCGCCTATGGATCGGCCTGGATTGGAACCTTCGTGGTGCTCTTCATTTGGTTTATCCTGCGTTTCCATCAGGATCAAGGGGAGGACGACGAGGACTGAGCGATGCAGTATCCACCCCTTGAAGACCTTTTTCAGGAGATCCTGAAGGCGAGGCAGCGCGTATACGAAATCGCTCGTCCGACTCCGTTGCAGCGATTGAGTCCAAACGAAAATCTCTTCCTAAAACGCGAGGACCTGTCGCCGATTCACGCTTACAAGTGGCGAGGCGCCTACAATCGCATGAGTCTGCTTAGCGAGCGCGAGAAGACTCTGGGCGTGGTGTGCGCATCGGCGGGCAATCATGCCCAAGGCGTGGCGCTGGCTTCCCGCAAGCTAGGGGCGACCGCGGAGATATTCATGCCGCGTTCGACTCCCTTGATGAAGCAAGAGGCGGTGAGAACGCTCGGGCAGGATTCGGTAAATGTAAGGCTGGAAGGGGATTCCTACGACGATGCCTCGCAGGCGGCCCATGCCTTTGCCGAAGCGGAAGGCAGGACATTCATCCATCCCTACGACGATTTGTTGGTTATGGCGGGTCAAGGTACGCTGGCCGACGAGGTGGTTATGGCGGGCGAAGGCGAATTCGACATTGCCTATTTGCAGATTGGCGGCGGCGGAATGGCGGCGGGCGTGGCCTGTTGGCTCAAACGCTACTATCCGAACATTGAAATCGTAGGAGTAGAAGGCGTGGATCAAGCGTCTATGGCAGCTGCGGTAGAAGCGGGCGAACCGGTGAGGCTCGATTACTTGGATGTCTTTTGCGATGGCACGGCGGT